>NZ_MUIZ01000002.1 GCF_002154895.1 Lactococcus petauri | reverse complement strand
CCATTAAATTCATAAGTAATGTCGTACTTACCGGGCTTAGTATTATCAACTGTACCTGTAACATTTACTTTAGAAAAATCAATTGGATTTCCATCTTTATCTGTCGCACTGTCAAAGTTATCTTCAGCTTTCCATGCATCTCC
The DNA here is from genome assembly GCF_002154895.1 of Lactococcus petauri. Classification (GTDB taxonomy): domain Bacteria; phylum Bacillota; class Bacilli; order Lactobacillales; family Streptococcaceae; genus Lactococcus; species Lactococcus petauri. The sequence goes on along the minus strand of NZ_MUIZ01000002.1, from coordinate 487,514 downwards.
AACGTAAATAGTGGAATCATGAGCATCGATGGAAGTTTGAACAGGCAAAACAGTAACAGTCACTGTTTTAGACACACCATTAAATTCATAAGTAATGTCGTACTTACCGGGCTTAGTATTATCAACTGTACCTGTAACATTTACTTTAGAAAAATCAATTGGATTTCCATCTTTATCTGTCGCACTGTCAAAGTTATCTTCAGTTTTCCATGCATCTCCAACGTAAATAGTGGAATCATGAGCATCGATGGAAGTTTTGCTCTCTATAACGGTGACAGTCGCAATCCCTTCAGCAGTCTCTCCAAATGAATTTGATACGCTATATTTGATTTTATAAACGCCTGGTTTTGTTTGGTCAAAGTTATTATTATCTACTATTTGAACGTTTTGAGAAATATCCCCATCAACTTGGTCAAAGGCTTTTGCTAAAGATTTTAAATCTAACGCTGGGTCAGTAGTATAGACTGTTCTATCTTCAGTTGTAATAGAGGGAAGGAAGCTTCCGCTACTTGTAGGGTAGTATGTTCCTTTGGCTGTGCTCTTGCTTCCAAGGACATTGTTAGATGCGTCTATGGCATAGGATTCTATATTAACTTCATCATTTATAGTATCTGTCAGGACATAATATGTAGCAGCTAATGCACTACCCATTTGTCCTGTAGCTTTTAGTTCTTCAAAAGTGATTTTTGCGGTTTTATTGTTATTTTCCCACTGGATAGTATAATCATCTGATGCGTCATACATATCTCCTATCTTCCCAGCAGATAAAACAAAACTTTCTGTATCAATTGGATAATTTGAATTGATTATGAAAGTATAAGGACCTCCTCCTACAATATTATGATAATTGCCATTAAACAAACCGGTGAACCAATTCTGTGCATTTTGTGTATAATAAAATTTTCCCGGTAAGTTAGTACCGTTATTATTGGGTTTGTATAAATTATGACCATTAGCTTCCAAAGAACCCCAATGATTACCTGGTGTTGTTGGTGTACCTACAATTGCCCAAGAACCCCCACCACTATTTTTTACATGTAAAATCATGTTGTTTGCAGAAAGGTCGATAGGATTTCCTTCAACGGGAACGTAAGTAGAAGTAAAAGGAAAGTCCGAAGGCCCTTCAATTCCTGTTGGACGAGCTGTTATGGTGGTTGAAATACTCCCATCAAACTGTACGTTTTGTTTTGCTACTAGAATGATTTGTCCGTTTTCTTCATCAAGTACTAGGTCGAAATAAGGGTCAGAAGTGCTTCCTGATGAAAATTTAACACTTGAATAATCCAAACCCTCACTTGAAATAGATAGGATAATCTTATCACCTGCTACTATCTCATTTTGATCTTTTACAGTTTTTAAATTCCAGGTGAAAGACACACCAGAAACTGATGAAATATAAGAAGTAGGGACATCGTTTGAAAAATTTACCTGCGGTTCTGAAGCTTTGCTAATTACATCTTTTTGAACTGTCTCGGGCTGTATTCTTTGTTCCACAGTAGGTTCTTCGTTTTTTATGGATGTAGCTTGTATATTTTCATTAATTGTTGCTACTTGCTGAGAATCATCATTGATATTACTGACATGAGAGTTTTTCTCTTCTGTATCAATTGATACACTTTCGGCAAGTGAATTTGTTGTAGGAACTAATAGTGCAGCTAAAGCAATAATTGTTCCGCACTTTGTAATTCTTTTATAATTCATTTTTTCTCCTTTAAATGCATTAATAATACAATTCTCTGATATTTTGAATAACATTTCAATTGTTTGGCTCATTGTTTGTTATCTTACTTTTGTATAAATTAACAACTTTTAGATAAACGCTTAGGCTATTGATATTACATGATTATATTCCTCAATTTCTTTTGAGACATATTTTTTTCGGAATATTTTTATGTTATACTCATAATTAATTATTATATTGTTTTTGGATATTGAATTGGAATACAGTAATAAATTAAATACAGAGGTTTTATCCCCATAGCTTTTTAGGGGTTTTTAGGAATAAAATGATAAAAGTATACTGTAAAAAAGGATGTGGATCAACAAAACGTGCTTTAGATTGGTTTAGAAAATATCAAATAGAAATTAAAACTTTTAGAATTAATCACATATCTGATGATGACTTAGTAGAGATACTATCCATGAGTACAAAGGGTTTCGCAAGCATTGTAAAAAGTTCAAGCAGGATTAGCTCAAAAAATAAGCAGAAGTTGATAAATTTAAAAGATATGAATTTTAATGAAGGAATAAAATATTTAATTGAAAATCCTAACTTATTACAAACTCCTATCATACTAGGAGAAAAGAAGTCCCTAGTGGGTTTTAATCCCGATGATATTCGTCAATTTTTACCAAAGAAGTATAGAAGAAAAATAATTCAAAATACAAAAACATAATTAAATGCTAAAGGAAAGTAAGTTTAATTGATAAAAATTTATTATAATTCTAGCAATCATTCAAGCCAAAAGGCTATTAAATGGTTTGAAGCTAAAGGATTAGAAGTATCAATAAAAAAAATAAAGCAAATATCTAAAGAAGATTTAGTATATATATTATTCTTATCTAATAATGGATTTGAAGATATTTATAAACGAAATGTTAGAATCTATTTTAAGAAACATATGGAAAAGATGGATAAAATGGATTTTAATGATACTGTCGATTTTATATTGAAGCATACTGAGCTATTAAAAACGCCCATTTTAATTGATAAAAATAAATTAATGATTGGCTTTAATGCTGAAGAAATTAGAAAGTTTATTCCCAAAAATCATCGTAAATACAGAGAGTGAATTTAAAAGTTAAAAATTGCTGAAACAATTAATATGACTTCATGTGCAAATGAAATTCAAACTAATAGTTCAAACGAAAAGCTAAAAATTAAAAGAGTCTAAGGGCTCTTTTAATTATTCGAAGTTTGCAATGAATCCCATACTATTGAAGTGTAATAAAGAGCACGTCTTGAGTAAGAAGTTTAGCCAAGGTACATAAGAGGTATTCGTTACAGTTTGTAAAGTTGATGTTTTAGGAGCTTTTTAATAATGAATGAAATGGTATTTTAAAAACTAAGAAAAAATGAAGTGGGATAGATAAAAATACTACTTTCGAATATTTAAAAGCCCCCCATATATTTATTGAAATAGAGATATGAAGGAGTTAGTAGGATTAAGGAGATAGACGCTTTTATAAAAGTTTGTTTATTTATATGGTATAATGTTAGTCATAATAAAGCGAAAGTAAGAGAGGGAAATATGACCTACGCAGACCAAATCTTCAAAGAAAATATCAGTAATATCCTCGAAAATGGCGTGTTTTCAGAAAATGCGCGTCCAAAATATAAAAATGGCCAAACAGCCAACAGTAAATATATTACAGGATCTTTCGTCACTTATGATCTTGAAAATGGCCAATTTCCTATCACAACTCTTCGTCGTATTCCTATCAAGACGGCAATCAAAGAACTCATGTGGATTTACCAAGATCAGACCAGCGCACTTGACGTTCTAGAAGAAAAATATGGTGTGAAATATTGGGCTGAATGGGGTATCGGTGATGGTACCATTGGACAACGTTATGGAGCAACTGTTAAAAAATATAACATTATCGGCAAGCTTCTCGAAGGTTTGGAAAAAAATCCATGGAACCGTCGGAATATCATTAATCTTTGGCAATATGAAGATTTTGAAGAAACCGAAGGACTTTTGCCTTGTGCATTTCAAACGATGTTTGATGTAAGACGTGAAGCAGATGGACAAATTTATCTGGATGCAACCTTGATTCAACGTTCAAACGACATGCTTGTGGCGCATCATATTAATGCGATGCAGTATGTGGCTTTGCAAATGATGTTGGCTAAACACTTCAGCTGGAAAGTCGGTAAGTTTTTCTACTTTGTCAACAACTTGCATATTTACGATAATCAATTTGAACAAGCGAATGAGTTACTGTCACGCACGGGTTCAGAAAAAGAGCCATGCTTGATTCTAAATGTACCAGATGGAACGAATTTCTTTGATATTAAACCAGAAGATTTTGAATTGGTGGACTATGAACCTGTGACTCCACAACTCAAATTTGATTTGGCGATTTAAGATGAACTGTCGACATTACTGCTCAAACGATTATGCTGAGATTGTTGATTTGTTTTATACAACAGTACATACAATCAATGCTGCGGATTATTCTGCAGAAGAGTTAGAAGCATGGGCGCCATCTGATAAGTCTGATTTTTTTTCGGAAAAACTGCTGGCTGAGAGTTATTGTATAGTTGTAGAAGAAAGCGGAAAAATTTTAGGCTTTGCTAATGCGACGAGCGAAGACAAATTTGATTGCCTGTATGTTGATAAGGATTCTCAGAAACGAGGTGTAGGAAATCTCCTTGCCAATCAGATTGAACAATATTGTAAGGGGCAGGGGGCAGAAAGAATAAATGTTGATGTTTCCTTAACTGCACGGCCTTTTTTTGAAAAACGTGGCTATGAGATTTTAGAGCAACAAATCGTCCTACGACGCAACCAAAATATAAAAAATTACAAAATGCAATTAAAGTTATAAAAGACGGGAAGGAAAAATGTACGAAAAATTTATCGCAGAGGCTAATCTAAATCCAGATAACTTCAGTGATGCTTGGGCCTTTGGTAACACTCCTCAAATGGCTGATGAGCTATTAGAACTTGTACTTGAGGGGAAAAAAAGAGCTACAGCAAGCGCATTGTCCCTGTATGGACCAGACGATTTTTTACCTGCTGTGGATGGAAGATATGAGATTTTACTCGATGGCAAAGGAAATCCACGAGCCGCGATTCAAACAAGCAAGGTCTATATTACTAAGTTTAATAAGGTAACAGAGGATCATGCCTTTAACGAAGGTGAAGGAGACAGGAGCTTGGCTTATTGGCGGCAAGTTCATGAAGCTTTTTTCCGAGATTTAGATTGTTATGCACCAGATATGGATATTGTCTGTGAAGAATTTGAAGTTTTATATAAATGTTCGTAAAAAGCGAATGATATTCAAAAAAGATATTACTTTCACAAGTAATATCTTTTTTTGTACTCTAAATAAGGTTAGAATTAAATTATAAAATAAAGAGGAGGCATATCGTGAGAAAGGGACGCTTACTTTATGAAGGTAAAGCAAAGAAGCTTTATGAAACAGAGGATGAACAGCTGGTTTGGGTGGAGTATTGTGATAACGCAACAGCTCTAAATGGTAAAAGAAAAGAAGAAATTAAAGGCAAAGGGGCATTGAACAATCAAATTACATCCCTGATTTTTCAAAAAATGAATGCCGAACAAATTAAAACATCTTTTATCACACAACTATCTAAAACCGAACAATTAAACCGGAAAGTTGAGATTATACCTCTAGAAGTGGTCTTAAGAAATCGTGTTGCTGGCTCTTTTGCAAAGCGATTTGCTTTGGAAGAAGGTGACATTCTTCCTCGACCTATTATTGAATTTTATTACAAGTCTGATGCACTCGATGATCCTTTTATCAATGATGAACATGTCTATTTTCTTGAACTTGCTCAACCAGAAGAACTGGAATTCATCAAGTCAGAAACACTGAAAATCAATACCCTTCTCCAAAAAATATGGGGGGAAATCGGCTTGAGTCTGGTTGATTTCAAACTCGAATTTGGTCGTACAGCAGATGGCGAAATTATCTTGGCAGACGAAATTTCACCAGATACCTGTCGCCTTTGGGATGCGGAGGGGAACCATTTAGATAAAGATGTTTTCCGTCGTAATATTGGCGACTTGATTGAAGTATACAGTCGTGTACTCACAGCCCTTCAAGAAGAAAAAGAACTTTAAGACTTAATGCCGTAATGGCAGAGACAAATAAAAGAAAGTGAACGAGAAAGAGAAAATGAGCAAAGTAGAAGTTTACGTAACCTATAAAAAATCAATTTTGGATCCTCAAGGACAAGCAATCAAGGCAGCAACTCAAAAGCTAGGCTACTCTGAAATTCAAGATATTCGCGTTGGTAAATATTTTGAAATCGAAGTTGAGGGAGATTCTCAATTGGCCGTGAAGAAAGTGGAAGAGATAGCTGAAAAATTATTAGCAAATCCAAACATGGAAACTTACAAGGTTGAGGTGGTAGATTGATGAAATTTGCAGTTATTCAATTTCCAGGATCAAATTGTGATTTCGATCTCCTCTGGGCCATTCGTGATGTGATGCAAGCCGAAGCCGAATTTGTCTGGCATGAGGAAAAGTCTCTTACAGGCTTTGATGGTGTGTTGATTCCTGGAGGTTTCAGTTACGGGGATTACTTACGTTGCGGAGCCATTGCTTCTTTTTCGAATGTTATGCCTGAAATTAAACGTTTGGCTGCAGAAGGAAAACCTGTCTTTGGTACCTGCAATGGGTTTCAAATTCTTATCGAAGCAGGACTTTTACCAGGTGCTTTGATTCAAAATGACAGCTTAAAGTTTGTTTCAAAGTGGCAAAACTTAAAAGTAAATAATAATTCAAAATTTACAACTGTCTTTTCTAAAGATGAAGTGATTAGCTTGCCTATTGCACATGGGGAAGGTAAGTATATTGCTGATGAACAAACCTTGGCAGATTTAAAAAATAACGGACAAATCGTTTTCACTTATGCAAATGGAAACCCCAATGGTTCTGCTTTAGACATTGCTGGGATTTGTAATCAAGAAGGGAATGTTTTGGGGATGATGCCCCATCCAGAACGCGCCGTAGAATCCTTACTTGGTGGAAATGATGGTAAAAAAATGTTTGCCAGTATCTTGAAAAATTTTGTAGAAGAAGGAGCGTCACAATGAGCGGTGAAATGAGTCCAGAACAAATCCAAACGTCAAAAATTTATCGTGAATGGGGCTTGACTGATGAAGAATACTCTAAAATTAAAAATGAGATTCTTGGTGGTCGCCTGCCTAACTTTACAGAAACTGGCATGTATGCCGTGATGTGGTCAGAGCATTGTTGTTATAAAAATTCAAAACCTGTCTTGAAAAAATTTCCAACAGAAGGTCCACAAGTACTTATGGGACCAGGTGAAGGTGCTGGAGTCGTTGATATGGGTGATGACTGGGCAGTTGTTTTCAAGGCAGAGTCACACAATCACCCAAGCTATGTCGAACCCTATGAAGGTGCAGCAACAGGATCGGGCGGGATTATTCGTGATATCTTTTCGATGGGAGCGCGACCAGTTGCTCTTTTAGACAGCCTTCGCTTTGGTCAGATTGACAATGCTAAAACGCGTCATATTGTTGAGCGTGTCACGGCAGGAATAGCTGGATATGGTAACTGTATTGGTATTCCTACAGTGGGTGGAGAAGTAGCTTTTGACGAATCTTATGCGGGAAATCCTTTAGTGAACGTGATGTGTGTGGGCTTGATTGAGCATAAGCACATCCAAAAAGGACAAGCCAAAGGTGTAGGCAACACAATCATGTATGTGGGAGCGAAAACAGGACGTGACGGCATTCATGGTGCTTCCTTTGCCTCTCAGGAGTTTGGTTCAGGTTCTGAAACACAACGTTCTGCCGTTCAAGTGGGCGATCCTTTTATGGAAAAACTTTTGTTAGAGGCTTGTCTTGAAGTGATCCATAATCATTCTGATATCCTTGTCGGTATTCAAGATATGGGGGCTGCTGGATTAGTTTCTTCAACTTCGGAAATGGCTTCGAAAGCTGGCTCAGGTTTGAAACTTAATTTAGATTTAGTGCCACAACGTGAGACGAATATGACACCATACGAAATGATGCTTTCAGAGTCGCAAGAGCGGATGGTGCTTTGCATTAAAAAAGGACATGAAGATGAAATCGTTGAGCTCTTTAAAAAGTACGAACTTGATGCGGTAAATATCGGTGAAGTCACTGACGATGGGATGTACACATTATTCCATCAAGGTGAAAAGGTTGCCGAAATTCCAGTAGACTCTTTAGCTGAGGATGCACCGGTTTATTATCGTGAAATGAAAGAACCTGCACGGATTGCTGAATTTGAAAAAGCTGAAAAGTTTATCCCGGAAATCGTAAATGCAACAGAGGTTCTCAAAGATCTCCTTAGTCAACCAACAATTGCGAGCAAGCGCAGTATTTATGAAACCTACGATAGTCGAGTAATGACAAATACAGTCGTTGCACCAGGATCTGATGCAGCAGTTATTCGCCTCCGTCATTCCAATAAAGCTTTAGCAATGACAACAGACTGTAATGCGCGCTATCTCTACCTTAATCCCGAGATTGGTGGACAAATAGCTGTCGCAGAAGCAGCACGAAATATCATTGCTTCAGGGGGGAAACCTTTAGCAATTACGGACTGCCTTAACTTTGGTAATCCAGAAAAGCCAGAACAATTTTATGAGTTAAGCAAGGCATGTGATGGTATTTCGGAATCTTGCCGTGTGTTATCTACTCCGGTCATCTCAGGTAATGTTTCCCTTTATAACGAAACGAACGGTCAAGCTATTTTACCGACACCAATGATTGGGATGGTTGGCTTGATTGAAGATGTGGCACATATTACGACACAATATTTTAAAGAAACAGGTGACTTAATTTATATTATTGGGGAGACTGCCGATGATTTCTCTGGCTCTGAAATTCAAAAAATGATGACAGGCGAGGTTTCAGGTACGCTAAGCTTTGACCTGCAAGCAGAAAAAGAAAATCATAAACATGTACTGAAAGCAATCCAAGCCGGTCTCATTCAGTCCGCGCATGATTTATCTGAAGGTGGCTTAGCTGTTGCTCTTGTCGAGTCGGCTTTTGCTAATAATAAAGGAATTTCGGTTCATTTTGATGGTAAAGTATCACAACTCTTCTCTGAAAGTCAAGGTCGCTTTATCCTCTCAGTTCGCCCAGAAGATAAAAAAGATTTTGAAGAACTGATGGCAGGGAAAGCAAGCAATTTAGGGCAGGTTACAGACAAGTCAGAAATTAAAATTTCAGCAAAAAATGGTGAAATTTCCCTATCTACTGAAGAAGCGAAAGCGATTTATGAAGGAGCGATTCCATGCCTTATGAATTAAAGTCCTTGAACGAAGAATGTGGCGTTTTTGGCATCTGGGGACATCCTGAAGCTGCACAACTGACTTATTTTGGACTTCATGCCTTGCAACACAGAGGGCAAGAAGGTGCTGGTATTCTGTCAAATAATGATGGGCAACTTCAGCGGCATCGTGATTTAGGCTTGGTAACAGAAGTTTTTCGTCACGAAAAAGATTTACAAAAATTATCAGGGAAAGCAGCTATGGGCCATGTACGCTACGCCACAGCAGGTTCAGCAGAATTAAACAATATCCAGCCTTTTCATTTTAAATTTCAAGACACACAGCTTGGTCTAGCCCATAACGGTAACTTGACCAATGCCGTATCGCTACGACGTGAGTTAGAAGCACAAGGTGCTATCTTTTCTTCAAGTTCAGACACCGAAATTTTGGCGCATCTGATTCGCCGCAGCCATCATCCTGAATTTATGGGAAAAGTAAAGGAAGCCTTGAATACTGTTAAAGGTGGCTTTGCTTATCTCTTGATGACAGAAGATTCAATGATTGCAGCTCTTGATCCCAATGGCTTCCGTCCTTTATCTATTGGGAAAATGGCGAACGGTGCGCTCGTTGTAGCCAGTGAAACCTGTGCTTTTGATGTTATCGGTGCAGAGTTTGTCCAGGAAGTCAAACCCGGTCAGATTATCCAAATTAATGATCAAGGCTTGCATGTTGAGCAGTTTACAGATAAGACCAATACACAAATTTGTTCAATGGAGTATATTTACTTTGCACGTCCGGACAGTGTTATTGCAGGTGTCAATGTTCATACCGCACGTAAACAATCAGGGCGTATCTTAGCACGTGAGGCACAGGTAGATGCAGATATTGTTATTGGTGTGCCAAATTCGTCACTCTCAGCAGCATCCGGATATGCAGAAGAATCTGGATTACCTTACGAAATGGGCTTGATTAAAAATCAATATGTGGCGCGTACATTTATTCAGCCTACGCAAGAATTAAGAGAACAAGGTGTACGGATGAAGCTCTCGGCTGTTTCCAGTGTAGTCGAAGGTAAAAAGGTTATCATGGTGGACGATTCTATTGTACGTGGAACGACAAGCAGACGAATTGTGCGTTTACTTAAAGATGCCGGCGCTGCTGAAGTTCACGTTGTAATTGCGAGCCCACCGCTTGCTTATCCATGCTTTTATGGTATCGATATTCAAAAGCGAGAAGAGTTGATTGCAGCGGAACACTCAGTCGATGAAATTTGCCAAATCATTGGAGCAGATAGTCTTACTTTTTTAAGCCAAGAAGGATTAGTTGAGGCTATCGGACATGATAATCTGTGTCTGTCTTACTTTGACGGTATATATCCGACGCCACTTTACGATTACGAAGAAAATTACCTGAAATCTTTAGGAGGAAAAAATGTCTAAAAATGCTTATGCAAAGGCAGGAGTTGATGTTGAAGCGGGTTACCAAGTGGTTGATCGCATAAAAAAACACGCGGAAAAAACGAAAAGGCTGGGAGTTCTTGGAGGACTTGGAGGATTTGGAGCGGCATTTGATCTTTCAAAACTTGATGTTAAGGAACCAGTGCTTATTTCTGGAACAGACGGAGTAGGCACAAAGTTGATGCTGGCTATTGAAGCAGACAAACATGACACGATTGGGATTGATTGTGTGGCCATGTGTGTTAATGATATCGTTGCAGCTGGAGCAGAACCTCTCTACTTTCTTGACTATATCGCTACCGGGAGAAACCATCCGGAAAAGCTCGAAAAAGTAGTCGCAGGTGTTGCCCAAGGATGTTTGCAGTCAGGTGCAGCCCTGATTGGCGGTGAAACAGCAGAAATGCCAGATATGTATGATACAGATGATTATGACCTTGCAGGTTTTGCTGTCGGTATTGCCGAAAAGTCAGCCTTAATTGATGGCTGCAAGAATGTTGAGGCAGGTGATATCTTATTAGGGCTTCCTTCCTCCGGTATTCATTCGAATGGATACTCGCTCGTCCGGAAAATCTTTAAAGATTTTGATAAACAAGAAATTCTTCCTGAGCTGGAACGCCCCCTTGGAGAAGAGTTACTTGAACCCACTCATATCTATGTCCAAGAGCTGTTGCCACTTATAAAGGACAACATGATTAAGGGGATATCACATATTACAGGAGGTGGTTTTTATGAAAATCTTCCGCGAATGTTTAGTGATCAATTAACAGCTGAAATTATAGAAGACAGCTGGGAGATTTTGTCTATTTTCAAAGCTTTGGAGAAATACGGTCAAGTTCCTCATGACGAAATGTTCCAAATTTTCAATATGGGAATTGGTATGGTCCTTGCGGTGGCCCCAGAAAAGGCTGAGGAAGTGAAGCAAAGAGTAAAATGCTACGAAATCGGAAAAATTACTCCACGTGTGAAACAAGCGGTAATTATAAAATGAGGATTGCCGTTTTTGCCTCGGGATCAGGATCCAACTTTGAAGCTCTTGCTCAAGCTTTTCCCGCTGAAGTTCAGCTCTTATTCTCGGATAAGATTGAGGCTTATGCTCTACAAAGAGCCCAGCAGCTCAAGATAGCTGCCGTCAGCTTTACCTTAAAATCTTTTGCTGATAAGCAAAGTTATGAAGAAGCCTTAGTTGCTTTGCTCCGTGAACATCAGATTGATTTGATTTGTCTTGCAGGTTATATGAAAATTGTTGGTCCTACTCTTTTGCAAGCTTATGAAGGCCGGATCATTAATATCCATCCATCTTATCTGCCAGCTTTTGCGGGTTCAGCTCATGCTTTAGAGGAATCCTGGCAAGCTCAAGAAGGCTTGGGAATCACAGTGCATTGGGTGGATTCTGGAGTCGATACAGGAGAAATTTTAGCCCAGCAGCAGCTTGATTATCACCCAGAACTCGCCGAATATGAAAAAAAGCTCCATCAAACAGAGCATGAATTGTATATAAAAGTAGTAGAAGAGCTTATCAAAAAATAGTAAGAGCTATTATAAACTTAAAAATAGAAAAGGAATAAAAATGACTAAACGTGCGCTTATCAGTGTGTCGGATAAAAATGGAATTGTTGAATTGGCTGAGTCTTTAAGTAAACTCGGTTTTGAAATTATCTCAACTGGCGGAACTAAAAAAACCTTGGATGAAGCAGGAATTGCAACCTTAGCGATTGAAGAAGTGACGCAGTTTCCGGAAATGATGGATGGACGTGTGAAAACATTGCACCCAATGATTCATGGTGGACTTTTGGCACGACGTGATTTGGACAGCCACCTAGCTGCCTTAGAAGAGCACAATATTACACCCATTGACTTGGTTGTTGTCAATCTTTATCCTTTCAAAGAGACACTCTTGTCAGGAGCTGATCATCAAACAATTGTCGAGAATATTGATATTGGTGGTCCTTCAATGTTACGTTCTGCAGCAAAAAATCATGCAGACGTTACTGTTCTTGTTGATCCCACAGACTATGCTGCAGTGCTCCAAGAATTCGAAAAAGCTGGGGAAACCAGCTTAGAGCTTCGTCAACGTTTGGCTGCCAAAGTTTTTCGACATACTGCTGCTTATGATGCACTCATTGCACAATATTTAACAGAAAAGTTTTCTGATCATGAGGAAAAACCTGAAAAGTTGACACTGACGTATGATTTAAAACAAGGGATGCGTTATGGTGAAAATCCACAACAAGATGCAGATTTTTATGAAAATGCCCTTCCAACTGCTTATTCGATTGGGCAAAGTGTGCAATTGCACGGTAAGGAATTATCTTACAACAATGTGCGTGATGCAGATGCAGCCTTGCAAATTGCGCGTGATTTTACGGAGCAACCAACTGTTGTGGCGCTTAAGCACATGAATCCTTGCGGCATTGGTCAAGGGGTGACGATTGAGCAAGCTTGGGATTACGCTTATGAAGCAGATCCTGTTTCAATCTTCGGAGGTATTGTCGTTTTAAATCGTCCAGTTGACCCAAAAACAGCTGAGAAAATGAGCAAAATCTTTTTAGAAATCATTATTGCACCGGCATTTTCTGATGAAGCACTAACAATTTTAACGAAAAAGAAAAATATCCGTTTGCTTACGCTTGATTTTGAACAAATTGGTGCATCAGAAAAAGAAGCGATGATTACAGGTGTGCTTGGAGGTGTCTTAGTACAGGAGCAAGATGTTGTTGCAGAACAAGAAGAAAGTTGGACAGTAGCAACGCAAGCTCAACCAGATACAAAACAATGGGAAGCGCTAAAATTTGCATGGAAAGCGGTCAAATATGTGAAGTCTAACGGTATCATTGTCACAAATGAACATCAAACACTTGGGGTTGGGCCAGGTCAAACCAACCGTGTAGCTTCAGTGAAAATAGCAATTGAAGCAGCGCAGGAAAAAAATATAGATAATGCTGTGCTTGCTTCTGATGCTTTCTTCCCCTTTGCAGATAATATTGATGAGATTGCTAAATCTGGCATCAAAGCGATTGTCCAACCAGGTGGTTCCGTTCGCGATCAAGAAGTCATTGAAGCCTGTGACAAGTATGGCATCACGATGATCTTTACAGGTGTGAGACATTTCCGTCACTAATAAAAAAAGCTAGACGAGAGTTTAGCTTTTTTTATTAGTGTTTCTGCCGTCTCGAAAACTCAGTAAAGCGAAACTTATCTACCTGATGTCGGCTTTCCGTATACTGGAAAACATTATTATTGGCGAGATAAACATGACTGCGCACACTCACGACATGGCGATCCTTAGGGTTCAAATCCAAATAAGTTTTATCTTCATCATTGACAAAATCAATTGTGATTTCTTTTTGAGCATATGAAATATCAAGATGAACATGATCTTCGAGGTAAGCATATAGAGAAGACTTTACTTTTTCTCTGGTCATATCAGGTGCTGCAGAAGCTAAAATATAGTCGCGGTCTAGGATAACGAACTGCTCATCAATATTTCGTCGGCGGAGGATATGAAAAGCTTGAGAGCCTTCTTCAAAAAAAGAAAGTTCTGAGAGGTCTTTATCTACAGTTATTTTTTCAAAAATTAATATTTCAGTGGTTGAGCTGAAGTTTAAAGAATCTTTGAGCTCTTTGAAAGAAGTTAACCCTGAAATGGGGAACATCAATCTCTCTCTGGGAATAACAATGGAGCCAAAGCCGTGACGGCGTTGAATAATCCCGTTTTCTTCCAAGATTTTGAGTGCTTGTCGTACCGTTGCACGGCTTGTTTGATAGAGCACTGTAAGCTGGTTTTCACTGGGCAAGAGCTCATTTTCGGGATATCTTCCTTCATGAATTTTTTTCTCCAAATCCCGAAGAATAATTTCGTACTTTTTCATAACCTAAGTGTAACAAAAAAGCACTTTAAGTTAAAGTAAAAATATAACCGCTTGCAAAACCGCTTTCATTTTGCTATTATAAACTTGTACGTACAAGTTGTAGTTTGTTTTTATTAAAGGAGAATAAAAATGTTTGGTTTTGGAAAGAAAAAAAGTGTAAGTGAGGACAAGAACCTTTATACACCTTTAGCGGGTACAGTTATTGATTTGGAAAAGGTTTCCGACCCTGTATTTGCCAAAAAAGTTATGGGGGAAGGTTATGCCATTGAACCCACCAGTAGTGACATTGTCAGTCCAGTAGCAGGAGAAGTCAGTCTAGTACAAGGACATGCTATCGGCTTCACGCGCGCAGATGGTTTAGAAGTGTTGCTTCATCTAGGAATTGATACAGTAAGTTTAAATGGACAACCTTTTCAGATTAAAGTTAAGGTGGGCGATATAGTCGACGGCGGCGATGCTCTGGGACAGGTCAATTGGAAAGAAGTGGAAGCAGCGGGTTTACCACTTACGAGTATGGTTTTAATTACAAATACAAATGAAAAGCTCGATAGTCTTACCGTTAAAAAAGGAATTGCTCAAGCAGGTGATCTGTTGGGCCAAGCAACTGCAAAATAAAAGGAGAAATCATGGCAGATTACAAAAAATTAGCAACAGAAATTATTGCTGCTGTTGGTGGTGAGGAAAATATCACAAAGGTGATTCACTGTATCACACGCTTACGTTTCTATTTAGTCGACAAAGAAAAAGCAGACGATAAAAAACTTGAAGCAATGGATGGTGTAGCCGGGGTTGTCTACAATGCAAATCTGGGGCAGTACCAAGTCGTTATTGGTCAAGCTGTTGAGGATGTCTATGACGAAATTGTGGCCCAGCTGGGCAGTCGTGTAGTGGATGGCGAAAGTAGTGAAGAAGTCGAGGAAACAAAAGTTTCTAAAAATCCAATCATTCGTGCTTTTCAAGTTGTAGTTGGAACAATTACGGGATCAATGATGCCGATTATTGGTTTATTAGCTGCTGGTGGTATGATTAACGGGATTCTTAACATGTTTGTTAAAGGAAACCATATTTTTGAACTTATTAGTCCGACAGATCCAACCTATATTATTATTTCAACAATGGCGATGGCACCATTCTACTTCCTTCCTGTCTTGGTCGGCTATGCCGCTGCTAAGCAGTTAGGTTCAGACCCATTTGTCTTGGCTGCAGTTGGTGGATTTATGATTCACCCTGCTTTACAAGGCTTAGTTGCAGCACCTAATGTTATTGAGAAAGGAGAGATTGTAGCTGGAAAAGCACCAGTCGTTATGGAATTATTTGGCGTAACTTTTAATACAAGTTATTTTAATATTCCTGTTAGTCTACCCAATTATGCCTATACTATTTTCCCGATTATTGTAGCAGCTTGGATGGCTAAACCAATCGGTGCTTGGCTTAAGAAACACATGCCTTTAGCACTTCGTTCGATCTTTGTACCGATGATTACTTTCTTTGTTGTGGCTTCATTGGTACTCTTATTGGTAGGACCCGTAATTAGTATTGTTTCCTCTGCGCTTGCTTCAGTCATTACAGGCTTGATTAATCTTAATCTCACAATAGCAGGAGCAATTATTGGTGGACTTTACCAAGTTCTAGTTATCTTTGGTCTCCATTGGTTGGTTATTCCTATCTTGACTCAACAAATCGTAACAACAGGAGAATCAAACATTAACATGATTGTTTCCTTTACAATGTTGGCACAAGGTGCTGGTGCTCTAGCTGTCTTTCTCAAAACACGCCAACAAAGTCTGAAAGGGTTAGCCTTACCAGCAGCGATTTCGGCTTTTTGTGGGGTAACTGAGCCAGCCATGTATGGGATTAACTTGAAATATATTCGTGTTTTCATTATGAGTTCGATTGGTGCAGCTGCAGGCGCTGCGGTTGCGGGCTTATTTGATCTGCATATGTACGGCTTCTCAGGCTCACTTATTGGTTTCCCTAACTTTGCTGCAACGACAAATCCTTTGACTCATGCTGCAGGTAATCCTAACAATTTTATCTACTTTTGGATTGCGACAGCTGTTTGTATTGTTGTATCCATGACATTGGTTTGGTTCTTTGGCTTTAAAGATTCAGATACAATGGGAACAGGACTTGAAAAGAAAAACGTCTTTAAATCAGCCGTAAATAAATAAGAAACAAAAGGAAAAAACTATGACATTGAGTGAAAAAGTCATCTATCAAATTTACCCTAAATCATTTTTAGATACTACAGGAAATGGTATTGGTGATCTCAGAGGAGTAACGGAAAAATTACCTTATTTGGCGGAATTAGGAATCGATATGATTTGGCTTAATCCTTTTTATCCCAGCCCGCAAAGAGATAATGGTTATGATATTTCTGACTATACTAATATAGATCCAGTATTTGGTGATTTTAAAGATTTTGACCAAATGGTAGCACGTGGTAAAGAGTTAGGTATTGAATTTATGTTGGATATGGTTTTGAATCATGTTTCAACAGAACATGAATGGTTTAAAAAAGCACTTGCCGGTGATAAATATTACCAAGATTTCTTCATTCTTAGAGATGAACCTACGGATTGGGTGTCGAAATTTGGTGGCAATGCTTGGGCGCCATTTGGCGATACTGGTAAATATTATCTTCATCTTTATGATATTTCTCAAGCCGACTTAAATTGGCGTAATCCCAATGTTCGCAAAGAACTGTTTGAAGTTGTTAATTTTTGGCGTGGTAAAGGTATATCAGGCTTTCGCTTTGACGTGATTAACGTTATTGGAAAAGACGAAATACTTAAAAACAATCCAGAATTTGATGGGAAATTTGAGTATACTGATAAACCAATCACGCATGAATATTTGAAAATGCTCAATGCTGCTACTTTTGGCCAAGATGAATATGCCATAACTGTGGGAGAAATGAGCTCAACGTCCATCGAAAACAGTATTCTCTATACACAACCGGAGCGAAGAGAACTCAGTATGGTTTTTAATTTCCATCATCTAAAAACAGATTACAAAGATGGTGATAAATGGACCAAAGTTCCCTTTGATTTTCAAGCGCTCAAAGAGCTTTTCCATGAATGGGGCGAAAAAATGTCACAAGGTGGCGGCTGGAATGCTACTTTTTGGAATAATCATGATCAACCTCGAGCACTCAATCGTTTTGTGGATGTGAAAAATTTCCGTATAAAAGGAGCAACGATGCTAGCTGCTGCGATTCACCTCAGCCGTGGCACACCTTTTATTTATATGGGTGAAGAAATTGGTATGATTGATCCTGACTATGATTCTGTTGCCGATTATCAAGATTTAGAAGCTTTGAATGCTTACGAAATACTTTTGAAACAAGGAAAAACAGAATCCGAAGCGTTTGAAATAATCAGCAGTAAATCACGTGACAATTCAAGAACACCGATGCAATGGGACGATAGCGCAAATGCGGGCTTTAGCAAAGGAGATCCATGGCTGAAGTTGGGCAAACATACCGACATTAATCTGAAAAGAGATAAAAACGGAGAAATCTATAATTTCTATAAAGAAATGATTCGTTTACGAAAAACGGAAAAAATTATTTCTGAGGGAGATTATAAAGCTGCACTTAAAGATTCAGAGCACATTTATGCTTTTGTACGTGAATATAAAGGCCAACTTTTACTTGTACTGAATAACTTTGCCAATCACAGCGTGAACTTTACTTTGCCACAGGGTTTTGAAGATGCAGAAGTCTTCGTTAATAACTATGATTCATATAAGTCTGAAACACTGGCACCTTATCAGTCGGTTGCTTTATTAGCCAGATAGTGACCGTTATAAAAGTCTCTTTTGTTGAAAAAATACGATGAAATCGTTAAACTAGAGCTATCATAAATTTTTAGAAAGAGATGAAAATGACTGTATTACTTTTTGACATAGACAACACACTTCTTGATTTTGATAAGGCAGAGTACATGGCTTTAGGCAAAATCTTTGAGCAATACCATATTGAAGATACAAAAGAAAACAGAGCCATCTACTCACGTGAAAATAAAGCGCTTTGGCGAAGTCATGAAGCAGGAGAAATCAGTCGTGAAGAGCTTCTTTCTACACGTTTTGCTAATGCTTTTAGAGCTTTGGGAGTTAAAGAAGCTTACGATGCTTCGGCTGTTGATGCAGCTTACCAACTTCACTTGGCTCAAGGTCATGAATTGATGGACCACGCTATGGAACTTTTGGATTGCCTGGCGCAAGAAGCAACAGAAATGTACATTGTTAGTAATGGTACATCAAAAGTTTCTCGTCCACGAATTTTAGAGTCTGGCATTGCCGGATATTTCAAAGAAATATTTATCAGTGAAGAAATTGGAAAACACAAGCCATCAAAAGAATTCTTTGATTATGTATTTGAACATATCGATCATGCTGCGGATAAAGATTTTGCGATTGTTGGTGATACCTTAGCTACAGATATCCTAGGCGGAAAAAATGCAGGTATTAAAACAATTTGGTATAATCCTAAACACTTAGAGGCGCAAAAAGATTTAACACCAGATTGTGTTATCGAAGATTTATTAGAAATACCTTCTCTACCTGTCCTTGCTTGATAATTCCGAACAATGGAATAAGAATATATTTAGAAAAGCCCCCTGGGGCTTTTTCTTTTTCTCTAAATATCTTAAGATAGAAGTGAGAAGAAAGTGAGGAAATATGAGGGTTTTAGTTGTTGGCTCAGGTGGGCGTGAACATGCACTTGCACGAAAATTTGCAAAAAGTGAAAAAGTAAAGAAAGTTTTTATTTGCCCAGGAAATGTGGGTATGGCGGAGGAAAAGCTGGAAAATGTAGCTATTTCCGAACTTGAAAATCATCTATTGGTAGACTTTGCGAAGAAGAAAAAAGTAGATTTGACTTTTGTTGGTCCAGAAACAGCATTGATGAACGGCATTGTGGATGCTTTCTTAGACGAAGGGTTGCTTATATTTGGACCAAGAGCTGAAGCTGCTCAAATCGAAGGCAGTAAAACTTTTGCTAAGTCAATAATGAAAAAATACGGCGTACCCACAGCAGACTACGAGAGTTTTACGGATCTCGGAAAGGCTCTAAATTACGTTGAGACAAAAGGTGCACCTATTGTTATCAAGGCAGATGGCTTAGCTGCAGGAAAAGGCGTCACAGTTGCCATGGATTTAGAAGCAGCAAAAGCTGCTTTAGAAGATATTTTCCAGACAAAAGCAGCAAAAGTTGTGGTAGAAGAATACCTTGATGGCGAAGAGTTTTCACTTTTTAGCTTAGTACATGATGGAAAGATATACCCGTTACCTATTGCGCAAGATCATAAACGTGCCTTTGATGGCGATCGAGGGCCAAATACAGGGGGGATGGGTGCTTATGCACCTGTACCTCATATTCCAGAAGCTGTAGTACAAGAAGCCATAGAAAAAATTGTTCAACCAACTGTGGCTGGGTTAGAGGCGGAGAATAAGCCTTTTACTGGTATTCTTTATGCCGGATTAATATTGACATCCGAAGGTGTCAAAACGATTGAATTTAATGCTCGCTTTGGTGACCCAGAAACGCAAGTGGTTCTAGAAACTATTACAAGTGATTTTTTTGAAAATATATTGGATATCTTACAAGGACGAGAGCCAAACTTGATCTGTAATACCGAAGAAGTTACCTTAGGAGTAGTTGTAGCAAATCAGGGCTATCCCGATGCTTCAGCAAAGAGTGTTGTTCTACCAGAGCTACAGGATTTGAACTGTTATTATGCTGGTGTTATAAGAAAAGATGGTCAGCTCCTTTCAAAAGGGGGACGCATATACATGGTTACCGAAACCGGCAAAGAGATAAAAAGTATTCAAAAATCACTTTACGAGAAATTAGATAAGTTAGACAATACAGGGATGTTTTATCGTAAAGACATTGGAAATAAAGGAGTATAAAAATGGCAGATGTTGCAGTAATTATGGGATCACTTTCAGATTGGGAGACAATGAAACAAGCGACTCATATTTTGGAGGAGTTCGGTATCGATTTTGACAAAAAGGTCGTCTCCGCTCACCGGACACCAGAAATTATGATGAATTTTGCGAAAAATGCGGAGCAACAAGGCTATAAGCTCATAATTGCTGGCGCAGGAGGTGCGGCACATTTACCTGGAATGGTTGCTGCAATGACACTTCTTCCTGTTATTGGTGTGCCTATTCAGTCACGTGCCTTATCTGGCTTAGATAGCCTTTACTCCATCGTCCAGATGCCAGGTGGAGTTCCTGTTGCTAGTATGGCTATAGGCACTTCAGGAGCCAAAAATGCAGCTCTCTATGCTATTCAGATTTTGGCACTTGCTGATAAAAGCTTAGTAGAAAAATTGAAAAAATATAGAAAAGAAGCAGCCGATATATCAGTCTCTTCAACTAAAGAATTGTTGTAAACTTTTAATTTAAAAACGAGCGTAATATTTGTAAAAATATTTTGATTTTAGTAAACAAAAATCCGGATAATATGCGGATTTATTTTTAAACTATCCGAAAAGAATAGGGAGAACAAAGAAAAATGGCCTATAATAAGAATATGCAACATAAGAAAAAAACAATTGGAATTATTGGTGGTGGGCAGTTGGGCCAAATGATGGCTATTTCTGCACAATATATGGGCCATAAAGTGATTACACTCGATCCAAATCCGAACTGTTCCGCAGCAAAGTGTTCGGATGAGTTGATTATTGCGGAATATGATGATGTTGATGCGCTTCTTAAGCTAGCTTATGCTTGTGATCTGATAACCTATGAGTTTGAAAATGTATCGGCTAGCGCTTTACATCAGCTTGATGCCTGTGTCGCTATTCCGCAAGGCATTCGATTATTAGAAATCACGCAAAATCGTCGGTTAGAAAAAGAGTTTTTAGAACAATGTGGCGTGAAAATAGCCCCGTGGAAACTCGTAGAAAATGCTCAAGATCTTCCAGAGCAAGTAACAAAAAAACAAGTATTAAAAACAACAATGGGCGGCTATGATGGACACGGTCAAGTTGTTTTGAAATCTGATGAGGATTTGAAAGAGGCCATGAAGTTAGCAGAGAGTGCAGAATGTGTACTGGAGGAATTTGTTGATTTTGATTGTGAGATTTCTTTAATTATTAGTGGGAATGGTAAGGATTTTGTGACCTTCCCCCTTTGTCAAAATGAACATATTAATAATATTCTACACCGTACCATTGCTCCTGCTCCCGTACCTCTTGAGGTCAGCGAAAAGGCTAAAGGTTTAGCGCTGGCGATAGCTAAAGAGCTCCAGCTTTCAGGGACACTTTGTGTAGAAATGTTTCTGACAGCAGCGGGCGAGATTTATGTAAATGAACTTGCCCCACGTCCCCATAACTCGGGACACTATACAATAGAGGCTTGTGATTTTTCACAATTTGACTTACATATCAAGGGAATTCTCGGCGAGGAATTGCCGCAACCTCGCCTATTGAAAAAAGCCATTATGCTCAATATTCTGGGACAAGATGTTCTCCAAATGGAGCAATTGGCTCATAAAAGGCCTGAATGGCATATCCATGATTATGGAAAGTTGGAAGCGAAGGACGATAGAAAAATGGGGCATGTGACGATACTGACAGATGATTTTACAGAAAGTCTGAAAGAAATATCCCGTTTAAAAATATGGGAATGATTTACAGGAAGGAAGAAGAGGATGCACACAATCAGGCTGTCGATGGAAAGTCGAAAAACAATTTTTCGAATCGAAACGCTGAGTGAAGAAATAAATCCTGAATGGACACTTATTTTTCGCAGGATATTCAAAGATAGACTGGTAAGTTACTTAGAAGAGCAAGAGAAAACGAAGCTTGGTCTCTTGTTTCAAGGAGAGACAACTTTCTGGCTACAACATTCCGCTATGCAGGCAACTTTATTTGTACCGCTGGCTTCACATGATGAAAAAATTAGGGATATCATCGTCCACTTATTAAAGCTACATTTTGAGTTTATCAATGCAAATTATTCTTCTTTAAAAACAAAGTGCAATTCTTTAAGTTGCTCGGAACTTTATCAGTTAGCGTATACATTACAGATGGCTTATATCTTTTATTTACGGACAGAGGAAATTTGTCAGTTTAGTCTGCTCTTCACTTCAGCTGCAGCACGAGTTTTAAACGTTTGGGAACAAGGGATAATACGTTCAAACTTAAATGGAGTGATGGGAAAGGATCTATGTATCGAGGCAGCCAGTCACTTAGAAGAAATCTTTAGCAATGTTACGCGACACACTGACTTAAGAAACCAGGCCTCTAGGGTTGTTACTCTTTTAGAAAAAACGAAAAGTATCCCTATATCTGAAGACCAGGAGCTTTTTCAAAAAGGAATCGATACAATATCTTCTTATAAAAAAGCAGAAGTACTCAACGAGCTTCTTAAAAAGATAAAGCAAGAACAAGTGGCAGGAAGCTTAACAGAACTGTACTTTTGCCAGCTCCTCTTAAATTATTTTAAAATATAGAAAATGTGTCTCTGAAGAGAGGCATTTTTTTAATGCAAGTTGTTTGAAAATTATGTAAGACATGATATAATGAAAATAAGATTTACAGTTGTAAACAATCGTTCAAGGAAAATAATTATGACAAAACTAAATTCGGAATTTGCACTGGGGGGGATACACCATGTTACAGCGATTACTTCAAGTGCCCAAAAAACCTATGATTTTTTTACAAATATTTTAGGACTGCGACTGGCAAAATTTACCGTTAATCAGGATGACTACGACACCTATCACCTTTATTTTACGGATGAAGAGGGAAATCCTGGAACGGATATGACATTTTTTGATTTCCCTGGAATAGGTGCCGGTAGCCACGGTATCAATAGCATTGACCGTATTTCTTTTCGTGTTGCTCAAGATATATCTTTGGAATACTGGCATCAAAGATTTAAAGCGGCAGCTGTGCCACATGGTTTGGTGGCAGAACGCTTTGGTAAAAAATATCTTGAGTTTGAGGATTTTGATGGTCAGCGGTACCAATTGATTTCCGACGAAAAAAATCAAGGTGTCCTTGCTCCAGGTAAACCTTGGCAACTTTCAAATGTAGAAGTTGGGCATGCTATTGTAGGCTTAGGACCTGTTTTCATTAAGCTCGCAGAAGTAAATATTATTCATCAATTGCTCGCAGAAGTTTTTGGATTTCGCAAGAGTGCTACTGAAAATAATTTCACTCTTTTTGAGGTAGCGAAGGGGGGCAATGGTGCTTCTATTATCATTGATCAGGATAAAGAAGCACAGAGAGCATATCAAGGCTATGGCACGGTTCATCATGTCGCTTTTCGTACAGCTAATCCTGATACCCTTAGATATTGGATTGAGCGTGTCAAATCTTATATGATGCCTCACTCGGGATTAGTAGAACGTTTTTATTTTTCCAGTGAATATGTAAATGTTGCACCCGGTGTGCTTTTCGAAATCGCTACAGATACTCCGGGTATTGCTGCCTTAGATATGGTACGATCCGGGCAAGCCAAGGTTGGTAGTTACGAAGAAGCGCTCGTAACCTCAGGCTTTTGGATAGATGAGACTTCAGACGAGGCAGGTCTCTCACTAAGTTTGCCTCCGCATCTCTTTCCAGGAGCAGAAGCGGAAAAGGCACGAACTGCAGCTGCTTTACGACGTTTGGATACGTCAGATGCATTTCGAGATAGAAAATTAGAACCACTGTGGACCATGGAAAAAATTAAAGAACGTCGTATAGGGAGAAAGAATGAAAGTATTTAAACCAGAAGATATGAGCAGTACTGATGCTTACAAATTAATTTCAGGACTCGTTATTCCAAGACCGATTGCATGGTTGACAACCCAAAATTCTACAGGGCTTGTCAACGCAGCGCCCTTTAGCTTTTTTAACGTCGTATCAAAAGATCCAGTCATTGTATCCATTGCTATGACAGAGATGAAAGATTCTGTTAGAAATCTTTTGGAAACAAAGGAAGGTGTCATCCATCTGGTTAATATGGATAATGTTGAAGCTATGAATCAAACATCAGCACCTCTCACTGCTACAGAAAGTGAAATTGAAAAATTCGACATTAAAATTACAGCATCAGAAGAAGTAAAAGTACCTGCTATAGAAAATGCTAAAGCCCGTTTAGAGGTTGTGCTCCATCAGCATATTCCAGTAGGAAAAACAAGCCAATTAATGCTCTTAGAAGTAAAAAATATTCTTATGGATGATTCTGTCATTGATGAGGAAAGACTCTATATTAAAGCGAAAGAACTTGATCCCGTTGCGCGCTTGTCAGGGAGAGCCTATACAAGCTTAGGTCATACATTTGAAATTACACGACCAACAAAGTAAGTGCTTCTAATTAAAGTAGAAACTAAATTTTTCTTTAATTTTCCAACCATATTATTATCTTTTTCTCTCTTTTTAATTTAAAATATAATTATAGAGGAATTAAATTGATAATTTTAGAAAAGGGAGGCTTTTTATGAGAGAAAAATACAAAAACATTTTGGTAGCTGTTGATGGTTCAGAACAATCTGACAAAGCAGTACGTGAAGCTGTAAAAATTGCAGCACGTAATGAAACATCGCTATTTGTTTTGAATGTCAAAGACGATGTGCGACTTTATGGTTCAGCTTATGGTGTACCACTTATCCTGGAAAATTTAGAAGAGCAATCACGGGCAATCATTGAAAGAGCTTCTGAAATTATCAAGAAACAGGTAGAGTTTAAGGCATATCGAGTGGAAGGTTCCCCCAAAAAAGAAATCGTAGATTTTGCTCAAGCAAATGATATTGATTTGATCGTTATTGGTGTTACTGGTAAAGGCGCCTTTGACCGTTTATTAGTTGGTTCTACAACAGCATATGTTATTGATCATGCGCGTTGTAACGTTATGGTTGTCAAATAAGCAAAAAAGCTTTCCTCGGGAGAGCTTTTTTGCTTATAAAATTTTTTTCTGAATTCTGAGTCGTTTTCCTTAAAAAAAAGGGCGAAGCATTATATAATAGTTTTTACAGGAAAAATAAGTAAAAGGATTTTATAATGAAAAGAGTTGTATTTGGCCTGGTTGCAATTATAGTTTTAATAGTTGGAAATTCTGTATGGCACAATTCAGAGCATGGTGGCAAGAATTTATTCGTGAAAATTCAAGAAGATGAAAAAATTGAAATGAAAAAATCGGATAATGGTCATGTTACAAAATATAAATATTCCGTCATTGGATTTGATGAAAAAGGAAAATCGCAAGAAATAAAGCTTACGGCACAATATAGTTTAAAACATTATGACTATTTGAAAGTCGTAACCAATAAGAAAAAAGGCGTTTTGAGTTGGAAAGAAGTTAAAAAGCAAGAAATTCCTAAAAACCCCCTGTTCGAACTTGAAAAAGCTTAAGTTAACTTGCATTAATTCTTTGATAAAATAAAATTATTTAACACTTGCGATAACGCTTTCTTGATGTTATAATAGCAGTGTAAAAAATAATAAACTCTATCCCTCAGCAATAAGGTTGGGGGATTATTTTGTGCCAAATTTAACGATTCAGACAAAAGAAAAACCGCTCTGTTGAGCGATTTTTTATTTCTATTTTATTTGTTTTAGCTTGGAATTATTCCCACTCAACAGTTGCAGGTGGTTTAGAGGTAATATCGTAGACGACGCGGTTGATATGATCCACTTCATTAACGATACGTACTGAAATCTTTTGTAAAACATCCCATGGAAGTTTGGCAAACTCAGCTGTCATACCATCGATAGAAGTGATGGCACGGATAGCGAGTGTATAGTCATAAGTACGAATATCACCCATTACACCGACTGAACGAACGCCAGTATTAACAGTGAAATATTGCCATACATCACGGTCTAATCCAGCAGCAGCGATTTCTTCACGAAGAATAGCATCTGAATCACGGACGACCGCAATTTTCTCAGGTGTCAAGTCACCCATAACACGAATGGCAAGACCAGGTCCTGGGAATGGTTGACGCCATACAATCTCATCAGGCATACCAAGTTCTGTACCAAGGGCACGAACTTCGTCTTTGAAGAGAGTATTTAAAGGTTCAATCAATTCGAACTGCATATCTTCTGGCAAGCCACCAACATTGTGATGTGATTTGATTGTTTGAGCAGTATCTGTTCCTGACTCAATGACATCTGTATAAAGTGTACCTTGAGCGAGGAATTTAACATCTTTAAGTTTAGAAGCTTCATCATCAAAGACGTAAACAAATTCGTTACCGATGATTTTACGTTTTTTCTCTGGATCAGACACACCAGCTAACTTATTCATGAAACGTTCTTCAGCATTAACACGGATAATATTTAAGCCGAATTTGTCTCCCAACATGTTCATCACTTGATCACCCTCGCCTTTACGAAGGAAACCATGGTCCACAAAGATTGAAGTCAATTGGTCACCGATAGCACGCTGTAAGAGCACACCAACTACAGATGAGTCTACACCACCAGAGAGACCAAGCAAGACTTTTTTGTCTCCCACTTGTTCGCGGATTTTTTCAATTTGCATGTCAATGAAGCTCTCCATTGACCAATCACCCTTAGCGCCACAAATATTTAAAGCAAAGTTGCGAAGCATATCTGTTCCGTATACAGAGTGACGTACTTCAGGGTGGAATTGAATACCGTAAATGTTACGTTCTGTGTTTTCAACCGCTGCAAATGGGCTGTTTGGAGAAGTAGCAACCACATGGAAGCCTTCAGGGATTTCAACAACACGGTCACCGTGGCTCATGAGAACATCTTGTGTTTCAGGAGTATGAGCGAAAAGTTCAGATTTTGCTTTAAGTTCGATAGGTGCAACACCATATTCGCTTTCAGAAGCACTCTCAACTTTACCACCTAATTTGTGACTAATCAGTTGCATACCATAGCAGATACCTAAAATAGGTAATCCAAGTTCGAAAATTTCAGGATCAATATCAAATGAACCCTCGTCGTAAACAGAGTTAGGACCCCCAGAAAGTACAATCCCCAAAGGGTTTATTTCACGGATTTCTTGAGCTGTGACTTTGTGACTCATCAGCTCTGAGAAAACACCAATTTCACGAATGCGACGTGCAATCAATTGATTATATTGACTACCATAGTCAAGAACGATAATTTTTTCAAGTTGTTTATCAGACAAGTGGGCCTCCTAAAAATTAATATTAAAATATTTTATCATAAAAGAACAGATTATAAAAACGTTTGATACAAAAATACAGCATTTTTAATTAAAGAGTAAATTAATGTTATGCTTTTTCAAAACTTTTTCAAATAAATTTTATCAATGTAATGATTCTCTGTTTTATGTAAGATGACTTCCGCACGATTGCGAGTGGGCTCAATGTAGTCACGCAAATTAGGCAAATTTGTATTGGCCCAAGTCTGACGCGCTAGCTGCATCACTTCATCGTAAGGCATTTTTGTAAATTGGTGATAATAATTATTTGGATCATTTTCGGCAAGTTTGAGTAGACTGTCAAAACGCTCCAAATACCATCTTTCAATCACAGCTTCATCCGCATCGACATAAATAGAAAAATCATAAAAATCACTAACATACAGATGCTCGCTCTGTGGATTTTGGAGAACATTTATCCCTTCGACAATTAAGATATCAGGTTGATCAATTGTTTGAGTTTGATCTTTGAGTATATCGTAATTTTCGTGCGAATAAATCGGAATCTCACACGTTTCGCCGTTTTTTACGCGGTAAAGAAAGTTTAAGAGGTGCTCCATGTCATAACTTTCAGGGAATCCTTTACGGTCTAACATGTTTCGCTCTTCTAAAACGGCTGTAGGATAAAGAAAGCCATCGGTTGTCACAAGCTCTACGCTTAATTTTTTAAATTCACGGGACAAAAGAAGTTGAACAAGGCGTGCTGCAGTCGATTTTCCAACTGCAACAGAACCGGAGATTCCGATAATTAATGGCGGCGTTTTAACAATTTTTTGTAAAAATAAGCCTTTTGAAAAGCTTAAATCTTCAATATTTTTCTTATAGAGGCGGACCAGATAAATTAAAGGCAAGTATACATCGATAACGTCTTGGAGTGAAATTTCATCATTGAGTGAACGAATGGCATCGAGCTCCTTATTTGTCAAAGGCACGATTGAAGAAAGGTAGAGATTTTGCCACGTTTCTCGCGAAATTTCATCATAATTGATGAATTTATTCATAAGGATATTTTAGCATATTTTGCTTGTCGGCTGTGTTTAGAGACTTGTTTTAACAGCAAGATTAACTTTATAAAATTATCAAGAAAGCCCTAAACCTAAGCAGTATCCAAGCTAGGAAGCTCCGACTTGCTTGAAAAAACAAGATTAGAATG
Organism: Lactococcus petauri; assembly: GCF_002154895.1. Lineage (GTDB taxonomy): Bacteria > Bacillota > Bacilli > Lactobacillales > Streptococcaceae > Lactococcus > Lactococcus petauri. The sequence goes on along the minus strand of NZ_MUIZ01000002.1, from coordinate 458,917 downwards.
TAAGGGTTTTCTAATCCTTCCTCTCTATCTGTAAAGGTTTTCCCAGAAAAAATGAAATATTTTGTGATAAAATAAACTGTAATGGTAAAAACAAATATGTATTATGAAGACAATCGAGATTTAGCACATGACGTGCAGGAACTATCGGTTGAACTTTTAGGGCTTCCCCTCCACTTTCTGACAGATGCAGGTGTATTTTCTAAAAACGCTATTGATTACGGTTCACGTGTTTTACTGGATAATTTTCAACCAGAAGGAGCGAAGACTTTGCTCGATGTCGGTTGTGGTTATGGTACCCTAGCTTTAACTTTAGCAAAAAAATATGGCTTGAAAGCCACACTTGTAGATGTAAATAGCCGCGCCCTTGATTTAGCTAAGAAAAATGCTGATAAAAATAATATAGAAGTTAATGATATTTTTTTATCAAACATATATGATCAGGTTGAAGGAAAGTTTGATGCTATTATTTCTAATCCCCCGATTCGTGCGGGGAAAGAAGTGGTACACACTATTTTATCCGACGCCTATGAGTATTTAAATGACGGTGGGCACTTAACGATCGTTATTCAAAAAAAACAGGGAGCGCCCAGTGCGCAAAAGAAAATGAAGGATGTCTTTGACAATTGTGAGATTGTCGCCAAAGATAAAGGATATTACATTTTAAGAAGTTATAAGGAGAAACTATGACCTACAGAATGGTAGACCTGATTCAAAAAAAACGTGATGGCGGCCACTTTGAGAAAGCAGAAATCGATTGGCTTATCTCTGGTTATGCAACGGGTGAGGTTCCAGATTACCAAATGGCAGCACTTGCTATGGCGCTTTATTTTAAAGGCATGACGACAGAAGAAACAGCCAACTTAACCATGGCCATGGTTGCTTCAGGTAAAGAATTTGATTTATCGGCTATTCCTGGTGTGAAGGTAGACAAACACTCTACTGGCGGTGTAGGTGATAAAGTAACGATTATTTTAGCGCCTTTAGTGGCGAGTTTTGATGTCCCTGTCGCTAAGATGTCCGGCCGTGGTTTAGGACATACTGGTGGAACACTAGATAAGTTAGAATCCATTCCCGGATTTGAAATTGAAAAAACAGAAGAAGACTTTATCACCCAAGTGAAGAATTCCGGAATTGCGGTGATTGGTCAGTCTGATGAGTTGGTTAAAGCAGACAAGCTTCTCTATGCCCTTCGGGATGTGACAGCCACAGTCGATATTATTCCATTGATTGCAAGCTCGATCATGTCTAAGAAAATTGCTTCGGGGTCAAATGCCATTTTGCTTGATGTGACTGTCGGCGATGGTGCTTTCATGAAGAATATTGAAGATGCGCGTCTCTTGGCTCGCACGATGGTAGACTTAGGGAAAGCTGTTGGCCGTGAAACGGTAGCAGTTTTGACCAATATGAACCAGCCTTTAGGCCATGCTATTGGTAATCGTAATGAAATTACGGAAGCCGTAAATACGCTAAATGGCAAAGGTACACCAGAATTCCGTCACTTTATTGCGGAACTGGCTCAAATTATGCTTGCATTAGCAGGTGTAGAAAAAACCATTCCAGAAATCATCGAAAATCTTGATAATGGTAAAGCTTATGGTAAATTCCTTGCTATGTGTGAAGCGCAACACGGAGATGCAACAGCATTTAACCATCTGACTGCAGAGTTAAATGTGGCACATACTGTTGAAATCTATGCTGAGCGTGATGGTTTTATCTCACAAGAAAAAGCAATGGGAGTCGGCATTGTTGCGATGAAGCTAGGCGCTGGAAGAGCAACCAAGACAGATACAATCGATTTTGAAGCAGGTATTAATCTTGCGAAAAAAGTAGGCGATTCAGTCCAAAAAGGCGATCTTATTGCTACACTTTATAGCAATCGTGCAATTTCTTCCGATTTGATTGCGGAGTTTAAAGACAATATCGAAATTTCTGACCAACAAATCCATGCACCTGAAATTTTGGAAGTTATTCGCTGATGAAAAATGAACTTCCCCCTATTCCTAACGGAATAAAAGCTCTCCAAAGTGTAACAGCTGCTGTACTTGGCGCAATTGGAATGAATCTTTGGGCACAGAATACACTGCTTAAAGTTACACTTTTTATCCTTATCTTTATCTCGGTTTATACGATTATTGGTATGCTTTACCTTAAAAATCGCAAGCCCAAATAAATTTTAATGTTCACAACTAAAGCGTACTTGAAAGTCCGCATAATAAATAATAACTAGGAGAAGACCTAAAAATGAAAATCAATCAATACATTGACCACACAATCCTCAAAGCAGATGCAACACAAGAAAAAGTCCAAGCTATCATTGATGAAGCAAAAAAATACGAGTTTGCAAGTGTTTGTATCAATCCAACATGGGTAGCATTTGCTGCTGAACAACTTAAAGATGAAGTTTCAAAAGTATGTACAGTTATCGGTTTCCCTCTCGGGGCAAACACTTCAGAAGTCAAAGCCTTTGAAGCTGTAGATGCAATCAAAAAAGGTGCAGACGAAGTGGACATGGTGATTAATATTGGTGCAGCTAAAGACGGTAAATGGGACTTAGTGGAAAGTGATATTGCAGCAGTTAACGCTGTTAAAGATGGCCGTATCCTTAAAGTTATTATCGAAACAAGCCTTTTGACAGATGAAGAAAAAGTCAAAGCTTGTCAAGCAGCACAACGTGCAGGCGCAGATTTTGTTAAAACATCAACAGGATTTTCAACAGCTGGTGCCAAAGTTGAAGATGTAAAATTGATGCGTGAAACGGTCGGACCTGATATGGGTGTCAAAGCTTCAGGTGGTATCCGCAATCTTGAGGATGCCAAAGCCATGATCGCAGCTGGTGCAAACCGCTTGGGCTGTTCTTCAGGTGTCGCAATCATGGAAGGTGAAACAGCCAATGCCAGCTACTAAAGAACTTATTGAAGCAGCACGTGAAGCGAGCAGTCATGCTTATGTCCCTTATTCCAACTTTCCTGTAGGTGCAGCGCTTGTAACTACCGATGGTAAAGTATACCAAGGGTGTAATATTGAGAATGCGAGCTTTGGCTTGAGCAATTGCGCGGAGAGAACAGCTATTTTTAAGGCTGTATCCGAAGATCATTTGGAATTTTCAAGTCTGTATATTTATGGAGAAACTGCCGCTCCAATCAGTCCTTGTGGTGCATGTCGTCAAGTTGTTTCTGAATTTTGTGAAGCTGATATGCCAGTGTATCTTCTCTCAAAAACGGGAGAAGTCAAAGAGACATCAGTGGGTCAATTGTTGCCTTATTCCTTTAAAGAATTGGAATAAAATTCTAAAATTGACAGAAAAAAAGCTATTTCCGAACAAAGATGTGGATAAATCCCACATTTTTCTTTTTGGCTTGAATTAATATACAAAATATCTTAAAATAAACTTATACATAAAAACTCTTACTTGCGAGAGTTTTAAAAATTTTTAAATTTGGAGGAAAACGTTTCCATGAAAAAACGTATTTTCGCAGTTGGTGCTCTTGCACTTGCATCAGTAGCAGTTCTGGCAGGTTGCCGTGGACGTGACGCAGCTTCAGGTGGTGAAGCCAAAACAGATCTCAATGTAGCGATGATTACCGATACTGGTGGTGTTGATGACCGTTCATTCAACCAATCAGCTTGGGAAGGTTTGCAAGCATGGGGTAAAGAGAACAACCTTTCAAGAGGTAAAGGTATCAACTATTTCCAATCTAACTCAGCTTCTGACTACACAGCTAACTTCAACTCAGCTGTATCTGGTGGATATGACTTAGTTTTTGGTATTGGATTCGGCCTCCAAGAAGCAACTTCACAAGCTGCTAAAAACAATCCAGATACTAAATTTGCAATTATTGACTCTGTGATTGAAAATCAAGAAAACGTTGTTTCAGCAACATTTGCTGACCAAGAATCAGCTTATCTTGCCGGTGTTGCAGCAGCAAAAACAACCAAAACTGACCATGTTGGCTTCATCGGAGGGATTGCGTCAGATATCATCACAGCCTTCCAAGTTGGTTTCCAAGAAGGTGTTAAATCTGTCAATCCAAACATCAAAGTAGATGTTCAATATGCAGGTTCATTTAGCGATGCAGGTAAAGGTAAAACTATCGCTTCAGCAATGTACTCTGGTGGCGCAGATATTATCTATCAAGCAGCCGGTGGTGTAGGTACAGGTGTATTTACAGAAGCACGTGTTCTTAACGAAACAAAGAACGAAGCAGATAAAGTTTGGGTTATCGGTGTTGACCGTGACCAAGAAGACGAAGGTAAATTTAAATCTAAAGATGGTAAAGAATCTAACTTCGTATTAGCTTCTACACTTAAAGAAGTAGGTAATGTTGTCAAAGACGTTTCAAACAAAACTAAAGACGACAAATTCCCTGGTGGTGAAATTCTTAAGTACGATTTGAAAAACTCAGGTGTAGCTCTCGCTCGTAACAATACTTCAGATGAAGCATGGAAAGCTGTTGAAACTGCTAAAGAAAAAATCATCAATGGTGAAATCACAGTCCCTGCAAAATAATTATACCAATTATGTAAATCAGCTATTATAGCTGGTTTTTTATTTGAAATTGGTATATAATAATAAAAAAACAAGGCAGAGGGAGACACCATGCAAAGAAGCAATGTTCCAAATTATATAAGAATTCATGACGCGATAAAAGAAGAAGTTGAAAAAACAGTTTGGAAGATTGGTGAGCGGCTGCCGAGTGAACGAGATTTGGCTGAGCGCTTTGGTGTAAGTCGGATGACTGCGCGACAAGCTGTAACGTCACTTGTAGAGGAAGGAATCCTAGAGCGCCGTGTGGGGAGTGGGACGTATGTTGCCAGCCGCCGAGTGCGCGAAAAGATGCGGGGCACAACATCCTTCACAGAAATTATTACTGCTCAGGGAAAAACACCGTCAACTGAAGTTTTAAGTTATCTCAAAACTTTGCCTAACGAAGTCGAGTGCGAGAAGCTGGAAATTTCGAAAGAACAAATGATCATCCGGATGGAACGTGTGCGTTATGCAGATCAAGTACCCATCTGTTATGAAGTTGCAAGCATTCCTTATGATTTAGTAAAATCTTTTGAAAAGAAAAATATTACCTCTAACTTTTTTAATACACTGACACAAGCAGGTTATGAAATTGATCGCAGTCAACAAATTATTTCTGCCAAAAAAGTCAGCACCGAAGTTGCTGAATACCTGAAGATTAAGTCGGGCGATGCTATTTTAGGACTGACGCAAATTTCTTATTTGGCCGATGGTCGCGCATTTGAGTATGTCCTCTCTCAGTATGTTGGGGAGCGTTTTGAGTTTTATTTGGAACGCTAAAAGAAAAAAGACTCTCTTTAGAGAAGTCTTTTTTCTTTTCATAAAGTAACAGTAAATGTCGTTCCTTTACCAGGAACGCTGATTACCTCAATATGTCCTTGAAGTTCTCTAACGTTTTTATCCACGATAGACAATCCTAGACCAGTTCCTGTGACTTGGGTACGGCTTTCATCTACGCGGTAGAAGCGTTCAAAGATACGTGATTTTTCAATTTCTGTTAAACCAGGACCGTTATCCGTGACGGTAAAAACAACTTTTTTCTTGTTTTGATGGAGACCAACGTAGATTTTTCCATGGTCATCCGTGTACTTGATGGCATTTTCAATCAAATTTTCAAAAATGCTATGCACCATCTGACGGTTGGTAACTTGAGAGATAGGAGCAATATCTGTCTGAAGTGACAGGTGCTTTTCATCAAGCAAGGGTTGTGAAGTGTTTAAGATCTCTTCGACAAGGGCGGAGAGATTGATTTTTTTCTTGTCAATATGAATGTTTTGCTTGGTTAGGAGTAGAGTGTCTTGAACCAAAGCAATCAAGCGTGAACTTTCTTTGCTGATAATATGAGAAAACTCGTGACGGTCTGCTTCCGAAAGTGTGTCGTCTTTTAGTAACTCAGCGAATCCTTTAATTGAAGTTAGAGGCGTCTTCAGTTCGTGACTAACATTAGCAATCAGTTCGTTGTGGGCATTTAGTGTTCGTTTAAACGCAGTTATATCAAGTAAAGTGACTAAAAAACGGTTGTCCAAGTCTGGCAGGGGAGAAATACGTACCTGATAATAAGCGTTGATGTTTTCAAAGTAAAAGTTCTTTTCTTGTGTTGTCGGATTGAGCATCTTATCCACTAAGAAACTTAAAAAGTCAGCATAAGGACTGAAAATATCAAGGTTATGTGTATCCGCAAATTCATTTTTGAAAGCAGCATTTGTTTTACGAATTTTTCCTTTAGCATTGTAAATGAAAATAGGAAATTGAAATAGTTCAATGAATTCGTAAATGTTCTCTTTCTTTTCACTGTGCGATAAAATCTGATTTTGGATGTATTCGCCCAGAGAGTTTAGCGCCAGGGTTACTTTATCATCGTTTTCGCTCATCAAGTAACTCTGCGTGAGCGGGCTGCGTTCGATATTTTTAATTTTAGCAACAATATCTTGAGTGAAAAGATAATTACGTCTGGCATGAACAAAAACGTAAGAAGCACAAGCAAGATAAACAATTAAAGCAAAACCACCGACCATTAAGTTGGTAAACCAAGGCGAAGTTCGACTATCTTCAGCATGAAGATAACCTGTTATCACACCGTCAACACGGATAGGACTTGTAATTTCAATAGTATGACGGCTGACAGACTGTGCATAGTCTGCGCCCTCTTCAATTTTTGCGGTCTCCTGGTTGTGTGTACCTGCTGGAAGATACTGAAACTTGTTAGGAAGCGCAGAATTTGGATTTTCTGCGAGGAGTGTTTTTGTAGTGTCAATAGTGTGCAAGACACGATTGGTGTCGGTTTTTAGAATCTGTATGTTGAGAAAAACAAGCAGAATCACAGTCGCAACAAGATAAATGATTGTCGAGATGACAATATTTTTTAGCTTAATCTTTTTCATCAGAGAAGTAGTACCCAAATCCTCGTTTTGTTTTTATAAATTGATTGTCTAACTTTTTACGAATTTTGCTGATTAAAACGTCAATGGTTCGCGTTTCGGCAGCGGAAGAAATGCCCCAAAAGTGCTGCAACAATTCTTCACGCGAAATCACATCGCCTGAGCGTTCAATTAAAAGCTCTAAAATTTCAAATTCACGTTTAGTTAGCTCTAAAGGTTGTCCATCAAAGATACAAACTTTTTTAGTGAAATCAAGCTCCAATCGGTCAAATTTAATACCAGATTTTTCCGCAGATTTTTCATTTTCAATCGTTTTATTATAGTGCTGGTGGCGTCGAATGAGTGCATTTACTCGGACAATGATCTCCTTCATAGGAGTTGCTTTATCCAAGTATTCATCAGAACCTGAATTAAGACCAGTCAGTTTCATCTCTTCGTCATCACGCGCTGTAAGTATCAAAATTGGCGTGAAGTTTTGCTTTTTTCGCAAAATTTCCGTCACTTCAATACCAGAGAGTTCGGGCATCATTAAATCCAGCAAAATTAAATCGTAATGATTTCTCTTAGCTTTATCCAGAGCTTGTTTGCCATCACTGACTGTGGTCACTTCAAAATCACTCTGCCTAAAATTATAAGAAAGTAAGGTTAAAATCGAGCGATCATCATCCGCAATTAAAATCTTTTTCATTCCTCCATTATAACATATTGATAACAAGACAAAGAGAGATTTCGACTGAGGGAAGCAAAACTATTTTTGAGAGAGGACGAAGTTGTGTGACTTGCATAAATTTATGTTGAGATTTTCTGGTCTATTAGGGACATTGAGGTTCATGACAAGTTTCTATCTTAAAACAAAGCTACAAATCTGGGAAGATGTCCTTATGATTACGGCGATAATTATGATAAAATTATAAAAGATAACGGACAATTAAGTTATAAATAAGGATGAAAACAGCGATTAAAAATCAGGTGTTTTCTTAGAATATTAGGAAATTATGGAAATCGAAAAAACAAATCGTATGAACACGCTATTTGAGTTCTACGCGACTCTTTTGACGGACAAACAGATGAATTATATTGAACTTTATTATGCAGATAATTATAGCTTAGCTGAGATTGCTGAGGAATTCAATGTCAGTCGTCAAGCTGTATATGATAATATTAAGCGAACAGAAAAAGTATTGGAAGGTTATGAGGAGAAGTTGCATCTTTTTTCTAATTATGTGGTGCGCAATCAGTTGATTGATGAGCTTTTAGCAGAGTACGCATCGGATCAACACCTAACAACAATATTGCGTGAAATTCAAAAAATCGATGAAGATGAATTTTAAAAGACAAAGAATGGAGTGTACAAAATGGATACACGTATAATTGTTCCTTTAATTTTGCTGGTTTGTCTCTACTTAGGGGCTTGTTTTTACAGTATTTTTAAAAGTGCACATGTTAAGTACCTGCCAAGATGGGCTTGGGCACTTGTCTGTATCATTTCGATTCCTTTAGGCGGAATTCTTTATTTTATTGTAGGAAGGGACACATATGAATAAAATCATTGAAATAGAAGATTTAACGGTTTCTTTCGGTAATTTTGACGCTTTAAAAAACGTGACATGCTCAATTAGTGCAGATCCAGGAATTATTGGGTTAATTGGTCCTAATGGTGCCGGAAAAACAACTTTAATTCATGCGATTTTAGGTCAACATAAAGCTAGTCAGGGAGAAATTAAACTTGCGAATCAAGCATTGGCCTATTGTCCGGACACACCTGAATTTCCTGCCTACCTTACCGCAACAGAGGTGTTGCAACAAAGTTGCGCCTTGAACGAAAAAGCAGAAGACCTTCAACAAATTGAGGCGACACTCGAAAAAGTCGGTTTATCAGAGTATCCCAATAAGAAAGTGGGTGGCTATTCGCGGGGGATGAAGCAACGTCTGGGAATAGCTGTGGCACTCTTACTTGATCCCGTTTTGATATTTCTAGACGAACCAACAAGTGCCCTAGATCCTATTGGACGAATTGAGATTTTGCAACTGATTACTAAAGTATCACAGGAAAAAACAGTAGTTGTTTCCAGTCACCTTCTTGCAGATATTGAAAATATTGCTGATCGTCTCCTTGTTTTAAATCATGGAGAACTTATTTTTCAAGGCACACTTTATCAGTTCATTGAAAATAGTCAGATGGACGAGTTTGCAGAACTAGAGATTAAAAGTGAGCAAGTCAAACAAGAAGTCATGGATATTCTTCAGGTAAATGATATTGAATTCTATCCTGAAATTACGGGAAAATTGATGATTAAAAGTGAATACACAGAGAAACTGCTACAAATTTTCCCGGATATTGGGCAAAAAATAAGTACTTATCGTGCTACGAGCAACAGTCTTGAGATGGCTTTTGAGCGTGCGATTACAGGAGGAGAAAAGTGAGAAGATTAATTCTTTTGGAAACGAAAATGTGGTGGCGCAATAGCCGGCTCCTCATTCTTTTCTTTTTATTTGCTTTTTTTGGTATTACCTCACCTGTCTTGATTTATTATATGAAGGAATTTCTGGCGACTTTTGGTGGGACAGAAGGGACGATTATTCTCATGCCCGATCCCAACTGGAAAGCTTTGATGGAGTCGTATTTTAGTAATATTTCTCAGATTGGCCTTTTTGTTTTGGTTTACTTTACTGCTGATACTTTTAAGCTGAAAAAGGAGAGTTCCCTCGGACTCTACTACTCAACAGTAGCCCGAAATTCGTTTATTCTATGGACGCCTAAGCTTATCCTCGCCTTTTTAGTAACCCTAGTGAGCAATTTGGTAGGTGTGGTAAGTGCCACATATGTAACTTGGGTTTTCTTTCCTGAAATTGAGTTGGGCAGAGTGCTCTCAGCGAGTTTGCTCCAAAGTCTAGCTCTACTTACCTTGGTCATATTTGGCAGTGCTGTTGCTGTCTGGACACGGAAGGCATTTCTAGCAGTTGTTTCCGCAATAGTACTGATGGTAGTGAGTTCAATTATTCAGACACTGAGTGATATTTCCGACTGGTTGCCTCTCAGTTTGCTTTCTCCAATTAATGTGTTAAATGCGCCAGGGCAAGTTAATTTTGGTACTGTCAGCATTTGCGTTGGCATTATAGTACTCTCAATTATTGCTATCTTGGTTCGACCATTGCGCGTGAAATATTAAATGACTTGTGCTATAATTAATGTCTGGAAGTTATTCCACCGTAACGGGGGCGTTACGGATTCGACAGGCATTGTCGCGCATGAACTGCAACTGGTGGTGATGTCACCTAAATCCATCGCAGATAAATATAACTGCTAAAAATAACACTTCTTACGCACTCGCTGCCTAAACACCAGCTTGCGTAGCTGATGATCGTTCGCCGATGGCGGCCTGAAGCTCTAAACCTCAGTCGGATACGTTTTTATGGTGGCTTTACATAAAAAAAGAGATTTTAAAGCACCGCAAATTTCTGCTGTTTGAGACTGGCTTTGGAAATTTGTTAAACTAGAGAAAGTCCTATGGTTGTAGACGTTGATGTAGCAAGGTGTCTGGACAGGGGTTCAACTCCCCTCGCCTCCATTGTATATATAACTACTTTATTGTAGTTTAATAAAACCGCTCTATTGAGCGGTTTTTTTCATACAAAAAAGCGCCTAATCAAATAGGCGCTGTTAGTTATGCTATCGCTTCTAAATTATACACGGCTTCTTCAATGGTGTTGCCGAGACTACTTAATGAAGTAGTTGCATCTACCATAGAAGCTTTAAATAAATTCGTTGAAGTATCTAGAGATACTGTGTATTTGAAGTTTTTAGTGTTATTAGTGAATGTCATATGCATTCCCCTTTCTTGTTTCTCATCGAAAGGACACTATAACGAATATAACGAAATTCTATCCTTATTGTAGCACAATAAACTTAAAACACAAACTTAATTTACTTAAATGTTTGTTAAAATTCCACTGCTATCCTTTGATATTAAATAATATAGACAGGCAGCGATGGACCATGCCCAAACGATATGTCCAAAAAACTCTGAGAAATGTTCTGCGAAAGGCTGTTTCCAAGGTGCAGGGATGGTTTTCATCACAGGCAATAAAACGATATGCCAAACGAACCAGATGATGATTCCATAAGCAGCACCTTGCCAAAGGGCAATCCATGGCCAATATTGTGCAATGAAAATAAATAATGTAGCAAAGACTATGGAAAAACTAAAATGCAAAATTAAAGAAAACCAATACACTTTTTGATCACGCGAATACAAAACATAAGCATGAGTAAGTGAAGAAGGCACTCCAAATTGCTCCAGCATACGTTGGGGTGGATTAGTGGCATTCCTTTCAGAGGTTCTAGGTGGAAGGATTGCTTCCCAACCAATCTTAACCATTCCAGAAATCATACCTGAAATAAAGCCATACCAGATACTTTGAAAAATTATTTCCTGAAGAGAAGCGCTAGGGATAGTAAATGAAAACATAGAATGACTCCTTTTAATATAATTTATATTTTAACAAAAAAACTTTGTAAAATTGTGTACTAAAGCTTCATAAATAAAACCCCTATACAGTAGGAGTTTATCTATTTATGAAGTTGTGAGTTGTATAAGGAGTAAGCAGAGTCAGAATAGTTTTTGACTGTTAGATTTTTATTTACTTATTAATCCTTTTTTAAATCTTGAGTGCTAAATTTTGAATGATATCCATAAGCTGCTAAGATAACAAATACAGGCAAGGCTTGAATAAGATAGCGACTTCTCCCACCTTCAAAGAGAAGCAAGAAGAGCATAAGTCCAATCATAGATAAAAGTAACCACATAACTTTAAAATCATATCTTGATTTTAGAGTTGAAAGTAAAATCCCAAAAATCATAACGATATAGATAATTTGTGCAAAGAACCTGTAGAAAAAAGTATTTTTTCCATTGGCATAACCTTTACCATTGCTATCAGTATAAATAAAGCTTCTTAAAAACTTTCCGAAATTTGAATGAATAAAAGGTGAGAGTTTTTTGCTTGGATTGAGATTCTGTGTGACAAGGAAACCAGTTTTACCTCCACCGTCTGCGCCCCAAGCATAGGCACCATCACGGACAGTTTTACAATACTTTCCATATAGGAATTTGACATATCCTAGAGTTCCTAATTGTTTTAGTCTTTGCTTGAAGACGTCAATATTCACCTCTTTCTTTTCCTTAGCAGTTTTGGCTGATCTGGTAAGTCTCACGTCAGGTACATTATACATACCATTTTTAGAGATGCCTAACATCAAAAAATGAGTCATAGGAAACGCTTTATTTTTATCAAATTGAACATAGTTTTGATTGTTTTTATAAAGTGTAAAAGGCATTGCAAACATTAAAGCACCAATAATAAAGACTAAGAAGGAGATAAAGAAAGGTTTGAGTTTTCTTAGCTTAAGTATAGAAATTAAAAAGTATGCTATCACAAAAATAATTGCAGAGGGCTTTAGATAGTAAGCTATGGAGCTGAAAAAACCAGCAGAGAGTAAAGATATAAGTCTATAGTGAGCCGAAATATTGTCTTGGTTCCATCGAGTCAAAAAGAACATCCCTAAGCTCACAAAAGGCAACACAAAGGTGTCACTATATGTGTTTAAAAACCAAGGACTAAAACCGAGGGTTGCTATAAAAATTAAGATACTGTATCGAGCGGTTTGTTTATCGAAAAGATGCTTTGCTGTAAAATATGACATTGCTATAGAAAAATCTATTGCTATGATATTTAAAAGTTGTAAAAGAGTTAGACTATGAACGACTCTCATGAATAAGAAAAGTAAAAAATTATTAGGATAGTTCTGGAGATAGGTCCATTTTTGAGAATTTATATCGCCCATAGCAGCATGATATACTCCGTAAACATCATATCCTGAGAGGCCTGAAGCAAATAAAAGGGTAACTATTTGAAAGAGAACCATAATCCCAAATACTGCGACAATATTATTACCTAAAAATCTTATAACAGAGGATAACCCATGTTTTAAATTATCGCGATTCAGATAAGATACGATCAATGCTATTAAGCTAAGTATGAAGATATAAGCTCCATTTTTTGAGTAAATTTGCTCTAAAGAAAAATTTTCTGAACGAACAGCACTGAAAAGCCAAAAAGAACTCAAGAGAAAAGCTGCTACAAATAGTGCCTCATATAGAAAAAATTTTTTAGTGATTATTTTTTTTGAATTCTTTATCAAGAATGATTACTCCCATAAGTATAGTGGTCCCATATTTAAACTGAACAGAAAATTCCCTTGGAGATAAAATGAGTTATATTTTCTGTCTATTTAATCTTGGGCTTTTATACCTGTATTATAGATAAAAAATACCGATTATGCAATTTTTTATACGACTAAAGTTGCATATTTTTGATAATTTTTTTTAAAATATTTTCTAAAATAAAGACACAAAAAAGAGACATGTATATAGAAGAAATAATTATAGAATCATAAATAAAATTAAGAGTTTGTGTGGACGAATTCGCCCAGAGTTAAGAGGTCTCAAATTTGATTATTACAATAATGTAAGTCTATTTTAGACAAATTTGGAGTAAAATAATGCTAACAACTTAATGTTGTGAGTTGAATGGAAAAATAAAATGAAAAAAATATTGTTTGGTTTTTTAGGTGTACTCTTAATTTTAGACATTGGCTTTTTTTGGGAAAATATTAGCTATACACAAACGATTTACTTTGCACATGTTCAAGGGAAGGTAAATACGAAGACACTTAAAAATTCGGCTGGTACCTTAGGTCACTATAATTATACAGTAAAGGGAGTGAGCTCTAGAGGAGCTCTTAGGGAGATTCATCTTGAAACGGATCAACAACTCCACGCTGGGACTTATCTAGAAATTCACGCGGACAACAAAAAGGACGCAACCAGCTGGAAAATCAGGAAAGAATATGAAATCCCTAGAACGGCATTAGATAAACTTGATGAATAGTGGGTTCTTCAAATTTAATAAAAAATGAACATTACTTTCTTAAGAAAATGTAAGTTGTAACTGCAAAAATAAAGGTAAAATAATTTTATAGAAGAAAAATAAATGAGGTATGAAATATGAAAAAAGTATTAGTAGGAATCATGGCACTTGTATTAATTGTTGTCGGCGGAGGTTATGCTTGGTATCACACAGCATATGGTGGCGACAGTTACTACGTTCATATTCGAGAAGATGGTGTTGCTAAAAAAGAAAAAGACGATTCAGGGCAAGAATTTACGAGGTACTATTATACGTTGACCGGTTATAATGAAAAGGGTGAAGCCAAAGAAATGGAATTCACTGGAAGTCATAATCTCAGACATGATGCTTATTTAAGGCTAGTATATAACGATAAGAAAGGCGTAACCAGCTGGGAGGAAGTTCAGAAGCAAGATATTCCTCAAAAAGTACAGAATAAAATTTAGAAAAATTTACTTATAAAAAATCTACGGTCTAAGAACGTAGATTTTTTATTTATTATTTATAATGTAGGAATAATTGGTTATTCGGCTTTGGGGTATGTATTTGTTGCTACATCATAAGTTACAAGATAAATAGTGCCATTAGGTAAAACCTTGTATAAACCAACGGTTCCGCTCCCACCATTTGCTCGCATTTCTTTTGAAAAAACTTGAATTACAAAAGAATCTTGCGTATTCACAGCATCAAAATAATAATCATCTGGATTGGAAAGATAGCTCTTAAAATAATTAAGTACAGTATCCTTAGTAAAATTATTGCTGTCAAGTTGGGCAGCTAAAGTAAAATCAGCAGTAGTACCAGCATTATCTGTAATCTGAATTGTTTCAATCTTATCTGCTGTTGCATTAAAGTTGATCTCTATCTGGCCTTGATTAAAAAGATAAATTTGGTTAAAGGGTTGATTTTCGGTCTTAGATTTAAAAGTACTTTCGTTGATAATGACAGAGCCAATATCTTTTCCGGTATGAGAATAATATTCAATGTGGTCTTTGGTGATGATTAGAACATCATTGTTGCTGTTTTTATAGAGCCCATGAAAGTTTGAATAGTCTCCTTTAGCAAACTGTTCTAAAGCTTCAGGATAACTTTTTTGCTGCTCACTTGATGCGGCAGTATCCTGAGAAGAATTAGGAGCAGATGTAGAGGAGGAACTGTGAGCACTTGACTGTTTATCTTGAGCAAAATTGGCAGTATCCTCTTTTTTATCCGCTCCACAACCAACAAGTAAAAGTAGTGGAATAAGTCCTAATATAATTTTTTTCATAAATTAATCTCCTAGTTACAGTATATCACAGATGGAAAGAGTACGCTTTCTTTTACTGTAAAAGAGTAATTTTATAGAATAAAAGGAAAAAAGATGTGAGAAACCTAAAAATAATGCTCTAAACTTTCTTGATTAAATTAAAACAACATTTCATTTTGTTTTTACAATAGTCGATGATACAATAGAAAGGTTACTTTTTGCAGAAGGAGAAGGATATGGAAAACAAGAGATATAAAGAACTGAAAATCGCTGAGAAGGGCGCGTGGATTAGTATTTCAGCATATATCATTTTAGCTTTTACAAAGATATTTATGGGGATATTTGCAAATTCGGAAGCGTTGCGTGCGGATGGTTTGAATAATTTTACAGATGTGATTGCTTCAGTTTCCGTACTCATAGGCTTGAAACTTGCCCGCAAACCAAAGGATAATGATCATCGTTATGGACATTGGAAATTTGAGAATATTGCGAGTATGATTACTTCCTTTATCATGCTGATGGTTGGACTTGAAGTTTTATATTCTTCTTTTGAAAAGATTGTCAATAATTCTTTCACACCACCAAATCCTTTATCTGCATTAGTCGGTATTGGTTCTGCTTTAATCATGGTGGCTGTGTACATTTATAATAGTAGATTAGCAAAAAAAGTTAATTCGCAAGCCTTGATGGCAGCAGCAAAGGATAACTTAAGTGATGCTTATACATCAATTGGTGCGGCTGTAGCAATTGCGGCTTCTTATCTTCACTTTTATATTTTAGATACAGTAGCGGCTTTTATTATTGGTATTATCATTATCAAAACGGCCGTTGAAATTTTCAGAGAGAGTAGTTTTACTTTATCTGATGGTTTTCCTGAGGAAGATTTGGAAAAATATAAGAAGGATATTTTAAAAATTCCTGGTGTGAAAGGAGTACCTTTTCTTAGAGGAAGAACTTATGGTGCCAATATTTTTCTAGATATCGTTATCTATGTGGATGCTCAACTTTCAGTTGCGGAAAGCCACATGATTACCGAGGAAATTGAAAAACAACTGTCCGAAAAGTTTGAAGTTTTTGATATTGATGTACACGTAGAACCTTTTCCTGAATAAAAAAGTACCGGTAATTTACCGGTACTTTTTTGCTTACATGATAGGTAAGAATGAAGGTAACATCATCATTCCAAAAGAAATAATGATGAAAAGAGCAATCGCTACTTTAATAATTGAGGTAAATAAAATTTTAACCATTCCTTAATTCTATCAAAAGAAAGAAGATAAGCAAAAGAAGCTTAAAATTTTTTAAGCAATGAAGGCCAGCATTTTTGTGCCTACATAAATAAGAAGAAAGAGGCAAACTGCTAAAATAAGCAGTGCTTGAATTAATGCCTTAAAATAAATTTTTATCATAGATGAATTTTAACAAAAATGGCAACGAGAAGCAAAACTTCTGTGATAATGGTTTATCTTATGAAGATGAAAAAACATCACACTCTGCATAGTCGGTAATAAAAAAAGACCTTGACATTTCAAGAGCTTTTTAATTAGGGGAGAAAAGATTCGGTAGATGAAGTCTCGATTTCAACAGTGGGATAGTTTTCTTGATAGACTTGGTCAAATGCGCCAAAATAACTCATCTGTCGTGTAGTGAAATCAATCTCATATCGGATTACGCCCGCTTTCCAAAGTGAAACCAAGAATTCAGGGAAGGAAATTTTACCAGCTTGGTTTGCACGAATATTTTTGATAAGAGCAATTTGATCAAAATCTGGGCAAGGCCCAACACGTCCAATTAAAGGGTTCCCCGGATTTACAAGTGAGCCAGCTTGCGAAAAGTAGAAGCTGTCTCCAGAAGGGAGGTGCCATATATTTTTTACAATTCCTTCCTGTCTTAAACATTCGGCTAGATAGGGAAATCCCTTAGATTCAGCGCCGATATGGTTTGCTTTGAGCATTGCTCTTTGAATATTTTTTGAAATCATGTGTACAATCTCTTTTCTATTCAGATGTCTATGATGCCATTAAACCATAATTTAGGTAAGAAGTAAATTTTTGAGGATATATTTAGGGGAAGAGAATTAGATTTTTGAGTACAAAAAAAGGCATCTACTTAAACGTGTGAAGTAGATACCATCACGAGGAATATTCATCCATTGCTATGAGCTCCTTATGCTAATTCTTCCAAGTTTTGCATTGCTTCTTCGATGGTACGACCAAGCCCAAAAACAGCTGGATCATTAGCCAAAAATACTTTAAAAATATCTTTTGAAGTATCCAAAGATACAGTATACTTGAAATTTTTGTTTTTGTTAGTGAATGTCATAATGCATTCTCCTTTCTCTATATTATATCGACGAAAGGACACTATAACGTACATAACGAAATTCCATAATTATTGTAACACATTCTTTTAAAAAGTACAAAAAAGCTACTTTTAAAAGTAAACCTGAACATTTGCTCTAATTTTTCACTGAAATATTTGAATTGTTACGAGGAAAGAGCGATAATAGACTTAAGGAAAGAATGAAGCGGAGGTACTAATGATGGAAAAACAATATCACAATATTTTAGTTGCACTAGATGGTTCAGATCAATCTTATAATGCAGTGCACGAAGCAATTACTTTAGCAAAGAGAAACAACGCAAAACTTCATGTTTTGACTGTTAAGGATATGGAGCATCATTATGGCATGACAGGCTTTGGTGTCGTCGAAAATCCTGAAATTGATATGATGGCGCAAGATATCCTGAAGAAAGCAGCAGAGATTATTGGCGAAGAAGTACCTTATGAGAGTTATGAGATTGTTGGTGCACCTAAGCATATGATTGTCCAATTTTCCGAAGATAAGAAGATGGATTTGATTGTTATTGGCGCAACTGGAGCAGGTATGATTAATAAACTTATGTTAGGTTCAACCACCCAGTTTGTTGTAAATCATGCACCATGTAATGTCTTGGTCGTTAAATAGATCCAAAAAGTAGCTTGTCATCGACTTATTTAAAAGCATTAATTTTTAGTGTTACT
Organism: Lactococcus petauri; assembly: GCF_002154895.1. Lineage (GTDB taxonomy): Bacteria > Bacillota > Bacilli > Lactobacillales > Streptococcaceae > Lactococcus > Lactococcus petauri. Next base: position 440,775 of record NZ_MUIZ01000002.1, on the reverse strand, counting down.
TAAGAAAGTGGCGATATAATACAAGTATTCCAGTAAGATGTTTATCTTATCACTTCAATGCGCTCACTTTGTGGGCGTATTTCTTTTATGCTTTTTTCGGTCGAGCATTGCTTTCAAGGAAATGATTTCGTTTTTAGGGGAAGAAAATGTACAATAGAAGTAGAGAAAGATATAAAAGGAGGAATGATTATGACTGACTATTATAAAAATATTTTGGTTCCTGTGGACGGATCTGAACAATCTTACAAAGCAGTAGATGAAGCGATTCGTATTGCCCGTCTCAATCATGCAAAACTACATGTTCTGACTGTAAAAGATATCAATAAATATTATGGTGCTGTGCATAAAGGTATTGTAGAAACACCAGGATTGGATCAACTTGCGCAAGATATTTTGGCAAACTGTAAAGATATTATCCGCGAACAAGTTGAATATGAAACTTACGAAATTGCAGGTAAGCCAAAACTAAGAATTGTTAATTTTGCAGAAGAAGAAGATAAAAATATTGACTTAATCGTCATTGGTGCAACCGGAACAGATATGTTTGACCGCCTTTTAGTAGGCTCAACAACAAATTACGTCATTAATCACGCACCTTGCAATGTTATTGTGGTTAAAAAATAGTATCCTTTGTTTGATTTAAGAAAGAAAGGTTATACTTTACTTGTTCCAAAATTTTTCATAAAACTCCCCAGTCCTCGTATTGCGAGGGCTTTTTTAATTTTTAAATAACAGTCTCGAAGAACCTTCCTTCCATTTGACATACAACCTATAAGCCAGTAAGGTAAAAGCAAATTTTGTTGTATTTTTGATCCTGTTAAAGTGCAAAAAAATATTTGGATAAGAAAAGGACTTTCGTATTTTTGTTTTTTGGAAAGATTTGCTTATTGTGTTCATTTTAAATATATGATATTATGTAAGTGTGAGATAAATGAGAAGTTTTTTGTGAAATAATATTTCGCTACAAAATTTTCTTATGAACATCTGTAAAAAAAACCTTAATTTTATTGAAAGAAGCTCCTGTTTTCAGGGGCTTTTTTCAATATTTTTTTATTTTTTAGCCCATTTTTTATTGAATTATATGATTTTCTCTTTCAAAATAACTTTTCTATTATTATTTGAGAAAAATATCGTGAATAGATATACAAAAAAGTGAATTTTATTTCATTTTTTCTGTATAATTTTTTGTTTATACAGGTTAATTGGCAATAAAATTAAGGTTTGTCTAAAAAATGCGAGTGAATAAATAGTTAAAGAAGGAAGAGTAGAGAGTGTACAAGAAGCTGCTAAAAAAAATAAATAATTTATCAGAAATTGTAATGAAATTTAGTGACAAAGAACTCAGGAATAAAACCGATGAATTAAAAAAACGTATTTTAAATAATGAGAAAGAAATTGATATTATTGCCGAGGCATTTGCGGTAGTTCGCGAAGCAGATCGAAGGGTGCTAGGTTTATATCCTACAGATGAACAAGTGCTCGGTGCTTTAGCCCTTTATGAGGGGCAAATTGCTGAGATGAAGACTGGTGAAGGAAAGAGCTTAGTGGCTACTTTACCTCTTTATTTAAAAGCTTTGTATCTGGATACAGTCTTTTTAGTGACAACGAATGACTATTTAGCCAGTAGGGACTTTGAACGTATTGGTATTGTCTACCAATGGTTAGGGTTAGAAGTTGCTAATGGTACGAGTGATCCTGAGGAAGAAGAATTTGATGTAAAAAAAAGACAAGCAGTTTATGCTGCAAATATTATTTATATTTCAAATGGAACTTTGGCTTTTGATTTTTTAATTGATGGTTTGTCTGAAAAAAGAGAAGAAAAATTTATGTCGACATTGACTTATGCTCTTTTAGATGAGGTGGATGAAATCCTTCTAGATAGTGCGCAAATGCCTTTAATCATTTCAGGTGCTCCAAAAGTTCAGTCCAATTATTTTGAAAACACGAATGCCTTCATTACGATACTCCAAAAAGAAGCTGATTTTAAATTGGATGAAGAACAGAAAAATGTTTGGTTGACAGAAAAAGGCATTACAAAAGCGAAGAAATATTTTTCGATTTCAAATCTTCTTGATCAACAGTTCTTTACACTCTACCAACATATAATATTGGCCTTAAAAGCACATCATACATTAAAACGAGACCGAGATTATCTTGTGGAAGAGGGTGAAGTTAAACTGCTTGACCGCAAAGATGGACGAATTTTAGAAGGCTCGAATCTACAAAATGGCTTACATCAAGCTATTGAAGCAAAAGAATTTGTTGAATTAAGTAATGAAACACAGACGATTTCATCTATAACTTATCAAAATTTATTCCGTCAGTTTCGACAGTTGGCTGGTATGTCAGGCACAGCAAAAGTTGCGGAAAATGAATTTATCAATACCTATAATCTCCCAGTAAAAATGATAAAAACTCATAAAAAAAGTATCCGAGTTGATCACAAACCGAAAAGTTACACAAATTTTGCGGCTAAATTAGAAGCAAGCCTTGAAAAAATAACTTCTTTACATGCTGAAGGACGTCCTGTTCTCGTCATTACAGGGTCTGTTGATGCTTCAGAACTTTATTCTTTGAATTTACTTAATATAGGAATTCCTCATAATATCCTTAATGCAAAGAGCAGCTCTAAAGAAGCGCAAATTATCTCTGAAGCAGGACAGGTCGGAGCGGTGACTATTTCTACCTCTATGGCTGGTCGAGGTACGGATATTAAAATCTCGGAAGAAGCTAGTGAAAAGGGTGGACTTGCAGTTGTTATAACTGAGCGGATGTTAAATAGACGTATTGAATTACAAGCCAAAGGTCGAGCAGGTAGACAGGGAGAACCTGGGGATACTTATACCTTTGAGTCTTTAGAAGATGATGTTATTAAAAATTTCGTCCAAGAAAGCATACAAACTTATTATGAAAAATATAAAGAAGTTACAAAACCGATTCGTAATTATAAGGTAAAGCGTGCTTTTAGGAAAGCTCAAAAAATTTCAGAACAAAATGGTTATGATGAGCGAATAAAGGCTCTCCAATTTGATGAAGTTTTACGCCTGCAGAAAGAGCAAGTAAATAAGAAGCGTCAAGAAATTATGGAACTTAGAAGTGTGTCTGAAGCTTTATTAATCGTAAATTGGAGTGCAGAAATTGTCGTTAATGATTATTTTTCAACTAAAGAGAGACAGACATCACATACTATACAACGTTTTATTTTAGATCATATTGACTATAATTTTAAAAATGTTAATGAAGAATATCTGAAAACAAATGAACTTAAACAATGGTATATAAGGCATGTTTTAAAAGAAAATCTTCAAGCAAAAAGAGAAAAAATTGGCGATGATAGAGCTTTTCTTCAATATTTACAGATTACAATGCTGAAAGCTATAGATAATTCTTGGAGTAATCAAGTAGACGCAATGAATCAACTCCGCTTTGTTGTGCAAAGTCGATCGACAGCACAAAAAAAGCCCATTGCTGAATTTGAAAAGGAGGCTCAAAGAAGTTACCAAAAAAGACAAAGTGAGGTCTCACTCCTAATTCTAAAAAACGCTGCATTAAGTTTGCTAGATATTAAGAAAGGGGAACTTATCGTAACTTTTCCTTAGAGAAGTGATAAGAGGATAGATGAGAAAGTATATAACAAATTTATATGGACAAAGTGAACAAAGCACGGCTATGACTGCGCAACATATGATTACTAAGCTTGCACACGATGAAGGATTTAAAGAAATCAGTGTTTCGGCTTATTCGGTGAGTGAAGATACACCAGAGGAAAAAGAAAAAAGAATCATTGGCATGCTGTCTTCTGTCACACAAGGAGATTTGGCCATTGCTCAAATGCCATCTTGGAACGGGATTGCATTTGATGAAGTTTTTTTGAAAATACTTCGTGAAAGAGTAGATAAACTAGTCGTCTTTATTCATGATTTTGTGCCTCTTATGTTTCAAAATAATGACTATTTATTTGAGCGGTACTTAGAGGCTTACAATTTAGCTGACTTAGTAATATTGCCTTCGGAACGAATGGAGAAAAAACTACGAGAACGAGGTCTGACAAGCCCTGTGAAAATACAAGGTATCTGGGACCATTTGGTAGGAATTGATAATTTGAAATATCCAAAATTTCAACGCAAATTGAAATTTGCTGGAAATATTACACGTTTTCCTTTTGTGAAAGAATGGAGCAGTGATTTACCATTAGAAGTTTTTAGCAATGGTGAAGTGAATGCAAGAGGCTTTTTAAAGATGAAAGGTTGGCAACATGATGATCAACTTTTACGTGAACTTAATAAAGGTGGTTTTGGGTTAGTTTGGAGCGAAAATATTGAAAACCAATTTGAACGAGAATACTCAGAAATGAATGCTTCTTTTAAATTTAGCACCTATCTTGCTGCAGGCTTACCAATTATTGTTAATAAAGGTTTAGCAAAACAAAGCTTTGTGGAAGAGCAAGAGATTGGTTTAGTGGCAAATAATCTTGAGGAGGCAATAGATTATGTGAAATGCATGTCCTCTTCAGAGTACATGCGAATCAGTTCCAACGTGCAACGTGTGGGGGCACTTGTGAAGGAAGGTTTTTTCACTAAACAATTGCTTATGGAGATACAAAATTACTTATTTTTAGAAAAGGGAAAAGAAAATGACCATTTATAATTTCAATCTTGGCATAGGCTGGGCCAGTTCAGGAGTGGAGTATGCACAAGCTTATCGTTCCAATATTTTTAAGAAGAATAAACAAGAGGCAAAATTTATTTTTACAGATATTTTCCATGAAAACTTGGAACCAATGACTAAAAATATTGGTTTTGAAGACCATGAAGTTATTTGGCTCTATCAATACTTTACAAATATTAAAATTAGCCCGACAACTTTTACACTTAAACAACTTGAAAATAGCTTTGCAAACAAACCACAACATATAGAGAAAAATGAAAATTTAGTTTCATATATCTGGGAAGGCATACGGGTTACAGCTTTTATAGACAAAACAGGAGCAAGTGGGGCAGTCTACAAAACAGAAACGATTGTCAATGGGAATTTAATTCAGAGGGATTATTATAACTATGTCAAAATCTTTTCTGAATATTTTAAACCTGTCAATAATCAAGCGAATCTTTATCAACGTCGTTTCTTCAATGAAGATGGCTCCACTGCCTACGATGAGCTTCTTAATGGAGAACAAAGTTTATATATTTTTGAGGATAGAACCATTTATTCTAAAGAAAATCTTTTGATTCATTTTGTTGAAAGCCTAGGTTTAACTAAAAAGGATATTCTAATTATCGATCGTTCGACAGGAATGGGTCCAGAAATCATCAAGGCTAAAGGTGAAGCTAAAGTTGGTGTCGTTATTCATGCAGAACATTATAATGCGCCGTTAACGACCGAGAAGAAGATTCTTTGGAACAATTATTACGATTATCAGTTCGAAAATGCACGAAGTATTGACTTTTTCGTTACTGCCACAGAAGTTCAGAAGCAAGTTTTGGAACAACAGTTTTTTAAATATGGAAAAGGTCCAATCACTGTTTACGCAATACCAGTAGGTAGCATTGATAAACTCATGGTCAATAAAAAAAGGAAAGCCAATACCTTAATCACTGCTTCACGCTTAGCAAGCGAGAAACATTTGGACTGGCTTATACGGGCAACGGTGCAAGCACGAAAACAGATAAAAAATCTTAGCCTTGATATTTATGGACGCGGTGGTGATGAACCGATTTTAAGAAAGTTAATCGAGGAACTCGAAGCGAGTGATTATATACATTTAATGGGACAGCATAATTTAAAAAATATATATAAAAATTATACGACTTATGTTTCGACATCAACAAGTGAGGGTTTTGGACTTACATTATTAGAAGCAGTTGGTTCAGGTTTAGGAATGATTGGCTATGATGTTCCTTATGGCAATCAAACTTTTATTCAATCTGAAGTAAATGGCTTATTAGTGTCTTATAGTAAAAATGAAACACCTAAAAATATTTCAGCAATTGCAGAAGCAATTGTGAAACATCAAAAGCAAAGCCAGACAGCACTTGAAAAAGTTCGCGAGGCATCTTATCACATTGCTCAACCATTTCTAACCTCTCATATTCAAAAGAAATGGGCACAACTTGAAGCGGAGGTCACACATGATTAACTTATTTGAAAACTATCGCGAGGAAGAGAAAGATTTAGAAAGTTCCCTTCAACAGGCTGGCTATAAACATCAAACAATTGTTTTGAATGAAGATGGCTATCTTCCAGAACATGTCACTTCACCTATCAGTTTTTTTACCGGAATGAAAGAAGATAATTCCTCCAAAAATGATTCTCCTAAATTTTTTAATGAAATTTCCCTCCCTAATTATTGGGAAATCAAAGGGGACGGGCAAAAAGCAGAGATTTTTGAAGGTTATAAAAAAAGAGGGCACATCAATTATAGTCAAAGAAAAACGGACTATCGTGCAGTGAAGTCCGTAGAATGGCTGAACGACTCAGGAAGAGTTCGAGCGATTGATCTTTACAATCAATATGGAACATTGTTTGGTAGAGAGGCTTACAGTGATGGACAGCGGACTTTGACAACTTATTTTGATAAAAAACAAGCAGAAGTGATTTTGATAAACCATATCACTCAAACCATTCAACTCAATTATAAAAAGAAACAATATGTTTTTGAAACTTATACTGACTTCATTATCTTTTATTTGGAAGAATCCAAAAGCAATACGCGTGAAATATTTTATAATTCACTCGGGCGTCCCTTTTTCATTACAGAAGCTTTAAAGGCTAAGAAACCAAATAAGGCATATAACCATACTTTATTTTGGCAAGAAGAATCAGCTGAAATACCAGGGAATATGCGGATGATATTATCTGATAAAGCTGCACCAACGAAACGTATTGTGATTCAAAATCGTGAAGAATACATTCGAATTCAGCAACAAATTAACGAGCAAACAAGTGTACAAATTGAGTATCTCGGCTATCTCTACAATTTGAGAGCACGTAAATCCATAAATAAATCTATTCTAATTCTTACCAACTCTGACCAAATTGCACAACTCAACCAGCTTCTAGATGCTTTACCAAATTATCAGTTTAATATCGCAGCGAGAACAACGATGTCTCAGAAATTACATGCTTTTGAAAATTATTCAAATGTGCAATTGTATCCAACAGTGGATGACTTAGAGCTAGAAAAACTTATTTCAAAAAGTAGTTTTTACTTAGATATTAACCACGGAAATGAAGTTGAGCACATTATTCGTACAGCTTTTGAGAATAATCAACTTATTTTGGGATTCAATGAAACAATTCACAACAAACGCTATACAAGTGCAGAGAATATTTTCCACCAAAACGAATGGATGAATCTCGTCCAAAGAATCCGTGAAGTAGGTAAGAATTTTAAAGCGTATCGTAAAGCGATGGGTAGTCAATGGTGGTCATCTGGGCAGTCGACAATTGATGATTATAAGGAAGTACTCAAATGAAAAATCAAGATCCCGTTTTAATAAAAATCCAAGAGAAACAAGCCAAAATCGAAGAGGAATCACGCTTAAGACCAAAACATCAGATAAAAAATCGAATTGTGATTGCGACCTCAATCCTTTTGTTATCTGGTATCCTTATTGGACTTCTGAGAATAATTCTCACACTTGTAAAATGATTATTTTAAAAAAAAGGAAAACATAAAAGATGAGTTTAACAATTTATAAGCAAAAGGCTATTAAACGTCTTCTCTTTTCACTCATGATCGTGCTCATCTATATATTGGGGAGTAATATACTTATTCCTGGAATAGATGCTCAAGCTCTATATGAACTTTCGCGTAAAACAGTTGGTCTATCTTTTGCAATGAGTATGACCGGACTTTCTATTGACAGACTGTCATTGTTTTCTTTAGGGCTAGGACCGTGGATGTCAGCTATGATTTTTTGGAGAGTGCTTACGGTCAGTAAAGTCTTTCATATTGAAAGTTTCACTCCCCAGCAAAATTATCGCATGAAATATATTTTTAGTATTCTGCTGGGTTTGGTTCAGAGTTTTAGTATTATAACGCAGGTTGAAATTTTGGGAGATGTCTATAAACCTATTGGTAATCTCTCTTTAGCTTTGATACTCGTAGCTGGTTTAGCTGTCCTTATCTGGTTAGGCAATCTTAATACAGATTATGGTATAGGCGGACCTACTATCATTATTTTAGTAAGCATGCTTCGAAATTGGCCTGCTCGCTTTCTGGAGCCTTTAGTGAAGAATTATCATGGTATCATCACTCTTTTAGGTTGGCTTTTAGCTTTTACCCTTCTTTTGCTAATATCTTTCATGATTTTTAGATTTTATCAAGGAGAACGTCGGTTACCTTTGATGCATGTGATGTTGGATGACCGTTTCGCTGCACAATCCTACCTTCCTATTCCCACAAATCCAGCGGGAGGAATGCCATTTATGTATGCTTTCAGTGTAGTCTTATTTCCGCAGTATATTCTATTCATGCTAAAAAGTTGGGATAAAAATAATCAGTTCTTAAGTTTTCTTTACGAACAGGTGCAGTTGGATCATATTTTGGGTGTTATACTCCTTCTTATTAGTTTGGTCCTACTGACTTACGGTTTTGCCTATGTCAATATTGATTATAAAGAAATTGCAGATAATTTGAAAAAAAGTGGAGATTACTTTAATAACGTTTATCCAGGAAAAAATACAGAGCGTTATCTTTTTCATAACGTCTCTCGCATGGCAGGGATTTCAGCCGCACTAAACTGTACGATAATCGGTCTACCTATGTTTGCTGCTCTTTATTGGCCTCATATCAGTGTTTGGGCTTATTTCGTTCCTACTTGGCTCATACTTATGATTTTGATGCGAGAAATCACAGTGCAGTTTTCAAGATACTACCATCGAAATGATTATGGTGCTTTTATACCGGAAGTTGAAGGATTATAAAAATAGAAGGAGAAAAAAACGATGATTTATTTTGTACCGGCCTGGAATAAAAAAATACAGTCAGGCATGTCTACAGATGATCTGATGGGACAGATACAGTCTTTCATGTCTTCTGATGTTGCCTATAAAATTCTTATCAGTGATTATATGCCTGAACTCCGTTACTTCCTTCACCGCTATGATTTGTTAGAAAGCAGCTATGTAAGCATTTTTGATGAGTTACAAACAATCAAACACGTGGAGCAAAAAAGCTTAACATTGAAGGATTTAAATTTTCCTGATACGGCGACTTTTTCTTATACGCCATTTAATATTTTAGTTTATCAGGAAGAGGCACTTATTGGTCAGATTACTTTAGGAGAAGCATCTTATATTTCTGAAGTGACATATATTAGTGGAGGAAAGGTAACTTTAGTCGAAATCTATGATGACCGCGGTTTTATTTCTAGTCGTGATATTTATGAAGATGGCAACTTTTGCTATAAGGAGTATTTGAATCAGCAAGAACACTGGGTTATTCGCACATATAAAGATGCTGCGTGTGAGGTAAATGAAGAATATTCAGCAGGACTAAGGCAAAGATACTATGAGAGCTTAGAAGAAATTAAGTTTGAAAAATTAGAGAGTTATTATGAACAACTTGGTGCAGATGATTCAATAATCGTATCATTGACAGAAAAGAACTTACCTTATTTCCAGAAAAGTAAAGTTCTTCCAAAGATGACACTCTCACTATTTGGCAATCGTTTAAGTAGTAAAATAAAAACTCAAAAAGAATTAGAAGAAGTTACTGGACAGTGCTTTGCTGTGATTGTGGATTCGAATCAGAATATGCAGAAAGTAAAAGCATTTACTGAAGAAAGCAAAATCCACCGCATTAGTCCTTATGATACGCGATTCGAATTAAGCAGAAGTCATGAGTTAAAAGAAGAAGTTATTTATTTTGAGAGCCGAGACATGACAAAAGAAGCAATTGGACAAGCCATAGAGATACTTTTTTCTTATTTAGTTGATGTCTTTGATAATTGCGAAGTTGAAAGAAGTTTTCGAATTATTATACGTATGGCATCGCATCCCTTAATTTCGGCTTTTTCAGCAAAAATACGTGCTCTTTTTATTGAAAAATTTCCCGAAGAAATGCCGCTTGTAGAAGAACTGCTCCCCATGTTGACAGGAGAAAATTCTATCGATGCAACACTTTTGAAAAAGACTAACCCTGAAGTAAAAGGGGTAATGCAATTATGGAAAAGTTTTGACCTTCAGATAATAAACAGTGATGATGAGCTATTTAGAATCATTAACGAAACACGATTAATTATTGACTTAAGAGAAGAGCCTGATCTTTTTACTCAGATTGCAGGTATAAGTGCAGGTATTCCTCAGATAAATCAAGTGGAAACAGAATATGTGCAAGCCTATAAAAATGGTTTAGTGATCGCGGACTGGACCGAACTTTACCAAGGATTAAGTTATTATCTGGATCGATTAAAACACTGGCAAGAAGCACGGATGTTCGCTGTCCAACAAATAAAAAAATATTCAGGAGTTGCTCTTAGAGAGAAGATATGCCAAATTTTAGGAGGAATAAATGAATAAAAAGACACACGTTTTACAAATCGGTCAAAAAAACTGGCAAGAGTACATATCCTTGCAAGACAGAGACAAACTGGAGTGGACCTATTTTGATATGTGGGCAGGAACAGATGAGGAGGCTCTTGCACTCATGAAGAAGAGGAAGGGACGAACATTTGATGCTGTGATATGTACAGACGAAATAAACTGGACACAAGTGGCTAAGTTTTCAAAAGTTATTGAAGCTTATAGTCTGATTATTAATCAAGATTATGAAGAAGAGATTCCTCAAGATTTTGCCTTAAAAAAATGTCCCTTATTTATGAACACAGAAGATAAAAAAGAAGAAGTGATAAGGAGTGTATCGCAAAATTTCTTTTCCGGACAAATGGGTTCAAAACTTCATGTGAACACTCTAACAGTAAATGATGAATTTAGAGGAGAGATTGAAATATATGGGCAGGATTATCTGCAATTAACAGGAGATTTTTCCGGATTTTCTCAAAATTTCTTAGTAACATGGCAGCATAATATTGGCATGTATGGCCGTTCTAAAAAAATATGGTTAGAGTTTGAATGCCAAGGCAACGCAAAGATTTCCTTCACGCTACTTAAAATACTTGAGGGAAGCAGCCAAATCATTGAAAGACGAGTTTACACACAAGAAGAGATAAAAAAAGGAATAGAAGTTCCCTATGAGAAAAATATCGGTTACTTAAGTTTATCGCTAACAGCTACAGGATCTGGTACTTTAAAAGTTGGACCTTTGCACTTTAGAGATTCTCGTCAACATTATGGAGAGTACATTCTTGGTGGTAGAAAAATTGTGGATGAAAGAAACCAAGAACTTTTTTACTACTTTCATCCAGGAGATTTAAAACCACCACTTAATGTCTACTTCTCAGGCTATCGATCAGCTGAAGGTTTCGAAGGTTTCTTTATGATGAAGAAGCTAGGGACACCGTTTTTGCTGATTACTGATCCTCGGTTGGAAGGGGGAAGTTTTTATATGGGAAGTATGGAACTTGAAAGGCAGTTGATTGAGATTATTCAGAGGTATTTACAAGAACTTCATTTTACAAGTGACCAACTCATCTTGTCAGGACTTTCGATGGGAACTTATGGAGCCCTTTATTATGCAAGTGAACTGTCGCCTGGTTATGTTATCGTGGGTAAACCTTTAGTGAATATTGGTGACATAGCTTCTAATGAAGAGCTTGTAAGACCAGGAGGATTTCCCACTTCTTTAGATATTTTACACTCGTTGTCAGGGAGCCTCTCAGAGGAGGGTGTAGAGATTTTGAATCAACGCTTTTGGGATTCATTTGAGAAGTCAGATTTTTCAAATACACGTTTTATCATTTCCTATATGAAAAATGATGACTACGATAAAAATGCGTACCCCAATATTATCACAGCCTTATCTGACAAGGATTCAGCAGTCATAGGCAAAGGAATACCTGGGCGCCATAATGATAATTCACAGGCAATTAATCAATGGTTTATTAATCAATATAATCGAATTTTAGTGGAAACTTACGGTCGAGAGAGGAAACAAAATGGATTTTGACATAGTCTGGAATACTTCGCAAATAAATTTTTACAAATATGGTGCAAAAATTGTATACCGCTCGGATCATACAGTTTATTTCACGAATAATTTTTTTCCTTCGGGGGCAACTATTGTGAAGTGGACTTCCAATTCTCTCTACCAAGGGGAGCGCACGTTGCTACAACTTCCCCTTTTAAAGCGTGGAAAGCACTATGAATTAATAACTGACTTTACTTGTGAACCTCAAGACTCAGTTTTAATAAAAATGGAATTCTACGAGCGCTCAGGAAAATTAATGGAGACATGTGTTTTTGAAGGTAAAGGAGGTGATGTAACATATCCAATGGGTGCATATTTTTACTCTATTTCTCTTATTAATATGGGGATGCGTGAGCTTTTATTTAAAAAAATAAAGATAATTCATGCAAGTAAAGGTACAGAAACAGTATAAAAGTATTGACAAATTAAAAGAAAGAAAAAGGTTAATGAATAAGAAAAAGGGACTTATAAAACAAGTAACACGTTTTAAAATGCATAAGTCGGGAAAATTTTGGGTAATCTCCAGTTTAACGCACTTTAGCTGGTTAAATTTATCCAAAAAATCCGCACAGCAAGTTAAAGCAGAAATTAAAGAAACTTCTTACCAACTATTATACGGTGAAGAAGATGAATCAACATATAAAACAAGATTTGGTTCGGGACTAAAAGCTTTAACTGGACTTGTAGCAGGTCTTGGATTAGGTGCCGGGATTTCACAAGGGCAAACCTATGCTGAAACGACACAACCATCAGTGGAGAAGCAGAGCGGAAAAGAAACGTTAGCTCAAAAAGATAGTGTCGCAATTAAGTTAGAAACGAGTGAATCTGAAACGAATACTAACTCTGTATCAGAGTCACAATCACAATCACTTTCTACATCTGAATCAAATTCTGAACTTGCATCAGAAGCTCAAGTACTGCAAGGTCCAGTTCGAAGAGCTGCTTATGATGACGGACAAGTCACTGAAAACCAGATCTATGACGTTAATTATAAAGGTTATTACTATCAGTCCAGTAAAGGGACGGATCCTTCAAAATATGACGGTTTGATGAAGGTTCAGATGAATAAAGATAATGTAACCGTTCAATTTGATCCAAGCAAACCGCTCCCAAGAAGTGTTGCGGTTAAATTAAAATCTGAAGCTGATCCTTCTGTTCCACAACAAAATGTATTGAATTTAACTCTCGGAAAAACGGTGACAGATTATACAACCCAAATTTCTTATGATGGAGATTTGAGCACTTATTGGACGAACTATATTAAGAAACATCCAGAATGGGCGGATACAAATCCAGCCATTCAAATTGTGGTAAATGATGGACACTGGATTGCGAATGAAAATGGATGGACAACAGTTAGCCGTTATGAAATTCCTGTAATTAGTGATTCATCCTCTACATCAGAAAGTGTGAGTGGGTCTGAATCTATTTCACAATCAGAAATTGTAAGTGACTCAGACTCGAAAAGTGATTCAAAAAGCTTATCCGATTCTAGCTTTGAATCACAATCTGATTCGGATTCAATTTCAAAGTCGGAATCTGTATCTGAATCATTGTCAGAGACCCTTTCTGAGTCAAGCTCAGAATCAATATCTGACTCCCAGTCGATTTCTAGCTCTGAATCTACTTCAGAAACCCTTTCTGAATCAAGCTCAGAATCAATATCTGACTCCCAGTCGATTTCTAGTTCTGAATCTTTATCAGAAACCCTTTCTGAGTCAAGCTCAGAATCAATATCTGATTCACAATCAATTTCTGGTTCTGAATCTACTTCTGAATCAGAAGTTATAAGTGAATCTGAGAGTGTTTCAAACTCTGTGAGTGATTCTCTTTCAGTATCTATGAGTGAGTCAGAAAGTGTCTCAAATTCATTAAGCGGCTCTCAATCTGTATCGATAAGTGAGTCTAATCGAAATTCAAATAGCGAATCTGTTTCGGTATCTTTAAGTGGCTCAGTGGAAGATTCAGAGAGTGATTCTGCCAGTCATTCACTATCAGTAAGTGAATCTAATCGAAATTCCAGCAGTGATTCTGCAAGTGTTTCGAATTCTACAAGCGACTCAAACCGCGCTTCTAATTCGGAATCTTCTTCGCTTTCAACTTCCATGAGTGATTCACAATCAGAATCAACATCAATTTCCGATTCTCAAAGTGTCTCGCTATCTGATTCAATCCGTGATTCAAATTCAAATTCAAGCAGTAGTTCAGAATCTCTCTCAGACTCGCTTCGAGATTCTTTATCAGAGTCTGTCTCAACTTCAGGATCAATAAGTGACTCAGATTCAGTCTCAACTTCTATATCTACATCGCAAAGCACGTCACTTTCAGACTCAAAACGTGAGTCAGTTTCGGAATCTGCATCAGAGTCATTGGCATCAAATTCAGAGACGAATTCAGCCAGTGAGTCAGCATCCGAGTCTGGTTCAACTTCAGTTTCTCAGTCGATTTCCGATTCTATTTCTTCATCAGAGTCGGGCAAAGGCTCAATTTCTGATTCGATTTCAGAGAGTCTTTCTGTAAGCGAATCTATTTCAACATCAGATTCAAATCGTGCTTCTGTAAGTGAGTCAGTATCAGATTCTCACTCACTTTCAGTTTCAGAATCGATATCTGATTCTGTATCTTCCTCGGAATCAGGACAAGGTTCAATATCTGATTCAGCTTCAGAAAGTACATCGGTGAGTGAATCACTCTCAAATTCTGAGTCAGAACGTCAGTCTTCATCAGATTCAAGTTCTGAATCAAACTCGACATCCGTGTCCAACTCAGTAAGTGATTCAGAATCGATTTCAAGCTCTCTTTCACATTCAGAACCTATTGTGTCTGGATCAGAATCTGATTCTTCAAGCCAGTCAACTTCAAGCTCAGAATCGACTCGCGATTCACAGAGCGAATCTTCAAGTCTTTCTGACTCAATCAGTGCATCGTTATCAGACTCAATTAGTGATTCTGCTTCGAATTCATCCTCACATTCAGAATCAACGCGAGACTCAAACTCCGATTCAGTGAGCGGATCTGTCTCTACGTCTGATTCTAATCGTGAGTCAGCAAGTGAGTCAAGCTCAGAATCAGGCTCTATTAGCCTATCGATTTCAGAATCAAGTTCAGAGTCTACTTCAATAAGTAGCTCAACTTCCGAATCAACGCGTGAGTCTGAATCCGATTCCTCAAGCACGTCACATTCACTTTCAGTTTCAGAGCAGGAATCAAGTTCAGATTCAGCAAGTGAATCAAGTAAAAATTCAAGTAGCGATTCATCTTCTGATAGTAGCTCGCTCTCAGAGTCAAGTCGTGAGTCAAGTTCAGAATCCAGCAGTCTCTCAACTTCGCTTTCAGATTCAAATCGGGAGTCACTCTCAGATTCAGTATCTGATTCTCGTTCGCTTAGTGAGTCGACTTCCGTCTCAGACTCAGCATCTAATTCTCATAAAGATTCGCAATCAGATTCGAATCGCGAATCAACATCTGACTCAAACAGTCATTCGGCCTCAGTTTCAGATTCAAATCGAGAATCAAGCTCAGAGTCAATCTCAGACTCACAGTCACAAAGTGAAGAAGTATCACAGTCAGAATCATTGTCAGCTTCAGTTAGCGAATCACTTTCTGACTCAAACCGTAATTCTATATCGGACTCAATAAGCGAATCGACTTCAATTTCGACTTCGGAACGTCCATCAATTTCTGAGTCTGTATCAGAATCGCTTTCGACAAGTACCTCAACAAGTGATTCAATTTCAACTTCGGTATCAGTATCAAGCTCAGAAAGTACATCACTTTCCGAGTCAAGTCGTGATTCCTCTTCAGATTCAGCCTCAGAATCACTTAATTCTAATTCGAATACAAATTCGGCATCAGAATCAAGCTCAGAATCAGCTTCAATTTCGACTTCGAACTCAGTCTCTGATTCTGTTTCGTCTTCAGAATCTGGACGAAATTCAAGTTCCGACTCAAGCTCAGAGAGCAGCTCAGTTTCAGATTCTGCCTCAATATCTGATTCAGAGAGAAATTCACAAAGTGATTCTGAGTCAGTTTCAAGTTCTACCTCTGACTCTGTTTCAGCTTCAATTTCTGACTCAAGCTCAGATTCTGGACGAAATTCAAACTCCGAGTCAAGCTCCGAAAGCAGTTCAGTCTCAGAATCAATTTCTCAATCTGATTCAGAACGTGTTTCGACAAGCGATTCTAGCTCTGACTCAAGCTCCAATTCGACTTCAGTTTCAGCTTCTGAGTCACTCTCGGCTTCTGAATCGGGACGTGAGTCAAGCTCGACTTCAGCTTCAGAAAGCACTTCATTAAGCGACTCATCATCACTTTCAGAATCAGGCAACAATTCATCTTCTGAATCTAACTCTGTATCTGGATCAACTTCAACGTCACAATCAGTAAGTGAATCTGTATCTGCCTCAAGTTCAAACTCTCATTCTGACTCTTTAGAATCAGGTTCTGAGTCGGACTCTCTAAGCGTTTCAAGTTCATTGTCTGATTCAAACCGTGAATCTAATAGTGAATCTGCATCACATTCGTCCTCAATAAGCGAATCTAATTCGGTCTCAGTCAGTGAGTCGCTAAGTGATTCCATTTCTAATTCAGGATCAATAGAAGAATCAGTTTCTGACTCTACATCAGATTCTCTTTCCCTTTCAGGTTCGGAAAGAGAATCAACAAGTGATTCAGCAAGCCTTTCAACATCTACAAGCGAATCTATATCACAATCAATAAGTGAATCAAGTTCGATTTCATCTTCATTATCAGAGTCGAGTCGTGATTCTCGTTCAGAAAGCCAATCTGCCTCTGATTCACAATCAGTATCAAGTCGTGAATCAACAAGCGATTCAAGCAGTGACTCTCTTTCAACAAGTGATTCCCTTTCAACCTCAGTAAGCACATCTGTTTCGGAATCAATTTCGCATTCAACTTCAAGTCGAGAATCAAGTTCAGAATCAGCAAGTCTTTCAACTTCACTGTCAGCTTCGGAACGTGACTCTTCAAGTGATTCAGCGAGTGAGTCAAGCAAAGCCTCAAGTTCAGAATCAGCTTCAGCAAGTCTTTCACTGTCAGAATCTGGACGTCAGTCAAACTCAGAATCAGCTTCAGTTTCTAGTTCTATGAGTGACTCTGCTTCACTGTCTGGTTCAGTTTCCGTTTCAATCAGTGCTTCAACGTCAAACTCAAGTAGAGAATCAAATAGTGACTCCGCCTCAGCTTCCGTTTCATCATCAGAGTCAAGTCGTGAATCACTTTCAGATTCGAACTCGTCTTCAACATCTGTAAGCAATTCTCTCTCTGATTCATTGTCAGTTTCTGGTTCAGCTTCAGATTCTCTTTCAACTTCTGAGTGGGCTTCTATGAGTGATTCAAACTCCGTTTCTGGATCTTTGTCGGAATCAAGTCGTGAATCACTTTCAGAATCAAGTTCTCTCTCAACTTCAATAAGTGACTCTATATCTGAGTCAAGTAAAAACTCAGCTTCAGAAAGTACTTCACGTTCAGAATCAACAAGAGATTCATTATCAGATTCTGCATCAAACTCACTTGAGTCTAATTCTGATCAAAACTCAGCGAGTGAGTCAAGTTCCGCTTCAGGTTCTCTTTCAGCTTCCGTTTCAAGCTCAGAGTCAAGCTCAAGTTCAGAATCAAGTAAAGCTTCAAATTCAGACTCCGCTTCAGAAAGTCTTTCAAATAGTGTTTCAGAATCACTTTCAAACTCAGCACAAGAGTCAAGTAGCGAATCAGTGTCAGGATCACTTTCGGTTTCTGAATCAATTTCAGGTTCTATTTCTAACTCTGTTTCAAATTCAAACCTTA
The DNA here is from genome assembly GCF_002154895.1 of Lactococcus petauri. Taxonomy (GTDB): domain Bacteria; phylum Bacillota; class Bacilli; order Lactobacillales; family Streptococcaceae; genus Lactococcus; species Lactococcus petauri. The sequence continues at coordinate 422,879 of NZ_MUIZ01000002.1, read as the reverse complement.
ATTCTGATTCAGAGTCGGTTTCAAACAGTACTTCATTGAGTGAATCAGGCTCAAGCTCAGAGTCAGAGCTGGTTTCTACCAGTGATTCAGCTTCAGCATCAACTTCTGTATCAGAATCGCAGTCTGTTTCAAACTCAAGCTCAAGTTCAGAATCAAGTAAAGCTTCAAGTTCAGACTCCGCTTCAGAAAGTAACTCTGTCAGCAACTCACTTTCTGTTTCAGATTCAGAACGTAATTCTGACTCAGAGTCAATTTCCGCTTCCGTTTCAAACTCTATATCTCAATCTGAGAGCCAATCTGTTTCTGTTTCAACTTCAGATTCAAACTCTGAGCCTGTCGAATCTGGTTCAGACTCCGATTCGCTTAGCGCTTCAAGCTCGCTTTCAGAATCAAGTCGTGTTTCATCAAGTGAATCTTCAAGTCTTTCAGCATCGTTGAGTACATCACTTTCGACATCAGGAAGTCTTTCAGATTCAAACTCTGCCTCAAGCTCAGATTCGAGTCGTGAGTCATTGTCAGATTCTTCAAGTCTTTCTGCCTCGACTTCAGAATCAAGTCGTAATTCAGAAAGTAACTCAGCATCGCTATCTACTTCAACAAGTAGTTCACTTTCGACATCAATGAGTGATTCAAGCTCGCTCTCCGATTCGTTGTCAGCTTCGATAAGTCTATCTCTATCAGTATCTGACTCTTCAAGTCACTCAATCTCAGACTCTCTGTCAGATTCTGCACGTGATTCAATAAGCGAGTCGGTGAGTGATTCAAGCTCAGCAAGTGATTCAACTTCGAATTCTCTTAGTGAATCGATTTCGGACTCTGTTTCAGTTTCTAACTCAAGTCGTGATTCTATCTCAGATTCTGCCAGTCTTTCGACATCTGTTTCAGACTCTGCTCGTACCTCTCTGAGTGAGTCGGCAAGTGAGTCAAGCAAGCATTCAAGTAGCGAATCAGCTTCTGAGAGTACTTCGCTTTCTGTTTCAGGCCGTGATTCGATGTCAGAATCTATTTCTGAAAGTAGCTCTCTTTCAGAATCAAGTCGTGATTCTCAATCTCTATCAAATTCAACATCAAGCTCGATGAGTGTTTCACAATCCGAGTCAAGAAGTAGTTCTAGCTCTGAGAGCAGTTCTCTTTCAGAATCAAGTCGTGATTCGCTCAGTGATTCTGTATCAGCTTCACAATCGGTGTCTGACTCAGCACGTGAATCTCATTCTGAAAGCATTTCAGTATCAAGCTCAATTAGTGAATCGCTTTCTGATTCGCGTAATGATTCAAGCTCAGAAAGCACTTCAAACTCTGACTCAACACGTGATTCAATTTCTGACTCAAGTTCAGATTCTCTGACTTCTAATTCTGATACAAACTCTATGAGTGAATCCAGCTCAACATCGGGGTCTCACTCAACTTCAATTTCAAGCTCAGAGTCTAGCTCAAGCTCAGAGTCTGGAAAAGCTTCAAGTTCAGAATCTGTATCTGAAAGCAGTTCAAATAGTCACTCAGACTCCCAGTCTGTATCTAGTCGTGATTCAGAAAGTGAGTCAAGCTCGGTTTCTGCATCTAACTCAGATTCCCAGTCTGTTTCTGAGTCAATCTCAATTTCGGACTCAGGACGCATTTCAAGTTCAGAATCTGTGTCTGAAAGTGTTTCAAATAGTTTATCTGGATCACAGTCAGATTCATCACGTCAATCCGATTCCGACTCATCATCTGAATCCAGCTCAACCTCACTTTCTCAGTCTGTGAGTGAGTCAACTTCGGTATCACAATCATTGTCTCATTCTGTACCTCTTGAGTCAGGATCAGAATCTGATTCGTTGAGCATTTCAACGTCTATGTCAGATTCGAACCGAACTTCAAATAGTGAATCAAGTAGTACGTCAGCCTCAGTAAGTCATTCACAATCACAGTCTAATAGCATTTCAGCCTCAGAGTCTGTTTCGACATCAAACTCTTCTCGTGAATCTGTTTCTGACTCAGTGAGTGCTTCAAGCTCGTTGTCAGCCTCAGAACGAGATTCAAATAGTGCTTCAACGAGTGCATCTGTTTCTGTAAGTGAATCTGTGTCAGAATCAATAAGTGATTCGACATCAGTTTCAACATCAGTTTCAGCTTCGAGTCGCGACTCTCTCTCTGATTCAGCAAGTGCTTCAACATCAACGTCAGCCTCAGAACGTGATTCAGGTAGCCTTTCTGCAAGTGAATCAAGCAAACTTTCAAGCAGCGAATCAGCTTCTGAAAGTACTTCACTTTCTATTTCCAGTCGTGAATCAGCTTCAGATTCAAGTTCAGAGAGTAGCTCAAGCTCAGATTCTAGCCGTCAATCAGCTTCCGAGTCTGCTTCGCTTTCCACATCAATGAGTCTATCGACATCAAGTTCAGTCTCTGAGTCAAGTTCAGAAAGTCGTTCACTTTCAGATTCAGCACGTGAGTCTGTGAGTGCATCAGAATCAATTTCTGAATCGTTCTCTTATTCAAGTCGTGAATCGACTTCTGAAAGTCTCTCAACATCAAGTTCCGTAAGTGACTCTCTTTCAGACTCTAGTAATGCTTCCAGCTCAGAAAGTACTTCAGCTTCAACTTCAATACTTGAATCAAGCAGTGAGTCAGCATCACATTCAACCTCTGGTTCACAGTCAGATTCAGTATCTGCCTCACTTTCAGCTTCAGAATCTATAAGTGGTTCACAATCACTTTCAGGTTCACAAAGTGAATCTAGCAGTCAATCAGGCTCTGTATCTGAGTCCGTAAATAATTCTCAAAGTGATTCAGTATCTGTTTCCTTATCAACATCAAGCTCAGAGCAAGAATCTCTTTCTGATTCGGTATCAACATCAGTATCAATCAGTGATTCACTTTCGACATCTTTATCCTTGTCAAGTTCAGAGAGCCTATCTGCATCAAATTCGAACCGTAACTCTACTTCGGAGTCAGCTTCAGAATCATTAGCTTCAAATTCTAATACTAACTCTGCAAGTAATTCGGCTTCAGGTTCTGCCTCACACTCAGTATCTACATCAGCCTCAGAATCACTATCTATTTCGGGTTCAGAGCAAGCTTCAAGCTCGGACTCAGTATCTGAAAGTGTATCTGTGAGTGGATCTGTATCCTCCTCAGCATCGGAAAGAGACTCTTTAAGTGAATCTGTCTCAGAATCCCTATCAGGCTCAAGTTCAGCTTCAATATCAGAATCAGTATCCTCGTCGGATTCAAGTAGAACTTCAAGTTCAGAATCAGCTTCAGATAGTTTGTCAATAAGTGAATCAATCGTTCACTCAACTTCAGAACGGGATTCGTTGAGTGAGTCAATCTCAACTTCAGTGTCAACCTCAGCTTCCTTATCTGTCTCAGATTCGGCATCAGCTTCAGAATCAGGGAAGGTATCAAGTTCAGAGTCTTCATCTGAAAGTAGCTCAAATAGTATGTCGGGCTCAATTTCTGATTCACAACGTGAATCACAGAGTGATTCAATTTCAGATTCTATCTCTATGTCTGGTTCGACATCAGTTTCAGAATCAATCTCAGCATCTCTTTCAGGAGAGCTCTCAAGTTCAGAGTCTTCATCTGAAAGCAGTTCAAATAGTCTATCTGTATCTCAGTCAGATTCTGACCGTGGATCAGAGTCAACATCGAGCTCAACTTCAACATCAAGTTCAGCTTCTCAATCCGTGAGCGAGTCAACTTCAGTATCACATTCACTTTCGCAGTCTGAACCAGTAGAGTCAGGTTCAGATTCAGATTCGTTAAGTGATTCGACATCAGTCTCTGATTCAAACCGAAGCTCGCTCAGTGAGTCTGTGAGTCATTCCGTTTCAGCAAGTGATTCCGCATCATCTTCATTGAGTGATTCAGTCTCTGTTTCAGATTCACTCTCTGCTTCAGGACGTGAGTCAATGTCTGAGTCTGCCAGCCTTTCGACATCTATTTCAGCATCAGAGCGAGATTCTCTCAGCGATTCAGTGAGTGAGTCTGGTTCAACAAGTGCTTCGCTGTCGGTATCCACAAGTGATTCAGTCTCTGTTTCAGATTCCATCTCTGCTTCAGGACGTGATTCAGTGTCTGAGTCTGCCAGCCTTTCGACATCTATTTCAGCATCAGAGCGAGATTCTCTCAGCGATTCAGTGAGTGAGTCTGGTTCAACAAGTGCTTCGTTGTCGGTATCTACAAGTGATTCAGTCTCACTTTCATCATCAAGCTCTGAATCAAGTCGCGATTCCGTCAGTGAGTCTGCCAGTCTTTCAACATCTGTTTCAGCATCAGAGCGAGATTCTCTCAGCGATTCAGTGAGTGAGTCCGGTTCAGCAAGTGCTTCGTTGTCGGTATCCACAAGTGATTCAGTCTCACTTTCATCATCAAGTTCGGAGTCAAGTCGTGATTCCATAAGTGATTCAGCAAGTGATTCAACTTCGATATCAACTTCAAATAGAGAGTCTGTTTCAGAATCAGCATCAGAAAGTGGCTCAACATCGCTATCACTAAGTGATTCAGTCTCACTTTCAACCTCATCATCAATGTCTGAATCAGCATCTGTATCAACAAGTGAATCAATTTCCGCATCACTAAGTGCTTCTGAATCAACATCATTAGCATCTAGAAATTCAGAACACATGAGCACTTTGCCACATACTGGTGATAAGGACTCTATTGGCTTAGGTGTTTTAGGCTTAGGATTAATAGGTGCCGCAGCTCTAGGTAAGAAGAAAAAGAAAAAAGCTTAAGAACAAATAACAAAAATATTTAGAAAGGAATAAAATAAAGTAAAAAAGCAAGTACTAAGGTATTTGCTTTTTAGTTTATATTTGATGTAAAACAAAAGAATTTGACTTTTTAATATATTATGTTTCAATAGTAGAGAGCTTTATAATTTAGCTTATGTAAAATAAGAGGAGTAAAAACAGATGGTTGAAAAGATGCTAAATTGGGTGGCAAGTTTGCCACTCTGGCAAGCCACCTTGTTCTTGTTTATTGTTGTTTTCTTTAGGGCACAGATGACATTTGGTCTAGGAAAACTCATTCATATGGGACTATTGAAGACAAAATGGGGGAAAAAGGCAGAGAAATCCGAAGAAAATCGAGCAGGAATGCTTGCTCTTCAAAAATATGGATGGCCCGTTATACCTTTGAGTTTCTTGACAGTTGGTTTTCAAACTGTGGTGCAGCTTGCTGCTGGTATGTTAGATTGGAAATGGAGCAAGTACACACTGGTCGCTCTTCCAGGCTATTTAGCGTGGGGCTTTGTCTACGCTGCAGGAGGACTAACCTTATTCCGCTCGATTGCTAATGGCTCAATTGGCTTATTGATTCTTTTTGTTATTATCGTATTGTTACTTTGGAGTGTTGGGACATTTTTAGTGAAAAAACTTAAGCCTAATACATAACACAAGGGACTTGTTCATATTTCATTTTTTCTTTAAATATGGATTCAATATAAAAAACACAACCTTAGTTGTGTTTATTTTTGTTTAAAATTAAAAATTTGTGCTTTATCGGCTTTATATTCTGTTAAAGCATGTGCAGCATCTCGTTTTTCTTCAATCATGCTGACATATTTGGCAGGAGCTTGAAACTTGCTGAAGTCTTCTTTGTCAAGAACGAGTGTTTTTTTCGTCATACTTGATTCACCTAAGACAACATATTCCGTTGTAGCAGCAGTAAAACTTTGTCCTTTTTCATCTTCGATATTTTTTACTTGTGTATCAGCGGTCCATAAAGCAGGAGTTTTCGAAAGCGAGGTAATATGTTTGAATTTGAATTCGTCCCCTTTTTTGCTGACTGCGTTGACAGCTTTTGCCTGAATCAATTTTTCAGCAGATGTCGCATCTAATACCAAAGTATCTGTTTCAGCGACATATTTTCCTTCAACAGTGATGTTATTTTTTATGTAAGATTGGTTGTCTTTTAAGCTTTGATCAAGTTCTTTTTTGTCTGAACTATAAAGAATGATGCCATGAACAGGCTGGTGGAATAAAGAGATAACTTTACTAACGGCAAAGTAGCCTCCTGCGATAAACAAGATGAGTGCTGGAATAATCCAAAGTTTCTTTGTCAATGTAGTGTTGTCCTTTTCTAAAGTTTTTTTTATTTCTTTATTTATTTTATCAAGGAATTATGACTCAAAAACTTACTCTTCTGTAAGATAAAAAATAAAAGCACTTGTGTGCTTTTTATTTTTGGATAAGATTCTCAATAAGCATTGAACTTTCTTCAATCGAACGTTTACTGACATCAATTGTCTCTATGCCTAACTGCTCAAAGAGTGTATCGGCATATGCCAACTCTTCAAGAATACGTTTTTCATCAGAATACATGGATTTTGTTTTAAGTCCGAGCGTTTGCTCCCGGTAGCTTCGTATATTACTTAAGCTTTCAGAAGTACTGGTTAAGCCAATAATCTTATGCGGATTCACTTTATAAAGTTCTTTAGCCACTTCGACCTCCGGAATAATCGGGAGATTTGCTACCTTGTAACCTTTGTTGGCCAAGTACATACTCAGTGGGGTTTTCGAAGTTCGAGAGACACCAAGAAGCACAATATCAGCATTTAAAAAACCTTTAGGATCTTTCCCATCGTCATATTTCACCGCAAATTCGATAGCAGCGACCCGATTAAAATAGGCTTGATTTAACCGATGCACACTGCCGGACTCTTGTGTAGGTTGCTCACCTGAACGTTTTTCAATAAGTTGCATGAGCGGCGACATAAAGTCCACATAGGCCAAATCATGTGTATCTGAAAATTTTTGGACACACTCCACTAAAGACTTATCAACGAGAGTGATAGCGACAAGGGCATTTTCTTTTTTGGCATCATTCAAAATTTCTAATAGTGAATATTTATCATTGGTAAAAGGATAAAGCTGAACATCTGATAAATCAACAGTTGGAAATTGTGCCACAACAGCAGAAATAATTTTTTTTGCTGTTTCACCGACAGAGTCAGTAATGAGATAAATTTTTATATTTTGCATTTTGTCCCCTTAATCTTCGCTTTGCATTTCGTTTCCTGTTTGGATGAAAGCTTTCATGATGTGTTTAATGGATATTTTACCGATTATTTTTTTCGAGTCTGCTTTTTCAAGCACAGGTAAACTATCTACTTCGTATCGAGAAAGAATATTCCCAGCTTCTAGTAAAGTCTTATCGGCGGTTATAGTATGGATATTAGGCATACGTGTCATTATTACAGCAACAGGAGTTTTTTCCAGATTATTGCCACTTATAGCGAAGCGGAGAAGGTCTTTACGAGAAAGAAGTCCAGCTAAATCGCCATTTTCATTTTTGACATAGATACTGCCAATATCATAGAGAAAAAGACTTGTCGCAGCATCGTAAACAGACATATCTTGCGCAACAATCAGGGGTGAAGTCATAAAGTCAGACACTTTTTTTGAGTAGCAACTTTCAATATAAAGAGGCTGCATTTTTTGCCCAGTATAGAAATAGCCAACCTTTGGCTTTGCATCAAGTAACCCTGTCATGGTAAGAATAGACAGATCGTTCCTTAAAGTTGCACGGCTTAAGCCTAAAGTTTGAGCAATTTTTTCACCACTGATGGGCTGTTCCGCTTTTACGATATTAATTATTTCAGTTTGTCGAGTTGTTAATTTCAAGTGTCACTCCTTAATAAATAGGACATACTATATATTATATGTGTTTTATCTTTTTAAATCAACTAATAAAAGGGATGGTTGCCACATGTAATGTTAACGAGCTAAAAAGAATGCGATTACAAAAAACTTGACAACGAATATGACATACTATATAATGTGTTTATTCACCAAATAGTATGTCATATATAAAGGAGACGCGAATGTCACAAGCAAAAAAACGTGTTTATAACTTTACAGAAGGTTCAAAAGAACAAAAGGATCTCTTAGGAGGAAAAGGAGCAAATCTTGCAGAGATGACTGGGATTGGTTTACCAGTACCCAAAGGATTTACCATTACTACAGAAGCTTGCTTAGAGTATCTGGACTCGAAAAAATTATTGCCTGAGTTGGTTAAGGAAATAGAAGAACATATTGCTAGGCTAGAAAACGAAACTGGAAAGAAATTTGCAGATGAGGAAAATCCGCTATTAGTTTCGGTCAGAAGTGGCTCAAAATTTTCAATGCCGGGTATGATGGATACTATTTTGAATTTAGGCTTGAATCATCAAAGCGTTGAAATCTTTGCCCACAAGACTGAAAATCCTGTGTTTGCTTATGATTGCTATCGTCGTTTAATCCAAATGTTTGGCGATGTGGTTAAAGGGGTTGATAAAAATATTTTTGAAGAAGCACTAACGCTATATAAAGCGACCCAAGGTTACAGTTCTGATATTGAGATGAAAGCGGAAGATTGGAAGGAGATTATTCAACAATTTACCACAATCTATCTGAAAGAAGTTGGTGAAAACTTCCCTCAAGATCCCTCCAAACAACTTTATGCGGCTGTAGAAGCGGTGTTTACTTCTTGGAATAATCCGCGTGCTGTAACTTACCGTCGGATCCATGAAATCTCTGATAAACTTGGAACAGCCGTTAATATCCAAGAAATGGTTTTTGGAAATACTGGAGGGAATAGCGGTACAGGTGTTGCCTTTACACGCAATCCTGCAACAGGGGAAGCTGGTGTTTTTGGCGAATTTTTGTTGAATGCGCAAGGAGAAGATGTTGTTGCAGGGATTCGGACACCACGTCCAATACAAGAGTTGAAACAAGAACAGCCCACGATTTATATGCAATTTGAGAAAATATGCCATCAGTTGGAAGCTCATTATCAAGATATGCAAGATATCGAGTTCACCATAGAAGAGGGAAAACTTTTCATTCTTCAAACACGTAATGGCAAACGAACAGCAAAGGCTGCCTTTAAAATTGCAACGCAAATGGCAGAAGATGGCGTAATAAGTAAGGAGGAGAGTCTGAAACGCTTAACACCTTCAATGATTACCCAGCTGCTTCATCCTGTGTTTGATGAACAAATGTTGGCGGAGAGTAAATCTGTGGCAAAGGGTTTACCTGCAAGTCCTGGTGCAGCATCTGGCAGAGTCTATTTCCATGCGCAAGATGCGCAAAAAGCGCATGCAGCTGGGCAAAAAGTTATCCTTCTTAGAACAGAAACTTCACCAGAAGATATTGAAGGCATGGTTGTGAGTGAGGCTATTGTCACTTCTCGTGGAGGAATGACCTCTCATGCTGCTGTCGTAGCACGAGGAATGGGGGTGTGCTGCGTGGTTGGATGCGAACAATTAACGATTAATGAAAAGCTCAAACAAGCATACGACGGTACACACACTATAAACGAAGGTGATTTACTCTCAGTAGATGGAACAACAGGAAAAATCTACCGCGGGGAAATTAAACTCGATAAGGTACAAGATCTAGATCTTTTAGTAAAAGTACTTCAGTGGGCCTCTCACATCGGAAATATGCAAGTCAGAGCAAATGCTGAGACAGTTGAAGATATTAGAGCTGCACTGGATTTTGGTGCAAGCGGCATTGGGTTGGCACGTACAGAACATATGTTCTTTGGGAAAGAACGAATTTTGGAAATGCGTAAAATGTTTCTCTCAGAAGATCAACTGCAGCGTAAGCAATCCCTTGAAACACTCAAAGAATTCCAGAAAAAGGATTTTGCTGAAATTTTGAGTCTGACGGAAGGAATGCCATGTACGATTCGCCTTTTAGATCCGCCACTTCACGAATTTATGCCCAAAACTAAGGAAGAATATGAGCAAGTGGCTGAAGCGTGTGGACAAACGGTTGACTTTATTATGCACAGAGGTAAAGATCTTGAAGAGTTCAATCCGATGCTGGGGCATCGTGGTTGTCGTTTAGCCATCACCTATCCCGAAATATATGAAATGCAGGTTGAAGCAATAATGGAAGCTGCTTTGGAACTCGCTAAAACAGGAAAGCAAGTCAAGCCAGAGATTATGATTCCTTTAGTTGCTGAAGAAAAAGAATTGTCTTATCTTAAAAAGATGTTAGAAGACAAAATCCAAGATGTCTTTGAAAAACACCAGCTGAAAATTGCCTATAAAATCGGCGCAATGCTTGAAATTCCAAGAGCTTGTTTGACGGCAGATCAGCTTGCGACATCAGCACAGTTCTTTAGCTTTGGTACCAATGACCTGACACAGCTGACCTATGGCTTTTCTCGGGATGATTCGGTCAAATTTTTGCCCGATTATGTTGAAAAAGGTATTTTAGAAGATGATCCCTTTCAACATTTGGATCAGAAAGGAGTGGGCAGTTTGATGAAAACGGCAATAGAGCTTGTCAAACCACAACATAAAGATATCAGTTTTGGGGTATGTGGCGAAGTAGGAGGTGATCCAGACTCTGTTGCTTTCCTTCAAAAAATCGGTTTGGATTATGTATCATGTTCGCCATATCGAGTTCCAGCAGTTCTTCTTACTGTTGCACAGATGAGTATTAAGTAAGAGAATGTAAAAAACCTTCGACGATAAGCGAAGGTTTTTATTATTTTAAATCTCCCCAAAGGTTGAGCATCACGGTTCCAATGATAAGGACTAAAATGGCTGAACATTGGAGGAACAGGCTGAGTTGAGAAGTTTCGTGATTTGAAATTAAAAGCCGAACGATAGAAGCAACCGCGATATAGATATATTTCTTGATTGTTGGGTGATCATTATCGGAGAGATAGTGAATAATGAGTTCTAAGAATTCCAAAAAGAGGAAAAAGGTTAAGATACGGTCAATAATATCGTAGAAACTGTAATCAATAAATCCTGTAGTAAATGAGGAGAGAAGAACCCAAATCTCTTTAAACATAAGAAAGGCAATGACCAGCCCGAGTAAACTTAAACAGACTTTTATAATGACATTAAAAGTTTTTGATAAAAAATTAAATTGAATCAAATGAGAACCTCCCTGATTAGTCGTGTAATTTTATAATTCTAGTATAGCACAGAAACATCAGCTTTGAGGAGAGATTAGACTTGGAAAAATGAATTGAATATTTGAAAATAAGAAAAGTCTTATTAAAAAGATACATTTTCTTATCACATTATCTCAATGTATAAATTATCCCTATCGGAATTCCAGCGTTTCTAAATTGTTTTTTACCTTAGACTGTGGGATAATCAATGTAAAAGAAGAAGGTGCGTTTTAGAGCAAGTCACCATCTGTTTACTTTATAGAAAAGAGAAAATACTATGATTAATCTTTGTAATATGCTTTATGTTTCGGATGTCCCAACGCACGCAGAATTTTGGGCGAAAGTTGGCTTGAAAGAACTTCGTCGCCAAGGTTCAGGCTCGCAAGAAACGGTGATTTTCGCAGTGGATGCGGATGCTCCAAGCGCACGTATTCAATTATGGAATCTTGACTTTATTCGTCAAAATTCACCAGAAGTAGCAGATATGAAAGGCTCAATGCTTTTTACTGTGGATGACTTAGAGGAATGGCATACGCGTGTCTCTAAAGCAACGAACACAGCAAGCGCAATCAATGATTTCCAAGGTATGGTGAACTTTAATTTCCAAGATCCTGATGGAAATTATTATGCATTTGCGCAGACTGAATTACCAGAATGATGTGCAAAATCTTAATCGTCTGATTTTGAAGTTGCTTTCTTTGATGATATTTCACTTTCTAATTCCTCTTTCTCTCGCAGTTTTCGTTGTGCCTCAGAGAGCTCTCCTGTGGCGAAAGCGCCCCATTTCATCATGCCTCTGTCATGATAGTTACGGATAGATTCATAAGGGCTATATGAGCGATCAACTGTCATTTTTTTCTCCTCCTGCGGCTGCATGGCCGCCAATCATTTTGCTTCTTTCTAAAACTCTAGAGCCAGTTGTCAAAACGCTGGCTTTTTGAATGGCTGTAAAATCAAATTTATCACGTATTTCATCAATGGCATTTTGTAGAGCTTCCTGTTTTTGATGAGTGATGACCTTAGATTCATTAGGGAGCATTGTTTCAAAAAGATTAAGTTGCTTGATATTTTCGCTAGATAAATCAAAACCGCCGATACCGATTTCTCTTACAATTTCACCATGATATTTTTCTCTAAAGAGGCGCAAAAACTCGCTTTGAATATCCGTTGTACTTTGAGTGGGCTCAATTTTACTGGCTATTTTTATCGAAGAAGAGTGTTCTTTGTAGGAAGGTTTGACATAAAGTGAGAGACCACCCGCGAGCTTTTTACCTTTTCGAAGTCGGATAGCAAGATGCTCAGCCATTTCCTTAATCACTAGCTCAATTTCATCTTGCTTTACGTAGTCGCGTGGCAAAATCTGACTGTTGCTGTAGCTTTCTGATTTTTTGTGGTGCTTCTCGCGGACATTGGTTTCATCAATACCATGTACATGAAAAAATTGTTGTAGACCAACGATTCCCATTTTTCGTTTAATTCTATCAGGGTTCGCATGAGCCAGATCCTTGATAGAATAAATTCCTAACTTATTGAATCTTTTCTCTGTCCGTCTCCCAATCCCCCAAAAATCAGTCATCTTTGGAAGTGTCCAAATCTTCTCGGGGACGTCCTCATAACGAATGAGCGCCCGCATAGTTGCGCTGTGCTTGGCATAATTATCCATCGCTAACTTGGCCAGTAAAGGGTTATCCCCCATTCCAACAGTCACAAATAGGCCCATTTGCTTAAGGACTTTTTGCTGTAAATCCTGAGCTAACAAATCCATTTGTTCATATTTATTTTTGATTTCAGGGTAGAAAAGGTTCAGAGATTCTGTAACATCAAGGAAGGACTCATCAATAGAATACGAGTGAATTTCTTCAGAAGAAGTATAGTTGGTCAAAAGTTGCTGCATCTCGATATTCTTATCGATATAAAGAGCCATCTGTGGAGGGACGATATGTGTACGTTTAGCCCAGCTTTCAATAAAAGCGACATGTTGCATAGAGGGTTCTGTGCGTTGCCCGTAAATGTCAGTATGTTTGGCATACCAACGCCGATAGTTAAATTTCCTATTTTCCAGTAAAAAAGGTAAATCTGCCGCACGACTGACGTTAGATTTTCCAAAAACCTCTTTAAATTTCGGACTTGAAGCTAAAATAAGGCCATAGGAGTGATCTGAGCGACTCATGACACATAGAGAAGTATCTAAAGGATGAAGCCCTCTCTCTACACACTCGATTGAGGCATAGTTCGATTTTACATCCTCAAAAAAAATTGCGCGCCGTGGTTCATACGTATAGTCAATAAACATATTATACCTCTTAACAAATATTGATTTATTCAATATTATATACCTAAAAAAGAAAGAAAACAAAGAAAAATAATTATAAACTCAATATTTATTCTTTGCGTAACCTAAATGATGTTTTATAAAAAAATGTAACACAAAAAACATGGCTCTCTCAAATTATTAGTAAAAACAGAAAAGGGAATGCTATAATATAAGTAACGAAATTGTAATATAAGGAGGAGCTATGAAAATTTTAATCAATCAAAAAAAGCCCTTATACTGGAGTAAGGTAAAGAAAGCTTCAGTGGTTGGTTTGACCACTTTACTGGTCGTCGCCAAAGGAACAGCGCCTGCCGTTGCAAATACTGTGCGCACTCGTTTCTGTGGTACAGATTTTACTATTGGGCAAATACATGAAGTACCAGAACAAGGTGTATTGATGGATCACTTTGTCGGGCAGGAAGACGGAACGCAAACTCCAATGACTTCTGAGGATAAACAAAATAAGATTGTAACAGAAGCAGGTTATGTTCCGATTATGCCATTAGCTGAAACTCAGGAAGAAGCACCGGCACGCCTCAAAGGTCCGCGACAAAATCCTGCTTACTATATGAAAGAAACAGTTGAACATCTTACAGAAAGACCTTGGAATATTGTGACAAAGACAACACTTGCTACAGGTGTATTGTTGGCAGTAACCAGTGGAATTGTCTTGAAAAACATTTTGAAGAAATAATAAAGAAGAATTACTTCTAAAGTGGTTCTTTTTTTGTATGAATAAAGTTTTCCCAAAAATAAAAAGTATAATTATTGGCAAGACGAAATGACATAGAGTACAATTATTAGTAGAGGTTAAATTAATAATGCAAATGAATTAAAAATTAGGAGGGATTTCATGGAAAAAGAAGAAAAAGTTAAAATTTTACAAGATTTGATAAAAATTAAATCAATTAACGGAAATGAAGAAGAAGTCGCTGTTTATTTACAAAACTTATTGAAAAATCATGGAATTGACTCCAAATTAATTCAATATGCCGAAGGGCGCAGCAGTTTAGTAGCTGAAATTAAGAGTGGCTCAAGCAGCCGAGTTTTGGGGCTGACAGGTCATATGGACGTTGTTGATATTGGTAACGAATCCCTTTGGACTTACCCGCCATTTTCTGCAACTATTGATGGTGATAAATTATATGGGCGTGGTTCAACGGACATGAAATCTGGGCTTGCAGCCATCACGATTGCAATGATTGAATTAAAAGAAGCTGAGACAAAATTTGATGGAATCATCCGTTTATTGGCTACGGTAGGTGAGGAAGTTGGCGAACTTGGTGGACGTCAGCTTACAGAACTCGGTTACGCGGATGATTTATCCGGCTTAATTATTGCTGAGCCGACCAATTATAACTTGGTCTACACGCATATGGGATCGATTAACTACTCTGTATTTTCAGCAGGTAAAGCAGCACATAGCTCACAACCTCAGGAAGGCTTTAATGCCATCAATCACTTGAACGAATTTATTACTGCTGTTAATGTTGAAATGGATAAAATTGCTGAAGAATACCCTGATGCAGAACTGGGAACGACTATACATAATGTGACTGTTATCCGAGGGGGTGACCAGGTGAATGCAATTCCGGGAGAAGCCAGTCTTGAAGGAAATATCCGAAGTGTACCAACCTATGGTAACGATAAGATTAAGGCCAAACTTCAAGAAGTAGTTGATAAAGTGAATGAAAATCATGATTATAAGTTGACATTAACGATTGACGAGGATAAAGTGGCAGTGCAGTCGGATAAAAACTCAATCTTAATCCAAACTATTCAAAGTGAGTTTGATACGCCTTTACCAGTTATTGGCATCGCAGGAACTACTGATGCTGCCGAATTTGTGAAATCCAAAAATAAATTTGACTTTGTCGTCTTTGGCCCAGGAGTAAGTAATCTCCCTCACCAAGTTAATGAGTATGTTGAAATTTCAAATTACTTAGATATGATTGATACATACCAGAATATTGCGAAAAAATATTTAGATTAGAATATAGAAAACCAAGTTTTTGCTTGGTTTTTTATATTCTAATCTGCGTTTATATTACTTTATGTTACAATTTAAATATGAAAAAATATTTATTGGTGGTCTATTGGGAGTAGTTCTTGTCAGCGCAGCTCTCCTTACTTATCTCTTTTTAGGCCCAGCCACAACAGATGTTCGGGGGAAGTGGGTCAGCTTTGGGGAAAATAAACTCCGTGTTTCTGCCGGCTCATTACGAGGAGATTTGGTGCAAGCCAGTCCTTTTACCAAACAGGAAATGGTGATTCGTTCAGATAAAAATGTGAAGATTAATCCTATTACGCACACGATTACAGAAAAAGCGGGTGATTTCTCAGTCACACGCAAGTTTCGTATGGAAAATAATAACGAGGTCTTAAAAATCCGTACCAAACTTGGTGAGAAGGAAATCTGGGAAACGTATTACTGGCCAGGAAGCAAAGCTTACCAACAAAAAGAAGAATCTTTGGTTAAAGAAAGAGCAGAAAACGTCAAAAACAGTACAAAAATTAACGAAGCATGGAAGAAGCGGGTAGAGGTGCTAAATAATGAATTATTTTCGGCTCTTGATGATACAACATGGCAAGGCTATGATATGACCAATGCCATTCATATGAAGCCTAATGCAGAAGTCACTGTTCATATTCAGACCGAACCTTCGAAAGAGACAGAACATGGGCATTTTGAAGCTCAGGCTACGGTGGATTTTCAAATGATTGGTTTTGAAACTGAGGAAATCTATGAACCTGTCGTGAAGGGTCAAGGTTTTGGGGCTTACGATATGCTAAGTGAAGGGGCATTGAAGACACTTTTTACAGATAACCCTTTAAAAAATATTAATACAGAAAAAGTCTTAAAGCATATTCCTCAAATTACTTGGAAGGATATTTTTGCAAAACAAAACGCGATTAAGTTCCGCTACGGTATTTCCAACACGCTCACTACCCAACAGCTGGTCATTAAGAAAGAGAATATTGATTTTAGTCAAGATAAGCTGCAGATTAATGCCATACGTATGGAAACATATCTGAATGATGTAGATGGAGACGCATCAAGTAAACAGGATATGATTGCGGATCCTTTGGATAGAATATAAAAAAGGCATGAATGCATGTCTTTTTAAAAATGATACAATATACTTAAATAGTGATATCATCAAGGAGAAAATAATTGATTAAGGCATATCAATTTTTTCTCTTTACGTAAAAATTAAAGGTCAGGTTAAAATGATAGAGGCAATTATCTGTAAAAATTGTGGAGGATCAAGTTTTATAAGAAAGCAAGGGAGACTTATTTGTTCCTATTGCGCTACGCAGTACAAGGAGGAGGATGCTCCCAGAAGAAGTCGGAAAAATATTTGGCTTGCTATCGGAGCATTAGTTTTTACAACTTTTGTGATTGTCTGGTTTTTAGTTTCTTATGGAATAAACAATTCGGGAAGGAAATCAACAACTTCTCAAAATCAAAAACTATTCCAAAGTGACTCCTCTTTAAAGAAAAACAGGAACCAATACGCGCGTGAAAATATTGATAAAATAAAGGGCTGGTCTTTAGAAAAATACAACAATATCCAACGAGCCGAACAGATTGTCTCAGCGGAAAGTAAATATCCAATTTACCAAAATGGTATGCACTTTTCGGACCTTGAGCGAAGTGTTGGTTATTCTCCAGATAGCTTAAAAGAAAGTCGCGTTCCGGGAAACAAAATTGAAGGTATAGCAACTTGGTCCACAGGGTCTTATTTAAAAGACGGAGAAGTAACAATCTCAATCAGTTATGATAAAGAAACAGGACAAATTTTAAGAAAAGACTTGATGGGCAACATTTATGACAAAGAATGAAACAGTGAAATGTAAAAATTGTGGCGCTAATGAATTTGTTCAAGAAGCAGGAACAACAAGATGTCTTTACTGCCAGACTGAGTATATAAGCTATCCCATACACAAAAGTAGAAAAATGATTTGGCTGTCTCTTTTCATTTTGACCCTCAGTCTACTGATAGTAATGGTTTTTATCTTAAAAAACACGAATTTGAAAACATATAAAGTTGAAGAAAAAGCCACGGCTGTAAATATGTCAACGAAAGAAGTTAAGCTTTCAAAGGAAAAAGAATATGCTGAGAAAAATGCATCAACAATTGAAGGTCTGAGCTTAGAAAAGTACGATAATATACAAATTGCTGCGCTGCATCGTTCCCCAGATAAGAAAGAGCAGTACTACGCACATGGTACACTCATGAAAGAACTAATAAAAGAACTTGGCCCCCCTGAGGAGCTAGTTGAATATACGCAATACTATCCGGGAGGGGCCGCAGTTGAGGGTAAAGCAAACTGGTCCAGTGGAGAAACACTCTCTGATGGATCAGTTGGTCTGTATGTTATCTATGATAAGGATTCAGATCAAATTCTACATAAAAATCTATCTGCTTCTATGTATGGGTTAGAGTAACAAAGAAGTTAAAATGGAATAGGATATTCGGAAGGAAGGAGACTAGGTAATGAAAAAAGAATTTTCTAGAGTTTTTTTTGAAAGATGCAAGTGGAGATGTTTTAGTTATAAGAGATCGAAAGGCAGTTTGGAACATTCCAGGAGGAAAAAAGAACAAGGAGAATCCTCAATTGCTTGTGCAATAAGGGAAGTTGAAGAAGAAATTTCTTTAACTATTTCTGATTTGGAAGAAGTGTATTCTGATGATTTTGTTTTTGGAGATATAGAGTGGAGAGGACATTTCTATTTTGCAAATACTGCCAAAGGACTTCCCACACTAAATGAACCTAATAAAATAAAAGGAATACAATTTATTGAAACACTGGACATGGTAAACTTTTCTTACGTTTTAAATCCATTACTGTCTTATTTAGATAAACATAATATTCTTGATGCTAAAACAACGAAGTGGGTTTGAACTTTTTGTTGGGACTTAGTAAATATATGATGGTAATTATTTTTTCTAAGCCACCCTCCTCCAATGTTAAAGATATATTAGCAATCATGGATTGTCTAGATTCCAATTAAGTAAAGGTAAAACCGGCACCCAAAAAGTACTTTGCTATGTGAAAGATCAGGTAATTTATGAAAGATAAAAATTTTTTAGATATTATAAATAAGAGCACAATTGAGACGGCCAAAAGCCTTCTTGGTATGAAACTTGTCATGGAAACAGGCGGTGAGTCGCAAATACTTGGGAATATCGTAGAAACTGAAGCTTATCTTGGGACACTGGATAGTGCATGTCATAGTTTCATGGGAAAACGAACACCTCGTAATGAATCCATGTATCTCTCCGCTGGTCACTGGTATGTATATCAAATTCATGGTCATTTTATGTTAAATCTAGTAACTATGGACGAAAATATCCCAGAGGCTGTTTTAATTCGTGCCGTTCAAGCAGATGCTCCAGAACATGATTGCAGTGGTCCTGGAAAGCTCACGAAATCCTTTGGCATAACGAAAGAGATAGACGGAGAGTATTTTCTTGACTCACGTTTGACATTAGAAGTAGACAAAACACCCAAAGAGATTGCTAGCCGAAAAAGGATTGGAATAACATGTATGGATGAATGGCGAGATGAACCTTTAGGGTTTTATGTAAAAGGAAATTCGCAAGTTTCCCGTATTCGGAAAAAAGAAATATTAGATGATGATGAGTTGACTTGGGAAAACCACCTTTTCAGAAAAATAAAGACGAGGTAAAAGAAACGATACCAAAGGCATGAATTCATGCTTTTTTCATAATAGTGGGTAAGCGCACAAACTCCACAAAACGCCTACATATTAGCGCAGAATCTTAAAAAATGATAAAATAGCCTAGTATGATATGCTCTACAAGGCTTTTTTATGTAAGAAAAAACACAGAGAGCAGGTTCAAGTAAAATAGAGATACGGACATCTCTAGATGTATTTAATACTTATTTTCATCACTAAAAAATAAAAATGAAAGGCTATGACATCAGTTATAGCAGGGTTTAAAAATGGGTGTAGCAATTCAATGGTTCCCAGGGCACATGTCCAAAGCGCGTCGTCAAGTTCAAGAAAATTTAAAATATGTTGATTTTGTGATTGAGTTGGTAGATGCACGTTTACCAATCAGTTCACGTAACCCAATGTTGGATAAAATTATTGGGGATAAACCACGTCTTATCGCTTTAAACAAGGCTGATTTAGCTGACAGAAACGCTGTGAAATCGTGGGTGGAGTTTTTCGAAAAGCAAGGCATAATCGCTCTAGCCATCAATTCGAAAGAAGCACATACTGCCAAACGTTTGACTGTTGCAGCGAAAACTTTGATGGCTGATAAGCTTGCGCGTAATGCTGAACGAGGCATCCAAAATAGTTCTTTACGTACGATGATTGTAGGTATTCCTAATGCGGGTAAGTCAACACTGATGAACCGTCTTGCAGGAAAAAAAGTAGCTGTTACAGGAAATAAGCCTGGTGTAACTAAGGGGCAGCAATGGTTGCGTACCAATAAAGAGTTGGAAATTCTTGACACACCAGGGATACTTTGGCCAAAATTCGAAGATGACCAAGTTGGTCTAAAACTTGCTTTAACAGGCGCTATTAAGGATCAGCTTTTGCCGATGGATGATGTGACTATTTTTGGTTTGCAGTATTTCCTTGAAAATTACCAAGAAGCAACTATGAAACGTTTGCGCATGAAAGAAGCAGATCTGGAGTTAGAAATTCCCGATCTCATCATGGAATTGACCAAACGTTTTGGCTTCCGTGATGATTATGACCGTTTTTATCAAATGTTTGTTAAGGATGTACGTGATGGCAGAATGGGCGAATATTGCTTGGATAAAGTGAGTGACTATGTCAACGATTAAAGAAATAAAAGAGCAACTGAACGGCTTAAATACACTACTCGAAGTGGACGCTTTTTTGGAAGATACTCGTGCAGGAGTTCAAACAGCGATTAAACGTCGTAAAAAAGAGATTTTAGCAGAACAAGTAGAAGACGAACGTTTAGAAATGATGCTGAACTTTGAGCGACAAGCATATGCGCAAGGGATGGACTTGATTGCGGGTATAGATGAGGTTGGACGTGGTCCCTTAGCTGGTCCTGTTGTGACTGCAGCCGTGATTTTACCAAAAAATTGTAAGATTAAAGGTCTCAACGACAGTAAGAAAATTCCAAAATCTAAACATGAAGCTATTTTTGCAGAAGTCCAAGAAAAAGCGCTTGCTGTCAGTGTTGGCTTAGTTGATAACGAAACGATTGACCAAGTGAACATATATCAGGCGACTAAAATCGCAATGCTTCAAGCTGTAGAAAAATTAGAAATACAGCCAGAATGCCTCTTAATCGATGCGATGAAGTTAGACATTAATATTCCTCAAGTCAGTATTATCAAAGGTGATGCCAAGTCGTCAAGCATTGCGGCAGCAAGTATTGTTGCGAAGGTGACACGAGATCGAATGATGGCGGAGTATGGACAAAAATACCCACATTACGACTTTGAACATAATGCAGGTTATGGCACGGCCAAGCATTTGGAAGACCTAAAGAACTACGGTGTTACAGCGATTCACCGTAAATCTTATGAACCTATCAAATCAATGGTAGAAAAATAAGCAGATCATCATGATCTGCTTATTTTGTATAATATTTGTTCATAATTTCCATCCGTAAGCCATTTATTTCGCTGAGATTCGCCGTGAGTAAACTCCGTATAAAAATGCTTTCGTCTCGTGTAATAATACCGTTGTAAACGACTTGAGGATATTCAGCGTTCACACGGAGAACTTGGTCTTTCATCACTTCTAAATTTTCGGCTGTAACTGGGATGTCTAAGTTCATCGTCCGATCTTTGTAAGAGAAATTTTTCAAGGATTCAATATTACGGTTAGGAATGAAAGCTGTGGCACCATCATCTGAAATCAAAGTGATTGAGCGGATACCTACAGCAGTAACCTCCCCTTCGATACCGAGATTTTCAAAACGAATCCAATCGCCCACGTTAATCTGATGTTCGATAATAATAAAGAAACCATTGATGATATCTGCGACAAGGTCACGGCCTGCGAAACCAAGAGCAACACCAAGAATACCAGCACCTGCAAGTACACTTCCTACAGGAACACCAAGAATAGAGAGAATGGTATAGATCCAGAGAAAGGCTGTCAGATAAGTTAAACCACTTTTTGTTAAGCGGGCTAAGGTCATTATCCGAGAAACATCTGCCCAAGAACGATTGCTGTAGTTTTTGAAAAGAGTTTCTACGATGCGTGCACTGATCCGGTATAAAATAAAAAACAAAAGACTGACTAAAAAGACGTAGATTAATTTATCCAACAAGAGTTGGCCGAGTTCTTGAAAATTTATTCTAAGAATATTCATTTTATTTCCATTTCTATAATTTTCTGAATTTATGTTGAAATCACATTCAAAATAGCTTATAATAATTAATTATAACAAATACCATGAAGTTTGGCTTTATGGAAAAAGAATGTCAATAAAATGGGGGATGAAAAAGAATGACAGTTGAATTAGATTGGGAAAATTTAGGTTTTGAATACAGAGAGTTGCCTTATCGCTATATTTCACATTTTAAAGATGGGAAATGGGATGATGGAAAACTTACAGGCGATGCGACTTTGCACCTTTCGGAAGGCTCGCCAGCGCTTCATTATGGACAACAAGGATTTGAAGGACTCAAAGCCTACCGTACAAAATCTGGAAAAATAAATCTTTTTCGTCCTGACCGTAACGCTGAGCGTTTACAAGCTACAGCGCGCCGCTTGCGTATGGCAGAAGTACCAACAGACAAGTTTATCGATGCCGTAAAACAAGTCGTTAAAGCAAATGAAGACTTTGTCCCTCCTTACGGAACTGGAGCTACGCTTTACCTCCGTCCACTATTAATAGGTGTTGGCGGCCTTGTTGGGGTAAAACCAGCTGATGAATACATCTTTACAATTTTTGCGGTCCCAGTAGGTTCTTATTTTAAAGGTGGTTTAGCACCAACAAACTTCCTCGTATCCCGTGATTATGACCGTGCGGCGCCACATGGTACAGGTGCGGCAAAAGTTGGAGGGAATTATGCCGCTTCGATTGAGCCAGGACAAAAAGCACATGAAGCTGGCTATTCTGATGTGATTTATCTTGATCCTGCAACACACACTAAGATTGAAGAAGTGGGTGCAGCAAACTTCTTTGGGATTACCAAGAATAATGAGTTCATCACGCCTTTAAGCCCTTCAATTTTACCTTCTATCACAAAATATTCTTTATTGCAATTGGCGGAAGAACGTTTAGGAATGAAAGCTATTGAAGGAGATGTTTTTGTTGATCAACTAGATGATTTTGTCGAAGCAGGCGCTTGTGGAACTGCTGCAGTCATTTCACCAATTGGTGCTATTGATGATCAGGATAAACACCATGTTTTTTATTCAGAAACAGAAGTTGGCCCAGTGACTCAACGCTTATACAATGAACTTGTTGGTATTCAATTTGGCGATAAGGAAGCCCCAGAAGGTTGGATTTATACTGTTGAATAATAAATAAAAGTCTCAAAAAATAAAGAGAAAATCTGCAGCTGACAAATGTGTCTAAATTTGATATAATAAGGAGTAAAAATTACGAAAGCGATTTTATAGCTTTCTTGTAGGAGAGTATTAATGAATTTATTTGTTGCAATTTTACTTATGATTGTCTTTGCCATTGCTGGCTTTGCTGGGGGCGCTTGGTTTACACAAAAACAAACTAAAAAACTCTTGATGGATAACCCACCATTGAATGAAGATGCAGTACGTATGATGATGGGTTCAATGGGACGCAAACCATCTGAAGCACAAGTACAACAAGTACTTCGTCAAATTCGTAGTGCAGCTAAACAAGCAGACACTAAGAAAAAATAAGATAAAAAGTAAATTTTGGAGGTATTTATGGACAACAGACCTATTGGCTTACTAGATTCAGGAGTTGGAGGCTTGACCGTTGTTCGCGAGATTCTCCGTCAATTACCAAACGAAGAAATTGTCTATATCGGTGATACGCAACGTGCGCCTTACGGGCCACGCTCAAATGAGCAGATTACTGCTTTCACTTGGGATATGGTCAATTTTTTGCTTTCTAAAAATGTAAAAATGATTGTTTTCGCTTGCAATACAGCAACAGCAGTTGCAATTGAAGAAGTAAGAGCAGCTCTTGATATTCCTGTCATAGGTGTGATTTTACCAGGTGCTTCAAGTGCGATTCAAAAAACAATTAACAAGAAAGTCGGCGTAATTGCGACACAAGCAACGGTTAATTCTGATCAATATCGTAAAGTTATTCAACTCAAATCATCAAGTGTTGATGTACGTAGTTTGGCTTGCCCAGAGTTTGTACCATTGGTTGAATCCAACGGTGCAGATTCGGAAGAGGCTCAAGAAATAGTAGCGAAGGCTTTAAAACCAATGGTTGGCAAAGTTGACACCTTGATTTTAGGCTGCACACATTATCCTCTTTTGCGCAAACTCATCCAAAAAGAAATGGGACCGGATGTTCAGCTTATTGACAGTGGTTCTGAAACTGTACGTGATATTACCGTTTTGCTAAATTATTTTGATCTCAACGGTGAAGAGCGTCAAAATCTCCATCACCGTTTTTATACAACAGGTAAGTCAGAAGATTTTCAAGCTATTGCGGACAGATGGCTTGGTTCGGCAAAAATCACTGCACAGCACACAGAATTATCTGCTAAAAAAACGATACTCATCGCCACACGTAACGATGGGAAAACAGCAGAATTCAAACGTCTATTTGAAGAATTTGGCTACAAAATTAAAAATCTTAAAGATTATCCTGAGTTACCAGATATTGCTGAAACTGGCATGACTTTTGAAGAAAATGCACGTCTCAAAGCAGAACAAATTGCCGAAATTACTGGTGAAGTTGTCATCGGTGATGATTCTGGCTTATGTGTGGATGTTTTAGGGGGTTTGCCTGGTGTTTGGAGCCATCGTTTTGCTGGGCCTGATCCAACAGATGAGGAAAATATTGCAAAACTTCTCCATGAGTTAGCTTCAACAGCAATAACACCTGAGCGTCGGACGGCGCATTTCCATACGACATTAGTTGCTGCTTATCCAGGCCATGACAGTTTGGTTGTTGAAGCAGACTGGCAAGGACGTATTGGCCTTACGCCGCAAGGCGAAAATGGTTTTGGCTATGATCCTATCTTTTTAGTGGGAACGTCAGACCGAACTGCTGCTCAGCTTAGTGCTGAAGAAAAAAATACAGCTTCACATCGTGGTCAAGCTTTACAAAAATTAATGACAGAACTCCCAGAATGGCTGGAGCACATTAAAAAATAAAAAGCGGCATGAGTGTTAGCTAAAAGGAGCCTTCAATGTTTATTGTAATGAGTGATTCACATACTGATCGTGACGTAATTAAAAAAATCAAAAAAAAATATGAAGGCACAGCATCAGCTTTGTTTCATTGTGGTGATTCTGAATTGCCAAGTAATGATGATATATGGCAAGGTATCACCGTAGTTGCGGGAAATTGCGACTACGATGAAGGCTATTCTGAGATAAAAATGGTGGATGTCGAAGGGAAGAAAGTTCTTATTGCTCATGGCCACCAGTTTTACGTTGGCTTAGGTCTTGATCGTTATTCTTACTTTGCAGAAGAAAA
The DNA here is from genome assembly GCF_002154895.1 of Lactococcus petauri. Classification (GTDB taxonomy): domain Bacteria; phylum Bacillota; class Bacilli; order Lactobacillales; family Streptococcaceae; genus Lactococcus; species Lactococcus petauri. Next base: position 398,048 of record NZ_MUIZ01000002.1, on the reverse strand, counting down.
AGAAGCGGACATTGCACTTTTTGGTCATATCCATCAGCCTGTCGCACAGATGATAGGAAATACCTTGTATATTAATCCGGGTTCAGTAAGTCAGCCTAGAGGAAGTATCAATATCAAAATGTATGCTGTCGTCACAATTTTAGAAGATGGCTATAAGGTTTCTTATCATGATTTAGAGCACCAGGAAATTCCAGGTCTACAGTTTACTTTTGAGCTTTAGAAAAAAGAGGTAGAGTAAAAATGATTGATAAAGCTATTGAAAAATATTTCTTAGAACAAAGCGAAACTTTTATAAAAGATGCTGACGACGTAGCTATTTTATGTGACGAACATAATATTTCTCATGCAAAATTATTGCTCAGTCAGTATAAATATTCTAGAGTTCCTGTTCTCACTAAAGATAAAGAGTTTGTCGGCGTTTTAGGGCTTGCAGATATTGTCGAATTTGAGATGGGTGAAGATTTCTTTTATGAAAAATCGATGAATACACCTATATCAGAGATTGTGGACACTGAGATAGAAACAGTCTCCCCCTCAGCACCCTTGGAAGAAATCTTACATAAGTTGGTTAAAGAGCCTTTCTTGCCGGTAGTAAAAAGAACCGAGTTTGTGGGGATTATTGCACGTCAAGAAATTCTTAAAGCCATTAACGCTTTTGCCCATGAATTTAGTAAAAAATATGATATTATCGAACGAAATTCCTAATTTTTTAGAGAGTAAAAATTTCTCAGAAAATACCAAATCAAATTATCTTTATGATTTACGAAATTTTGCCGAGTTTTTTGAGAAAAGAACAATTTCTCGTGAGTCGCTCATGCTTTATCGTCAGTCTTTGAAAAAATTGGCTGTGGCAGCACAACGCCGCAAGATATCAAGTGCAAATCAGTTTCTTCTCTATCTTTACGATAAAAATTTATTGAAAGAATACCATAAAATTCAGCAAGTAAATGCACCAAAGAAAGAAGTAAAGAAAAAGTTAGAAATCAAGAACATGTCATCCGTTTACAAACCGGTGACTTCTCCTGGTCATTTTTTAGCATTTTTAATTCTTGAGTTTGGATTAACTTTTTCAGAAATACAGCACTTAAGGTGGGAAAATTTCAACTGGAAATTCCGAATTCTTACTGTTGAGAAGGCCGGCTTAAAGCGTGTTTTACCAATACGTGATAAGTTTGCACTTTATACCCAAAGAATAAACAATGCTGATGAATTGTTTACCAAATCACGTCAATTTCTTTATTTAGAACTAAAAAAATATACGGATTTAACAGCAAAAGAATTACGCGAACAATATATCTTACAACAAGTGCGGCTGGGTAAAACCGTATACGAATTAGCAGAAGCTCTAGGGCTATCTACAACAACTACTTTAGAGAAATACTATAAATGAGTGAAGAAATAAAGATAAAAATCAATGATTTTGAAGGTCCTTTAGATTTACTTTTGCACTTGGTTGGGCAATATAAAGTTGATATTTTTGAGGTGCCTTTGGTTCCGATTATTGAACAATATTTGAACTTTTTGAAGGCCATGAAAACATTAGAGTTGGAAATTGCCAGTGAATATATGGTCATGGCGAGTCAGTTAATGCTGATAAAGTCCCGTCGCCTTTTGCCTACAGTGGCCGAGGAATTCATCGAAGATACTGAACAGTTGGAACAAGATTTGCTGGCACAAATCGATGAGTATCGAAAATATAAAGCACTATCCGAAGATATTGCCCAGATGCATGAAGCTCGTAGTCAGTATTATTCCAAAGCCAAAACGGAAATTATTGGAGAAGATGCAGTACTTTTACAAGATCATAACAGTCTGGATTTATTTTTGGCTTTCAGTAATGTTTTAGCCTTACAAAAACAGTCTTTCACAGATGAGAATACAACAATAGAGGCAGAGAAATTCTCAATTTCCGATAAAATAGTGGAGTTATCCCGTTACTTTTTAAAGAAAAAGACGTGTAAGTTTAGTTCTCTGTTTTCGAAGAAGACATCGAAAGAAGAACTTTTGACCACTTTCATGGCTTTACTAGAGCTCATAAAAACACAACAAGTAACGTTTAAGCAGGAAGAAGTTTTTGGTGAAATTCTATTAGAAAGAGGACAAACGAAAGATGAACAATCTGAATAAAACAGCTACTTTGGAGCTGTTACTCTTTGTTACGGGTGAAGAAGGACTGGAGTTAAATCAATTATCAGAGCTTTCAGGCATGAGTAAGTTTGCTTGTGAACAACAAATTGAGCGCCTTATTGAGAAATATCAAGCCGATGAAGAATCTGCACTAACTATTATCGAAACAGCTGGGAAATATAAGTTAGCAACGAAAGATAGCTTTGCTGATATTCTTAAAAACTATGCGAAGACGCCACTAAATCAAAGTCTGTCCCGTTCTGCCTTAGAAGTACTTTCGATTATTGCCTACAAACAGCCGATTACGCGCCTAGAAATCGATCAATTACGTGGCGTCAACTCTAGTGGAGCGCTCTCAACACTGCGTGCTTATGATTTGGTCGAAAAAACAGGTACGCTTGAAGTTGTTGGTCGTCCAGGACTTTATGGAACAACAGAGTTCTTTTTAGATTATATTGGTATCAATGACTTGTCAGAGCTACCGGAAATAGATGAAAGCCAATTTATTGGCGAAAAACAAGTATTATTTAACGAAAATGAGGAATTAAATGCGAATCAATAAATTTTTGGCACATGCAGGTGTCGCCAGCCGACGTAAGGCAGAAGAACTTATTCTATCAGGAAAAGTTTCTGTCAACAACGTTACAATGACCAATCTGGGCTATCAAGTAGAATCAGGAGATATCGTTGAAGTCAACGGTGTAGCTGTTTATAACGAAGAACCGGTTTACTATATGCTTAACAAGCCACGTGGCTATATCTCAAGCTCAAGCGATGATAAGGGGCGCCAAACCGTTATGGATTTGCTCCCTTCAGGAAAGGAGCGCATTTATCCTGTCGGTCGTTTAGACTGGGACACAAGTGGACTCCTGTTGCTGACTAATGATGGAGAATTTACAAACTTGATGACACATCCGCGCCATGGTGTTGAAAAAGTTTATATCGCTAAGGTTGAAGGGCAAGCCAATAAGGAAAACTTGCGTCCTTTGACTTTAGGCATGACCATTGATGGGAAAAAAGTGAGCCCAGCACGTTATGAGATTATGAAGCAGGACAAAGCGAAAAACAGCTCGCTTGTTAGCTTGACAATCCATGAAGGACAAAATCATCAAGTTAAGAAAATGTTTGCTGCAGTTGGTTTGCCTGTCCAAAAACTTAGCCGTGTTCAATATGGACCATTAAGTTTAGATGGTTTAGTCCCTGGTCGCTACCGTCGCCTGACCAAAAAAGAAGTTTCACAATTGGTAAATGAAGCAAAAAAATAAGTAAATTCCGAACAATTCTGATGAATATTTGAAAAAATTTTATTTATTACGATATTTTCTTGCTAAAAATAATAAAATGCGATATACTGTATCAATATTAAAAATCTTATTTATGCTTAGGATATGGCTAAGTGTTTCTACCCTGCACCGTAAAGGCAGGACAATAAGAGGATTCTATTTGTACAGTCCTATCTTTAAATCGAAATTTTCATCGTTTACATTTAAAGGTCGTAAATAATATCTTCTTTTTGTCGTCTAGAAATACTCTACCTTATCGGGTAGAGTTTTTGTGCGTATTAGAGCCAAAGCCAGTCTTGAGTGATAAATGTTATAGGAGAAGTTATGAAGTTATTGGAAAATCGTATCGCAACTGATGGACAAGTTTTGGGAGACCAAGTATTAAAAGTGGACAGCTTCCTTACACATCAGGTCGATTATGAGTTGATGAAAGCGATTGGTGCACGCTTTGCTGAAGTTTACAAAGATAAAAATATCACTAAAGTTGTAACGATTGAAGCAAGCGGTATTGCACCAGCACTTTATGCAGCAGAAGCACTTGGTGTACCCATGGTTTTTGCTAAAAAATCCAAAAATATCACAATGAATGAAGAATTATTGACAACAGAGGTTTTTTCATTTACAAAACAAATTACTTCAACAGTTTCAATTTCTCGTAAATTTATCTCTTCTGAAGATACTGTTTTACTTGTAGATGACTTTTTAGCCAATGGTCAAGCTGCGCTTGGTCTCGAAGAGCTGATCAAACAGGCAGGCGCAAAAGTTGCTGGTATCGGTATTGTCATTGAAAAGAGTTTTCAAACCGGACGCGATCTATTGATGGAGAAAGGCTTAACAGTGACTTCTCTAGCCCGTATTGAAAAGTTTGAGTCAGGTCAAGTCGTCTTTGCGCCAGCAGATGATGCTGCTTGGGATTAAGAAGGAGAAGGGAAGAAATGTTTAATACAAAAAGACAAGCCAACGGACAAGCTGCAGTTTTAGGTTTGCAGCATTTACTCGCCATGTATTCAGGTTCAATACTTGTTCCTATTATGATTGCCTCAGCCCTCAATTATAGTGCTATGCAATTGACTTATTTGATTTCGGCCGATATTTTTATGTGTGGTTTGGCGACTTTGTTGCAATTAAAGATGACCAAAAACTTTGGGATTGGTCTTCCAGTGGTCTTGGGCGTTGCTTTTCAGTCCGTTGCCCCACTGATTATTATTGGTCAAAAACATGGTGATGGCGCGATGTTTGGTGCCTTAATTGCCTCAGGTATCTTCGTTATCGCTTTTGCAGGAGTTTTCTCTAAAATTCGTAAATTTTTCCCACCACTTGTTACTGGTTCAGTAATTACCACGATTGGTTTAACTTTGATTCCTGTTGCAGTAGGAAATATGGGTAATAACGAAGCAGCTCCAACAGCCAATAGTCTCTTGCTTGCGGGATTTACCATCTTGGTTATTGTCTTGGTAAATATCTTTGCAAAGGGCTTCATTCGTTCTATTGCTATCTTGATTGGTTTAGTTGCAGGAACAATTTTAGCAGCAAGCTTACATATGGTTGACTTCTCTGCGATCAATCAAGCGCCATGGGCCCACTTGCCGATTCCTTTCCGTATGGCAATGCCACGTTTTTATCTGGTTGACTGTTTGATGATGATTATTATCGCCATTGTTTCAATGGTCGAATCAACAGGTGTTTACTTAGCTTTGGCTGACTTGACAGGTGATGAATTATCTGAAAAACGTTTGCGTAACGGTTACCGCTCAGAAGGTCTTGCTGTTTTGCTTGGTGGAATTTTCAATACTTTCCCCTATACAGGTTTCTCACAAAACGTTGGATTAGTACAGTTATCAGGTATTAAATCACGTAAGCCTATTTATTTCACTGCTGGCTTTCTGATTGTTTTAGGTTTGATTCCTAAGTTTGCAGCAATTGCTCAACTTATTCCAGTTCCCGTACTCGGTGGAGCTATGCTTATCATGTTTGGAATGGTTGCCATGCAAGGTGTGAATATGCTTGGTACAGTAGATTACAAAGATAATCAAAACCTGCTTATCGTAGCTGTTTCAGTTGGGATGGGCGTTGGTTTTAACTCAAGTAACCTTTTTGTAAGTTTACCAAGCTGGGCACAAATCTTCCTTTCTAATGGAATTGTTGTAAGTACTGTTTCAGCTATCTTGCTTAATCTCGTTTTAAATTCAGAGCGTAAATCAAAAGTCAACTTAACTTCAACAGAATTCACACAGTAAGATGAAGGATATAAGAAAAACAGCCAGTTATAGCTAGCTGTTTTTTTCTATTCTGAGGTATAAAAAGCATATTTCAATAAAAGTACGGTTTTTCTAACACATCTCTTTTCACATAACCGATACATCTCCATTATACCTTTATCTTTTTATCTATGCAATAGCCCATGCATGATTTCCTATGATAAACTTCTGTTTAGAAAGGCTTTATTACCGGCATTGTCAAGTTTTTTTGTTTCCAACAAACCGTACTTTTTCGCGCAAACGAAATATCAAGGGAAATTGGATTAATATATGAAAAAATTGACTCATGCAATCGCTTTAAGCACAATAGTGTTGGGAGCTATCTCACCCACATTACAAGTTATTGCTGAAACCCCAAAAGTAGAAGAAACCCAAGAAGTAACCCCAGAGGCTTCACCAGAAAATGTTGAAGTTCAGGCAAGCTCAAGTGATATCGCAGCAGGAACTTTTGGGACAGCACCGTGGAGAATTGATTCATCAGGTGTGTTACACATTGGAGCTGGAACATTTTCTGACACACCGGTGAACCAAAATGGCGCAAGACTGAGTCCCTGGTATCAATGGAGCAAGCAGATAACAAGTATTCGTTTTGAAGGCGACGTTGTTGCTGGAAATATACTAAGTAATTTATTTGATTATTTAACGAATGTCACTAGTATTGATGGTATTGAAAGACTTAATACCTCTCATACCACTGAGATGCAACGGGTGTTTGGAGGTTGTGCGAGCTTGACAAGTCTTGACTTGACTTCTTGGGATGTATCCAATGTTACAACGATATTTTCTTTTCTTAATGGTGCGACAAATATGGAATCATTAAATGTTTCCAATTGGAACGTTTCAAATATGATTGCCATTACTTATGCTTTTTCAGAGATGCCCAAATTAAAGGAACTAGATTTGTCTCAGTGGCGACTTACTCCTTTATATTCTGCACAAGGTGTATTTATGGGAGATTCTTCTTTGGAAGCTCTTGATCTTTCAGGTTTTGATATGACACAATTAGAAAAATCATGGATAACAGGCTATGAGATGTCACGTTTTTTCCAAAATACAACTTCTTTAAAGGTGCTAAAACTTAGCGATAAATTCCGTTTTTGGGTTACGGATAGTGTCAACGTGGAGCTTCCAGAAATTTCAGCAAATAATCAATACACAGGGAAGTGGCAAAATGTTGGGACAGGTTCGCTTTCGCATCCGCAAGGAGCAGATGTTTGGACAAGTAAGCAACTCACTCAGAACTTCAATTCCAATGCTAAAAGCGATACCTATGTATGGCAACCTTACACCATAGCAGCAGGGAATGTGACTGTGAAGTATGTAGATACAGAAGGCACTCCTATCGCCGAAGATGTCATAAAATCAGGAAATATTGGAGAAACTTATACAACAGAACAAAAAGATATCCCAGGTTACACTTTCAAGGAAGTACAAGGTAATCCCTCTGGTAAATTTACAGATCAACATCAAACTGTCACGTATGTTTATGAGCAACACAAAGATAAATCAACAGTTATTGTACATGACTCAGAACTAACAGTTGGTGATCCATGGAAATCAGAAGATAACTTTGACAGTGCCACAGATTATTATGGAAATGCGATTCCTTTTTCAGATATAAATGTTGAAGGGCAAGTCGATACGACAAAAGCAGGAACTTATAAAGTCACGTATACCAGGTTTGTACCTAATTTCTTTTCAAACTCTGAAAATCAAGGCACATATTCTGCTGTAGCCACAATTACTGTAAAAGAAGCTCAACCTGTAAAAGGTGGTGATATTACTGTAAAATTCGTGGACATAGAAGGCAATAAAATTTCTGATGATGTGATAAAAGCAGGAAATATTGGAGAAGCGTATACGACAGAGCAAAAAGATATTCTAGGCTATACATTTAAAGAAGTTCAAGGTGATGCATCAGGTAAGTTCACTGATCAAGCCCAAACTGTCACTTATGTTTATACTAAGAATGAACTTCCTCATGTAACTGGAACTGTCCTTGTCCAATATGTAGATACGAATGGCCAGTCAATTTCGGAAGACGTTGTAAAATCAGGAATTGTTGGAGAAGGTTATAGCACTGAAAAGAAAGATATCAAAGGTTATACTTTCAAAGAAGTTCGTGGTAATGCTACAGGTCATTATACAGACCAAGTACAAACTGTAAGTTATATCTATACAAAAAATAAGACGATTTCTCAAGCAACTGAAACTCCTAAAGGTGGAGAAAAAGATCAAGTAGCTTTAGCAAAGCAAAAATTTTTGCCCAAGGCAGGTGAAAATGAAAATATGACTCTAATCAATTTTATTTTAGGACTGACTTTCTTGGTTTTAGCTCTGTTTGGGCTTACACTTCGTCTCAAGAAAATTAATAAATAATAAAAAACGGAAGTTACACGCTATAACTTCCGTTTTTCTTTAAATTTTTATCTTTCAACTAAGAAAGAGTAAATTTATTTTAGTTTGTCATTTTCATAAGTATGTTTAAGCTCCAAACCAGAAAATTCTTGCTGACGAAGCGCTTCATAGACAATCATACAAGCAGTGTTAGAAAGATTTAGACTACGTACATGTTCATCATTCATTGGAATGCGAATACATTTTTCAGCATTTTCTCGCATAAAGTCTTCTGGTAAACCAGTATCCTCTCGTCCAAAGAGGAAATAATAGTCTTCTGAAGTTTCCGTATAATCAACATCTGAATATACTTGATCCGCAAACTTACTAACTAAAAATAGTTTCCCATCTACGTGATTGATAAAATCATCCAGATTTTTGTGATAAACAATGTTGACCTGATCCCAATAGTCCAATCCAGCTCTTTTGAGATTTTTATCGGTAATTTCAAAGCCGAAAGGCTCAATCAAATGTAAGGTAGTGTTAGTAGCTGCGCAAGTGCGTGCAATATTTCCAGTGTTAAAATGGATACGTGGTTCGAAAAGTGCAATATGATTCATAATTTTCTCCATTCCGTTTTTGTAAGGGTTTTACATTTTTACAAAAATAAAAACTAGGTAGCTCGGAGTATGGTCTCAGCGAGCAGCCTAGTTGGGGGACTAATTTGCTTTAATCATAACAGGGTTGATTGAAACAAATTAATTGATAGAGTAATCTTAACACATCTTTAAGGAAAAGTAAAGGAAATAATGGAAATTTTTTTCATTTTTTTCCGAATAAGAAAAATTAAAGTAAAAAAAGGTGTTTTTTGGTATAATAGGAAAGGTAATTCTATCCCTCAAAGCAGAAAAAAGCTTCTGAGAGAACAGCGAGAGATTAACTGTTTAAACGGTTAATAAATAAGGTCTTGAAGGATTCTTTATGAATTTCATCAGCTATTTGTGTATGAAATAGATGGCCTTAAAATCCCAAAAGAAAGGAACATCTTTGTTTAAAAGGATGATTGGCTTTTCAAAGCAATTGAAGAAAAGCACGTAGGTGAAATAAAATGATTTACGCTATCTGGGCAGAAGATGAGAAAAAAGTGATTGGCATTGATGGTCATTTACCTTGGCGTTTACCTGCTGAACTCGAACATTTTAAAAAGACAACTTATCATCAAGTGATTTTGATGGGCCGCAAAACCTTTGAAGGCATGAATAAGCGCGTGCTTCCTGGACGTATCACTATCGTCCTTACACGAGATGAAGCTTACCCTAAAGAAGATAATGAACGTGTCTTAATCATGCATAGTGTATCCGAAGTTATAGAATGGTATAATAATCAAGAGCGTGATTTATATATCATTGGCGGATCAGAGATGTTCCTTCTTTTCGAAAAGGAGCTATCAGCGCTCTATAAAACGGTTGTTCATGGAGAATTTGCGGGGGATACATATTTCCCTGATACGTTTGATTTTTCGAAGTATGCGAAGGTGTCAGCGGATTATCACAAAAAAGACGAGCAAAATCCTTATGACTTTACCGTAGAAAAATATGAGCGGAAGGAGAAACAAAAGCCGTGACAAAATCTATTTTTGGCTTATTTACCGCTGTTTTATGCGCAATATGTGTAATACTTGCACTGCAATGCTTCCGCAAAAAACGCTGGGGCTTAGGAACTATTTTTCTTCTTAATGCCTTTACGAATATTGTAAATTCCATTCATGCTTTTTTTGGAACTTTATTTTCCTAAAAATGTTTAAAATCTAGAAAAAGAGAAATAAATGTCTAACGATACAAAAGAAAACGAAAATATATATTGTTCATTCTGTGGCAAGAGCCAACCAGAAGTAAAGAAACTTATCGCCGGTGTCGGTGTTTATATTTGTGACGAATGTGTGGAGCTATCAAGCCATTTGATTGAAGAAGAGATGCGCGAGGAAATGGCTCAAGAATTTGAAACCACTCCTGTAATGACCCCAAGAGAAATGTTGGATCATCTGAATGGTTATGTTATCGGGCAAGAGCGTGCAAAACGTGCACTTGCGGTTGCTGTTTATAATCATTACAAACGCATCAACTTTACAGGTCAAGATGACGAAGAAGTTGAACTTCAAAAGTCTAATATCTTATTGATTGGTCCTACAGGTTCAGGGAAAACTTTTTTGGCACAAACTTTAGCTAAGTCGCTTAATGTTCCTTTTGCTATTGCTGATGCTACAAGTTTGACAGAAGCAGGCTATGTGGGTGAAGATGTTGAAAATATCTTGCTCAAACTGCTGCAAGCTAGTGATTTCAATATTGAACGTGCTGAGCGTGGTATCATCTACATTGATGAAATTGATAAAATTGCTAAAAAATCAGAAAATGTTTCTATCACTCGTGACGTTTCCGGTGAAGGTGTACAACAAGCCCTCTTAAAAATTATCGAAGGTACAGTTGCCAGCGTTCCCCCACAAGGTGGGCGTAAACATCCTAACCAAGAGATGATTCAAATTGATACTAAAAACATTCTCTTCATTGTAGGCGGAGCCTTTGACGGTATTGAAGAAATTGTCAAACAACGCTTAGGTGAGAAAATTATCGGCTTTGGCACAAATAATAAGGCCTTGTCTGACAATGAATCTTATATGCAAGAAATCATTGCTGAAGATATCCAAACTTTCGGATTGATTCCTGAATTTATTGGACGGTTGCCTGTAGTTGCTGCGCTTGAACGTTTGACAGAAGCTGATCTTATCAGTATCTTGACCGAGCCTAAAAACGCACTTATCAAGCAATACAAGCAGTTGTTAAGCTATGACAATGTGGAACTGGAATTTGAGGATGCAGCTTTGCATGCCATTGCTGAGAAAGCTATCGAACGTAAAACAGGTGCACGTGGCTTACGTTCAATCATTGAAGAAGTGATGATGGATATCATGTTTGAAATACCAAGTCATGATAATATTGAAAAAGTGATTATTACGGAAGCAGCTGTGCGTGATAAAGCAGAAGCAGAAATCATTTATATTCAAAAATAAAAAACAGAAAATCATGAGTGCTCATGGTTTTCTTGTTATTATCATTGATTTACCTTTAGTAAATCAATGATAATAGACAGGGAGAGATGTGATTTGTGAACCTTCTTCCCTAAAAAAGACTTTAAATAAACCTTGCGCAACTATCTAAAATAGTTTGACACACAAGGAAAGAGAGAAATAATGAAAATAAACCCTAATAATTTACAACTGACTATTTCAGCAGCCTCTGCCAAGCAATATCCAGAGACAGACATGCCGGAAATTGCTCTTGCTGGTCGCTCTAACGTTGGAAAATCAAGCTTTATCAATACCTTATTAAACCGTAAGAACTTTGCGCGTACCTCAAGTTCGCCAGGTAAAACGCAGCTCCTAAATTTTTACAATGTAGATGATACGGTTCATTTGGTAGACGTTCCAGGATACGGCTATGCACGTGTTTCGAAAAAAGAGCGTGAAAAGTTCGGTAAGATGATTGAAGAATATCTCACTACAGCGCCTAATCTTAAAGCGGTGGTCGCTCTCGTTGATTTACGACACGAACCATCTGAAGATGACAAGCTGATGTACACTTTTTTGAAATTCTATGATATTCCCGTAATTTTAGTTGCAACAAAGGCCGACAAAATTCCACGCGGTAAATGGAACAAGCATGTCTCAGTGATAAAAAAAGCCTTGCAATTTGACAGCACAGATGATTTTGTAATCTTTTCTAGTTTTGATAAAACAGGAATCGAGGAGGCTTGGAAAGCCATTGAACAATATGTATAAGATTAAGATTAACAATATGAAGTTCTTTTCACATATCGGTGTTTTACCTGAAGAAAAGATCTTAGGGCAAAATTTAGAAATTGACTTGATTGTTACCACGAATTTTTCCTACTCTGGTTTAGATGAGCTTGACAAAACTTTGAGTTATGTTGCTTTTTATGAGAGTATCGCGGAAATAATTGAAGTCTCACGTGCAGATTTGATTGAAAAGTTGGCTTTCGATATCATTCAAGCCATTAAACAAAACAATAAAGTGAAAACAGTAGAAGTACATATCCGCAAATTGGCTGTACCTATTGCAGGAATCTTTGACAATGTCGAAATTGAAATGGTCGGTTAAAATATTTAACTTTTAGAAAATATTTACGGCTTTCTAAGGGGGGAAGCAAGAAAGTGATGCAAACGGTTTATTTGAGTTTAGGGAGCAATATTGGAGACAAGCAAGCTTACTTGCAAGATGCGGTAAGCTTATTGGGACAGGATTCGGCCATTTTAATAGATAGAAGATCAAAGTTTTATCAAACCTCACCTGTCGGGGGAGTGGAGCAAGATGACTTTGTCAATATGGCCTTGAAGATTTCAACGACACTTGAAGCTAGCCAGCTATTGGAGCTTATTCATAAAATCGAAGCCAAATTAAATCGTGTTCGCAAAATTCATTGGGGACCACGCACGATAGATATCGATATTTTATTTTACGGAAACGAACAAATTTTAGAGGAAGATTTGATGGTTCCGCACAAAGAAGTCTTTAATCGCCTTTTTGTTCTTGTGCCACTTTTGGAAATTTTAGAGCCTGGTTTCTCATACGAGCAACAAGTGAAACAAGCTATTGAAAAGCTCAAGGATACTGAACAAGAAATAGTAGAAATTCCGACGGAAAAGCCCGCTAGAAAACGTATTGAGCTTGCTGTACGAGAAATTCTCTCAGCTGTTGGTGAAGATCCTGAACGGGAAGGACTCTTAGAAACGCCAGAACGTGTAGCTAAAATGTATGAAGAAATTCTCTCTTCACAAAAATTAACGCAATTTGAGGAGTATAAACTCTTTAAAATTGAAAAAACAGACCAGGATCAAACTATCTTAATCAAGGACATTCCCTTTTACTCGATGTGCGAACATCACATGTTGCCTTTCTTTGGTAAGGCAAACGTAGCCTATATCCCTAAAGATGGCAATATTATTGGCTTAAGCAAGATACCGCGCTTGGTCAACTACGTTTCGCATAAACTTTCAGTACAAGAGAACATTACGCGAGACATAGCGGAAATCTTAAATGATATCTTAGAGCCAAAAGGTGTTGCAGTTGTTGTCGAAGCGCGTCATATGTGTGTGGAAATGCGTGGTGTTAAAAAAGGAAATTCCCAAACAAAAACCTCTTTCTTCATGGGTGAATTTGAAGAAAGCAGAGAAACACGTCTCGAATTTTTAGAAAGCTTGAATTAAAATGAAAATCATTGAAAAAAACACTGATTGTTTTTCTCTGAAGCACATCTCTATCTGTTTTACTGAGATGAGCAGCCAAGAAAAAGCTAAATTGGGTAATCTTTTGTACCGTGTAAGAGCAAAAGTTCTCGTAGACAATCATGATTTGCTGACTTTTTTAACGATTTATGAATTGGCGGATTTGATTAAGGCTTGGCCTACATCTCAGGAAAAATTGGATTTGGAGCGCATTTTTAAACGTCATCAGATTATTTGGTCAGGACAGAATTTCTCTTTTGATTTGACTTTGGATCCGATTGTTTATTCTATTGTCAATGTCACACCAGATTCATTCTATGATGGTGCAGAAGAAAATCTCAATTTGGATTTTATCCTACAACGAGTAGAACAGGATTTACAAGAGGGGGCACAAGTCATTGAACTTGGAGGAAAGTCTTCTCGTCCAGGTTACGCAGATATTTCGCCAGAAGAAGAATGTCAACGTCTCGCTCAGCCCTTGCAGAGTATTCGTAAGGCATTTCCGGAAGCAGTTATCGCTATAGACACTGATGAAGCCTATGTTATGCAGCGTGTACTGGATGCAGGTGCAGATATTATTAATGATATTGATGGTTTTGATACACCTGAAAAACTACAGTTGATGCAAGAATATCAACCGGCTTTGGTTGCTATGAATAATGGTCGAGCAGGTATGCATTACGCAGATAATGTTTATCAAGAACTGCCAGTCTATTTTACAGAGAAACAGAAAGAATTAAATCAACTTGACATTGCGAATGCACAAATATGTGTAGACCCAGGCGTTGGTTTTTCAGGCGGAGCAACAGGAATTGACTCTTTACAGCGCCTAAAAACGACTGAACTATTGACTTGCCTAGGTTTGCCGGTGATGGTCGCAATCTCTCGTAAATCTTTTATGACCAATCTTATGAATATGGAAGTAGATGAGCGTCTTTTATCAACATTGATTCTTGAAAATCAAATGATGATGGATGGTGGGCGTGTCCTACGTGTACATGATGTTGCAGCAACACGACGTTTAATTGATAATTTTAAAATATACCAAAAATACTAATGTATAATGATTTGATACGTGAACTTTCTGTTTTAGAAAGTTCTAAAAAACAAGAACAGGTAATTGCTCTTTTACGCAATAAAAAAGGACTTGAAGGAAAACAGAATCCGGATTTGCAACTATCAGCATCTGCTGTCGTTTTTAAAGGGGAGAAAATGTATTTTATCGAGCATCCCTATCAAAAAGAACTCTTACTGCCTGCTGGACATGTCGAAGAAGGGGAAAAACCCTATGAGACGGCAAAGCGTGAATTCCATGAAGAAACAGGTCTGACAGCTGATACACAACGTCTTATAGATGTGAATCTTATTAATATTCCCTATAATGCGGTTAAGGAAGAAAAAGCACATCAGCACATAGATTTTCGTTATCTCCTTAAATTGCGGGATGAGCCTTCTGAACTGGCAGAGCTGCCTGTTTTTTTGCTTTCCAAAACAGAGGCACCTGAGGAATTTAAAAAGTATTTTCTAGAAGGGAAAACAAGCCTAACATGACTATCGAAACAGCACTAGAATGGATACATTCTCGTCTTAAATTTAATATCCGTCCAGGATTGACACGAATTGAAGCCTTGCTCAAATTGCTTGGAAACCCTGAAAAAGAGTTATCAATGATTCATGTTGCTGGTACAAATGGCAAAGGTTCAACTGTTGCTTTTACCAGAGGTATTCTGGAGCAGTTGGACTTGACTGTAGCTACTTTTACCAGTCCTTTTATTGCGACTTTTGGCGAACGGATGGCGATTAATGGTCATCCTATTCCTGATGACAAACTTATCATGTATGTTGAGCAACTAAAACCATTCGTAGAAGAAATGGATAAGGATGAAAGCCTTGCTGGCATCACAGAATTTGAAATTATTACCGCTCTGGCTTTTCGCTATTTTGCAGACGAACACGTTGATGTAGCTTTGATAGAAGTAGGCTTAGGGGGACTTTTAGATAGTACTAATGTCATTCAACCTGTAGCAACTGCAATTACAACAATTGGCATGGACCATATGGATATCTTAGGGGATACCCTAGAAAAGATAGCTGCCCAAAAGGCAGGAATCATTAAGCCGAATACACCCTTGGTGACAGGGAAAATAGCAGACGAAGCTCTAGCTGTTATTGCGCAAACAGCTCAAAAAAATCAAGCGCAGCATTATCAATACGGTATTGATTATCAGGTAGAAATCCTTGAAAATGAGCGATTTAATTACAAGGATGATGAAATTCACTTGCTCAACTTGGAAAAAGCCTTACTTGGTCTTCATCAAATAGATAATGCAGGGCTTGCTGTTAAACTTACTATGGTTTACGCGCAGAAAGTAGGATTATCACTTTCAGAAGAAGCAATCAGAAAGGGCTTAAAAAGAACTTTCTGGCCAGCGCGCATGGAAGAAATCAGCCGAGCTCCTTTAACACTACTTGATGGGGCGCATAATGTACATGCCATGCAACGACTCTTGGAAAACTTAAAAAATGAATTTTCAGGTCGTAAAATTACGATTCTCTTTTCAGCTCTGGTCACAAAAGATATTACTGAAATGATTAAAATGTTGCAAACTGTTGATAATTCTGAGCTTATTTTGACAACTTTTGATTATCCGAAAGCTTTAAAATTAGAAGATTTTACTTACTTAAAAAAAGAAAATGTAGCATTGGCTGAAGATTGGAAGAGTACATTTTCAGCATTAAAAGCAAATCTACAGAAAGACGATGTACTTTTAATGACCGGTTCTTTGTATTTCATGTCTCAAATTAGGGCATACATCTTAGAGTCAGAGCGATAAAAAAAACAGTCCTTGATGGACTTTAGGAGGAAGAAAACTGTGATTGTTTTAGCAGGAACAATAGGAGCTGGAAAATCAAGCTTAGCAAAAGCTTTAGGGGAGCATCTTGGAACAGATGTTTACTATGAGGCAGTAGATAATAATCCGGTTCTTGATTTGTATTATCAAGATCCAAAAAAGTATGCTTTTTTGTTACAAATCTATTTTTTGAACAAGCGTTTTGAATCAATCAAAATGGCTTATACTCAAGAGAATAATGTCCTTGACCGGTCAATTTTTGAAGACGAACTTTTCCTAACTCTAAACTATAAAAATGGCAATGTTACCAAAACAGAGTTGGAAATCTATCAGAACTTGCTCAGTAATATGCTCGAGGAAATGGAAGGAATGCCTAAAAAGCGGCCTGACTTACTTGTTTATATTGATGTGAGCTTTGAAACAATGCTTTCCCGGATTGCGCAACGTGGTCGCAGTTTTGAACAGGTTGACGATCAGCCTGAATTAAAAGCATATTATCATCAAGTTCACGAAGAATACCCGTCTTGGTATGAAAATTATGATGTGTCACCTAAAATACGGATTAATGGAGACGCACTTGACTTCGTAAATAATGCAGAAGATCTCGAAAAGGTACTTACAGAAATAGATAAAGCATTATTCAAATTACAATTAAAGTAAATCGGAAGATTTATTTTTTTTACTTAATAAAAACTATACCAATTAATGATTTATTATTCTTGACAAATACAAAACATTGTATTATCATATTCTTATTGACGAAAAATAAAGAAAAAGCTAACTATACCAATTAGCTTATGGAGAAATTAATATGTGTGGTATCGTAGGAGTTGTCGGAAATCGTAATGCAACAGACATTCTAATGCAAGGTCTTGAAAAACTTGAATACCGTGGTTATGATTCAGCAGGAATCTTTGTTGCTGATGGTACCGGACAAGCGAATCTTGTAAAATCTGTAGGTCGCATTGCAGATTTAGAGGCAAAAACAGGTGATAACGTTACAGGATCAACAGGGATTGGTCATACACGTTGGGCGACCCATGGTAAACCAACTGAAGATAACGCGCATCCTCATACTTCTACTTCAGGACGTTTCGTTTTAGTACATAATGGTGTAATTGAAAACTTCTCCGAAATCAGAGAAGAATATCTCGCTAAAGATACATTTAAAGGTCAAACAGACACAGAAGTTGCTGTCCATCTCATCGCTAAGTTTGCAGAAGAAGAAGGACTTTCTGTACTTGAAGCATTTAAAAAAGCACTCTCTATTATTGAAGGTTCTTATGCTTTTGCTCTTATGGATGCTGAAGATGCTGATGTAGTCTATGTTGCGAAAAATAAATCTCCTTTACTTATCGGCTTGGGAGACGGCTACAATATGGTGTGTTCTGATGCCATGGCGATGATTCGTGAAACATCTGAATTTATGGAAATTCATGACAAAGAACTGGTTATCTTAACTAAAGATAAGGCTGAAGTCATGGATTATGAAGGAAATAAGATTGAGCGCCAAAGCTACACAGCAGAACTTGATCTTTCTGACATTGGTAAAGGAACATATCCTTACTACATGCTCAAAGAAATTGATGAACAACCAACAGTAATGCGTAAATTGGTCTCAACTTATGCCGATCAAGACGGACAATTAACTGTTGATACGGATATTGTTAAAGCAGTTCAAGAAGCAGATCGCATTTATATTATTGCGGCAGGAACGTCACTTCATGCAGGTTATGCTTCAAAACAAATCCTTGAAGAGCTGACAAATACACCAGTTGAGCTTGGCGTGGCTTCTGAGTGGGGTTACGGTATGCCATTATTGAGTAAAAACCCTTTGTTCATCTTCCTTTCACAATCTGGTGAAACAGCAGATAGTCGTCAGGTATTGGTAAAAGTAAATGAACTTGGTCATCCAAGTTTAACAGTTACAAATGTTCCTGGTTCTACATTGTCACGTGAAGCAACATACACAATGTTAATTGGTGCTGGACCTGAGATTTCGGTTGCTTCTACAAAAGCTTATACTGGACAAATTGCAACCCTCGCTTTCTTAGCAAAAGCTGTAGGTGATGCAGACCAAAATCCTAAGTCGCTTTCTTTTGACTTGGTTAAAGAAATTTCACTCGTGGCTCAATCTATTGAAGCTACATTGTCAGAAAAGGACTTGATTTCCGACGTAGTAGCTAAGCTTTTATCAGAAGCACGAAATGCTTTCTATATTGGTCGCAAGCAAGACTACTTTGTCTCTATGGAAGCCAGCTTGAAATTAAAAGAGATTTCATATATCCAATGTGAAGGCTTTGCTGCTGGAGAACTCAAACACGGAACAATTTCTTTGATTGAAAATGGTACACCTGTTATTGCACTGATTTCAAATAACGAGGAAGTTGCAGCACACACCCGTGGAAACGTTATGGAAACAGTGGCACGTGGGGCTTCAGCAATTACGATTGTCGAAGAAGCTGTAGCGCGTGAAGACGATGATATCGTTATCAATAACGTTCATCCTTATCTTTCAGCGATATCAATGGTGGTACCCACACAGCTTATCGCTTACTACGCAACTGTCCAACGTGGATTGGATGTTGATAAACCTCGGAACCTCGCAAAGGCAGTGACTGTTGAATAATAAAAAAGTGGATTTTATTAATCCACTTTTTATTATTTGTTATTCATTTCTTGATCTTTAATAATAGTTGCATCTATTCCTTTAACAACAGTTGAAATAAATGACTCATCTTCTAGTGCCATTAAACCAGCAATAGTTGTACCACCTGGCGAGCATACTCTATCAATCAGTGTCCAGGGATTTTCTTTACTTTCAATAAGCATAGCTGCACTTCCCAAAACAGCCTGGGCAGCAATTTCATTACATAAATCTTTTGGAAGACCATTTTTTACTCCAGCCCTTGAGATACTGTCAATAAACAAGTAGGCATATGCTGGTGAACTTCCTGCTAATGCTGTAAAGTTAGAAAAATCTTTTTCAGGAAGTGACCAAGCTAATCCAACTGATTTAAACATTTCTAAAGTTGAGTTGATATGTTCATTACTGGTAAATGTGTTACCACAAACAGCAGCAGCACCTTTACCGATCATAGCGTTCACATTTGGCATCACACGGATAATAGGAATTTTATCATTAGTATTCAAAAAGTTATAAATCTTCTGAGTAGGTGTCCCTGCTGCTATTGAGATTAACAAAGGCTTTGCTTCTATTATCATTTTTCTATTTTCTGTCAGTATTTTCTCAATAATATTAGGCTTTACTGAAAGCACAACAGTATCTACAGAAGAAATAAGTTCTGAAGTTGAAGCACATACATTTGTATTGTTTTCTTTTGAAAAAATGTTGACTTTTTCAGTCATCACATCAAAAAGGTAAATGTCTGTGCTTGCGACAAAATTATTTTTTATAATGCCTTTTATGATGGCAGAAGCCATATTTCCAGTTCCGATAAATCCAATTTTCATAGTTTCTTCTTTCTGTTATTTATTATTTTTTTAGTTAGAGTTTCTCTTACAAATTATTGCTTTTAAGTTTTCTGGTTTCTTTATGTCTTTCTAACTTTTTAAATTGTGAAGGACGATTGATTAGAACAATAGAGAGACAAACTAAAATCAAGCCAATGGCAAGAGAAGTAGTAAAATGCTCTCCAAGAAGTACGGCGAGAATACTACCCGAAATTGGCATAATAAATTTATAAACAGTTATTTCTCCAAGATTTGCGTATTGGGCTGCCCAATACCATAAACTAAAGGGAATAGCAGATGCAGCAGCAAGTATTATTAGTAGAATTATACCAGTAGCAGTCCAATTTATTGCTGATAAACGTCCCCCCATTAAAAAACCGATTATATAAAGAAACAGAGAACCAATAATTAAATTCCAACCTGTCATTACGAAAGAATTTAGAGATGACCCAATTTTTTTAGCAAGCATAGTTGCTAATGCAGCAAGCAAACCATATATAAGCATAAAACCTTCTCCAGTAATAGAAAAAGAAAACATGTCACTAATATGTGTTCCGCCATTTAACTGAGAAATAATTAACCCGATAAAACCAATAACAAGTCCTAAGATTTTGCTGGTGCTTAATTTATCATTTTGATATGCAAAGTGAGCAAGGATTGCTGCAAAAAAAATTGTTGACTGTGCTAAAATTGTTGAATTTATTGTCGAAGTTATATTTACATTACCAATATTAAAAAAGAAATAGGCTGCTGTCGTAGAAACTAACCCCATTAGTATAACTTCTTTCCATTGAGTTTTATTAACTTCTAGTATATTTTTTTTGATGATTTTAGCAAATATGAGTGTCATGATTCCTGCTATAAAAAAACGAAGACTAATAGTTGCAAGAACTTGTCCGAGATAATTACTTCCCAATAAATCAGGAACTATTCCCATCTCTATGTTCATGACTTTAATAAGTTTAAATGGTGTTCCCCAAATTATGTTTGCAATAACTGCAGCAATTGCAATTGTAGCAGCTTTCGGGGCATTTTTTTTGAGTGTTTCACTCATGTGTTTTCCTCCAATTTCCATTGTTTGTTTTTTCACAATAAAAATAAATACAATATTTATTATAATGAATAGCTTGCAAAATTAAAATCTGTCATATATACTTTTATTAGTAGGTTATTTTAAGATTTTAGAGGAGTTATTATGTATAAAGTGTCTGGAGAAGATTTTACACATTTTTGGTTTTTTTTAGAAACTTTAGACTGTTATATTAAAAGTGAGTCAGGTATGATTGATGAGCTGAAGAGTTTTGATGAAGATTTAAGACGAGAAATCGCTGCTTTAGTCTGTCAAAATACATCAGGTAGGCTTACATATACAGCTCCTTATATAAGAATTATATATGTACTTAAGGGAAGCGTTGCTGTATATTTAGATAATAAAAAATTTTTATATAATGAAGGGATGCTCATTTTAGCAAATAAAAGTACAAAAATTGAATATCAAGAACTATCCTCAGAAACGGTAGTTACTGGATTTTATTTTAAATTAAATTATTTTAATAATAGCTTACTCAATCAATTTATAGAAGAGTCAATGCTTTACAGATTTTTTGTGGAAAGTACTTCGTATGATACTGAAAATGTTAGTCATTATTTTATTTATCAATTTAGTACTATGGATGATGTGCATTTTTATATTCTATCTTTACTAAAACAAGTAGTAAAGATGTGTTATTTTAATAATAAGTTAACTAAAGCTGCTTTTGTTCTACTAATTGTTGAGATGAGTCAAATGACAGATAGTTGCTTGTGTTTACATGACTCGGATATCTCTAATAATGTCCTAGCTAAGGAAATCTTAAATTTTATAGAAAATAATATCCGTACGGTTAGTTTAGAAAATATTTCTCAAAAATTTCACTTTCACCCCAATTATTTATCAGCATTAATAAAAAAAGAGACGGGATGTAGTTATTCGGAGTGGCTAATAAAATTCCGTATAGATTATGCTAAGAAATATTTATCACAAACAGATTTATCTGTGCAACAAATTATTGAAGAAGTTGGTTATTCTGATAAAACTTATTTTTTTAAACTTTTTAAAGAACACGTTAATATGACCCCTGGTGCTTATAGAAAATATATTCGAAAAAAAAATAATTAAAATAAAGAAACAAAAAAATTTTTTGAAATAAAAAGGCAAATATACCTTGCCTTTTTTATTAAATATATTATATCTTTATTTTACCTCTGGTGGTTGTTCTAAGTCAGTTTTTCGAGATATGTAAGACCAGTAGTATCATATTAATATAGATGATTATTATAATAATGGTACTCGAAAAGTATAATCTTGTCATAATTCTTAATATTTCTATAGAAATATTAAGAATTATGACTATATAGACACTTTCTAATAAAAAGGTCATAAATCAATGAGAGTTACAACATAGTTATATGACTTTTTGATAACGAAATACTTAAATTTAGTTAAAACTAAATTTACTTTTCATTTGACAAATAAAAAGTAAAAATATACAATAACCATGTTATGTGATTTTTAATACATAACTTTCGGTAGGTGAGGCTACCATAGGGATACGGGTTGCTGCCGCAGAGTCGTGGAGACACGATGAGAGGGCCAACAGTTCATGTCGAAAAACAAGGCATGGAATAGTGCAACAACATTGCCCTATGGAGCTAAAGCTTGAACGATGACATGAAATTAATCTTTGCTATCTTTTTAGCTTATTATTTTTCTCAGGAATTATTTCCTTGTCTACGTTCAAGCACGTAGGCAAGGTTTTTTATTTGGAGAGGAGGTGAGAACATATGGACCCTGAAAGTATTAGCAGCCCTGACCCCATAAGGCTAACTAAAAAAATTATAGGCAAAGGCGTAACTATGTTCTCATCTTTTAAATATTTAAAAGATAAATAGGGTTAGGTGCTGTACATCAAAAGTAAGAATGATTATTAATGAAATTGAGGTGCAGTAAATGAAAAAAAATAAAGAAAATAATGAAGTATCAAATAATCTAAAAAGAGCTAGATTAAGATTGGAATTTGCTAAAGTAGCTTCTAAAGATGAATTGTTAAAAAAATATGGAATACATCCTGAGGGTTTAAGTGAAAAACAAATAGAAGAATCGTTTAAAATGTATGGCAGTAACGCAATTACTCATGGTAAGAAGCCTTCTCTTATTCATAGGATATATCAAGCATTTGTAAATCCTTTTACAGCAATTTTATTTGTACTAGCTGTTGTATCGATATTTACAGATATTATCTTAGCAGAACCGGGAGAAGCAGATCCTATGGCTGTCATAATTATCACAACTATGGTAGTCATTTCTGGTTTTCTAAGATTTGTGCAAGAAACACGGAGCGGGAATGCTGCTGAAAATCTTTTGAAAATGATAACAACAACAGCAACTGTTTATAGAAAAGGTTTGGAAAAACAAGAAGTTCCTATCGAAGATATTGTTGTAGGAGACTTAGTACATTTATCTGCAGGTGATATGATTCCTGCTGATCTTCGTATTGTACAAGCAAAAGATTTATTTGTAAGTCAAGCTTCACTTACTGGAGAAAGTGATCCAGTAGAAAAAGTAGATACTATTATTACTCAAAAATATGATAGTATAACAGAAGTTCCGAACCTTTCTTTTATGGGTTCTAACGTAATAAGCGGGAGCGCAACAGGTTTTATTGTGGCTGTTGGTAATGATACCATCTTTGGTGAAATGGCACAAAGTGTTACAGAACCTCAAGTAAAAACTACTTTTGAGAAGGGTGTTAACTCTATTTCATGGGTACTTATTAGATTCATGCTTATTATGGTTCCGGTAGTTCTTTTTATAAATGGTTTTACCAAAGGAGACTGGATGGAAGCAACTTTATTTGCTCTTGCAGTAGCTGTAGGCTTAACTCCAGAAATGCTCCCTATGATTGTAACGGCTTGCTTAGCTAAGGGAGCTGTTGCAATGTCAAAAGAAAAAACAATAATAAAAAATTTGAATTCCATTCAAAACTTAGGTTCAGCTAATATACTATGTACAGATAAAACAGGGACGCTTACCCAAGATAAGGTAGCGTTGATGTACCATATGGATATTCATGGTTCTGAGAGTCTCAATGTTTTAGAGCAGGCATTTTTAAATAGTTATTATCAAACAGGCTTGAAAAATCTTATGGATGTAGCAATTATTCAGGCGAAAGAAAATAAAAAACAAAAATATCCTGAACTTTCTACTTTAGATTACAATTATAGTAAAATTGACGAGATTCCATTCGACTTTGAAAGACGCCGAATGAGTGTAGTTGTTAGGGATAACTTAGGAAAAACGAAGCTCATTACAAAAGGTGCAGTGGAAGAAATGCTAAGTATTTGCCAATATGTAGAAGATAACGGCAAAATTGTCCAGTTAACGGACAGTGTTAAAAAATACATTCTTAAGAGAGTAGACGGATTGAATGCTGAAGGAATGCGAGTTATTGCTATTGCTCAGAAGAATAATCCTAAATCAGTAGCTGAACTAACGGTTTCAGATGAAATGGGAATGACTTTAATGGGTTATCTTGCATTTTTAGATCCACCAAAAGAATCTTGCCCTGCAGCAATTCATGCTCTTGAGAAACATGGTGTCTCCGTTAAAATATTGACAGGAGATAATGAAAAAGTAACCAGAGCTGTATGTCGTCAAGTCGGTATTTCAGTGGATAAGATTCTGCTCGGAAGTGAAGTAGATCGCCTGAGCGATGTCCAACTTTCTGTAGTTGCGGATGATATAAGTGTATTTGCAAAGCTATCACCTAAGCAGAAAGCTAGAATTGTAACAATTCTTAGAAATAATGGGAATAGCGTAGGATACATGGGAGACGGGATAAATGATGCTGCTGCTATGAAAGCCTCAGATGTTGGTATTTCAGTTGATACTGCTGTGGATATTGCAAAAGAATCCGCGGATGTTATATTACTTGAAAAAGATTTAATGGTTCTTGAAAAAGGAATTGTTGAAGGACGTAAAACATATGCTAATATGATTAAGTATATCAAAATGACGGCAAGTTCGAATTTTGGAAATATGTTTTCTGTTTTAGCTGCCAGTGCCTTTCTTCCATTTATGCCAATGTTATCAATACACCTTATTTTACTTAACCTGATCTATGATTTATCCTGTACAGCTATCCCTTGGGATAATGTGGATGAAGAATATATTAGAGAACCTAGAAAATGGGACGCGAGCTCCGTGAGTAAATTTATGTTTTGGATAGGTCCTACTAGCTCTGTATTTGATATTACTACTTATCTTTTAATGTTTTTTGTTATTTGTCCAGCAACGTTTGGCTCCTTTAGTACTCTTACACCAGGGAGTGCATCCTATATAGGATTTATAGCTTTGTTCCATACGGGATGGTTTGTGGAGTCTATGTGGACACAAACATTAGTGATACATATGCTTAGAACTGCAAAAATCCCATTCTTACAAAGTCGAGCTTCAGGGATATTAACTTTTCTTACATTTTCTGGGATTATTGGTTTAACAATTATTCCCTTTACTGGTTTTGGAAAATCTATCGGTTTGATGAGCTTACCATTAAGTTTCTTCCCGTGGTTATTTTTAACTATCGCATTATATATGGTTTTAGTAACTATTTTTAAGAAAATATTTATTAAAAAGTACGGAGAGTTACTTTGAGTTATTAAATTAATTTAATAACTCAAAAATATATAAATCGTTATACGTACTAAATTAAAATAATAAATTTCGAAAGGTTGAAAAAATTATATTAATGTGAAGAAAGTAATTTCTGCTTATGTTTAATTAATAATTTCATATTTTCAGATATAATTTTAATTACCATATGAAAAATAATTTAGCTGAAAATGAGGGCTACTTAAATGAAAAATAGTCTAAAAAAATCAAATTTCTTAAACTATTCTATATTAATCCCATATCTTTTACTCTCAGCAGTAGGAATTGTTATGGTATGTTCTACAACCGTTCCTCATGAGCTATCTAGAGGTCTGCCACCATATCATATGGTTGTAACTCAAGCTATATTTATGATTTTAAGTTTTATTATACTTTTTATTATATATAGAATGAAGTTAAAGACACTAAAGAATCGTAAATTAATCTGTTTTATATTAATTTTTTTGATTCTTTCCCTTGTGTATACTCGTCTATCTCCAGGTACAGAAGTTAATGGTTCTCACAGATGGATTCAAGTACCAGGAATTGGAACAATTCAACCCGCTGAGTATGCAAAAATATTTACTGTTTGGTTTCTAGCGTCTGTATTTTCAGATAAACAGGATGAAATATATAAACAAGATATAAAATGTTTATTCAAAGGCCAAAATTTGTTTTATAAAATTTTTGGAGGCTGGCGACTTCCTATTCTTATAATGATAGGGACAGTAATAATTATGCCAGACTTAGGGAGTTCCGTGATGCTTCTTGTTATTACTGGTAGTATGGTTGGTGCTAGTGGCGTATCTTCATATTGGTTTAAATATGCAATAAGAGTATTAATTATTGGGATAATTATATTTATTATATTCTTATATACTGTAAATGGTGATGTTATTCCAGGTCACTACGTTAATAGTAGGTTTAAAGCTATGGTGGATCCATTCGGAGGAATAGAGACATATGGACACCAAATGGTAAATTCATATTATGCAGTAGTTAATGGAGGCTGGTTTGGTTTAGGACTAGGAAATTCTATTCAAAAACATGGTTTCTTGCCAGAAGCTCATACTGATTTTATCTTTTCAATTGTTATAGAAGAATTGGGTGTACTCGGAGGGGGGATTATACTCGGATTGTTATTCTTCATGATTATAAGAATATTAATAGTTGGTATTCAGGCGGTTGACTCTTTTAATTCTCTTATTAGCATAGGAATAGCAGTTACATTACTTATATCAGTTACTGTTAATGTCGGAGGGGCTTTTGGAATTATTCCTGAATCAGGTGTAACTTTTCCATTCATTTCACAAGGAGGATCGTCTTTCTTAATTTTATCTTTAGGGATTGGGTTTGTATTAAATGTATCTGCCGATGAGAAAAGAAAGGAAATAATTCGTTTATCTCAGGAATCTCTATTGTTGGAAGAAGTCTAATAAAGATTTAACGTAGAGAAGCTTTTTACAGTAATAAATTTTTTGTATATAAACTGTTTCATTATTATGGATGTTTTCCTTAATAAATGAGAATTAAAGTCTGTGCTAATTAAAATGAAAAAGTATAACTAGTTAGTTATACTTTTTCATTTTAATTTATGTCCTTATTTGACATAAAGAACAAAAGGGTTTGAAGCTCTTTTGTTAAGTCAATTGACTGAACAACGACGTCTTCTGGTACATGCAAACGCAAAGGTGAAAAGTTAAGAATACCTTTGATACCTGATTTAACTAGGATATCTGCGACTTCTTGAGCGTTCTCTTTATTTACAGAAATAATTGCTGTTTTAATTTTTGAATCTTTAATATTTTTAGAGAAGTCAGCGATGTCGTAGATAGGAACACCTGTAGAAGTTGTTGTACCAACGAGTGGGTTTTCTGGAACATCATAAGCTTGGGTAACGCGCATTTTATTGCGGTTTTGGAATTCATAATTAATAAGGGCGCGTCCAAGGTTACCGACTCCTACGAGTGCGATATGCGTTTCTTGATCTTGTCCGAGTAATTCTCCAAAGAAATCACGTAAAGCGCGTGTTTCATAACCATAGCCTCGACGTCCCAGCTCACCAAAGAGTGAAAAATCGCGACGAATCGTCGCTGCATCCACACCAATTTTTTCCGAAATAAGTTGTGAGTTTGTGCGTGTTACTTGTTCATCAACTAAAAGTTTGAACAAGCGATAATATTGAGGCAAACGTTTTGCCGTTGCCTTGGGTAGTTGTTTATTAACTTGGGAGCCAGCCATGTTATCTCCTTTACATAGTCTTTGTGAATATTTTACCTTTTTTGAGTGGGACTTGTCAAACAATTCTTTCCGGAATTATGCGGTTGGCGAAAGTTTGTGAAAAAAACGGAGAAAATTTAACAAAGAAAAAAGAGAAAAAATCTCTTTTCTCTTCAATTTATTTTTTCATTTAGCTCATCCAGTAAGCGAATCAATTCTTTCAAGTCCGCATTGAGAAGTGTACTTCTTAAATAAGCATATTGAACATGAAAAATTTGCTTATCTTCAGGTATTAGTGGTATCTTTATAAGACTATCCATATCGGCAAAGGGAAGAAAATCGGTCATCAAGGTTATGCCAACATTTGAGTTGACCAGTTGGCCAATAGTATGGATATCCGAAAAATTAAAGAGAACTTTTGCTTTTTTCTTGTATTTTTCATTCAAATTTTGGAAAGCTTCCATATGCACAAAACTTTCATCAAGCAGGATAAAAGGATAATCCAAGGCTTCTTTAAACGAAATTTCTTGACGTGAGGCAAGTGGGTTATCTTTAGAGACAAAGATATAAAATTCGCGTTGGTAAAGTAATTTCACAAAAAGGTTGGGGTGCATCAGGGGAGCAATGCTACCTATAAGGCTAAAATCAATTGAGCCGGAGATAAGTTTGGCCAGAAGTTCCTCCGAGCCACCCGATACTAAATCAAACTTAGATAAAAAGCTAATCGCCTCTTTATCGTTTAAGAGTTGAGCCAGAATTTTTGCTCGAATAATAGGGGGGAAACCAATATGATTTTGATGATTTTTAGAATGCTCGATGGCTCTTTGCGTGAGTGCCAACTCTTCCAAAATACTTTCGATATGAATTTTCAATATTTTCCCTTCATCTGTCAGGACAACTGTTCGGTGAGAAGGATCTTTGTATATTAAATTACAGTTATAATATTGTTCCAATCTCTTTACAGCATAGGTAATTGTCGGCTGACTTACCCCAAAATGATTAGAAACAGCAGTAAAAGACAACAAGTCTCCTAAGGCATTAAAATACTCGAAATCATGCAAATTCATTAGTTTAAACGCTCCTTTGACCCTTATATTCTATCACAAGTTTATCGATTTGTTATAAATAATATTTATTATAACCCAAAGGTTTGACTATAATTTTTTATAAGTATTAAAATACATCTTGTAAGAATTTCTTATAGGAATAATAAATTTGGAGGACGTACGAATGCGTGCACATGAAATTTTAAACAATCCTTTTTTAAATAAAGGAACAGCATTTACTATGGAAGAACGTAAGGAACTTGGCTTAATCGGTCTTTTGCCACCTTATGTTCAAACACTTGAAGAACAAGCAGAACAAACTTACCAACATTACTTGGAAAAACCATCTGATTTAGAGAAACGCCATTTCTTGATGGAAATCTTCAATACAAACCGTACTTTGTTCTACTATTTGTTTAACCAACATATCGTAGAGTTTAATCCTATCGTATATGATCCAGTTATTGCTGAAACAATCGAAAACTACAGCCGTCTATTTGTAGATCCACAATATGCTGCATATCTTGATATTAACCATCCAGAAAATATTCAAGAAACATTGAAAAATGCAGCGGGCGATCGCAATATCCGTTTGATTGTTGTGACAGATGCTGAAGGAATTCTTGGTATCGGTGACTGGGGAACACAAGGTGTTGATATCTCTGTTGGTAAATTAATGGTTTATACTGCAGCAGCCGGTATCGATCCAGCATCAGTTCTTCCTATCGTTATTGATGCAGGGACTAACCGTAAAGAACTCTTGGAAGATTCAATGTATCTTGGAAATCGTCACGCACGTGTTTATGGTGACCAATATTATGACTTTGTTGACCAGTTTGTGGAAACTGCTGAAGCAATGTTCCCTAAACTTTACTTGCACTGGGAAGATTTCGGACGTTCAAATGCTGCAAATATCTTGAACAAATACAAAAAAGAAATTCCAACTTTCAACGATGATATCCAAGGAACTGGTATTGTTGTTTTAGGTGGTATCTTCGGTTCACTTGATATCACAGGTGAAAAATTAACAGACCAAGTTTACCTCTGCTACGGTGGTGGCTCTGCTGGTGCAGGGATTGCTGACCGTGTTCATGCGGAGATGGTAAGTGAAGGACTTTCAGAAGAAGAAGCCTACAACCATTTCTTTATGATGGATAAACAAGGTTTGCTCTTTGATGATATGGAAGATTTGACTCCAGCACAAAAACCATTTGCTAAAAAACGTGCAGATTTTGCAAATGCTGGCGATATGACGGACTTAGCCAATGTTATCAAAACAGTTAAAGCTACTATCTTGGTAGGTACTTCAACTGATGCAGGTGCATTTACAAAAGAAGTTGTTGAAGCAATGTGTGCCAACACTGAACGCCCAGTGATTTTCCCAATCTCAAATCCAACTAAAAAATTGGAAGCAACTGCTGAACAAGTGATTACATGGTCTGATGGTAAAGCCTTTGTTGCAACAGGTATTCCTTCAGGAACTGTCTCTTATAAAGGTGTCGAATACCAAATCGGTCAAGCAAATAACGCTTTGATCTATCCTGGTTTGGGACTTGGTATGTTGGCTTCAGAAGCATCACTTCTTACTGATGAAATGATTGGTGCCGCTGCGCACTCATTGAGTGGTCTTGTTGATCCAGGCGCTGCTGGTGCTCCTGTTCTTCCTCCATTTGAATATGTTGCTGATGTTTCAATCAAAGTTGCAGAAGCAGTAGCTAAAAAAGCTCAAGAACAAGGTTTAGCACAAGCTCAAGAAAAAGATATGGTGAAAGCCGTTCGCGAGATGAAATGGTATCCAAAATACTAAGAGGTTAATGGATTAAAATGAAAAAATTAAAAGAAATAAAAATTTCAGGAATAAGTCTTCCTCTCTATGCCTTTTTTATGATTGTGTTGGCAGTGACAATAGGTTTAGGAAAATTACCACTTAACATGGTGGGTATTACTCTCCTATTAGTACTGTTGGGACACTTGCTTTACTTTATTGGTGAAAAATTACCCATTATGAATTCATATTTGGGTGGTGGATCAGTTTTCACTTTGTTAGGTGCAACTCTCTTATCCTTTTTCCATATCATTCCTGCAAATGTGATTGATGCAGTAGGCAAATTTATGGGCGGTCAATTTGGTTTTCTTGATTTCTATATTGCAGCCTTGATTTGTGGATCAATCTTGGGAATGAACAGAAGTTTGCTTGTCAAAGCTTCTGCTAAATTTATCCCTGTTGCTTTGGTCACAATGGTCGTTGGTTTCTTCGCTGTTGGTGGTATGGGTGTCTTGCTTGGCAATGGTTTTGCAGACTCTGTCATGTATGTTTCAATGCCAATGATGTCTGGTGGTATGGGAGCCGGAATTACACCTTTATCACAAATCTATGCTGATGGTTTAGCCAATGGTAACCAAACCGCAATTTTCTCTCAACTTGCTCCCGCAGTAACCTTTGGGAATATTATTGCCATCATTGGGGCGCTTTCCATTTCTAAAATCTTTGCGAAATCAAAATACAATGGTCACGGCACCTTAGTTTCTGCGACAAAAGAAGAACTTGCAAAACCTAAAATTGAATTTGATGCCACTAAAATTGGTGTCGGTATGCTGTATGCCTTTACCCTACTCATGGTGGGTGTGATTTTGAATAAATTCTTCCCAAATATCCATGAATACGCCTTTATGATTATCATCGTCTTTGTTCTCAAAGCCTTTGATGCTGTACCAAAAGAGTTGGAAGAATCGGTTGTGATGTTTAACCAAATCATCATGACCAATCTTACACATGCGGTATTGGCAGGTATTGGTTTGGCATTGATTGATTTGACCACACTAGGCTCTGCTTTGACATGGCAATTTATTGTGCTCTGTCTGACAAGTGTTATCGCAATGGGCTTGACAAGCTGGTTCTTGGGACTTGCCTTAGGTATGTACCCTGTCGAAACAGCTATCGGTGCTGGTATGATTAATAACTCTATGGGTGGAACAGGTAATATTGCCGTTCTCTCTGCCTCTGATCGTATGGAAATGATTGCCTTTGCACAAATGGCCAACCGTTTGTGTGGTGCCATTGTCCTCATCATGGGTGGTATACTCATTCGCTTCTTTTACTAATTGATCCTCCAATCAAAGTAATAAAGTAATATAATAACAAAATAATAATGAACTAAAACGAGGTTTAGCAAAACTTCGTTTTTTTATTGCATTTAAAGAGAAAGGGTTACCATTATAATAGAGGAAAACAAAATTCTTTTCGAATAACTTTCAATCATAACAAAAAGACGCCTCCAGTAAGAAGAAAGCTTAAGGAGAAATTACAGACAGAACTAGCTACTTTTTATGGGGAGAGTGCTATAATAAAGGGAGAAAAACAGATAAGGTGGTGTTTATCATGGAAAAACCTTCAAAAGAAGAACTCAAGCAAAGATTGTCTGATATAGAATATGCAGTGACGCAAGAAAATGCAACGGAACGTCCTTTTTCAGGAAAATACGATGATTTTTATCAAGAGGGAATTTACGTTGATATTGTCAGCGGGGAACCGCTCTTTAGCTCAACTGATAAATATGATGCTGGTTGTGGCTGGCCATCCTTTACTCACCCCATAGAAAAACGCGGGGTCAAAGAAAAAGCTGACTTTTCATTAGGTATGCATCGTGTGGAAGTAAGAAGTAAGGAGGCTGATTCTCACTTAGGACATGTGTTCAATGATGGACCACAAGATCAAGGAGGATTGCGTTATTGTATAAATGCTGCGGCTTTAAGATTTATCCCGGTTGAAAAGCTAGAAGAAGAGGGCTACGGCGAATACAAATCCTTGTTTGGCAAAGAATAGTTGGAAAAATAAAACCTCGTCGTTCAAAATTAATAAACAGGTATTTTTTCTCCAACTCTGTCCTATGTTAGAATGAAAATATAGAGAATATGTGTTTATTTTCTGTGGAAATTCAACTATAAGGAGGATTTACTAATGAAAACACCTTTAATAACGATGAATGATGGTCATTTGCTACCGTCTGTAGGTTTAGGAACATACCAGATAAGGGGCGGAGAAGGTCTGGATCAGGTTTTGACAGCTATCCAGAGTGGTTACCGTCTTTTGGATACATCAACTAACTATGACAGTGAGGGGATAGTTGGTGAAGCAATTCGTCGCTCAGGTCTTCCGCGTTCAGAGTTTTTCGTGACGACGAAGTTACCGGGGAAATATCATCATTATGAAGATGCTTTAGCCATGATTCAAGAATCACTCTATCGGATGGGCTTGGAGTATTTTGATTTATATCTGATTCACTGGCCTTTGCCAAAACGTGGACTATATGTGGAAGCCTGGAAGGCTTTAATTCAAGCTCAAAAAATGGGCTTAATACGCTCTATCGGGGTTTCCAACTTTGAACCCGAGCATTTAGACAAAATTATTACTGAAACAGGCGTTACTCCAGCCGTTAACCAAATCGAAATCCACCCCTATTGGGTGCAAGAGCGTATGGTGAAAGCCAACGCTGAGCGTGGTATCATCACGGAAGCCTGGAGTCCATTAGGGCGAGGAAATGATGCTCTTGAAGAGCCCATTATCACAAGTCTGGCTGAAAAGTATGGGAAGACAACAGGTCAAGTTGTATTGCGTTGGCATGTAGAACGTGGCATTGTTCCCATTCCAAAATCGAGAAATTTAATCCATCAACGAAAAAATCTAGCAATTTTTGATTTTGAATTAACTGAAGATGAAGTTGCGCAGATTAATACTCTGGAAAAACCAGACGGACGTATTGATGGTCAAGATCCAAATGAATATGAGGAATTTGATTAAAATTGGTATCAAATAAAAAAAGAAACCCTTAGTAAATTAGGGTTTCTTTTTTTATTCAATATCATATTTTGTAAATGAGCTAACCCCCAATAAATCGGTCTCAAGATGTAGTGTTCTATAGGATTGCTTATACTAAAATAACATGTGTCATTATTAAAAATAAAGAATTATAAGAGAAATTTATGAAAAACATTGTAGCTATCGCCGTATTAATTGCACTTGAAATTGTTGTTATTGCACTTCTAAAAGTATTAGGAATCGTCGATTCTCATAGTACACTGGCAGTAATTATCGTTATTATTTTTTCATTTGTTGAGCGTTTTGTTTACGTCAAAAAATTTAAAAATTAAATGTGTATTTCAATGATGATGTATCTGTGGTTGATTGAAGCATTTATGATAAAATAGAAGTATGACCTACTATGAAAATTACATGACTGGACACATCGTACTTCCTCATGCTATGCTGGAGCATTTCGCTCAAGTGTTTCCTTCGGCAGAGGATTTTTTGGTTTGGCTCTATTTATATGAAAATCGTGATATAGCACCAAGTGAAATTGCAACTAAAATAGGAAAAAAACTTGCCGATGTGAATCGTAGTATTGACAACCTTCAAGAGTTTGGCTCTTTAAAAGTCACTTTACTCGGAATTGCTGGAGATATGGAAACCATTTTTGATGTCACACCAGCTTTAAAAAAGTTAGACCAACTGGATGGTTTAGCTAAAGAAGAGCATGCAGAAACAACTGCACCAACACAGCAAAATAAGAGCCAGCTACAAGAATTGGTCAATATTTTCGAAGCGGAAATGGGCATGATTACTCCAATGCAAAGCGAAGAGCTTCGTATTCTCTTGTTTGAAGATAAGTACGACTTTGAGCTCATTAAACTTGCTCTACGTGAAGCAGTGGTGAACCGTAAGGTTTCGCTCAACTATATCAAAGCCATTTTACGCAACTGGCGTAATGACGGCTTGATGAGTACCCAAGCGGTGGAACAGCGCAAGGAAGAACGTAACGAAGCAACGCAAAACCATAAAAATACTGATTTCTATATCCCGATGGATGGGCCCTGGAACGGAAAATAATATGCTGAGTAAGAAACGATTTTTAGAAGCTTTAGATATCATTGTCGCTATGTTTCCTGAAGCACATGGAGAGCTAGAATGGGAAACACCCTTTCAACTTTTAATTGCCACGATTTTATCCGCCCAAGCAACAGATAAGGGTGTGAACAAGGCAACACCGGGACTTTTTGCTAAATACCCTGATCCAGAAAGCTTGGCACAGGCAGATATCGCAGATGTTGAACAATGTATCCGAACGATTGGACTTTACAAAACAAAAGCGAAAAACATTGTCAAGACTTCGCAAATGTTGGTAGAAAATTTTAATAGTGAACTGCCAAGAGATAAAAAGTTATTACAAACCTTGCCAGGTGTAGGCCGGAAAACGGCAAATGTTGTTCTGGGAGAAACCTACGGTATTCCCGGAATAGCTGTTGATACCCATGTTGAGCGGATTTCAAAACGTTTGGATATTGTGCCACAAAAAGCCTCCGTCTTGGAGGTTGAAGAGAAGTTGATGAAGTTGATTCCTGAAGAACGTTGGGTGGAAAGTCATCACCATCTCATCTTCTTTGGCCGTTATCATTGTACAGCGCGTGCACCAAAGTGTGAAGAATGTCCTGTGCTCGAATACTGTAAATTTGGAAAGAAAAACTTAAATGAATGAAATAAAACTCTCAAAACGTCTACAAGCTGTTGCAGATCTTGTGAAGCCAAACAGTCGTCTTCTGGACGTGGGCAGTGATCATGCTTATTTACCTACCTATTTGATTCAGCAAGAAAAGATTGACTTTGCCATCGCAGGCGAAGTAGTTAAAGGACCGTATCAAATTGCCCATAATCACGTGGCTGAGCAGAACTTGCAAGAGAAGATTGAAGTCAGATTAGCCAATGGTTTGGCTGCCTTTGAAGAAAGTGATAATATCACAAGCATTGTAATTGCTGGTATGGGCGGTATTTTAATCTCCGAAATCCTCGAAGCAGGAAAAGATAAATTGAGCCAAGTAGAGCAACTCATTTTGCAACCTAATAATCATGAAGAAAGCCTTCGTTCTTGGCTTATGGACCATGATTTTGTAATTACTTCCGAAAAGATACTTCTGGAAGCAGGGAAAATCTACGAAATTATTGTGGCAGAACATGGCACAGCCGAGCTGAATGAAGCAGAACTTGAATTTGGACCATATTTGTCCCAAGAAAAATCAGAAGTCTTCTGTCAAAAGTGGAATAAAGAGCTCAATACTTTAAATAAAATACTTGAGCGACTTCCTGAAAATCATGAAAAACGTGCCACAGTTCAAGCAGAAAAAGAAAAAATAGAAGGAGTTCTCCAATGAAAATCAGAGATTTCATGGCCTTGTACGAAGAATTTTGTCCCAAAGATTTAGCAGTTGAAGGCGATCCTGTTGGATTACAGATAGGCTCTCTTGATGCTCCAGTAAAAAAGGTCTTGGTTACTTTAGATATTCGTGAACAAACAGTTTCAGAAGCTATTGAAAAAGATGTGGATTTGATTTTAGCGAAACATCCGGTTATTTTTCGGCCTTTAGCAAACCTGACAGATGCGGACAGTCAAGAAAAAATTGTCCTTGAGTTGATAAAAGCGGGTATTGCAGTTTATACAAGCCATACCAATATTGATGTTGTGGATGGTGGGCTGAACGATTGGTTCTGTGAACTTTTAGAAATTAAAGATACGGAAATCTTATCAGCGGAAGGTTTAGGTCGTGTTGGAAATATTACACCGATGAGCTTGGCTGATTTTTCAGAAAAAATGAAACAAACTTTTGCTTTAGATCATCTGCGTTTGGTGACTTATGATCGCTCTTTGAGCCAGACCATTCAACGTGTGGCAATCTGTGGTGGCAGCGGCGGCAAATTTTGGCCGGAAGCCCAAGCCAAAGGTGCAGATCTCTATATTACGGGTGATATATATTATCACGTTGGTCATGACCAGCTTTCGCAAGGGCTTATTGGACTTGATCCTGGTCATTACTTGGAACATCTTTTTATCCCGAAAGTCGCTGAAAAACTAGCTAGTTTTGGCACAGATGTTGAAATTATTGAAAGTAAAGAAAATACTAATCCTTTCTTCGATATTTAAATTCAAAACTTTATGATACTTTACAGGTCATGGAGTTTTTTCATTTTATAAGCGCAAATGCCGAACCATTTCCCAAATAAAAGCTGCATCGGGTTTCGCATAGCTCTAAATAAAGCTCATGTCTGTTAAAATAAGTTGAGAGAGACAATGATGGAGAAAGAGAATGTATTTTAAGAAAGAAAGTTATGATGCATTGGTGTTTGACTTGGACGGGACAATTGTTTTTAATGGTTACGAAATCGAAGCAAATATACTGGAAAAATTACGTCAACTGGATGAAAGGGTCAAAATAATCTTTGCTTCAGCTCGTCCCGTACGTGATATGTTGCCGCTTTTGGAAGACTTCCCCGACAATGATTTGATTGGCGGAAATGGTAGTATTGTCCGCATGAAGCAACGCATTTTCTCTACCCAAACTATCACACCCAATAGTGTAGAAAAAATCGTAACTTTTATAGGGTCGCGAAAGCTAGAGTATGTCATAGATTATGATTGGAATTACAGTGCAAAAGTTTCTACTCAAACAAACATACTTAATAAATTGGATACCGCCCACAAAGCTCAAAACGTCGACTTGAGTTATGAAGATGTTATCAAAATCATCATATTTGGTGTTACACCAAGATTCTATCAGGAATTAGATACAGGCGAAGAACTGGCTGTTTTATACCATTCCGATGTAGAGGAACTCGTGATTACGGCAAAAAACATCAATAAATATCAGGTGTTATCGGAAGTCATGGGACAAACTAACTATATCGGCTTTGGTAATGATAAAAATGATGTAAAATTACTCGCACATGCCAAGCTTGCAATTTCCGTAGGAGATAACCCAGAAGTTCTTCAGGTGAGCCAGGAGCATCTACCTGCAGAGAGTGAAAAAATTACTGCTTTTTTGGAGAATTTGATTCTTGATAGCAGAGGATGAAAGACATTGGACTTTATCAAGCGGGTATGCTATCATAAAAGCATGAAAAAATTCCAGAAAAATGAAGTGATTCAAGGAACAGTCCTTGACTTAACACATGAAGGGCAAGGAGTTATCAAAGCAGATAACTTCCCTTTTTTTGTTGAAAATGCCTTACCCGGTGAAGAGATTAAAATGAAGGTCCTAAAAGTCGGAAAGAACTTCGGCTTTGGCAAGGTTGAAGAATGGCTCAACCAATCACCAGATCGTGTGCAAGATGTCAATATGACCTATCTCCGTACAGGAATAGCTGACTTTGGGCACATGACTTATCCAGCCCAGCTTCACTTTAAACATAAACAAGTTGTTGATGTACTTCGTAAAAACGCACATAAGCCAGACTTTCCGGTTCTTGACACTTTAGGTGCGGAGCAAGAAAGCCAATATCGTAATAAAGCACAGGTGCCTGTGCGTAGCATCAATGGTAAAACAGAAACGGGCTTTTTCCGAAAAAACTCACACGATTTAGTGCCAATCCGTGATTTTTATATCCAAAATCCAGAAATTGATGACTTGGTTAATCAGGTGCGAGAGAGTTTAATCAAGCTTAATATTCCGCCTTATGATGAGCAAAGGAAGCGAGGGATTGTACGTAATATCGTAGTTCGTCGCGGTCATCATAGCGGTCAAGTGATGCTGATTTTGGTTGTGACTAAAGAGAAATTCGCTGGTCTTTCAGAACTTGTCGCTGAATACAGCAATAAAGTGGACTCTTTCCAGCTCAGTATTAATACATCAACAGGAAATGCAATCTTTGGCTCTAAGTTCAAATTGCTCTCAGGTAAAGATTATATTACGGACAGCATGTTAGGTAAAGACTTCCAAATCTCTGCACGGGCTTTCTATCAAGTCAACACAGCACAGGCTGAAAAGCTTTATCAATTAGCTTATGATTTTGCAGATTTGAAAGCCGAAGATGTCGTGATTGATGCATATTCCGGTATCGGTACTATTGGACTTGGAATGGCAGATAAGGTCGCACAGGTGTATGGTATGGAAATCATACCAGAAGCAGTTGAAAACGCCAAGACCAATGCAGCGCTGAATGATATAAAAAATGCGCAGTACGAAGTAGGACCAGCAGAAGAAGTAATGCCACAATGGGTACAAGACGGTATCCAACCTGATGTTATCTTTGTTGATCCACCACGCAAGGGTCTAGACGAAAGCTTTATCGAAGCCGCCACAGCAACCCAAGCACGTGCCGTGGTCTATATCTCATGCAATCCGGCAACATTTGCGCGTGATATCGTCCGCTTTGAAGAAGAAGGTTATCTTTTGGAAAAAGTACAACCTGTTGATCTTTTTCCACAGACGAAGCATGTGGAGTGTGTGGGATTATTGATGAAAAAATAAGACTCAATACCAAAAAGGACTCAAAAATGTCACACAAAAACCACAACTACGAAAAAGAATCCGAAAAATTCTATGACAATATCGCCCAGCGGTTTGACCATTCCTTTGATGGATTCCTTGCTTCATTTTTTAAAAAGTTTATTATCAAACATTTGGAAGTGCCCAAAGATGCTAGTATCCTTGATATTGGCTGTGCCAATGGGACACTGCTATCCATGCTTAGCAAGCAGACAAAGATTTTTGGGGCAGGTTTAGACATTTCTTCTGAAATGATCAAGATTGCCAGCCAACGTCATCCGCAGTTTGAGTTTAAGCAAGGCAGCGCGGAAGCTGTTCCATTTTCGAAGGATAACTTCGATATTATCATTTGTTCAGCCAGTTTTCATCACTTCCCTCATCCCGATCGCTTTTTAGATGAAGCTAGTCGTTTGTTAAAACAAGATGGTAGACTGGTGATTGCGGAAATCCATATTCCTGTAGTGACAAAACTTTATAATTGGCGTTTGAAACGCTTTTCAACTGAAGGTGATGTCAAAGTCTATCAACCTAAAGAGCTGGTAAATTTCTTTCAAGAAGAGGGCTGGAAAATTGTGAAACGTAAAATTTTTCTGCAAATTCAATATTATGAACTAAAAAAGCTGTGAATACAGCTTTTTTATATAAATAAAATTATGTAAAAAAGAACCTTCGATGTCAATATTACAGGGATTATGTTATAATTTAAACAGTATTTTACACATTAGAAGGGGAAAAATCCTATGGAAAAACAAAATTTTAGAGCCTCTGTTTTTTTCAAATGGTTTGTAAATAATAAAGTCGTGACGGCACTCTTAGTTGTCTTACTTTTATTACTTAATATTCTATTACTCAGCAAAGTCAACTTTATCTTTGCACCAATTGCAGATTTTCTGACCATTGTTTCATTACCTGTCGTTTTAGCAGCCGTGTTTTATTACCTGCTTAATCCGATTGTTGATTATCTCGAAAAGAAACGTGTGCCGCGTATCGCCAGTATTATTGTTCTTTTTATTCTTATTGCTGGATTGTTGGTTTGGGGCTTGGCTTACGCCATTCCTTCTATTTCCAACAGTGTGGCGAGTTTCTCTAAGCACGTGCCTAACTATGTCGAACAAGCACAAGAAGAAGTAAATAAACTGTTGACCAATCGTCACTTTGAGCAATTCCGCCCACAAATGGATGATTTCATGGATTCCCTTGGGAATAATATCGTGGACTGGTCGAAAAACTTTTCAACTGCTGCCTTTAGCTCAATCACTGATGTGATTACGCGTACAGCAAGTGTCTTTATTTCACTGGTTATCTTCCCGTTCGTGCTTTTCTATCTTTTACGTGACGGAAAAAACTTGAACGGCTATATCACACATCTTTTACCAGTCAACTGGCGCAAAGATACTTCAAAAATCTTGACTGAGATGAATTCACAACTTGCAAACTACGTACGTGGTCAAGTTATTGTTGCGATTGCGGTTGCTTTGATGCTTGCGATTGGTTTACCAATCATTGGTTTGCGTTACGGGATCACCCTTGCTATCTTATCTGGACTCTTTAACTTGATTCCATTCCTTGGATTCTACTTGGCCATCATTCCGGCTATGATTATCGGTTTAGCAACAGGTGGACCAATCATGTTGCTAAAAGTCTTGATTGTCTATATCATTGAACAAACACTTGAAGGACGTTTCGTTTCGCCTTTAGTTTTAGGTAAACAGTTGAGCATTCACCCGATCACAGTTCTCTTTGTGCTCTTAACGGCCGGCAAAGTCTTTGGCTTATGGGGCGTTCTACTGGGAATTCCGTTCTATGCTGCAGCAAAAGTAATTATTACACATATCTATGATTGGTATCGTGAAATTTCGGAACTTTATCAACCTGTTGATTTAGGAAATACAAGTGAACTTGAAAAAATAGAGGAGAGCTAATGTCTTATTCAGAAGATACCATTGATTTTCTACATAAAGGTGATTTGATTGGGATGCATAATGCTTTGAGCAATGCGCTCAAGCATGATAATGAAGAAATGCTTGCGGATTTGGCAGAATATTTACAAATGATGGGTTTTATCGATGAGAGCCATCAAGTCTATGATAAGATTCTGGGTGACAATCCAGAAAGTACCGACTACTTGATTAATCTGGCAGAGATTGCAGAGGATGATGGACAGATTGATGATGCTTTAAACTATCTCTATCAAATTCCTGCTGGAGACGAAAACTATGTTGCTGCTTTGATTCAAATTGCGGATTTGTACCAGTTTGAAGGCGACTTTGAGACGGCCATTAGCAAGCTTGAAGAAGCACGTGAACTTTCCGACTCTCCCCTGATTACGTTTGCGCTTGCGGAAAGTTATTACGAGCAGGGTGCTTATCAAGAAGCTATTCAAAACTATGCCAAGCTTTCTGTACGTGAAATTCTACAGCAAACTAAAATCTCTACTTATCAGCGTATCGGTGAATCCTACGCACATCTAGGGAATTTTGAAAATGCGATTTCCTTTTTAGAAAAGTCTTTAGAGTTCGATAAAACTGTTGATACGATTTACAAGATTGCTTTGCTTTATAGCGAGTTGGACAATCAAGCACGGGCGATTAGCTATTTCAAACAGCTAGAAGATTATAATACAGATTTACTAAATTACGAATTAGCCTATGCCCAAACACTGGAAGCAGACCGTCAGTTTGATGAAGCTGCCCGTGTGGCTCAAGAAGGTTTATTGAAAAATCCGAATTCGGCTTTACTGTTGCATTTTCTCTCGAAGCTGGCTTATAGTCAAAAAGATCAAGCTGCTGCAGAACGATACTTGATGGATGCACTCAATGTTGCTGAACTCCATGACGAAACAGTATTCCTCCTGGCAAACCTTTATTTCAACGAGTCAGACTTTGAAGCTGTGACTCGTTTGGAAGAGTTGTTAGAAGAAGAACATCTCCTGGCGCAATGGTTATTTGCCCAAGCCCATAAAGAGTTGGAAAATGATGCACAAGCAGAAGTGCTCTATACAGAGCTCTTGTCGACTGCCTTGACTGATAATCCAGATTTCTTGAAGGATTATGTTGATTTCCTTTTGCAAATCGGACAAAATGAGAAGGCGCAAACCTATATTAAACAATATCTGGAATTCGTGCCAGAAGATGAAGAAATGAGAGGACTGTTGTTCGAGTAATCGAGCAATGGTTTTTTATTGAAGTAAGATTACAAAGTCTGTAATATTTCATAGGAGAGGATGTAAGCGTTTTAGGTGCATATGTCTTGTGAAAGCAGACTACATATACATTCTTCAAGCGCGATTTTTGTAAATTAAAATGTTTTCTGCTAAAATTGATTGTGAAGATTGTGAATCTTAATTGAAATGGAGAAGAAATGACTGATAAAAAATTCGGCTCAGACTTAGTTGTAGATAGTTTAATTAACCATAATGTAAAATATGTTTTTGGTATCCCTGGTGCCAAAATTGACCGCGTGTTCGACCGCTTGGAGCATGATCCAAAAGCGCCAGAATTAATCATTACTCACCATGAGCAAGGTGCTGCTTTTATGGCACAAGCTGTGGGACGTATCACTGGTGAACCTGGTGTTGTTTTGGTTACTTCTGGACCCGGTGTATCAAACTTGGCAACGCCACTTTTGACAGCAACATCTGAAGGAGATGCGATCCTTGCTATTGGTGGACAAGTAAAACGTGCTGACCGTTTGAAACGTGCACATCAATCTATGGATAATGCTCAAATGATGGCGCCAGCTTCAAAATATTCGCAAGAAATCTTGGACCCATCAACAATTTCGGAAACAGTAGCCAATGCTTACCGTATTGCTAAAGGCGGTCGTGCAGGTTCAAGTTTCTTATCTATCCCACAAGACGTGACAGATTCAGAAGTTTCAGTGAATGCCATCAAACCTTTGTCAGATCCTAAGATGGGTAATGCCTCAATTGATGACATTAACTATTTGGCGCAAGCGATTAAAAATGCTGTATTGCCTGTTATCCTTGTTGGTGCTGGCGGTTCAGATGAAAAAGTAGCTAAAGCTTTGCGTAACTTACTTTCACACGTCTCTATTCCGGTCGTTGAAACTTTCCAAGGTGCAGGTGTGATTTCGCGTGACCTTGAACATACATTCTTCGGTCGTATCGGTCTTTTCCGTAACCAACCGGGAGATATGTTGCTCAAACGTTCAGACTTAGTCATCTCTGTTGGTTATGACCCAATCGAGTATGAAGCACGCAACTGGAATGCAGAAATTGATAGTCGTATCGTTGTTATTGACAACGCTATTGCTGAGATTGATACTTATTACCAACCAGAACGTGAATTGATTGGTGATATCGCTCAAACATTGGAAAATCTTTTGCCAGCAGTCCGTGGTTACAATTTGCCAGAAGGTTCAATTGAATACCTTAAAGGTCTGCGTGACGTGATTAATCAACACGAATTTGATGTTGAAGCAGCTGAAGAAGGACGTTTGCACCCACTCGACTTGGTAAGTACTTTCCAAGAAGTTGTTAAAGATGATGAAACTGTGACTGTTGACGTTGGCTCACTCTATATCTGGATGGCACGTTACTTCCGTTCTTATGAGCCACGTCACTTGCTCTTCTCAAACGGTATGCAAACACTTGGTGTAGCTTTGCCTTGGGGAATTACAGCCGGCTTGCTCCGCCCAGGACACAAAGTTTATTCTCACTCTGGTGATGGTGGTTTCCTCTTCACCGGTCAAGAACTTGAAGTTGCCGTTCGCCTTAACTTACCATTGATCCACATTATCTGGAACGATGGTCACTATGACATGGTTAAATTCCAAGAAGAGAAAAAATACGGCCGTGCAGCAGGTGTAAACTTCGGCAGTGTCGATTACGTGAAATACGCTGAAGCTATGGGTGCTAAAGGCTATCGTGTCCACAGCGCAGAAGAACTCAAAGAACTCCTGGAATCAATCCCTGATAGTACAGGACCAGTTGTTATTGATGTTCCGATCGATTACTCAGACAATATTAAATTAGCGGATACGCTTTTGCCAGAAGAGTTTTACTGATAAAAAATAAGCAAATTGTGAAATAACAAAAA
Source organism: Lactococcus petauri (assembly GCF_002154895.1). Lineage (GTDB taxonomy): Bacteria > Bacillota > Bacilli > Lactobacillales > Streptococcaceae > Lactococcus > Lactococcus petauri. Next base: position 354,098 of record NZ_MUIZ01000002.1, on the reverse strand, counting down.
TAAAAGAAGAAGTCCTTGAACACGTAAGCGTTCAGAGACTTTTTTTGTGAAATAAAACAAATGAAATCTTAAACAATTTTTGTGAAACTCCCCCTCAGTTTGTGGAAAATTGCCTATAATTGCCGAATAAAATACCTTTTTACCACTCCAAGAGGATGCTTCAAATTAGCCAAATACCCTTTTTAGAGGATGCGCAAAAACAACAAAAGAAGATGAGTATAGAACGATAAATTTATTATGATAGGCTGAGAAAATTGGACATTTAAGGCGGCTTTTAAAACGCACAAGCTCTTATAAATGGTATAATAAATACGAATACTCGTTTTAGTAAGAAATAAAATTTATTTAGGAGAACTTTTATGCCGATTAATTTTGCTACTTTAAAAAAGTCAACAAAGACAACTTCTGTGGAGCCGAGAGATATTTTTATGAGTTTACCTCAAAAGGATAAGAAATATAGTTATCCCAGAGATGTCCAAACAGAGGTATGGAAACAATGGTACGATAAAAGAAAATTAAAAAACAATATTGTTAAGATGAACACAGGAAGTGGTAAAACGGTAGTTGGTTTAATGATTCTTCAAAGTTGTTTAGACGAGGGAGTTGGTCCGGCTGTTTATGTGGTGCCTGATAGTTATCTTGTTCAACAGGTATGCGATGAAGCAAAAAAGCTTGGAATTAAAGTTGCACACGATGAGTATGATGAGACAGGAAAGCGACTAACAAAAGGGGAAGAAAATTATCAATTTTTGACGGGAAAAGCTATTTTAGTAATCAATATTCATAAGCTTGTAAATGGGAAAAGTATTTTTGGTATGCGTACAAACGGAAATAATATTGAAATTGGCAGTATTATTCTGGATGATGTTCATTCATGCCTAGATGTAATACAGAAACAATATACAATTTCGATAGGAGCAGATCATGGTATATATATGAAGCTCCTAGAAATTTTTGGCAAGTATCCACATGTCTCAGATAGTCAAGCTTTTCTAGATATTAAAAATAAAAGAAATCCTCAAAAAAATTATTTAGTTCCTTTCTGGATTTGGCAATCTGAATCTGCGGCTATATATGACTTGCTAACAAATGTTGAATATCAAAATGACATTTTTAATCTCTTTAATTTTCCATTGATGAGGGAATATATTAAAACAATGAACTGTGTTATATCTGAACAAGGAATAGAACTAAGTTTAAACGGAATTCCAATTGATAAAATATCAAGTTTTGAAAACGCTAAAAGAAGAATATTTATGAGTGCAACACTTTCAGATGATGGAGCTTTGATTTCAGCAGCTGGATTGAAAGAAACGGATTTATCGAATATTATTACACCAGAAAAAGCTGATGATATTGGTGAAAGATTAATCTTATTCCCTAAACTGATAAACTCGTCATTGATAGATACACAAGTAAAGCAAAAAATTGTTCAGCTTTCAGAAAATCAGAATGTTGTGATAATCGTTCCGTCATACAGACGCTTAGAATTTTGGGATAATGTCCCTTCAAAACAAGTATTGTCTAATAAAGAAAATAACATTGAAGAAGGAATAAAAAGATTAAAAACTGGTGAATATAAAGGTCTAACAATTTTAGTTAACAAGTATGATGGGATTGATTTACCTGATGAAGCTTGTAGAATACTTGTTTTAGATGGATTGCCTACTCTTCAACGAGAGTATGATACAGCAATACAAGGGATTAATCCAAATGATAGCAGAATATTAAGTGAGCAAATTCAAAAAATCGAGCAGGGTATGGGACGAGGAGTTCGGTCAAATAGTGATTTCTGTACAGTTATTTTAATGGGAGATAAATTGTCTAATGTTTTAGCTAATCAAAAAGGGGAACAATTTTTTAGCTCTGCAACCCAAAAACAATATGAACTCTCTAAACAAGTTTGGGAACAATTGCTTGAGGAAGAAGCTAGGCCTGATATAGAAACTATATTTTCTTTGGCTGATTATTCCTTAAATCGAGAATCAGAATGGGTGTCCATAAGTAAAGATATTTTAAATGATTTAGAATACGAAAAATCTCCACGTATAAATACTCAAATGATTGCTTTTAGAGAGGCTTTTGAATCGGAAAAAATTGAAGATTATAATAGAGCGTTTTCAAGTCTTGAAAATGAAAAAAATAGAACAGATAATGATAAAACAAAAGGATTTTTGATGCAGCGCATGGCAGAATATAAAAATTTATCTAATCCTGTTGAGGCACAGCAAATTTTATTATCAGCAAGAAAATTAAATCCGATGGTTTTGAGACCAGAAGAAGGAATTCAAATTGAAAAAATGCGTGTTTCACCTAACGGACAAGCATCTACTATTGTAAGATATGCTGAAGAACATGAATTAGGGCCGGATAATTATGTATTTAAAGCTGATAATGAATTGGTGGATTTTATATTTTCTGATGCTGATGCAAAAAAATTTGAAGCTGCACTAGATAATATTGCGAAAATGCTTGGCTTCACTTCCCAACGTCCCGAAGTATTATACGGTGGCAAGGCTCCAGATAATCTAATTGCTTTAGGTAATGGCGAATATGCTGTTATTGAATGTAAAAGTAGAACAACAAGTGAAAAAATTTCGAAGAAAGACTGTAGTCAGCTTCTTAGTGCAGTGCAATGGTTCCGAAATCATTATTTAGATACGGACTTAAAAATCTATCCAATAATAATTCATAATAGTTGCATTTTCTCGACAGATGCTAATCCAAATCCTGATTTTCGCATTATGACGCCTAAGCTACTTGAAAAATTTAGTGGAGTAATTAAAGATTTTTCAATTACGGTTTCTCAAAATAACGTATTTGGAAATGCAAATGAAGTTGAAAAGCAGTTGAAACATTTTAAACTACTAGGCTCACAAATTATTGAGAATTATACTACATCATTTGAAACTTTGTAAACTACCTCATACACAAACTTCTAATAGAAAGCACAATTCAGCTAAAAATAGGTCAATGTATTAAATAGCTGAGCGATAGGGAAAAGAACATTAGAAGGATATATTTAAGAAATTCAAGAAGATACTCAAGTGGAATTTGAGAAAGCGATGATATTTACTGGAAAAGTTTGAGTCGATTTTGTGAAAGAAAGTTATGGGATGACGGAGAATTAAATTTATTTTTCAGCCAGATATAATTGATTGCTGGCTCAACAGTACTTACCTATAAGGAGTTCCAAAAGCTGTCTTATTTAGGTACAAGAAAGAAAAAATTTCCAATAAATATTTATATTGCGGGGTGTTTTTACAAAGCTAAAACTGACAAGATTAAATTTAAAATGAAGACAAACAATGTCCAAGCTTGTTTGTTTATTCCAGACGAAGAAAAGAAAAAATAAAATAAGCTGAATCAAGTTGATGAGTTACCTTTTTCATTATAAAAAGCGTTAGTAGATGATGCCAACACTGGCAATTTAGTAACGCTTTTTTCGCTATATTAGTGAAGGTAACTCAGACAGTTCATGATCCTCCATATTGGCAGTTTTTAAGCAATCACAAAAAATCAAAATTTCTTTGCATTTTTCCAATATCTTTAATGCAGTGGGATTCTCTTTTTATAGGATAGCATTGCTTTATTATATATCAGAGTTAATTTTTCGTACATATAATATTCATGAATATCACTTTTATCTAAATATGAAATAAACGTATCTACATAAACGAAATTTTCCTTATCAATTAATGCACCAATAATATTAATCACGGTCTGAATAAGCGAATGTTTGACATAGTGCAACTTTATCAAAGATGATTTTGGATTAATCATATCACGACGAATGATATAAAGATGAGTAGTATTAATATTATTTACACAATGTTCGAGCAGTAGAATATCATACTGTTCCCATTATTTAAGTTTGCTAAAGTGGTTAATAAGATAACTCCGCTCTGAGTCTAAGATGGGGAATGAAGGTTCAAGTGTTGTTATGAGGGTTTTAACTCGAATGATATCAAGCATTTTCTTTTTAGGAATAACTTTATTCCTAGAGAGGTTATCAAAATTAGAGTTGAGCCTTTCTAAAATAAATTTCAGCTTTATAACATTATGCTCAATGTAGGCACGAGAGAGCTCAGTTTCAAACAGTAAGATATCTTTTGATTCCAAATGCTGTTCGTAGCTATATTGAAATTCATACATATTAGTGCAGATATTGTTTAAAATTTTGAATAAAAGATGGACGGATATATTTATATTTCCTGATTCAAACGGGGATAATTTAGATAAAGCAACGTAATTACCAGCAACGCTTTTTTAGGAAAAATTTGGCATTTCATCAACCTCTAAAAATCATTCCCAATAATGGACCGATTTTTGTTGTCATTTTTAATTCTGTCATTACAACACTCCCTATAATTAAAATAGATAATCAATTTATGAAGATTATTGAGGTTAATATTTTTTAAAATTTGGTAAATTTTATTCTCAGTTGACGAATGAAAAATAAAACTTCAAAGTTAGGTTTCCCTATGAAATCTAACTTTTTTTCTACCTAATAGGATGAAAGAGAAGGTTTACAATTTATGATAAAATAGTACTTATATAATTATTAGCAGAGTAACTTAAAATGTTTTTTGATATATGTAATAAATCACTTTTTTTCAAACAAGGAGGATGAAATAAATGTCAATACCTGGTATAGCGAATCCGCAATGGTATGAATGGTACGTTGGATTAAAGCAATTAATCAGAATGATTAATCCTGATAATAATATTGAATACGTAATGTTTCAAGCGGCTGACTATGATGCGATTGATGATATCGTAGTCGGCTATAAAAATCGTATAGAGATGTGCTATCAGGTTAAACATGAGATATCTGAATCTTCTAGAAATGGCATGACTTTCAATAAGTTGGTTGCTACATCTACAAGGAGGAGCGGGACTGAGAAGAATAGCCTTTTATACTCGCTAGCATCTGGATGGCATGAGGCCAGTAGTAAAAATCAAAATGAGATTATTCCAGTTTTATACACAAATAGAAATTTAGGAAAATCAAGAACTAAGAGAACTTTTAATGAGATAGCTTATAATGCTTTACCACTAGGTGAATTTTTAGAAGCAATTAAAGATTCAATTTCTAAATGTGAGAATATTAATCAAGTTACGGAATCATTAAATGGTGACTTACGTATACAATGGTTAGAATTTGTGAATGCTTTAGAAAATAGAGATGTTTTTTTTCCTTTTTTAAAAAGGCTCGAAATCATGTCTAATATGGAGGGTTATGAAGAATCTGAGATAAGTATGATTCTAGATTTGAAGAGAACATTTGCTTGCACTGAAAATGTCGCTATGAAACTATTCCAAAAACTAGTCCATGAGTTACGAATTTGGACGACAACTAGAAGAAAAGATAATACTAAAGTTAAAATTGAAGAATTATATAACGTGCTTGCAATAGATTCAGACGAAGAACACGGAGAACATCAATTACGTTACCCACTTCCCTTTTTTGAAAGTCGGGATATATTTGCACAATCTATAATTAATGAAATCAAAGACAATAATCATAAAGTGTTTTGGGTTGAGGGTGATCCAGGAAGTGGAAAAACTAGTTTAATTAGCTATTTACAGCTAAAATATCATCTATTTTCTGCTAGGTACCATACATTCCGACCGATTTCACCTGAGCAAAAATATTATAATACTGATGCTGGACTATGTAGCAAAGAATCTTTATGGAATGATTTACTCATTCAGTTAAGAAAAAAATTCTTAGGTAGATTATATGATTTAAGTATTCCAGTTACTAATTCACTTTGTACAACTGAACAAATGAGAAGTGAAGTGCTTCGATTATCAGAGTTATTGTTCTTAGAAACTGGAGAAAAGACAGTTATTTGTATAGACGGTATAGATCACGCTGCGAGAGCAAATGAGCGGATAACATTTCTTGACAGTCTTTACTTACCCAGCGAAATTCCTGATGGAGTAGCTCTAATGATTGTTGGGCAACCATCAGAATTATACTCAAACTACCCTACTTGGTTAAAAAATAGTAACGATTATGTACGAAAATTATCTATGCCTAAGTTGACATCAGATGATATCCTGTGTTTGCTACTAGAAGAAAAGAGAAGTGATTTTGATTATAACAGAGATATCATGGCGAAGATGCTTTATGAGAAAACGCAAGGAAATAATTTATCTGTTGTATTTGCAATTGAAGAATTGATTAGAGCTAAATCATCAGAAGAATTTGAAAAAATTTTGAATTCCAAAATAATCAGCCCTGATGTTTCAAATTATTATAGTCATATTTGGAGTTATGTTAAGACTAGTCTATCTTCTAAAGGATTGAATATACCATTTCCAGATGCTGTTCTTGGTAGTATTATTATTTTATTAAATGGTAGAGTAAATACAGAAGTTTTATCTTGTACATTTGATTTTAATTTTGAAAAATCAGATTGGGAAGAGCTTTTGGAACAATTATTTCCTCTAATGAAAAAAGGAAATAACCAAAATGATTATGTTATTTTTCATAATGATTTTCGAGTATTTTTAATGGGAATTATAAAGACTTCTGGTAAATATAAAGATGTAGCATTCAAGTTATCAAATTATTATTTGGAAAATCAAGATTCTTTAGAAGGAATAATTAATCTAATACCCTTAATTATATCTGCTGAAAAAGAAGAATTAATACCTGCTATATTTGACACTAAATTTATAATAAATGCTCTTACTTTTGGAATTTCTAAGCGAAATATTGAATATTGGGCAACTTTATCTTATCAATCAATTTTGAAACAAAAGAATTGGGAGTTATTTCGTACTTTTCACTTAGCAATAAAAACTTTACATCAACATGAACGCTATTTTGAATACCATGAACGAAAATATAATGAAAACGATAAATCTCATCTCAAGACATTAAGTATTTTTGATTTGGGTTCTAAAGAGATTACAATAAATAATTTGGAAGATTTCCAAAATATGTTTATATTTTGCCGAGAATTAGTATCTTTGGAAGATGCAGCATCACAAGAACGAGCAAGATATATATTTGAAAATTGGACAGAAAACTTATCACCTACTGAATTTCTTAACCGATTGAGTATAAATTATGATTTACAAAATAAGCTTAATCTTTTAGAAGATATGCTAGAAGACTGGGCAAAGTTAGCAGTACATTTTAATATTAGATACGATGATTTTGGAAGAGAATCACAATCTTCTCAGATAAAAAATATGTTATTATCATTTAATGATTGTTATTTTGAAACTAGTTTACTATTCAGTGACTCCAACGATAATGTGAATTTTATCCTTTCTCAAGGAGTATCAAGTGATTGTTTAAAGAAAAATATCCAGACTATTTTATTCGAAGGGAAGTCAGCTGAATATGCTGGTATCATAAAACAACTTGCGAACGAAAAAAATACTGATAATAGTGTTCTTTTATCAAAAGTCGCTTTGCTTTCTGAGTCAGATGATTTCGATCAAATAGAATTTTCTTCAGTTGAAAAAGTGAAGAAAATTTATAGTGAAACTAGTGAAAAGCTTATTTTCTTATCAATACTATATGGATTTCAGGACTGCAAAGAGAGCTTAGAAAAATCTTTTGGTGGTTTAGAGTTGCTTCTTGGAGAAGTTGAAGAAAAAAAGCTTGATGAATATTTTATAATGCTATTACGACATGGATTTACCTTAGGCAGAATATTAGGGTTAGAAAAAGAAAACTTTAATGACGTGGACACAGAAAAATACTTGAGAGACTCCTACGATAGCTTTTTTGCTTATGATTTATCCAGAGTTAGAACATTTGATTATATTAAGGGATTCGAGGTGTTGCTATACTTATCATTGAATATTAAATGTGCTGTAAACTTAGTTGATGAGTCAAATTTAATTGAAAAAATAGAATTACATTTATTTCATAGAAATCGTCTAGGCATGTTTTATAAATCTAAAATTCTAGATTTTTTACTTGAAAGAAACTATTCAGAAATCATTATAAATTATTTGAAACAATTATATGGTGAAAACGGTAAGAAAATAATTGCACAAAGTGACAGTAATGAGACTCATCTACATTTCAAAAAATATTTAAAAATTATGATGCCTGAATTCTTAAACAATTTAGAAAATCGATTGAAATTTGATGTAGCTAACTTTGTGGGGCATAAGGATTACTCGCTATGGGATTCTTCACAAAGGTTAAAAAAAATTATAGCTGATAATCCTCATCAGTGGAGTGGAAGAGGTTTAAATCTTTTAGCAATTTCTTTTTGTGCCGATAATAAAGATGGGAATAGGTCAAGTGATGAAATAGACAAAATTATTGCAGCAGCATCTGTTCAATGTGGTATTGAAGATTTTTGGAGATTTAATCAAATATCAGAATATCGATTGTCATTGTATATCTTACACTACCAACTTCCAATTATGATTCAAAAACTCACAGATATCCAACAGTTAGTAAATTTCTGGCTCTTTGTTTGTGGTATTCTATCTTGGTATGTTAATGAGGATCGAATATTTCTTCAAGATATTTATTCTAAATGTTTAGAAAAAGAAAAGAGTTTTCAAACAAAAGAATTTGAAGATGTCATCAAACAAGTTACACCAGAACATTATGAATTAGTTTCAGAAAGCGAGATTGATAACTTAATGCAACAAAGTGAATTCTCAAATGATTTTTCAAAACAACGAGATATGAGAAAAAATCAAATGAGAACTTCTTTTCATGATATGGATGATAATGAAATACTTAACTTTTTAATAACAGAAAACTCAACAATCCCAAATTGGGAAAATATAGAAATTGCTTGGGAAGTGATTGAAAAGCGAGGTAATCTCTCAGAGGAAGTTATAGATCGTTTTGCGGTGATTTTATATACTTCACTACCAGAATATTCGTGGGAACAATCGGGATGTCTAGTTATATTTCAAAGACTATTTTCAAAGAGAAAAGAGAGACTACTTTGGGAAATTGCAGAAAAAAGTTTAAAAGTAATTAAGGACGAAGATAATTTTTATTCTCTATCTTCCAATTTAGAATTTTTGTTAAGGTATGTGGAAGAACTCCAAGGAATTGACTTTTGCAAAAAAACGTTTGACTTAGAAATTCAGATGTTTAAACTGTGGGTAACAGGAAATAGTCATATTGATGTAGATTTTGAAATTTCTCAGACGCCTAGTAATTTAGTAATCCCTCAAAATTTAGATGAGCTATACATCTGCTTGTTACTGGAACAATTGTTCTCAAAAAATATTCATAGGATTGAAATTTCATCTCAGGGTCTTGATTTATTTTTGAAAAGCAATCCATATATGTTTTGGTATATAGTAGAAATATGGGAAAGTCTTGATGAGATACAAAAAGAATATTTGATGAAGTTATCTGAAAAATGGATTCGCTTTAATTATGATGGTGTTGAGCAATTTCTGAATATTTTCCGAAAAGAATATCAAACCACCAATGAGCTTGATAAGAAGTTAAGACTACATCTTTTATTATTGAATTTGGACTTTGAAAATTTTATAGGTCTAATGTTAAGGGAAACATATGAAGCAAAAGAAAAAAACTATGTTTTGCCTAAAAATTTTCAAAAATTAGTTAATAAGAAAACAATCTCAGCTCATTCAGAAAAATTTTTAGATATCATGGATTTGTTCACTCATTCTAGTAGCCAAGATATCAGAAATTATATTCAAGAACATAAAGAGGTCTCCACTTATCAACCGCTAAAAAATGCTAGTAGGAATGGTGATGCAATGCTTTATCCTCTTGAATATGATGAGTTGGATATGCAAGTTTTATACGGTGAGAGCAAAAAAGGTAGATGGAAGAATATCCCTTATGAGTTTAAAGCACAATTACTATTAGAAGCTGATGATCCACTTGTCTATTCTCAAGTGCCACATATGGATTTTTCGTCAGTATGGGATGTAGAATATGAGTTAGAAGAATTACAATCATCTGATAACCTTGTTGAAGGTAAAGAAATTATGAAGGAGATTTTATATCATAATTTACCTTTGGGATTCAGTGTTATTGGAGGAGTGATACGTTATCCTATTAATGGAGAGGATTTTGTTATTTTTAGAGAATTTGTAAGTACGCATGAGATGGGTGAAAACAAAAAGATCTATAATTCTTTTAATCCAAGAATAGTAGATTTTAGTGGAACGGAACAAGGTTTTAATTTTCAACGGCAAGTAAATTTTAAGTGTCAAAATAGTTATTCATTGGTTGAAAATATTGAGGGATATAAAATATTCATGTACGGTGATTCTGATTTATATCCTTCTTTGAAATTGATAGAAAAATTAGATTTGATTCCAAGTGAAGAAATTCCTTTGGCATGGGAAAACGCTTGGGGAGAAATAGTTTTGTATTATGAAAGAAGTGCTGCACCAATTCGTGAAGCAATGCGAGAAAGATACTATAGACAACCTTTAATGAATAGATGGTTGCTTAAAGAAGAATATCTTACGAAATTAAATGAAGTATCATATTCAAGTGATATTTTTTATATATCGGATTTCTAATACTCTGTGTAGCATGTAGTTCTCGGATGGATAGGAATAATATGATTTGCAAAATAATTCCTAATCGGTGGAATAGTTGGCTTAGATATGCGTTCAACAATGGATTTAGATACAACAATCAAGAGTTTTGAATTAACAGCAAAAGTTCTCTCGGATATTACAAAAGACATTATTGAAACTCCAACAGACGAATCTTTTACATTAATGTTTGAAGGTGTTGAGGAGATACGAGAAACAGATGATTATCCTGGATATAAGATAAACTTGCTCGCACAGTTTGAAAAAATAAATGAAGTGGTTACGATTGATGTAACGACAGGTGATGCAATTACTCCAAAAGAAGTTGATTTTAGTTTTAGCAGAATGTTTAGTGATGATGCTATCGGATTATTATCTTATCCAGTAGAAACTATTTTAGCTGAAAAAATAGAGACCATTTTATCAAGAGGGATTGTAACTACTAGACCACGTGATTTTTATGATGTATATTTATTATCGAAGATTCAGAATGAAAAATATAGTTCTAAAACCTTGAAAGATGCACTTAATCGTACAATATTATAAGCATGTAAGCAATCTTTCATTTAATACTTGAAAAATATATTTGAAATTTGGAGAAATAAATGGATAAAGCAGTTAAACGAAGTACTGGGCAAGAAACAGGGGACGAAGGAGAACTTGTTTTAGAAAGATACCTAATTAGATATTGTGTAACAAATAAAGTTCGACATGATTACGGAGAAGATTTTATTTGTTCAATTGTTGACTTAAATAATAATATCACAGAAAAGATGTTTTATGCACAATGTAAAGGGCATGAAGTAATTGATACAAATAAAGAATTTCACTCAGAAACAATTCGAGCAGTAACTTTACTTCAATGGGTTAAAAGAAAAAACTTAACTTTCTTATTTTTAGTAAATACAACGACGGATGAAATATTTTATGTTGACCCTACATCTCAGATAAATGATAATTTAGAAAAGTTGCAAGCACATCAGAGTCTCAGTATACGAATTCCTTTGAAAAATAGGTTAGATATACAGAAAGAATTTCCAGCAGCTTTCACTTCAGCGATTGATAGTTTTGACTTTAATTTATTTGATGTTAATGGTCCATATATTAAAACTCTGGAATATTTGAATACATTTACGGAAAAAGATTGGTATTCTCATGAGGATGAATCAGTAATTGATGATTCAGAACAATCTATCTCAATAAGATATAAAAATATTCATTTCTTTGGATTCTATTGGGATCCATCAGGTCATTTATCAGGTTCTTGCCAAATAAATGTTGCAAGATTTAAGAAAATGGCAGAAAGTTCAATAGAATTGGGACCTAAAGAAATTCTAAATTATCTATATTTTGGAAGAGATACATTATCTAGTTTTGAATATGGTAATAACTACAGAAAATATGTCAGGGTTCCACTTCCAGATTATGAGCAATATAATATTGGATTTGGGAATAGTACAATATATCTTTATCCAAATGAACTTAAAGAATTGAATAAAGTGATAGATCTCTTTATAGAAAAATATACATCAAAGTTGTTAAGGTATAATGAGCGATATAATGCGTTTGGATATCAACCTGTAAATGGGAATTTGAATCAAATCAAACTAATGACAGTTAGCAAAACTCTTTGGGAGGAAATGCTGCAGTATAAAGAAAAATACATTGTTCCCAATGGAGAATATGAAAAAGGATATTGTTTTGAACCATTTAATGGTATTATTGCGCTTGCAACAAAAGAAAGTTCGCCTTTGACAAAGTTTTATATTACTGGACGGTATAAATTAAGTGCATACAGTAGTGAACCTGAAGTTGAGGTTGTGTGGAATTCTCCAGATTCTTTAGCCTATGTAAAGTATGAAGAGACTTCATGGTATTCTACTCATGATACATATGATTTTTTAGTCGAAAATATTATTATGAAAATCAGAACGCCTTACAAACAATATAAAAAACACATCTTAAAAAAACAGTTAATAGATGACCGAACATGGTTTGATGGTGGAGAGAATTCACCTCAAAAAATTCTGCTGTCTAGTAAGAAAACTTACCTTTTGAGAACTAATTTATCTAAAGAAAAAATTGAAGAAGTATTCATTTCTGAAAGTCATTCATATAAGTTGGAAATAAATGATATACGCACGATAAGAGATTTGATTCATACGCTTCTGAAATTAAGTGACTTTACTAGGAGGCGTGGTTATTTAATTAAAGATGAAATTGATGAGTTACATTTTTTTGCTGAACAGATTATAAAAACTGTAAATAAGCTATTTATTAATGGAGATAGCTATGATGATAGTAACGAAAAAGAATATTTTGAAAGATGTTTTAAAAGATATGAAGAAGATATAAATTCATTATGCTCTCAAATCAAAAAAAAATTATCAGAAAAAGAAAGGTCACAGCTTTATGCAACATTACTTAAGGAGTTTTATGATTTGTTAGGAGATTTTGAGAAACATTTAAATTTTATAGACTTCAAAAATTACTTGCATTATCTTTCAAAGATTATATCGCTTTACAATGACGAGAAGTTGATTAAATTTTTAGCGGAATAAAAATACTACGACTTATATAACTAGGCGCATTCAATTATAAGGAAGTTAGAATAACAATCTGTCGATTTTTCATTGCGAATTGATTTTCACATAGCATGGTAGATTTTGTTAAAATATATAAGAGTATGAATTCAACAAACCTCAAAATTAACTTGCTTATACTTGCTAGAAAGCTATGCTCATTTCATGCTCTTTTATCAAAATGGAATAATTACGAGCGTACAAAGGTTGATTTAATGGGAATCAGAAACCAATTAACATTATCGGAAGAGTTTTATTGATAACATTGAATAAAGAATAAAAATAAGTAAAAAACTTGATAACACTGACTTTATCAAGTTTTTTCTTCTTTATAGTTCTCTATTGTAAATTATAGTATATAATAAAGGTACATATTAAAACGAGTACAATAAGGAGTAATTCATGCACTACGACATCATCAACGCTTTCACCGGCAAGGAGAGTTTAGGAAATCCTGCGGCAGTCTGTATCTTAACCCAACGCCTCCCCAAAAAGCAGCTCCAACAGATTGCTTCTAAAATTGCCTTGCCTGAAACCTCCTTTATCTATAAAAATGTAGAAAATGAATGGGAAATCCAGTGGTTCAGCCCTAAAAGGGAAGTTTTATTGTGTGGACATGGTATGATTGCGGCCGCGTTTGTTATCAAGCAGAAGTTAGAAAACGAGTGTGAGGTTTTGAGCTTTAAATCCAAATCTGGGAAATTAACTGTCGCCATGCATAATGATCAATTTATCTTAAACTTTCCACGTCAAGAGCTTTTTCCAAAAGAAATCACTGAAGAAATGAAAGCAGCTTTCTCAGGGAGAACCATTCAAGAAGCTTACACTACCCAAGAAAAAGATCATCTTATACTTGTGTTAGATTCAGAATCAGCAGTAAAGGATGCAAAACCACAGATCGCTATCATTAAATCATTAGCCACTCATGCAGTCACCATTACAGCAAAAGGAGCAGAGGTTGATTTTGTATCGAGATATTTTGCACCTCATGGTGGTGTAGATGAGGACCCAGTGACAGGTTCATCACATACACGATTGGCACCATTATGGGGAGAGAAGCTAGAGAAAACAAAACTCATCGCCAAACAACTCTCTAATCGTGGTGGGGTGATTGCTTGCGAAATTGAGGGGGAAAGAGTTAAAATCTCTGGTCAGGCCGTTCTTGAAAAAGAAAATATCGTCATTACCAACTATGATATGTAAGAATAGAAAAAAGTGCTTAGAACAACTATCCAGCACTTTTTAGTATAATTTTCTTGACTATTAAGGGCGAATAAATTTAACACCGGCTGTTGAACAGTCACGCTCAGTGCCCCATCCACCGTTATAGTTTCCTTCACTTACTCTCATTTTAGAGCCGGAAACCGAAATAACAACTGCGATGTGGCCAAGCTCTCCTGCACCTTGATTTCCTGGAGGAAAGACAGCAATTGTTCCGACAGCAGGCTTGCTGTTAGCGTATTTGTCCCAGTCTTTTGCATTGCCGACATAGAGAGGAATATTTCCGTTGAAATAGTCCCAAACATAAGCTGTACATTGGCCTGCAGGATAGGGATTTTGTTTATTTGTCTGGGAAGTGACATTATAGAAACGTTGGAGGAAAGCTGCCATCTCACCACGTGTCACATATGCATCAGGTCTAAAAGTTGTTGGTGTATAACCCGTAGTGATACCTTTGGAACTCAACCAGCCAATGTCATTGGCAAACATATGATTTTTAGCATCCACGAACTTCGTGTTATATTTTCCTGAGGTAGGAGCATTTCCTGAAACTTTTGCCATTCTATGGAGAAAGGCAGCCATTTGCCCTCGCGTCACGTTACCGTTCGGATTGTAGTGGGGCGCAGTTCCGTTGGATACAGTTGTCGCTGTCAGCCAGAGAATCTGGTTTTTATACTGGTTGACATCTGTATAGACATTGAATGGCGCTTTATAACTTGGAGTTCCCGCGAGACGATGAAGAAAGATAGCCATTTCACCACGCGTCACGTAACCATCTGGATTATATGTCGTTGGTGTATAACCTGTGGTAATTCCTCGACTATAGATCCAGCTAATGTAATTTTTATATAAAGAGTGTGAAACGTCTTTAAAAGGATTGCCTGGATGCTTGATAGGTAATTTTTCTAAGCTTACCGGCACCTTTGGTAGTGTACCGCTACTAAGAGGTTGCTGATAAGTTACAGCACTACGAGCTTGTACCACAGGACGCTCGGTCGTACTTGCAGCTTCCGCCGTTTCAGCACTTGCATCTTGTTCCTTTATCGCTGCTTCAGTACTTGAGCTTGAGCTGCTTTTATCTACTACACTACTTTCAGTACTCTTATTTTCAGTTGAAGTTTCAGAAGTACTTGCAGAAGTTGAAGTGTTACTTTCCTCGCTGCTTGAAGCTATTGGCTCATTTTTATCCTTGTTTACGGCTGTGAGCTCACTCGCACTTACCATTATTCCTTGCGTCGACGACAGAAAAACTGCGCTCAGCATTAAAACCTTTTGATATTTTTTCACTATAAAATATCTCCTCCTTATTTACCATGTCTCTTATAATCATTATTTGTTTGCTTTTTTTAGCATATTATAATCATAACATATGATTTAGTTTTTTTTAAGGAATTTTGAATTAAAATAAATATTATAAGCAGAATTAAAGCATTCTCTTCATAAGAATGATAGAATAAGAATGGAATTGATGGTAAAGTAAATAAACAGAAATCGAGAGTCATGAGGCATCTGGCTTCACTTACAATAATGGCTTTCGATAAACTATATATTTTAATTTATTTTTTCCTCAATGCAATTTTAAATAATGTTTAAAAGTCCTTTCTTTGAGGGCTTTTAGTTTGAATAAAAATATTTTAAAAAGGAAAAACTCAATGAAAAAACTCAAAAATATAGTCCTGTGGTTTGTAAGTATTTTACTCGTCCTTCTGGCCGCAGGATTTATCTACATCAAGTCCAGTACATATCATCCAACTCCTCAAGCATCAAACTTTGCAAGCCAAGCCGAAAAGGCAGATAATGCTTTGGTCTTTAAAGGCAATCCAGATAAACCCAGTGTTATCTTTTATCAAGGCGCTTTGGTGGACAATGCAAGCTATAGTATTTGGGCCAGTAAAGTAGCAGAAGCTGGATATTCTGTTTATCTTCTTAAAGAACCATTGAATCTTGCCATTTTTAATCCTAACCTGGCTGAGAAAGTAATCAAGGATGAACATCTCTCCCAATATATCGTTGGGGGTCATTCTCTAGGTGGAGTTATGGCCAGTCGCTTTGCATCAGGTCATCAAGATAATTCAGCTTTAGAAGGTGTCTTTTTCCTTGCAAGTTATCCTGATCAAAAAGGAAGCTTGAAAGATTTCAAGGGGAAAGCTTTATCTATCGTAGGCACGAAAGATGGCGTGCTTAACCAGTCTTCATATGATAAGGCCAAAACCTATCTGCCACAACAAACGATAAATGTAGAATTGGAGGGCGGTAATCATGCCGGTTTTGGTAGCTATGGTGCCCAAAAAGGCGACAACCAAGCAGACATTTCAAATGAAAAACAACAAGAAGAAATTGCGGCAGAACTCATCAAGTGGCTCAAAACTTCCGAAAAGTAAAAAGAACTCTTTGATAAGAGTTCTTTTCTTTTGTTTATTCAACCGCAGCAAATGGTCCGAAGAGCATATTATTATTTTGGACATTGACATCGATAACATTGTAGAAAGCATTTGGTGTATCAGCAACATCCCAAACAGCGAGGATAATATGGTAACCTGAGCGATTACTTGGGACAGTGATAGAGTGTGTCAAGTTGTTAGAAGCAGTAGAACCATCATGATTGACAGTACCAATGAGCTCTAACTCTGAACGTTTGAGTGGCGCATTTTGATCCCAACCAGTTTTGGTCATGTAATAGTGCCATTTGGTTGTTTTATGTGGTGCTGTATATTTCCACGTGAACTGATTTACACCAGTGTTTATTGTTGTTTTTTTCCAACGGTCGCTTGTTTGATTATCAAGGACAAAGTCAGCGATTTGTCCTAGACCACCATTAGCTGAAGCGATGCGTCCATCTACAGGTCCGCTTTCAGGGAAACCTTTGGGAGCTTCAAGTGATTGAGGATTTGTGATGACATTTCCATAGAGATTATAAGCTGTTGTCCAGCCATATTTTTCATAATCAAGCTTACCTTGATAACCACGTGCTGGAGGACTCTCAACGTAACCGTGAGCTAAGACCGTTTTAGTATTGAAAGCCAATGAAGCACCCAATACTCCTAAAGTGATTAAAAACCCAATAAACATTTTTTTCATAACTTTGCTCCTTTCTGCTTGTTAAAGCATATCATATTTCTTTCCAAGGTCCGTAAGGGCCTGACAAGTCAGGTTGGTCACCCTTGGTCCACCATTTTGCTTCATATTCTTTTCCATTGTAGTAGACGCGGTCACCCGTCCAATATTCTTTATCCTTGCTCCATGTATTTTCAGGAGTTACTGTGCCACCTGTAGTGCTAAAAGTCGTGCTTGCACTGTCAGAACGAATGCCGGCATTATTGATTGCGACAACTTCAACGGTATAAGTTGTTGCGGCTTTAAGACCGGAGATAGCTTGTAATCCATCTTTACTTGTATAAGTTTTTCCCCCAACTTTAATCTCGTAGTTGGCTATCCCAGATGCATCTGTTGATTTTGCTTGAATTGTAGCACTGGTTTCTGTAAGATCAGAAACTGTGATTATTGGAAGTGTTGGTTTTGTTTCATTTCCGCCCCCAGTGTCTCCAAAAAGCATTGGTGCATAGGTATTGACGAAGGAATTGTTGTAATTTAAGCCTGTCACGCTCTTACCTGCATCCCAATTGACGGACCAGGTCATTAAGCCTTTGATTTCATTTCCAGAAGCTTTTAGGCGTTTTAAGGCATTTTCGACATCTTTAGGATTTTTAACGTAACCTGTTGCTGCCGCATCCTCATTTGCAGGCAAGCCAATCACAAACTTGTCTGCCGGAATTTTGATGAAATTATCGGTTCCTGTGACAAGGCGATGTGTCAAACCATAGAGGAAAGCTTCTTTTTGCTCGTCGTTAGATTGGGAAATCCACATGTTTAAGTCAGAATCCCAAAAACCATCACCGCCTTGATTGTAATACTGAGGATTAATATAATCGTAATCACCTTCTAAACCATTGATATAAGGCGCATACTTCCCTGTAGTTGTAAGATAAGGAAATTCTGGGGCCATCGTAATCATAAAGTTCTTACCTTGTTGACGATAATGAGCTTTGACTTTCCGTAAAGCTGATGGGATGACAGTATTATTGTCAGCTGCATCAATGGCAGATTGCTCTAAATCAATATCCAAGCCGTCAAAGCCATAAGTATCTACAAGACGGATAACCTCATTCACAAAGTCATCCTCTTGCGCTTTAGTAAGTGCGATATGAGCGTCTGCACCTCCTAATGCAATTAATACAGATTTGCCTTCTGCGTTGAGTTTTGCAACCTCAGCTCTGAATTCAGCATCGGTCTTATTATAAGGTTTAAATGTGGGAAGAGAACTTCCTTGAGGTGTTTTCATGAAAGATACGTTAATAACATTGTATCCGTCTTGTGTCTGTGAAAGATCAAAATCAGCAGAGGTTCCGTATTTATAACCATCTTTACCTGTTGATTTCCAATTGTGCCAATAACCGACTAAAACCTTATCGGTGGGATTGACCATTTCATCGGCAGCATCTGCTTGAGCATGCGCGCCTGTAAAACCAAGTGTAGCCAAGGCTAATATCGCAATAGCTATTTTTAAGTGACGTGTGTTTCCATTTTTGATCATAGTTCCTCCTGTTGGTGGTAAGACTATGTCCGGACTAATCATGTAAGCGCTATAATTATTATAACAATTTTTAATTTTCGATTCAATTAAAAAGGGAATTTTAAAAAATAAAAATAGGGTAAAGTCAAAGTAAAATCTTTATCAAAGAGTATAGACAAAGCTTTCTAAGCAACCCAACATGCGTAAAATTTACAATCGAATAACTGCCTTTAAAATAGGGGATATGTTAAAATTAAGAAAATACTAAAGAAAACGGATAACTTAGAAAAAGAGGAGGAGCATTATGAAACATTCTAGTAAACTAAAACCGATATTACTTGTTGGGTTGTTTATCATTGTGGTAGAAGCAATTGGGAGTTTATCAGGAATATTAGCTGGTGATATCAAATCAATTTATAACAACTTACAACTTCCGCCATTGGCGCCACCAGATTATCTGTTTGGTATTGTTTGGCCAATTCTCTATGCCTTGATTGCTGTAGCAGGTTTTATAGTTTTTCAAAATTTAAAATTAAGAAAAAGTGAAGCCCAGCCCGCTCTCTTGCTCTATGTCATCCAGTTATTCCTCAACTTTATCTGGAGCATTATCTTTTTCAAGGGTTATTTCTGGTTTGGAGTACTTGTTATCCTTGTTCTTGATATTGTGGTCTATCTTTGTATTAAGAAATTTTTCAAAATCAACCAATGGTCAGCAATCCTACTCTTGCCATACTTTGTCTGGATACTCTTTGCGACTTATTTGAGCTTGGCTGTCGCTGTTTTGAATTAGATAGCGATAAAATAAAAAAAAGAAACGGGATTTGATACTCGTTTCTTTTTATTTGAAATTCATATACAGAGTAGAAAATTCTATTCTTCATAGGTCAACTAACATTTTAAATTTTTCTTGGTGAAATTGAGCGACCTCAGGCTGAGCAGCAAGCAACAGTATTTCCATCGCTTTTTTTATCTGTTCTTTTCCTTTAAGTTTGTTTTCAAAATTATATACCCACAACCCTTTTACCGCCTTAAATAAATTTCTTAAGAGCATAGATTGAGCTAGATTGAGTTCTTCAACTCTTTTTATAAAATAGTGAGCTTCGTCTTTAAGTCCGTAATTTGAAAGGACAGTGATAACTTCTAGTATCACGTGAGACAGATGACGGTGATAAATTTCAGAATTAGACATCCCTTTTCCATATTGTTTTAACCTCTTCATAATGTTTAAAATATCTTGAGGGGCCAGTTGGTGCATGATGATGTAAAAAATAGAAAGTTCTTTTATACCAAATGCCTTGGTTTCATATAAGAAATTGACGATTTCATTTTTTTCTTCTAAAGTTCCCTTTTTCAGTAGGAATTTTATGGTTAGGCAAAGATTTCTTTGCTTTGTTTGTTTACAAGTCATGTAAAGGTCTTTCAATTTTGGGGAATCATTGAATAGGATTGCTCTTTCTAATTCTTGCAATATATATATGGGATCAGTAGGAGAGTAGAAATTTAAATGGCTATCAAAATCAGATAAACTACAGCCCATGAGTTGTAAGGCTAAATCAATTTTTTCCAAACTAATCATGGTCAAACCACGTTCGAAATCAGACAAGGTCGAACTTGCTAAACCTACTTCGGAAAAATCAGATAAAGTAAATTTATTTTGTTTTCTCATATTTTTAAAAGTTATCCCATATTTTTGATAGACCAAATAAATTACTCCTACTAAAATTTAATATCAAACTTTATTATAATATAAAATTAGAAAATATGTATTTATTAATCCGAAATACCGGATATAAAAAATTTGAACGTCATTTATCGTTATAATCTATTAGTGATTTAAATCACTTCTAACAAAACAAATAGAATAAAAATTCTTAAAGATAAAATTAGAGGATAAAGACATCATACAAGTATATTATAAAAGGGGCTGTAATTCTTCGCGTCAAACACTTAAGTGGTTTAAAGATCACAGCATAACAATAAGCAAAGCTCCTATTGCCAAAATTTCAAAAGAAGATATAGTAAAGACATTATCAATGACAGATAAAGGTTTAGAAGATATTGTTAAACACCCAACGCGAAGTAAATCTGAGACAAGAAAAGGTATACTTCATTTATATGAATTGTCATTTAATGAAGGACTTGAGTATTTAAAACATAATACAAACCTCCTTCAAACACCGATTGTTTTAGATGATAATAAGCTTTTAGTTGGATATAACAGTGAAGAAATCAGGAAATATCTTCCGCAAAAGTACAGAAGGTATCATTAAGAAAAGTGTCAGTAAACCTGAGAATGTATCAGCCACTTTAAGATAAAATTGGAATAATAAAAGAAAATGACAAATAATAAGGCAAGAAAAAGTATCAATAACTTATGCTTTTTTAGACAAAAAATATGTAATATGAATGATTCGATCCAAGAAGAATACGAGCTGCTATTGAGGGAAGAAGTTTCAGGGAAATATGTGTTTCCAGAACAACTCTTTGATGAATTAATGTCAGATCGAGAATTACATAAGCTCTATATAGAAAAAATCAGTAAAATTTTGAATGATTTATTGAAAAAAGAGAAGACTATCTACTCTTTAAATATTGACTATCAAGAATTGTATTATTCTGAAACGATTGCATTTCTTGAAAGTTTCAATTATAAAGAAAAGCTGAAAATAGAGCTGACAGAACGGATTCCTCTTTATAGAAATAACCACTATTCAGAAATTGTTCCACGTGAGATAATAAAATCAATCAAGCAGATGGGCTATGATATTGCCTTAGATGACTTTTTATTGGGTGTTAATTCATTTAGGAGCTTAATTGACTTGCATCTCTACATATCACGAATAAAATTATCAACCTTGGAGTTTAAAAATATTCTTGAATCAGAACAACTCTCCAACTATTTATTAGCAATAGAGTCGATTATCACATCATTTGATAAAGAAATAGTTATTGAAGGCGTGGAAGAAGAAGCGCTTCTGAAAACTTTTCCTCAAGAGTGGAAACAGCAAAGTTACTATTACAGTATTCCACATCAGTTTTATTGAGAGGACTAGTTTATGATTTATGTCAATGATATTCAAGATATATTTGGAAGTAATTTTATTGTAAAAATGTTTTTAATTCCTGGCATTTTAGGAATGATTTATATTTTTAAATATTTAATTCGCCACTATAAATTAAATAAGAATAGTTTTTTTACCTATATTTTATATTCCACGAATTTCACATTTCTAATCATTGTTTTAAAATTATTATTTACCCAAATTGATAAAAACTCACCAGAAGGCGGACTATTAAGTGATACTTCATTAATTTTTGTTGTTGTGGCTATCGATTACTTTGTTGTATCCTACTATAAATACGTAGAATATGCAGTCATACCGTTATTTTTACTCTTTTATGCCTTGTATACTTACACTTATGGATTTGACATACGCTCAACTATGCTTGTCTTATTGGCACTCTTTTTATTTTGGACGAGTTTATACATCATTTCCAAGTACCGATTGCTTGTAACAAAAAAACGTTACTTCTATTTATTCGCGAGCTTTCCTATCACTCTATCTGTCATGCTCATATCTAGTTCCAGATTTCAATTTAGTTTAGGTTATTCTGTAGGTATATTTTTAAAAATATGCATTATGCTATTTATTGCTGAAAAAGTATTAGCGATTTTAAAGTTGATCGTTCAAGAATATTCTGAATTGAGGAAGTACTCCTACATGGATCCTCTTACGAATACTTATAATAGGAGAAAATTTGAGGAAACTTTACAAGAAATCATTGAAAGTCAGTATATGTCAGTTTTTACTGTCGTCCTTTTTGATGTGGATGCCTTTAAGCATATAAATGATACTTATGGTCATGCTGCTGGTGATTATGCATTAAAAGAGGTTTGTGAGCTTGTTAGGATTAAGTTAAAAAAAGAAAATACATCTGGTCAGTTATTTCGTTATGGAGGAGATGAGTTTTTCATCATATTTAGAAATAATCTAGAAGAAGAAGTCAAGGAGATTATGGAAGACATTGTTAATATGGTCTCAACTTATGATTTCGAGTATGAAAAAAGTAGCTTCAAGGCTTCGATATCGGTAGGAGCAGTTGAAGTAGTTGGCGCACAAGAGCAGCAAGAAATTATCAATGATGTTGATAAGAAACTTTATATTGCAAAGTCTAAAGGTAAAAATCAGGTCGTATATTGACAAGTAATTCATCCTCTACACCTATACTCACCAAAATCACCAAGAAGATGTTAAAATAATATTGTACAAATAAATTTAATCATATTAAGTGAAAAATATCATAAATTTTAACTGGTCGAAGATTTAACGAAACAAGGCGATTGTGTAAGCATTGGCAATGGCCTTTTTATATGTCAACCAAAGTTAAATCTTACTTTTTGTGAAATAAGAAGTATTGATATTGGTGCTTAAAAGTAGAGGTTTGTGTACGTGCCATTTTTGGTAAATTATTTAATTTTTCTATTCTTGGAGGATTTATGAAAGAATACATGCAGAAGATGGGCCGATCGCTCATGCTTCCGGTTGCAACTTTACCTGTTGCAGCTTTATTTACGGGGATTGGATATTGGATTGATCCTACAGGCTGGGGCGCCAATAATGTATTGGCAGCCTTTATGATTCAAGCCGGGCAAACAATTCTGAATAACTTAGGATTACTCTTTGCTGTTGGACTGGCCTTTGGAATGTCCAAGGACAAAGATGGCTCCGCAGCACTGGCTGGCGTAGTATCCTTCCTTGTCCCAATGACTTTACTCAATCCTGATTCTGTGGCTCTCTTGCAAAGAATTGATGTCGAAAAAGTGAATACTGCATTCACTAAGATTAACAACGGGAACGTTTTTATAGGTATTTTAGCTGGTCTAATCGCAGCAGCAGTTTATAATAAGTTCAGTAACACGAAACTGCCGATGGCCTTGTCTTTCTTTAGTGGTCGGCGTTTAGTGCCAATACTTACTGCGGTTATAATGGCCGCTCTTTCAGCTGTTTTACTTTTCCTTTGGCCTGCCGTTTTCGGAGGATTAACAACTTTTGGTAAAGCTATCGTTAATCTTGGTCCTTTAGGAGCTGGAATTTACGGTTTCTCGAACCGCTTGTTAATCCCAACAGGAATGCATCACGCACTCAATAACGTTTTCTGGTTCGATGCTGCAGGGATTAATGACATCGGTAATTTCTGGAAAAACATTGGAACTCAAGGGATTACGGGCCGTTATCAAGCAGGATTCTTCCCTATTATGATGTTTGGCTTGCCTGCAGGTGCATATGCAATTTATCGCAATGCACGTCCCGAAAAGAAAAAAGCTACGGCTTCACTTATGCTTGCTGCTGGTTTTGCTTCATTTTTCACTGGTGTAACCGAACCTTTGGAATTCTCATTTATGTTTGTGGCCTGGCCACTTTATGTTGTGCATGCGGTATTAACAGGTATTTCCATGTTTATCGCTGCCCTTTTCCATTGGACTGCCGGCTTTAACTTTTCGGCTGGTCTCATCGACTTCATCTTGAGCTTACGTGTGCCAATTGCGAATCAACCTTACATGCTTCTTGTGCTCGGTTTGGTTATGGCTGTCGTTTATTACTTTACTTTTGATTTTGTCATTAAGAAATTTAA
Organism: Lactococcus petauri; assembly: GCF_002154895.1. Lineage (GTDB taxonomy): Bacteria > Bacillota > Bacilli > Lactobacillales > Streptococcaceae > Lactococcus > Lactococcus petauri. The sequence goes on along the minus strand of NZ_MUIZ01000002.1, from coordinate 329,555 downwards.
TATGATGACACCGGGTCGTGAGGAAGGTGGCGAAGGTGAGGAAGAGCCAGATTTATCTTCTACAGATGAAAAATTTGCTTTTCTTGCTGGCCGTATTTATCAAGGTCTTGGCAATGATAATCTTAAAACAGTTGATAATTGTACGACACGATTACGTTTAACTGTCGAAAATTCTGACTTAGTGGATCAAGCTGCAATCAAAGCAACTGGTGTACCTGGGGTGCGTGTTTTAGATAAAAAGAACGTCCAAGTCATCGTAGGTACAGAAGTGCAATTTGTAGCGGATGAATTGAAAAAAATTCAACAAACTGGAGAAGTTCCGGACCATATTGTAGCAACAACAAAAGAGGTTGTTCTGGCAGATACTAAAGCATTCACGCAAGAAATATTTGCGGTGGCTACAGGTAAAGTTATGCCAATCACGGAAGTTCCGGATCAAGTTTTCTCAGCTCAAATGATGGGAGATGGCTTTGCGATATTACCGACAAAAGAAGAAGTATTTGCACCAATTTCAGGTAAAATAACAAATATCTTCCCAACCAAACATGCAATGGGCATCCAAACAGAATCAGGCTTAGAAGTTCTTTTACATATGGGCTTAGATACGGTTGAGCTTAAAGGTGAGCCGTTTAAGTTAACTGTTTCTGAAGGCCAAGTTCTTAAAAAAGGCGATAAGATTGCTGATATGGATCTGCAAAAAATTAAAGCTGCAGGAAAAGGAACAGAAATTATTGTGGCTTTTACAAATGCGGAGCGTGTAGAAAATATCAATCTTACAAAAACGGGTAATGTCATTGCCAACCTCGTGATTGGTCAAGTTACAAGTAAATAAAGATAGAAGTGGAGTTAGTTCCACTTTTTATTTGGCGCAAAACAGCAGAAGGGAGTTTTCTCTTTTCAATTTTTTGTTTTTACTTGACTTTATAAGTTTACAATTGTAAACTGTAGATATAGAGTTATTAAAAGAATAGAAAATTTAAGGAGGTTGAGATGGAAGAAGAACATAAAGAGCACATGCATCACGAGATGAATGATATGGCAGAAATGGACCATCATGATGGACATGATATGATGAACCATGGAGGACATATGATGCACATGGGTAATATGGGTAAGAAGCTGAAAGTCAGCATTGCGCTCATGGTTCCTTTGCTTGCTATTTCAAGTATTGCTGGTTTTCAGCTGATAAGCTTTCAAGGCGATTCGATTGTCAGACTTATTTTAGGGTCCATTATTTTCTTCTATGGTGGCACACCTTTCTTTAGTGGCGCGCGTGGAGAATATCAATCTCGAAAACCGGCGATGATGATGCTCATTACGATGGGAATTGTCGTGGCTTATGCTTACTCGGTTTATGCTACGGTTTTATTATGGACAGGTGGCGAGGCAATGGACTTTTGGTTTGAGCTCTCGACCTTGATTGTTATCATGCTGGCAGGTCACATTATCGAGATGCGCGCAGTTAGTCGTGCAGGTGATGCACTAAAAGACCTCGCATCCCTCATTCCTAAAAAAGCACATCTGAAAGACGGAAAAGATGTGGCCATTTCTGAGCTCCAAGTGGACGATATTCTTCTCGTAAAAGAAAACGAACGTATTCCAGCTGATGGTATTGTGACAACAGAAACGGCTCATTTGTCTATCGATGAATCGATGATTACAGGTGAAGCGCGTTTGGTCTCAAAAGAAGCAGGAGATACAGTTTACGGCGGTTCTCTAAACCAGAACCTCCCTTTTGAAATGAAAGTAACTTCTCTAGGAAAAGATTCTCTTCTGGCGCAAATTGCGCAATTAGTAGAGAAGGCGCAAAAGCAAAAGTCTGCCAGTGAAAACTTAGCAGATCGTGTAGCAGGTTGGCTTTTCTGGGCGGCATTGATTGTGGGGGTTGGTTCCTTTATTATTTGGATGATGACTTCTTCATTGAGCTTTGCACTTATGACTGCTGTTTCTGTCTTTGTCATCGCATGTCCTCACGCCTTAGGATTGGCTGTACCTTTAGTCGTGGCACGCCTAACTAATCTTTCGGCTAAAAATGGTTTGCTGATTCAAAACCGTACATCTCTTGAATCTATTAGTAAAATAAAATATGCCCTTATGGATAAAACCGGGACACTCACAGACGGAAAATTTAGTGTACGTCAAGTAGTCGATTTGCCTAAGGATGATAAGGTAGATATTCTACAAGTTATGGCCGCATTAGAAAGTGGTTCAACACACCCTATTGCGCTGTCAATTGTCAATGCTGTTGACGATTTGAAATTAGAAGCAGAAAATCTGGAAAATATTCCTGGTGTAGGCTTGAAAGGTACTGTTCAAGGAAAAAATTACAGTATCGTCTCTTACGCTTACCTCAAAGAAAATGGAATTACGGTTGATGAGGCAGAAGTTCAAAAGGTCTTTGACCAAGGTCTGACTGTTTCCTTCCTCATTTCGGATAAAACACTTTACGGTTTTGTCGCTTTAGGTGATTCCCCAAAAGAAGATGCGAAATTCTTTATCGAAGAATTGAAAAAACGTGATATCATACCTGTAATGTTGACTGGAGATAATGAAGCTACCGCAGAAAAAATTGCAAAAAATCTTGGTATTGCGGAATATCGTGCTGAATTAAAACCAGAAGATAAAGCAAAGATTGTCCAAGATTACCAAGAAAAAGGTGGTGTTCTCTTTATTGGTGACGGTGTCAATGACTCACCTGCGCTTGCTACAAGTGATCTCGGCATTGCGATTGGAGGCGGAACATCTGTCGCTATCAATACAGCAGATGTTGTCCTGGTCAACTCACATCCGAGTGATGTTTTAGCACTGATTGAGATAGCTAAACGCTCTAATCGTAAGATGAAACAAAACCTTTGGTTTGGAGCGGGTTATAATATCATTGCTATTCCTGTTGCTGCCGGCATTCTTTACCCAACCTTTGGTATCTCTATTGATCCATTGGCTGCTGCAGTATTGATGAGTATTTCAACAGTAATTGTCTCAATCAATGCGATGGGACTAAAATATGAAAGACCACAAGAAAAATAAAAAAAACTCCTATTTAGGAGTTTTTTTAGATTTGGTAAGAATACATCCGTAACATCTCGTCTTCATCTTCCGCTTGAACAAAGCCAATAAATTCCCAACCGTAGCGTTCATAAAGATGAGTATGGTCAGTGACAAGATAGAGCCTATGAACCCCTTGCATCTTCATATCATCGCAAGCTTCTTGGAGTAACTTTTCCGCAATCCCTTGACTACGGAATTCTTTTTCCACATACAAAGCACAAATATTAGGCGATAAATCTTTACGATTATGAAAATCATTTTCAATAATTCCAAGGCCACCAATAATTTCTGATTCATGGATCATCATATACCATTGCGGAATGGTTTCTGAACCTTGGAGGCAAGCCTCCATGCTTTCTTGATAGGCAGAAAGTGGAATTTCCCATTTCTGGTGAAACCAGTTTGCAGCTTGTTCAAGCTTTTCCTTATGTTCCCGGAGTTTTATGATTTGCATGCAGTTCTTTACCCTTCAGTTTAACTTTAACTTATTTTATCATATCTTTTGAAATTATTGCCTCATACTTGTCAGCAGATGTTTTATATGTTATTATATGTCGTATAGTATAGTATCATATTATACAACATATAATATGCTATGAAGGAAAAGGAAAGGACAATTATGGATATTCAAATTCCAACCTTACTTCTAGACGGGACAGTGCTTTCTTTGTTGAATAAGAAAGATATGTATGGCTATGCGTTGACAAAAACAGTACAAGCCCAACTTCCGATTAGTGAATCAACCATGTATCCTGTCTTACGTCGTTTAAAAAAGCATGAGCTTTTAGAAAATTATGACGAGCCTTATGAAGGTCGCATGAGACGTTATTATCGGATAACAGAGAATGGACGCCAAGAGCTTCAAAAAATAACTGCTGACTGGCAGCAATTCCGTAATGCCATGGATAAACTTTTAGTAGAAGGAGAACTCGAAAACGATGAATAGTTATTTAGAGGCTGTGCAGGCCCATCTGACAGATCTACCTCAAGAAGAAAGTAGAGACTTAATCGCTTATTATCAAGAATACTTTATTGAGTCAGGAATGACACTTGAGGATATAACAGCACAGTATGGAACACCAAAACAATTTGCTACCAAGCTCAAACTCAGTTATTTCTTAGACCAAGATGATCACGCGCAAGAAGAAGAAAAAAGTATACCCGCTAAATCACGCTTTCAGCTGGTCTGGCTCATTATACTTGGTCTTTTTGCTTCACCGCTTTTGGTACCCTTGGCACTTGCCATTCTTTTACTTATTCTAGCCTTGTTAATGATGCTATTAGCTCTCCTCTTTAGCCTGTACATGCTTGATGTTTCACTCGTGTTTGGTGGATTATTCTCCTTCATTTCTGGACTTGGTGTCATCTTCAGTAGTCCAATGACAACACTTGTCTTTAGTGGACTTGGTCTTTTGCTTTTTGGGTTGGGAATCCTTATCAGTCCTTTTATTCTTTTCCTCACAAAATGGCTGTGCCTTCGTTTTCTTGGAATGATTAAATGGTTGGGGCGTAAATTAACTCAAAGAACCAAACGCGATCAGAAAGGAGGAGTCTTGTGAAAAATAAAAGAACGATAGTTGCCGCACTGACTATGATTATTTCTGGCATTATTCTTTTAGGTATTGGCTTAGCTGCTGGAGGTAAAACGAGTCTTGTCTGGAAAGAAGGCCGTCCTCAAATCTCTCATCTTATTTCTACAGAACAGACTTTTGCTACAGATAAAGTAAAAAATATGATTATCAACAGTAAAGATGCGGATTTAGAAATTATCTCTGGCTCAACTCTGAAAGTTGAGAGCCACTTGCTTGATCAGAAGCCTGAGATTAACCTTCAAGGTAAAACTTTGAAGGTTGAGGCGAGAAAAAGCACCTTTGACTTCAATTTAGGGCTTAATTTTGGTAAAATGGGTCAGGAAAAAATAATTGTAACTGTACCAGAAAATATGAATTTTGAGAAAATCATTATCGACGGAACATCCGGACAAAAAACCTTGCGTGATTTGAAAGCAGATAGTCTCAAAATTAATCTTCGAGATGGTGGCCTTTCCTTAGAAAGAATTAAAGGAAGCCAACTCACGATGAATATTAGTGATGCTGCGTGGCAATTGCGTGATTTGACTTTGGCGGGACATTTGAAAGTAACTTCTAATGATGGGGCATCTGTTTTAGAACGTGTGACAGCAGAAAGTATGGATTTTGCTTCAAATGATGGTGCAACTATTTTTGAAAATCTTCATCTGAAAGAACGTAGCAAAATTGTTAAAAAAGACGGCCAATTGAAAATAATAAACAGTCAATTGCCGGGGATAAATGTAGAGGCAGAAGAACTTTATGTAAATCATGTCAAAAAAGAATTTCCTTATCAGATGGGAAATCAAGAGACAGCTTTGACAGTCAAAGTTACAGATGGCAGTTTCTACCTCATTAATGAATAGGACATAAGGAAAAATGGATTTAAATTTTATTGAACTTTTGAAAATTATTTTTCTCGGCATCGTCGAGGGAATTACAGAATGGCTCCCCGTATCAAGCACAGGGCATATGCTTTTAGTGGATGCCTTCATTCACACCAATATGACACAAGCTTTCAAAGATATGTTCTTTGTAGTCATCCAATTAGGTGCAATTATTGCAGTTATTGTGGAATTCTGGTCACAGATGAATCCTTTTGTTAATGTTGAAGGAAAAGGTGTACGGATCAAACGTTCTGTCTTTAACATGTGGGTTAAGGTTGTAGTGGCCTTCCTTCCGTCAGCTGTATTTGGCTTATTCTTAAATGATTTCTTAGAAGAAAATTTTGGGACACCATTGACAATTGCCATTATGCTGATTGTTTATGGTATCGCCTTTATCGTGATTGAACGTTGGAATAAAACACGTGTACCAAAAATCAATACAATGAAAGAAATTACCTATCAAACTGCACTGATCATCGGGATGTTCCAAGTCCTCTCAATGATTCCAGGGACATCACGATCAGGCGCAACAATTGTGGGTGCCTTGCTTATTGGAGTTTCACGTGTCGTTGCTGCCGAGTTTACTTTCTTCCTCGCAGTACCCACTATGCTTGGTGCCTCTGCCTTTAAACTCTTGAAATTCGGCCTTCACTTTAGTCTCTCAGAAGTGATTGCCCTTATCGTTGGAATGGTTGTCGCTTATGTTGTATCTATCTTCGTTATTAAATTCTTGATGAGCTACATCAAACGCCGTGACTTCCAAATCTTTGGTTGGTACCGTATTGCGCTGGGAATTATCGTTATCCTCTTCATCCTTGTGGGTGTAATTTAAAACACAGATCAGAAAAACCTACCCTGCTTAAGGCCATGTACCTTAAGCAGGGTAGGTTTTTATTTTGAATTTTTTAAAAGCCTAAATACAAACAAAAAGCTCAATTTTTACTTCACTTGTATTTTGGAAATGATTTGAGCAGCTTCGTAATCAAATGAAATAGGTATTTCTATTGTTTGCATGCTGTCTAGTAATTTTTGCGATTCCTCCTTAACCCATGAAGGATTTTTGGGGTATCTTTCATCTTGATAATGATTTGGATCTTTATAAAAATTTATTGAACCGTCATGATTAGAACTATAGGTAATAATAGTTGTTCCGGCCATCGTATTATCTTTGCTAAAGGATAAAGTAACAGTTTCTTGAGGAAGAACTACAGAGCCTTCAAAAGGAAAAATCTGATGATTTTGTCCATTTTTAGTGACATCGATAGATACAGGTTGATAATCCCCTTTATAATAATGAATTATTGCTTCTGTTACGCGCGCATATTCAATTTGTTCAGCACTATAACCTTCAAATAAAGAAGAAGAAGTTTGTTCAGTTTCCTTTTCTTCAGATGTAGGAGTTGATGTAGGGATACTCTCCAAAGCACTTGATGATTGGGTTTCTGTTGTCTTTACGGTGCTCTTATTAGTACTTGAAACTGGAACATTTTTTGTTTCAGTATTTTCTTTTTTGACATCTTTACATCCACTAAGTACAAAAACTCCTATTAATGCTATCGATAATAGTATGGTCTTCTTCATAATTCCTCCAATATAGTTTTTACATCCGTTATATTTTAGTGTAACAAAATATTATAATTTTTAATATCATAAACCTTTCACAAAATTAAGAAAAGAAAATCTCAGTTCAATTATTTGGTCAAGGCATCATAATTTGGTATATTAGTATTGTACCAAGCGGTAGGTAAAATGATTGGAGCGTGTAAAGTGTCAGAAGCAAAAGAAAAAATCATTGACAGCAGTAAAAAGCTTTTTTGTCAAAAAGGTTATGCCTCAACTTCTATCCGAGATATTCTCGAGGACTCGGGTACTGGAAAAGGACAACTCTATCATTATTTTTTATCAAAAAAAGAAATCTGTTTAGAAGTGATTCGTTCGCATAGTAATGACTGGGAAACACAATGTTTTGATCCCTTATTGCTCCAGATGGAGGATCCCAAACAAGCTTTGCTAGCAATGCTAAACTGGGAAATTCAGGTGCATGTGGATGAAACACAACATTATGGTTGTGCTGTAGGAAACCTAGTCGTTGAACTTGGTGCGAGTGAAGACAAAGATTTTCGTGAGTTGTTAGGACAGCTTATGGAGACTTGGACAGCATTGATTCAAGCTAGGATTGTGGAAATCACAGGTTGGACTCAAGCGCGTTCTAAAACGCAAGCTCAGCATATCATCTCAACGATACAAGGAAGTCTCCTACTACTGAAACTTACACAAGACTGGTCAGTTTTTGAAAACGGCTTGGATCAATTAGGAAAAGAAATTAAGGCACTTGCTTAAACCATAGGAGGAAAAAAGCATGAAAATTATATTTGACAAAACAGTAAGCGAAAAATTAGCGAAATTTGATAATGCAGATTTTGTATTGGATTTTGACCACGAGTTGAGTGAAAAGAACGAGGCTATTGACGCATGTGCGGGCGGTATCTCACGTTACCGTATCCTTGCTATTGACAAAGGCAAGTTGCCAGAGGCTTTTGATGCACATATGGATTCAGAATTTGGCCCTGTTTACTTCAAAAAATGGGGGGAAATGTTCTGGAGCGCCCAAGATTTACATGCAAAAGTAGAAGGCAGCTACAACCTCATTGCTTTGAAAACAGACGGAGAATATTTGAGCCATAATCTTCTCATCGTTGACTATAGAGGCAAGCTGTAATATGGAGAGAAGGACATTTAAGAATTTAATTATTGGCTTTGGGAAGGCAGGGAAAACCCTTGCTAAATCATTGGCCAATAAAGGGGAAACAGTAGCAATCGTGGAACAATCTACGCGGATGTACGGGGGAACTTGTATTAATATTGGCTGTATTCCGTCTAAGTCGTTAATTGTAAATGGCCAAAAAGGTGAAGCTTTCACCGAGGCAGTCCTTCAAAAATTCAGCCTGGTCGAAAAGCTGAATAAAAAGAATTACCATATGATTGCAGATGAACCAAATGCAACTGTAATTGACGGGAAGGCGAGATTTCTTTCAGACCATGAGGTCGAAATATCCGAAGAAGGAAAGCCCATAATGCTTGTTCAAGCTGAACGTATCTTTATCAATACGGGTGCGCGTGCTATTTTGCCCTCAATCCTTGGTATGTCGGAGAGTAAAAATCTTGTGACCTCGACAGGGTTGATGGACTTACAAGAAAAACCTGAACACCTTCTGATTGTGGGTTCTGGCTATATCGGACTTGAATTTGCAGCCATGTTTCTGTCTTATGGATCAAAGGTAACGATTATTGACTCACACGATATATTTTTGCCGCGTCAAGATAGAGATGTTGCGCAGCGCGTGAAGCAAGATTTAGAAGACGCTGGTGCTGTCTTCAAGCTCGGCTATGAAATAAATGGTGTTTTTGATCGTGATGAAGCAAGTATCCTCAATATTACAAAAGATGGTCAAGCAGAAGAAGTACAAGGAAACAAGATTCTTCTTGCTACAGGTCGTAAGCCCAATACTTCTGGATTAGGTTTAGAAAATACTTCAATCAAAGTTGGCGAGGCAGGACATATCTTAGTGAATGAAAAGCTTGAAACCTCTGCTCCAAATATTTGGGCTTTGGGTGATGTACATGGTGGACCACAATTTACTTATACGTCATTGGATGATTTTCGTATCATTGAAAGTCAACTTTATGGCGACAAATCTCGGACATTAAGTAATCGAGGTGAGTTAGCAAGTAGTGTTTTTATCACACCAACTCTGTCTAATATAGGCTTAACAGAAACAATAGCTCAAGCTCAAGGTACCAAATATCGATTGTTCCGTTTAGAAGCTACATCTATTCCAAAATCTGCAGTACTTGGACAAAGTAAAGGGCTACTTAAAGCATTAGTAGATCCAGAAACACAAGAAATATTAGGTGCAACTCTTTATGCTGAAGAATCACATGAAGTGATAAATATTTTATCGCTTGCGATGAAAGCAAAAATACCTTACACCATGTTACGAGATCATATCTACACTCATCCAACCATGAGCGAAGCTTTAAATGATCTTTTTGCTCCGGCAAATGAAGTGAAACTATAAGAAAAAAGCCCTTGTTTAAGGGTTTTTCTCTTAACATAAAAAAATTAAAAGTCGGATATAGGATTACCCAAAGTCAACAAAAGATAATCTGCATTATAATAAATAAACAATTAAAAAGAGGTGAAGTATGAGTGAGATGAAATTAAAAACAAAGATGATTCATGGAGGCATCAGTGAAGATGCTACCACAGGGGCCGTTTCTGTTCCGATCTATCAAGTGTCGACATATAAGCAAGATGGTTTGGGTCAACCCAAAGCTTATGAATATTCACGATCGGGAAATCCAACCCGTCATGCCTTAGAAATGCTCATTGCTGACCTAGAAGGCGGTGTGCAAGGCTTTGCTTTTGGCTCAGGTTTAGCTGGTATTCATGCCGTTCTTTCTATTTTTAAATCGGGGGACCACTTGATTCTTGGGAATGATGTTTATGGGGGAACTTTCCGCTTAATGGATAAAGTCATGTCTAATTTTGGTTTGGAATATGATTTGGTCGATTTGACAGATATTTCTGATTTAAAAGATAAGATTAAAGCTTCAACCAAGGCAATATATTTTGAAACACCTTCTAATCCTTTGATGACTGTTTTAGATATCCAAAAACTTGCAGATATTGTTAAGGAAAATAATCTACTGACAATCGTTGATAATACTTTTGCGACACCTTACTTCCAACGTCCTTTAAGTTTAGGTGCGGATATTGTTTTGCATTCCGGTACGAAGTACCTGGGTGGACATTCCGATGTTGTTTCCGGTCTTGTCACCACAGATAAAGAAGAATTAGCTGAGCGTATCGCCTTCATGCAAAATTCAATTGGTGGTGTTTTAGGTCCTCAAGACAGTTGGCTAGTTCAAAGAGGGATCAAAACTTTAGCACTTCGTATGGAAGCTCATGCCAAAAATGCTCAAAAAATTGCAGAGTTCCTTGATGCATCAGAGGAAGTAAGCAAAGTATATTACCCAGGTCTCCCGCAAGATCCAGGACATGAGATTGCTTCTCAACAAATGTCTGGCTTTGGAGGAATGCTTTCTTTCGAACTTAAGGATGAACATAAAGTAAAAGACTTTGTCGAAGCTCTAGAATACTTTACTTTAGCTGAATCACTCGGAGGTGTGGAAAGTCTGATTGAGGTACCTGCAGTGATGACACATGCTTCAATACCGAAAAAGATTCGTGAAGAAGCTGGCATTAAGGATGGACTGATTCGCCTATCTGCCGGTATCGAAGATATCCAAGATTTATTGGAAGACTTGAATCAAGCCTTTGCGAAAATTAACTCTTAAAGCACCACTAGGTGTTTTTTATTATGTAAAAAGAGGAAAAACTCTTTTTTTATAAGACACGGTATGCTATAATCAAGAAGAGAGTTTTCAAGAGAAAGTATATAATTTATGAATTATAATAAGTTGTTTACGCGTTTGAATGAAAAATTAGCAGAAAATGATATCCACCTAAGCTTACAATGCGTAGGCGGTTTTGTCTTGGAGTATCATGGTCTAAAAGCTACAGAGGATATCGATGCCTTTTATGAATCAACTGCGAAAGTTGAGGAAATTATTGCTGAGATTGGGCAAGAATTTCATGTCGGAACGGCTAATGAACCTTGGTTAAGCCATTCTATCGGTCGCATCATGTCACTTTCTGATGAAGATAAAGTTTTAATCTTCAAGGCAAGTCATCTCGAAGTCTATTTGTCTTCCTTGCAGTCAGTTTTGATTGACAAAATTCAAGTGGGCAGAGCCAAGGATATTCCTGATATTGCCCAGATTATGAAGAAGTTAAACATTGAGCGTCCAGATACGCTCCTTGATTTACTCAACAATTATTCAGAAGGAACTTCAGATCCTGCGGTTGTTTTAGAAGCTTACGGTCTCGCTTATGGCCAAGAAGCGTTAAAAAATTATTTAAAAGAAAATCCCGAACTTTTGAGGCTATTATAAATGAATTGGAAAGAATATTTTGAAGCTGCGGCTCAAAAATCAAGAGGAAATGCGCGGCTCTGGCTCCGCTATTTGAATAAAGCAATCCAGCGTGAACAAACTTTTTTGACACAAGACGATATTGATTATCTTCGGCAGTCAGAGCACTTGTCGTATTTTCAGCGCTTTTTCCTGACTTTAGCAGTTGAGGAAGGGAGCAAAGCTTGGGAAATGACGGTTTCTTTATCCGAACCTGCTCAATTTTCACGCTTGAAAGCCGTCGCCCAAGAGTTAAAAAATTAAAAGAATATAAAGTAAGAAATAAGAATTGCTGAAGCGGCAGTTCTTATTTTGACAAAAAGGAGCAAGAGATGATTCAACTCACGAAATTTACCCCCCCAACGCTTGAAGAAAACTTAAGACCAGTTGGACTGACAGATGATACAATGGCGCAGAGAAGGCAGAAATTACTTGATAAAATGACCCAAGATAATTTTGATTGCTTAATTATCTATGCGGACCTAGAACATGGAAGTAACTTTGAGTATCTTACAGGTTTTCTCCCGCGTTTTGAAGAAGCCCTGCTTGTACTTCATAAGGATAGCAAAGCTTATCTTGTTTTAGGTAATGAAAACCTAAATAAAGCAGATAAGGCAAGGTTAAAAGCAGAAGCTGTACATATGCCACATCTTTCTCTACCTAATCAGCCTATGAATACTCAAGAAACAGTTGAAGAAATTTTAAGCAAATGTGACCTAGAGCATACTCAAAAGATTGGTTTAGTAGGGTGGAAAAACTTTACCAGCACAAAAGAGGATAATTATCAGCTTTTCGATTTACCTCATTTTTTAGTTCACGCTGTCCAAAGCTTATGTCCAAAAGCCATACTAGAAAATGCTACACGTCTGTTTATTGGGGAAAATGGTGTTCGCACAACAAATAATGCAAATGAATTTGCCCATTATGAATTTGGCGCTGCTTTGGCAGGACGCTGCATGTTAAACGCGATGAATCAGATAGAGCTTGGAAAAACCGAAATGGAAGTTGCAAGAGAATTATCAGACCTTGGACAAGCACATAATGTCGTTACAATAATGGCAACTGGCGAACGTTTTGTAAAGGCCAATATCTATCCAAACGATAAAGTCATTAAAAAGGGAGACAAACTTTCCCTAACGACAGGGTATAAAGGAGGCCTCCAAAGCCGAGGAGGCTATGCGGTAAGTCAAGTTTCTGAGCTTCCAGATGAAGAGAAAGATTATCTTTCGGCTGTTGCAAAACCTTATTTTAATGCCGTTAAAACTTGGCTGGAAACAATCAAGATTGGTATACAAGGGCAAGAGCTATATAACAAAATAGAAGAAGTTTTGCCACAAGAAAAATACGGTTGGACTCTTAATCCTGGTCATCTCTCCGCTGATGAAGAATGGATGAGCTCACCAGTTTATCCGCAGTCAACAGAAAGTATCGAGAGTGGCATGCTGTTCCAGATTGATATTATTCCATCTGTTTCTGGATACGGTGGTGTAAGTTGTGAAAGTGGCATTTTCTTGGCGGATGCACAGTTAAGACAGGAGATAAAAGAAGCGTATCCTGACATTTGGGGGCGCGTGCAAGAGAGAAGAGCTTATATTCAAAATGAATTAGGCATCACACTTCGCGACGAGATACTTCCAACAAGTAGTGCAACAGCTTATTTACGTCCTTTTATGTTGGATAAGACGTTAGCTTTTACTGTAAAATAAAGAAGCCCACCTGGGCTTTTTTTGTTTTTAATAGATAATTTTTAAAAGCGAGTGATTTGTTATTTGATAAACATTTTCGTGATGGGTGTTTCGTATATCTAAACAATAGTATATAGAATCATCACTCAAAATGTAATAATTCAGAAGTGTTAAGCGCTTTATTTTCTCTAAAAACTTGAACATATCTTTTGACTAACCTTATTCATTTTGTGATAATTATTTAAGAAGTACAAAAAAATATTAGAAAAATTGGAGATAATAATCATGTCATTAATCGGAAAAGAAGTTGCACCTTTCGTCACTGAAGCTTATCAAAATGGCAAGTTCTTGACAGTAAACTCAGATGATCTTAAAGGAAAATGGAATGTCATCGTATTTTACCCTGCAGACTTCTCTTTTGTTTGTCCAACAGAATTGGAAGATTTACAAGAACAATATAGTATTCTTAAAGATTTGGGCGTAGAAGTTTATTCATGTTCTACAGATACACATTTTGTTCATGCAGCTTGGCACGAGCACAGTGAAGCTATTGGTAAAGTAGAATATCCAATGCTTGCTGATCCATCACAAAAGATTTCTCGTATTTTTGATGTATTGGATGAAGAATCTGGTTTATCACAACGTGGTTCATTTATCATCGACCCAGATGGTATTGTACAAGCTGTCGAAATCACTGCAGACGGTATCGGCCGTGATGCAAGCCAATTAGTAGATAAAGTGCGCGCAGCACAATACATTCGTAAGAATCCAGGTGAAGTCTGCCCTGCCAAATGGAAAGAAGATGCAGAAACTTTGACACCAGGTTTGGACTTAGTCGGTAAAATTTAATTTAATAAGGCGAAGTAGATTACTCGCCTTTTTAAGCTAAAAAGAATGGAAAGATAAAATGTTAGAAGAGAATCTTAAAGCGCAACTCAAACAATATTTAGAACTTTTAGAAAATGATATCGCATTACGTGTCAAAGCAGATCCTGAAGATGTCAATGGTAAAAAAGTTCGCGAATTTGTCAATGAAATTGCTGAAATGTCACCACGTATAAGTGTTGAAGAAGCTAAGTTAGTCAAAGCTCCTGGCTTTTCTGTCGTTCGCAAGGGAGAAATGAGGGGTATTGCTTTTGCTGGTATTCCTTTAGGTCATGAATTTAACTCGCTTGTTTTGGCTCTTTTACAAGTAAGTGGTCGCGCACCAAAGATTGAAGATGACCTCAAAAAACGTATTCAAGCCATTGATAAACCTTATCATTTTGAAACTTATGTAAGTTTGACTTGTCATAACTGTCCAGATGTTGTCCAAGCCTTGAATATCATGAGTGTTCTTAACGAAAATATTACGCATACGATGATTGAAGGCGGCATGTTCCAAAACGAAGTCAAATCTCGTGGTGTGATGGCTGTGCCAACAGTTTTTGTTAACGGTGAGGAATTTTCAAGTGGGCGCATGAGTCTTGAAGAAATATTAAATAAACTCGTGGGTCAAGCTGGAAGTGAAGAATTTGATGATAAAGATCCTTATGATGTTCTTGTTGTTGGCGGTGGTCCAGCAGGTGCGAGTGCGGCTATTTATGCAGCACGCAAAGGGATACGCACAGGTATTTTAGCAGAAAAATTCGGTGGTCAGCCATTAGAAACTCTAGGCATTGAAAACTTGATTGGGACGACTTATACTGAAGGACCAAAGTTAGCTGCTCAACTGGAAGAACATGTCAAAGCCTATCCAGCTGATATTATGAAAACACAAAAAGCAGTGAAATTAGAGAAAAACGACCTGCTTGAAGTGACTCTGGAAAATGGAGCTGTCCTACAGTCTAAAACGGTTGTATTATCAACAGGAGCACGTTGGCGTTCACTTGGTATTCCAGGTGAGGAAGAATTCAAAAATAAAGGAATTGCTTATTGTCCGCATTGTGATGGACCGATCTTTGCAGGTCAAAAAATTGCCGTAGTTGGGGGAGGAAACTCGGGGATTGAAGCAGCCATCGATTTAGCTGGTGTAGTTGAACATGTGACTGTTTTAGAATTTTTACCAGAGCTTAAAGCAGATAAAGTTTTACAAGAAAAACTCTATTCACTGGATAATGTTACGGTTCTGACCAATGTAGAAACGAAGGCTATTCATGGTACAGATAAAGTTGAAAGTCTAGATTATGTCGAGCGTGATACTCAAAAAGAAGTAAACCTCGAATTATCAGGTGTCTTTATTCTTATCGGTCTTGTGCCCAACACAGAGTGGCTTGAGGGAGTAGTAGAGCGTAACTCTCGAGGCGAAATTATCGTTGACAAGCAAGGGGCTACTAATGTACCTGGTTTATTTGCTGCAGGGGATTGTACAGATTCAGCTTATAAACAAATTGTGATTGCTATGGGAAGTGGTGCAACAGCTTCTCTGGGTGCTTTTGACTATCTCATTCGTCATTAAAAATAAAACCATCTTGAAACATTTCGAGGTGGTTTTATTATCTTTTAAGTTTGTGCTAAGTTTCACGTACTAAAATTGTAGCATTCGTAAAATGTTTTTGCTATAATATTAAAGTAAAAATTGTTTACAAATGTAAATTAAACAAAATCTTGGAGGATTTATTAATGACTAAATTACTTGTTGTAAAAGGACATCCTTTGACAGCTGAAGACAGCTTCTCAATTAAAGGCTTGGATACTTTCGTATCAGCCTATAAGACTGCAAATGCAGATGATGAAGTAGAAGTACTCGATGTTTTCTCTGCCGACATTCCTGAAATTGATCAAGACATGGCTTCTGCTTTTATTGCAATGCAAAATGGTGTAGACTTCACTGCCTTGTCTGAATCACAACAAGATAAAGTTGCACGTTTTGGTGCCTTTACAGAACAGTTCCTTTCAGCAGATAAGGTAGTCATTGCGAGCCCATTGTGGAACCTTATGATTCCTGCTAGCCTTAAAAAATGGATTGATACAGTCAATGTTGCTGGTAAAACTTTCCGTTACACAGCAGAAGGACCAAAAGGTTTGGCAACAGATAAGAAAGTTATGCACTTGCAAGCAAGCGGTGGTATGTACAATGGTCAAGATACAGGTAGCCAATACATGAAGACTATCTTTGAATTTATTGGTACAGACTTCTCTTCACTTAGTGTTGAAGGTCATGCTTACCAACCTGAAAAAGCTGAAGAATTTTTGGCTGAATTCCTTGGTAAAGTAGAAACTGCAGCACAAGAGTTTTAATTCTGGTAAATCTCGGATATTAGTTGACCCATATTTGTTTTTATATTAAAATTAAATAAGAAATAAATAAAAGAAAGAGCATTTCTTTGAAATGCCATGGGAACAACCTTATGATTAAATTTAGTATTCGTGCTGAAAATGTGGAAATTACAGATGCAATTCATTCATATATCGAAGATAAAATCGGTAAATTAAATAAATATTTTAATGATGGACATGAAGTCACAGCCTACGTGAATATTAAGTCTTATTCCGATAAGCGTAATAAGGTTGAAGTAACTGTGCCAGCTAAAAATGTAACTTTAAGAGCAGAAAATACTGCTCTAGATGTACTTGCAGCTATTGATTTAGTGGAAGAAAAGTTAGAACGACAAATTCGCAAATATAAAACGCGTGTAAACCGCAAATCAAAAATAAATGTCCCAACTGGCTTAGCCTTTGGTGACGAATTTGCTCCTTTAGATGCCATTGATGAGATTGAAGAAGATACTGTGAAAATCGTCCGCACGAAACGTGTTGATCTTAAACCGATGGATGCGGAAGAGGCAGTGCTTCAGATGGATATGCTTGGCCATGATTTTTATGTTTTCTTGGATGCCTATACTAATCGTACGAGTGTTGTTTACCGACGTGCCGATAAAAATATTGGTTTAATTGAAACAGACTAAGATAAAAAAGACTGGATTGATATCCAGTCTTTTTTATTATGATATTAATCTTTATTTATATTTTTCTTCTAACTTACTCATCCAGAGACCTAATACAAGTCCAATTACAAAGAGTAGAGCACTCATAAAGAAGGTTGAGAGAGTTGCACCTGCATAATTGATGGCTTCGGCACTTTGTGTAGGTACTACAATCAGCAATGTGCTTGAGAGTACTAAACCAATGATAAAGTTGTAAACTTTAGAATGGAAATTAATAAGAAGTTTCTCCATTAATTTTGAAAAACTTACTAGAGCAAATAATCCACCAATGGCAATAGGAAGAAACACACCGAAAATATCACGGTTTTTAAAACCTTCGAGCATCGGAGAGAAAAGTCCAAGAATCAAAAGAAGATTTGATGGACTAAGTCCAGGTACCAAAACACCTAAGGCAATTAAAATACCTGCAAGGAAGAAACCAAAGAAGTTTGCCGGAACCGTCCCTGCAATGGCAGGTAACATATATAAAATAAGTGTTGACAAAACAAATGTGAGGATTAAAGTAAAGGTATCACTTTTATCACGAGCCTTCTGACGTGTGCTTTCTTTAAAGAGAGAAGGGAGTGTTCCTAAAATTGCACCTGCAAACCCCCATAATACAATTATCTGATAATGCGCTAACACCCACTCAAGAGGTCGACTAAGGAGAACTAAGCCTAAAATCCCACCAATACCAACAGGAAGGAAGAAAAGAAAATTCTTCTTGAAATCCTGACGAATATGAGCCAAGAAATGGAGCATACGTTCATAAATCCCTAAAATGGCTGCAAGAACCCCGCCAGAAACACCAGGAAGAATGAAGCCAAGAGCAATAATCATTCCTTTAATCAATCGAAAAATCCAGTTCATATTATCACTTTCTATTTTTAAACTTTTGCGACTATTATATCATAGATTACTTATACGAAACATATTTATCATACAAGTCGATAAAATACAAACTAGGATATATTCGAAATTTTACACTATAAAAATAATTTTACTATCTTTTTTTGTATTTTTACATTAAAATAGAAAGCATAATGCATTTTTATATGATGATAGTATACGAATAAATAAAAAAGGAGGAAAAAGTGAAAGAGGTTAGACAACCGAAATATCAGCAAATTGCTATATTAATTGCGGAAAATATTGTACGCAACGAATTAAAAATCGGTCAAAAAATTTATGCAAGATCGACCTTAGCAACAACTTTTGGTGTTTCTCCCGAAACAGCACGAAAAGCAGTAAGCATTCTTAGTGATTTAGGGATTGTGGATTCAATTCATGGAAGTGGCGTCGTTATTGCTTCACGTCAAAAAGCTCAACAGTTTTTGACTCAACATCAAGAAGTTAAATCAATTCAGGATTTACAAGCTGATATTTTGAAAAGTGTCGCTCGCCAACAAAAGGAACTTGCCAATTTTTCATCGACTTTAGATAAACTCGTTGGACAAACAGCACACTTTCAAAAATCCAATCCAATGACTCCGATTGAACTTGAGCTTAATGAACCTTCCGAAAACTTAGGTAAAACTATCGGAGAAATGAACTTATGGCAAAATACAGGTGCAACCGTTATTGCCATCTTACAGAATGACGAATTAATTATTTCGCCGGGTCCATATGCAACATTGAACCAATATGATACCTTGTATTTTGTTGGTGGAGCAGATTCTTTACAAATTATTCAAAATTTCTTTTATAAAAATTAGTTTTGACATTGAGAAATATCTTTCTATAGAGACAGGCAATAGGAACTGTCGCTATAGGAGGATTTTTTTCAAATTTAGGCAATTTAAGATATTTGTAAGTTTACTTATTTGACAAAGTGACAATACCTTGTTATTATGGAATGGTCACTTTGATGAACATTAAATAATGAAATGTATTTAATTATTAAGAGTAAAGGAGAATATTTTGCCAGTAAAAATTAAAATTGAGCACTTAACCAAAATATTTGGTAAACGTGTAAAAACTGCTTTGGCAATGGTCGAGCAGGGTGATTCGAAAAACGAAATTTTAAGAAAAACAGGTGCGAGTGTCGGTGTTTATGATGCCAACTTCGAAGTAAATGAAGGCGAAATTTTCGTTATTATGGGACTTTCTGGTTCAGGGAAGTCCACACTATTACGTTTGCTTAATCGTTTGATTGAGCCAACAAGCGGTAAGATTTTCATTGACGGTGAAGATGTTGCTACGTTAAATAAAGAAGATTTGCTGAAAGTGCGTCGCAAAACGATGAGTATGGTTTTCCAAAATTTTGGTCTCTTCCCTCATAGAACGATTCTTGAGAATACAGAATATGGTTTGGAAGTACAAAACGTACCAAAAGAAGAGCGTCGCAAGCGTGCTGAAAAAGCTTTAGACAATGCTAACTTACTTGATTTTAAAAATCAATATCCAAATCAACTTTCAGGAGGGATGCAACAACGTGTCGGCTTGGCTCGTGCTTTAGCCAATGACCCAGAAATTCTTCTGATGGATGAAGCTTTCTCAGCTTTGGACCCATTGATTCGTCGTGAGATGCAAGATGAACTTTTGGAACTTCAAGCAAAATTCCAAAAAACAATTATTTTCATTTCGCATGACTTGAATGAAGCATTACGTATCGGTGACCGTATTGCCATTATGAAGGATGGTAAAATCATGCAGATTGGTACAGGTGAAGAAATTCTTACTAATCCTGCTAATGATTACGTTAAAACCTTCGTGGAAGATGTCGATCGTGCAAAAGTTATCACAGCGGAGAACATTATGATTCCTGCCTTAACAACTAACATTGACATTGATGGTCCAAGTGTTGCGCTTAAAAAGATGAAGACAGAAGAAGTAAGTTCTTTAATGGCTGTCGATAAAAAACGTCAATTTTATGGTGTTATTACCAGTGAAGCAGCAGTTCAAGCAAAACAAGCGAATAAATCTCTTCGCGAAGTTCTCATGACAGATGTTGGACAAGTTGGTAAAGAAACATTAGTAAGTGATATCTTACCTATCATATATGACTCTCCAACGCCTGTTGCCGTGGTAGATGACGAAGGATTCCTCAAAGGTATTCTTATCCGCGGACGAGTACTTGAAGCTTTAGCAGATGTAGACGATGAGGAGGTAAATAATGATTGAGTTAGCAATAGGTAAGATACCCTTAGCAGATTGGGTTTCGACTGCAACAGATTGGATTACAAGTAATCTAAGTGCTGGTTTTGATATTATTCAAAAAGCTGGTACAGCAATTATGGATACAGTAACTGCAGGACTTACAGCTGTACCATTTTGGTTAATGATTATTGTTGTTACTTTTTTGGCAGTTTTAGTTTCTGGACGTAAAATTGCCTTCCCTATCTTTACATTCTTAGGTTTAGTTCTTATTGCCAATCAAGGTTTATGGACAGACTTGATGAATACAGTAACACTGGTCTTGCTTTCTAGTTTAGTTTCTATTATTATCGGTATTCCTTTAGGTATATGGATGGCTAAGTCCGAACTTGTTGCTAAGATTGTGCAGCCCATTTTGGACTTCATGCAAACCATGCCCGGTTTCGTTTACTTGATTCCGGCCGTTGCTTTCTTTGGTATCGGTGTGGTCCCTGGTGTATTTGCCTCAGTTATCTTTGCTTTGCCACCAACAGTTCGTATGACAAACTTGGGTATTCGTCAAGTTTCTACTGAATTGGTCGAAGCAGCAGATTCTTTTGGGTCAACACCAAGACAAAAGCTCTTTAAGTTAGAGTTTCCGTTAGCAAAAGGAACAATTTTAGCAGGTGTTAACCAAACTATTATGTTGGCACTTTCAATGGTCGTTATTGCTTCAATGATCGGTGCACCTGGTCTTGGACGTGGCGTCTTAGCGGCTGTTCAATCTGCGGATATCGGTAAAGGTTTTGTAAACGGTATTGCTTTAGTTATTTTAGCTATTATCATTGACCGTTTCACTCAAAAACTTAATGTTGCCCCAACTGAAAAACAAGGCAATCCGCAACTTAAGAAATGGAAAAAAAGAGGAGCGCTAGTAGCCCTTATCGTTCTTATCATTGGTGGTATTTCTGGTGTTACACTTACGAAAACAGCAGCAGATAAAAATGTTGAGCTTGTATATATGAACTGGGACTCAGAAGTTGCATCTATTAACGTATTAAGTCAAGCTATGGAGCAACATGGATTTGACGTTAAGAAGACAGCTTTAGATAATACAGTTGCTTGGCAAACTGTAGCAAATGGTCAAGCTGACGGTATGGTTTCTGCTTGGCTCCCAAACACCCATGAAACACAATGGAAAAAATTCAGCAAGTCCGTTGAATTACTTGGCCCTAACCTTAAAGGAGCTAAAGTTGGTCTTGTCGTACCAAGCTACATGAAAGCAAATTCTATCGAAGACCTGAAGGATCAAGCAGATAAATCAATTATCGGTATTGAACCTGGTGCTGGTGTTATGGCCGCAACAGAGAAGGCTCTGAAAGATTATGATAACTTGAAAGATTGGAACTTAGTACCATCGTCTTCAGGTGCGATGACTGTTGCCCTTGGTGAAGCTATCAAGCAACATAAAGATATCGTAATCACTGGCTGGTCACCTCACTGGATGTTTAATAAGTATGATTTGAAATATTTAGAAGATCCTAAAAACTCAATGGGTAAAGCTGAAGACATCAATACTATTGTACGTAAAGGACTTAAAGAAGATAATCCTGAAGCATATAAAGTATTAGACAAGTTTAACTGGTCTCAAAAAGATATGGAATCTGTAATGCTTGATGTTCAAAATGGTAAAACACCAGAACAAGCAGCAGCAACATGGATTAAATCTCACAAAGAACAAGTTGATAAATGGTTTGAAGACTAATACATAATTAATCAAAAACTAAGCAATATTGCTTAGTTTTTTTTAGAAAATGCCTTAAAAAAACAATCCGTATTTTTATCATGACAGTAATAATATGGTAAAATTAGAGTATTGAAAATTACAAAATTTGAAAGGAAAGAAAAATGAAATTATTTCAACACAACACCCTTGCAGCTTTGATGTCAGGACTTTATGAAGGAACCTTAACGATTGGTGAGCTTTTGAAAAAAGGCAACTTTGGTATTGGAACCTTGTCAGGTATCAATGGTGAGTTGATTGTCTTGGATGGCAAAGCTTATATTGCAACAGGAGACAAAAAAGTACGTCAAGTAGAAGACAATGAAACTGTCCCATACGCTGCAGTATCTCATCATGAAGCAACACTTTCTTTCCAACAAGAAGAAAAAATCGCCAGCGAAGAACTCTTCAAAAAAATTGAAAATGAGTTTAATAGCGAAAATACCTTTTATACAATTAAAATGACTGGTGATTTTGATATGATGCATGTGCGCATGGCTCCAGGCGCAGCAGAAGGCGAACCTTTTGCTAAAGTAGCAGAAAATCAACCCGAATATAAAGAGGAGAACGTCAAGGGAACTATCGTCGGTTTTTGGACTCCAGAAATGTTTCATGGTGTAAGTGTCGCTGGATACCATCTGCATTTTCTTGCTGATTCATGCAATTTTGGTGGCCATATTTTAGGATTTACTGGCTTTTCCGGTAAAGTAGAAATAGGCCAAGTGGATGCCTTAGAGCAAAATTTCCCAACAAAATCTCAAAACTTCCTCCAAGCCAAATTTAATCTTGATCAACTCAAAAAAGATATTGAACAAGCGGAATAAAAAAACTGCAGAAATGCAGTTTTTTATGTGAACAGCTTCTATTTTTTGCGTATTAATTAATGAATAACACCAAAAATGGAGGCTGCATGATTAAAAACTTTGAAATATTACGTTTAAAAAAAGCAGGAATGTCTAATTTAGGGATTTTGAAACTGATTGATTATCAGAGGAGGCATGAAGCAAAACTCACTCTACGCCAGTTAGCGCGGATTGCAGAGGTCAAAACTGTCCCTAATTTTATTGAGAGTTATAAGAGTCAAGATGTGAAACGACTTCGTGAGCAATACAAAGTTTTCCCCTCCTTTTCCATTTTAGATGACATTTATCCCGAATGGCTGAGAGAAACATATAATCCGCCTGCCCTCCTTTTTTATCAAGGAGATCTTAAATTGCTTAGTCTTCCTAAACTTGGGTTTGTAGGCAGTCGTGAAATGTCTAAGGAAGCACCAAGAATAATCCACAAGCTTATTGAGGAATTAAAGCAAAATTTTGTTATTGTGAGCGGATTAGCACGCGGTGTTGACACCTCAAGCCATGTAGCAGCTGTAAAACAAAAAACTCCAACCATTGCTGTCATTGGTAATGGGTTAGATATTAGTTATCCAAAAGAAAATCGTAAATTACAAGAATACTTAGCAGCACATGAATTAGTTTTATCAGAATACCTTGTAGAAGAGCAACCCCTCAAGTTTCATTTCCCAGAGAGAAATAGAATCATTGCTGGTCTTTCCCGTGGTGTTGTCGTTGTGGAAGCAAAACAACGTAGTGGTAGCCTTATCACAAGTCGTTATGCTTTAGAGGGTAATAGAGAAGTTTTTGCTGTACCTGGAGATATTTTGAATAGAAATGCTTCTGGCTGTAATCAATTAATCCAACAAGGTGCAGCCAAGCTTGTCACTCATGGACAAGATATTTTAGATGAATTTTATTTATATGAAGGGAATTTCTTTCCTTAATTTTTTATAAAAATTGAAAATTTATAAATCTATGTAAAATTAGTAAAACCAAGGACTGACAGAACTTTTTTTCCTTTTAATAAATGTTTAATTCTCCTATAAGAAAAACACTTTTGGTTTTATTACTTGACATCTGACCTAAAAGCCTATATTATTAGACTATTGAAATTTGAAAAAATAGGTAAATATATGGCGAAAGCAAGTGAAAAACAAACAACTACAAAAAAGAAAACGAGCAGTAAGAAAACTGCGAGTAAAAAGAAAACAAAAATTGTTAAAGGCAAAAATCTCGTAATTGTTGAGTCACCTGCTAAAGCAAAAACAATTGAAAAATATTTAGGGCGAAACTACAAAGTTGTGGCATCTGTTGGGCATATACGTGATTTGAAAAAATCAACAATGTCCGTAGACATTGACAATGATTATGAACCACAATATATTAATATACGTGGAAAAGCACCGCTGATCAATTCTCTTAAAAAAGAGGCTAAAGCAGCAAAAGCTGTTTACTTAGCAAGTGACCCGGACCGAGAAGGAGAAGCCATTGCTTGGCACTTGGCACATATTTTAGGTCTTCCTTTGGAAGATAAAAATCGGGTTGTTTTTAACGAAATTACTAAAGATGCTGTTAAAAATGCATTTAAAGAACCACGTAGTATTGATGTTGATTTGGTAGATGCACAACAAGCACGTCGTATTTTAGACCGTTTAGTTGGGTATTCAATCAGTCCAATTCTTTGGAAAAAAGTTAAAAAAGGATTATCAGCTGGTCGTGTCCAGTCTATCGCCCTCAAACTCATTGTTGATCGAGAAAACGAAATTAATGCTTTTATCCCTCAAGAATATTGGTCAATTGATGGCGAATTTAAAAAAGGAGCTAAAAAGTTTAAAGCTGCTTTCTGGGGTGTTGATGGTAAGAAACGTGCACTAAATAACAATGATGATGTGATGGAAGTTATGTCTCGGTTGTCTGGTCCAGATTTCGATGTCGATAAAGTAGAGAAAAAAGAACGTCGTAGAAATTCACCACTTCCATATACAACAAGCTCAATGCAACAAGATGCGGCCAATAAAATTAATTTCCGTACACGGAAAACCATGATGGTTGCCCAACAACTATATGAGGGGCTCACATTGGGTGCACAAGGCCACCAAGGGCTGATTACCTATATGCGTACCGATTCAACACGTATCTCTCCAGTGGCGCAAGGCGTAGCTGCAGACTTCATTACAGAGCGTTTTGGTGCTAAGTATAGCAAACATTCGTCAAAAGTTTCTAATAAAGCCGGAGCTCAAGATGCCCATGAAGCAATCCGTCCCACTAATGTCCTTAATACCCCTGAAGCAATTGCAAAATATTTAGACAAAGATCAGTTAAAACTTTACACTTTAATTTGGAATCGCTTTGTGGCAAGCCAAATGACAGCTGCTATTTTTGATACGATGAAAGTAAACCTTTCACAAAATGGTGTAATTTTCATTGCCAATGGCTCACAAGTTAAATTTGATGGTTATTTAGCTATCTATAACGACTCTGAGAAAAACAACATGCTTCCTGATATGGCAGCTGGAGATATTGTTAAGAAAGCAAATCTCAAACCTGAACAGCACTTTACTCAGCCGCCTGCCCGTTACAGTGAAGCAACTTTGATTAAAGTCCTGGAAGAAAATGGAGTTGGCCGTCCATCAACATATGCACCAACTCTTGAAACAATCCAAAAACGTTATTATGCCCGTTTAGTGGCCAAACGTTTTGAACCAACTGAACTAGGCGAAATTGTAAATAAACTTGTGGTTGAATTTTTCCCGAACATTGTAAATACTGAATTTACAGCCGAAATGGAAAAAGATCTGGATAAGGTAGAAGAAGGACAGCGTCGCTGGGTTGATGTCGTTGATCAATTTTATAAACCTTTTGCCGTCGAACTTGAAAAAGCCGAAGTTGAAATGGAAAAAATCGTCATTAAAGACGAACCAGCTGGTTTTGATTGTGACGTTTGTGGACATCCAATGGTAATTAAGTTGGGACGATATGGCAAATTCTATGCATGTAGTAATTTCCCTGAATGTCACAATACCAAAGCCATTGTAAAAGAAATTGGCGTAACCTGTCCAAGTTGCCACAAAGGGCAAATCATTGAACGTAAGACAAAGAAAAATCGTCTTTTCTATGGTTGTGACAGATACCCTGATTGCGAATTTACAAGCTGGGATAAACCTGTTGGCCGTTCTTGTCCAAAATGTGAGCACTATTTGGTAGAAAAGAAAGTACGTGGCGGTGGTAAACAAGTAGTATGTAGTAATGAAACTTGTGACTACAAAGAGGAAAAACAAAAATAAAGTCATTTTACATAATTAATTTTATGTTTAATATAGAAAGTTAAAATGAATAAAACACATATAAACGTTATTGGCGCAGGTCTTGCGGGTTCTGAAGCTGCTTACCAAATTGCAAAACGCGGTATTCCAGTAAAACTTTACGAAATGCGTGGCGTTAAAGCTACGCCTCAGCATAAAACAGACAAATTTGCCGAGTTGGTTTGTTCAAATTCTTTCCGTGGAGCAGCAATCACAAATGCTGTGGGACTACTGAAGGAGGAAATGCGTCGTTTGGATTCTGTCATGATGCAAGCTGCCGAAAAAACACAAGTACCAGCTGGCGGAGCTTTAGCAGTTGACCGTGAAGAGTTTTCAGCTTTTATTACTCAAGCTGTTTCAGAAAACCCTTTGATTGAGGTAATCCGCGGTGAAATTACAGATTTACCTAACTTAGACGAAGAAATTACAATTATTGCAACTGGTCCTTTAACAAGTGATGCTTTAGCTGCAAAAATTCATGAATTTAATGGTGGAGATGGCTTTTATTTCTATGATGCTGCAGCTCCGATTATTGATGCGAATACAATAGATTACGATAAAGTCTATAAAAAATCTCGTTACGATAAAGGAGAAGCGGACTATATTAATTGTCCAATGACAAAGGAAGAATTCAATAATTTCCAACAAGCTTTAATTACTGCTGAAGAGGTCCCACTCAATTCATTTGAAGATCTAAAAGTTTTCGAAGGCTGCATGCCAATCGAGGAAATGGCTAAACGTGGTTATAAAACAATGTTATTTGGACCAATGAAACCTGTTGGATTAGAATATCCTGATACATATACCGGTCCACGTGATGGTGATTTTAAAACGCCTTATGCCGTTGTACAGTTGCGCCAGGATAATGCTTCGGCATCTTTGTATAATATCGTAGGTTTCCAAACTCACCTTAAGTGGGGGGAGCAAAAACGTGTTTTCCAAATGATACCTGGATTAGAAAATGCTGAATTTGTACGTTATGGTGTAATGCATCGAAATTCATACATGGATTCCCCTAACCTACTCAAGCAAACTTTCCAATCAAGAAAACAAGAAAATCTTTTCTTTGCCGGTCAAATGACTGGTGTAGAAGGTTACGTTGAATCAGCAGCAAGTGGTTTGGTTGCCGGAATAAACGCTGCTCGCCTTTTTAAGGGTGAAGAAGAAATCATATTCCCGCAAACAACAGCTATTGGTGCCCTCCCATATTACATCACACATACAGACAGTAAACATTTCCAACCTATGAATGTGACGTTTGGTATTGTCAAAGAACTTGAAGGTCCGCGTATCCGTGAAAAAAAGGAACGTTATACGAAGGTTGCTGAGCGAGCATTAGAAGACTTAAGCCAAATCATTGAAAAAATGTAATAATAAAAACCTCTAAATTAATAGAGGTTTTTATTATTAAGTGTATTGTACATAAAATTAATTATGTAAAATGCTATATATTTATGCTTAAAATATCATCTAAGGCAATTCTCCGCACCAAGTTCTCTTCTTTAATATAAAGTAAATCATAGTCAATACCAAAAATTTTACCTTGAGAAGTAGTTTCTTGCGAGTTTTGCAAAAAGCGTATGCTAACGGATTTTTGTCTGCTCCAAGCATATTTCAATTCATAAATAATTTCTTGTTGTGACATTTTTAGAGTAGTATTATTCATTCGATTCTTTCCACTTATAGTTTTTATCTAAAATTAATAGTCTACTTAAATTTTACCAGTCTTGCTTATAGTTCGTCAAGTGCATTTTTCTGTTCTTGACTAATAATATGGGTGTAGAGGTCTGTAACCTGTGTTGAAGAATGTCCGAGCTGATGACTTACCAGAACTTGAGAATTGGTTTGTGCGTAAAGGCGAGTTGCTAAGGTGTGACGAAGTTTATGTGGTGTTATTCTTACTTTAAAAGCTTGCGAGTACTTAGAGACTAACTTTTCAATGCTTGATCCATCAATCCGAGAAGCTTGCCCTCGGTAAATAGACAAGAAGAAGGCTTTATTATTTTTTTCTGGTTTATAACGCTGTTCACGAATCTCTAAGTAGTTGAGTAGATAAAGCTCAGCAAATTTTGCAATATTAACGGCATCCCGTTTGCCCCCTTTACGTGTAACTTCCACAACTAGAGTCTTCATATTCAGATCAGCTATATTGATATTAACAGCTTCAGACAAACGTACGCCAGAAGCCAACATCAGCGCAATAATCGCTAAATCACGTTCTTTATTTTTATTAAAAGAAGAGAGTGCTCGATTAGACAAACTTTTTTCGTATTCATTATCAATAAAATCCAGAAAACCTTGTGTTTCATCGCCTAAAAACAGTTTTCCTTTAATATTCTCAGCCCTGGAAGCCAAAGTTTCTCTATTTTTTTGAATCTGCACTTTTTTCATAACATTACGGTAAAAGTATGGCTCGCCATTTACGCCTTCAGCTTGCTCCGTAAGATATTTAAAAAGGCTGGAAAGTGCAGCTAAAGTACGTTTTACTGAGTTTTGTGTTAGTCCAGACTTATTATTTTGACGTGGTTTTTCACGTAAGTAGAGGATATAACCCTCAATGTCAGAACGTGCCAGATTTTCTAATGTATCTAAATCTATACCAGAAATATTTTTTGCTTTGCTGACATCACTATCAATAAGCCAATTAAAAAATCTCTCGTATTCTAAAAGATATTGATAGAGCGTAGTCAAGCTATAAGGAATACTAAGCTTTGATTGATAATATTCCAAAACGAAGTCGGGCATACGTTTTTTTATGCGGTCAATATTTGCAAGTAGAAGTTCACGTTTCATAGTTTTTTAAGTATACCATAAATTTATAAAACTTTCAAGAATATTATAGTTTTTCGGAAAGATGTCATAGGATATCCCAAGATCTCTCTAAACTATATACTCAGTAAGTTTAATAAATTCTTTCTATTTATTTATTTTTTCGAATATAATTATATCATAACTTCTATAAATAAATAGGTTTGAACTTGACTGTTGAGCCATTTAAAGTAATTTTTTTATCTGGCTTTGTATAACAAAAGGTTTATAAGAAAAACACTAAATTGAAAGAAAATATTCTTTAAACCAATTAAATCTCATAGAAAAAACTCCGTAATGTGGAGTTTTTATTTGATCCATTGACGTGTAAAGCTTGGATTGTCTTCATTTTATTTATTCTTCCTTGGGTTATTGCTGATAAACATATGATAATAGAATCTTTTATTAGACATCTTTCCGAAAAACTTGCGTTGTAATTCTTTTGTGCTAAATTTAACTCTAATTCTTATGTAAAGAATGCATTGGACGGATAAAGTTGGAAAAAAACAATGAAACATTACCGAATAAGATAAAAACTATTCTAGAGAAAAAACAAATAATATTATTGCTACTGCTATATTGTTGGAGAGAAGGATAGGTGGGGAATGATGTGCTTCTTCTTTTACTTACATAACTTTGTGACTGATATTGATGCTAAAGGAGTGGGTAAGAGATTTTTGCAAAGGCGAAGAGTATGCAAGCACCAAAGGAAAGAAATATTTTAGATTAGATTCTGCTGAAGATAATAAAATTTGGAACGATACTATACATCGGAACATCAGAGAAAGTATATGTTAAAATTAGATGTTAAGTTATAAAAGAAAGTTATATAAATTCCCGTTATTAAGCAAAGATAATCCCCATAGAGATTACTAACCTCCATGGGGATTATAAATTATCTTTTATTATTTTTGAGAGAATTTCAGGTATGAGTAACCTTAACTATTACGTTGTAAATATAGTGCAAGTACTGCAGCGCCTACAATCGAACTCATACCCAAAACTACATATGTTATCGTATCAACCTCACCTGTTGCAGGTAGTGGTATGCCCTTTGCTTGATACGTTCTAGTAGATGCGTTTTTCATACTTGTGCCTAGTGTTGTCAACACAGCTTGGTTTTTGGGTGTCAGTGTAGCTACACGTGTATCACTTTTAGCTTTTTTTATTTCTTGCTTGGTATCTGTAGGAATACTATTATGAATTGCTGAGTTATCCAGTATTTTCGGTTCCATGATTCTGATAGTTGCTGAACCGTTTGCGTCAATTTCTGGCTCTTCTATCGGATCTATCACCGTTATAGGTTCTGGTATCTTTTGCTCAATGGGTTTCGGTGCTTTTTCTATATGTTGAGGTGCATCAAGGTGTGGCCCTACCGTTTGGATTTGGGGCGTCAATTGTTCTCTAGCTCGAGGGACATTTACCTCCTCTACAGCTATATTGTCTGTCGTGTCAACAGTCGGAAGTTTAGTTGGTATCTTTTGCTCAGGGAGTGCTTTATGCGGTACTTCTGGTTCTGCTGTAACCTCTGGGATTTTCGGTATTTTAATTGCTGGTATTTCAGGCTTGTCTGGGGCAAGAAAACCACTCTCACTGCCGTCATCAGCATACCAGGTACCACCATCATTATGCCATATCATACCGTTTTTCCCGATTGCAGTATTTGAGTCTGCGAGCGTTACTTGGTGCCCATTGATTGAGTCTGCTGAGGCTTGTACGCCTATTGAAACTGTTGCGAGCATAAGCCCAGCTATGAGTGTCTTTTTCATTTTACTTTGTCTTCTAATTCTTTATTTTTTTGCAATAGAGTTAATTAATTACATATTGTATTTTTCAATTGCCTTTTTTACATATTTTCCCAAGCACTTATGTTTGCTTTAAGAAGTTTTATGTCTTGTTCAATTTTATATTTTTCTAAATATTTATCTTTAAGAATATTTCTAAGGTCATCATTTGTACCTTTGCTTTGTTTCTCTAATTTTGAATTATTAAACATAACTTTGAGCTCCTATCATTTTATTAAAAAATTTTTTATATTATTAAGTAATTCATAATATAATTTAGGTTTTTAGTCTGCCGACAATGCTTCAATCGTGTTAAGCCGTGCTGCACGACTACTTGGAGCAAGGCTTGCAAGTAATGCTATCAACACAGCAATAATCATAGCAAAGATTATATTTCCTGTAGAAATTTTAACAATTTGTGCGCCATTTAGTAAGTCTGATAATGCTGAATTAATTATAAACTCACCTAAGTAAGCAATAACAATTGCAAGAGTTGCAGATAAAAGTCCTAGGATAAAGCTTTCTGCCGTAAATAGTCGAGAAATATCTTTTCTTCGACCACCTAATGCTCGAATAACACCTATTTCTTTTGTGCGCTCCGCAACGCTCATATAAGTTGTAACAATAATCATAAATATTGAGACAATTAAACTTATACCTGCAATCGCTGCGAGAAGATAACTCACGATACTTGTTATGTTCGTAAAAACATCTAGGAATCCTGTGGCTGAATAGGTTATAAAAGCTTTACTTCCATCAATTTTTGCATTTTGAACAGTTTCAGTGACAGCTTTAACATTTTTGACTTCATTTACAGTAATTACAGCATAATTTGGATTACTGTCTGCTCCCGCAGAAGAAAGGAGAGTTGCCATAGTTGAATAAGATACTATAATGTTACTTTCACCACTTGACTCAGTTGAACTTGATACAGTTACACTATTTGAATCACTTGTAGATGCATCTTGTAAAACTCCGGATACTTTTAAATCAGCCGAAACAGATTGTGTGGCTCCTTCTTTTGATTTTGCTTCAAAATTTAAGTGAATTGTTTGTCCTACAAGGGCTTTATAGTCTGGAGAGAGAAGCTTAGCTTCCGTTCCATAGAGTGCAATTTCTCCCTCATCTGGCTTCCTCCCCACACTATATTTATCATTTGCATTGGATTCTGTCCAGCTCAAAAGTGAGAGAGGGCCCGTTTTACTCTTGTCTCCATATTGAAGAGAACCCTTGCTTGCAATAGAGTAGGTTGGTTCTACTTTTTTGACATTATCATTGTTTTTCAACTTATCAATATAAGTAGAATCCATATTTCCTTTAGAGGTTCCAATGTTTTGTTGTGCCTTATTTAGTGCATCATCATTGCTTAATTTATCATCTTTCGTTGTACGTTTAAATACTGTTACAACATTTGGATTGATACTTGACGTCATCATATGGTTCATATAGTTTCTGACACCATTGCCTAATCCCAGGAAAAAGATGACGGAGAATAAACCAATGGCTGTCCCTATCGCAATAAGTAAATTTAATTTCCATGTGTGTGTGAAATGTTTAAATGCTGTTTTAAATATTTCGCTTCTGGAAAGGACTTTCGACTGTATATGACTTTTCTTTTCAATAGGATAAGAATCTTTCAGACGTTCATCGCCAATAATTTTCCCATCTGCCAAACGAATAATACGCGTACCAAAATCAGCAACTTCTTGTGAGTGAGTCACAACAATAACAGTCTTTCCTGATTTTGCAATTTTACTTAATAAAGCTAATACTTCTTTAGTATTTTGTGAATCGAGAGCGCCAGTTGGTTCATCTGCAAGAATGATTTCAGGATCCGATGCTAATGCACGAGCAATTGCTACCCGTTGCTTTTGACCTCCCGAAAGTTGAGAAGGGGTCTTCTTGCGGTGGTCATATAACCCAACTTGTTTTGTCAATTCAACAGCTCGAGCATGTCTTTCTTTTTCAGAAAGGGTCGTCATCTTGAGACTAATGAGGATATTGTCTAGAACATTTAAATAGCTAATCAGATTAAAAGATTGGAAGATGAATCCTATCGTATCCCGGCGATAGCTATCCATATCTTTTTCTTTTTTTCTTTTTTGAGGGATACCGTCAACAATAACATCTCCATCATAGTTTCTATCTAGCCCTCCAATTATATTCATCAAAGTGGATTTACCACCTCCGGACTCACCAAGTAAACTAATGAATTCACCTCTATCAAAATCTAGGTCAATTCCTTTTAGAACGGGGAACTCTTCCTTACCAAGAAAATATGATTTCCTTATTTTTTTTAATTCTAATATATGCATAGTATTTTTCCTTTATATTAATTACTGATGTAGATGTTTAACTTTTGTTTTTCGATTTTATTTGTAACCTCCAATATTTTTCATTTTGTATTATATAATTTAATGAATTGATTGTCAAGAGTAATTTATTGTTTATCGATGTTTATTTTGTGTTTTTCATTATTTGTTTGTTGAATCTCAAAACACACTATGTTTTGATTTCGTAAGAAAATAATTTAGTTTATATAATAAAAAAACTACTGGAGTTCAACCAATAGTCTTTATAAATATTTATATCTGACCTTCAATATATTCTAGTAGATCACCAGGTTGACACTCTAATACTCTACTGGTTAAAACCTGCTCATTTGTTTTATCAGGATTTAAAATATATTTAACTGCATTATGGAAATGTGATTCGGATTTTATTTGTCCTGTTTTAGTTGTTGGCATTTAATATTTCTCCAATCTTGACATATCGGCTTCGGTTTCTACAAAAAACTCTCTTTCCATTTTTCTAAAAGGAAGATTTATTTTAAGTACCTACACAAGGCTTTTTCTCATTGCTTGTAATTTAATAACTTTTGGACATAACAATCATAGATTTGATTGTTTTACGATCTTGCATGTCTTGATAAGCTTGATTGACATTCTCAAAATCATAAGTTTGAGTAAATACGCGACCAGGATTAATATTTCCATCCAGGACTTCTTTTAGCAAGAATTGTTTATCATATGTCGTTACAGATGCTGAACCTCCGGCAATTGAAATATTTTGTGCAAATGTCGAACCAAGCGGACGGTTATTATAGTGAGGTACACCAACAAAACCAACGCGTCCCCCATTGTGAAGAACTCCAAGTGCTTGGTCTATTGCTGATTCAGTTCCAACACATTCAAGAGCAGCATCCGCACCGCCACCTAAAATTTCACGAACTTTTGCAATTCCTTCTTCTCCACGTTCAGCAATAACATCTGTTGCACCTAACTCCAAGGCTAATTTTTGACGATCTGCATGACGACTCATCAAAATAATTTGAGAAGCGCCCCGCATTTTAGCGGCTATAACTGCACACTGACCAACAGCACCATCCCCAATAACTACGACTTTGTCTCCTCTTTGTACATTGGCGCATCTCGCAGCATGGTAACCTGTAGGCATAACATCTGCCAGAGTAAGTAAGGACTTTAACATACCTTCAGTATAATCGGAGGGTTGTCCTGGAATTTTTATTAATGCCCAATTTGCATAGTGGAAACGAATATATTCTGATTGAAAACCATTTGACCAGTTTGAACCTCCAAGGTGTCGATCACATGTCCCATCGAATCCTGAACGACATGCATCACATTCACCACACCCATGTGTAAAGGGAGCAATTACAAAGTCACCAGGTTTTACTGTTGTAATAGCAGATCCGATTTCTTGCACAATCCCAATGGCCTCGTGCCCTGTATTTTCAGAGTGGGCTTCCTTGTTGTCTCCATGAGCATACGACCATAAATCTGATCCACAAACACAGGCACGGACAACTTTGATAATAACATCATCTTCTGCTTGTAATTTTGGTTTTTCCACTTCTTGAACTGTTACCAAACCTGCTTTTTCAAAAATTGTTGTTTTCATTTTCTATTCTCCTTACAAATTTTCATACTCATCTGTTACTTTTCCTAACCAAGTAGTAGTCCCCTTGCTAATTGCAATATGACTAAACCAAGAGGTTTTTGTTGCACCATGCCAGTGTTTGACACCGTCTGAAATGCTTACGACATCTCCTTTAGCAAGCTTTCGAGCAGGCTTTCCAGCTTCTTGGTACCAGCCCTCTCCATCTGTGACAAGAAGGATTTGGAAACCATTGCTATGCGTGTGCCAATCATTTCTAGTTCCTGGCTCAAACGTAACGTTATTAACTGAAATATCTCCTTGACTTGCTAAAAATTTTAAATGAGAATCTCCAATAAAAAATTTTGCATAGTCAATGTTTAATTCACCTTTACCAAATAATGGATTATAATCTGTCATTATTCTATCTCCTCTCTTATTGTAAGATTTATTATATACCCTAGAGTGCACTTTAGGTCAAATAATAAGTAAAATTATTTTATTTCAAACTTCTTTTATAAAAATAATTAGAAAATTGTTATGATATAATTTAGTATGTAAAGAAAGTTAACGTATGATATTTACGATATTATTGTACAAAACACTTTCTCACTAAAAGAGGTAGAAAACATGTATACAATTGGTGAAGTTTCAAAAATGTTTGATATTCCTATATCAACGTTACGGTATTATGATAAAGAAGGATTATTTCCAAAGATTGAGCGAAAATCGGGTATTCGTCAATTTTCTGAAGACGAAATTGAAGCTCTCCGGGTTTTTGAATGCCTGAAAAAATCTGGTCTAAAAATTAGAGATATTAAAAAATTCATTGACTGGACGGAGCTTGGTAACGAAACTCTCGAGGAAAGAAAAAAACTCTTTAATGACCAAAAACAACAGATTGAGGAAGAAATTAATCATCTGAATAAGACACTTGATATGTTAAAGTTCAAATGTTGGTATTACGATGAAGCTTTGAGTACTGGCGATGAACAAGCTGTAAAAAGAAAAATTCCTGAGGACTTACCTCAAGAAATAAAGGACAGCTATATAAATTCACATTCTTAACTTGAGATAAAACCCATAGAGAAGAGTAGTCTCTATGGGTTTTATAAATTTTCTTTTATCATTTATGCCTTGGAGGATAATAATCTAACAAAAAAAGTTTATTTTTATTATTAAGCAATAACTTCAAACACACTTTATATTTTTTAACTCTAATTACTTTCCTTCATCCCTAGTTTTTATAGTAAAAAGACCTTATCTTTACAAGCATTAAGTGTTTCTTCATCCCATAAAGAAACTTGTACTTCACCGATATGTACTTTACTCAGTAATAACATGCACATGCGGCTTTGTCCAATACCTCCACCAATGGTTAATGGTAATTCATTATTGAGTATTTGCTGATGAAAAGGATATGCTAAACGATCGTTGGCATTGGCCTTTTCTAATTGTGTAAGTAAAGCTTTATCATCTACACGAATGCCCATACTCGATAATTCCATTGCGCATCCTAAAGGTTCATGCCAGAAAAGTAAGTCACCATTTAAAGACCAATCATCATAGTCTGGTGCCCGCTGATCATGTGGTTCACCGTGGCTTAAGATATCACCAATTTGTAAGATAAAGGTAGTCGGATGTTCTTTAACGTAAACATTTTCTCTTTCTTTTGCTGTTAAGTTGGGATAAAGATCTATTAATTCTTGACTTGTAATGAAGGAAACATTTGTATCTATGACTGTTTCTACTTTTGGATATTTGGTATGTAAACGACTTGATGTTTCTGCGATAGCATTCACTAAATTTTGAACGGTTTCTTTTAGGTAATCAAGGCTTCGTTGTTCTCTTGAAATCACTCGCTCCCAGTCCCATTGGTCTACATAAATTGAATGAAGATTATCTAACTCTTCGTCACGTCTAATGGCATTCATATCTGCGTAAAGGCCGTTGCCTACATGAAAATCATATTGTTTTAAAGCGGCTCTTTTCCATTTAGCTAAGGAATGTACAATTTCTCCATTATAATTTAAAACTGGTACATCAAATTTTACAGGTCGTTCGTTTCCACTTAAGTTATCATTTAAACCCGAATGATCGTCAACAAAAAGTGGGGCTGATACTCTTTTTAGTTTTAAACTTCCTGTTAGCGCTTCTTCAAAACAACGTTTAATAAATCCAATAGCTGTTTGAGTATCATAAACATCCAGTATTGATTTGTAGTCTTTTGGGATAAAGGTTTTTTCCATAATTTCAAGAACTCCTATTTTTTAATTTTATTGAATATTATACCATAATATAAAAATTAGTATAAATATATATAATATAATTAAACAGAAAAAATATCTTCTAAAGAAAGACTCTAGTCATGCCATAAATTGAAATAAGGAACTTCATGTGTTAGGATTAGCTTAGTAAAGTATTAAGGAGCATAATTAAGTGAAAGTTATAGATATTGATTTAAAAGATAGATCTGAAGATTTAGTAGAAAAGTTATTGGTGATTTGGGAAAGTTCTGTAAAAGAAACACACCTCTTCCTTTCAGATAATGAAATAAGTGATATTAAAAAGTATGTGCCTCAAGCACTAAAGGAAATTCCTCGTTTAATTCTCTTAAAAAACGATAAAGATACGCCAGTTGGTTTTATGGGTATTGTCGATCATCATCTAGAGATGCTTTTTATTGCATCTGGTGAAAGAGGTAAAGGCTTTGGCAAGAAACTCCTCGAATATGGAATCACTGAATACTCCATTAATGATCTTGCTGTGAATGAACAAAATCCACGCGCAAGAGGGTTTTATGAATATATGGGCTTTGAAGTCTATAAGAGAACGGAGTTCGATGAGCAAGGAAATCCCTATCCACTGTTATACATGAAGCGAGATTAGTCTAAAAAAAGCTAATGAATTGAGTTATTCACTAGCTTTTTTATTTTGATATTCATCGAAAGTGATAAATTTTTTCTATGCTAAATTTCTAAAGAGACGATGTGAAATAAATTTTTCTAGCTCTACTACGACGAAAACTGTTAATCCAGCTAAGGATGCATAAAGAAGATTATGAATCCCGATGTTTGTCGTACCTAAAGCGTTACTAATTGTTGGGATATAGACAATAGCAAGTTGCAGCACCAATAAAATAAACAATGATAGCCACAACACACGATTTTTAAACATGTTTTGGTCGATAGAGAACTTGGATATACTTCGACAATTTATCATGTAAAACACTTGTCCGAAAACGAGGGTCATTAAAAGAGTAGTTTGGGCTACAGGTGTTGATGCACCCATAGATATAACAATATTATTGACTAAAAAGCCCAAAGCAGCTAAGAGTATAGAAACATAGAACATTCTAAAGATAGCATAACGACTTAAAATATTTTCGTGTGGATCGCGAGGAGGTTTGTCCATGACATCAGGGGCTTCTTTTTCGAAACCTAATGCAAAAGAAAGTGTAATTGTTGTGACCATATTTAACCACAGAATTTGGATTGACGTCAATGGTAATGGACGATCAATTAATATGGATACCACAACTAACAAACCTTGAGCAAATGCTGTTGGTAAAGAAAAGTAAATTGTGTTTTTTAAGTTATCATAGACACGTCTTCCTTCGCGTACTGCATCTGAAATGGTAGCAAAATTATCATCTGCCAAAACCATATCTGCAGCATCTTTTGTAACTTGTGTTCCTTTTTGCCCCATTGCGATACCAATGTCTGCTTTTTTAAGAGCTGGAGCATCATTCACACCATCTCCTGTCATTCCAACAATTTTGCCATGCGCTTTTATAGCACTCACTAATCGCAATTTATGTTCTGGCGTAGTTCTCGCAAAAACATCATTTTTAAGTACAACTTCGGATAGCTCTTGTTCTGTCATCGTTTCGATGTCTTTACCAGTAATGGCTCTGTCCGTATTTTTCAGACCAATTTCTTTCGCTATTGCGACAGCTGTATCTTTGTGGTCTCCGGTAATCATCTTAACGGAAATACCAGCACGGTGGCTCTTTTTAATTGCTTCTATTGCAGATGGTTTTGGTGGGTCAATGATACCATACATTCCAACAAGAACCATATTCTCTTTCAAATCTTCATGTGTAATTGTTTTTTGATTCGAAGAAACTTCTTTCATAGCCGTAGCGAGTATACGCTGTCCTTTTTTGGCTTGATTCGATATCATTTTATCCCATAGTTTGGGGTCAATTTTTTCTGTTGTGTTATCGCCAAATTGATAATCTACCATTCCAAGTAAAACATCTGGTGCCCCTTTTAAGTAAATAAAGCGTTGATTATCTACATCAACTAGAGTCGCCATGTATTTGTATGAGGAATCAAACGGAATTTTATACAGCACCTTTTCATCTTGAGTAGTTTCCATGTGAGAAGCCCACTCTAGTAAGGCTGCTTCGGTCGGATTACCAATCACAGTCCTTTGCCCATTATGGTAATCAATTTTTGTATCATTACAATAAATAGCAGTTTCAACCAACTTCTTGAGTTGGTAATCTTCATTAAAGATATTAAGGTCATCTTTCCATTGTTCAGTTTGATTTTTTTCAAATATCTTTTTCTTAGTCAGGACTGTCAAAACTGACATTTCATTTTTAGTCAGGGTACCAGTTTTATCGGAACAGATAATTTCCATACTTCCCAATGTCTCAACTGCTGGCATTTTTTTAATGATGGCTTTCTTTGCAGACATGCGCGTGACACCCAGAGATAAAATAATTGAAAGGACTGCTGGCAATCCTTCAGGAACTGAGGACACTGCCAGTGAAATAATCCAGGAAGTTGCTTCTTCAAACGTGAAATCCCGGTGAAAGAAACTGAAAACAACTAATGAAACGATGAGTATTAAAAGTATAAAAAATATTTGTTTATTCAAATATTTCATCTTTTTAATCAAAGGAGTTTCTGTCACACCAACCTCTTTCAGGTGGACACTAATTTTCCCTATCTCTGTGTTGTCACCTGTTTCAACAACAACCGCTTTACCACTTCCGCTGTTCACTAAAGAACCTGAATAGCCCATATTGACACGGTCTGCCAAGTCTACTTCCGTTGATATGGAATCAGCATTTTTCTGTACAGGGGTTGATTCCCCTGTTAGCATTGCTTCATCTACAACTAAATTATAAGCTTCTAAAATTCTTACGTCAGCAGGAATAATATCTCCTGAGTTCAGTAAAACAATGTCACCTTTTACTAAAGAATCGGTCGAAACAACTTTTTTCTCACCGCTAATGACGATTGTCGCCTCTGTTCCCATTAAACTCGTCAGGCCGTCTAAGGAGTTGCTTGCTTTTGACTCTTGGATATAACCAATCAATGCATTTATAACCACAACGATTAAAATGATAAACATATCGATATAGTCTTGACTAACTCCTTTAAGTAGTGCAGCTACGAGCAATACATAAATCAATAAATCATTGAAGTGTTTGAAAAACTTTTTTAATTTTCCCTCAGTTTTTTCTCCAGATAATAAGTTAAAACCATTTTCTGATAATCTTTTTTTGCGCTCCTCTTCTGCTAATCCAACATCCTCTTCTACTTGGAGCTTCTTTAATATATCTACTTTTGATAATTGAAACCAGTTCATTATAATTCCCCCATAATTCTTTTAGTTTTTATTAAAATACTTATCTTTTTTAAGAGTACTTATTACTAGTTTATCATGCAAACTATTTAAAACATAATAAAATAATATTCTCTGTATTATTTTATTGAAAAATATACCATTTTGACTTTTATTTTTAGTCTTAAATTTTTTATCTTTTATGCAAAAATTCCTCAAACTTGCATCAGATATATCTTTCTGTTATTATTAGAATGAACGTTCTACTATTTATAGAAAGGAGAATATTTTGCCTAGAGCCAAAGAGTTTGACTACGATGTGATTTTAGATAAAGCAACAGATATTTTCTTGGAAAAAGGCTATGAACATACTTCTGTTCAAGATTTAGTTGACCATCTAGGTATCCATCGAAGAAGTATTTATGATACTTACGGTGATAAACGCCAACTTTATCTCAAAATCTTAAACAAGTATGATCAAGATATGAGTCAAAATTATGTTTTGATTACTGCTAAAAGTATTAGTATTCGAGAAAAGTTTGAAGCAATTTTTAAGGACTCAGCATTTCCAAAAGAAGAATGTCGTAAAGGTTGTCTTTTTGTAAATTCGGCAATTGAGCTCGCCTTACGTGATGGTGATATTGCTGATCAAGTTCAACATTTTTTCGAAAAGACAAAAAGTTTTTTTGTGCTTTTGCTAAATCAAGCGAAGGAAAAAGGTGAATTAGCTGCTGATATTGATACACGTATTTTAGCAAGCTATTTAAACAATGCTTTAATTGGCATTCGGGTACTTGTACGCTCAGCGACGAGCCGGAGAGAGCTTGAAAATATTATTAAAACAACACTATCAATTCTATAAAATATAAAAATATTCTGAGTGATTCGGAGTATTAATATTTTTAGTTTTATGAGAACAAGCGTTCTAAAAAAGGAGAAAAAAATGAATCAAGAACAATTAAGAAATATGATATCAAAGGCACACACTAATCGTTTTGCAACAAAAAAATTCGATAGAAGTAAAAAAATTGCTGTGCAAGATTGGGAAACAATCCTTGAGGCTGCGCGTCTATCTCCAAGTTCATTTGGCTATGAACCTTGGAAATTTCTCGTCATCGAGAACAAAGAAATACGGGAAGACCTGAAAAGCCGGGCTTGGGGAGCAGTAAATAGCCTAGATGGAGCAGATAAATTTATTATCGCTCTAGCTAAGAAAGGGGTTTCTTATGACAGTAGCCATGTCAAACATATTGTTGAAGATGTTTTAGAGCTCCCTTATTCTGAAAACTCACCCCAAAGCCAATTTTTCAAAAAATTTCAGGCGGAAGATTTTAAACTATCTGATGACAAGGCAAAATATGATTGGGCGGTAAAACAAACATATATCCCATTAGCAAATATGATGACTACTGCTTCTTTTCTAGGCATTGATAGTTGTCCTATCGAAGGTTTTAATATCGATGCTGTTGAAAATTATTTATCTGAAAAAGGACTAATTGATTTAGAAGAATTTGGTGTCGCATATATGGCAGGTTTTGGTTACCGAGCAACGGAAATTCCTAATAAAAAGCGTCAAAGTTTGAGTGAAATTCTAGAAACTGTAGAATAATCTTTATCATAATAACTATAAAAAGACTAGTTAATACTAGTCTTTTTATACATTTCTATTTTCTATTCTTTCTAAATTTTCTTGCCCAGAAGATTGCCAATACCACTAAAATTAAACCAAGCCCAGTGACAATAGCAGCTGTCTTATTAAACTCTCCTGCTTTTGGTAAGACTTTTTTTTGTGGTTCGACCTTTTCAATCAAGTTCTTGTTTCCATCATCTTTAGAAGATGATTTTTTTTCTTCAAGATAGATATTTTTAAACTGTGGTTTTTGTTTGTAACTTATAGATGCAACAAGTTTTCCTTTTTGGTCTACTACTTCAACATGAATCTTATAGGATTTAGTATCGTAGGTAATTTGAGGATCTACTCCTGCCTTTTCACGAATCGTGTAATCGTAGCTTCCTGTTTTTGTATAAGCTAGCTTATCAAAGCGAATCTGTCCTGAAGCATCATTTTTGGCCGTTTGAATAACTTGATTTGAAGCATTGACTAATTCAAACGTGAATTCCTGATCTGTCAGTTTCTTTCCGACAAGTTCTTTGGTTGCTTGCAAATGAATTTCTGTACCAAATGGTTGATAACTGTTTTTAAACTGTATCGCTGCATCTCCTGTAGCTGTAGCAACAAGGATCCCTGCTTCTTCCTTGATGCTAACAGTAACTTTATAATTGGCAGCATCATAGTCAATGGTCTTATCCAAACCACCCTTCTCTCTCACTGTATAATCATAATCTCCCGTACTTGTGTAAGTGATTGGTGAAAATACTATTTTGCCTGAAGCATCATTGTGTACGGTTTGAATAACTTTTCCTGCACTGTCTAGCAACTCGAAAGTAAACTCTCCCGCTAAAAGAGAACGTCCGCTCAATAGTTTTTCAGCTTGGATTTGGTAACGAGTACTTTTTACTGTATCCGGCTTAACAGCAAGCTTTGGTGTGCCAATAG
Source organism: Lactococcus petauri (assembly GCF_002154895.1). GTDB lineage: Bacteria > Bacillota > Bacilli > Lactobacillales > Streptococcaceae > Lactococcus > Lactococcus petauri. The sequence goes on along the minus strand of NZ_MUIZ01000002.1, from coordinate 286,801 downwards.
TATCGTAACGTTTTTGATTATGAGGGTCTGTATAATAGAGCTTTGCGCCTGTATCTTCATCGTCAATTCCTCGTTCAGGATCCAAAATATCCATGGCTTTATCACTTGTATCTGCATTTGTTGGGTAGTAAGTATCCTGTGAAACCTGACGATATTCTTCTTTTAATACCAGCGGAATATTTACAGATGGATAGCCATCTGGACTATAATCATAAAGATCGCCTAATTCCCAGACAATCGTCTGTTCTTCGCCTTTGTCCTCATAGTTTCCTTCAATCGTGACACCTTGAGGCAGAGTGGCGTTTTCTGGGACATAATAATATTGACTCACTTTATCTCTAAGAACAGAATCACGCCCACCTGGGAAGAGCGTAGAATTAAGCAGCAAATCAGTCAAGTACGTTTTTCCTGCACCAACATTATCAGCTGGAACCTCAAAATAATTTTGTGGGTCGTTTGCCATTGTTTTTAAGATAGCACTGTTAGCCATATAATCTACTGTCAGCATTTCTGCGCCCATTCCAGCAACTTCATAGGTTGTTCCCTCAATGAGTTTTAGATAATTTTGGTCGATATCGTGACGTTGATATGTCCCTGTTGGTGCACCTTCTACTTCTACAGGTTCATCACTTGTAATAGCTGCGGACATTGCTAGAATTCTACCATCTGTTTGTCCAAAAGATACAATGGGACCGCCACCTGACCAGCCAGCTCGCATTGTTGCAGTACTTTGTGGAACACCATCGGATAAGAAAACGACCATCGCACCTTTTGTTGCCTTAGCTTCATCACTGCGTGATTGAAGCAAATTATATGCCATACTCAATCCGTATTGATAGTCTGTTTGTGGGGTTGTAAACAGACGAGGAAGCATATCATCAATGGCTGCTCTATTTTCAGCAATATTATCCTTCCAACCTACAGTAGAATTATAGGTGCCACTGATTGAGCCGTCTGCTTCAATGGTTGTTCCTGTATTTGGGCCAAAGTAGCCATGTTCATTATTTTTTAAAACAAGATTATCTCTAAAATTTTTCATTCGTTGTGAATTATAATTTAAATGGGTAACCATTGATGAATCTCGAATTGAAAATGGTGCCAGAGCCACTCTATTTTCAGGATGTTCTTGGAGTAACTTATCGGTCACTTCCGAAATAGCTTCTTTCGATAGCATCCATCGGTCATAGCAACCTTCATCTTCATCGCCATGCACCCAAACGCCAGGTTGTGTTTTTCCAGCTACTTTAGCTGCAGCATCCCAATGACTGATACGTACAAATTTTTCACCTTCCTTCTTGAAATGGTAAGGAATATACTTGGCTGTACTTTGAGTAAATTGCTCAAAAAGATGAACCGGTGTAGTCCCAATCACTTCCCATTTATCAACATCCGCGTTATAAACTGTGAGGGTATTATCACTATTCTCATAAACTTTTAATTTATCTGCGTTTGCTTCGGGTTCCTGTCCTTCATGTAGTGGTTCAAGATAAAAATGTTCCTGGTTTAAGCAAGAGCTGGAGAATAAAGGATATCCTTCATAAGCTGTCGCATTAGCATTATCGGTATAAGTCATGTCCATGCTACCTGAGCGGTCTAAAACAAAAACGACATCCATCGGCCCAGAGAGACTTGAACCGTTCACTTTTAAAAGTAAGTTAGCTTCATAAGCTTCTTGATCTGTCCACCATGCCTCTTTTTCTAAAATTTGAGCTGTGTTGTTATTCTTATCTCGTATGGGTGCCACTTTTTGATCTGTTTTCTTATCAACTCTATCCGCACTCACTCGACTCAAGGTATTTTTTAATCGCATCCCGGAGATAATTAATACCGAAAGTACTATCGCCAACACAAGCCCTTGCAATACTTGTCTTAAAGTTTTCATGTTTCTACTCCTTTTTATTTTGAATTAATGAACTTTTTTAGAAAAAATCAAAAAATAGATGTCACTTTGTTTGCAACATTTCGTTTCCCTCCTTTTTCTTTAGTTTAAAAAAGATTAAACATTAAAGTAAAATGATAATTACTTTAGTTTTTTTCTCTTTCTCCTAATTTAATAATACAAAGATAGAGGGATAAGTCCAAATGTTTTTAATATTAGATTGAGTAGACGATTTTTAACTCCATAAAATAAAATAGAGTAAATTAAGCATTTTCTGTCATAAATAATGAGAACATGTCCAAGAAATCGGACAAACAAAAAACGACAATTGAATATTGTCGTTTTTTAATTTATTTTTTATCTATTAAGAGAAACTTCCTTATCTCCATTGGCCCATTCTGTGCTAAAAAATTGAGCATTATCGATCTTATATGCTGTCTTAGTCGGATGTTTCATAAATTCTTCGATTTTTTTATCTAAAGCCACCCAACCACGATTATTCAAGTGGATAGTGTCCCCAATATAGTACTTTTCGTTGAATTTATTTGTCATGTCATAAATGTGATGGAAACCTTGGCTGTTAAGTTGATATTTAATTTTTGCGCTAAACTCCTGTAACATGTCATAAGAGAGCCCTGTATACTGGTACCATGCTCCATTTACAGGTGGAATAACGAACTGCACATCATTATTATTTTTTGCAAATTGATTTAAAAGCTGTTGAAAATCAAGATATTCCGGACTTCTCAGGTAACTCACTTCCTTCATCACACCTTTACGTTCTTTAAAGACCTTTTGAAGATTTCTTGACCACACATGGTCAACAATTTGAAATTCATTATTTGCTGAATTTGCAGCTCCTCGTTCGTATGCTGCTTGATCCAGTTTTTCAAAATCTTTTGTGTTTGGTAATTGTTTACTGATTCGCTCTATCTTTTCGTATGAATTTTCTTGCCTACCGCTGAGCTTTGATAAGCCCGTAAAAAGAGAATCTTGTTTCGTCCAGAACTGATTTGCAAGTTTAATTGAAATCTGATTTATACTGTCGATTTTTTTACCATTTGCTAGAGCTTTTAGTGCATGAGTAACAACAATATCCTCAGGGAAATCTTTAAAATTCAAAAGGCGTTGAGCGAGTTTTTGTGTCGCGACATCTTTTGGTGAGGCAGATTGTAACCACGCATATATTTCCCCTTTAGAAACAAATTGACTTAACTCAGGTGTACCAATACCTTTACGTGTAAACCATTGTGGACTGATGATAAAAACAATCTTACGGTTATGCAATTGCTTTTCAACAGAATTCAGATAGAAAAAGTGTGTTAAGGATTGGGTTCCGGGTTGACCTGCTAGAAAAGGGGTAAAACCTTTATTATTTCTCATAAAGAAACTACTTGGATGAAAAGGATCAATATGTTCCAGTTCAGAAGAGCCTAAAATTGGCAGATAATGCGGATTAGAGAATGCTTGTGATTTAATCGCATAGCTTACAAAGCCTGTCCGATTCTTAGGATCAGTCGCAAACTCATCAAGTTCATGCTTATTAAACTTAGGGAAAACAGTGAGAGGAGAAAAGATGAGTATCGCTAGCAAAGTAAGGGCCGCAACCAAAGGTGCGAGTTCTTGAAGTACCTTATCTTTCTTCATCCATCTTTTCCTTGATACGATCGGCAATTTTATTTGCTGTATTCCAGTCGTCACGATCCATTTCAGAAGGTGGTAAACTTAAACTAAAGGCATTTTCAAGCTCGACAATAAGCATAATGGCTCTCATAGAGTCAAGAATGCCTTCTTCAAAAAGATCCATATCTAAATCTTCACGAAACTCATCTGTGCCAGCAACTTCTTCAATGATATTTAATACTTCATTTTTCATATTTATTCTTCTTTCTTCTATTATTGTCTAAAAATTAGGTAAAGGACTACCAAGTCCATTGATTGCATGCATTATAGCATAATTAGGGATTCCTGAAAAGATAAGGAAACTGACCATAACGGCATTAAAAGTGATAAATATTGCAGCTCCACGTGTCCACATATTATCAGGAATATTCCATTTGTGCTTCTTCTTCATTCGCTTCCAGGCATCATAAATGATCATCAGGCAGGCATGATAAACACCATATAAGATATAGTACCACGTTAAACCATGCCAGCATCCCATAATGAACATGTTTACTAAGTAACCCACGTTTGAGATGGTTATCATATTTTTGGACCATTTTTTAACCATAATCCACTTTACTAAACGCATAAAGACAAAGTCTCTGAACCAGAATGATAAAGAGATATGCCAGCGTTGCCAAAAGTCGTTAATATTTTTTGCGAGAAAGGGTTTATTGAAGTTAATAGGAATTTTATATCCCATAATCAAAGAAACACCCATCGCAAAAAGAGAATAACCTGCAAAGTTGAAAAAGAGATAAAAACCGTAAGCGTACATGCTCCCCATCATATTCCACAAATTGGGATGCAATGTTGCTTTTATCGCTAAATCATGCAGAAAATAATGTGAGATCAGATAAGAAATGATGAAATTATATAGGAAACCTTGGAAAATATAGAAAATTCCTTTTCCTAAATACTCTGAATACTTATCTGTCAGTGGCGCTTCGAGCTCTTTTTGGAAACGTCGGAAACGATCAATTGGCCCTGACGAAATGGTGGGAAAGAAATATAGAAAATAAAGATATTCCTTTAAGGGAACTTCTTTAATCAGGCCATCGCGTAACTCAAGAATTACACTTACAGTTTTAAAGGTCACATAAGATATTCCTAAAAAACCAAGGATAGATTGTGGGTGCATCGGGTCCAATAAGGGTGTCACCTTAACGATTATTAAAGGTAGTAACGATGCAATCACTGCTAAAACGAACACCCAAGTTTTGTTTTGGAGTTTTCGATAGTGCTCGTAAAGCTTGATTAAAGTTGTTTCAAAAATCCCAAAACCCAGAAGGGACCAAAGACTGACTTTACCGCCGAAACTGATCCAGAGAAAGGCAATGGTCAAGATGACTTGATAGCCCATCCATTTTTTTCCGTAGGCGTGTGCCATGATAAGTGGAAGCAGTGCTAACCCTAAAATCACAAAATAAAAAGGTGTTGCATATGGTTCCACTAGTTCTTACCTCCAAGGACTTGTTTGGTTAAGGCCTTTCGGTCAATTTTTCCATTGGGAGTAAGCGGGAAATCATCAAGATAAATGAATTTAGTCGGCATCATATAATCCATAATCGTATTTGAAAGTTGTGCCTTGATTTTTTTATTAAATGCGCGTTCTTCAGCCTTAGTTTCAAAACTTAGAGAAGAATGGATGACTGCTATTAATCCTGTTACTTTATGTGCGGCATTTTCTTGAGGCACCACTAATGCTTTTTCAATCTCAGCAATTTCATATAAATGAGCTTCGATATCCTGCAACTCAATCCTAAAACCATTGAATTTTATTTGAAAGTCGATACGACCATTATAGTTAAGGACCGAATTTTCATCAAAATAGCCTGAATCTCCTGTATGATACGCCTTCTTGCCTTCATACTCAAAGAAGACTTCTGCTGTCTTCTCCGAATTTTCAAAATATCCCTGTGCTACAGAATCCCCAATAATAATAATTTCATCATCAATGATTTGAATTTCAACCCCTGGCTTTGCAGTGCCAATAGGCAAGCGCTTATAGTCCTGAAGGATTGTTCTATCAACTTGAATACTTGTAATAGCACCTGTAGCTTCGGTTGGTCCATAAGTGTTCCAAACTTTTGCATGTGGGAACTTGTCGAGCAGCTTCGATGCTGTTTTGTGCGTTAATTCCTCGCCACAAAAAATAAATTGCTGTAAATCTGGATGATTTTCTTCAACAAATGATGGATCAAGCAGGCATATTTCGATAAAGGATGGAGTAGAAACCCAGGTATTGATTGTACTTGAATTAAGTCGTTCAAAAAGTTTTTTGAAATTCGTTGTATCCTCTTGACTAAGTGAAATCAAGGTCCCACCTGTTGTCAAGCTAGGATATAAACTGAAAATTGATAGATCAAAGCTATATAGTGCTTGAGACAGAAAGTGATTATTTTCGATTATAGAAAAATCCTTATTCATCCATTTAGTGAAGCTAAGTAAGTTATTATGTGTTACTGCGACACCTTTTGGAAGTCCCGTTGTGCCCGAAGTATAGATAATGTAGTTAATATCCTCTCCGCTCACAGCTTGACGACTGTCAATCTGTGAAAAATCGAAATCGATATTTTCTTGGTATTCAGTATAAGATGTCCTTGATGTAAAAAGTTGGGATAACTTCTCTTCAAGTTCCACTGTATGTATGACTAAAGAGGGGTTTGCGGCTTGTTTAATCAGCTGCGTTCTCTCAAAAGGTGTATGGGCATCTACAGGAATATAGGCCCTCCCTGTAAGCGAAACACCGAGTAGTGTAGCTAATGATAAAAATCCGTTTTTACCAAATACAATAATTGGCCGTTGGGAGATGGGCATTGCAGATATTTTTTGAGCTACCTGTGATGCTGCATCAAGCAATTGACGATAAGTATAATCTTGGTCGTGTTCGACTATCGCTAAACGCTCCGGATATTTTGTTGCTCCGGATAAAATTTCGTGAAAAATGTTCATGACATCTCCTTTCTAAAATTCGTTGTAGATAAAGTGTGCGCCTCCTGTTTTACTATAAGAATAAAGATAAAGTAGAATTAAAATAACTACGAAGTAAAACAGTGTCTTTCCCAAAAAGATGAATAATTTTTTATATTTTCTATTCATAATATATGATTGTACTATAATTAAATTGTCTGTAAACTTACATTTTGGTAAGTTAAGTTGAATGGTAGAAAACCTTCTCGATATAGTCTTGTGCTGCAGGCATTTTACAAATCGAACCGTGAGAATAGCGTTCTCCTGGGCTATTTGTATAGGTGAATTTTTCCGTTATATTGCCATTTTTTTCAAAGAGGTTATAAACAGAAAAGAGATCGGACCACGGGAGAACGCCATCAAAGTCAGAGCCGACAGGCGTATCTAAAGCCATGAGATAGACATGGATGCCCTTATCCATTTTTGAATAATTTTTCTCAAAATAGTTATAATCAGCGCTTTTGTTTTCGGGACCATTTTGATACAGGCTTTCCATGGTCTCGTTGGTTCTTAATTTTTCTTTGCGATTAAATTCACCATCTAAGGCAACAAACTTTTTAGCGGGAGGTAAATTTTTATCTTGCGAGTAATTGATCAAAAACCGCATAGCTCCACCTGCTCCCGAAGAATAGCCTAAAATATTATACCAAGGGACATTATAGTGTGCCGCTAGATATTCTATTGTAGCTTTTATCGCATACTGATAGATTTCGTGATTATTTGTTCCATGATCTGTCCCAACAGCAATAGCTGGATATTTATTACTAGTATCAATTTTTCCAGTAATTCTTAATTTATATTTGTTTCCTGTTTCTGCAATTACAGTGAGGCCTGGTTTTGCGCCATTATTTTTATTGGTTACTGCTTGAACTAAATGACTGATGTTGTTTTTAGGACTGCCACTTGAGCCAGTAACATACAGTGTTGGGTAAATGGTAAGCTCTGACTTTAGTTGCTCTTCTGTTTTTTTAATCACGCGCGTACTTGGCTCGCCAGGGCTTGCCTTGGTCTGTTGATAATATAAAGCAACACATAAAACTCCAATTACCGCAGCAATAAAAACAAAAAATGTCACACCTAACATATCGATTCCTTTCTTTCTCTTCTGCGCTCTTTTTTTCATATGTACTCCTTATATTTAAGCAAGCTTCAATCTCTTGAGCTAAGAAATATCAAACTCTTATACTCATTTTTCTTTCTATTTTATCTTTTTTTGCTTAACTGATTCCTTACTTTTTTGTAATAAAAGAACGGCCCTGGAAGACCGTTCTTTATTTAAAAATATTAGCGGATTTGACCATTTCCGTCAATTAGATATTTACTTGAAGTCAAAGCTTCTAGTCCCATTGGCCCGCGTGCATGGAGTTTTTGAGTGGATATCCCAATTTCAGCACCAAGTCCGAAGACAAATCCATCTGTAAATCGTGTCGATGCGTTTACATAGACTGCCGCTGCATCAATCTCCTCTTGAAATTTTTGAGCGTTAAAGTAATCTTTAGTTACGATACTTTCTGAATGACGACTCGAATATTGATTAATATGTTCAATTGCTTCATCTAAATTGTCAACCGTTTTAACTGACATAATATAGTCTAAGTACTCTGTACCAAAATCTTCTTCTTGAACGGTAATTGCTAAGCTTCCAGCACAAGCTTGGAGAATTTTCAAGGCACGTTCATCCGCTCTAAACTCAACCTCATGTGCTTTTTTCAAAGCTTCCTGCAATTTAGGTAAAAATTCAGCAGCGATTTGTGCATGTACCACGAGACTTTCAGCAGCATTACAAACACTTGGGCGCTGTGTTTTAGCATTGACGACTATTTTTGTAGCCATGTCTAAATCAGCAGTTTCATCAACATAAATGGTACAGTTTCCAACTCCCGTTTCAATAACAGGAACTGTTGCTTTTTCTTTTACACGGTTAATCAATCGAGCAGAACCTCGAGGAATAAGTACATCTAAAAATTGATCAGCCTGCATCATCTTTTCTGCTTCTGCATGACTGGTATCCGTGAGAAGCTCTACGATACTGGAGTTAATTCCTTGCTTACGTAAGCTTTCTTTAATAATTTCAACTAAGACTGTATTAGAATGTATGGCGTCTGAACCACCGCGTAAGAGAACACTATTCCCTGTTTTAAAACAAAGTGAAAAGGCGTCAATTGTCACATTTGGGCGGCTCTCAAAAATCATCCCAACCGTACCGAGTGGCACACGTTTTTGGACAATTTTTAGCCCATCAAGATTTGTGAATCCTTGTAAAACTTGGCCGATAGGATCAGGTAAGTCCGCCACTTGACGTAACCCAAGTGCCATATCCGAAATTCTTTCTGGCGTCAATCGTAAACGATCTACCATAATATCCGAAATGCCATGTTCTTTTGCTTTAAGTAAGTCCCTCTCGTTCTCAAAAATAATCCGGCTTGTGTTTTGAATGAGAGTATCTGCTAGGAAAAGCAGAAAGTTGTTTTTTGTTGCAGCAGATAGTTTTGCTGCTTCTTTACTTGCCGCTTTGACTTTTACTCCTAAATCTTCAATCATCTTGCTTCTTCTTTCTCAATTTTTGGGTGAAAATAAGTCCCGATTTCCTGTCCAGCAATAATATCCTTTATTTCACGGATGCGTTCACCATTGGTCAGAACCATCTCCTGCTTGTTCTCAAATAAAATTTCTGCAGCGGCAAGCTTAGAGGTCATCCCGCCTGTACCAAAACGACTCCCGGCTCCGCCCGCCATTTGTCGTAATTCATCCGTAATGTCATGGATTTCTTTAAATATTTTAGCATCATCATAAATATTGGGGTTTTTATTATAAAGTCCATCGATATCAGAAAGCATAATGAGTAAATCAGCATCCACAAGCTTTGAAACAATCGCTCCCAGCTTGTCATTGTCGCCAAATTTTGTTTGGTGATCCATTTCATCGACAGCTATAGCATCATTTTCATTGATAATAGGGATGATTCCCAGAGAGAGCAGCGCCTTCAAGGCATTTTCAGCATTATTTGAGCTCAGTGGAAAATCGGTAACATCCCGTGTTAATAAAAGCTGTGACACTTTTTGAGAATAACGACGAAACATTTGCGTGTAAAGACTCATCAACTCTACTTGACCAATACTTGCTAAGGCTTGTTGCTGTGCAATATCTTTTGGACGTTCATTCATCTCAAGGACGTTTAAACCCGCTCCGATAGCTCCTGAAGTTACTAAGATAACTTCATATCCCTTATTATTTATATCGGACAACACAAAAGCCAGTTCATCTATATTTGATAAATTTATCTTCCCATTCGGTAAAATCAACGAGCTTGTACCAATTTTTACTACGATTCGTTGTGCTTTTAGTATATTTTTTCTTGTCATAATGCTTAATTATACCAATATCTGAGCACAAATACACTTATATACCTCAATTATTGCAAAAAATTAGAAAAAACCACACGATCGAGATCCTGTGGTTAAAAGAAATACTTTAATCTTTCCTTTTAAAGATGTAAAAAGCTAAAGCAAGAAAGGCAAGTGTAGCTGATGCTAAGATTATCCCAAACTGTCCTGAGCCTCCTGTATAAGGTAAGACAAAATTTTTAGCTAAAAGGACATTAATCGTTATGTCACTAGTGCCAGAGAAATGCGCAGTCTGTAGCTCCGCAATTGTGGGATAAATCTTGGTATCTCCAGGATACTGATACCCTTCAATAAAGTATCCATTTGGCGCTGTCGCTTTTGGATCTGTAAGTGGCGCGCCTGTTAACACACCTGTTTGGACAATGTCAGCAGGGGCAGCCGGTGGATTAGATATACTTGGATCGTATGTGTAGTGCCAACTTATCTTATTTGCAATAGGTGTATAAGTAATCACGAAATTATTTGCTGCTGCTCCTTCTTTAAAAGTATTGGCTTGAGTCGCAGTTGTTAATGGCGTAGTTGTTTTAATTACTGTAGAGCTCGCAACAGCATTGGAATCCGATGTGTATGTTATTCCATTTGGTGCACGCACAGCCACAGAATAGCCACTAAGAGCCTTATCATTTGGAGGAGCTACAAAGGTCTGGTAATTGTTTCCCGGAGAATTTATGCCCGATGTGTCTCGCGCAATGGTGTCACCGAAGCCACCATTAGAAGTTGCTTGACTTGGAAGATTCCCATAAATCTGTCCGGCATTTCCATTATAACCTGGTGTAATATTGGCCCAACCATAAGTATAGTTTGCAATTTCCGCATTTACTGTAAGCATAGCCATTACATTGTTATCAAATGCCCCTTGATTATTAATTATGGGAGCTGCACTTAAAGATGAGGTTCCAAAATACATTCCCCCATTTTGCTGAGTTATCGCTGCTGTGAGTGCCAAACTAATCGATACATAATAAGGAGTAGGCGTATTAGCTGCTCCCGTTTCCGGATTTGTCTGATCAATCCAAGATGACCCCTTGTTATTCATCACAGCAGAATAATGATATCCTGTCGGGGCGGCTCCTAAGCCACTTATTGCGAGTGGTGCGCCAGTCAAGCCTTTTTGGCTATAAGCATTGGGTGGGAAAGGTGGTACATTTCCAAAATTTGTAAACGCATAGCCATAATTAATATAAAATGTTTGCTCCTCTGCACTCAAAATGACTTGAAAATCATTTGTGGAAGGCATGTAAACATCAGGTGTCGTTGTGTTCGAAGTCGTACCAAATACATTATTAACCGCTGCTAAAGCTGCAGCCAGTGTGCTGTAGATTGTGCCGTTTGGTGCTTTATAACCCGAGATATAATAGCCCTTGGGTGCTGCAGATAATGTTGGCGCTGTTAGAGCTCCTCCAACGGTTCCTTGCTCTGATACACGTGCCGGAAGTTGCCCAAGTAAAGTACCAGCTATCCCGTTTTGTCCAGGAACATTCGCCGCCCATGCATAACTAAAATTGGCTTGTGCAGGAGATACAAGGTTAAATTCAAGCTGGGCGGAATTTTGATAGCTGGTAATTTCTGCTGCTGTAGGAATTTTTTGACCAGTAAGCTTGTTTAAGTCTGCTAAATTACTATGAAAAGTTCCAGTTACTCCAAATGCACCACTTGTAGGACTTGCCAGCAGACTAGCAGCTCCGGTACTATTGTAACCGTTAATGGCGTAAGCTGAAGGTGAACTTGCATTTAGCACAAATGGCATTGCACTTGCGTCCGTTCCTAGGATGCTACTTCCAGTTGTTTTACTTGTATTAAGTCGAACATGTTTCGCAGAATTGAGCGTAAAACTGTCAGTAGCAGCCAATGTTCCTAAGAAAGCATTTGAAGTATTCCCTGTACTATAGTCAAAACTCGCCCCCTGTCCAATCGTTGTTTTAAAAGCGCCACCTGTAGCATTATAATCAAAGAATCCGGGTGCAGTTATCGTTGTACTAGAATTAACACCATAATTCATCGTAATCGATGACATACCGGTATTGCTATAAAAATTATTACTACTTGCGCCAGCCATGTTGAGCTTTAGAGTGCCATTATTATTTATCGTAAAAGTGGGTGTATTATCAAGATAAATAAAACCACGTCCAGTTGAACTTCCCGTAAAATCTAAAGTCGCTCCTGCCGCAACATTTATTGAAGCAGCGGATTGAGCCCACAATGGGGCATTTCCACCAGAGCTGTGTTTAATTGTTGTGGTTCCATCAAGGACATTAATCCCTGTACCTTCCATGAATTCCTGCCCCGAATTATAGTTAAAGTAATTGGTTCCAGAGAAATTAACAGAACTTCCAATATTATAAAAAGGTTGTCCACCAGCTCCCCAAGTTGTTACAGTCCCTAAATCTTGGACAACATTTTTATAAGTTATACTAACTCCCGAGATATTTGTTGCACTAAAGAGACCATAATAGTAGTTGTATACTCCTGTTACCGTACCTACTCCTAAGGGACTTGGTACAGTAGTGCTATTAGTCGTCCCTGTTGATACAATACGTTCATTTTGAAAAGTTATGGTATTCCCTACAGAAGGTGTAATAACGGCAGCTCCTGTATTGTATAAAGCATGGCCGCCCATATCAAAAACTAAAGTTAAGTTTAAAGGCAATACTGCAGTAACGCCTAAGGTCAAGTCGTTTGCTGCTTTTATATAAAGTGTAGAACCGGGAAGTGCTGTGGTAGCTAACGTATTGATATCATTACCTGCTGTGATAAGATTCCAAGTTATACCAGAACCATCCGTTTGTTGAGTAATGGAAGCCTCAGCAGAAAGAGTCCCCAAAGAAGGCATCCAATTCACAACAGGTGACAATGGACTAAGTATAAATAAGGTGAAAATATATAAAACTAGTTTAAAGTATTGGTGTAATGCTTTGTTTTTCCTTCTTTTATTCTTTCTTCTTATTTTCTTATAATATTTGTAGCCCAAACTTAAGTCACCACAATCACTTTTGCTCATTTTCTTCAAATAAATTCACCTCCTTCCCCTAAATTCACTTCGTTTGTGTACTTTTTTCTTTACGATTAAGAACAAAAGCAACAATAATCAGAAGAAATGCCCCACTAAGTGCAATAAACCATGAGATTTTTTCACCCGTATGTGGTAAATCATGTCTGTACTGAATTTGTGTTGGCTTGGTAAAGTTTTGTGTAGGTTGCTTTTCAGTGTTAATAAGGCTAGATTTGGGATATATATAAATCTCTTCTAGGCTATCTGCTGTTGGGAGATCAAGCAAAACAGGAGCTTGCGGATTAATAAGCCCTGCAGCATTATTGGCTTGCTCAGTTAGGATGTATTTGCCGTCACCTAAACGTGTATTTGCGATACCATCTTTATTTGTCACGAGTTTTATCGGGTTGCCCACTTTTGTATAGCTTGAGGGGTCCATTACTGCTAGATCATCCTTCTCCGTAATTTGCTGTACTATATAGCTTATATCAGCTATGGGTTGAAGTTCCTTACCTTCATTATCAATAATAATATTGTTAATTTTTAAGCCGGTATTAAAGCTTTGATCAGTAGAAAATCCATGAGACGTCGATGTGAGCCCATATTTTACAATGATTATATTTTGAGAATGTCTTTCCGCTGCTTGAATTGGCGCATTATTCCATCTCAATAAGACAATTGAAAAAAAGAATATAAGAGCCAATAGTCGTCTTTTTTTCATGTGGATCCTCTCTAGAATTTATTCTTTTACCATCACCTTAATTAAAATACAGTTTTCAGGAAGCTGTTTTGTATTTAACCGCTCTTGTAACAGGTGCTCCGCTGTCTTTTTAAACTCAAGATATGTTGTGCTTTCTAAGTGTTCATCTGTTTTATTAAATTCATCTGCATCTATGATTTGAGTAATTTTTACCTTTTGTTTTTCAGCTTTCTTACTCTTATTAACACTCTCCCACTGTTGGTCATCTACTTTTGCAAAATATTGACGTTTATCAGACTCAAGAGCCTCTGCCGCAATGAGTGTAATCTTATCTTTTAAGCGGTACTTTCTACTTCCCGGAGGAAGTGGCGCAATAATAATTTCTTGTTTGCCTTTTTGAATCGCATCGAACTGTGCTCTATCGATTCGCATATTATAGTTTTTAGCACCCAAGACATTGCGTAAAACAAGCCCCAATGTACACAGCGCTAACAGACTTGCAAGAAGCATCACCCAGAAATTGTAGCCATATTTATTACGTTGGATGTGCTCTTGTGGATTCAATGTATTTGTAGCAACTCTTCTTCCTGTAACAAGTAGGCGTTTATTGTTAATACCTGTTGGCCAGCATGTAACCAGTGTGACCAAATCCTTTCCCGGAATGACATTAATAGCATCCGTATCTTCAGGATTTACAATTTTTCGCTCAAAAATCTCGTATTTTAATGTTTGATCTAAGACATGAATGTAGAAAACATCCTTCATTTTCAAGTCTTCCAAATCAGAAAATAAGGTATTATTAATATGCCCAGAATGTGCTGATAATACAGCATGTGTATTTTCTCCACCAATGGGTAAACTTGTCTGCGGGATATGGCCAACACCTGCTGCTAATGTTTCTTCACTATCGCCACTATAAACAGGGATGTTCGTAACCCTAATTTGTGGAATGGAGAGATAAGCAATAACTTTATCATTGTTAGTCACCAACTGTTGCTTATAATCTGGTACTGCTTTATTCCAGCTTTGGTATTGACTTTTGGCATAAATATACTGATTATAAATAGTTGCTTCATTTTTGAGATGCTTTGCTTGGGCTGGATCTATTGTTTCAACGCTATTGGTATATTTTTGGATTGTTGTTTTATTTTGTTGCGCGACCATGTAGTTCACAAAGATAGGATAAAATAAAAGACCCAAAGCAAAAATCAACAGAACAGTGGAAATAATATTGCGCAGTGAAAATCGACGTTCGCTTTTTCTATCTGGACCTTTATCACGCATGTGCTCCTCCTGCATGGTAGCCATATTTTACTATTTTGAATCTACCTCTACTTCTTGTTTCTTTTTACGAATAACCATTGCTGCAAAGCCTGCTACTCCTGCTACTAATACCACGGCGACAATTCCTGCTCCACCTGTAAATGGAAGTGGGAATGGTTTATTATTCACAATATCATTATTATGCGCAGCTGGTGTTGTTGAAGCATTGACCTTTGTTACATTGGCAGCTGTGGTTGCTGTTGGTAATTGGAAACCATCAGGGGCAATCACTTCGACCGCAAAATAGTTGCTTGTGTTTTCTGTGTCTGTGTTGGTGTCAACAAGGTTAAGACCAGAAAAAGTAGCAACTCCTGAAGCTCCTGTTGTTTTGACAGCAATTGTTCCGTCAGCTTGTGTCACGAAAGATGCTTTGTCTGTTGATGAGTAGGCTGTCGGTAAACTGGAAAGATCTGAAGAAGAGCCATTAAAGCTTGAGGCATGTTTTTTAACCAAGACCTCAGCCGCGGCTGCATCTTTTGCTCTTACCAGCACAAATGTAGCTGGAGATGAAGTAATTGCTGAAGTCCCATCTGTTTTCGTCAGTTGGACACCACCAATATTTACAGTAGAATTTTTAGGTGTTGAACTGAGATCGACACCGTAAGCATTGATGATTGTTGTTTTGGCATTATCTTTATATGACCCCGCTGTAACACTACCTGATACTGTCGTAGGAATGTAGAGGTTCATATTTATTCTACCTGTTGCTGCATCTAGTAGACCAGCTACTTTTTTCATGCCATCATTTGTTAAAGAAACTGAAACCACTTGATTCGTAATGGTCATTGTATAATCTACTTCAGGTGTTAAAGCTGTTGTACCCGCCTTAAGCGTTGGAATACCGATTGTGAATCCAGCTGGAATCGTATCTTCAATCGTAAATTTTGCTTTAACATTATCTGCGATGTCAGGCGAAGTCACTGTATCAGAAGTATTGGTCCATTGGGATTTATCAAAACTTGTATTGACATTCCAACCGACCTTGTTTCCAGCTGCTGCTGTCGTTGTATTCGCAGCGTCACTCTCATTTGTATCAATTAAAGTCGTCGTATCTGCATTAGGTGATACAAGTTCATTAGGCGTTTTTCCGTTGTAGTTATCATCAGCGTTTGTAGCAGCAATATCAAATAAGTTTTTATATTTCGTCATATCCTGCTTCGGATAGACATTCAGTGGACCTTTATTGGTTGTATCGGAAGTATTAACCGTCACAATAAAATCCTTAACAGTCTGTACACCGCCAACCAAAGTCATTTGATGAAAAAGCCAATAACCATCAGTAAGTCCCGTAAAGTCCGTCATACCATTTGTATCGGTTTTCTGAATTTTTCTTGTTGAAGCATCGGCTGTAAAGGCTGAGGATACAACATCACCTGTACTGTTAACCATTGCAGAAGCAGCACCAGTCGGTGTAATTTTAGTTGCAGAAAATTGAACGTTCGACATTGTTAAGTTATTTGTCGCCGTAGATGTTGAAGATTCACCTGCAGCTTGTTGTGTACCGTCATTATTCCCGATAGCATTTCCCGTAGCGGCAGCACTTGAAGGTCCAGCCTGTTGTGCATAAATAACAACCTCACCATTAGAGACCTGATTTTTAATGGTGGTCGTTACGGCCTCCACAGCTGATTGAGAAACAATCATGTTTGAAACTGCAGCAAGTAACACCACAGAAGCTAAGGTGAACTTTCTTTTCCTTGTATTAATTTTCATATCCTTCTCCAATCTTTTGGTGTGATAGCGCTTTATATTTTAATTGTACAGAATTGTCAGAACAAAAGCGAATTAATTGCTTAAACATTTATTAATATTAAAGAAAATAAAAAAATAATGCAGTAGGCATTATTTTTGTTCTATAACTTTATCTTCTCTAGCGCTTTTGGTGGAACACTTCTTTCTTCTACAATATTCCAACGTACAATCTTATCGTAATTTACGTGAGCCATGATGTATACACCTTCACGTAATGAATCTGCACGTAAACGTAGATCTTTGATTTCCCCTTTACTATTAGAGGATTTGAAGAAATAGACGTATTCACTTTCTGAATCAGAAGTGCTTCTGGTCACATAACTCGTCTTGTTTTCCAAAGTAACTTTCGCGTAATAGTCAGTCGTGTTTAAAATATGTTTTAAAGCAAAATATCCTCCACAAAAAATAATTGATACAACAGTTAACCCAATAAATCTTTTCATATTTTCTCCAATAGTCTTATTTACTTATAGTATACTAAAACATAAATACATTTTTAAGAGCAATTTGAACATTCATGTTTTTGTGTTTATTATAAGTAATAAAAGGAGACTTTTTTTATGATAAATACTATTTTTGTCTAAAATAGTGCGTGTTTTTTTCTTTCGATATTTTATGGTTTTGTTGTTCTTCTTAAAAGTAAAATAACTGCCACTTCTTCTTGCAATTCAAAACAGTAACCGTTCTTTGATTTTGATTACTATATTTTTATCCCTTTATTCCACAATGGATAGGAAAGTACTCCTGAAAGACAAAGCACTGACAATAAAGATCAGTGCTTTTCCTTCTAGTAGTAACGTTTATTTTTTTGTTTTAGAGTTTTACGAGCTTTTTTCATCCCACCAACTTCTTTAAACATTGTGTCGAGTTTTTTTCTTTCCACTTCTCTGGCATGTAAACCTAAGTAAGTCATTTCTTTTTGTAGTTTTTGATAGTTTGCCAAACGTTCGTAGGAAAGCTCTCCTTGTACAAGAGCAGCTTGTACAGCACAAGACGGCTCATTGCCGTGTGTACAATCAGAAAATTTGCATTGCGATTCTAAAGCTTCAATATCTGAGAAGCTTTCACTAAAATTTGCCCGATCTAAGCCAACTTCACGTATCCCCGGCGTATCAATAATCATAGCTCCTGAAGGTAATTTAAATAGCTTACGTTGTGTTGTGGTGTGCTTTCCTTTGCCATCACTGCGTAGATTATTTGTTTTTAACGCTTTTTGTCCCAATAATGCGTTAACCAATGTTGATTTACCCACACCAGATGAACCAATCAAAACATAGGTTTCTCCGGCCGTGATGTAGGATTGTAAAGGAAAATATCCATTTTCAGTTTGTGAGGATGTCAGAATAATATCAACACCTAAACTAATCACTTGGAGAGCTGCTTGTTTTTGTTCCATATTCTGTGCTACATCTGTTTTAGTTAATACAAATACAGGAAGAGCACCTGATTCCCATACTAGGGTAAGATAACGCTCTGCTCGTCGTAGATTAAAGTCTTCATTAAGCGACATACAAATCAAGACTTTATCTATATTAGCCGCCATAAGTTGGCGTTCATGCGTCTCTCCAGCTGCTTTACGAATAAGAGCTGAGTGGCGTGGCAAACAGCGCTGAATTTGTGCTCGTCCAGTAGAATCTGTTTCTCGATCTAAGAGAACGAAATCGCCGACTACTGGAAAGTCAAGTGATTCTAATGCTTCAAAACGATATTTCCCCGATACTTCTGCTTTGACTTCACCTGATTGAGTTGCGACGATGTATTGATTGCGATTCTGTTCAATCACTCGTCCGGGATAAAAATCTGGATAATTCATAGCTTCTTTTTTAAATTTTTCTGTGAAGCCTAATGTATTTAATCTATAGTTTGTGTTCATGTTTTGTTCCTCCAAAAAGTTTTAGTGACTTATTGGGAGACAACATGGTTCAGACGTGAGCAAGTGCCTCCCCATGTCTTACAATTTCCTTATTTACGTGCATAATTGCTCCTTTCTTTTACTTCAAGTATAGCATATCTTAATATAAAAAAATACAGCCTAAAGCTGTATTTCTCTTTAGATAGTAACAGTTATTGAGGCTGCAATAATGATTAAGACCAGACCAATAATTGTTAGGAGCATTTCTTTTTTTGTTTTTCTTTGATTTAAGAACCAGATACCTGTCAATGTTGCTAAAACAACAGATGTTTGAGAAAGAATAAATCCAGTCGCCAAACCATTCATATCAGGTTGAGCAGAGATGAGGTAAGTTAAGGCCGCAAATGCAAAGAAGAAACCGGAGATGATATGTTTGTATGATACACTTTCAAAGATTGCCATTTTAGACTTTTCTTTGAAAGAGATAACAATACTGTAAATAAGGGCAGTCAAGAGCATACCAATGGCTTGTGGGAGAAAGGCTTCTTGACCTGACAAGTTACTAGCTTGAGGAGCAGCAGAGTAGGCCCAATACCCAATCGCACCAAGCGCTAAGAAAATAACTACTTTTCTCAAAAGACCCGTACTTGCAGGCGTTTTTTCTTCAGACCAAACAGTCAAGCTCGCGCCAAAAATAATAAGTATAAGAGAGAAAGCTCCCAAAATTTTAGCACTAACACCAGGCCAGTTTCCCAAAGCAACAACACCCCAAAGTGATGCAGCCAAGAGTTGGAAAGCTGTCGTAATTGGCATTACTTTAGAAGAACCAATCAAACTAAAACAGTAAAAAGTTACGATTTGCCCTGCAGCCCAACCGATTCCAGATAAAATACCGAGAAATAAATCCATCCCTGAAGCTAAATGAATGCCTTGTGACATAGAAAAAACTAGGGCAAAAATTAGAGTACCTAAAGTTGAACCAAGGATTTGGTTGACGGGTTTCCCACCAATTTTTGAAACGATTGTTGGGTAAAGCCCCCAACCAAGAAGCGGGCCAAGGCCAATTAATAGTGCTGTTGTATTCATGTTTTTGTTTTTCTCCTATTTGTCTTTAAAATACGACATTGCTTTCTAGTAAGATGTTTGCGTAAGGTGTCATTTCTCCTGTACGGATAAAGGCATGACAGTTATTTAACTCTGCCTTCATATCGCTATGTGGAATAAATTCGACAGGTGTATTAGGTAAGCGATCAGTAATTTGAGTTAAAATTTTTGGATTATTTTCTTTAATTTCTTCAGCAAGATAGATTTTTTGAACTTCAAGTTCTTCTAACACGTTATTTAAGACATCCATGAAGCTTGGAATACCATTATCTACAGCCAAGTCAATTTTTTCTGTTCCTCTTGGGACTGGCATCCCAGCATCACCAATGCTAAGCTTGTCAAAGTGACCCATTTGAGCAATGACACGTGAAATATCAGAATTTATAACTTTTGTTTTTTTCATTTGAAATACTCCTAATCCAGTTCATTTTTGTAAGGGATAGAGGGTTGTGCGCCGTATCTTTGTACAGTCAGTGATGAAGCTTTACTGCCATAAAGAATAGCATCCTCAATATTACTGAAATCAGCTTTTAAAACAGTGCTTAAAGCACCGATGAAAGTATCACCAGCAGCTGTTGTATCGACAGCCGCTACCTTGAAAGCAGGAATAATACCAGACTTGCCATCTTTGATATCATAATAAGCTCCCTTACTTCCTAAGGTGATAATCACTGCTTCAATACCAAGATTGTGGAAGTAATCAGCAGCAGCTTTTAGACTATGCTCATCTTCTACTTTTATTCCAGTTATGAGTTCAGCTTCAGTTTCATTGGGAATAATGATATCGGTTGTAGCTAAGAGCTCTTGTGGAATATCCGTTCTCGCAGGTGCTGGATTAAGAATAGTTCTAACATCATTTTCTTTAGCAAGCTTAAAGGCAGTAACTGTACTGTCAAGGGCACTTTCAAATTGGGCAATCAAAAAATCGCTGTTGGCAATAATATGCTTTGAGTTTTCAACGTGATCCGATGTAAATGCATTATTCGCCCCTGAGAAAATCATAATGCTGTTTTCACCAGAATCATCCACGGTAATAAAGGCTTGACCTGTAGATTGGCTTTCTAAGAGTTGGACAGCTGAAGTATCTATATCTTCATACTCTAAAAGCTCACGCATCATTTGTCCAGCACCGTCTTTACCAATGGCACCGATAAAGAAAGTATCAGCGCCAGAACGCTTTGCTGCTACCGCTTGGTTGGCACCTTTACCGCCACCGGCAGTAAAATGTTCTTTTGCATGTAAAGTCTCACCTGGTTTCGGCATATTGCTTACTCTCAAAGTTGTATCTAGGTTGATACTGCCAATAATTGTGATCTTATTCATTTTCGTTCTCCTTTATTTTTCTAGTACTGTCACGTTCAACATAAGAAACTTTAAGTTTAATCTGTTTTTGGTCAATTGGCTGATGATTTGCCAGTTTATAAATTAATTGGGCCGCTTCATGCCCCATTTCATAAGCGGGTTGATGAATCGTTGAAAGCGCAGGATAAACATATTTGCTCATCAAAATATCATCATAACCAATCAGTTGGATATCTTCAGGAATACGTTTATTTATGCGATGAATCTCCTGCATATATGCAACCGCATGAACATCAGAAGGCAGAATAATCGTATCAAGAGTGTTTTGTTCTTTGAGAAGTTTTTCTGCTTCCGCTTGGATTTCCGAGAAATCATAGCTCATACTTTGAAAAACTTGATAGTCTACCACTGCTTGATTTAAGTAGGTAATACTAGAACTAAAGCGTTCATTCGTATTATCGGTTGTCAATGGCCCTCGGACAACTGCAATCTGCTGTGCTCCTGCTTCTACTACAGCCTTGGCAGCCAGAAATCCGCCGTGGCTGTTGTCAGAGAAGACACCAAATTCACTTTTCTTACCTACACGATCCACAGTAACTGCAGGTAAATCAAACTCAGGAAATTCTTCCTTAAAGTCAACCGTTGTGATGACACCAGCAGCATTGCTTTGAACTAAAAACTGAAGATAGGACTTGATGATTTCACGATCTTCACTAACATTCCCTAAAATTAATTGGTAGCCTTTTTCTCTAAGAAATTCTTCCACTCCTTTCGCCAACATTGGAAAGAAGGGATTAGAGATATCAGGCAATAAAAGACCGACCAAGTTACTTTTTTTACTTTTTAGAGACTGAGCCGAGATATTTGGTGAGTAATTCAAGTCCTGAATCGCATTTTTAATCTTTACCTCTGCTTCTGCGCTAACATATCCGTTATGTGTGATATATCTTGAAACTGTAGACACGGAAACGCCAGCTTTCGAGGCAACCTGTTTGATTGTAGCCAATAGACCTCCTTGTGACATAATGTGGAAACGTTCTCACATATTACTTAACTATTGTAATCGCTTGCTGTAAATATGTCAAGCATAAACTAAAAATTATTAGATTAATTAAAAAAACGCAAAAAAAGAGCCTCAACCTTGGCTCTTTCTGCTTTTTAGTCATAAAGATAGAATAAATCACTAGCAATTGTGGGATAGGCCATGATCATATTTTGAAATTTGTCCAAATTAATAGCTTGATTAATGCAGAAATTCAAGATATTTACAAGTTCTTCTGCCACTGTCGAGAGAAGTGTCGCTCCAAGAATTTCATTTTTATCATTTACAATAACATTAATTTTTGAAAGAGGATCAGCTATGCGTTTATAGGTATACCAATCCGTCATATCTATGTTTCGCTCATTTTCTTTATCAAAAATTTGGGTTTGACCAATTTGGGCGAGTTTGCTAGATCCAAAAATAACAGTAGGAATGGCCGGATATTTGATACCTTCATTTTGACCGTCCTGTGCAAAATAACGTGCAAGGTATCTAGCTTCAAAACCTGAAACAGGGGTTAGCTTGGGCTGCTTTTTATCTAAAACATCTCCGATAGCATATATATTTGGGTTATTAGTTTGTAAAAATTCATTGACTTCGATACCTTTAGCCGTTGTTTTTACACCGACAGCGTCCAGATTTAGGTCTTCAATATTTGGAATACGCCCGACTGCTGAGATAACACCGTCAGCAGTGACATTGCGATTGTCTTCACTAGTGATTTTGATTCCTGAGTCAGTTTGTTCAAGCCTTTCAGGCGAAAAATTATCAATAAAGGAAATGCCTTCCTTTTGTAATTGCTTAATATACGAGGCTGCAAATTCATCCGCGAAACCTCGAATTTTTAGTGCTCCGTGTGTGAGAACAGAAACCTCAGCTCCCGCTGCATTAGCGATTTGCGCTAATTCAAGTGAGACATAACCCGAACCTAAGAAAACAAGACGTTTGGGAAGTTCCTCTAGCTCTAAGAAGTCATTAGAAGTCAGTAAATACTCATTACCCGGAATATCCAAAACCCTTGGTCGTGCACCAGTTGCTAGGATATAGTTATCCGCAAAGTATGCCTTATCCCCGACATCTAGATGTCCATCGGTCTGAAAACTTGCCGAGCCATAAACAGTCTTAATGCCTGCGCTTTTCAATCCTTGTTCAGTGCTTGAAGGAATGCCATCACTGTATGCTCTTTTTCGAGCTAGCATCTCTTGCCAATCAATTCTAAGGTTACTGTGTAAACCAGCGGATACGAGATTTTCTGCTCTGTACTTTGCTTCAACAAGTGCCATCATAATCTTTGTGGGATCACAACCATAGTTCGGGCACGTTCCGCCCCATTTATCCTTTTCCGCAATTAGGACAGATGCTCCCTGCTCTTTGAGTGCATAAGCTAGTGCATTCCCTCCAGGTCCTGCACCGATAATAATATAGTCATATTTTTCCATATCTGCTCCTCCAACTTTCTCTTAAATCCATCATAATAGTAAAAAAGCCAAAACGCGAATGTTTTGACTTATTTTTCCTATTTTAAAACGTCTTGTAATTCTTCTTTGTGGGTTCTAAAATACTTTGCCGCATACGGGCAAGTCGCTTGAAGTTTGAGATTTTCTTTACGTGCTTTCTCGATCCCTGCTTTTAAAAGTAGTTGAGCAAGACCCTGGCCTCGATATTCAATAGCAACACCTGTATGAGTGATAACAATATTATTGCCCATTCTCATAAATGTCATCTCGCCGATGCGTTCATTATTGTCATTGTACAAGATAATGTTGTTGTCTTCTTCAACAGTTTTCATAGTCTTCCTCTTTTCTTTTTACTTGATAAATTTTAGTGCACCAGATGGACAACGATTGATAACCTCTTGATTATCAAATTTTTCTCCATTATCTGGGATAATCCATGGTCTGCGCCCCACTTCCCAGACAGCTGCATTACCACGTACGCATTCTCCTGCATGCTCACAAATTTGAGCATTATAATAGATATCCATTTCCTTACCACGATAACGTCGGTAACCTGCTTGCTCCAAGTTTTCATCAGTTGTTGCTTGATTATTAATTTTTGAATTGTCCATTTTCCCCCCCTTAATGTGATTAGAAGCCTCCCAAGTCTGTCGCCTTTCCTGCCTCAACTAAACCTTCTTCCTCCATATAAACAGCAAAAGGTTGTAATTTTTCAGCATGGAAACGTTCTTTGAAAGCATCAATAGTTTCTTGTGGATATTGTTTAGGATCAAGCTGCAGACGTTCCACTGGAATAGGACTTTCACCCGTAATTTTAGCATCAATAAGTACAGGTAAGCCTGATTCAACCAACTTCATTGCTTGGGCAAAAACATTGTCCAACTCTTCGACTTTGTTAACTGTAAAGCCATGAACGCCCATTGCCTCAGCAACTTTTGCAAAATCAATCCCAGTAAATTCCACCCCAAGATAACCTTTATTAGTCGTTTCTTGCTCATCTTTGATAAAACCAAACTGTTGATTAGAGAAAACGACATTAATAATTGGTAACTTTTCTTGAGCTTGAGTTGCTAAATCTTGCATAACCATTGAAAAAGCACCATCACCTGAAAGTGACCACACTTGACGATTAGGGAAATCTAACTTGGCCGCAATCGCACCTGGAATCCCAACACCCATTGTCGCAAACAAACCAGAAGTGCGCCAAAGTTGACCTTTACCCATATGCAAATGACGAACAGATGTCATCGTAACATCTCCAACATCAGTTGAAAAAAGTGCATCCTTTTTCGCGACTTTATTAATAGCATGATAGACCTGATAAAGATTCAACGGATTTTCTTTATCTTCTTCAAGGGTCTGCGTATAATTTTTCCAGTTGGCGATATTTTTTACATTAGCACGCCACCAAGGTGTCTCTTCTTTTTCCTTCATTTGCTGAGAGAGAGCTTTCACAACTTTTTTAGCATCTGCTAAAATGCTGAGTTCTGTCCGTTGTCGTTTGCCTAGTTTTGCAGGATCAATATCTACTTGAATCACGTGTTTCACATGTTCAAACATATTCGTAACATCGATAAAAGGTTGATTCGTTCCCAGCATTAAAACCGTATCTGCGTTTGCAATAGCATCATTAGCTGGCTTTCTTGAAACTCGAGTAGGCGATCCAAGAAAAGCATCAAAGTCATCATCCACAATATCAATAGCCAGTGCGGAAACCATTACTGGGGCTTTAATTTTTCTTGAAAGCTCCATAAGTTCAGTCCCTGCGCCACGCATCCCGATACCAGAGAAAATGACAGGACGTTCAGCATTTTGTAAAATTTGCATCGCTTGCTCAATAGCCTCTTGCTTGGGTTCAGCAAGTTCCGGTTGGATATAAGCTTGACTTGCATCAAACCATGAATCTTTTTCAATTTCTTGCCAACCTAAATCAACAGGAAGTTGAACGACAGCCACACCTTTTTTGCTGTAGGCTTGACGAATCGCTTCGTCAATAATATGAGGAAGCGATTGTGCGGTCATGACCACACGATGGTAGACTGAAACATCAGCATAAATAGTATCTTCATTCATTTCTTGGAAAGTATCCATATTCATTCCAGTAGTGCCAAATTGACCAATAATTGCCAACAGAGGAACATGATCTTCTTTTGCATCATATAAACCGTTCATTAAGTGCGTTCCGCCAGGTCCTGCAGAACCGAAGGCTACACCGATATGTCCTGTAAATTTAGCGTGCATACTTGCAGCCATCGCACCCACTTCTTCATGTCGGACCTGAACAAAATGAATACGCTCTTTTTCTTCTAAGAGGGCATCCATCAAAGAATTAATGGAGCCACCTGGCAGACCATAAATATCTTTTACTCCCCAATTTTCAAGAACTTTAACTGCTGCAACACCAGCTTTTATTGTTTCTACCATTACTATTTCCTCTCATTTCTAAAAACTTAAAATATGAGTGACCGAAAATTAGATGACGAATTGCTGCTCTCTAGCGAAAGCCTTTTCATTTCAATATATCTTAATTATACTACGAAATAGTCTGAAAAGGTAAAGATACCCGAAAAATAACTTTTTAAGAGAGGATTTTCGATACACTTTTTGATTTAACTTACTCAAATTTAAAGTAAGTCAGTGTTTTTGATAGCTTCAATATCTTTAGCACCAGCTAACTGCATGGTAATCGATAATTCTTTATTAAGATGTTCAAACACTGATTTAACACCTTCTTTCCCGCCTAAGTTTAAGCCGTAAAGTACGGGACGACCAATAGCAACAAGGTCTGCACCACTAGCTAAAGCTTTGAAGACATGCTCCCCACGACGTACACCACTATCAAAAATAATTGGGACACGTTTATTGACCACTTGTGCAATTCTTGGAAGGACGGTAAAGGAAGCTGGTCCTCCATCAAGTTGGCGACCTCCGTGATTAGATACCCAAATACCATCAGCACCAGCTGCAATAGCCTCCATCGCATCAACTGGATCTTGAATACCTTTCACGATAACAGGAAGATTTGTCCAGTTTTTAATTTTTTGAATGTCAGAGAGAACGAGGCCTTGTTTTGCTTCCGCATAAATTTCAAAAATACCTTTTCCTACACCATCCGACTCAGAAAATGCTGCCAAATTTGGCATCGGAAGTGGAAATTGGAAATGATTAATCACATCTTCTTCGCGATACCCACCTAGTGTAGAGTCAGCAGTTAAGATAATAGCTTTAACTCCAGATTTCACCGCTTTTTCAAGCAAGAACTGATTAAATTGGTCGTCTTTACTCATATAAAGTTGAAAAAATTGCGGTGCTCCATTAACAGCTGCTGCTGCATCTTCCACAGATGTTGAACCATAAGTTGAAATAGAGAAAAGTGATCCCACTTCTTCCATGGCTTTAGCTGTATCAACCTCTCCTTCCATATGAGCTAAACCTTGTGCAGCAACCGGAGCTTGTATAATCGGTGTTTTAAGATCAATTCCAAAAATGCTGGTTCTCAAGTCTGCAGAATCAATTCCCCGTAACACACGAGGAGAGATTGTTTTAGTATTAAAGGAAGCCGTGTTTTCTCGCATTGTCCACTCATCCTCTGCGCCACCACGAATATAACCAAAGGCACCTTTATTCCCTTGAGCTTCCATACGATCTTTTACACGTCTCTCAAGCGAAGCAATATTTACGATTTCTACTTTTTGTTCATCATTACTAGTAACATATGCCATGGTAATTTCCTCTTTCTTTTCTATTATTTTTTCAAGTTTGTACTTTAAGCTACTGCGTTCTTTGTTTCTTGTAATTCAATTTGACGATATTCTCTCGAAAAGAAACTGCGCAATTGATCTTCATTAAATCCAGCTTGGAGCTGTGGACCTTTCACTAAAAGTGGTCGGCGAAGAAGCTCCGGATGTTGTGAGATGAATTTTGTCCACTCTTTAACAGTCATATCTTCTACATTGACGTTTAAATTTTTAAATGCTTGTGAACGTGTTGAAATGAGATCTTCAGTGCCGTTTTCTGTTTTAGCTAACAATTCACCAATCTCCTCTTCTGTCAAAGGATCAGCAAATAAGTTATGCTCTGTGTATTCCAGATTGTGGTTTTCTAACCAAACTTTTGCTTTCCGACAGCTGGTACATGAGGGAGTGTAGTAAAATTTAATCATCTTGTCTTCTCCATTTTATTTCTATTGTAGGAAGTGAAACTCACTTGCCCGAAATTGTTTACGTTTGTAAACACAACTATATAATAACTCCTTTTCCTCAAAATATCAATAATTAAGTAATAAATACAGGTTAAAATTTTGATAGTTAAATAATAAAAATATTTCAATTAAATTTCTTGGACTTGTCTTTCATATTTACAGTTGCATTTTTTTATCATAGAAGTTATAATAGAAAAGTTATAACTTTCGTACAGATAACATAGATTTATGTTGATATTATACAGAGGCGAAATTATTATTTTAGGATAATAATTTCGCCTCTTTTTGTTTAAATTAGGAGGACATTTAACTGCATGAATAAAAACAAACAATTTCATCTCTTAGGTGCTGTCATTGCTACCGGGCTCTTGTCTTTTTCAGGTGTATTAATCGAAACAGCGATGAACGTGACCTTCCCTCAATTAATTACTGAGTTTGGGCTAAGTACTTCCAAGATACAGTGGGTGACTACTATTTACCTATTAGCAATTGCGATTATTATTCCTTTGTCTTCGTACTTTAATCACCGCTTCTCGTCTCGTAAGCTCTTTATATCTGGGAATCTTCTTTTCTTCCTTGGTGTCCTGATTAATTGCTTTTCACCTAACTTTACCCTCTTGCTTGCCGGACGCCTTTTACAAGGTGTCGGAACCGGTATTGCTTTGCCTTTAATGTTCCACCTTATCTTAACCAAGGCGCCGCTTGAAAAACGTGGTATGATGATGGGATTAGGAACAGTGACAACATCAATTGCACCGGCCATTGGGCCAACTTATGGTGGTATCATCTCAAACGCATTGGATTGGCGCTATATTTACATCTTTTTACTTCCATTAATCGTTGTATCCCTAATTATTGGTCTTTCTTCACTTCCAGAAGAGAAAAAACAAACGACAAAAAAACTGGCACTTCGACCAGTTTTGGCACTTTCTGTCATGTTTTTCGTCTTCATTTCTGCCTTGAGCGCTGAGCAAATTCTGACCTTTGTAATTCTCTTTATTGTTGGTATTTTAAGTGCCCTACTCTTTGTTTATTATAATCGTAAAGAAACACTGATCGAATTAGCTATATTACGTCATCATAAATTTGTTGCACTTCTCTTTACGCTTCTGGTTTATCAAGGTCTTCTTTTAGGTCTATCCTTTATTTTACCTAACTTTATCCAAGTTTCTGCTGGGTATAGCTCTGCTGTGGCTGGACTCTTTATGTTTCCAGGAGCTCTTGTCGGAGCAATCCTCGCTCCGATTTCTGGGAAAATCTTGGATCAGGTTGGTGCGAATAAACCAATCACCTTTGGTTTATTAACTGCAAGCTTTGGTATCATTTTACTTTTTGTTTTCCTACCAACGCAATCACTTATTTTATTATTGATTGCGCATATCGTTATGATGCTTGGGCTGGGTGTTTCCTACAGCAACTTAATGACCAGCAGTTTAAGCACACTTTCATCGGAAGAGCTCTCAGACGGAAATGCATTGGTTAATACATCACAGCAATTTATCGGAGCCATTGCAACTGCTTTGGTAGCCAACATTCTCTCTGTCTTTCAACACGCTCAAGGGTTTAAAGAAGGCACTCAATTTGGGACATCAGTCATTCTACTCATGTTCTTCGTATTAGTAATTCTGGGACTCTTTGCAAGTTATTCTGCATTGAAAAATAAGAAAAAATAAAAAAAGAGCATTCCTGTGCTCTTTTTTTATTTATGTAAAACAATCTAAAGACCATTTAACTCATTATTAAAACTTAAGCCCAGACACTTTTTAATTTTATTTTACATATTTTTATTTATGTAAAATAATTATTATACTGTAGCATCCGATAATTTAAAGGTCACTAAAGTTTCTGCAGGATAGGCTGCCAACTGACTGGCGAAGCTATCGTCATCATCTTTTTTGACTTTAGCTTTAAGATTGATGCTTACCTTATAGTGTTCTTCGGATAAGATATCATAAAGTGAGCGGAGATCTGAAATGTCTTGGCTACTTGCCTTAGGCAATACCGTATATTTTGCATATTCAGAATCAAACCATGAACTTTCTTTCTCAAAATCGACGGGCGAATTTTCATTAATCTGAAGTTTGACAGTGATGCTGTAATCATAGCCTTGTTGCTCAATCATTTTAGCAATTTTTACCATATCTTCATAAGTCCCTGAAGCTTTGAGTTTCAACGTTGCTTTGTAAGTTATACCAGCAAGTTCAAAACTCTCCGCAATTTTAAATGGATCTTGTTCACTACCTTCTTTGTCTACTTGTGGCGGGAAAAAGTTAACTGAGATAGAATAACCTTCAGTTAGAAGTTGCTCGTACTGTTTAATGACTTCTTCTGGTTCCAAGTCATCCATGTATTCATTAAATGTACGTTCTGTTAATTTATTGCTCTCAAGGGCTTCTTCTTTAGGGTATATTATTTTTACTTGATAAGTCATAAATGTATTATATCAAAAAAAGAGAGAGACTTGTTAATCCCTCTGAATTTTTCTGCTTTTAGCTTTTTAATCTTTTCGTGTCACGTTACCATGCCATGACAGCATTCCCCCGGTCACGTTTGTTACGTTGTAGTTCATTTTTGAAAGTATTTTAGAGGCTTTTTTCGATCTCATCCCTGATTGACAAATCACAAAATACTTTTTACCGGGTACTAGTGACGCACCAGAAACTTGCCCTAAAGGGATGTTTATAGCTCCTCTAATATGCCCTTTTTTATATTCATAAGGTTCTCGCACATCAATAACTTCTTCTTTTGTCTGACTATTTCTCAGATGTGTAGCAAGCTCTGTTGTTGTTATACTTTTAATTTTAGTAAATAATCCAAACATCAGTTCTCCTTACTGGCCAAACAACCGTCCCAAGCATTTGTACCGCCCAAGACATTAATAGCGTCGATATTATTTGCAGCGAGCCATTGTGTCACCTGTGCTGAGCGAGCACCCGATTGACAGATAATATAGCTTCCAACATTAACTTCGGCAATACGGTTTTCGATTTCACTCATGGGGAGATTACGTGCTGTTGGTACATGTCCAGCTTCATATTCATAAGCTTCTCGCACATCAATAATATCAGCTTTGTCCTTCATTACTTCTATTAATTCTTGCATTGTAATTGTTCGCATTTACTATTTCCTTTATTTTGTTTATAACACCATTATATACCCTATAGGGTATATAATCAAATTTAATGCTTCTATTAAAAAAGACATAGTTTTCTATGTCTTTTATTTATCTCTTATTTTGTTGAAAATTTACGGCTGCACCTATGAGATTGGCTGAGTTTCGATAGTGGCAAACCTTAATCTCAGGCAAAAAAGGCGGTATTTCTAAAGTCTTAATTATTTTGTTCAGCTGTTTGTTAAGTTCTGCAACCAGCCACTCCGCTTGTGAAACTGCCCCACCAATGACAATGAGTTCAGGATCAAAAGCATACTGGAGATTATAAATACCTTTAGCAACATTAAATGTAAAGCGATCCATCTCCTCTTGTGCAAGAATATCCTTTTCCTGTATTGCTCGTCTAAAGACTTCTTGTCCTGTCACATTTGTACTACACCGTTGATTGTAACGCTTTGCCATGTTTACTGCTGTTCCCAGTTCCGAAAAAGTATGTTTTTCATCCATCAACATAAAACCAAATTCACCACCAAAAAGATGTTTCCCGTGATGAATTTTTCCATTGAGAACAACAGCTCCACCTACTCCTGTGCCAAGTACTAGAAAAAGTACATTTTTTAGATGCCTTGCTGCTCCAAAAGCAACTTCGGCAAGAGCAGCACAATTGGCATCATTTTCAATAGTCAAAGTTAAGCCTAACTTTTCTTCTAACGCGTGTTGGATATTAAAGCCGTGAATATAAGGCAATGCGCTGAATCCTTCAATATAGCCTGTTGATTGATTCACCGCTCCAGGAGAGCTCATCGCAACACCAGTAATATTTGTCCTCTCTTGTCTCATTTCACTCACAATATCCTTCAGACAGCTGTAATAATCTTCGAGATTATCGGGGGTTTGTTTCGACTTGACTTCTCCTAATTTCCCTTCAGAGAAAAGACTATATTTAATGCTGCTTCCACCAACATCAATTGTTATCAGTGCCATTATTTATCCTCTTTCAGTTTTTGTAACAGTGCTTCTTCAATATCAACACTTGAGCTTTCTGAAACTTTACGATACCAATGTGCTGATTTTTTTAGTTTCTTGATTTGTCTGTGAATATCGAGAGAAATTAGTCCATAGCGGTTTTTATAGGAATTACGCCAACTCCAGCAATCTATTGGTGTCCATGTATGATAACCTAAACAAGCTGAACCTTCGACCATTGCTTGGTGTAAATAGTAAAGATGTTCCGTCATAAATTGAATACGGTAATCATCTTGGATAACACCACTTGTATCCTCAAAACGCGCTTCATTTTCAACACCCATTCCATTTTCGGAGATGAACCAAGGAATGTTATTATAGTCATTTTGTATCGTTTTTGCTATTTTATAAATCGTCTGCGGGTGAATCTCCCAGCCTCTGTCTGCATTCATACGCACGCCTCTTTTGTTAAAGGATGCATAATATTTTTCAGGTAACCAATCCTGAGCCAAACTGTCACTTGAAAACTCTGGCTCTTGGACACGACTTGGGTGGTAATAATTGACGCCTAAAAAATCCACCGTATTGTGCTTTATCACCTCAAGCTCTTCAGTAGTGCTTTCCCACAATACACCATCACGCTCTAAAATATTGACGAGTTCTTGTGGGAAATGTCCTTTTACTGAAGCATCTAAAAACAGTTGGTTTTGCCATAAATCAGCAAAGTGAGCCGCTCTGAGATTCTCTATTTCCTCGTCCTTAGCATAATTAGGCGTTAAGTTGAGAATGATCCCAATCTGAGCTTGGGCATTCTTATTAATTTTTCTAAATCTTTCAATCGCTAAACTGGAAGCTAACTGCAGATTATAGGCAACTTGAACTGCTTTTTTACCATCTTTAAGGTCGGGATAATGGAAACCTAAAAGATAGCCACATTCAACAACTACTATTGGCTCATTATGTGTAAACCACTCCGTTACTCGGTCGCCAAATAAGCGGAAACATTGCTCCGCAAACTGAGCAAAGAGTAGCGCCACTTTTTTATTTTCCCATCCGCCATATTTATGGAGAAGCTCTACAGGCAGATCAAAGTGATGTAAGTTCATCATGGGCCGAATCCCGGCAGCTAAGAAAGTATCGATTACGCGGTTATAAAACGCCACTGCTTGAGGATTAGTCTTCCCAGTCTCAAAATCCTCAATAAGTCTGGACCACTGAATACTTGTTCTAATACTGTTGAGTCCAGCTTTCTGCATCAAACGGATATCTTCTTCGAAATCATTGTAAAAATTACTAGCAGTATCTGGACCAATTGAGCCCCAAAATCGTTCACTAAAATGATCAAAGTCATAATCAAAAACATTGTCGTGTTTTTTCTTGAAACGTCCTTCAGTTTGTGGACCACTTGTCGCTGCCCCCCACCAAAAATCTTTTGGAAATTCTATTTTCATTGTTCTGCTCCTTCTACTTTCCTTCTTCTCAAATAGAAGGATTTATACTTTTTCAAAAATAGACCCTAGAAAAAGTAAAATTTCCTAGAATCTCATCTATTTTTTATTCAATAACGAAAGTCTACTTCATGAGTTGTAATTCATACATTGGGTCATATTGAGGACTTACACCGTCATTGGCAAAGTTATCGCTTGATCCAAGCAAGACTTTATTAACTTCATAAATTGACTGAGCTTGATTAATCCTATTTAAAACAGTTTGATAATTCTCTGCTCCTTGTCCAACACGCTTCCAATGATGTAGTGCTATATTTTTTGTCTCTTGGAGAGTAAAGCCTTTGGCCTGTAAAATGGCTGTTTTCGTCCAAAGGAAGTTAGAAGGCACAATATGATTTAGATCAAAATTGTTATATGTTCTTCCATCACGGTCTAAGGCATAAAGAAACATGCCATACAGTTTATTTTCTGCTGTATATTTTGCTACTTTGTAAATATTACTTTCTTCGTAAGGTTCTTTAGCATCGTACCATCTATTACGGTCTTGCTCTTCCGGAAAGGCTAAACCAGGCATAAATTGTTCTTTTGGAATTACCCCGGTATAATCTTTTATTGCTCTGGCTGTGCGTGTGTCATCTGACCCATATTGTTGGTAACCAAGATATGTAAAACTGTCAGCAACGTCTTTCAAAGGATTGAGATTGGAACCATTGGTATCATAAACAAATACAGTTCCGTTCTTTGCTAGAGGCCCAATATATTTTGATAATGCTCGAATAACACCATTTGACAGAGCAATATCTGTAGTACTTGGATACGTTTCCATGTCAATATCTAAGCCATCAAGTCCGTATTGGCGTACATGCTCGTCTAACAATTGATTCGCATAAGCATCAAATTCTTCTGGGGTTGGAAAGTTGCCTGCATATGGAATTTTTAAAAGCTCTGAATAATCTATTGCCTTAGTCAACTTTACACCTCGAGTATGTAAGTTGGGGACATAAGACTTTTTAAGCTTTTCAAAAAAGGGGGCAGCGGCATCTTCTTGACCTTGAGGGACATAGCTAAAAACATTGACAATATCAATTCCATAAGGAATATCATCCATGCTTAACCAATTTTCGTCTGTAAGGCTGGTATTGACACCTTTCATTTCCTTATCACGCCATGCACGGTAGTAGACCATAGTTTTCGCTTGCTGGCTGTCTTCTTGTGCCTGCGCAGAGATTGGACCAAAAATAAGCATACCAAGTCCAACTGTAAGCAAACCCAAAATATAGCGTTTCATTTTTTTCATCTTGCCTCCTCCTTAAGAAAACATTTTTAAAAATTTTATTTGTTTTGACTAAACTTTAAGTACCGAAAAACTAATTGACAATAGGTCATGTTTGACCAAGAGAACCATTCGCGAGTGTAATTATTTGGATTGTCCACATCAATCCCCTCATGGCACTGGCCAGTTCCTCCATCTGTGGCAACGATTGTCTCTATCTGTTTTTTCATTTTGTCTATATCGTTTGTTGTCAATCCTTCCATAGCTAAAGCTATTGGCCATACATAACGTGGCGGCGTATGTGGGCTACCGATGCCATGCAAATATTGTCCCACATAATAATAAGGATTTTCTTCACTTAAGCATTTTTCTCTCGTTTTTGTATAAAGCGGATCTTCTGTTTCACAATAGCCGAGGAAAGGCAAGGAAATTAGACTTGGCACATTTGCATCATCCATAAAGAGTTGTTTACCTAAACCATCAACCTCATAGGCATAATAAGGATTTTTTTCAGACGAAACTAGACCATAAGTTTGAATTCCTTCTGTTATTTCTTCTTGAAGTTTCTTTATTTTTCTTTTTAATCTTGTAGAGTGATGCTCCGGAAGCAGCTCTAGAAGTTGACCCAAAACCACTAAGATAAAGCAATTTCCTGGAATAAAATAACCGTACTTACACGCATCATCACTCGGTCTAAAGGCGCTCCAGACCATACCTGTATAACCAATTGGTTCTCCACGTCCTTCATGAGATAGTGTATCGGATGGCGGGCAATTTGTTCTTTTAAAAATATAGTCTGAGCTTTCATGATGTTGCTCCGTAATAAAAGTGTCGAGAACAAGTTCAACTGTTGCCCAATAATCTTCCTTAAGGTGTTCGCTATAGCCTGTATGCTTGTAGAGTTGATAAGCCAGGAATAACGGTGCACACAAGGAGTCAATCTCAAATTTTCTTTCCCAGACTAAAGGCGATATTTGAACATTAGAGACATCTTGACTATAGTGATTGTCTGTTGGTTCTTTATTAAAAGCATTGGCATAAGGGTCATGATTAATATAGCGTAATTGTTGCCTCAACACACCGTGAACCAAAGATATTATCTCCGGAATAGAATCCGCCATTTCCAAATATGGGAGTATTTGAAAGGTAGAATCTCTTAACCACATTGCCGGAATATCACCTGTGGCCACAAATATTTCCCCATTTTCACGTACTGAAACGGTGTTTGAAATAGTATCCACTATGGCATCTTGAAAAAGTGATGTAGCTCGGTCATCCCATAGACGAATTGTCTCTGCATGTTTTTTAATCTTGGAGATTAACTCTTCTTGTTTTATCAACTCCTTTGTCCTCCTACTATTTTTTGAAAAAGATACCATAAGTTCTAATTTCACCTGGTCTAAATTCTTCCATTATGAGCTCTTCGGCAGAATCTTCAAGATTGCCAATAATTTTACCTTCCAAGTTTAACAGCTTAATTGTTGCTGGCTCTTGAAGTTTGATGATTCCCGGCATATCTTGGGCAGTATCACAGGGATTATAGAGCCGTAGTTGTATTCCTCTTTGATCGATACTAGTTTCCATGCTGCTGAAGGCTACTTCACTGTTTGCTAAAGCTATTACCTGTTGCTCTTTTAATTCTAGCTTCTTCTTGTTTATAGGGAAATATTCTATTGGTGTGCTAAAACGATTGATTGTCTGTGTTTGGTAATATATATTTTCCTGTGTAGTGAGTAGGTATTGATTTTGGAGAACTGCAGCATCAAAATCAGTGTCTATCACGATATTTCCTTCAAAGAAAACATCTCCTAAAAGTTGGCTATCAGGTGTTTCAACCTCTCTGGTTTGCAAACCAGAAGCATCTCCTGGTCGTCTTTGTGTATCTGGTCTTCCTAGGTAACCAACACCTCTAAATATCGTAATAGCAAGCTCTTGCTGATCCTTATCAAGAACTTGGAAATCTTTTGTTCCTTTACTTAAGAAACTCCAACTGGTCTTCGTATCATGAAGATTGGCGAAGTGAATCATCGGACGCATGCTTGTGGGTTCTTCTTTATATCCTCTTGCTCGCCAATCTTGCAAGTGCTTTTCTTCAATCGGTCGATTGATAATACCAAAAGGTGTATCGCTGGTCGAAAACTCAGACTGAACATCTGTTTTAAGTACTAGGCGTAAACGATGATCAAGCACTTGATTATTCACATTTAGTCTAAGCTCAATCCGATTATCCTGCTTATTAAGCTCTAAAGTTAATATATATGTGACCTGTCCATCAAGTTGTCGTTCTTTCCGTGATGCCAGGTTATAAGGAAGTTTCCATTCGCCTTCTACAATTATTCGACTTAGTAATTTTCCTTGTTCCACATGAGAAGTTTGACTGTTATTAAAATTCAGATTTAAGATCCAATCCGCAAAGGCTGGTGAATAATCGTAGGTATCTCCTTCATCTCCTCCATCTTCAAAAGATAGAAAATCTAAATATTTTTTTCCGTTCTTCTTAAGGTAAAGATTGAACTTCCCCTCGGTAAACTCAATCTGATAAAAATCATTTTCAATCCTTGTTGCCTTTAGCAGTGTTTGAGGCTTTTCTTCCTCGGCACTAACATGATAATGTACATAGCCCATGGCTGGTAAAGTGCATTCTACTGCTATTGTACTAACATAGTAAGATTCATCAAGCATTTCCTCAGGATTTCTGCGAAGTAATGCTGCATTTTCTGTTACTTGCTCAATAATCTCAAAAGCTACCTTCTCTCCTCTGTCGTCAGTGAGTGAAAAATGTTTATTTTGTGTAGAAAGTTTGACTTTCTTTATCACTTTAAGCTCAAAAGGAAGAGGATTCCACATGAAAAGACTGTCTTCTTGATTCCTATTTAGTGAAATAGTTAATTTTCTGAGCAAGTAGTCCATACAAGACTGAGCTTCCTGTAGGCCATTTATCCCACGCATATAGATATCCCGGTTGGTTTTATCACTATTACAACCACCAGCACTGTCGTGTGCTTGACCGCGGCTTACTATCTTCCACAGGCTATCTATTAGACCTTGTTTAACAGGAATGCCATAACGTGCAGCTAAAACAGACATTGGTTCTAACTGATAAGTTAAGAGACGCTCCAGTTGATCATAGACTTGTTTTAAGTCATAACGTGATGAATAAATACCACGGTGAATTTTGGAATCTATTGGCTCAATAAACTCGCCCTTGATATCTAGAAATTCTTGGGCATCTTTTTCGAGTGCCTTGAAAAATTGCGGGTAGTTACTTTCAATAAACACTGTTGATTCTTCAATTTCTTGATTTGCCTTATCGATCCTTGTTTTTAAATTAAAATCAACTGCACGCTGATCTCCTCCCACCGGTAAAAGATGTGCGTTGCTATTTGTATGTGTTGATATTCTTTCAACAAGGTCTGAAAAATCATTCTTTTCTACTAAATCAACTCCCGCATAGTAACCATTTTTAATATTGGCTGTCAGTACTTTTGAACCATCATTACTTGACCAATAAAAGTAGCGTGTGTTCGCTTCATTCGGCATCCCGCGCCAAAAAAGGGCATGTTGGATATCAAAGCCATGATAGATTTTCGGCATGTCTTGACTTTGACCAAAAGAATCTGGCAAGTAGCCAATTCTCATAGCGCTGCCTAGTTCTTCTGCTTCACGAATACCAATACGTAGATTTCTTACTATTGATTCCCCAGAAGTTGTCATTTCATCAATTTGTGTGAACCAAGGTCCGACAAAGAGTCTGCCCGCCTGGACAAATTTTTTCAGCTGTTTTTCTCTTTCAGGAAAGAGACTGAGATAATCTTCGACAATTGACATTTGACCATCTAAAGTATAAAAATCCAACTGATTACTTTCCAAAGCTTCTAAAACTTCATCCATGTGAAAAATAAATTGCACACGTGCTTCTTGTCTTGTAAAATACCATTCAAAATCCCAGTGAGTATGTGCAACAGTATATACTTTTTTCATGGGTACTTTCCTCTATTTCTTATTTAAATTCTATTCTGCACTGAGCATTGCTGCTTGTTCAGCACGTTCTTGTTTTTGGTTAAGAATTACAAAAGGAGCATATAAAACAATGTCTAAGACAACCAAAACAAGAGTCAATATAACCGGACTAATATGGAAGGCTCCTAAAACCCAGGTACTGATAAAGATAGGTTCATTTCCAGAATTCAGGACGACCAGAGGAACAACCCAGCCAATCGATGTTACAATATAAGCGATAACAGCGTTAATCATTGGGACAAGCACCCAGGGGATAAACATTAACGGATTAAGAACGATAGGAAGGCCGAAGATAACCGGTTCATTTATCCCAAAACATCCAGGTATTAAAGCAAGTTTTGCCACTTCACGTTCTTTTTCGCCTTTCTTAGTAAAGATAAGCATCGCGATAATTAAACCAAAGGTCGCACCTGAACCACCAATCATGGCATATACGTTGGTCATTGTATTTGGCGCAATAGAAATGCCAGCAAAACTTTGTGTTTCAGCAAATTTTGCTACATTTTCTAAGAAAATAGGGAGCCAGAAAGCTGATACGACACCCCAAACGATATTGAAACCATGAAGGCCGAGGAACCATAAGATTTGTTGGAGTAGAATAACGATGAGAATGGCAGGTAATCCTGTACCTACTGTTAGCAAAGGCTTAATAAGTACTTCAGAAATCATTTGCAGTAATGACACATAACCCAAGGATTGTAGGGCAATCCGAATTGCGCCAAAGATTAACAATACACCACTAATCGGAATTAATGAGAAGAAAGAATCAAATACATTTTGTGGCACATTGCCGGGCATTTTGATTGTAAATTTACTTCGTGTAAATCGTGCAAATAAAGCTACGGCAATTAAACCAACGATGAGGGCAGTAAACATCCCTTCATAGCTGAAAAATGAGGTTGAAAAACCTTCAACAATATCCGCTTTCGGATCCAAATAATTAACGTTATTGGGTACCA
Organism: Lactococcus petauri; assembly: GCF_002154895.1. Lineage (GTDB taxonomy): Bacteria > Bacillota > Bacilli > Lactobacillales > Streptococcaceae > Lactococcus > Lactococcus petauri. Next base: position 247,380 of record NZ_MUIZ01000002.1, on the reverse strand, counting down.
TCACGAAATATGCTGCAAAGGCTAGCAAAGTTGCAATGATTGGATTAAGTTGGCTGTTTTTTTCATTTCTTTTGAGCTCGAAAGCATAAGAATATGCTGAAGAAAAGACCACAATAAGTGCAACAATACCTAAGGTCGCATTTCCGATATAACCAAACAGATTACTGATATTCGTCAATAAAGCATTATGAATATCTTGGTTTTTAATAAGGGCATCAAGCTGCATTTTGATCAGATTAGAGAAGGAACCTACAACCGTGAACGGTATTGTCCTTACAAAGGCATTTTTAATGGCCTGTAAAATCGTATTCCGCTCCACCCAAGCAGATACTTTTAGTAATGGTTCTTGAAACTTCTGCACATCAATTTTCATAATACGCACTTCCTTTTTCTTTTTTTAGAAGCCACTTCCATCAAAAAGAAACCGCTTCCGTTTTTTATTATATACAATTTTTTAAAATTTGTAAAGACGAATACAAAATTAATGTAGACAAATCATATAAAATGTTATATAATATATATACAAATTATAAAAATCGAGGTATACAAATTGTACAAATACCGTGAAATTTACGCTGACATCAAACGAGACATCCTGACCAACCATTATCGAGCGGGAACGCTTCTCCCTACACAAGAATTCTTTGCTGAAAAGTATAATGTGTCACGTATTACTTTAAAAAAATCTCTCACTTTATTAGAAAACGAAGGCTTAATCTTTAGTAAACAAGGCTCCGGAACTTATATTCGTCCGAGAGTGGAAGAAACCACAGAGCTTCTACCTTTAGATTTACCGATTGGTGTAACTTATTCGCATCGTGATCAAGAGATTAAAAGTAAAATACTCTTTTTTGATGCGCGTTTACCTTCAACAGAAGAGCAAAAGCATCTTCTATTGAATAAAACAGATCCAGTTTACGAATTTAAACGTCTTCGTATTTTGAATGGCAAAGCGTATAGTTTTGAACATGTTGTCATGCCAAGTTATATCGCTCCCATCACCGAAGAAATCTTAGAAGGCTCTGTCTATGACTATCTGGGACAGGAAGCAAAACTACAGTTAGTAGATGCTAAACGTGTCATTTACGCCGATCAAGCCGATGAGGAAGTGAGCAAAAATTTGGAGATTGAACGTCATTCGCCCGTCCTCGTTATTGAGCAAACTGCTTACGACCAAAAAGGACATGCTTTTGAATTTTCTAAATCCTACTTTATCAGTAACCAAACCAAATTTGCACTTGATATTCATCTCAAAAAGAACTAAAGCGATTAAAAAGCCACAAATTTAAAAATGTTTGTGGCTTTTTAATTTGCATTTGCAAATATCCTCCTCATTAGGTTACCCTTGTATTATTGAAAAATAAATAAGGACGTGCTATAATGTTCTTGTTATAATATAAGGAGAAACTCAGGTGTTAAAACTAACAAAAAATGAGCAGGATTATCTTAAGGCTATTTATACCTTGGAACGTGCGGGAGATGATTCAGCTGTCAGTATACAACTTATTGCAAAAAAATTATCTGTTGCTGCGCCTAGTGCAACTGAAATGATTAAAAGATTAGCAAAAAAACAACTTGTAGACTATGCACCATATCGTGGTGTAAATTTATCAGAGCAAGGCAATGTTCAGGCTCGCTTTATTATTAAAAGTCATCGTGTTTGGGAAAGTTTCTTAGTGGACAAACTTGGCTATTCTACAGAGGAAGTTCATGATGAAGCTGAAAATTTAGAACACGCCTCTTCGCCAAAGCTTGTGGAATACCTCTATGCTTTATTAGATTATCCTGCTGTTGATCCACATGGTTCAACCATTCCTTCAGAAGTGTTTTGGAAAAAAAATAAAGTAGAAATTCCGCTCAAGCAAGCTGAGGAAAACAAAAGTTACTATATCACGACTTTAAACGAGGAAGCACAAGCCTTCTTTGAAAAGTTAAACATTAACATCCCGCACTTTATTCAGATTATTGAGCGGCTTCAGGATGGATCAATTATTCTGAAAGAGGACAATGGCCAAGTTTCGGTTATTCCTCAATTTTTACAAGAAAAAATCTTACTAATGCAAAGAACTGGAACCGTTGCTTCTGCTTTAGAAAACGAAAACACCTAGACATTTTCTCTTATATTAACAGTAATATTAAAAAACAATGTTGAGTATAGTTCAACTTAGAGAAGGTAAAAATGAATGATTTTAAAAATCAACCACATAAGTTGATTTATCATACAAACGGAAAGTCTCTTCAAGAGATTAACGGCACAGTAAAAGTTCCAAAAGATGGTAAATTTTTTAGGACACTTCTTGCATATTCAGGACCTGGAGCTTTAGTGGCTGTGGGTTACATGGATCCGGGAAACTGGTCAACCTCAATCACAGGTGGACAAAATTTTCAATATTTATTGATCTCTGTCATTTTGATGTCAAGCCTAATTGCTATGCTCCTTCAGTACATGTCAGCAAAACTTGGGATTGTTAGCCAGATGGACCTCGCCCAAGCTATCCGTGCACGTACCAGCAAAACTTTAGGAATCATCCTATGGGTACTTACAGAGCTTGCGATTATGGCAACAGACATTGCAGAAGTTATTGGTGCAGCAATCGCACTGTATTTACTTTTCGATATTCCGCTTATTCTAGCGGTCTTCATTACGGTTTTTGATGTCTTTTTACTCTTGCTCCTCACAAAAGTAGGTTTTAGAAAGATTGAAGCTCTTGTTGTGTGTCTAATATTAGTGATTTTATTTATTTTCACCTATCAAGTTGCTTTGTCTAATCCCGATTGGAAAGGAATTGTGGAAGGCTTTATTCCAAATACACGGACCTTTGCTACTTCCCCTTCTATTGCAGGAATGACACCTTTAACGGGAGCTCTTGGTATCATCGGGGCAACTGTAATGCCACATAATCTCTATCTCCATTCTTCAATTTCACAAAGTCGTAAAATTGACCATGATGACGATAAAGATATCGCTCGAGCTGTTCGTTTTTCAACTTGGGATTCTAATATCCAATTGAGTTTAGCTTTTGTTGTTAATTCGCTTTTGCTCATTATGGGTGTTGCTGTATTTAAGACAGGTGTCATTGATGACCCTTCATTTTTTGGCCTTTACGATGCCCTTTCGACACCAGATTTATTAAGTAATGGTGTACTCGCGGATGTTGCTAAGACAGGTGCTTTATCTACCTTATTTGCCGTAGCTTTACTGGCTTCTGGGCAAAATTCGACAATCACGGGGACTTTAACAGGACAAATCATAATGGAAGGATTTATCCATATGCGGATGCCAATGTGGGCGCGTCGTCTAATCACGCGCTTACTATCTGTCGTTCCTGTCTTGATTTGTGTTACGATGACACGTGGCTACAGTCTAAAAGCACAGCATGAAGCCATTAACAATCTCATGAATAATTCGCAAGTCTTTCTTGCATTTGCACTGCCCTTCTCCATTATTCCTCTTCTAATGCTTACAAATAGTAAAAATGAAATGGGTAAATTTAAAAACAATTGGATTGTTCAACTCTTTGGTTGGTTCTCTGTCATTGCGTTGACTTACCTTAATCTTATTGGTCTACCAGATCAAATTGAAAGTCTATTTCCTAAGAATCTTGCCTATCTTGCAGATGGAACCGCAATTCTACTTATTGTTTTAGTAATTGCTTTACTCATTTGGACTATATTTGAACTCTACCGAGGCAATAGAAAACTCTCACTGCTTAATCAAAAAATATCAGATTCATAAACATAAAAAAAGCTATCACCGATAGCTCTTTTTATTTAACCATTACTTGGTAAGAAAGGGATGATTGACTCAGCAAAAGCCTCCATATTACGGCTTTGAATCATGATTTTACCACGACCTTTAAATTTGTTGACAAGCCCTTCACCAGTTTTAAAACCAAAAGTTCCAGAAGCGACTTCGATTGAATAATCAAGCGTTTTGCTCCATGCAAGGACGTGATGATTGTCCACGATATATTCTTCTGTACCATCTAATTCAATTTCGACAATATCACCATAGCCATTAACTAACATACGGCCACTTCCTTGTGTTTCCATAACATAGAGACCACCAGTGCCACCAAGAAGAGCTCCACTTAGTTTTTGTCGTTCCATCGTATAGTGAACATCGCCATCACTTGCAAGGAAGGCCCCTGTATTCAAACGCCATTGTTCTTGACCAATATTAAGTTCTTTCACAGCACCCGGAGTAGCTGGCGCCAAAGTGATTTGACCATTAGCACTGCTTGATTTGACCTTAGTGATAAAGAAACTTTCACCGCTTGTTATTGAGCGCCCAAGAGCTTTCAAGGCGCCACCAATACCACCTCTCCCATTGCTATTCATCTTACCTTCAAGCGTAACTGAAGGGTTGTGGTAAACCATTGCTCCTGACTCAATCTGAATTTCTTCCTTATCTTGCAGAGTAACATGTACAAGTGGAAAAGCTGATGTTGAGCTCAATTGATATTCCATAAATTGGGGCCTACTTTCTCATTTTTTCTCATTATAACATAAAATTAAAGAGAGTAAAAAGCCTCTTGCTCAGGTCAAGAAACTTTTTGCTCTCTTTATCTATAATCAATAGTTTGAATTGTTTTGCCTTGATCATCGGTAAGATTCACAACAAGTTGAGGATGATTTACCCCAGAAGCTTTCATTGATTCTAAAACTTTATCGGCAACTTTTTCTATCTGATCACCATTTGTTGCTAAGATGCTGTGAGATAAGAAGCCATTCATTTTAGAGGAACTTACTGTATATTTTACTGTCTGTCCATCTGTTGTGGCTTGGGCCGAATCAATAAAACCTTGCGAACGACTCACAATATTGCTGGCATTTTGATTCAGTGTTGAGACAATCGCTTCTGGACTGGCTGGAGCAATATTTCCTGAAGCATCAGTCAAACTTTCTGAATAGGGAATAACTTTCGACAGAAGATTATCCGTATTATTGGCAATTGCATAACGCCCAAGCAAAACAAGACCTCCCACAAAAAGCGCAAGCACGATAATAAGCCCCACAAGAAAACCAATTAATCTTCTCAAAATTCCTTTTTTATTTCTTTTTGATCTTCTTGAAACCATAATCTCCCCTTATCTGTGAGCAACTTATAAACGGCCGTCTGTCACAAAGACATTTTAAATTTAATTATTATTTTTTATTTTACAGTACTTTTCTTAAGCGAAAGTTATTATAAAAAAGCCTTAAGGCTTTTTATTGATTTTGTAGTTGTAAAACTTGCGCGTTATTGATTTCTTTAAAGAGTTTGTTGCTTGTTTCTTTTGAGATAGTTTCCGATTTCACCTGATCCAGTACATACTGATATTCAAGTTGGAAAGCTTCAATAAGTAGTTCGTTAGGCACGATTGTTTCTTCTTGAATTTCATTTCGCATACGGTAATGTCTATTTTCGAAGACTCGCTTCACTTCTTCAATGTCGCTGAAATCAGTAACCTTCTTCTCAAATCGTTCTCTTTCAAGACGATTTAATTTTTCCATTGTGGCCTCATAAAGAACATCCTCTAAATGCCCAAGTTCATTTCTTACGGCTATGAATTCTTGCATCTCACTTTGATCAGCTCCACGTAATCGACTTCTTCTCGAAAACATTCTTCTAATTTTTTTACTCATGGCACGCTTGCTGCTATTCTCCAAGTAAATTCTGAAGTAGTCAATAGCTTTCGCTGAAAAATTTTCTTGAATATCTGAACTATCCAAAAATGCTTCTTGCCAGGTCACAATGTTTTCTAAGAGTCGACTACTCTTATTATGATCAGGAATTTGCAAACCTTTTTGTGATTGCAATTGCTTTGTTAAGCTACTGCGCACCTTACTGTCCTCTATCACTTGCATCATATGTAAAATAGCATAGTCAACCATATCATTTCGAACACTATCAATGTCGTCTGAACTTGCAGCTTTCATTGGTGACAAGAGTTTAGGCAAGATAAAGGTAGGCACAATAAGGCTGAGCAAAATGACTATTGTTGCCATACTAATAATAATCTCTCTATTCTCAGTGCTCAAAATAGCAGTATTCAGAGGTAAAGAGAAGGCCATTGCCAATGTCATTGTTCCGTGTGCTCCTGATAGAGCAAAAATAGTGGAGTCTTTACCGCGCTCTTTCTTATCGTTTGAGAAGAAATGTTCGATAGAACGATTACCTCTTTGATTAGTCCAAAATTTTCGTATAAATAACATCAGCACGTAAACCAAAGCACTGATAAAGAAGAGTATAACAGCTTCTTCTAAGCCCAATGATTTAAAGATATCCCAAATACCAAAGAGACTTACTCCTAATAAAATAAAGACAAAATTGTTGAGAATCCCACTCAGTATTTCCCAGATGGTATTATTGGTGAGTTGAACATTGGTCGACGTAAGTTTAAGCATATCGCCTTCAAAATTATGGATTAATCCTGCAGCAACAACTGCAAGTACTCCAGAGGTGCCAAAATGCTCAGCAAGCAAATAAAGAGCAAAAGGCGTTAAAATAGAAATCGGAATAATCGTCGCTTCTGGATTTGTTGCCCGAAGATTAATCGCAATGCGAATACGAACTAAGAAAGTCCCGACAATTAATCCAATAAGTATTCCCCCAATGGAAACAAAAGCAAACTGGCCAAGTCCTCTCCAAATACTAAAATGACCACTTTCCAGCACCGAAAGCCCCAAACTTAAGAGGACCAAACCTGATGCATCATTGAAAAGAGATTCAAACTCGACAGCTTCATTTACGCCTTGTGGCATTTTTTTACCCGCAATAATAGATTTAACAGCAACAGAGTCTGTTGGCGTAACAATAGCAGCAAAACAAATTGCCAAGGGGAAAATCCAGCTGCCCATAATATTTGTGGTCAATGCTGCAACAAAGAGTACAGTTACAACAGCTAAAGTAATGGAGAGAAAGAATATTCCTCTGAAATTTTTTCTAACTTCTTTCAAAGATGTTTTACTGCCTTCATTAAACATTAAAGGTGCAATAATTAACATCATGAAAAACTCTGGCTCCAACTCAAAATGCCTAAACTCTGGTAAGAAACTCAGAAGAATTCCTACTCCGATCAAAATAAAGGTTTCAGATATTTTTGGGAAAAATTCTTTGATTACATTTGCCGCAATGACCCCAATCAACATTACAGCTATGAAACTAACGGCTGACATAAAATACCTTTTCTAATTTTTTCTATTTCTTTAGTATACCACATACTACGTCATACAAACAATCCTCCTGTGTGAAAATCAAAAGCTAGGAATAATTATTCCTAGCTTTTCTTTATTTTTTCCTTGCAGAAACAATCAACATCATCGGGCGTCTCAGCTCATCATGCATTTCTTCAAATACAAGCATTTGTTTAGGTGGCTGAGGTTCAATCACATGTTGAAGTTCAAAGCCAAGTTGTAGCAATGTGTTGAGATATGTGGTTAAAGTTCGATGATATTTAGTTACTTCTTCTCCTAAGAAGGACACCTTACGTTTTCCCTCGTAGAAATAATTGTCTACAGGAAAGTACTCTTTTTTCCCTTTTGCATCATAAATCCAATCTTGCAGGCCAGATGCAGTAAAAAGAGGATGTTCTACCGAAAACACAAACTGACCGCCCGTAGTTAAGCACATGTATATGTTGGAAAAAAGCATGGGCAAATCTTCAATGTAATGTAAGGCTAATGAGCTCAGAACCACATCAAAAGAATCCGGTTCAAGACATAAGTCCTCCATAGCGATGCATTGATAAGTTATTTTCTCATCTGAGTTTTTACTTGTCGCTCTTTCCAGCATTTTACTCGAAATATCTGTGCCTAAGACATAAGATGCTCCATTGTCAACAGCATATTTGCAGTGCCAACCATATCCACAGCCAAGGTCCAAAACTTTTTTGTTCTGAAAATCAGGTAAAATATTTCGTAGCTCTGACCATTCCCCAGCAGCTTCTAACCCTGATTTTGAACGCTCCATTTGAGCATATTTTGAAAAAAATTCTTGATTATTATATTTGTTTTCTTTCACTTGTTATTCTCCCATGTAAATTTTATTTATACGTTTACATGGGTAGAAACAATTTTTTGAGCAATAATTCCTTCTGACATTATTTTTACTCCTTTGTTTTTTATTATAACATGGACCGTTTTAAAATTCTATGAGGCTTCATGCATTCGAATAGCCCGCAGTGAGGGAAGGATACTTAAAAGGATAATTATTCCCATAAATATAGCCATGCCAATATTCCCATAGAGTGCTGACAGCGAAACCAAAACACCTGAGAGTACGGAAGCGACTGGCTGAGTCACTGAAAAGGCGCCCGTATAAGTCCCAACATGATCACCTTCCATCAAGTCGGCTCTCAAAGCTTGAGAGAAAGGTACAAGAATCATTTCGCCCAAAGTAGCAACTACTGCTGCTGTAACTTCCCAGCTTAAATTATGACCTAAAAAGGCAATAATAAAACCTAAACCTTGGAGAAAAATTCCTAATGTAATCCCTGTGCTCCGCGACCAATTTTTAGTTAGTTGATTCATTTTACTCATAAAGAGTACGATAATCAAGGTATTGATCAATAGGAAAAGTGTCAACATCCGTTGACCATAAAGTTCCAACCCTAAAATTCGTGTTGTTGAGAAACTGTCACTTAGATGTACTGGCAAGTAATAGTCAATTTGATTAAAAATCATCGCAATAAAAACCGAAGCAAATAAATAAGACATAAAGATGCTGTCTTTAGCCACAAAGAAATAAGCTTTTATAATATTTGGCGCTTTCTTTTGATGTTCTTGATGCGGGTCAAAAGACTCATCAATCCAAAACAAGACAACGACAAAACTCAAAATTTCTTCAATAGTGATCACCAGCAAAAGCCAGACCAAATAATCACGGAAAAACCAGCCAGAAAGTCCCGAACCAATCATAATAGCAAAATTGATAATCCAGTATTGAATACTGTAGACTGTTCTCCGGTTTTCACTTGTTGTTAAATCAACAATCATCGCTTGACTGGCTGTATTAAAAAAGCCAAAACCAAAATTCACGATTAAAAATCCGAAAAAGGTTGTCCAAGGATTAAAGTAAAATCCCGAGTTAGAAAAAGTTGCCAGTGCTGCTCCAACTGCAGTTACTGCAGTTGAAAAAAGCATGACAGGCCGACGACCTTTTAAATCTGTCAAATGTCCCGCATAAAGGCCAACCAAAAAAACCATAATAGAGCTCACAATAAGCAAGAGTCCTGTGATACCAGCACCCATATATTTATTATAGTAAATTGTCATGGAGCCACCAACTGTACTAAAGCATAGTGCTCCTAAAAAATTCATCACTAACCTAATTTTAATGGTCGGATGAAGTCCCCAAAATTCTTTCATATTCTTCTCCTTGAATAAAATAGCAAACAAAAAAAGACTTCCCTTTAATGTTTGGAGCTTTGTCGCTCAAACTTCCATGGAAAGCCTTTGTCCTTGACGTTATTTCTGTTTATGAAAACCAGAGTGCTATTTCTCGCTCTGCAGATTCCGGTGAGTCTGATCCATGGACAATATTTTTAATGGCTTTACCTTTTTCAGGTGATTGAGCAAAATCTCCACGAATAGTCCCTGGTTGAGCTTGACTAGGATTAGTTGTCCCCATCATTGTGCGCCAGCAAGAAATAGCTTCTACACCAGATATCACACCAACAACTACTGGTCCAGAAGTCATATAACTACGAATACTTGGATAAAAATCTTTATCAACTAATGCTTCGTAATGCTTGTCAATCAAGTCTCCATTTGGAGCAGAACGTCGCTCTAGTTTTTCTAGCTGAAAACCACGCTGCTCGATTCGTTTCAATATTTCACCTACAAGACCACGTTGAACGCCGTCAGGTTTAATAATAAAGAAAGTTTTTTCCATGATTGACTCCTCCTATATATCGTGTTTATATTTTACATCTAAAAGCTATAAGTTGTCAAGAATTATCTGTAAATTTCGACAAAATACTATTTTTATATACAAAAAGCCCGAGATAACGCGGGCTTTTCTCTTTTTCTTCAATTATTCTTCGATGGGTAAGATATCAAAGTCAATTTTATTGTCGACAAGTTTGACAAGAACTTTAGTTTTTGGTGGAATTTTACCTGCAATAATTAATTTAGCAAGTGGATTTTCAATAACTTTTGTCAAGTAACGTTTTAATGGACGTGCACCATAAGCTGGTTCATAAGCATTTTCTGCAATCCATGCTTTGACTTCTTCACTAAGTTCTAGTTCAACAGACATTTCTTCAAGACGTTGTGTCAATTGACCGGTCATCTTCACAATAATATTTTTAATATTATTCAATGACAATGGTTTGAAGAGAATAGTATCATCAATACGGTTGAGGAATTCTGGTTTGAAATGCATCCGCAATTGTTTCATCACTTCTTCAGTTGTTTCTTCAGATATTTCACCTTGATCATCAACATTGTCTAGCAAATATTGTGATCCGACATTTGATGTCATAATCAAAACAGTATTCTTGAAGTCGACCAAAACGCCTTTTGAATCCGTCAAACGGCCGTCATCCAAGACTTGCAACAAGATATTGAAGACGTCTGGGTGAGCTTTTTCAATTTCGTCCAACAAAATAATTGTATATGGGTTACGGCGCACAGCTTCTGTCAGTTGACCACCTTCATCATAACCAACATATCCTGGAGGAGCTCCGACAAGACGGGATACACTGTGTTTTTCCATATATTCACTCATGTCAATACGAACCATGTGTTCTTCGGAGTCAAATAAATTTTCGGCCAAGGCTTTAGCTAACTCTGTCTTACCAACACCTGTAGGTCCTAAGAAAAGGAAGGAACCTAAAGGACGATTAGGGTCTTGAATTCCTGCTCGAGCACGAATAATAGCATCAGACACAGCTTCAACTGCCTCATCTTGCCCTACTACACGTTGATGAAGAGTTTCTGGTAAATGAAGGAGTTTTTCACGTTCACCTTCCACCAGTTTTGTCACAGGAATACCTGTCATACGGCCCACAACTTCCGCAATTTGTTCTTCAGTGACAGATTCTTGAACAAGACTGAGATCATCTGATTTTGCTTTGCTTTCAAGATCTTTCAGTGATTGTTCAATTTCTGGAATTTTACCGTAACGTAAGGCCGCTGCTTTTTCAAAGTCACCTTCATTTTGTGCTTCTTCTAATTCATGGCGTGCACGTTCCAGTTCATTCCGTTTATCAGAAATATTGCCCACTTCTTTCTTTTCAGCTTCCCATTGGGCTTTAAGTTGATTGTTTTCTTCACGAAGTTCTGCAATTTCTTCACGAATGATATTTAAACGTTTCTTCGAAGCATCATCACGTTCTTTTTTGAGCGCTGCTTCTTCAATTTCCAACTGCATCAAGCGACGGTTTGCTTGGTCGAGTTCTGTTGGCAGAGAATTCATTTCAACACGAATTGTTGCGCTGGCTTCATCGACTAAGTCAATCGCTTTATCTGGCAAGAAACGGTCTGTAATATAACGATCAGAAAGTGTTGCTGCTGCAACCAATGCGTTATCGTGGATTGTTACACCGTGGTGAATTTCAAAACGTTCTTTCAAACCACGCAGAATGGAAATAGTATCTTCAACTGTTGGTTCAGTAACTAGAACTTTTTGGAAACGACGTTCCAAAGCTTTGTCTGTTTCCATATATTTACGGTACTCGTCCAAAGTTGTTGCACCAATTAAATGCAATTCACCACGTGCAAGCATCGGTTTCAAAAGATTACCAGCATCCATTGAACCTTCAGTCTTACCAGCACCGACGATCGTGTGTAACTCATCAATAAAGAGAATAATTTGTCCGTCAGATTTTTTAACTTCATTCAGTACTGCTTTCAGACGTTCTTCAAACTCACCACGGTATTTAGCACCTGCAATAAGTGCCCCCATATCCAAAGAGAATACTGTTTTATCTTTTAGATTTTCAGGTACATCTTTACGGACAATACGTTGCGCAAGTCCTTCAACAATGGCTGTTTTACCTACACCAGGTTCACCAATTAGAACCGGGTTATTTTTTGTTTTACGTGATAAGACACGAATAATATCACGAATTTCTTCATCACGTCCAATTACAGGATCTTGTTTTCCTGATTTCACTTGAGCAACAAGGTCGACGCCGTATTTTTCAAGTGCTTTATATGTATCTTCAGCATTTTGGTTTGTCACTTTATCACCTCCTCGTAGGTTTTCAATTGCTAATTTCGTTTTTTCTTTATTCATTCCATGGCTAACCAGATATTCTGTTAAAGGATTTTTCTTTAACTCAAAAAGGGCCAAGAGTACAATTTCAGTTGAGAGATATTCATCACCCATATCTTTGGCAATCTTATCTGCTGCATTGAACAAATTAAAGAGATCTGCGCTAATATTTTGACCATAGGTAATATTGCTTCCCTCAACAGAAGAAATTTTATCTATTTCTTTTTCAATAACTTTTGTAAATTCTTCAATGTCAATTTCTGAATCTTTGTAAAAATTAAAGGCAAAACTGTTCGGTTGTACAAATATTCGCCATAAATGTGGAATTTCAATCGCTTGATGATGGCGAGTCTGCGCAATTTGTTGCGCTTCATAAAGCGATTTTTGCATACTTGTTGTCATTTTTTCGATGTCCATAATGCACCTCGATTCATTTCATAGTAATGTAGTATTTTTCTCATTTTTCTTACTACCTCTTAATTATACTCTTTTGGTCAGTAAAGGTCAAACTATTTGCTCATAAATTTACATATAAAAATAAGAGGGGTTTTCTTGAGAAAACCCCTCTTATTTTACTATTTTTGAAAAACGCTGATACGTTGTCCGACATAATTTCCTTCCAGTGCAATATTAATCATCGCTTTCGCATAGTCTGCATAACTAATCACACTTTCGCCTTTGTCATTAACCGTAAACTCTTCTCCCGCAACAACATAGTCTCCAGTTTTTTCACCATCTGCTTGGAAGTCTGCAGCAGGGCTTACATAAGTCCATTTCACATCCTGACGTTTTCTCAACGCAGTTAATGAATCAGACATAGCTGTTGCCAATGGTTTGAAAGCATCTGGGAAACCTTCTGATTGATAAAGTGCCAAATCATGTTCTGGATTAAGATAAAGACTTCCGGCACCACCAACAATCAACAAGCGCTTGTCCGTACCTTCAACAAGATCAGCAAGATGTTGGATTGAAGTAGTATGTTGCTCCAAGCTATCTTCTGCCCATGTTCCAAAAGCATCGATAATAACATCAAAATCCTTGATGTCTTCTTTAGTTAAATCAAACAAATCTTTCTGGATAGAAGATGGAGCTACTGTTTTGTTTTCGCCTCGAACAATTGCTGTTACATCCAAGCCTCTGTCTACTGCTTCTTGTACAATAAGACGACCAGCTTTACCATTTGCTGCTACTACTGCTAATTTCATATTAGACCTCCATGTCTTTTTTGTTGTAATATTTTTTGTTACAACTAATTCTACATAAGCTTTTATTAAATGTCAACGATTTGGTTTCTTAAGGATTTATCGCCACATAATGATCAATATCAGTAATTACTTCTTGTAAACTCATCGCCTTCATTTGGTCTTCCATCGCTTTTTGAATTAAATCAAGTTTATCATCCAGTACCTGATGGATATTTTTCCCGACAGAACAGTCAGGGCTGGGATGTTCGTGAAAATGGAATAAGCCATTTTTATTAATGACTTCAACCGCACTATAAATATCGAATAAACTAATGTCTTCAATTGGTTTAGCGATTGCAGCTCCACCACTCCCGCGTACAACATGCACTAATTCGTTAGCTTTCAGTTGCTGTAATACTCTTCGAATAATCACGGGATTTACATTAATACTTGTAGCCAAAAAATCACTGGTAATCTTATGTTCTCCCTCAAAGGTATGGATACAGGCAAAAATATGAAGTGCAATCGTAAAGCGACTTGATATTTGCATTTTTTTCTCCTTCGACTCTCATTTTACCTTAAGTATAAATGTCCTTTTTCAGAATGTCAATTATAATAACTAGGCAAATATATTATGGGCACTTCTCTCCAAAATAAGTTATAATTAAATTATCAGAAAAGAAAGGGGTATAAATATGTTTTCTGAAAACTTTTCGAAAAAATTACGTAACAACGTCGGAATTAATGGTCTTATTTCCACACTTATTGGATTACTCATTTTGTTTTGGCCTGGACGTACAGCACAAGTTGGAACAGTTTTGATTGGGATTTCCTTCATTTTAATTGGGGTTTCTTATCTTGTTTCTATCTTTGCCTTGATGAATGAAAATCCGTGGTCACGCTTTGGACATCTTCTTTTAGGTACGGTTTACTTGGTTGCGGGGATTTTCTCTTTAATTAACTTGGCAGCTGCAACAGCTACCTTGTTTATCATCATTGGTATTTTAGTTGGATTCACATGGATTACTGAAGGCTTTGTTTCCTTTGGGTTTGTTCCATATTCTCCATCTAAACCTTGGACAATTCTTTCAGGACTTCTCAGTGTCGTTGCGGGCTTCATGCTCTTGCTCACACCCTTATGGGGTGCAATGGCACTTTGGACACTTCTCGGTGTTGTTGTTCTTATCTTAGGAATTTTCAAATTGATTCGTTACTTTACTTGGTAATCTTTGCAAGTGCCAAATAAAAAAGGGTTCTTCGTAAAGAACTCTTTTTTAATTTTTCATTTTTTTCGATTTACGGTTCATAAGCATTGACAATACACCGGTACCAAACAAGATAATCGCAGAGATATAGTAAGGGAAGAAATGATTGATATCAAACATTACTCCTGCAGCCAATGGACCTAAAATATTACCAAAACTTGTAAAGGTTGAATTCAATCCATTGATTGCTCCTTGTTGGTCTCCTGCGTGTTTTGACAAGTAAGTTGTTACTGCCGGTCTAAATAAATCAAAGGCGAGGAAGACAACAAATGTAGAAATAGCAACAGTGATGCGATTACCTGTGAAAGCAATAATAGCAATAAAGAGCGCACTTGCAAAGAAGGTCAAATGAATCAAATGCATTTCACCAATCTTTCCAACAATCCAGTCGAACAGGAAGAGTTGGAAGAAAAGGGCGATAATACCACTTACTGTAATTACTAAAGCAATTTCACTTGTAGTAAAGCCAAAATTGATTGTCGCCATGATGCTATAAATTGATTCGAAGGCTTGCAGACCAAACGAAGAAATTAAAATAACGACAAAAAGCGATGTGAACATTGGATTTTTGAGGATATCCAAGAAAGATGCTTTTGGTGTGTCAGGATTAATATCCATTGTTTTTTCTGGCTCTTTTAACACAGTCATACTCAAAATAAATCCGATGAAAGCTAATAGTGCAGCCACAAAAAAAGGAACCCTTATACCAAAAGTCGCTAAAAATCCTCCGACACCAGGACCAATGATAAATCCTCCACTGATTGCTGCTGAAACTTTACCCATGGCTTTGGCACGTTCGCCTAATGTTGTCAAATCTGCCACATATGCTGTAACAGAAGGCATCAATAAAGCTGCTGCAATGCCTCCCAAAGCGCGAGACACGTAAAAAAGAGCTTTTACTTGTGCTAAACCAAATAAAAGTTCAGAAAAGGCGAAAATAATCATACCCAAAGCAATGAGCTTTTTTCGTCCAACCTTATCCGATAAATGCCCAGCGATTGGAGAGGCAATCAATTGGGCAATAGCAAAAATCGAAATCATCATTCCCATTGTTGTTCCTGAAAAATGCATTTGCTCTTTCAGTTGTGGCAAAACAGGAATAACGAGACCTACACCTAAGAACACAAGCAATAAGTTTGAAATTGCTAGGTTAATCATCCATTGTTTGTTTTTCATAACTATACCCCGATACCCGATAAAAAGACAGATTCAAAAATTTGAAACCGCCTTTTTATCCTATTTTATTTGTTAAGTCTATTCTATCATATTCTGCACAAAAATAAAAAAGTATAAATTTATTATCAATTTTTTCATATCAAATGTTCATAAATACCGTACAATAAATAAAATCCCTCACGAGTAGAGGAATTTTATTTATTAGGCAAAAATTTCTGGAAAAAGGAATTGCAAAACGTCCATAGTTACCCGACGACCTTTCCCTTTCAACGGATAGAGATGGAAAAGCATAGCAGGATTAAAGTTAGCTTCAATTATACTGTACTTTTCACCCAAGCTATCATTGAGATCTTCGATCAGTATATCCACTCCAGTGATCTTGACTTGCAAAGCTTCAGCAGCTTTTTCAGCAATGTTCTTATAGATTTCAGGCATCTCATCCGTGACATCGATAGAGTCTCCGCCTGTCGATACATTAGAATTTTCTCGGAGGTTTACCTTTACGTCTTTTCCAGGGATACTCTGTTCCGTATAACCTTGGACGTTCAGCATAAGTTTTTCGGTGGCAGTAATCTGGATTTTTTCCAAGGGGAAACGATGATCGTGGCCACGTAGAGGGTTCTCATTTTTCTGTGCGACCAGTTGGCTGAGCGTGGATACTCCATCACCAATAACATGTGCGGCATCCCGGCGAAGGACTGCCCTTGTCTTGCCATCCAGCACAAAGAAACGGTATTCGGTACCAGAAACAAATCGTTCAACAAGAACTTCTTTATCTTCTCGGAACGCAATTTCTAGAGCTTTATAAAACTGTTCTTGTGTCGCTGGTTTTTTAAAGATAGAAATTCCTATGCCATAATTCGTTGATTTAGGCTTGACAACAATTGCGGCCGATTCGAAAAGTGGAAAGGCAGCCTGTGCAGTTGCTAAATTGCTAAATTCTTGCCCTTGCGGAGTTTTTAAATGTGCCCGACTGAGCAGCTTTTTCGTGACCACTTTATTTTCCATAATGGCATAAGCGACCATGGAATCTTTCGAAGTCATATTTCCTTTTTCGATAATTTCTGTATGAGATTTATAACTTAAAGCAATCATCTGGTCTTGTGCATCTAAAATTTCAACTTTTAAGCCTTTTTGAATAGCATCAAAAAGCAAGTTTTGCGTCGAAAGTTCAAGATGTGTAAAGCCTGCCAATTGAAAAGGACGTTTATAGGATTGCTGATGGTATTTGCGAGACAAGTCCAAAGCAAAAGCTTTGTCTTGACGATAAGCCAGCTCCATCTGTCCAGCAATTGTGGTTTCTGGTTTTTCCAGCATTTGAGCAAACTTATCAATCAGCGTCAAATCATCTTGGGCAAACTCTAAGTTCTGGGCAAACCTGCGCATCTGATCGAAAAAGAGCTTGCCTTCATTATAATAAGCTGTTTTTTCTAAAGGATTTTCTAAAGCTACAACATCATTTATTGTATAACCTAATCTTTGTGCTTCATCTGGCGTCTCTTCTTCCTCTTTATATATCAGATAAAGGCTAAAAAGGTGGATAAATCGAGCAGTATCTTCATCCAACCCGACTCGCACAAAAGGATTCAAGTCAAAATTGCGAAACTCGACATACTGAACGCCCACGTCCAGCAACTCTTCCGCCCGCTTTCCACCACGTAAACGAACAGCAGAATAAAACTCCTTCATCTCAGAGAGTGCACCCTTTTTGACGTAAGTTTGCAAGTCATCATAATACTGTTCAAGACTCTGATAGCTTACGAAAATATCAGGCGTGTTCCGATAGCCAAATTTAGAATTTCTAATAGAACGTACAGGTTCCTGTATTTTTTCATTTCTATCAGTAAAAAATCCAGCATTGACACGTGGCGAAGCTCCTAAACAATATGTAATAATCCACATATAGCGCAAATATTGTCGTGAGAGCTTCATATAAATTTCAGATTTGAAAGCTTTAAAATCTGTCGCTCGTTGTTGCTTCCACATCGCTTCTAGCAAATCCTCACCAAACTCAAAGTTGTAGTGAATACCAGAAACCATTTGCTTTCTTTTGCCATATTTTTCTGCTAAACCTTCACGGTAAAGGACATCTTCTTTTTTTTCTAGATTGGCAAGACGGATATTTGATTCATTTTCCGGCAAAGCGGGTGGCATGGATTGGGCCCAGAGGAGCTCATCTTGTTCAAGAGAGCGAATCATCACGTCATGAAGAGCCTCCATAAATTGTAGCGCCTGCTTTGGCTCTTCAAAAACTGGAGTAATGGCTTCCATTTGTGTTTCTGAAAAGTCAGTTTGAAGATAAGGATGAAAGCTCCGCGAACCAAGTGCTACCGGATGGTTTAAGTGGCTTATGTTTCCTGATGAATCCACACGGTGACCTTCTCTTTCTAAGCCAAACCGCGCTTGAAAAAGATAAGGTTTTACTTGTGAGCTTGAGAGTATTTTAGGATAAGCAATCGTCATTTTTATTTCCAGATTTCTATTTTTTCTCGAATTGAATTTTTTGAAACTTTTACTGCTATTATATCATGTTAATACTTACCCTCCACCAAAATAAAAATGGAATATCTGCTTAACTTGCTTTTTCCTTTTCTAGATGGATGTTAGCTTCGATTGCAACATTACCTTGCACGGCTCTCGAAATCATGCAAGAAGTTTCGGCATATTGAGCAAGGCGATAAGTCTTGTCGTAATCTGTTTTTTCATCAATTTTCAAATAAAGGTCATGGACAATTTTTTCATAAGTAAAAACTCCTTTTTCAACACTAACTGTTGCTTCAGATTCAACTTTAAAATCAAGTACTGCAATCTCATTGCGTTCAAGTAAAGCTGCCAGTGTAATCGTATAACAAGTACTTGCAGCTCCCAAGAGCATTTCGTCTGGATTCGTCCCCACACCTGGACCATCCATCACAGATGGAATCGAAATTTTCTCTTGCAAAGCGCCTGTTTCTAGCTTTCCGATAGCATTACGTCCACCGGGCCAATTAATTTGCGATGTAAAGATATGTTTTGCCATTTTTATCTCCTTTATCCTATTCTTTTGTTCTTTTTGATCATACCAAAAATTTCCAAACATAAAAAGCTTCTGAATTTTTAAAATTTGCTAAAATAAAAATATACAGAAAGGAAGGGTTTGCAAAAACCCATTATATATAAATGAATAAAAAATTAGTTTTAGGTCTAGCCTTATTTTCTCTCACTTCTTTTGGGGTTTTGACCGCTTGCAGCAAAAAAGAAAGCGTTAAGCCTGAGCCAAAGGAAATTATCGTGGCCACAAATGCTAACTCAAAACCTAATACTTATATGGAGGACAATAAGTTAACAGGTTATGATGTGGAACTTGCACGCGCTGTTTTCAAAGAACTTCCTGAATACAAATTAAAATTCCAAGTCATTGATTTTAATTCTGTACTGTCTGGAATTGATAATGGACGTTTTCAAATGGCTGCAAATGCTCTTTCTTGGACACCTGAACGTGCAGAAAAATACAATTACTCACTGCCTCTATCCAAGTCAGCAACATCGGTAGCAGTTAAACCTGAGTTACAAGTCAAATCTTTGAATGACTTAGCCGGTAAAACCACCGAAGTCTTATCTGGTGTTCAAGTCGCAACAATGCTGGAAAACTGGAACAAGGAAAATCCTGACAAAGCAATGAATTTAAAATATATGGACGCCAGCTATCCATTAGCTTCTTATGTTGCTGATGTTGACTCAGGAAAAAGTGACTTTGTGATTTACGATCAAATTTCCCTCACACAAATCATCCAGCAACATGCTTATAATTTAAAAGTCGAACCAATTGATTTAGGCGAGACAGATAAACATACAGGATTTAGCTATTTCATTTTTGGTAAGGAAAAAGAAGACAAAGACCTACAACAGAAAGTCGATAAAGCCTTGGTAAAACTTCAAGAAAATGGAACGATGAAAAAACTTTCTGAAAAATACCTCGGTGGCGATTTTACTCCTAGAGAGGAAGATATGAAAGATGAGAAAGATTAAAGACGCTACATATTGGGCAGAAAAAATCCGTGCTGGTCAAATCAGTGCTACTGAATTACTCCAAAACACTCAAAAAAAACTGGAAAAAATCAATCCGCAATACAATGCCGTCGTTGCCTATGACTTGCATCAGGCTCAAGCTGATTTATCAAAAACAGAAAACGGTTATTTCGCAGGTCTTCCCTTTCCACTAAAGATGCTGGGGCAAGATCATGCAGGACTTCCGTCAACTTCGAGTTCAAAACTTTTTGAAGACAATATGGCCCATTCAGACGATAACTTTGTCAAAGCTGCTCTTAAAGCTGGCTTAACGCCTTTCGGACAAACAAATTCTCCTGAATTTGGTTTTAAAAATATTACAGACTCAGCTCTTTATGGCGACACACGTAATGTTTGGAATACAGCTTATTACTCTGGTGGCTCTTCAGGTGGAGCTGCTTCCGCTGTAGCTTCTGGGATTTTCCCTATGGCTGGCGCCTCTGATGGTGGTGGCTCCATACGTATTCCTGCTTCTTTTTCAGGTCTTATTGGTTTGAAAATGACACGAGGTCTTATGCCACAGGGCCCAGGAAACTACCGAGGTTGGCAAGGTGCAGCAACTACTGGAGCTTTAACTATTTCTGTACGTGATACAGCAAGTTTTGTGGCCGAAATGCAACTTAAACAAGAAGCTGATCCTTATCAAACAGAGTTATTAGATAAGAAGGCACTGCATCATCTCACAGAACCAAACAAAGCTTTAAACATTGCTTATTCCTTTGAATCACCGGTATCGGGAATAATGCTTTCGGAGACCTCTAAGGCCGCTCTTCAAAAAGCCGTAGACTTTCTAAAAGCTCAAGGTCATCAACTAACTGAGGTTTCTTTTCCTTTCGATGCTCGCTCTTTGATTCAGACATATTATCAAATGAATGCTGCTGAAACATATGCTATGCTTAAACCTTGGGAAATTGCTAATGACCGCAAGATAATTAACAGTGATGTAGAGCCACTAACTTATGCCTTGTTAGAAGCTGGTCGTAATGCGGATGCTGCTTCTTATGTTCAAGCTTTAAATAAGTGGGATAGCGCATGTGCCACATTGGATGAAGAAATTTTTAAAAATTTTGACCTCTTCTTAACGCCGACTACAGCCAAAACAGCCCCCAAAGTGGACGAAGAACTCATCCATCCTAACATTACGGAAAAAATGAAACACATGGAGTTATACGACTTTTCTGAACAAATCTCAACCATAGAACAAGCGTTCGAAAACTCCTTGGCTTTCACGCCTTACAACTTTATCAGTAATCTCACAGGACAACCTGCCTTGTCACTTCCAATTTACTTGGAGGAAGAAACACATTTACCACAAGGTGTTCAACTTTGGGGCCAGAAAAACTCGGAAGTATTGATGCTAAGTCTCGCTTTACAATTTGAAAATAATGACCAGTTCATCTTACCTGAGTTTTATAACAATTGAGTAAAAATCAAAAAAGAACCAAAATATGGTTCTTTTTAGTTCCAAGTCATCAAAAACTCTTTTTCATTATTATCTTCATCTAAGCCTTCAGCCACTATTTTAAAGCCTTCCCTTTGGTAGAAACGAAGAGCACCTTCATTTTTCTGGTAAACTTTTAAAGAGAGCGTTTGACTTGAAGCTTTAATATGCTGTAAAAGTGATTTGCCAATACCTTTAGACTGCTTGCTATTACTCACAAAAATGCCTGCAATATATTGGTCAATCAAACCGACAAAAGCAATGATTTTTTGGTTTTCTTCGTAAACATATATTTCAGCATCTTTCATGGCTTCTTCAACAGCTGCAGCTTGCTTCAGCCAGTACTCACGCTTGATGAACCGATGATTAGCAATATTAACTCTCAGCCAAAGCTCTACAACTTTTTGCAGGTCTTCAGCCTTCATTTTTCTGATCATGCTTCTTCTCCTCTCACTTCATCTTAACACAATTTATGTTTCTTACAACAAAATAAAAGTGACCAAACACTGTGTTGAGCCACTTTTTTTGACAATAGATTGTTTAATTTTTATTGACATAATTTTCAATCTGCTTATCTGGAATTACCCACGGAATCATACTCAAGATCGTTGCCACTAATGAAATCTGAGCTACAGGCAGTAAAACGGTCAGTAAAATTCCGACCATTAAAATGAGGATGGAGAAACCGCCTTTCCAAACCCAATGCATGTCCTTTAGTTTATAATTTCTCGATTTAAAAATTTCGTAGCTTAAGATATTGAAAATAATATCAATAAATAAGTTATTTACAGCATAAACAATCTCAGGCGTTTTTGAACCTGAAAATTCAGACAGCCAGTTTGTGGTAAAGGGAATGAAACTCATAAAAAATAAGAGCACGACATTCCACCACAGAATTCTTCCTGAAACACGTTCAGCCAGATGGAAAAGGTGATGATGGTTATTCCAATAGATGGCTAACAAGTAAAAACTTGCAAGATAGGTTAAGAAAATAAATCCCATATCAAATAAGTCTGTCCAATTTGGACCTTTAGGAATGCGCAGGTTTAAAACCATAACAGTAATTAAGATGGCGACAATTCCATCTGTAAATGCAGATAAACGTCCACTTGTCATTTTGTTTCTCCATGTATTATTATCGCCAAGCAGGCGGGAATTTATTATTTGCTCAATTCAAAATAAAGCGCAGCAATATTTCCTTCAAATTCGCGGTTTTGACCATCAATTTCGAGTTCTAATACTTTAGCTGAATCTTCTAAAGCAGGAATTTCACGATTTTGGAGGAGAACAAATTCTTCTACGTTAGCGAATTCTTTACTTTCTTGACGGCCGTTAAGATGTTGTACTTTAATTTTCATGATTTTCTTCTTTCTTTTTTTAAAATGAACACCTTGCTTTTGATAATAGCGCAAGAGTTCTTGACGTTTTGCTTCATAACGTGGCGGTAAAGCTAAATCGCTTCCCAAATCTTGAACTGATTCATCCAGAGTAAAGCCTGGAGTTAGGGTCGCAAACTCAATCCTTACACCGCCTGGCTCTTTAAGATATACCGATCGAAAATAACCACGATCCGCATATAATTCTCTCTCATAACCTAAGCTTAGCGCTTTTTCCCATATATTATCGAGCGCTTTACTGTTAGGAACTGCAAAAGCGATATGGTCAATTGACCCTCTCCCCCAGACTCGTTTGCCTTCTTTAGATGTTGCGGGAAGAAGCGTAATACCTCCCTCACTCCCCAGTATCTCTTGGAAAAAGATCCTTGTCTGCTCAAGATTTGAGCTGTAAAGACGACTGCCCCAGAGTCCTGTGATTTGGAAAGCTGCAGGTACATCTGACAGCACATTGATGTGGGCATCTTGATTTTGCTCTTCTACTTCGATAAACTCAAGTAAAATCTTGTCAAAATCAAGAACCTGTAAAGTATTGTCTGTGTGTTGATATTCTAAGCCAAACTTCTTAAAACGTTGCGCCCAGTATTCAGTAGAATCCTTAGGAATTTTGAATTGGATACTGGACAAATAGTCACTCCCATCTTGCCGTTCTACATCAAAGCGTTGATCCGGAAAAAAAGTCACTACAGTTCCAAGAGTCCCCATAAAGTCACCGTAATACACATGTCGCATATAGATATTACCTTGATTAATAGAGTTTTTCACCAAACGCAAGCCTAAAATATTAACATAAAAATCAAAATTCTGCTCAAAGTCAGCTGTAAGTAGAGATATATGATGTAGTTCCATATGCCCGCCTCCTATGTTTACAATTGTAAACCTATCTTTTTGATATGTCAAGAATAAATGTTGAGAAGAACGTATAATAAAAACACTTGAGAATATTGCTCAAGTGTTTTTTTAAAATCACAAAGAATATTGCGAAAAATTCTTTTTATAATTCAGCCAAAGCCAGGGAAAATGCACCTTGGGTTGAGGATACTTCTTCAGTTATGATAGAGGCTGTTGGTACAAATTTCTTTACTTCTTGTATAAATGTTGTCTGCACTTGAGGTATTTTCAAAAGGACAGAGCCCTTTAAAGCAATGCCAATGGCTTGGGGCCGATCTAATTTGTTATAGTTATCAATTGTTATCTGTGCCAAAAACTGTCCTGCTTCTCTCAGAATATTTTGAGCTGAAATGCTGTCCTTATTTGCTTCGGCAACAATAATCGGTGTCAGTGCTGCAAGTTCTTTCTTAGGTGCGCCGTAGACAAATCGTTTTATTGCGAATGAATCAGGAAGGTTAAGATAATGGAGAATCGCATTTGAAAGTTGGGATAAAGGTTTCCCGTGGTCTTCGTCGTTTGCCATCTTTTCAATAGCCTGAAGAGCAATCCAATATCCAGAGCCACGATCGGCTCCGATCAGATGCCCCCAACCACCAGTCATTACTTGCTTTTCTCCTTTGTGACCAAAACTGACAGCACCTGTCCCTGCGATTGTCAAAATACCATCACCCTTAGGGAAATAGGCCGCATGTGCGATATGTGCATCAGTCTCTATCCGGATAGGAACCCCAAAGGAGGATAAAGCTTGCTGAAGCTCTGCGTTATATTTTCCTGAACCTATTCCAGCCACACCTAAAGAAAGGGCAACTAACTCCGCATCAGGTAATACATTCAAGCACCTTTTGATGGCTTGCTGAATATGATGACAAGCTGCTGTAAAATCAATCAATACATTTCCATAGGAAGAATATGCCTGTGCTAAAGAATTTCCATCTCTATCGTAAGCTACAGCTTCTGTTTTTGTTCCACCAGCATCCACGCCAATAATAATCTTCATATCTTTCAATTATCCTTTAACTTGAAATTGAAAGTTTTCCCAAGCTTGTAAATAATCCAAAAGAAAGATTTCTTCTTCCCGGATTCGGGCAACTACATTTGTTTTACCTGAATTTTTCATGTCCTTAAGTGCTATGTTCAGCTCTCCTTTATATTGACCATATGTTTCGTTCTCAATAATAATGTCACCCCGTCTAATATCACGTGTATTTCCTTTAGGGAAGGCTTCAGACTTGTATTTTACCCGTGATTGCGTGGAGCGAATCATATATTCAGAAATATCACCACGGTAAAAATGCGGCTCTTCTTCTACAATCACACGCTCTAACTCTGTAATTGCTTCGTCAAGCTCAATACCAAAAGTCATCATCTGACGGTTGAGAGCAGCAAGCTTTTGTATCTCCGCTTCTGAAGCATAAGCATTGCCAATAATAATATCGTCAATCAACCCTGTAGCTGATAAATGCTGTGCTTGAACTTCGATGGGCAAATCACGGTGCATCTCCAGAGTTGCTAAACCTTCCATAACTGGCCAGGGACCATAAGTTGCATCGTGAGAATTAACAAAAGCTGCCGTCTGAATGTAGTTTTCCTTATACATTTTTGAGCATTTGACAAAGAACTCATAAGAAAGCCCCGAGAAACGCTTGGGATAAAAATTATGACAGCCGACTAAAAGGTCGCGATTGGGTACATGACTTAAAATATTTTCCATATACTTTGTCGCATTGGACATATTGATCTCGATTTTGAGCCCATAGGGATTGTAAGTCATCAAGGCTTCTTCTTGACCTGTAAAACCTACATCTAAACGTATCCCATGCGCACCCATCTCCGCAAAAAAAGATAAATCATCATATGAGATTCCCAACTCATCAAAAATACGTGGTGCAATATCAACCGTCACTTCAAAATTTTTGCTTCTGGCATAGCTTATCGTTTCCTTAAAATTCTGTAAAATTTCTTCCTTTTCGCCATTGACGGACAATAAACAGGTAAAGATACGGCTAAAGCCATATTTATGAGCAAGGTCAATATAAGCCTTGTCTTGTTCAAGTGTACTATGTTCTGGATAGATCGAGATTCCTAATCGTTTCATATGTTCTTCCTTTTAAAATTAATTCAAACTGTTCACTTCGTGAATATCTTTGCTGTCATATGTATTTATATTTTTCTTATTATAGATGGTCATAGCCCGTTCAATCGCATGTCGTGTCATTTCAAAGAAAACCATTGCTGCGAATACCGCAAAAATGATAAGAGGGATTTTTAGTAGCACAAGGAAACTTGGGAGCAGTAAAATACCAATTGTCAGAGCAAGCATGCTCATAATTCCCCAAAACCAACGGCTTCGCAAATATTTATTTTTAAAGTTTTCTGCTTTGATAGAGAAATGGCGCGCGCGAAGGATAACAATTACTGTAGCGATAAAAAAGAGAATCGAATATAACATAAGTCTATACACTTTCTATATGTGAACTTTTATTTAAATAATGAGCGCTTAAATCTATGCTCCTTCAGTTTCAGCAGCTGCTTTCTTTTCTTCTTCAAGCATTTGCTTGTCATACATTTTTACAAATGGATAATAAATTAAGCCAGCAATAAAGAGATTGACTAAAACAAGAATAATTGCACGCCAGTCATTCCCCGTTGCCATATAAGCACCAATTGGAGCAGGTAAGGTCCATGGCACATTGGCCACAAAACCATTTACCAATCCTAATCTGACAGCACTGTAAGAAACAATCGTTAAGATTATGGGATTCAAAACAAAAGGAATCGTAAAGACCGGATTCATCATCAAAGACATACCGAAGATTAAAGGTTCGTTGATATTAAATAGCCCTGGTACAAAGGTCAGTTTTGCCATATCTCTCAGATATTTGGCACGACAAATAAAGAGCAGGAAAACAAGAACCAATGTTACACCCGCACCGCCCATTGTGACAAACCATTGATAAAATTGCTCTGGTGCGACATAAGGAAGTTGTGTCAACGGAGTTCCATCAGCCATAGCAGCCATATTTGCATCAAGCATCATGAGCCACATCGGACGGACAATGGAGCCGATAATGTTCATTCCATGAACACCAGCCGCCCAAAGCAAATGGATAAAAATCATAGGTAATAGAGCGCCAAACATATTATTGCCCATCAGATCAGCAATTGGATTGAAAATGCTCATGATAAAGGCATTAATATCAAAATTGAGCATTACACGTACTATCCAGAGAAAGATAATAATAAATCCGCCTGGTAATAATGCTCCGAATGAACGACCAACTGCTGGTGGTACTCCATCAGGCATTTTAATCGTGATATCCCGTTTGATGAAGAAACGATAAATTTCCACGGCGAAAATCATTGTTAGAATCGCAGAGAACATTCCTGCACCACCTAAGTATTGCATAGGCAGGACCCAACCAATCGCCGCTTCGCCTGCTTCAGTCAGTACAGTATCGACATTTAAAGGGATTGTTAAAGTCAAAAAAGCTGCTAATGAGAGAACGCCTCCTGTGACACCATCTAAATCATAAGACTTAGCCAAAGAATCCCCCATGGCAAAGGAGGCATAGATTGCCATTAAACCCATTGTAATCCGAAAAGGAATTGTTAAGTTGGCTGTATGTGGTGCTAACCATTCCGCCACAGCCGGAATCGGAAAATTGGCGAAAACCATGATGAAAGAGCCTATCAGGATAAGGGAGAGTGTAGAGATAACCCCGTTACGTATAGCAACCATATGGCGTTGCATCCCAATTTTGGTCATAGGTGGCATCAATCTTGTTTCAATCCACTTGAGAAATTTTTGCATGTTTACTCCTTTAAGTAAATTTTATTTCATATCAGCTGTAAATCCAGCTAATAATGATCACTTGTTTAAATAAAATATGCGCACGTTCATCGGCTCAGCCACTAGCGATTGACTCCTTCTTTTAGGAAATCAGCAAAACGTACATGTCTATTCAGCAGAACAATATTTCTTTGAATACCCTTTCATTATATATTAATTGAAATTATATTTCAATCAATAACCAAGATTTCACTTTGTTTATCCCTGGATGACATTTTTAATAAAAAAGCTTTAACCCTCTTGTTAAAACTTTCTCTTCTATAGAAATTACCTTCACCCAAAAAACAAGTAACTCACCGCCACAGATAAAGCAATCAGGACAATATCATGAACAAATAATCCAATGGTCATCTTTCTATGTTTGCTCTCCAACTTTTCAACTCTGTCTTTTAATTTTTCTGTTTCCATGTTTCTCGATTCTATTCTGATAATTGAAAGAAAGAATCACTTTCCTTTAAATAATGTTTCCCTGCCGTTAAGTCGTATTGAATGATTTCTAAGTCCTCCTTATATCTTTGCTGCGCGTTATTAAAAGTTAATTGTGGAGCTAATGCAGAGTTGTATTGCGACGGAATCTCCCACATCACTTTGGATAGAAGAGCATAATATGGAGAAACTTTTGCCCCTGTGCTTTCAAGCAAGGCTGGGGCGAACTCTGCTGCATTTATCTCTTCTTGTTTATTGTGCATATTCCCTGTGTTGCTCCAGATAAAGTAGTCTGTCTGATAAGCTTTTAAGGGCTCAGCTTTTAGACTTGGATAATGAGTCGGAAAGACATTGGAAAGATGATCGCCATAAAAAACAACGTTAATCTTTTTGTTGATTTTCTGTAGCTTTTCTAAGAAATTTTGTGTTTCTTTATCCGTATCAGAAATTTTCCGAACATAGTTTTGTAAGAATTTATTCTGCTCTTCATCATAACCATCGCCAGTCGCTTTGATTGTTGAGGCGCCTGAGTATTTTTCATAGGACATGTGGTTTTGCATGGTGAGGACACTAAAGAATTGCGAACGTTCAGGATCTATCTTGGCTAAGACCTCTTGATAAACTTGCGCATCTGTAACGTAACCATCCAAAGTTTCTTGATTGGTCAAGATATCCCCTTGTTCAGTATTTGAGAGCGCATAGAAATGATCAAAACCAAGCTTTTTATAAATTGTATTACGGTTATAGTTGGCAGCATTTTCTGGATGCAACGCAATTTTTTCGGAAAATTGATTTGAAATGGAAGGGATAAAAGGCATACTCGGAAACACGTCTGAATTAATGGTCGAGATATTGCTTGAGTAGTTTACCATCGGCAAACCACTCAAAGATTGTGCTTCCATATTGGCTGTGCCACCCGCAAAACCATTAGAGTACATCAAACCACCTGTTGCTTCTGCTTTTATCTTGTCAATATTTTTTAGAGGATTTTCTGAGAGATTTGCACCTTTAATACGATTTGGATTGGCCAAGGATTCACTTAAGATATAAATGACAGTTTGATCAGATATGTCTTCTGACCGTTTTTCATTAATTTTTTCCGCTTCCTTGCTGTAACGCTGGACAATTTCTTTAAGCTTTGATGGACTGTATCCCTCAGGCTCTTCCATAGTTTTTCCGTATATTTTCTTGAGCCAGACATATGACAGAGATTTGTCTCTAGCAAGTTTGGGCGAGCCGCGCCACAGAAGGCTTTTGTTGTAACGCTGTATATATTGACTAAGGATGGGAAAGTTAATTTGTTGTTTGGGTTCATTCAGATTTTGAAAATTTTGCATGATTGGAAAGAAAAGCAAGATGATTCCTAGAAGCACCATCGTTCTTACTTTCCAAGTCATCATTTTGCCCTGGAAAAACTTTCTGCTCAGTAGAACAGTGAGGAAAGAAATGCTGAGGAGAGCAAAACTAAAGACTCCCAATAACTTCCCATCTATAAAAGAAGCCAAACTCTGCAGATTAGATAGCCAAGCAAGTTCAGAAACGTAGATAGGCTCCTGACGCACTGAAAATTTTATTGCATTGCCAAGACTAAAGCCACCAAAAATAATGATAATTATCGCTGTCGCAATCATATAACGATTCACCACCATATAGATGAACATAAAGATCAACATTAATATCAGAATCTGAAAGAGATTAATTCCTGTTACAACATATCCATAGTACATTCGTCCTTCATTTACACGCATTGAAGCTTGGATAAGGAAGTTAAAAACAAGGGCCAATAAAAAACTACTCGTTAAAGCACCTGAAAAATTAATATTATTGGTCGTCAAGGCTTGAATACCCTTGACGATAAAGTAACTTAAGGTGCCGATAACTATAAAAATCAAGACTAAATTTCCTAAAAGTTGGATAAAATCCTGACGTCCAAGGATGCTCATATCAGCATAAATCAAACGCAATGGCGCAGTTGAATCAACTGGAGCAAAAATAATATTCCAAACCAAACGTGCGACTAGATGATCCGTAAAAGCAAGAGCCGTGAGCACGGCCCAATAAAAGTGTTCCTTTTTTAACTCGGCTGTGACATTTAAAAGTTTTGATGGAATCTTTCCTTCTGGTAGATCAAGCACTAAACGAAGGACAAACAAAATGATCAGGACCAGAGGAAGATACTGCTCTACTAACAAGCCTAAGTTTAAAGAGCGATAACCAATTACAAAATGAGTGTTATTTAAATTCTCCATAAAAATCATGTAGAGGTGAAAAAGGTAATAACTAAGAAATATAAAAGGAAGAGGTTTGATATTTTTCCAGTTTAAATATTTACTTTGAGAGGAATCATTTTCTTTATAAATTAACCAAAGCTTTTTATTTTTGATTAAAATGAGTGCCAGATAACCAAAACTTACTGCGCCTAAAAAACGATAAATCATGAGCACCCACAGAACAGGGGCAGAATAATGCACTTGTTCTGGTAGAATATTGTCAAAGATAAGAGAGGACAACCCGATAAAAAGGGCAACTTGTGCGATTACTTTCAGGATGGTGTTTGTTTTCATTGTTACACTTTCTTTACTTTATAAAGTGAATGCTATATCAGAAAAGAAACTATTAAAAAACCAGAATCATCATTCATCTGGTTTTTTAGAACTCATTCTATTCTGCTTTTACATACTCTGCTGCTTGGAGTCCGGCTTGACGTCCAAACACCATGATATCCGCAACAGCGTTACCACCAATACGGTTTTGTCCGTGAATACCACCTGTTACTTCGCCTGCTGCATATAAGCCCGTAATTGGAGAGCCGTCTTCTTTCAATACTTGAGTTTTAGTATTAATTTTTACACCACCCATTGTGTGATGGATACCTGGAGCAATTTGGATTGCGCAGAAAGGTCCTTCTTTCAAATCATAATCCATAGCAGTTTTACGACCGAATTCCTTATCGGTTTGTTCCGCAACCGATTGGTTCCATTTATCTAAAGTCGTTTTTAAAGCTTCGGGATTCATGTCAATTTTTTTCGCCAACTCTTCAATAGTATCCGCTTCGACTACAACACCCTCTTCTCTATAGTGTTCCAATTGTTTAGCTTTTTCTGCTAACGCATTATCAAAAATCAGGTAAGCATAGCTTTCAGGCAAAGCAGTAATTGCAGCTGAAACATTATCACGAGTCTCTAGTTCATTAAAGAAACGTTTTCCTTGTTGGTTCACAAGAATAGCTCCTTCACCTCGTACAGTTTCCGTAATCAACATGCCTGTATCTTGAACAACAGTTGGGTGAACTTGGATTTGATCCATATCGACAAGTGCACCACCAAGAGATTTAATCATCTTGATGCCATCACCGGTACTCCCTTTAGAAGTTGTGCTGACATAACCTTTAAGATCCGGGCGTTTTTCTTCAATCAATTCCTTATTAGATCCAAAACCACCTGTAGTTACTACGACTGCATCGCCAGCAATTTCCTTTTCTTGCCCTTCAATTTTAACCTTAACACCTGTTACTTTTCCATCTTTTTCATTGATTGCTTTCACATCAGCATTTACAAACAAGGGGATTTCTTTCTCTTGGATGTTCCTTAGCAAGCCATCTACTAAGTAAGTACCAACTGCTGAGCCATCTGTAGGACGATGGATACGTTTAACGCTAGCACCGCCACTATAGCTGATATTATCTAAGGTAATTCCCATTGTATCTAACCAATCAATGGCTTCAGCAGAATTATCCACCAAATAGTGCAACAAGTCTTGATCATTAGTGTTATTACCACCCTTTAAGGTATCATCAAAAAACAGTTGGTTTGAATCTTTAATGCCTGCTTTTTCTTGGAATTTAGTTTCTGATGCATTCATTCCACCGGAAGATTTCAAAGTGTTTCCCCCAGCTACAGGCATTTTTTCTAAAATAACCGGATTCATGCCTGCCTCTTGTGCCTGGAGGGCTGCGGCCATCCCAGCACCACCTGCTCCTACGATGACAACATCATAACGATCTTTGAGCTCAGAGGCTGGTGTATAGCTTACTTCTTTAGTGGCTCCTGCAGCAGTATCTGCTTCTTTTTCCGGCTCAGAAGCTGCTTGGTTGTTCCCACATGCGACTAAGGTCAGAGATAAGGCTGCAATTCCAAGGACAGCTAGAAGTCTACTTCGGCGTTTCATTGATTTTTTCCTCAATTTCTTTCTTTATTAACTTTCTTCATCGACGAACATTACTTTTGTTTCTTTTAAGTTACATCAACTGTAATCAATAGTAACATTTCTTAATGTTATTGTCAAAGTAGATAGAATTAAAGTATTGGCACATTCATGAGACATCTACATTTGAACACTATTAAATTTTTGATGTTATCTCTTCTTCTAAGGTTATTTTTTAGGATGAAAAACAATTAAACACACAGAAACCCTAAGCAATCTATTGCAGATAGATGTCATAAAGTAAGGTATACAATGCAGTAATTTTCTCTTATGTCTTGCAATTTGTATGGAAAAGATGCACTTTTTAATTTTGTGAATAAACCGGCAAATTCTTGCTTTTTATTTTTTTTTAAGTTAGAATTAAAGTGTCGAGGTTTGCGAGCGATTTCATAACCACTCCCAAACTCAATTCAAATTTATTATTTAGGAGAATCTAAATGAAAACCACTAAATTGGCTTCAATCGTAACTTTGTCAGCAGCTTCAATCTTCTTGCTTGCAGCATGTGGCAACAACAATGACTCAGCAAACGGCAACAACGATGCGAAAACTGAACAATCTGACAGCAGCAAATCAGCTGATGCCTTCACAGGAGCAACTGCTGGAGCAAACAGTTTCGAAGATTTACAAAAAGGTTTGTCTAAAAACGGTTCATGGTTGGCAGCAATCACAAAAGATATGGATGCTTCAGGTAAAACTTTGACTGTTGAGGGTGTTTATGCTAGCAAAAACCAAATTGCACGTAAATTTGCAGCTTACGCACAAGATGCTGATCACGTTGTAACTGACCGTTACACTTTGACTGTTGATAAAGTTGAAGTAAAATCACCTGGTTTCAAGCTTTCTAATGGTACAATTAAAGGTGATGTAGCTGTCTTCGCACCTGGATTCGGTGCACAAAGCGGTAAAGGTGTTGAAGGTAAAGCAACTATCGACGGTAACTTGACTTTTGCAAGTCAGGACCTCATGGATGCTTATAATAAACTTCCTGAAGAGCAAAAACCAAAAGTAACAGGTGAAACTAAAGTTGTCGAAGGTGAAGTTCTTGAATTCCCTATGGGTGCAATCACTATTGGTGAACACGGTGAAGTAACTCACGAATTTGAAGGTAACGGACCTGATACTCAAACTGGTGCAACAACTGGTACAGATGCAGCTGATGTTTTAGCTTCAGGCTTGAGCGCTAAAGGTGCTTGGTTAGTATCTGGTAACTCAGATATCGATGCGGCTGATAAAGACATCACTGTTGATGGTATCTTCATGAACGAGAGCGGCCAAATTCAACGTACATTGGCATTGATCGCCCAAAACGACAAACACCAAGTCACAGATTCATTTACTTTGACTACAAAACGTTTGATCATTAAATCACCTGGCTTTGACCTCGAAGGTGGTAACATTAAAGGTGATGTTTACGTTGCAGAAAATGCATCAATCAAAGCTCGCGATATGAAAGGTACAGATGGCAAAACAATCCCATCTGAAATCAATGGTAACCTTTACTTCGCAACTCAAGAACAATTGGATGCCTACAAAGAATTGGATGCCGCTAACCAATTTAAAGTTTCTGGCGAAGTTGCTGTGAAAACTGCTGAATAATTAAAAATAAAAGATCTCATAGGAGGTCTTTTTTATTTCAAATATACTATATAGCTAAAAAAAATCATCCCGATAGTCTGGGATGATTTTATGCTCTATATTGAAAGTAAAGTATCTCATGGTTTAACATATGCAAAGCCTGAGTTCTGTTTTTGGACGAGTTCCACAATACCAGCGGGCACAACTGTACAACCTTCTTGTAGGCTTTCTACTTTGTATCCTCTCATGTTTAAAGAATTTTGGCAAACGGCAACTTTGACGTCTCTTTTGAAGACTTCCACAAGATCCACTGGTGAGGACTTCAGTACCATTTCTACTGCTTCTCCATTCACTAAAATCTCAATCTTGCCAGGTTCTTTATTCTGAGTGAGCCATTCTTTGAGATTCTTTACGTTAGAGAGGAGTGTGTTCCATTTGTTGTTTTCATCAATATGCAGAATAACTTGTAACATCTTTATTTCTCCTATTAGATATATTGGGCAGTAAGTGAAGCTGAACAATTTCGTAACCCAGCTGGCGGTCCTGCGTAAATCACTTGGCCACCAGCTGAGCCACCTTCTGGACCTATATCAATAATCCAGTCCGCCTGGCGAATGATATCTAACTGATGTTCAATCACGACCAAGGTATTGCCTTGGTCAACAAAATGTTTCATAATCTTCATCAGACGGCTAATATCAGACAGATGCAGACCTGTTGATGGTTCATCCAGAATAAAAAGATTTCCTTTTTGATAAAACTCATTAGCCAACTTCAAGCGCTGACGTTCACCACCAGATAAAGTACTCGTTGGCTGTCCCAATGTCAGATAACCAAGTCCTACTTCGTTCATAGCTTTTATTTTTTTCTTAATCGCTGGAGCAGACTTGAAAAAATCCAATGCTTCTTCAATCGTTAAGTCTAGGACTTCCGTAATATCTTTTCCTTGATATTTAAAGGCTAGAGCTTCCATCTTGTAACGTTTCCCCTGACAAACTTCACAGGTTTGTTTCACTGTTTCCATAAATGCCAAGTTAGATTCGATATAACCTCTACCTTCACAAGCGGGGCACGCGCCTTCGGAGTTGTAGCTGAATAGACTAGGCTTAACTTCATTCACTTTTGCAAAGGCTTTTCTGATGTTATCCATAATGCCTATAAAAGTCGCTGGATTCGAACGACTGTTGGCAGCTAGACTTGCTTGTGTCACCATAATAGCTTCTGGATAAGTTGCTCGTAAAGAATGCTCTACAAGTGTTGATTTTCCTGAACCAGCTACACCGGTCAAAACGGTGAGAATCCCTTGAGGAATATCAAGATGTTCATTTTTAAGGTTGTTAGCGTTTGAAATTTCTCCTTGATAAAAGTGAACAGGATGTCTTGGTTTTTCGTTAATCGTTGTCATCTTAGAAAGATATTTTCCCGTTAAACAATCAGATTGAAGAAGCTGCTCATAGCTTCCTTCAAACATAATTTCACCACCATGTACACCAGCACCAGGTCCAACTTCTATCACCCAATCAGCAATTTTGATGACATCCGGATCATGCTCAATAATAAGCACAGTATTTCCTTTATCTCGCAACTTTGTAAAGATGCTATTAATACGAGCCACATCCCTCGGATGCAGACCAACAGAGGGTTCATCAAAAATATAGAGCATATCCGATAGCGCGTTATTTAAATGCTTTACTAATTTTACACGCTGAGATTCTCCACCAGATAAAGTCGTCGTTTCTCGATCAAGACTGAGATAACCTAAACCAAGGTCGATCAGATGATCAATTTGTTGTTTAAGGTGTTCTGTTCCCTCGTGTGGAGCCAGAGCATCACTTAAGTCTGTCAGCTCCATACTCATCAAATCCGCAAAGCTATAGCCAGACCAGCGCACTGCTAGCGCTTCTTGGTTTAAACGTTTCCCTTGGCAGACTGGACAAACTGCTTCATGCGTGTAAGTCGCAAGTGTCTTTTGGGCACCTGCAGACAAGTCACCTTCTTTTTGCAAGAAACCACGATTAAACTTGTCAACTATTCCCTCGTAGGTAAGATTGTATTCGCCCATTTTGATTTTGCCGACTTCTTTGCCGTGATATAGGCGATCCAGCTCCTCTTCTGTATAATCTTTCAATAATTTTTCACCATCAAAAAGACCATTCTCTACATACATTTTGGTGATTTTTTGGTAAGGCTTAAAAAGAACTGCACCATTATTAAGTGAGCGTTCTTTATCAATAAAAAGCTCCATTTTCAACTCTAGTTTTTTACCAATACCTTGACATTCTGGACACATGCCCGCTGGAAGATTAAACGAAAAATGGTCTGCTCCAAGCTGGGGGCTTCCTCCACCTGCAAAAAGTTGACGAATAACAGGTGCAATATCAGTGATTGTCGCAAGAGTCGAGCGGGCATTGCCCCCTAAAGTTTTTTGGTCAATGACGATGGAGGCCGGAAGATTTTCAATCCGCTCCACATCAGGACGTTCGTATTTGGGCAGAAACTGTCGAACAAATGCCGGCAAGGTTTCATTTAAGAGGCGTTGTGACTCATCGGCAAGAGTATCAAAAACAAGGCTTGATTTCCCAGAGCCCGAAACACCAGTAAAGACTGTTATTTTCTTCTTGGGGATTTCAAGCGATACATTCTTTAAATTATTGACCTTATCTGCAATGACACGAATCGTATCAGGCATCGTTTTCTCCTTTTTCATAAAGTCCGCAGACAAGAGCCTGCAAACTATAAAATTCAATTTTTTGGGGGTTGCTTAAGTCCTATTCTATCATTTTTTTAGTTGTTTTTATCTGATTTTCAGGTTACTTAAAATATAAAACCCTCAGCTGTTTGAATAGCTGAGGGTTTTTCACTTTACTATTGTTGTTTTATTTTTACAGTTCTTTTTTATTTCTTGTAGCGCCAAGAATATCCTTCTTATCAGACTTTCTACAAATACAAATTAAGAGTTACACTACTATTTTTTATCGTTTTGCTTTTCTATTTTATGCGAATTAAGTAAGCGATTGATATGAATAGTTAAATAAGTGATTTCATCTTTTGTGATTTTTTTAGAATAAATGGCTTCGATATGGTCTTTAATAAGAAAGGATATCTCTACCGCTTGGGGATACATCATAACTATTTGCTCGAAGAGCTGGTTGTTGCTTTCATCTAGAAGACTATCACTAAAAAATCGCTCTGCAAAAAATTTTAAATGTGTAATAAACCTTTGATAGTTTACATTATCTGTATCTATTTCTTCACTAATGCTATATCGTATAATACTATTGATGGATGATATGAGTTTTGCATAGTTCATCCCATCTGCTTGAAGCCCTGATTTGACTTGAGCATTGATAATATGAAACGCGATATTTGCAGCTTCTTCTTGCGGTAAAACCACGCCACACTCTTTTTTTAAGATTTTTAAGGAATATTCTCCCAACTTAAACTCTTTAGGATAATAAGTTTTTATTTCCCAAAAAACCCTATTTGTTATAGATATATTACTTCTAAATCGTTCTACTGCAAAGTTTAAATGATCACCAAGCATAAAGTATATACTAGGATTGAGTTTGCAGTCTAATACACGCTCAGCTTCTGAAACTATTTCTCGAGTTATTTCTAACAGTTCTGGAGGAATAGCTTCTAAAATTCCCATATATTCCTTTAGATTTGAACTTTTTAAGGGAATAAACGTTTGATTAACTGTATCTTCTTCTACAGCTGCTCCTATTTTTTTACCGTAACCAATCCCTTTGCCTAAAAGTATGTACTCTATGCCTTTATCATCAGTCGCTAGTACAGCATTTGAGTTCATCGTTTTTTTTATTATCAACAGATGTGCTCCTATTCTAACTTCTCACCATTTGTTTCAATAACTTTTTTATACCAATAAAATGAATCTTTTTTATATCTTTTTTTACTACCCTTGCCTAAATCATCTTGATCGACATAGATGAAGCCGTATCTTTTACTCATTTGTGAGGTCGAAACACTAATGGAATCAATTGGCGCCCAGCTCGTATATCCTATGAGTTCTACTCCCATATCTACAGCTTTTTTCATTTCTTCGATATGTGATTTCAAATAAGCGATGCGGTAACTGTCTTTAATTGTATGATTATCTTCTAGATTGTCAATTGCGCCCATACCATTTTCAACGATAATTAAAGGGAGATTATAGCGATCATACAGCTCTAACAATGATATTTTCAATCCAACTGGGTCAATCTGCCACCCCCATTCGGTTGATGATAAATATGGGTTTTTCACACTCATAATAGTATTGCCGGCTGCTTTTTCTTTTTGCGGATCTGCGGATTCTGTTCGTGACATATAATAGCTAAAGGCTAAATAGTCAGCTCTTCCCTCTGATAAAATACTTTCGTCATCCTCTTCCATTATAATATTAATCTTTTTATTTTTTAAGTCTTGCAGATACAAACGGGGATATTTTCCAAAAATCTGTATATCTGCATGAGAATAGTTATCTAAATTACGTTCTAACGAAAGTAGTACATCTTCAGGATGACATGTGTTTGGATACGTTGTTAGTTTGGTCAACATACATCCCATCAAGCTTCCAGAAATTAATTGGTGGCATAGTTTTGTCGCTTGAGCTGCTGCGATATACTGATGATGAAGGGCTTGATATACTGCTTCCTCCAAACTATAGTCTATACATTTGTCTGGCACTATTCCAGCTGTAATAAATGGATGACGTCCTACGCTATCAATTTCATTAAATGTCAGCCAATATTTCACATATTCGCCAAACTCTACAAAACAAACTTTGGAATATTTAACAAACATGTCAACAAGCTTTCTATTGACCCATCCACTATATTTTATACTAAGATGAAGTGGCATTTCATAGTGTGACAGAGTTACGATTGGTTCAATATTTTTTTCTTTTAAGGTTTTAAAAATGGATTTATAATAATTAATTCCCTCTTGATTAGGATGTTCTTCTTCACCCGTTGGGAAAAGACGTGTCCATGCAATTGAAATACGTAAGGTTTTAAATCCCATCTCTGAAAATAGTTCAATATCTTCTTTGTATTTATGATAAAAGTCTATTCCTCGTCTTTTAGGATAAAATTTGTCATCTTTCGTTTCAACTGCTGTTTTTATCATTTCTGATGTAATGTTATTGTGACCTGCATAGTCGCTCACGTCTAAATCAGGCTTGTACATTGCTACATCAGCAACCGATAAGCCTTTGCCGTCTAAATCCCATGCGCCCTCAACTTGATTGGCAGATAGTGCCCCACCCCAAAGAAAGTTCTTTTTAAAACTCATAATTATCTTCTCCTTATTTCATTATACTATGGTCAACAAATTTTCAAATTTATTGACTTCATTTTGTTTTGTTATATTTATTTTAATTGGATTTGGTTTGGTAAAGATAAATACAGTTGTCGGGTCAAATCCTGCTGCTTCAATTTTCTTGATGTCAAAGCTGACCAGCAATTCTCCAGTTTTTACTTTGTCCCCTTCAGTTACATGTACATTAAAATATTTTCCTTCTAGATTAACCGTATCAATTCCAATATGAATTAAAATTTCTTGACCATTATCTGTTTCTAAGCCTATAGCGTGTTTTGTTTTGTACACCATTTTAATGATTGCATCACTTGGAGCGTACACTTCACCTTTATTTGGTAGTATTGCGACGCCATCCCCAAGTAATTTAGCTGAAAACACATCATCATTTACTTCTTCCAAAGGAATCAAAGTTCCTTCTACTGGCGATTTCAAAGTCGTTGTATTTGTACTTTCTATTTTTGTTTTTTCTGTAGTGGGTTCTTTCCATAAAATAAAGGTAGCAATAAACGAAACAATGAAAGATATGACTAATCCAATAACCGCATGAAGCATGTTATTTGCCAATCGCTCTGATATAAACATAGATAATGTAGCAAGTCCTGGACCAACTGCAACATATGCTTCTACAGCCATCAATCCTAAGGATGCACCGCCAATAGCACTCCCAATCATTACCCCGTACAATACACGTTTATGTAAAATTGTCACACCATATAAAGCAGGTTCAGTAATACCAAACAGTGCCGAAATCCCTGCAGAAAGAGCCGTTGAACGTAAGTTTTTATCTTTTGTTCTTAATGATACCGCAAAATTTGCTCCGGATTCTGAAATATTGTGCGCAAGAGAAGCGGCGTTATAGATAATTTCTTTTCCAGTTTGTCCTAAAGATGTAACAACATAAGGAATCATTGCCTTGTGCATACCTGTAACCACCATAAAAGGTAAACATGCAGCTAACACTGCTACGGCAATCCACCCAAATTTACCAAATAGGAACATTATTACTGAGGCAAATCCTTGACCAAATGTAAATCCTAAGGGACCTAAAATAAACAGAGTTAAAGGCACCACAATGAGCAAACTAAACATTGGAACAAAGAATGTCCGTACCACTTTGGGGACTATCTTTGTAAAAACCTTTTCGAGTTGGGAATAACAGATAACAGATAATATGGCTGGGAATACTTGATAAGCATAATTTATATTTGTTAAGGGTAGTCCAAATAATTGTGTGCCCTCTGTTAACATGGAGGTTAGATCAGGCGTTAATAGAGCACTCACTGCAGCAAGGGCCACAAGTGAATTAGATTTTAATTTATTTGCTGTAGTTACAGCAACCAATAAAGGAAGAAATCTAAGTGGAGCATCCCCTATGAAAAATAAGATTTGATAAGTTGTGGAAGCTTTATCTAATAAGCCGAATAATGCAAAAAGCATAAGAAAAGATTTAAGAATCCCCCCTCCAGCAATGGCAGGAATCAAGGGTTGAAAAATACTAACAATAAAATCTAAAACTTTTGCTGACAACTTCATGTTCTTTTTCTTTGCTGTATTTTTTTCTTCCTCACTGTTTGACCGCAGCTTATTTATCTCATTATATATTTCTACCACAGAATTACCAATAATAATCTGAGTCTGTACATTCTGAACAACTCCTAGTACTCCCGATAATTTTTTCAATCCTTCAACATCGGCTTTGGAATCATCAATTAAAGTAAACCTTAATCTTGTTGAGCAGTGTTCCAGCTGAGATATATTAGAATTAGTTCCGACTAGTTCTAATATGCTCTGTGCTAACTCTTTTGCATTCATGGTTTGTCTCCCTTAGTGTTAGTATTAGCATCCTACATGAAAACACAAAAAAACCGAACCAAATAAAAAGAATATAATTCTTTAAATCTAATCCGGTTATGCCTGCATTATCAGTTACATGCCATTTATTAAGTTAAGTAAATGATATCACAAAAAAATGTAAACGTCAACATATAATAAAAATTTTTTCCTGAATCTCAGTAAACTTCTCCTTTCGGAACAGCTTCTTCTACTTTGCTTGGAGGATTACCCACAAATCATTGGTAAAGCAACCAAGCGTTTTGTACAATAAAATAATAAAGAATAGAAAGTGAGTGCTATCATGAAAATTTCAATTAATCTTTTTGTGCAAGATATCAAACAATCGCTAAAATTTTATCAAAATGTTTTCGGAGCAAGCATACAGGATGGATGTCATTTTAAAATAGAAAATTATCCCTTTACTTTAGCTGAAGTAAAAGAAAACACCCCGAAATCTCGAGGCGGTGTTGGTCTTTGTCTGCAAATCTATTTGAAGGATATTGACAACATTTTAGCGCTGGCATTTAATAATGGCGGACAAGTGGTTGCTCCCGGTACGCCTGAAAACCCTTCTTTCATTGCTCATGGCCAGCGTGTCATTAATATCGAAGATCCCTCAGGCCATATCTGGTCTGTGACAGAAATATGAAAGTAAACTCTCTCAGCACTCAAGCAAGAAGCTCCAAACAGTTATTCCAGTCCTACTTTATAGCGATAATCATATTCTGTGGCACCACGGTTATAGGGCGCTGAGACGAGCACGGCTTTTGTGCGTACTTTATGATTTTTAATGGCTGCAATGGTTTCCGGTTTGTCATCATAGAACCAATCAATATCCAATCCAATAATTAACGGCAGTTTCTCCTCAGTAAAATAAATTTTGTCATAATAAATACCGAAACGATTAAGTGATTCTATCGTTTCTTTAGCATAAGAAACATGACGTGCTGTAATCAGTACTATTTCTGCTCCGTTCAAATGTTCTTCTGCCAAATCTTCGACCATCTTGCGATTTGGTGTACTTTCTCTGATAATTTTTCGCTGAATGTCTTCATCCATTGTTGCATAATAAATCAAGTCATAGTCAATAGCTTCCATCGTTTCAATATTTAAGTTAGTGCCCAACTTTTGATTGGTACATTCAATGGCTTTCTTCATAGAAAAAATTACACCATCAAGATCATAGCCCATCACTTTACGGCGTGGAAGATAACGCACTTGACCAGTTTCGTCACGTAAAAACTGCATGGTAACATTCACCCCCTCAATCTCTTCACCTGGCAGCTGATGCTGTGGTGCTAACTTGGACTCCTCCATAAGTAAAGAAAGCAATTCTTTCTTAGGCAAGTTGTATTTATCAATCATATGCACTCCTCTTTGTATTCGAATCAGTTTCTATTATAAATCTAGTATAACAAAAATATAATTTCTCACGTAAAAATACAAGGGAATAATTGTGCCAACTCACTACATAACGATATAAAAAAACAGCCAATAATGGCTGTTTTTTTATTGCAATCTTATCCAAAATATTGGATGCTTGCATCTAAATTGAACTTAAATGATTATTTAAGTGTGATTGAAGCACCAGCTTCTTCCAATTTAGCTTTGATTTCTTCAGCTTCTGCAGTTGCAACGCCTTCTTTGATCATTGTTGGTGCGCCATCAACGAGTTCTTTAGCTTCTTTCAAGCCAAGACCAGTGATTTCACGAACAGCTTTGATTGTAGCAACTTTTTTGTCGCCTGCTGCTGTCAATTCAACGTCAAATGAATCTTTTTCTGCTGCAGCTTCGCCGCCAGCAGCTGCTACTGCTACAGGAGCAGCTGCAGTTACGTCAAATTTTTCTTCGATTGCTTTAACGAGCTCAGAGAGTTCGAGGATTGTTGCTGTTTCAAGTTCAGCAACGATGTTTTCAATGTTCAATGCCATTTTGATTCTCCTAGTAAATTTTAGTTTGTTGCGTAAATCCGCCGATATAAAATTTGCTTACTGTCATTCCATATGGAATTAAGCAGCTGATTCTTCTTTTTCTGCAACAGCTTTGACTGCGAGAGCCACGTTGCGGACAGGTGCTTGAAGCACTGAAAGAAGCATAGAAAGAAGACCGTCGCGGCTTGGAAGAGATGCA
The DNA here is from genome assembly GCF_002154895.1 of Lactococcus petauri. Taxonomy (GTDB): domain Bacteria; phylum Bacillota; class Bacilli; order Lactobacillales; family Streptococcaceae; genus Lactococcus; species Lactococcus petauri. The sequence goes on along the minus strand of NZ_MUIZ01000002.1, from coordinate 204,436 downwards.
ATAGCTGCAACTTCTTCTTTGCTTGTAACTTTTCCTTCGATAACACCAGCTTTGATTTCAAGTTTGTCTGCTGTTTTAGCAAACTCGCTCAAAATTTTAGCAGGGGCAATAGCATCTTCGTTTGAGATAGCTACTACTGATGGGCCTACGAAGCTGTCGTTCAAACCTTCGAGTCCAGCTTTTTCAGCTGCACGACGCAAGATTGAGTTTTTAACAACTTTGAATTCCACACCGGCTTCACGCAACTCTTTACGAAGTTGAGTGTCTTGTTCTACAGTTAAACCACGTGAGCTTGCAACAACGATAGATGTCGCAGCTTCGAATTTTTCTGCAAATACGTCAACCAACTCAGCTTTCTTAGCAATAGTTGCTTCGTTTACTTTGTAATCGCTCATTTGTTTACCTCCATTTTATTTTGTTCGTAGGAATTTTTACAAATAAAAATCCCCACGACCAAAAGACATAGAGAGTTCAATCATTGTTTAAAATGTTTGTCCTCGGTTGGATGCTTATGACTTATGTCCCCAACTGTCTTCGGTCAGCCCTTTTCAGAACTTCTATTAGTATATCAGATGTTTTTAAAAAATGCAAGGGAAAAATTAATAAAAAAACAAAAAAATGACCATTAACGAAGTCATGATCATTTTCTCTTTCAGTTTGCCCTGAGTTATAGGCTCTATTTTTCTGTTTAAGCATTAATAAATTTGATGGCTTTTGATCCACGGAGGGCCCAATACAGTAAAGCAAAGCTTCCTGCAAAAATGAGACCTTGTAGAATATTAAAGACAATAACAGCACCAATATAAGCTGAAATACCACCAGGAAACATTGTAGCGATATCAAAATTAGCAAACATTGCGTAAAGGGGTATAGCGTATACATAGTTAAGTACTACCTGCAAGACAGTTAAAGCCAATGTCCCCAAAATGGCTGCCATAATATAGTTACGCAAGCTAAATCTGTGACGGAGAAAGAACCAAAGTACCAGCACAAAGACAGTAACTGTCAAAATATTCATTGGTAAACCAATATAGGTATTCACTCCGTCACTATTTAAAAGTAACCACAAAAGCGAACGAATGATAAGAATAGCAAAAGCACTGCTTAAGCCAAGCATAAATAGTCCAATCAAAATGGGCAAGATTGTGAAGTCAATCTTTAAAAAGCTTGCACTTGGCACCAAAGGAAATTGGAACATTGGGTAGGACAGTACAAAAGAAATTGCACTGAGCATTGCGATAAGTGTGAGTCGACGTGTTTTTGAATTTGACACGAAAAAACCTCCAAAATAGAAAATAATATTTCTTCATTTTGAAGGGAGTTTTTGAATATTGACGAAAACGGACTCAACCCAAAAAGAGCTGGTCTTATTTCTTATTCTTCTCCCATCCAGACTTTACTGTCGGTTGTGGAATTACACCACATCAAGCTTTTCAGCTTCGCGGACTTTAACCGCCGGTCCCGAATTTCACGGTGCCCTGAAGATACGTTTATTATATCACAAAAAATTATTTTTGGTCAAAAAAAAGAGCGCTCACACGCTTTTTTTATTTTCTTTTTCTTCTTTTGCGAAACTCAAATAAATCGTAAAGGAAGGAACGGTGATCGCTTGCTAAGGCATATTCTTCCAAAAGATTAACGGTTTGGCGTAATTTTTTAGCTTCATTAAGCGCAATTCGTCCTGTATGCTCATATTCGAAAATCACCTTACGCTCTAAATAATAGGCTTCCATCAATTCTTCTATATTCGTCAATTCTGTAGCTACACGAAATCCATTAACATAGTTCCAGTTACCTTGAGCAATATGTTCTGCTTGACGGAAGCGTTCTGCTTGGAGAAAGTCAACAAGTTGTGCATTATAGATTGTCCCTAAATTTTCCAAAAGTTCAAGAACAAGTTCTGTATTATCTAAATAAAGATTACTAATCTCTTGGCGCGTTTCTTCCATATCTTCAACTTTTGGACGGGAAAGTTGGAAGTCAAAACGAGAAATACGTGTTTTTAGAACTTTCAAAGCCCGCAAAGTAACCACTTGGGCAAACTGGATACTCGAAACCAAGTCATGTGCCAAATCTTGCTCCAAAGTATGTATGTAGCGATGGTAGGTGCGATAAGTACGCATCGAGATTTTTTCTTTCTCCAGCGCATCTTCAAGCCCTTCAATTTCTACACGGATAATTAATAATTGCAAGGTGTTAAAATTTTCTGTAATTCCAGCACTTTCTTGCTCTACAATGAGCTTCTGAATCCGGTTTTGATAATCAGCAATCACAAGGTGATAGCCATTTTGCGCTTTCTCAGTAATTCTTTCCCGTAATTCTTGCACAACGTCACCTAAAATTGCGATAACTGCCAAATTATTGACCGTGCGTTTTTTCTCAACTGCAAAGTAAGGCAAAGTCAGCAAACTCACAAGAAAGCTTAAGCCAGTAACTGAGGCGCAAAAAAAGATTAATAGATTGTTGGTATTATCAGCAAGCCGAGGTAAAAGGAGTATGGTCGCAATGGAAACCGTCCCTTTTGTACCAGAAAAAGTCAACAATAACAATTCGCTCCAATAAGAGTGAAAGATTTCTCCCTTGTCTTTGACAGTCACCAAATAATAAGACAATAAGATTAAAAATCTTAGCAAAAATAGGGCAAAAGTCAAAAGTAGTACAACAAAAACCAGCCAAAAAACGGAATATGTCCGATCAAAAAGGAAAGGAAAAACAAGACTATGCAACTCAATCCCAAGGAAAATAAAGACACTTGAATTCAGCATAAACACAATCGTTTCCCATACACTATTTTTGACACGCGTCACTTGTGCATCAAACACAGTAGTTGGTCGAAAACCATTGGACTGGAAGATACCAGCAACAACAACGGCGATAATTCCCGAAACGTGCAAAACCTCGGCCAAAGCAAATGCTGCAAGCGGCATTACGAACTCCAGCATCAAATAGCCACTGACATCACGCGCATCGACATCATCAAGAATTTCTAAAATTTTATTTTTAAAAATCGAAAGCCCAATACCAATAGCAAAGCCACCTATAATGGACAGGATTAAATTAAGGGTTGCCTGTGGTAAAGAAAAAGTCCCTGTTACGAGTGCAAGCACAGCAATCTGGAAGGATACGATACCAGATGCATCATTAAAGAGTCCCTCACCCTGGAGAATATTCATGATTCTTTGAGGAAATACAAAGCGGGTCGATAGCGTACCCACAGCAATTGCATCCGTTGGGGCTAGTGCAGCTCCTAAAGCCAGACAAGCTGCTAAAGGAATGCTCATATAAAACAGATGTAAAATGCCACCTAAACCAAGAGCTGTAACAAAAACCAGCGGGAATATAAGCACAAATATCAAATGTCGGTGTTTAACAATCCGTTTCACTTCTGCTTCTGTACTCTCTCGAAACAAGAGCGGCGCAATGATGAAACCAAGGAAGAATTCCGGATCAACGTGAAGAAATTCTGAAATACCTCCAAAACCAAAAAGAATCCCTATGAGAACTTGCACTAAAGGCAAGGCTAACTTAGGGAAAATTTTATTGATAACATTTGAAAAAACTAATGCGAGCAAGAAAATGATCACATGAAGGATAGACTGAAGCATATAACTCCTTAAATATCATTTCTAAATCGTCTTTGTTTCTCTTGAATTTTCTTGTCCAACTTTGAACAGTCCTTATTATTCATGCGTAGACGACAACGTTTAAATTCCAGTTCTGCCAACTGACGTTTGATTCGTTCTCGTTTTGCAGCACTAAATTCATCTTTTTTAACATATTCTAATTTTTGAAGCATAAGTTCTTTTTTCTCAGCTAATGCTTCCAGATGATGCTGAATATTCTCACGTGAGAGAGCATCTGTTTGATTGGAGAGAGTGCTTTCCAAAGCTTCTCTTTTATTTTCAATTTCTGTTAAATGGGCTTCAATTTTTTTGATTTTATCTTCTTTTGATAAACTCATGAAAGCATTCATCTCTTGAGCTTCCTTATCTTCATTATCGCCTTCAAGATAAGTCTTTCGAAGCTGTTTTAAGCGTTCTTCAAAAGTCATTTCAGTCATTTCCGTACTCGTCCTTTTTTCATTGATTATTGTCTGAGATGCGCCACATTTTTTTAAAATCGTTTTGCTCAAACCTATTCTACTCTTTTTCCTAAATAATGCAACTTTCAAGCACTAATTTAAGCAAAAAAAAATAGAACAAGCTATTTCTCATAATGAGGCTTGTCTATAAAATAACCTTGTCGATTGTCGATTTTTAATTTATCGGCTAAATCAATACCTGCTCGATCTTCAACCTCAGTGATATCAATATTTTTGTTTTTTTCTCTAATCAAACGGACCCAATCGCCCATGTTGAGATCAAACCATTCAGAATCACTTTTCTTTTGAAATTTAGAAAGCGGGATTTTCACACCATAGATATCATTCAATAGCCACTTGATCTTGTGAAAGTATTTTTTACTTGGTTCGACTTTTTCTAGGATAACATGAACACCAATGTCTTGGCTTAACTTCAAATTCTTCTTGATCCTTGATTTCATGAGCCAGCCAATCTTGTCTGTCAACTCCACATTGATTTCAATCCGCAACTCCATCGGATAGCATTCGCCTTTGACCCAGCGAATAAAGTATTCGTAACGTGGATCGGCAAGTTGTTTCAGGCTAATATTAATGGCTAAAAATTGTGACGGATAGTTTATTTTCACAAAACTTTTATGAAGCAGATAAATCACTTCACGTAAGGTAAATTTATCAATATCATCTGGGAAAACCCATTCTTGTTTTTCTGCATCATACTTGCGGAGCAGTGCCTCTAAACCAGTTTTTTCTCCTTTATTATCAATAATTGCCTGAAAGTAAAAAGTATAATTTTCAGCATCTTCCATTGTTTTAGGATAAATTCTGTTTTGTCGTTTCGCCCAAACATAGCTGGTCACAATTCCGAGCAAGCAGAGAAGAATAAAAATTATTGTCAATAGAAACATTACATCTAAAAGCATAGTTTATCCTTTCTTCAGGCTTTTCCTTGTAGGGCTGACCCAAGCACCTGCGTGTTCACTTTTACCAAAACAAGCCTTCATGGCTGGTATAAAAGTCGTGATTATCGTCAATGGATTGACCATCCAGAAAAATAACATATAGAGGGGAGCAAAAATAAAGTATTTAAATTTTTGTCCCTTACTGTCTAAGATTAATGCGGCTAAAAGCTGCAAGGTGCCCGCTATAAGCTCGAAGGTAACAAAGATAAAGGACATCGCAAATCCATGCCAAAGCCGCTCATAATTACCTACAATAAGGAAATAGAGCATAGCCAAGATAAATATAATTGACGTAATGAAAAAGAAGAATGACCAAATGATGGAAAAAGTCGTGTCTATAAACATTGACAGAACATAACGGTACTTAATGGGATGCAAGATAAACTTCAGTGAGTTAGTAAACCATACTTCAGTACCTCCCTGAGCCCAACGTTTTCTTTGCTTATAGAGCTGCGAAAGGGTTTCTGGTACATTCATGTGAAAAATAATATCTGGGGCAAAACGAGGTGTCACACCATACATTAAGTGATCCCAAGCAATACTAATATCCTCTGTGCTTCGGTCTTGTCTAAACCCGCCAACGTCGATCAAAAACTGCTTTTTATACATGGTATTTGCTCCACTGTACGAGTACATTGAATCATTGATCGCGGTTTGGCTTCTTTTAATGACACCAACGATACTTGAAAACTCAACAGTTTGCGATTTTCCCATAATAGTCGTCCGGTTCTGCACATCCATATTGGCTGTAACCGCAGCTGTGTTGACATCGATTTCACTCATGAAATAGTTCATATATTTCATAAGCGCATCTCTTTCAGGGATTGTATCCGCATCATTACTTAAAATATATTCCCCCTTCGCAAAGTAAGTCCCAATGTTAAAGCCGTGTGCCTTTCCTTGATTTTTCAAGATATTAATAACACGCAACTTATCGTACTTTTCTTGTAAGTTTTGGAGAATAGGCAAAGTTTGATCGGTACTACCATCATTAATCACTAATATTTCATAGTTACTATAATTGAGCATTGTAGCTAAGTACTCAATCGTTTCCTCAATCATCACTTCTTCATTATGAGCAGGAATCATAATCGTAATCATCGGTTGCTCATCAGGTGCTAGTTCCACAAAATTTGTCTCTTTTCGCCCTTTTTTTAGGAAACGATAACTCAAAGAGCCAAAAAACCAAAACAAAGCACCAATAACGGGATAAAGACACAAGATTATTAAACACACGGTGATAACCATTTGTAGACCACTATCCGATGTAAACATCTGGCCGAAAATATCAGATATCATAAGTATCCACCTCATCTTTACCTAGAACTTTTGAAAGCTCGTCATTTTTTAAATTCTTTTCTGGTAGAACTTCAAAATATTTTACATTATGACGGAATTCTTCTTCACCGAAACGGTCCGCCATAAATTTCTTTCCCCTTTTTCTTCGCTCAATACTGGAGACCGAATCAAATGTAGGCCATTTTTCAATGACCGATTCCCTTCGGTTATTTTGAATAATTGTCATGCTCGCTGCATAAGTAAAGGTGATGACCACACAGAAAGCCAGCAGAATCAACAAAAATTTAATTTCCAAAACTCCTTCGGAATATTTCCAAAAGGCAATGCCATACTTCCCATTTGAAGTCTTATACAAAAATGATGCTATGGTAATAAAAGTCGGTACAATGAAGCACACCCAACCCAAAAGAGCGATGAGGAGCTGTTTAATTTTTAAAAGCCAATGTCCCTTTTCAAAGAACAGATCGGAATAACTGTAATTTTCTTCGGTTTGTTCCTTGTTTAATTCTTCCTTTTGCAATATCTGATACTCCTTTAATGTAAAAGCACACCTTCCTGTTTCCTACAACTTCAGTATACTTAAAAACTTTCTTAAAACAAAATGAAATAGACAAAAAAAAGAGAAAAATCAATTTTTTTCTATTTAAAGTAAACTTGATTTTTCCCGTTTTCTTTTGCAATATATAAATGTTTATCAACACGATAGATGGCTTGGTCACGTGTTACTTTATCCGTAATTTCAACCACCCCGACAGAAATTGATGTTTTAATAGTGTTAGAACTCGCGTGAAAGACATATTCGGAAATTTCTTTGGCTATCTGCTCCATAATATCACGTACGACTTCTCCTTTGCGATTGCGAAAAAGAAGAAAGAATTCATCACCACCATAGCGGAAAAGTTGCCCGTTTTCTCCTGTTTCTCTTAAATACTTTTTGATGATCATACAAATTTCTTTTAATACATAATCACCTGAGCTGTGCCCATAATGGTCGTTAATGTGTTTAAAATTATCAATATCAAAAAAGACTAATGAAAATTTGGAAATCTGATCACTGGCGAGGATTTCATCCATCGTTTCTTCAAATTTTCTCCTATTATATACATTGGTTAGTGCATCAATATAAGTATATCGTTTGTACTTTGCATACTCTCCTACAATAGAAGAAATATCCAACAAAATAAACTTGGCAATCACAAGGAGTATAAATGTTTTCCAGAAAATTTCTAATGAATGTATCAAACTAAAAGCAAATTCGGAAAGGAATAAGAGCTGCACAGAAACAACCAGACTTAAACCTATCAGCATCATTTTACCGTAACTTTGCATTACAGCCGTTTGATTTTTGGCAATAAAATAGAGCGTCAGCCAAAAAAGACCCAGAGATAAGGTAACTAATAAAATCGACTTCCAATGAAAACCATAGTTGTAAATATAAAACAGATAGAAAATTGTAAACAGCGGAAGCATAGCATATTCTATTTTTTCATAATGCGTAACAATACAATAATCGACTGCAATAGCAATAAAAATGAGCGAAATATCACTCAGTAAATAACCATAAGCACCGCCCTGAGCTATTTCAATAAATAGTAATTTTAAAAGAAAAAACCATAATGTAAAATTACTCGAATAGAACCAAAAGGCAGAGTAAGGATTTTCAGCGTATTTACTGCGATGGATGATATTTTTAGTGAGAAATATCCCACCTAAGATTGCCGGAATCAAAAATAATTTGGCAAAAAAATAAGGCCCCAGTATTTCTTTGATAAGATCCATCATCTTCACCTCTATCCTTTTGATGAAAAAGAAAAGTGGCTTTTCTTCTTCTGCTTCTTACAATATATTATAATATAATAAATAATTTTATCTTTTCATATCGTTGCATAAAAGCAACGATATTCTTTATCGTCACGTATTTGATAACACTTTATTTTTTTGTTGCATTTTCTGATAGTATAGCTATAACTGCCACTATGAATGACTGGAGATTTTATGGTATATAAAAAATTTGGATATGTTTTTCGACAAATACGTGAGCAAAAACATATCTCCTTATCTGACTTTTCTTCTATAGGAATCTCAAAAGCCACCCTTTCTCGTTTTGAGCGAGCTGAAACCATGATGAATTTTGAAAAAGTCGTACAAGCTTTGCAACTGATGGGGATTGGGCTTGAGGAATACGAATACCTTTTAAACGATTATGCACCCAATGAATCAGAAGCCCTTTTAAAGGAAATCGAGATGGCTTTTCTTAAACAAGATAAAAAAGCACTTGACAATCTCTATAAAGTCGCTTTTGAAGCAGGCTATCCTTATATCTCCTTAGCAGCAAAAGCTTCATATAGTGAATTAAGTTCAGAAAATATTGATACAATCACAGATTATCTCTATGATATCAAAGTTTGGGGCCAGATTGAGCTTTATGTATTTTACTTTACAATGAATAAATTAAGCATACGCGATATTTTATATATTCTTGACTTATTCCTCTTAGAAAAAAAGCATAAAATATTTAACTCCGTGAAATATCTGGAAATTTTTGTTTGTGCATGCTGTCGTGCTATAGCACTCTTAGCAAGCAAAGGCTACCAAGAATACAGTGCACACATTCTCAATCGGGTTGAATCACTAGAACTCGTACAATCGATGTTTTTGCGCAATCTCCTTAACCTCTCCAAAGGTTTCTGGACCTATCGCTTCAAAGATGAAAAGGCTGGAAATACGATGATGCTTCAAGCATTAGAAATATTTCATCAAATTGGTAGTCAAGAAATTGCCCAATATTATCAGCAACAGTATGACCTTCATGTAAAAAAAGTGAACGTGTGATTTAAGTCACACGTTCATTTCTTTTAATCCTTTAAATTTTTGACGGCTTCATCTATCGGAGTAACTCCACTGACCACTTCAAATTCTTTTCTGATGGTCACGTCATTTACCAATGTTTCCAGAATAACTTTAGCCACATCTTCTCGCGGAATTCCTCCTGCTTCCACATGACTTGCTAATGCTACCTTACCAGTACTTTCTTTGTCTGTAAGCATTCCAGGATGAATAATTGTCCAGTCTAACTCTGTTCGTGTTTTGAGCCATTCATCCGCATAATTCTTTGCAATCGTATAAATCTTAAGCGAAGAATCTTCTTGAATTTGTCGTGTAATTTCTTCTCTTCCCACGCGGAAAGTGCTGACCATAACAAAGCGTTTGACCTTTGCTTTTTCGGCTGCCGTCATAATTTTAACCGCTCCATCTAAGTCAATCATAATTGTTTTATCCAATCCAGAACCACCTGCGCCGGCACTAAAAACAACAGCATCAACGTCAGACATTGCTGCAGCAAATTCTTCAATTGAATTATTGACAATATCCAAGATTATAGTTTCAATCTCTAATTGGTTAAAAAATTCCTGTTGTTCTTCTTTACGGATAACAGCTTTTTCTTGAAGTTTAGGATAGTCTTTTAGGTTTTTGGCTAAATGTTTCGCCACTTTTCCATTTGCACCAACAACAAGTACTTTCATATCTCTCCCTGCTTTCTTTTTCTATCTTTACTAACATTCTACATCATCTTCTACTTGGATTCAAAAATAATTAACTTTCTACTATTTAATATAAATAAAAAAACTGTCACTAGACAGTTTTTATCTTTTATAATGAATCACCGTTCCAAATAGAATTTTTCACGATAACATAATCGACTTTACGTAATGCATTAAGATCACGTCCACCGGCGTAAGAAATAGAGCTTTGGAGATCTTCTTGCATTTCTTGAAGTGTATCTTTCAATGCACCTTTGTGTGGCAAAAGAATTTTCTTTCCTTCAACATTTTTGTGTTCACCTTTTTGGTATTCACTTGCTGAGCCAAAATATTCTTTGAAAAGTTTGCCATCTTGTTCAATAGTTTTACCGGGCGACTCTTCGTGAGCAGCAAAGAGTGAACCAACCATTACCATTGTTGCACCAAAACGAACAGACTTAGCAATATCACCATGCGTACGGATACCACCATCAGCAATAATTGGTTTACTTGCTGCTTTTGCACACCAGCGTAAAGCTGCAAGCTGCCAACCGCCTGTACCAAATCCTGTTTTTACCTTAGTGATACAAACTTTACCTGGGCCAATCCCAACTTTCGTTGCATCAGCACCAGCATTTTCTAACTCACGGACAGCTTCTGGTGTTCCTACGTTCCCCGCAATTACAAAAACTTGTGGCATCAAACGCTTGATGAGCTGTACCATTTCAATAACAGAATTGGCGTGACCATGCGCGATGTCAATTGTAATATAATCTGGAATTGTTGCTGTTTCTGCCAACTCACGTACAAACTGACGTTCATTGTCTTTAACACCTACAGAAATTGATGCAATCAAACCTTGAGCATGCATTTTTTCAATAAAGTCTTTACGTGTACTTTCTTCAAAACGATGCATGATATAGAAATAACCTTGCTTAGCTAACATTTCAGCAATATTTTCATCAATAATTGTTTGCATATTTGCTGGAACAACGGGAAGTTTGAAAGTGTGATCCCCCAACTTAACTGACGTGTCTGCTTCACTACGACTGTTAATAATACACTTATTAGGGATAAGTTGGATATCTTCGTAATCAAAAACTGGAACCATTGTGTTCATAAGAATGCCTCTTTATTCATTTGTTATTACAGAATACCGACCGAGTTTCCGTTATGGACAACCTCGCTAGTTTGGCGATAAAAATCTCTGCAAACCAAACCTTCCTTATTTATTTTAACGCATATTGATAAAAACAAAAGAAAAAAAACTGATTTTATATCAGTTTTACATCTTATTGTTCGGTTTTTCCGAAAATTTTCTTTTGTAGTCTTTTATTTCCTGACCAGTAAAGGAGGAAAAAAATTAATTCAAAAAGGACGACAAATAGAATAAAGGTGAACATAAAATAGTTCTCCGTCAAGACATTAATGATCGGATCTGTATCGGGATTAAAGAGCCAGGTGTCATCTCGGAAAAAAATTTCATGGAAATAGATAAAAAAATTATCAAATCCAATCAAGGCAGCAACCAAACCAATAAACAAAGGAGTTCCCATCACAAAACGTAGGCCATTGTGATAGAGAATGGCTAAATGTTCTTTCAAAAATAAAATGAGCGCGGGACTCAAGACAAGCGTGAGTCCTAAGGCAAGCATAAAGAGCTTTTTTACATCCTTAAAATGCTGTAAAGCATCGGGAGACGACGGAAAATCAGGCATCTGTAACACACCTTCAAATGGATTAACCAGATAAGTCATCAGAACATTAAAGTTATGTCTTAGCACTTCTGCTGAAAGTCCTGATATCTGGGTCAAATTTTCCAAATGAATATCTATGTAAAAGAGTGGGACAGCCAAAAGTAAGGTTAAACTTACTGCTGCTGCAATGCCCCATAAAATAAGACTCGTGAAAATCAGGCGATCACGCATCTCAAACTTCCCAATGCTCTAAACTTGAAACGACATGGGTTGGTGGTATTGGAAGTCCAGGGACTTCTTCAGCTTTTGTAAATCCTGTTGTAACAAGCAAACTGTCGATACCATTATCAATCCCTGTACGAATATCTGTCAAATAGTTGTCACCAACCATTAAAAGATCTTCTTTAGGAATGCCCATTTTTTCCACCGCTTTTTCTGCAATAATCGCCTCAGGTTTTCCAATAAAGGTGGGTTGAACACGTGTGGCTGCTTCAATCATTTTAACCAAAGAGCCCGCTCCTGGCAAAAGTCCTCGTTCGCTTGGAAGGTTCAAATCAGGATTTGTTCCGATGAATTTCGCACCTTTATGTATAGCAAGAGTTGCCAAAGCAAGCATTTCATATGTCAAGTCAGAATCCAAAGCAACAACAACATATGCTGGATTTTCACGATCCTTTTTATAGCCTGCTTCATAGATTGCTTCTTTTAAGCCATCTTCACCAATAATATAAACAGTCTTCTCCAAGCCTAAATCGTTCATATAATCGACTGTAGCTGCACTTGCTGTATAGATAGTTTCTAAAGGTGTATCAATATTAAACTGGGTAGCCAAACGTTTTTGGACCACTCGTGGGGTTTTTGTCGTATTATTTGTTAAAAACAGATAAGGAACTTTCGCTTCTTGCAAACGATGAACAAAGTCTTCCCCTGCAGGAATACGATGATTGCCCATATAAATGGTGCCATCTAAATCAATCAGATATCCTTTATATTTTTTGTAACCTTTTCTCATTTTCGTTCATTCTCCTCGCTTATTTTTGACCACTCAATCTCAATATTAGCATTATCTACACCATCTTTCCTAATAATATGGCAAGTGGTGTCTCCTTGAAATTCAAAAACAGGATGAATAAACTCATGATTGCCATAAAGGAGTTCGTGATTATAGCGAATATATATTTTTTTAGGTTCGTATGCCATACGGAAATCATAGTCCAACTGATCAACAGCCCAGTCGAAATATTTAGCATTGTTCACATGTCCATTCATATCCAGATCAGAGAACCGAATTGGAAAAGCTAGGCTGCATTGCGCTTGATCAGACAAGGTAAGATATTTGTGAGGACGAACAATTTTGCTGACTTTTGGTGCCTCATAAGGTGCCACAATCTCATCAACAACACGTTCTACCTTACGTGTATCTTTGTTCATCAAAACCCAAGTTGAACTTATTTTTACTAAGGTTTCGCCAGCTGTATTTTTGAAAATAAAGTCACGATAACAAAAGAATTTATTGTAAGACGTGGCTTCTGTTTCAATTGTAATCTGGTCATTAAACTCGGGTAAGCGATGAACCTGAACTTCGTGCTCGATAACAGCCCAAAATAGATTGAAGTTATCACAAATCCATGTGTCGCTACGGTCTAACGTATAAGACTGCTCTCCCGAAATTTGAAGTGCTACGGCAAGAAGATCTGATATTTTCATCTTACCTCGTGTGTCGCTCTCATAAAAAGCGACTTTATGTGTTTGACTGTATTTTATTCCCATTCATTTATTTTAGCAAAAACAGACATAAAAAGCTCAAGTAAGAATAAATTTTACAGATAAACTTAGGGAACCTTTTTTTACGTTAAAATAAAAAAACCAGCATGATTCTGGATTTTTATATTTTTTCAACTTGAATACCTAAAGTTTCAATCAACTCTTCCTCATAAGGATTTTTAGCATGGTATTCATTGATATATTTGATATGTTTTACACCCGATGCCAAGACGAGCTTCAAGCAAGCGATACAAGGGAATAAAGTCGTATAAAGAATTGCTCCTTCTGGTGAAACACCGTGCTTTGCTGCTTGGGCAATTGCATTTTGCTCCGCGTGAACAGTCGCAATGCAATGTCCGTCTTTATCTTCCAGACACCCTACATCTGTACAATGCGGCATAAGTGCTACAGAACCATTATAGCCTGTCGAAAGAATTTGCCCATCCGCAGTCACGAGAAGAGCACCAACTTGAGCGTGCGTACAGGTAGAGCGTTTAGCTACAACTTCGACGATTTCTTTAAAATATTCTTCCTTGCTTGGTCGTTGAAAATTTTCGATCATTTTATCCCTTTCCACAGTTACAATTGCCACACTGACATTCTCGTGTTCTAATATCTTGAAAACTCAAACCCGTAATCTCCGTCAAATCTTCCATATCAGGGTAAGCGCCAATCGTCATAATTTCTCCATCTACCAACATCAAAGGCAAAGCCGCTTCCATTTTTTTCATTGCTTGATTGACAACAGGATGATGCGCAAAGATGTCCGCATCTTCAGCTAAGTTATAGCGTACTGTTTGCAACTCGGCTTCTTCTGTTTCTTTACTAAAGGCTTCAAAAACCTGAGCAAGAGCTGCACTCGCTTCTTCTGGCTTTTCTTCATATAGTTCAAGTCTCATGACTTCCCCAAATCTAACAAATATTTTTTAATATTATACCATAAGCAGCCTACAAATTCATTAAAAATTTCAATAAGAAAAAAGGACTATCCTAAAATAATCCTTTCGTTCAGTTTGAGTTAAATGTCCTTCACCTTACTGTACAAGCCATAAGCTCCATCAAGATTTTCTACTTTAAAGCCTTCTTGTTTCAAGATACGTTCAGCTGTATAAGAACGAAGTCCTGATTGACAGCTGACAATGTATTCTTTATTTTTATCTAATTTGTCCATACTTTGGCGTAAATCGTTTAATGGTATATTTATCGCTTCTTTAAAACCACCACGCGCCACTTCATTTTCTTGACGCACATCTAAGAGTACTTTACCTTGGGCAAGTTCTGCTTCGAGCTGATGCCACTGAATGTTATCTGACAAGCCCATAGCAATATTCATAGCCGCATAACCAATCATGTTCACAGGATCCTTAGCAGAGCCAAATGGTGGCGCATAGCTCAATTCAAGTTCTGGTAAATCAAAAACCGTCATCCCTGCTTTAATCGCTGTTGCCAAAACATCAATACGCTTATCTACACCTTTTTGCCCAACTGCTGATGCTCCATAGATATGACCACTTTCTGGATTGAAGATAAGTTTGAGAAGAATAGAGCTTGCGCCAGGATAATAACCTGCGTGATCATTAGCTGTGATATGCACAGCCTTATATTTTAAGTCCGCATCTTGTGTCTGCTTCTCTGAAAGTCCAGTAGAGGCAGCTGTCAAACTGAAAGTTCGAACAATAGCTGTTCCGATACTCCCTTTATTTGTAACAGGTAATCCTGCTAAGATATCTGCAACTTGACGTCCTTGGCGATTAGCTGGGCTTGCTAAGGAGATAAGTGCATCATTACCTGTAATCTGATTTTTAACAAGAATGGCATCTCCCACAGCATAAATATCAGGCACAGATGTTTGATATTGCTCATCGACAAGAATTGCTCCTCTCATTCCAAGCTTAATCCCCGCATCAGCAGCAAGTTTTGACTCCACTTGAATCCCCACAGAAAGGATAACCACATCCGTACTAAGACTGTCGCCATTTTCCAGAATAACCGTTTTTCCTTGGTCTTGGAACTCTACAACAGACACACCCGTGAGTACTTTCAAGCCATTATGTGTCAACTCTTCTTCAATATGAACGGCCATTTCCTGATCAAGAGTTGGTAAAACATGATTGGCTTTTTCGATGATTGTAACCTCTAAACCAAGTTTTCGTAAGTTTTCAGCCATCTCTAGACCGATGAAACCCGCGCCAATAATCAATGCTTGCTTGCGGTGCTCCATTTCCATATAGTTTGTGATTTTATCTAAGTCAGGAATGTTACGTAGGCTAAAGACATTGTCCGCTTCCGCTAAACCTTTTATAGGCGGAATAAAAGGACTTGCGCCAGGTGACAAAATCAATGCATCATAATTTTCCGTGTAGCTTATCCCATTCGATACTACAGTAATTTCTTTATTATCCGGCTCAATAGAAACCACTTCAGAATCAGGACGAACATCTAAATTAAAACGCTGTGCCAGACTTTCAGGTGTTTGTAGGATAAGTTTATTTCTTGATTCGATTTCACCAGAGAGATAGTAGGGGAGCCCACAGTTTGCAAAAGAAACATACGGTCCTTTATCAAAAACAATAATTTCTGCATCTTCTTTTAAACGGCGTAATCGAGTGGCTGCACTCATGCCACCGGCAACGCCCCCAACGATAAGATATTTTTTCGTCATTTTCTTCCTCTTATTTTTCTAATTCTTGATCCCAAGACAGAGTACCACCTGTAACATTCGTAGTTGCCACTCCTTGTGCCTTTAGGAATTGACAAGCGCGCATAGACCGCATACCGCTTTGACAAATAATATAGCTCTCATCTTCTATCTCTAAGTATCTTTGCTTTAAAACACTCAGGGGTATGTTGATTGCTGTTGGCACATGTCCTTCGAGATATTCATCCTCTTCTCGAACATCAATCAGTGCAACTTGACCGAGTTTCTCTTTTAATTGTTTCATTTGGATTGAACGCATATTTCTCTCCTCAAATTTTTGATATATCCATTATATACCCTTAGGGGTATATAGTCAAAGAATGAGATTTGCCTCAAATCATAAAGCCTATGTTCACTTCTTTCATCTTATAACGCTTCTGCTTTAAAGTCAAACATAATAAAAGACCTGCCGGAGCAAGTCTTTTTTATTATTCTTCTTTTTTCTTCTTTTGTCGTGCAAGTATAAGCATGACCACAGATAGAATAAAGAGTGTACCTCCAAAACTCCAGTTTTGATAAGCTAGAAGTAAGAGTGACAAACTAAGTAATGCATATATCCAAGCCATATTTAAACCTCCTCGACGTTAAAGAATAATGCTGAACCAAATGAACTTTGTTTAATTAAGCGTTTTGCAGTTTGAGCATCCGTAGCTAAGTCGCTATTCGGACCTAGAAAATAGAGTTTCAATCCCTTTTTTCCTTATAAGTAAATCCATTTTCTTCTAGAAGGTGAATTACTTTTTCTTGCATCATAGCTACATTAACAATAATCATTGGGTTCCTTTCTGTTTTTTATAATTCAGGTTCTTCCATCTTGTTTGCTGCAATAACGAATGGTGTCCAAATAGCAAAGGTTACAAGTAAGTTGACAATTGCTAAGATAATTGCACGCCAGTCAAATCCTGTCGCAAGGAAGGCCTTCATAATTGGTGGTGTAACCCATGGCACAGCACTGACAACTGGATCAACCCAGTGAAGCATTGTTGCAACATAAGCGATAATAACCGCTACCAATGGAGCAATTGCAAATGGGATAAAGAAGATGGCGTTCAGTACGATTGGCATACCAAAGAGTACAGGTTCATTAATATTGAAGATACCTGGTGCTAAACCAAGACGTCCTACTGTCTTATAATCTTTACGTTTAGAGAAGATCAGAATGGCAAGGATTAAGGTAATTGTACCACCAGAACCACCAAACCAGACGAAGGCATCCCATGAACCACGAACCCAAAGACTGACATAGTCACCATTAATCGCATGTGCTTTATCAATCGCACCACGCGCTACTAAGTCACGAATACCGTCTGAGTGAACTTGGAAGTAAAGGGCTTGGTTATTAAGACCAAGAGGAAGCCAAATCCCATCAAGAGCAGGTGCCAAGACGTTTGGTCCATGAAGTCCAAAGAACCAGAAGATTGAAACGAAGAGAGTAACAATAAGAACTGAGAAAATATTTTGTGAGAGAATTTGGAAGGGTTCTGCAATATAGTGTGTAATCAAATTAATTACAGAATCATGTGTCAATTTATCAATAACATAGTAAATCAAGCTCACAGCGTAGATTGCAGCAATCGTTGGAATAATCGCAAGGAAAGCTTTTGCTACAGCCGGTGGGACTGACTCAGGCATCTTGATAGTGATATCTGCTAACATAAGTTTAGCATAAATAATCACCGCAAGGGCACCCATAATGATAATCGTAAAGTAAGCACCAGCATCCATATGTGCGGCAGCAAAAAGTGGCTTCCATGCTGCAAGACCTTGACCAGTCAATACACCATTGATTTTGTCTGTTGCAGCTACGCCGGCATCGCTCACACCTAATGCATCCAAGAATTTAGGCATTTGGTTTGGCAAACCAGCAAAGAGAGTGGCAACTGCTACAACACCACCTGCAAGGTCATTGACACCATAAGCACGGGCCAAATTGTAACCCCAAGAGAAAGCAAAGATAAGACCAATAACTGTCAAAGTCCCTTGGTTGACAAGTGTTGAAATGTTATTCAAATCGCCAATAATTGGTGTATTAGCAAGCGTCCAAACATCTTCTGGTGCGAGTTGGGAAAACTTGGTTGGACCCAAAACCATTTGTTGAATGGACTGTGGGAATGTTGTGACGATGGCTGATACCATCGCTGCAAGGGCACCTGTCAGTGTTGCTGGCAGGATACCAATGAATGAGTCACGCAAGGCAACCAGGTGCTTTTGCGACCCGATTTTTGCTGCTACTGGGACGAGATATTTCTCCATCCACATCGTAATTCCGTTCATAGAATTCCTCCTAAAATTTTAATTTATTTGCGTATAAGGTTATAAATTATAGCTCATCACTTTCAATAAATTTAAACGAACTCCAAGGCTTGATAAAGTCAAGTAAGAACATTTCGTCTTCCGCGACATGTCCAACAACATTGACCCGGCCGTCATTTTTCATTTCCTTCAGAGCAATTTGGGTTTCTCCCTTATATTGACCATATCCATCATTGTCAATAATCACATCGCCTGGTTTTATAGTATCTGTGTCATGTGGCGGAAAATCCAAGTCTTTGTAAATAACGCGAGTCATGGTTGAACGTAGCATGTACTCTGAGCGGTCGCCACGATAACTATGCGTAGCCTCAAAGACACATTTTCGTTCATTTTCCGTCATCGTAGCTCTTGGCACAACTTTGAGTTCTGGCATTTGCGCATGGAAAACTTCTGCCATTGTTTTAAGCTCGGCTTCACTCGCATAAGCATTAGCAATAGTAATATCATCAATACCATCTAAAAGCTTATAATGTTTTACTTGTGTCTTCAAGCTTAAGTCACGATGATCCTCTAAGGTACATAAGCCATCTTGTGTGGGCCACGGTCCAAATGTTGCTTCATGAGAATTAACAAACACCATAGTATTTAAATTATACTTTTTGAATTTCTCGGTACATTTCACGTAATGATCAAACGCTAGACCTGTGTAACGGTGAGGATAGAAGTTATGACTGCCAAGTAAGTTTTCAATGTTAGGCGAGTAATCCATGATACTGTCCACATAACTTGTTCCCTGACTCATATTAATCTCAATCTTAAGATTATAAGGGTTACGCGTCATACGTGCTTCCTCAGCTCCTGTAAATCCGAGGTCTAAACGAATACCATCAGCACCCATTTCATCAAAGAAACTTAAATCATCATAGCTAATGTTAAGTTGTTCAAATAAGGCGGGATTAATGTCTACCATGACTTCCATACCAAGACCATTAGCATAAGCAATCACTTTCGTAAAGCCCTCAAGAACTGCTTCCTTATCTCCTTTGATTTCTAAAAGTGAGGTAAAGACACGGGTGTAACCATATTGGTGCGCTAAGTCTAAATAGGCTTTATCAGCTTCAAAGTTGGAACGTTCCGGATAAATCGAGATTCCTAGTTTTCCCATAATACTCCTTTCTTTATCTAGAATTTCTACAAATTCTCTTTATCCATTCATTAATGCGTCAGCGGCTGCTACAACATTTTTTCCATTCATCATGCCGTAATCTTGCATTTTAATCACATCACAAGGAACATCAACTGCTGCTGCTTTTTTGATGACTTCATTTTTCATGTAAGCCACTTGCGGACCGAGAAGCAATACATCTGGTTTCTCTGAGCCAGACAACATGTTGTCAATTTCAGCTACAGACTTTGCGTAGATTTCATAATCTTTTCCTGCTTCTTGTGCAGCTTGTTGCATTTTTGTCACGAGTAATGATGTTGACATACCTGCTGCACAGGCTAATGCAATAACTTTTTCTGCCATTTCTATGATCTCCTTCTTTTTATCTATACCAATAGTATAGCGGTTTCAGAAAGCGATTTCAAATATAATTTGTCCAAACAATATTAAGCGAAAAAACAAGTATTTTTTAATGAAACCCTTATTTTTAGCGCTTTCATTTTCTTCAAACCATTAAAAACTTTAATTTTCTGGCTGATTTCTGAAACATGTTACAAATTTAGAAACAAAATCGTGTTATTTTTTTAGTTTTAATTAATAAAAACACCAAATCTACAAAAAAAGTTAAGATTCGGTGTTTAGTTTGATTATTTTAAAAATATTCACGAAGAATGGCTTTATTTTCTCGTAGTACACGGGCAGTAAATACTCCAATGGTCATTTCCTCTGGTTGGGCTGTCTCAGGGCCAACACAGATATTATTTTGTGGCAAAATATCATCAACAATACGGGCAGAAAATTCAGGCTGACCGTTCACTTTCAAAAATGCTTGCAGATTAACAATACGAGCTTGCATATAAGGTTGCAGCTGTAGCTGTATACGAGACGGTTCAGCCAGATCATGTTCAAGATATACATTTGAAGGAGCAGTCCATTTAATAACTTCAAAACTTGCAGCGTGGCTTGAGACAAAACGATAAAGTGCATCTTGAGCTTCATGGGTCAATGTAATACATTCACGAATCACAAAAGCCGTACCTGCAAATTCATAAATTAAGTAACCTAGGACTCTGCCATTTTCCTCATAAGTCGCAAAGAAGGGCTGTGCTTTATATTTGAAATAGTATTCCCAAACATGTTGTGGACGGACCAGTGAACCTTGGTTATAGACTTGATCATGGACCTGAGCCACTTCTTCCAAAAGCTCCTCACTTACAGTGCGGCGCTGCACTTGACCCACTGTTTTTTTGCCTTTAGGAAATTCTTGTGCAGGAATCGTATATGCTTTTTGGTCAAAAGCGTAATGATAACCAAATTGTCCGTAAAACTGATAAGAGAAGGGAGCCAGATAGCTTAAGGCGGTGCCAGCTTCATAGTTGTCTTCTAAAATATCGGTCATGAGTTTACGAATGCTGCCGTTTCCTCTAAATTCTGGGTAAGAGGCAACATAACCAATTCCCGACATCTTTAGCTTTGCATCCTTCCAATAGACCCTAAAAGAGGTATCGATAATCATAGAGGATAGCTCATCGTTTTCCCAGTAACTGTATGGTTTTGAAAAACTTAAAAGTTTATCAAACGCTTCTTCTCGCTCCTTACTTCGGGGCTTATTAAAAGCATAAGTCGCGAGGTCTAAAAGTTCATGCTGTTTCTTTTCCATCTCTTCACTTCCCACCACTATAAGCTTGTTCAATGTGATTCAAAATAGCGACCATCTGACGTTTTTTCCAGTGTCCCAGAAGCGTTCCGACAAACATATCATTTAATTTTTGAATCATTCCGCTTGAAGTACGGCTTTCCTCAATAGTTATCTCTGTTTTCTTATCATCAACAGGATGAAAACTCCAACGTGTATTGAATGTATTGCGGATAGTTTTCGTGGTAAAAGCATACTTATTGGCTTTCACCACTTCATCAATCGTAATAGTTCCATGTTGGTTTTTGCCAAATGTTTTTGAATATTCAAAGCCATTAAGAGACTTGATGTCAGGTCTGTGCCCAGTATTTTTTTCGATATCGTAAAGTGATGAATCCAGAATCTGATTGTAGACAAACTCGACAGGAGCATTAATTGTTTTACTGATTTTCATATGAGATTTCTCCTATTGCTTAGAATAAAATTTATTAAACATTAAAATCATTTTAACAATTTATGTAAGCTCTTGCAAGATTTTTATGGGCGGTAAACTATTTCTCCTGAACAAATCGTATATTTGACTTGTCCCACAAGTTCTTGGTCGATAAATGGTGAGTTCCTTGCCTTGGAATCAAAGTTTTCATCCACTTTATAAGTATTATGAGCATCAAAAATGGTAATGTCAGCCGGTCCACCTTCCGCTAAATATCCTGCATCAAAACCATATAGTTTGGCTGGGTTAACAGTCATTTTCGCCAGCAATTGAGCCAGTTCAAGATGTCCAGGAGTAACCAAATGCGTAAGCCCCAGTTGCAAAGAAGTTTCTAAGCCGATCATTCCGCTCGGTGCTTCAGCCAAAGCAACATTTTTTTCTTCATGGGTATGTGGCGCATGATCGGTCGCAATAACACTAATCGTGTTGTCTTTCAAGCCTTCCAAAATTTTCGCAATATCTTTCGTTTGACGCAGTGGAGGATTAAGCTTTGCATTTGTACCAATCTCTAGGACAGCTTGCTCTGTCAGTGAAAAATGTTGTGGTGTAACTTCAGCACTAACTTTTGCGCCCATCTTTTGCGCAAAACGAACTACATCTACACTTTCGCCTGCAGACAAATGTTGAATATGTAAACGCGCTTGAGTATCCAAAGCCAGCATTGCATCACGTGCAATCATACTGTACTCAGCCACCTTTGTCGCTCCTGTTAGACCACATTGGTGTGCCACTTCGCCTTCATTGATTCCAAGCGTATCCACTAAGTTGGGATCTTCCTCGTGAATAGAGAGCAGACTATCCGTTTCCTTGGCTTTCTTCAAAGCTTCATGCAAGACCCCTGAATCACTCAATGGAATACCATCATCTGAAAAGCCAACTGCGCCTGTCTTTAACAAAGCCTCAAAATCCGTCAAATGTCGCCCGTCAAAATCTTTGGTAATAGAAGCAATGGACTTAATATGAATTTTCTCTTCATCTGCAAGTTTCAGTGTCTCTACAAGCACTTCAGGACTCGATAAAATCGGTTTAGTATTTGCCATCATTACTACTGTCGTAAAACCACCACGTGCTGCAGATAAAGCACCAGTGTGTATCGTCTCTTTATGCGTTTGACCTGGTTCACGAAAATGAACATGAATATCGATGAGCCCAGGAGCAACAATCATGTTGCTGGCATCAATAATATCTGCACCTTCTTCTTCCAAATCTTGGGCAATACGAATAATCTTCTTATCTTTAACTAACACATCAGCAACTTGATCAAAACCGGACTCAGGATCGATTACACGGCCGTTTTTTATGAGTATCATCTGTTCCCCTTTTTATATTTTACATAATGTTTATTATGTTATTTACTCCATGTTTCTTGATTATCCTTGAATTTTTTAAGCATTTCAAGTTCATCTTCTGTTACATAACCTGTTTCCTGAGCAATTTGGATAAGTTCAGAATAATTTGTTAATGTGTGCAGTGGCACTTGCGCTTCTTGGAATTTTGTTGCTGCTTTTTCGAGTTGGTAGGTAAAGATAGCAATCACACCGAGAACTTCTATCCCTTCACGTTTTGCGGCAGCCACTGCTTCTAGTACTGAGCCTCCTGTTGAGATAAGATCCTCAACCAATACCATTTTTTGCCCTTTAGATACACGTCCTTCGATTTGGTTTCCTGCGCCGTGATCTTTTGGTTTGCTACGAATATAGGCAAAAGGCAATTGAAGATAGTCAGCAATAATTGCACCATGAGGAATACCTGCTGTTGCTGTACCTGCAATGACTTCGACCTCAGGAAACTCTGCCTTGACCAAATCCGCAAAAGCCTGCTCAATACGAGTGCGTACTTCTGGATAAGCCAAGGTCACACGGTTGTCTGTATAAATAGGAGATTGAATCCCACTTGCCCATGTAAATGGTGCACTCGGCGATAAGCTTACAGCTTTTATTTCGAGTAAATCAGCAGCGATAGTTTTTGATAATGACATGTTATCCTCTTTCTAGTCCCTTAAGTTAATATCAATAGCACGCTGTTTTACACAAAAAAACACTTGCATAAAGCTGCAAGTGCGTAAAAAAATATGCCAATAATATTTAGAATGCACCTAAATACTATACAAATAGACAATTATACGGTTTCCTTGCTAGCCTCTCGTGCTAATTTAAAGGTTTCTTGTTATATAGTCTAACAGATTTACTGTAAGTTTGCAATCATAAACTTTCTAAGCTTTCCATTGCTTCCAGTAAGTTCATCTCTGTTTCTTCTTTTTGTTCAGACAGTTGGTCGAGCGTTGCTTGGAGTTCACCCAGTTTAACAAAGTCATCTGTTATGTCTAACATAGCTTGGGAAATTTCTTCGCTTTGTTGTTCCAGAGCAGCAAGTTTTTCTTCCGCAGCATTGACTTCACGTTCGAACTTGCGACGGATTTTCTGTGCTTCTTTTTGTTGCGCATAGTCCATCTGGCCCGAACTTTCTGGTTGTTCTTCCAAAACAACTTCTTGATGTGTCTCTTCTTCTTGGCGTTTTTTCTCTAAATAATAATCGTAATCGCCCAGGTAAAGTTTACTTCCTTGAGGTGATATTTCGAGAACTTTGGTCGCAACCCGATTGATAAAATAACGGTCATGACTGACAAAGAGTAAAGTGCCATCGAAGTCGATCAAGCTATTCTCCAAAACCTCGCGGCTGTCGATATCCAAGTGGTTGGTAGGTTCATCCAGCACAAGAAAATTATCATGTTGCATAGCGAGCTTCGCCAAAAGAAGACGTGCTTTTTCTCCCCCCGATAACATCGAAACGGTCTTTTTCACATCTTCGCCGCTGAAAAGGAAGGCCCCTAAAAGATTACGTATTTCTACCTCTGGTAAGAGACGATGCTCATTCCAAATCTCGTCAAGAACACTGTTAGAAGGCGTGAGAGCCCCTTGTTCTTGGTCATAGTATCCTAAGTCGACATTCGCTCCCAGCTTCACCTGGCCCTTAAGAAGAGGAATTTGACCAATGATTGACTTGATCAATGTTGTCTTCCCAATCCCGTTTGGTCCAACAATAGCAATGGCATCATGTTTGCGTGTATCGATATTGATAGGCTCAGCGAGGACTTTATCGTATCCCACTGCTGCATCTTCAACTGTAAGAACGATGTTGCCCGACTTTTTAGCTGGAGAAAAGGTCATATGAGCAGCCGCTTCGCTTGCGCTCGGTGCTTCGATACGCTCCATCTTTTCCAACTTTTTCTGGCGTGATTGGGCACGTTTTGTTGTAGAGGCACGAACCATATTTCGAGCAACGAAATCTTCTAATTTTTCAATTTCTTTTTGTTGCTTATCATAGTTCTTTTGCTCAGTGGCGAGCATCTCTGCTTTAAGTTCAATATATTTACTGTAATTTCCTGCAAAGCGTGTCAGCTTGCCTCGTGAAATCTCCAAGGTTTCTGTCACAACCTTATCTAAGAAATAACGGTCGTGACTGACAATCAAAAGACTTCCTGAATAGTTTTTCAGGTAAGTTTCTAACCACGCCAAAGTTTCAATATCCAAATGGTTGGTTGGCTCATCCAAAATCAACAAATCAGGCTTTTCTAAAAGCATTTTTGCCAAAGCTAATCGTGTTTTTTGTCCACCAGATAAGGAAGAAATAGCACGGTCCCACATCTTCTCATCGAAACGAAAACCATTAAGTACTGACTTAATCTCTGCTTCATAGGTAAAACCGTTGGCTTGACGAAATTCTTCCGATAAAGAATCATAACGGTGCATCAAACTCTCTAAGTCACCACCCGTTAACTCCGACATCTGTAATTCCATCTGACGCAATTGTCGCTCTGTTTGACGGAGTTTTTCAAAGACCGTCAACATTTCTTCAAAAATGGTTAATTCTGAAGAAAGTCCTGTATCTTGAGCCAAATAGTTTAAATGCAAGTCCTTGACCTTAGAAATCGATCCTGCTGAAGGTTCTTCAACGCCTGCAATAATCTTCAATAAAGTCGATTTTCCCGCACCATTGCGTCCGACTAAAGCCATGCGTGAGTGGTCCTGAAGATTAAAATTTATATTTTCGAATAAAACATCGCCACCAAAAGTGCGTGCTATCCCATTCCCTTGTAGTAAAATCATTCTTCTATTTTAACATAAAAAAGTTTAAGGTAAAGAAAACAGTAAGAATCTCGCTTCACAACGAAAACGCCAAGATTTTTACTGTTTTTATGTATAACTTCACATCAATAATTTTTTTCCAGATGACGAACGATATCTAAAGAACGAATCACTGATTCTCGTGCATCATCAAAGTTTTTGCTGACATAGGCATAAAAGAGCAAATCGATGAGATACAATTGTGCCAGCATTGAAACCGTAGCTGCATGCCTAAACTCAAAATTCTCTCCTGATAGAGAAATGAGCGGATATTCGGCACGTTTAGCAAGACTTGAGTTTTCGATACCGGTAATCGCAATGGTTTCAATCTTTTCAGCTTGAGCCAAATCAAGCATAGCTAAAACTTCACGGGATTCCCCCCGGTCACTGACAGCGATAAAGAGTTTCTTTTGATTATTATTGGTTAAATTGACAGCCATCGTGTGCGTATTGTCCGCACAAATACTGATTTTGCCAATACGGTTCAATTTTTGAGCTAGGTCTTGAGCCACAAGAAAAGAAGCTCCAATCCCGAAAATAAAGATTAACTCCGCTTCATCAATCAGGTCGACCGTTTTAGCAAGTCTCTCATTGTTTAAATGACCATTAACAAGTTCTGTCATATGATTAATGCGCGCTTTTAATTTTGATTTTATTGAGTCTATCTCTTCATTAGGACGTAATTCTTGAAAATCTGTATCCGATTGGGCGCTCGCCTTCCAGACGGAAAGTTGCTGCTTAAGTTGGGGAACACCTTCAAGTCCGATGGATTTGACAAAGCGAATAACTGTAGCTGGTGACACTTGACTATTTTTAGCAATGTCTTGGGTGCTTAGGTTGATGACAGCCTCAGGAAAAGCGAGAACATACTTTCCAACTTTTGACTCGTTAGGGGAAAGTTCTTTTAATTTTGTTTGGATTTCGAGCAGAATATTCATGCCTCAATTATAGCATAAACCAGCTATAAATATGAGCTTCTTTATAATGATACCAAAAGAAAAAACAGGAGGCATATGCTCCTATTTTTCTACTTTTTCAAGCTCTTTTTTAATATCTTTGGCAATTTTTTCAGGTTCTGTTGCTGGAGCATAACGTGCGACAACTTCTCCCTGAGCGTTGATCAAGAACTTCGTAAAATTCCACTTGATTTTTTTTCCAAGCGGGCTTCCTTTTTCTTCTTTTAACCATGTATAGAGCGGGCTTTCATCCGCGCCATTAACATCAATCTTTTGAAAGCGTGGGAAAGTTGTTCCATAGTTCAATGTACAAAACTGATCAATCTCATCAGCTGTGCCAGGTGCTTGCTCTTTAAATTGATTACAAGGAAAATCGAGAATTTCAAACCCGGACTCTTTATATTCATCATAAAGTTTTTGAAGTCCATCATATTGTGGTGTAAAACCACATCTTGTCGCAGTATTCACTACGAGTAGAACTTTGCCTTTATAGTCGGACAAAGAGATATCATCTCCTTGTTTTCCCTTCACCGTAAAATTATAAATAGACATAGTGGCACTTCCTTTCTTCATCAAGTTTAAGTGATAATGATTATAACACTTGCCTTATCAGACTGTCAAAGAATCTTACTTTCTCATATAAGGCTTCAGACTCAAGATCTCTTGCTGCGTAAGAGGGCGATAAGCACCTGGTTGCAAATCTTCATCTAAGACCAGCGGTCCAAAACTTAAACGTTGCAGTTGCTCAACTTTTTTACCTAAAGCTAAGAACATTTTCTTAACCTGATGATATTTGCCTTCTTGGATAGTAACTTTAGCATGATGCGCATCTAAAATTTCGAGTTGCGCTGGCTGCGTACGAACACCTCCGATAAATTCAAGGCCCGCCGCAAAGGCAGCTCTATCACTTTCTTCAAGTGGTTCCCATGTCTCTACGAAATATGTTTTAGAAACATGTTGCTGTGGCTTAAGCATATCGATGCCCAATGGCCCATTGTCCGTGATGAATAGTAATCCTGTCGTTAAAAAGTCAAGCCGTCCCACAGGATAGAGTGCATCATTCTTTTCTTCCACAAGGTCACGATAGGTGGGCAGGTGCTCATCTTTATTGGCTGAAAGTACACCAGCTGGCTTATTCATCATAAAATAATGATGTCCAAATGTTGTGAGCTGTTGCTGATTGACAATAATTTCATGCATCTGAGGATCGACATTGCGACTTAGGTTATACTCTACTTCTCCATCAATTATAATCTTTCTGGTCTGTATCAAGCGTTTGCGTTCTTTCTTATCCTTCCATCCATTGAGGAACAGGTAGTGATCTAGTCTCATATTTGTCTATTTTAACAGAAATATCTTCTTTCCTAAAATTTACTTTGCAAAATGATAAACTTGTCTTCGATACGAGTAAAGTAAAATACAAAAAGACAAAGTCCTTGTGACATTGTCTTTTCTTATATCTCAAAATACTATACCTATTTTGCTTTTAGAAAAACTTCCCATTTTTAGGGAATTATTGATGAATGATAAGAGCAGGACGAGCTCCTCCACCGGTACTGCTATTCGTACGAGTTGTACTGCCATTTAAAGTACCAGAGGTTGTTAAAGACCATGCAACCGTAGAAAGATCACTAGGCGTACGGAGCCACCACCAGCCTCCTAGAGGATCACTGGCTCTGCGGTCCGTATTGTGAGTGAAACCAATACCATCAGTACGTGACAAGTGGTCCACATCAGCTAATGATAGAGAAAAGGCACGAGGCATTCCATCTTCTACAACAACAGTTCTATCTGCCGCAACATCTCCTGTAAGATTATTGGCAAGCCAGCGGCTTGGATTTGTAGTAAGACCTGCGGCACTATCTCTTACCTCTCCTGTGATGAAATCGTTGGCTACTGGGGTAACCATAGCTTTAAGGTCGGCTGGAAGCTCATTATCGAACCAGTCGTCGATACGTGACTCGTGGGCAGTCCAATTCACAGAGTTAAGAATACCATTGAGGATAATCATATGGTCACGGGCACTCCCCGCTGCTATATCTTCCATATTTCCAAGATAACGGAAGTCTTGGTCGCCTCGAGTAAAGATATCTCCAGGTTCCATAGTACTAAAGTCAAGCTCCCTTACAGAAATACCAGCACTAACTCGGACCGCTTCAAGAAGTTCATCAAGATAAGGTGTTTCTATTTCAGTCTCGAAGTTGCCTTCCATATCGATGAGTTGGCTGTCCACATGGATGGCATAATAGTAAGCACCATTGATGGCATGAGCGGCATCTTGCATGACGGCTGCATCAATCAGGTAAGACGTGGCTTGACCTGCTCGGAGTGCATTCGCCCAGTAAGCCCAGCCTGTGACATGGTCGATAACCCAAAAGTTACCGCTCCCTACGCCATCTTCAACCCACTGCTGGAGTGTCATTGGCGCACGTTCTTGACGGAGGTTCCGTGAAGTTGTACGTGTGCCTTCTGTTGAACCTGGCCATAGTATGCCATTTTCGCTATTGGTGTAGGACACATTTTCCTGCCAGTAACCGTCTTTTCCGTCTCCGGGATGCGTGGCACCGTTTGTTCTGCCATCTTTGGGATCCTCGCCTACGACATAGTCACGGGCATCACCTGTAGCGGCTGTCATTAGGTCATTCTTGTCATGATTAAAGGTTGGCAAGTACCATTGTCTTTCTCCTTCCCGACCAAAGGTTAGTCGAGCATGGGTGTTCATAACAGCACCATCTCCTAGACGTGTAGTGATATCATTCGGTGCTGGAATATAGGGTTCCCAAGTACTTACATTTTGTCGCGAACCGCCCACTAGTTGTTCAAATCCTGGTTCCCCACGTTCTTGATACTCCATAAACTCCGACAGCCGGATTCTTGCCATGATAGGTTCTTGACCGTAATTTTCGACAAAAACATCTTTGTTTTCTGTCTCACGGTTAAAATAGTCATGAACACGTCCAGCTGCTTCCCTAACTGGATTTTCTCTTAAACGATCGTTGATGGCTTGTTGGTTGAAGGCTGTGAAAGCAAAAGTTCCACCGATTAAACCAAGTAAGGCTAAAAGTGCGATATTACGCAGTTTTCGTTTCTTTTCTGGGCTCATATGTAACTCACCCCCTTAAGACATGGAAAACTTATATCTGGTTGATAGAAAATTACCGTCTGCTCTGCTCTGCTCTGCTCTGCTCTGCTCTGCTCTAAGATTATAAAACATTGGTTTCACCTCGTCAAGTTTTTATTATCAATAAGTAACTTCAACAACATTTATATAATCTAATTGTAATATTTTTCTTATCCAATTCAAAATAATATCATGAAATAAGATGGCCAAGGAAGAGCGAAATGCAGGTGAAGTAAATCAGTAAGGCAACTAAATCTTTAATCGTTGTAATGATTGGTGCTGATCCTGCAGCTTGGTCGATTTTTAACTTGATTAAGATAAAAGGGACTAAAAAGCCCAGCAAGGATGCGACGGTCATCGTGGCAAAAAGGGCTAAACCAACTGCCAAACCTAACATCGGAAAACCTAGCCATATGGTCGCCATTAGCCCCGCCATAATTCCCATCAATGCGCCAATGGTCAAACCGACATGTAATTCCTTGAAAAAGTGCTCAAGGAAGTTCTCAATCTCAATATGCCCTAAAACCAAGCCTCGTGTAAAGACTGTTGAAGATTGTGTCCCAATATTTCCTCCCATGCCCATAATCAATGGGATAAAAATTGCCACCATTGCGATGGATTCTAAAGTTTGTTCAAAATTTTCAATGACTAAACCAGAAAGCATGCTTAACAACAAAGTGGCTAAAAGAAAGGGTAAACGTACTGCCAAAATTTTGTTTAATTTGCCATTAATAAGTAGCTTGCTGCGGTCCTCCTCTGTATCTTTTAAGTCGGATAAACCTGCTTGGTTCAAAATGTCTTCTGTTGCCTCTTCTTCAAGAATTTCCATTGCATCGTCGAAGGTTACTATGCCTACTAATTTATTAGTATCGTCCACCACAGCTAAAGCCAGAAGATCCAACTCTTTGACTTTTTGTGCCACCTTTTCTTGGTCCTCAGAAGTTTTAACAGAAATCGGTTGACGCGACATATGCTCATTAATGACTGCTGTTGGTGCCATCATCAAAAGTCGATGTAAGGTTATAAAACCAGTGAGCTTTAACTTCTCGTCAATAATAAATAAAATGTAGATGTTTTCCTTGCGCGTGGCTTCCTCTGTGACTTTTGCCAACGCCTCTTCTTGGGTCATATCTTCTGTCAAAGTTACAAATTCCGTTGTCATAATTCGACCGGCTGTTTCTGGGACATAAGCTTGGAGGTGGAGTGTTTCTGCTCTATTATCGGGTGTTAAAACACCCAGAAGACTCTTCACTCGTCTTTCAGGTAGTCGGTCAAAAAGTCTGACACGATCGTCTGACGACAGCCGATTGAGAAAAGTTTGCACCATTGGCGGTTGTAGCGCATCTAAAAGATTTTTTTGCTGCTGAGTGCCAAGAATTTTGAACAACGCCACTGCTTTATCTTCTGAAAGGACTTCAAAAAAAATGACCTGTTCATCTTGCTTTAGATGTTTAAAAATCTCTTTCAGTTCATGTCTTTGTAAATCTTTAAGAATAACTTGAAGTTTTTTAAACTCCTTCTTTTTAATGTAGAACCGGATTAATTCTTCCATATTATATGCTCATTTCTTTTTAATCTCCTTTCTAAATTCTAATATTTTTGCAAGAGGAAACCTAATAATATAAAAAGACTGAAGCGTGTAACACACTTCAGTCTTGATTTTTTCAGGCTATTTTCTCCCCCGCATCACATATCCACATATAAACCCAATCAGCCCTACAGCGATAATACCGTAGAACATGGGAATATCAATGTTAAAGAAAAGCATGTTAACACGAACAGGTGAGAAATTAAGAACCGCAAAAATTACGATGAGCAAAAGAATCAAGAGAACTAAAATTCTTTTGGGTGTAAAAAAGCTTTTTACTTTTTCCATGTGTATACTTCCTTCCAAGGATTACTATACTGTTATTTTAGCATATTATTGTTACACAACTCAAAAATTCTCCTTACCAAATTTTCACTTTAAAGATTTCTTTAATACCTGATAGGATAAATGTTGGTAAAGCTGGCACAAAGAGTACAAGAAGATAAACAGGTAAGCTCAATGGTGCAGTTCCCATGACAACATTAAAGAATGGAATTATCGTCACTAAAAATGAAGAGATACCTGCAAAGACAACAGCAAGGATTAAACGTGGGTTGCCGAATGGGTTTCTTCTGAAGAGAGTTTGTGAACTTCTTGCATCAAAAACATGCCACAACTGACCATAAACAAGTGTTAAAAAGGCCACCGTTTGTGCTTCGTTACTTGACATGCCTTGTTTTGCTGCCCAAACAAAGGCTACAAAGACCATCAAGCCCATAATTGTGCCTCGGATCAAGACTCTTGACCACGTGTAGTTGGCTAGGACAGATTCTTTAGGGTCACGTGGTTTTTCGTTCATAATGTCTGACTCAGCGACATCGTATCCTAGAGCGAAAGAAGGCACGGCATCACTGACCATATTGACCCAAAGTACCATTAAGGCTGTTAAAGTTGGTGTGGTATAGTCAACATTCCCGATACTTACAGTGAAGAAAAGTAAGCCTAATATCAAGGAAAGTACTTCTGCGACATTCGTCGTTAATTCGTGACGGATAAAGTTCTTAATATTGGCATAAATAGTTCTACCATTTTCGACTGTTTTTTCAATCGTCGTAAACTTATCATCAAGCAATATCAAGTCAGCAGAGTCCTTGGTTACTTCAGTTCCTGCGATTCCCATGGCAATTCCAATATCAGCTGCTCTCAGAGCTGGTGCATCATTAACACCATCTCCTGTCATGCCCACAACTTCCCCGTGCTTTTGAAGTTGCTTAACAATCCTTTGCTTGTGTTCAGGGGAAACACGTGCATAGACATTTGTTGTTTTAACGACAGCATAGAGCTCTTCATCTGTCATTTCTTCAATTTCGATACCTTTGATGACTTTAGCCTCTTTGGATTTTACAATGCCAAGATTATAAGCAATAGCACGAGCTGTATTTTCGTGGTCACCTGTAATCATAACGACTTCGACACTGGCATCTTGCAATGTTTTAACAGAAGCTTTGACTTCTTCACGCGCAGGGTCGATAATTCCTGCAACCCCCGTCAAGATAATATCTTTTTCTAAATCTTCTAGCTGACCTTGTTCTGCTTCTTCCTTACTGAGGATACGGTATCCTACCGCCAAGGTACGCAAAGCTTCATTGGCATAGTCATTTACAGTCGTGATAAATTTTTGCTTTTCACTTTCTTCGGTATTTAATTCACCATCAATCAAAAGGGCACGGCTTTTCTCAACCAGAACATCTGGCGCTCCCTTGATATAGAGAAGATAGTTGTCGCCTTTCTTGACAATGACACTCATTGTTTTACGATCACTAGTGAAAGGCAGCGTCCGGATGAGCTCATGTGATTCTAAAAGTTGAGTTTTTGTGCGGCCAGCTTTTTGCCCCAAAACAGTCAAGGCAATTTCAGTTGGATTACCAAAAGGCACGAATTTTCCTTCGACTTCTTTGAGAGCAGACTCGTTACACAAAAGGGCTCCCGCAATAAAGGCCGAATATGAAGGCTCTTGCTCTTCATCAGAAAGACTACGAATTTCCCCTTCTGGAGTATAGCCCAGACCAGAAACTTCATAGTACTGTCCGTTTGTATAGAAATGTGTAACGGTCATTTCATTTTTGGTAAGTGTTCCTGTTTTATCTGAACAGATGTAGGAAGTACTTCCTAGTGTTTCCACACTGTTAAGTGACTTGATAAGCCCCTTATTCTTCGCCATTTTGGCAGCGCCAATCGTTAAAACAATCGAAAGCACAGCAGGTAGAGCATCCGGTATAGAGGCTACAGCTAAGGCGATTGAGGTTGATAAAACAGATGTAATTGATGCTATGCTTAATTCACCAGCTTGGATGATACCCACTACGAGGGTAAAGACAACAATACCGGCTGAAACTTGCATCAAGGTTTTGGTTAACTTATGAACCGTATTTTGCAGTGGCGACGTCCTGTTTTCAACTGCTTGAATCAGCTTGGCAATTTTACCAAGTTCAGTATGTTCCCCAACAGCCACAACGATCCCTAAACCTTGTCCACCAGAAACGCTTGAACCGGAGAAGCCCATATTATGACGATCACCTAGTTCTGTCGTCTCGAGAATAGCATCTGTGTGCTTGCTAATCGCATCTGCTTCGCCAGTCAAATGCGACTCGATAACTTGGAGCTCACTGGTTTCAATCCAACGGACATCTGCTTCGACAAAGTCTCCAATTGAGGCTTTTACGATATCTCCTGTGACAAGCTCTGTTGAAAGTATTTTTTCAAATTGACCATTTCGTAACACAGTAACATAACGATTGTTCATCTCTTTTAATGCGTTCAAACTCTTACGTGCACTAATTTCTTGATAAAAGCCTAAAAAGGCATTTATGATAATTAAGATTAAGATAGCAATCGCTTCATATAGTGCCTCCATCCCATGCTTACTATCATTTTGAAATTGAAAAGCGTAGTAAGAACTAGCAAAGGACAGAGCTACCGCACCAAGTAAAACAATAACGATAGGTTCTTTAAAACTTTTGAGGAACGTAGCTAAGTATGATTCTTCCTCTTCATCTGGAAGTTTATTTTCTCCATGAAGCTCTCTTTGCTTCAATATTTGTTCATGATTTAAGCCAGTCTTAGTATCAACTAAAAACTCCTCAATAACTTCTTCTTTTGCTTTTTTATAAAATTCCAAAAGCTTCCTCCTTGTATTTTCGACAGTTAGGTCTACACTTCATTTTTTTCCAAGAGCGTAGCAATCGAAAAAAAAGAATGTAAACAAAAAGGGCGCAAGCTATCAAAAAATCTCCTCCTTACCCTCGGAGGAAATCTCTTGAAGCTTGCGCCCAACCTATATTGTCTCTTTAATTGTTATGAATTTAGTACGTTTTACTAAATCTACTCTTTTATTATAACATATAATTTTAAATTTTTTAAGAGTTTTTTTGATTTTTTGATTTTTTGATTTTTAAAAAGGTTAAAGGCAAAACAAAAAGGCCTTCACTGTTTGTGATAGCCTTGGATGTTTAATCTTAGTTAAGCACTCCAGGAAACGAATTGTAATTCACTTCCTATTAGTTATAAACAACCCAGCTTCCTGCAGGGAGTTTACTTGCCATTTCGATTTGTTCAGCAAGAGTCATGCCAGCGTATTCACCGTGACCTAACAATTGGAACGCACCGTATGCACCTGAACTTGCATTTGCAACATCTGCACGTCCATTAGACTCATGTTCAATAATATATGCCCATTCGCTTGCAGAATATCCTGCTGCGTTGGCAGTATTAGAAACCATGTAGTTGGCAAGGGCTTCAATATTTACTTGACCAGAAGTTTGACCTAAGTCAAGTCCTGATACAGTTTGTGCTACTTTAGATTTAGCAGGTTGTGTTTCAACTTTTTTGGCAGTTGTAGGAGTTGCTGAAGCTTTTCCTAACAAAATGTTGTTAACTTCTGTTTGTACGTTTTCAAAGTCAAAACCTTTGTTTGTCAACATTGTGACACGATCTTGACCTGTACCGTAGTTACCGTTAATAACTTCAATTGCAACATCATGTGTAGTTTGTTTTGGTGTGTCCGCGTGGGCCATACCAGTACCGATAAACATGAATGAAGCAATAACACCAGTTGAAATAGCAACTTTACTGAATTTCATTTAGACCTTTCAATTTCGCCACTAAGAATATTCCATAGAGTTAAAGCTCAATTACGAACCCCCGTATATACTCTATCATCATGGTTACTTCCCATACACATCATAAAGTCTTGAACGCTTGTGTAGGATTACCGTCAGCAGTTTAACGTCATTGCACGCTATGGACGTTTGTTATAAGGAACCTTCAAATCTCTGCTGCTTGCGAAATTACATATCTTTGAAAGCTCTCGGTTTAAAATGTATAAGTTCACTCAGAAGAAAATAAATTTTCAAAGTCAAATTCATTTCCTTCATGAGGGACTCATTATATGACCTTTACCTTAAACATAACTTAAAATAAACGAGGTAAAAAAAGAAAGCGAAAACATTTGTAAACAAAATATTCAGAAAATTTATTCTACAAAATGGAAAAAATGTATAATAAAAACCCCTATTTAATGCGCTTCTTATTTTTAAAAAATTAACCATGTCTTTTTTTGTATTTAAATACATTAAAAATTTTTGCTAATTAAATTAAGTAATTTTTTCAATATTTTTAGTTTCAGTTAAGATAAGGGGATTTTAAACCACTTTCTTAATAAAAATTAAGGAGAAATTGCACTTGTTTTCATTCTTTTATTTCCATATTTTTTTCTACTCTTAAAACACTCTTATAGTTCATTATCATTGGTGTTTAAGGAATTTATTTCGAAAACTTCTTTTTCTAATGTGAGAGGCAGTTAATAGAAATAAATTTTTCTGGACCGTATGTTTGAATAATTTTCTTAAAATACCAATAATGGTATTTATTTTAATCTTGAACAAATTATTGTGTGACTTTTTCTCATAATGGTATTTGTTCTCTTTTTCATAATATTTTTCCTTGTTTTTATGCACTTGTTCTTCTTATTTTTCTAAATCTGGTTTTCACTAAGAAATTCCAACTCTTTCTCCTCTCATTACCTTATATAACATTATAATTACAAATCATTGCTTATATAGAAAAACTCCACATCTGCGGGCAAAGAACCAAAGCACAGATATGGAGCAATCAAATAAAGGTGTATACTGAAATAAAGGATTCAGTATTTACCTTATCTATATTATAGCACTAAAGTAATCGTTAACAAAGAGAGTTGCAACTGTCAAAAGCGCTGGAAAAAAGCAAAAATCCCCCTATGGAGAAAGGGGGGCATCAAGGTTATATCCATGGGTTGGATATTTATTATGAAAAATCAAAATTATACTAGGGTTTGAATATAATTAGGACATTATCAATTCTAGCATGGTCTCCCTGAAAATAAAAATAATAATCAAGGAAGTTTAGAATACTAAAATTTAAAAAGTATGTACGCTAAGTTGGAGCATAGAATACAAAACAGCTCGACCACAAGGGTTAGAGCTGTTTTCATTTATTCATCTTAAACTGAAGATACAAATCATTATAAACACCCGTCCAATATGGACTGAGGTTAACATAAGCTTCATCTTCTTTTATCAGAGATTCATCAGGATAATAAGACTTATCTTCACGAACTTCTGCAGGCAAGAGCGCTTCTGCTTTAACGTTAGGTGTTGAATAGCCAACGTATTCGGCATTGGCCGCTGCATTTTCTGGTTCTTGCATGAAGCTGATAAAGGCATAGGCCGCTTTAGTATTTTTACTGGTTTTTGGGATTGCCAAGTTGTCATACCAAATATTTGTTCGGGCAGGGACCACATAGTGTAAATGTTCATTGCTTGAAGTCATTTCGGATGCTTGTCCACTATAAACGACAGATAACGGTGTTTCGTTATTAATCATATAACTCATGATTTCGTCTCCGAGAATGGCTTTAACATTGGGTGTGAGCTGTAGGAGCTTGTCATAAGCACGATCAATCTCTGACTGGTTCGTCGTATTTACAGAGCTTCCTGTAGCGATTAAGCCCATCCCCATAACATCTCGACTACTGTCTGTGAGGAGGATCGAATTTTTGTAGTCTTTAGACCAAAGGTCTTCCCATTTTGTGGGTGGCTGAGTGATGTATTTATCATTATATACAATCCCCAAAGTCCCCCAGAAATAAGGCACAGAATAAGTATTTTTAGGGTCAAATGCCGCATCCAAGAGCTTCGGATTATCATAATTAAGATTTTTAATCTTGGTGTGATCTAAAGGAAGCAAAAGATTTTCTTTGGCCATTTTTTGTACCATGTACTCGCTGGGCACAACAATATCATAAGCAGTACCGCCTTGTTTAACTTTAGAATACATGGCTTCATTGGAGTCAAATGTCACATAATTAACCTTATAGCCGGACTCTTTTTCAAACTTTTTGAGAAGCTGCGGATCGATATATTCGCCCCAGTTAAAAATCGTCAAGCTATTGGTAGAGGTTGAAATACCTGTTGCAGCGGACATCCGCCAAGCTGTAACCCCAAGAAGGACAGTAATTGCTAAAATCCCTGACAAGAAATAGATTAATTTTTTCAAGATAACTGTCCTTTCTTAAGTAATATTTGGCGTTTTTCCGGCAGTATCTGATTCTCTCATGATTATATAATACCCTATAACCAGTAAGATTGAGAAGAGAAATACAATTGCGGATAGTGCATTGATCTCAAGGGAGATTCCTGCACGAGCACGTGAATAAATCTCGACAGACATTGTCGTAAAGTCATTTCCTGTGACAAAGAAGGTAACGGCAAAGTCATCTAAGGAATAAGTGAAGGCCATAAAGAACCCAGCGATGACACCAGGTGTCAAATAGGGCAGAATCACTTCTCTTAATGCTTGAGTCTGCGTTGCCCCCAAATCATAGGCAGCCTCAACTAAAGATTTATCCATCTCTTGGTAAAGTGGCAACACCATCAAGACAACAATCGGAATAGAAAAGGCGATGTGGCTCAACAAAACTGAGGCAAAGCCAAGTTTCATTCCTACTAAGGTAAAGAGAATCAAGAAACTTGCACCAATAACAACGTCAGGCGATACAATCAAGACATTGTTTAAGCCTAAGAAAGTCGTCTTACCCTTGGCTTTAAGATTTTCGATAAACATGGCACCAAAAGTTCCAATGATTGTGGCAATTAAAGCACTCAAGAAAGCCAAGAAAAAGGTTTGTACGACAATCAAAATTAAACGGCTGTCTTGAAAAAGTTCTTTAAAGTTATCTAAGGTAAAGCCTGTAAATTGATTCATATCCCCGCCTTCGTTAAAGGCATAAAAAATCAAGAAAAAGATTGGGGCATAAAGGATAAAGAGCACGAAGCCCAGATAGATTTTTCCGACACGGTTTTTACTACGCATTAGCTACCCACCTTTCTTTCTCTTGTCACTAACATAATAATCATCATCGCAAAAACTAAGATGATGGCAATGGTTGAACCCATCCCCCAGTTTTGGGTGGTGAGGAAATGTTCTTCAACTGCAGTACCTAATGTTATTACCTTATTTCCGCCAATCAAGCGTGTCAGCATGAAAAGTGACAAGCTCGGAATAAAAACAGCTTGGACACCTGAGCGTACACCATTGAGCGATAAAGGCCAAACCACATGAATAAAGGTTTGCCACCGTGTTGCACCTAAATCATAACTGGCTAAGACGAGGTTTTCATCCAAATCCTCAAGGGCATTAAAAATAGGCAACACCATGAAAGGAATAGAAATATAGGTTGCTACAAAGATAAAGCTAAAGTCTGTAAACAATATCTGTGGTCGGCCAAGTCCGATAAATTGTAAGAAACTATTCACAGAGCCATACTTCCCGAAGATACCAATGAAAGCATAAGCTTTCAGCAGTAAATTCACCCAAGTGGGCAAGATAATTAACATCAAGAGAAGCTGTTTGTGCTTGAGTTTCGTTAACACATAGGACACAGGAAAGCTAATCAAGAGTGTAACGACTGTAATGATGAGGGCATAGAGGATCGAATTCCAAGTCATCATCAGATAAGTTGAGCTTGTAAAATACTGGCTGTAGTTAGAAAAGGTAAACTGTCCTTGAATGTTGAAGAAAGATTGCCAAAGCAAGAGGATAAGAGGTGCTACTACGAACAGTCCAACCCACAGGAAGTAAGGAACAGAGAAGAGTCTTTTGGTCATTCTTCTTCCTCACTTTCCCCGTTTTCTTGCTTATGCAAAATATCGTTTACAGCTTGCGCCAGCTCAGTCAAATCCATTGTATTTTCCAAGGCTTCCTGAACAGCATCCATGATGGCTGCCTCTTCTTCTGCAGCTTCTTCTTCGACCGCATTGGCGATACCGATAGTTTGCTCTTCTTCCTCAACATACTCTTCGATACGCGCATCAAATTCTTCTTCGGTTTCATCAAGACGCATAATGTGTATAGCTTCAGGCTCAAAGTTCAAACCAACCGTTTCTCCAACTAAGGCCTTGTGGGTGGAGTGAATCAGCCATTCGTTACCAAAATCATCATAAGCCACAATCTCATAATGCACCCCACGGAAGAGTTGTGTATCGACTTTCACATTGAATTTTCCTTCATCTGGCAGGGTGAACTCAATATCTTCAGGACGAATGACCACCTCAATCGGCTCATTAGGCCGCATTCCGCCATCAACAGCTTCAAATTGTTGACCGTTGAACTCGACAAGATAGTCCTCAATCATGCGTCCATTGATAATATTTGATTCACCGATAAACTCGGCTACAAAATGGTTAATCGGTTCGTCATATATATCGGTTGGGGTGCCTGACTGAACAATTTCGCCCTCATTCATAATGAAGATCCAGTCGGACATGGCCAAAGCTTCTTCCTGATCATGAGTCACAAAAATAAAAGTGATACCCAGGCTTTGTTGCAACTCACGCAGTTCATATTGCATATCCTTACGAAGCTTCATATCCAAAGCCGACAGGGATTCATCCAGCAAGAGAACTTTGGGTCGGTCAATAATGGCGCGTGCAATAGCAACACGTTGTTTCTGCCCCCCAGAGAGTTTACTGATGGCACGTTTCTCGAAGCCTTCTAGTTGCACAAGCTTAAGCGACTCAGAAACACGTTGTGCGATTTCTGATTTGTTCACTCCCTTGATTTTCAAAGCAAAAGCCACATTATCAAAGACCGTCATATTCGGGAATAATGCGTAAGATTGGAAAATCGTATGCACGTCACGCTTGTTTGTCGGGACATCATTGATACGCTGACCGTCTAGCAAAATATCTCCAGATGTAGCATCTAGAAGTCCAGCAATAATATTTAAAATCGTTGATTTACCTGAACCAGAAGCACCCAGTAAAGTATAGAACTTCCCCTCTTCAATCTCAAAAGTAATGTCTTTGAGCACTGTCGTACCACTATCTTCATAGGTTTTCGTTACATTTTTAAATTCAATGATGTTTTTAGTCATGGTTTCATCCTTCGTCTTGGATTTAGAGTTTTAATTGTTGGCAACCAACACCGGAATCTCAAAACCGGTGGAAGAAATAAGTCTTCGTTATTTGCAAATAGAGCTAAAAGTGAGCTACCTGATGGTAAATATCAATAGCATATTATAACGGCACCTGACGTTGAAAAACAAAAAATATCTTTTTTGTTTTTCAACTAATGAGGGCCTTAGGAAATCCTTATAGGGATTTCCGTTTGCTATCAGGGCCTTTAAATGAACAACAGCATATTATGACGGCAAAAATCAAAAACGGTATTTTTTGATTTTTGACTAATGAGATGCTCAGGAAAGGTCCTATAGGACTTTCCGTCCATCATTAGCGCCTTCAGGCGCAATGATGGTAGCATATCAAAAAATCCAAGTGTACACACACTTGGATTCACATTCAATCTTTGATTACATATAAAAAGCAGTCTTACTGCGGAGAGACCGAGTAGTCAACTTTTAGTACTCTTATTGATGCGCGCAAGCGTGTTTCTTGGGTGGAGTGTGAAGCTCCATAAGCAAAATAATTTGCTTAATCAATAAGGCAATAAAATTGCCAATCGGCTGTGACTCTGGCTGTCCGTATGGCCTTAGTTTTCACTTGTTTACAGCAAAAACGAGTCCTATTTTCTGCTGAGCAGAAACTTTTATAATTATAACGTAAATTTTATGTCAATGCAAGAGTGAATTTTCTCTTTTACTGGATATTAGGCAAGATTTCATAGAGCTTGCCGTTTGGGATTTAGTAGCTTTAGAAGCAATTGCTCATAGAGAATCATGACAGTCAAAATCAA
This sequence comes from Lactococcus petauri, assembly GCF_002154895.1. GTDB lineage: Bacteria > Bacillota > Bacilli > Lactobacillales > Streptococcaceae > Lactococcus > Lactococcus petauri. Next base: position 162,851 of record NZ_MUIZ01000002.1, on the reverse strand, counting down.
AAACGATTATTTTTTGAACTTGACTTAATAAGGCGCTTAAGCAAGGCTCCATAGAGCTTGCCGTCTAGCATTTAGTGGCTTTAGTTACAAATGCTAGTAGCGAATTAGGATAGGAAAAATCAAAAACAGTCATTTTTTAATTTTGACTTAATAAGGCGCTTAAGCAAGGCTCCATAGAGCTTGCCGTCTAGCATTTAGTGGCTTTAGTTACAAATGCTAGTAGCGAATTAAAAAATCAGAGACTTCTCTGATTTCATTTTTTTATTTGTATCCTTTTAAAGTCAGGAATTCGACCTGTTTTTTACTTAATTCTAGCATATCAGCTACCGCTTCCAAGTCAAATTTCCCTGTAGACAAAAGGCGCTCTGCTGCGAGGTTTACACCAGACTTAATACCCAACTCAAGGACGGGATTTGTCTTGTCATTGGAATCCATGATGTACTTGTTATCTGGAAGATCAAAAAGAACTTTTACAGCGCCAAAGAGTTGCTCAAAAGAATCAATTTCGACGTCGTGTACTTTTTCACCTTGTGAAATACTACGTCCGCGGTGATTAAACCACATTGTTTTCCAGCCACCGTTGTGACCGCCCATAACATCATTATCGTAAGAGTCCCCTACATACAAAGTTGTCTCAGGATTCATACCAAATTGTTGCGCAGCCAAGTTAAAGATTTCTTTTTCTGGTTTTTGGAAACCAGTTGCTTGCGAAACAATCACATGACTTGGTTCAACATAATCATACAAACCAAGTTTACGTACTTTTTTCAGCTGATGTTCTGTTGGGCCATTAGTAATCACACCTACTGGAATATTACGTTTTTTCAGAAAATCAAGTGTCAAACGCATTTCATCAAGCATCGTGATATTTTCCAATTCATATTCATAAATTTCTTGGAAATAATCTCCGGTAGCACGTGAAATTTCAGGATAGCCTAAATCTTTAAGTGTTTCATTTGTACGATAAAAACGGAAATACTCAATATCCCACTCGCCCGCAATTACTTTTGGGAAACCAAGGTCTGAATAGTGACGGTAGCGAATGTAAGCTTTGTTCATATCGGTCATGTCAAAGTCTGGGAAGACTTTCGAAATGGCACGTCTGAATGGTGCTTGCTGGTCATAAATTGTATCGTCAACGTCAAAAACTATTGCATTAATCATTTTTCTTTGTTTTTATCTTTCTAATTTCTCACCGATAATACGGACTTCTGCTTCTAGTGTTAATCCAGAATTTTCCTTCACATGCTCAATGACATAAGCAATCAAATTTTCGTAATCTGTAGCTGTACCCTGATCGACATTAACCATAAAGCCAGCATGCTTTTTAGATACTTCCACACCACCGATACGGTGCCCTTGCATACCTGCCTCTTGGATAAGCTGTCCAGCGAAATGTCCGGCAGGGCGTTTGAATACTGAACCACAGCTCGGATATTCGAGCGGTTGCTTACTTTCACGTAGTCCTGTTAAGCGGTCCATTTCCGCTTTGATAACTGAAGCATCACCAGCTTCAAGTTTAAACTGAGCTGATACAACAATCAAGTCCTCATCACGAATAACAGAATGGCGATAGCCGAATTTCATTTCATCTGCCTCTAATACACGGAGATGACCTTCCTGGTCAATAACAGTACAATTGAGTAAAACATGGGCAATTTCACCGCTATAGGCGCCAGCATTCATAAAGACTGCCCCACCAACAGAACCAGGAATACCACATGCAAACTCGAAGCCCGTCAAGGCATGATCAAGCGCAACATGTGTGGTGTCAATCAATTTTGCGCCTGCTTCAGCTGTGATTACATTTTTATCTACTTTTACGTGATTCATTTTTTCAAGTAAAATCACTAAGCCACGAATGCCACCATCACGAACGATTAAGTTGGATGCATTACCCAATACTGTAATTGGTGTTTCTGCTGCTCGTGCTAAGTCGAGAAGCTCGCTTAACTCTTCACTTGAAGCGGGAAAAGCAAGAAAATCTGCTGGTCCGCCAACTTTGGTGTAGGTGTAATTTGACAATGGCTCGTCATATTTGACAAGCAAATCAGGAAATTTTTCGAAATCAGATTTTTTTAGCATAGAACTATTTTACCACAAATTCATTCTAGGACGGTAAAAATTTATAAAACAGCTTGATGGTTTTTGTTTAACAATAACTCAGAATTCACAACGGACTTAGGCACTCTGAAATTATACAATGACCTAAGGCGTATTGGACATAAAAAACCTGTCTTACGACAAGCCTCTTAAATTATCAAGTTGTTGAGCAAATATTTCAGGAATGTCGACCTGGAACTCAAGCAGTTCGCCCGTTGCAGGATGCTCAAAACCTAGGGTTTCGGCATGGAGAAATTGTCCCTTGTTTGGCGTTAAAGTTTTACTTGGGCCATAGAGAGGATCTCCAGCGATTGGGAAGCCAATATAAGCCATGTGTACACGTATCTGATGTGTACGTCCTGTTTCAAGCTCAAGGGCAACAAGAGTATATCCAGGGAAACGTTCCAAAACGGTAAAATGCGTTTTGGCTGGTTTTCCACCTGAAATCACAGCTTGCTTCTTACGCTCTTTAGGATTGCGACCAATCGGGGCTTCAATCGTACCTTTTTCATTTGGTAACTCGCCATGCACAAGTGCAAGATAACGGCGTTTATTTGTTTTTGCTTTGAGCTGTGCCGCTAAAGACTCATGTGCGGCATCATTTTTGGCAATCATCAGTAAACCGGAAGTATCCTTATCGATACGGTGGACAATACCGGGGCGAATCACACCATTAATAGAAGAAAGATCTTTGATGTGGTACATAATGGCGTTGACCAAAGTACCTGAAGCATGTCCCGCACTTGGGTGAACAACCATTCCTTGGGGCTTGTTAATTACTGCCACATCAGAATCTTCATAAACAATATCTAAAGGAATATCTTCAGCTTGGATATCAAGCACTTCAACTTCTGGTAATTCGTAGGTGATAGTTTCCCCTGCTTTTACTTTATATTTTGCTTTTTTTACTTTCCCGTCTACCGTGACTTTCCCATCACGAATCAGCTCTGTCAATACTGAACGTGAAGCATCACTCAAGTTTGCTAAAGCCTTGTCTAAACGAAGCCCCGCATTTGGCTCGTCAATAATTACTACTGTCATTTATTCTACCTCTTTGTCTAAAATAATCGCGATAAAGAGTACTACAAAACCTATTGAAAGCAGTATATCAGCGATATTAAATATTGGAAAATTGATGAAATCCGTCTGGAACATGTCCACCACAAAAGATTGTCGCACCCGGTCAATAAAGTTCCCTAGCGCTCCCGAAATAATCAAAGTCAGTGCGGCAAAGTACCAGTTTTGATTTATTTTTTTATTAAGGAAATAAAGGGCGGCTATAATCACGATTGGTGTCAAGATGAGGAAAAACCATTGTTTTCCTTCGAGCATCGACCAAGCTGCACCTTCGTTTCGAAGATAGGTTAGGCTGAGGATACCAGGAATAAATTCCTTTTCTCCTCCCAATGGAATATTAGCAACAGTCCAAGCTTTCAATAGCTGATCTGCAAGAATACCGAGAAGTATTAAGCCAAGGGAGATTATTTTTTTCATACTCTTTATTATACTATATAGAGCCAATAAAAGATAATAGAAGTTCATATAGGAAGAAAATTGAGGAAATGTCACAAAAAAATAACACTTTGGCTCAAGAAAGGCTACTTGGCCAAAAGTGTTATCTCCTCCTATCCGTTTCAACTTGCAAAATATTTTTGAATCATGTTTTCATATATTTTGATAAAGTCTAAAAAGCTATCTATAAGGACATACTCGTCAACAGCATGCGCTGTAGCATTTCCGGGCCCACAAACCACAATATCAAGATTAGGATTAGCTCTTACAAACTGTGAGGCGTCTGTTCCACCAGATACACCAACTTGTGGTGCTTTCTGCTGCAGATGTTCTTCCAAAACTTCAGAAGTTACTTTTACTATTTTTGAGTCTGGGCTACTTTTGACAGGGGCAACATTTTCGGTGACCTCTAAAGATAACTCTACTGCTTGCTCACGATTACATTCATCAATCAGCGCTTGAATATCCGCAATCAATTTTTCATTAGACAATGCGGGAATGGTACGGATTTTCACACCCATACTCGCGTTGGCCGGAACAGTATTAATCTGTTCACCACCATTAATCAAAGTCACGACTGGAATAGTTGAACCTAAAAGATCATCTTCTTCTGTAAGCTTATCAAAATATGCTTTTTGTTTATCATAAAACTTAAGTAAACCTTCGATGGCATTTTGACCCAGCTCTGGCATTGAGCTATGTGCAGCCTTGCCTTTGGCATGTACCTTATAGTTGACGGAACCTTTATGGCCAATAAAGATGAGACGCATCTCCCCGTCGAACTTCGGAATGTCGAGCGGAATCGTATCTTTCATTTGTTGCAATGTGGCGAAGTCTCCACCTGTTGGCTCACAGACAACTAAAGCTTCCATATCATCGGCATAACCAAGTTCTGCAAGCTGACCTGCTCCAAGTTCACCTTTTTCTTCACCCACAGTAGCGAGTAAGCGCACTGTCCCATTCAGAGGAACGCCACTTTCTTTGAGATTAATCATAGCTACAACGGCTGCAACAAGGCCAGACTTCATGTCTGTAGTGCCACGTCCGTACATTTTTCCCTCTTCGGTTATAGTCGCACTTAAAGGCGGATATGTCCACTTGCTCTCATCTCCTAAAGATACTGTATCTTCATGCCCATCAAAACCTATTACCGGACCATTACCGTTTCCAATCTCGGCAACAAGACTGGCGCGTCCCTCGCTGTAAGGAATTATCTTGGCTGCAATATCATGCTCTTGAAGTAACGCACGCAAATAGTTCGCCACTTCTTCTTCGTTGCCATTGACTGAGTTGATTTGGACCACATCTTGTAATATTTTTATAGCATCTAAAGCCATTTTAATACCTCTTATCGTCTTTTTTAATACTTCTAGCTTATCACTATAGGAAAAGATATTGGGGTAAAAAATGGCAGATGGGAAGCAACAAAAAAAGACGAATATTACTCGTCATTTTTGGTGATTAAAATATGTAGATAATCCTCAATGTCCTCGATTTCCCTTCGCGTGAGGAAAGGATGAACAAGGAATAACTGCACTGTTTTTTTCAAATTACTGTGCTCACCCATAGCGCTTGTCGAAATAACGATATCTACATTTTGTTCTGGTTCTGATAGACTTGTGATTATTTTTAAATTATAAAGATGACCAAATTGATTAAAAATTTGTCGGATTAACAATTTTTCTAGCATCTCGGACAAGTCAGTATCAATGAAGAGCGTGATTTCTTTTTCCTGAAACTGGACGGGCATAAAGAAGGATAAAGCCAGTATATACTCGCCAATCAAGTATTCTTCATTTAAAAAGAGTGTGAGTCCACTTTCTTGATATAGCTCAGCAAGGAGTTTTTTCAAAGACTGGCGCATGACTGGGAAAAAGTAAGACGAAACGTTAATTGCATGGTGCCCAGACTCTGAGAAAATGATGTTTGAGAATAGGTCCGCATGCAAATGACAGGGATAAATATACCGCAAGAACAATCTTCTTTTCTCTTCGGAGAGTTTCCCTGTGTGTGTTTCCATTTTTTGCACCAAACGTTCTGTAGCTTCAAAGGCGGGTGTCCCTTCAAGAACACTCCAAAAATCGGGTGCCTTATGCTCAAGACTATTGTAAATTTTGCTCTTAGTCATGGCTTCAATCAGTAAAAAGTCCACTTCATGTTTAGGAAAACCATAATTTTTATAAAATAAAGCGTAAATATCCGTCTTATCATCAATCCATTCACAAATCGAACGATATTTCTCCCAGCCTTCTTCCAAGTTTACTGAAAAGCCGCGTTGATATCTGCTGAAATTTATGGCAAACATATAGGCAATTTGATAAGCTGTAAACTGATTCATCTGTAAGTCTATCTCAAGGCTTATTTGCGAAATCAAGTTAATGATTTTTTCTTTATTAACTCCTGAAAAAGGCCACTCATCGCCTCGGTAAAGGCGCCAAAAGAGAATATTTAACATTCCTCTGACTTGTTGTTCATCCCCTTGAAAAAGATACTGTTTTTTTCTGGTTACAACCTTTACACCGAGATTAGCCATCATTTGATTGGCACTTGCGATGCGCTTTTTAATCAAAGATTCGCTGACAAAGTTCTCCATAGCCAAACGTTCCAGATTTGCATCTTTATTTAAAGCAATCGAAAAGAGAATCTTATAAATAATGATATTTTCGATGAGTTTCTGGCGAAATTTTCGATAATCACGCGCATCCTTAATTTCTAAAAGGTTTCCGCGCCCTTTTAATATTTTGAGATTGAGATTGTCAGAGTCAAAAGATCTTATCTCATGAAGTAAACTATTAATCAAACTGGTCGTACGTTTTGTACTGATCCCCAAAGTTTTTGCCATTTCTTCGGCATCAATCCAGTCGCCCTTCTCTTTCATAAGTTCCAAAAGTTTGAGCTCCAAACTCACACTATCTTCTATCGCTGTTATTTTCATTATAAATGTCCCTTACTTTTTTGAATGCCCTATCTCCTTATTATAACTCTAAATTTGTAAACATTACAGTTTTTAATCGCGCAGATAACGTGGAATAAACTTCCTCATTTCGACTTCATTATATCCTACCAACATCTTATTTTTACCAATAATAATGGGTGTAATCAAACATTCTGGATGCTCAGTGACGAAAGCAAGAGCTTCTTTAAAAGTTAATTTATTGAGTCCCATTAGGGCTTTCAAGGTCTTCTTTGAAGATGTTCGTGATTTTTTAGTAATTTCTGCAAAACCACCTTCAGATAGAGATAAAATTTCCAGTAAATCCGTTTCTGATATTTTTTCAATTCGGACATATTTCGCTTCTATCCCATAGTTCTGAAACCATGAATTTGCTTTTTGGCTGGCGGTACAAGGTTTGCGGTAGTATACTCTAATCAAGGCTTCACCTACAATTCTTTCCGTTTCATGTATAGACAACTCTTCTATTTTATAATATTTAAAGCTGCAAAATAGTCACTTTACAGGAGATGGCAAAGCTCTTTTTGTAACAAAAAAGAGAGTAGCCCCTCTTTTCTTTTAAATATAAATGGTGAACTGAGTTACCTCAGGTATAACTCCAAAACGCGCGTGAATCGATGTGGTTCCTATCCCTGTATTGACATACAGTTGTGTAATGGCATCAAGCTGGTATAAGCCCCGTGTATACTTCTCAGCCAAAACATTTTTTATCGGATAGAAGGGAATCCAGACCTGACCACCGTGACTGTGACCCGCTAAAACTAGCTGTGTATCTGTACCGATAAAAGCATCCGCCACATCTGGTTCATGTGTCATCGTGATGGCATAGTCATAGTTTTGACGGTAAGCAAGCGTATCGGATACTGAAGGATTTCCTAAAAGAGAATCGTCGAGTCCACCTAAGAAAACTTGGCGACCATCGCTCAATGTTAGAGTTTCTCCCTGATTTCTTAGCACGGTAAATCCACCCGCCGACATAACATCTTCATAAACGCGGACAGCACCGCCACCATAATCATGATTGCCCCAAACGGCATACTTCCCAATATTTGCCTTAAAAGCTTTTAATTTTTCAATCATTGGTGCCATTTGTTCTGGATACTTGGAGTAATTATCAAACAAATCTCCTGTAAACAAAAGAATATCTGGGTTTTGGGCATTAACCTTCTCAATCACCTTATCTAAACGATTTGTTTCAAAGTACTCGGAAACCTGCAAATCAGAGATTTGCACAACGTTTAGTGGTGTCCGCTCATTTTTCTTTCCCAGCTCGACATGATTGACATGCACAAGGAAGGGCTCAACTTTCCAAGCATAGAAAGGCAGAGCAACGATAAGCAATATAAATACGCTTATGATAGATAAGAGGATACGCTTCGTTTTCTTTTTAGTTTTTTTACTTGTTCTTGGAGGTGTTTTTATTTTTGGGTTTTGCATAGTGTTTTATTATAGCATAAAAGAGTGTTACGTTTGTAGACACTCTTTTATATCTTTTTATTTAAATATTAATAATTGTTATACTATTCCCAAATTAATTCCACTTTAACACTGAGATCAGCAGCCAATTTCTCCAACTTTCGCCGAGTATCCTTACGTGACAAATTGGTATAAAGCCAAATATTCTCTGAAACTTGAACAGAGCTTGGACGTCCACCATAAGTTGAACGTTTTGTTCCTAAAATAAAGGCATGACTTGGACGGTCATCCACAATTAATGACTTTATTTTTTCTGAATATTTGTTATCCTTCAACAGATTTCTAACAAACTCTACAAATAACTTCCTTGCTGAATTTGACGTTATTTTTTGTTTATCGTAAGAGATCACAAACTTGTCTGTCTTGACCTCTTTTTGCTTTAATTCATAAAAAGGTGATTCCTCTCCAAAGAAGTTTAAACTTGCAATATCTTCATTTATTTCAAAAACTTTTTCATATAACGCTTCTGCTTGGAGCTTTTGAAGTTTTCCTATATAAGATGTATTCCCATTATTCAAATTTGTCAACTCAAAATCAGATTTTGTTTTAAAATCTTGAATAAGCTTATGCTCAAGATACTCTGTTTCCGTTTTAGACATCTTTCCATCTTTTCTTGAAAAAAAGACCACAGATTCTGCCCAATTTTTTGCTTCATCAGATAGATGTTGAGACAGACGCTGAGTTATAGTTTGCCCCGCTGTTTGTCCAACGTATCTTTTATTCTGCCCGATTAACACATAAACAGCAGGAAACTTAGAAAATTCTTGCTCCTTAAGATTAAGATAACTGGATCATGTTCATAGCAAAAAATACTGTCCTTTTGGTTATCCGAAAAAATAAAAACTTGCTTCATGTATAAAACCTATATCCTTTTGTGTTTCTCCATCAAATTATTCTCTCACCATTATAACATGCAGGACTTCAAATAGAAAAGAACAGCGAAATTCACTGTTCTTTTTAAGCATCTACTACTCCCAAACAACTTCACGACTATTATCAACTGCCGTTATCCAAGTTTGACCCGACTTGAGCGGGATTTTGTTTCCTTGATCGTCGGTGAAGCTGATATTTGTTTGTGCATTTGGTTTGGCCCAATTTCCTTCCTGGACTTTGCCGTTTTGGAAAATATAGGCCTTTCCTGTACCGGTCGTTTCGATGTCCATGTGGTTACCGTCTGCGGATAGTTTTTGATTGACCATGATTGCAATGACTACATCTGGTGAAATTTGACCCTTTTCTCGGTCTTGATGTGCTTCACCACCTTGGAAACGTTGATAGGTCTTGCTGGCTGTATCGTAATGATAGCTGACTTCAAAAATACCGGTAGAGACTGGAAGTCTGATAGCTTGAGCAGCTGGCAGGTCACTTTCTGTTTTATCTGACTTGAGTGCTTGTCTGTCCCAGCTTTGGAAATCAGATTTCTTCTTATCTAGCTTGGTCATGTACTTGTCCAAACCGCTCATTTTCGTATACATATTATGTGGTGCCACGCGGTCCTCAGAACGCCAGAAGATACCCTCAGGTGCTTTAAATTGATCTAAGTCTGCGACATAATCACCCGACTTGACCATGTTCAAAGCTAACTCTGAGCCACCCACGTGAGCTAAGCCAGCATCAAAACCAGCTGCCCATTCCACAAAGTAAGGACGAATAGAACGCACAGGGCCAATCAAATCAGGCTGTGCTTCCTGATAAAGGGCTACGAAGCGTGTGATGCCTCCTTCAGCGACAGCTTCAAAAACCACTCCCGCATCTTTAAGACCGGATTGCGGTCGCGCTTCTGGTGAATTTTCCACCATCACGGCTGTTATCGGGCGTTTTGCCTTTGCAGCAGTCGTTTCAAGGCCTGTAAGTTCTGAGCGTACAGGACCTGATTTTTCCTCTTGTTTTACTTCTTCTTTTGCTGTTTTTGGAGCAAAGACCTTCGTTTGCCAAAGGAAGAGCCCAACTGCACCAACTAAAAGGGCGATGATGATAGCGATTACTTTTTTCTTCATAGTTTTATTATATCAGAAAAGTCCTTTCTTTCACCATTTTAGTCTTCTAAGTAAGTTAAAAGCCTCATCAAAACGTAACTTTTTTCAAGGGAAATTCACTTCATATATTTTTTCGCACTAGCCTCAATCTCCATAATCAAGCTCTCATCTGTAAGACTAGTGACTTCACGGATAACTGCGTTAAGTCCTTTCTCTTCTAATGCTTCTTGCAAAGCCACAGCTTCTTTATCGTTTTCGTCTTTGTAGGCAAAAATTTTCCCCACCACTGCCAAATGGCTTTGATAAGATAAACCGCGTTCAGAAAGTTCACGGATTGGGCGGATAAAGCGTTCGTCGTAGCCTAGCTTACGCATCGGAGTACGTGCTACACGACTTATCTCATCCACTATCTCTGTGTTTGAGAAACGCTCAATAATTGTTTCATGATAAGCTTTCAACTCTTCCTCAGTAAAGTCCCATTTGGCTAAGAGCAACTGACGTGTCTCAGCTTGGACGTCTTTAAGTGAGGCCAATGCCTCATTATTTTGTAAGGCTTCTAAAATCGTTTGGTAACCATAGTATGCACCTGTATAAGCCACTGTGGCATGACCGCTGTTGACAGAGAAGAGTTTACGTTCAATAAAAGGTTCCAAATCTCCGGCATAATGAACACCTTCAAGCTTTACTTCGCTGTTTTTCAGTTGACTTTCGTCCACAACCCACTCACGGAAGGGTTCAACGACAACATAGAGCGGATCTTCATGGGATTGATTGGGGACGATACGGTCGACTGCCGCATTGGGAAAGCCGATTTTTGAATCTACAAATTCTAAATCAGCTGGTGTTAAATATTCTTTGACCTTATCAAAAAGAAATTCGGAACCCCCAATCATGTTTTCACAGGCAAGGATGTCTAATTGTTTTTGATTTCCTTGGACTTTACGCTTTTGAATGCCTTTAGCAATCAGTTCCGCAATAAAAGAAAGTATGTTGGGCCCAATGGCTGTAGTAACGATATCGACCTCTGCGATAGCCTCAACAACTGCTTCAGGGTTCTGCGCATTGTTAATGCCCGAAACACTATGGACTTGAATTTTTTCATGCGATTGCTCTGCCAGCTCAATCGTATATTTTCCTTCCTCATTTAAAGCGTTGATGATTTTTTCATTAACATCGACAAAGGCAATTTCAAAACCGTTCTTATATAAGATTTCTCCGATAAAACCACGTCCGATATTTCCTGCGCCAAAATGTACTGCTTTTTTCATTTGTATTTACCTTCATTTCTTCTTTTTACTCCTTTATTGTAATCGTTTTCTTTCCGCTACTAAATAAAAATCTTGGCACTTTTTACTGTGCCAAGATTTTTGAGATTATCTAGTTTTCAAAGTATGCTGCGATTTCATCAACAGTTTGTGCATCTGCGATTTTAACGACATTATCGACATCAGCGCAGAAAAGCGAGATTTTTTGGATAAGCTCCAAATGCTCGTCTCCCACACCTGCTATTCCAAATAAAACAGTCGCCACTTTGCGTTCTTCAGCATCACCAAAGTTTATGCCCCGAGGAACTTGCACAATACATATGCCGGTTTTTTTAACTTCTTTTTTTGCTTCATCTGTGCCGTGAGGGATGGCGATAAAATTCCCCATATATACAGAAAGTTCCTCGTTACGTTGAACCATAGCTGGAATATAGGCTGCGGTCACACAGCCTGCATCATGAAGTAAGGAACCACAATATTCAATCGCTTCTTCTTTTGTTTCAAAATGTTTATTTAGTTTTATCAGATTTCTTTGAATTCTCATTTTATTCTCCATATTTTTGGATTGATTCAGTCATAATCATTTTTAAGAGCTCTTCAACAACTTCTTGATTACCGGAATCATAAATTTTCGTATACAGTTTATTTTCGATGATTGAGCTCGATATTCTTCCCAAGAGATATGTCGCATAATGGTCAACTTCTGGAGGTGCTAATAACAAGAGAACACGATTAACGCTTATCTTTTCTTGGTTCATGGCAATTACTTCTATGCGCTCCTCTAGATCATATATTTTGAAAAGCGGATACGGCACTGTTCCATGGAGACCATGAAGCAGTGCAATATTTGTATCCGGAATAGCCAAATGTGTCGCCTCGAAACGTTCTAACAAGAGCCGAGCCAATCCTTCTTTTTCTGAAAAACCCAAACGCTGTACAATAAGTTCAATAACAGCTTGCAAATGGGGCGGGTTTTCTAAAGTTTCCAGAGAAAATTGTTCTAATAAAGTATTACTTATACTGAATAACCTGCTTAGATCTACTGTATGACGTGGCTCATCTTCCTTATTTTCTTTCCTTGCCTCTTGTTGAATTACACGCAATTGGTGACGAATATCATCGGTATTTTTCTGATCCAATATACGACTCACATAAATATAATTCAACTCTTTTTCTGTTGTAAATACTACATCATAGTGCTCCAGATTCGGTATTTCAGACAATTGGATAATATCGATACGCTTCAAAAAGGGGAAATTTTTCTTTAAGTGACTGATCAAAAATTCACAAGAGATTCGCCCCCGACTTGTCACAATAGCCGCTGTTAAGGGAAGAACCAAATCACTTCGTTCAAGAGTCGCTACGAAATGCAAAGTTACAAAAGCTGTATCTGTGCTGGAGAATTTCCGTGAAAATACTTTCGGCAGAACATCCTGCACCACTTTAAAAACTTTTTTGTTGTCCGCTTCAATCTTTTTGATAAACTTATTTTCTTTTTCGGAGGAAAGATCCGGTAAAATTTCTGTTTCTTTTAGATGAGCATAAAGAAGGCCATAGAGTTTATCGTCTTTGATAAAAGCAATATCCATTTTTTGTGAAACTTCACTGATTAGTTGGCGTACTTTATAAGAAAACTGACTGTCAAATTTTTCCATAAAAAGAACTTCACGACCAAAACCAAAGTAAAGTACATCATAAATACTGGCTAGATATACAATCTCTGTGAGACTAAAAGATGTTCCCCCTAGCTCTTGGATAATTTCCCTTACAAAGGCAATTGCTTCTTTACTTGGTTTACGCCAAAGTCCAGATGAAATTGTCTTTCCTTGGTTAATCCTTAGCAGTGTTATGCCAAGGAAAAATTGCATCAAAACCTTACTTTTATCGACCGCTTTTATCTCGACATTTTTTTCAAAGATTGCTTTTGCTGTCTCTAAAAACTGTGTTTCCAAAAATGAAGAAATTTTACCTTCCGCAAAATCGCCATTCAATGCTTCACTGATACTCATCGAGTCATTTAATATCGAAACCAAGACCGAACGAATTTTTTCTTCTTTTCCAGTAATCCAAATTTCGTCATCTTGATGTAAAAAGAGTTCATTTTCTTCACAAATTTTATCTAAATGTTTCAAATTCGAAATAACAGTGGGCAAACTTACTGCAAAACGTTCTGCTAATTCTTCAAGAGAATGATGCTTCGTGACTAAAAGAACAATCTCAGCTTTTTGTCTTTCTTGAGGCGAAAACTCCTTGAGCTCCTGAAGTTGCTCTAACCGGGCAAGATCTCCTTCTAAATAATAGCCTTCTGTTGAAGTACGTAAATAAATACCCATATTAGGCAAAGTCAGTTGAAATTTATCTAAATCCCGATAAATTGTTCTTCTGCTGGCTCCAGTCGCTTCCATCATATCTGCAATGGTCAGGGTTTCCTTCACTAAAAATTCTTGGATGATTTGTTGTTCACGTTGTGTTACTAACACGAGGTTTCCCCCTTTACTTTTGGTTTATAACTTGTTCAAACGTGCGACAAGTTGATCATATCTTGGTGTTGTAATCAGACTTTCAACCTCGAGATATTGAGCATTAGGCGCAACTCTTTTAGCACGATGGGTAAACTCTTCTGTAGTTACAATCATGATGTTTGTTGCATTGAAAGCTGCTAAACCTAAAAACTCTACATCTGAAATCGGAAGCTGAATGCCATTCATCTTAAAGATAGCCCCTAATGTTTCTTTACCCATCGTTGGGGAACCGATATGCTCACCATCATGAGCAAAGACAACCTCATCGATTTGATTCAAATCTATTTCTTCTTCTACTATTGGACTGTTCGTTAAGGTTACCGGTTCACTTTTAGATGGCTCTGAAGTCTGTGTTTGAGATAATTGGGAAATAATCTCATCGTATTTTGGTGAATTTAAAAAGTTGGAAACAGAATATCGAATTGCATCTGGTGACATTGTCGCCGCACGAGCAGCTAATTCTTCTTGTGTGACAACGATAGTATCTGGCCCTGCTTTCAGATTAGCAATAGCAATATTTGTAACATCTTGTGGCAAACCAGCTTTATTAACTTTGTTTCTTAGGATGGATGCGCCCATCGCAGATGAACCCATACCCGCATCACAAGCAAAAATGACATGTTTAACCGCTGAAAAATCAACTGCTTCGTGAGATGGAGCAACTTGCCCTTTGGCAACAGCCTTTGCTTCCGAAACATTGGCTTGTGCTTCTTCAAGTGCTGAGTCATCAACCATTGACTTGTCACGTTTCAAAATGAAGGACGCAACAAGGAAGGAAACACCTGCAGCTACAAGAATACCGGCCCAAACACTAAGAATATTTCCCAAGCCTCCTGCAGCCTTACCAGAAGCCATTCCTGTGATGGCAATAATTGAACCTGGAGACGCTGGTGCTTGAAGACCTGCCCCTAAGAAATTGTTTGTCAAAGTACCTGATACACCACCAGCAATTACTGCGAAAAACAGAGCTGGTTTCATCATCACGTATGGGAAATAAATTTCGTGAATACCACCAATAAATTGAATAATCATCGCACCTGGTGCTGTAGCTTTTGCTGAACCTTTACCAAAGAGCCAAAAGGCAATCAAAATACCAAGACCTGGTCCAGGGTTTGCTTCGAGTAAAAACAATAGTGACTTTCCTTGTTCACTGGCTTGTTGGATACCCAAAGGCGTCAAAATACCTTGGTTAATGGCATTATTTAAAAATAGAATTTTAGCAGGTTCAATAAAGACATTTGCTAAAGGAATAAGGTGATTGGAAACAAGGAAATCAACTCCTTGCCCCATAATATCTGTTAAAGCTGCAACTAATGGACCAACTACTTTTACAGCAAATAATGAAATACCAAAACCGACAAGACCAGCTGAAAAATTGTTAATCAACATCTCAAGCCCTGCTTTGATATGAGGTTGCACGACTTGGTCGAATTTTTTAATCAGCCAAGCTCCAAGAGGACCTAAAATCATAGCACCTAAAATCATCGGAACATTGCCGTTTTCATTAAGACCGCCCATCGTAGTTGTTGCTGTGGCGACAATCGAACCAAATGTGGCAATTGCACCAACAACACCTCCGCGGTGATCATAGATATTCTTACCGCCTGTATAACCAATCATGACTGGAATAAGAAAGACAAGCATTGGGCCAACCATAGCAGCAAAAGTACTGTTTGGTGTGAAACCATCTGGGATAAAGAACATCGTGAGAACACCCCAAGCAATTAAGATTGGAATGTTAGGCATAACCATATTTGAGAGTGCTGTTCCAAGTTTCTGAACCCGCACTTTAAGACTAGTTTTTTCTTTCATTACAACTCCTTATAAGATAATTAATATTGTATATTTAGATTGTAAACGCTTTCGATTATGTTTCATAAAAAAACCTTGGCACTTTTTATTGTGTCAGGGTTTTTATTGTGTGTTTTATTTTTGAGGATAAAGATAAAGCAAACTTCTCTGTCTATTTCTTTTAGTAAAGTGAGAGTATATCTTCTCCAAGAGTTACTTCTGAATTTTACTTTGTAACAAATCAAAAGTATACGCTTCCAAAGGAAGTATAGCACATGTATTAGATTATTTCCATTTTCTTTCACTTTTATTAATAAGAGTGTTTGTAATCCAAATTATCGCACACTCTCTTTTGAGTAACGCTTCATTTATCCAAAAAAAACAAGAAGCCCAACGACTTCTTGTTTTTATTCAACCGTCTGCAACATATATTCCAACCAGTCTCCTGAGTCAACAGGTACTAACTGATCATTGGAATTAAAACTTGCATTTGGATTATAGTGATAATAGTAAACTTCTTCCGTTTGGCCGTTACTGAGAGAGGCAGTGGTACTTCGACGGAGGTACTCACTGCTTTCTGGACTTTCTGGGTTAAAATTTTCCATACCATCGAGTGTTCGAATACTTTTTGAGAAGTCATAAAAAGTAAAAACTTCTCCTATTATTTCTGAATCACCGTCAAAGATTGCGGGATAACCCTTATTTTCAATATGAAAGAGATTGCCCTTAATTTTTGCTGGTGTACTTTCCAGAACCTCACCTTTTAAATATTTTTCATAATTAAACATGTCTGTACGTAAGCTACCGTATACAAAAACTTTCCTTAACATATTTCCCCACCAATAACACGTAAATCTTCGGAATAGCGCGTGCATGCTTCTAAGGCAACTTCAATCCCTTTAACAATCTCGTCCAATGACATATAAGGTGTGTCTTTTTTATCAATGACTTGTGATGTAGCATAAGGAATATGAATGAAACCAGCTTTAACTTCGGGATATTTTTTCTCTAAGAGGTAACGCACACCATAGAAAACATGGTTGCATACAAAGGTACCGGCTGTGTTAGACAAGGTTCCAGGAATGCCAGCTTTATTTAATTCGCTAACCATTGCTTTAACTGGCAATGTAGAGAAATATGCTGGAGCACCATCTTCTTTTACGGGCTCATCGACAGGCTGATTGCCTTCATTATCTGGAATTCTGAAATCATCCACATTAATGGCGACACGCTCTGGCGTAATCGCGAAGCGTCCACCGGCTTGGCCAATATTTACAACCACATCTGGATGATGTTTTTCAATAGCTTCTTCAATTTTTTCGAGTGATTTATAACGCACAGTCGGAATAATCAACTTAATAATCTCAGCACCGTTGATTTCTGACGCAACACGTTTCACAGCTTCTTCAGCTGGATTGAGTGCTTCACCACCAAATGGATCAAAACCTGTTAACAAAATTTTCA
The DNA here is from genome assembly GCF_002154895.1 of Lactococcus petauri. Lineage (GTDB taxonomy): Bacteria > Bacillota > Bacilli > Lactobacillales > Streptococcaceae > Lactococcus > Lactococcus petauri. The sequence goes on along the minus strand of NZ_MUIZ01000002.1, from coordinate 145,789 downwards.
TAATAGAATAATCTCCTTTTTAAAATGCGATAAAGTACATTACGAGAATGTGCAGAACGATAAGCGTAAGTGAAACTGGCGCTTGTACCTTGATCACTTTATTCTCATCTTTCATCTCAAGCAAGGCAGCAGGCACGATATTAAAGTTGGCTGCCATTGGCGTCAGTAAAGTACCACAATATCCTGCAGTCAGTGCTAATGCCCCAGCAATTACGGGATTTGCTCCTTGGGCAAGGACAAACGGAATCCCAATACCCGCTGTGATGACAGAGAAAGCCGCAAAAGCATTCCCCATAATCATCGTGAAAATCACCATGCCAAGAACATAAGCTACTACGCCGAGCAAGCGGTTATCCGCAGGGACAATACCTGTAATCCCTTGGGAGATAACTTCACCAACACCTGCAGTTGTAAAGAGTGCACCTAAGGCAACCAACAATTGTGGTAAAATCGCAACCGGCCCCATCGAATCAAAGAGGCGTGCGCCATCCTCCACGGATTCTGTCACTTTTGCTTTTGTCATTATCAATGCAAACACTAAGGCAACAACCGAAGCTACACCGATAGCAAAGAGTGAAGCATTGGTAAATTTACCTAAAGCCATCGCAATGCCAACAGCTACAAATGCCAGAATAAAGGAAGGAATAAAGATTTTATTCTTCAAGACTTTAGACTGTTTTTCGCCAAAGTTGTCGTCCAAAGCTTTATATTTCCCAAAGGTCACTTGCTTAGTTAGTGTAAGTAAACTGCTTAAAACAATAAAGAGTCCTACAAGCCAGGCTGGGATAAGTGCACCAAAAATAAATGGTATAGCAATTAAAATCCAAAAAAGAGCCGTTCCGAAACGTTTGCTTCCCTGTATTGTAGTTAAAGCTTTATAGGCCATATAAATCATGAGTAAACCCATAAGGACATAAAAAATATTTAATGAAACGTCAATAAAAGCTTGCATGGTTTATTTTACCTCTTTCTTTCCAAATTTTCGAAGAAGTTTTCTGTCATACAGTACAAACTGGATAGCTGTCACTAGAAAGGCAAGGACAGCCATGATAATACTGGCAACTGCTACGTCTACGGCTGAAACATCATAGTTAAAACTTGACATAGTTGAAGTAATCAAGAGAACACCGGCGCTCCCTGCAAAGAGATTTTGCCCAAAGAAGTTACCATAGTTTTCTGCTGCGGCAGAAATTGCCTTAATATCATCGTCTTCAGACTCCACATCACCAAATTTACTCACTGCGGCAGCTTTGGCCATCGGCTGAATGAGTGGTCGAACAAACTGTGGATGACCACTAATACGAATAGACATTGCGCCTGCAATAAAACGAATAAAAACATAAACAAGGGCAATACGACCTGTTGTAAGTGACTGGATACGGCCAATAAGATCTACTGCACGTTGGCGAAGTCCATTACGTTCCAAAACACCGATAACTGGAAGAGTCAAAACAAAAAGCGAAACCATACGGTTATCGACAAAAGATTGACCTAAAATAGTTAGAATCTCCTGAATACTCAAACCTGCAACCAGACCTGTAGAAATCCCAGCAACAACAACAACAAATAAGGTCTCTATCTTGAAAACAAAACCAATCAAGACAATCAAGACACCTATGAGTTTAATCATAAAATAATTCCTCCTAGAATATATATATCAGACAATTATACACTATTTGTCTATTATGCACAATTTATAATTGGATAATATTTTATGTTATTGTCTAAACAAAAAGAGATAGCTCGTAGCAATCTCTATCTCTATTTATATTATTCCCTGATACTTATTCTACCAGTATTTCTCAGTTTTAAAAAATATCAATCGTAACTTCAATATTACCTTTTGTCGCACGAGAATAAGGACAAGTTTCATGGGCCATTTCTAACAATTCTTTTGCTTCCTCAAAGCTTACACCGTCTATATGTCCTACGATATCAACACCTAAAACAACGTCAGGTACTGCGCCTTGACTTAAGTTATAGAGAGATACAGTTACTTCTATAGTTGATTCTCCATCAACATTTCTTGATTTTTTGACATAGTCTAAAGCACTGTTAAAACAAGCGCTATACCCCGCTGCGAATAACTGTTCTGGATTTGTCGCATCCACAGCTTTACTTCCTGGCGCTGCGATGTCTAATTTAAAGCTATTATCGGGAGAGTGGACTTCACCATTACGGCCACCTGTATTTATCATTTTTGTTGAAAATATTTTTTGCATTACCTTACCTCTTTTTATTTTTAATTGTGCACAATTTAATTTTACTAAATATAATTGAATTTGACAAATATATGAAATCAGTTATAATAAAAATATTTGGGAGGACACTATGAGTAATTCGATTTTAAACAAGGAACTTTGCTTTCAACTATACATTGCTTCTAAAGAAATTATAAAACAGTACAAGCCGTATTTAAAAAAGTATGACTTAACATACACAAGCTTTATTGCTTTGCTGGCATTAGAAGATGGCATGACCGTGAATGAGTTGGGGGAAGAATTATATTTAGATTCTGGTACCTTAAGTCCTTTATTAAAGAAATTGGAACAAAAAGGATATCTTGTTCGAAAACGTTCGCGTTCGGATGAGCGTATTGTCAAACTATTTTTAAGTGTAGATGGAAAAAAACTCAAAAAAATGCTTCCTGCTATTTCCCTACAAGTTGGACAAGAACTTGCAGGACAATCTGATGAAATTAATTATAATAGTTTGATTATGCAACTCTCTCAACTTAATAACATTATGAAAAATATGAAACGAAAACCATAACACTCTTATTTTTCAAACTAAAAAAGAAGGTAGAGCCTTCTTTTTTTAGTGGTTTAATTTACGTAATTCAGCTACAAGTAATTCAGCTACTTTTTGGGGAGATTGAGGATTTTGTCCAGTAATTATTCGCCCATCTCTAATAGCATACTCTTTGAAAGCTGCGGCTTTTTTGTATCGCGCTCCACGTTGATTTAACTCGGTTTCGGTTAAGAAAGGGACAGCAGTTGTTGTTCCATTAAGCTCTTCTTCTTCGTTTGTAAATCCGGTAACGACTTTATCTTTTATAAGGTATTGCCCCTCTTCATCTTTCAAGTTCAAAAGACCAGCTGCACCATGACAAACAGACGTTATAAATCCACCTGCATAATAAATTGCTTCAGCGACTTTCATCAACTCTTTATCTTCGGGATAATCCCACAGTACACCATGACCACCTGTAAAATATATAGCGCCATAATCCTGAGGATTTAAATCCGTTATTTTTTTCGTGTTGGAAAGAGCATCTTCCCTAAAACTTCTTTCTGTATACCATTTCCAATCGATTTCGTTCGCATATTTAAAACTTTCAGGATCAAGGGGAACATAGCCACCTTTTGGACTTGCAAAGTCAACTTCATAACCTGCAGAGATTATTTCATCATAAAAATGAGTTGTCTCTCCCAACCAGAGCCCTGTAGCTCTATTTGTCTTATCATATTTGGGCGTATTTGTTTCTATGATTAATATTTTTTTCGTCATTTTTTTCTTTCCTTTCCAGTTTGGGATCACCTATACCTTCTTATAAAGCTTAGGAATTATTATAAAAACTGTTGTTCAGTGTTGGATTACTTTATCTATTTAGAAGAAAATAATACTAAGTAGAGTTAAGATGGCTAAACCACCTTGTTTAAAAATAATGAAGCGGTCGCTCGTGAGGCTCCCATACAGCGCAACTAAAATAATATATACCAAGAAGACACTCAATAATTCAATGCGTGCGGCAGAAACAAACAGTGCATAAAGTATCCCAATACCAATCAACCCGTTGTATATGCCTTGATTTTTAAACAGTACTTGGACGTTTTTGTTTTGTAAATCCTCGCTGGTCATTTTGAACACTCTAGCTGTTGCATCAGAAGTCGTTTTTACCGTTTCTAAATAGGTAATATAAAAGAATTCTATGGCGACCAAGACTCCTAAAATAGTTGTTATGACTGACATAAGCTTATTTTACCCCCTTCTCTACAATTTGCAATTCCGGCTTTTTAACACTATAGTTACTGATATTTTGCGCGAAAGCTAGCAGCAAAGGATTGGTGTTGTGTTTTTCGATTGTTTCTAAGGAAGCCCAGTTTTCAATCATCACAAACTCATTTGTTGAAAGCACTGCTTCGTATAAATCGTAAGCTAAACATCCTTCTTCTTGTCTGGAAGAAGCAATCAGTTCCTCTGTATCTCTTAAAAATTCTTCTCTTTTTTCGTCTTTGATAAAAAATTTAGCATTAACAATAATCAAATGTCCATCCTCTTTCTGTGACTTTTATTCTTTTCCATAATAATTGACTAATCAATCATTGACTGGTCAATAATACTCTATTTTCTAATTAATTTCAAGAATATTGACTTAAACTCTCTACTCAAAGTTACTAACGCATCTCTTTTTTACAATAAAATGTTTCTTAAGTTTCGCTTATGTATCGTTTAACTAATTTTTAAGTAAATAAGCATACAATTTGTTTTATTAATTTAGACAAAGGAGAATCTCATTTGGATTTTATAAGACGTGCCTGGCTTTTTACTAAAGCCAAACTATCACGAACCCTTCTACTTATTGTGGCCTTTTCAACTATACTTATTTTTGTTCTTTCGGGTTTGGTTATTCATACAGCTTCTAACCGTTCCATCGAAAATGCGAAGAAGAGTGCCGGAGCGACTGTTACACTCTCCATTAATCGTTCTGCAATGATGGAAAATTTTTCTAAGAATGATTCAACAGAGAAAACGAACAAGTCCGATATGCCTGACATTACTCAAGCAGATGCTGAAAAAATAGCGAAACTTTCTGGAATAAAATCTTACTCGTATACAAAACAAGCTACAGCAAATGCCGAAAGCAATATCGAAGCAATAAGTCAATCTGACACCTCAGAAAATAATGATAAACAAGGAGCTGTCTTTATGGCAGGGCCGGAAATGAGCGGAAGTACTCCCGGTGATTTCAAAATCGTTGGTACAAACGACTTGCTCGCCTCTTCAGAGTTTTCGGGTGGGACAAATAAAATAACCTCTGGACGCGCGATTCAGTCCTCTGATGAAGGAACGAATAATGTTGTCATTGAAGAGAGCTTGGCTAAACAGAACAGCCTCAAAGTAAACTCAACATTTACCCTCAAAGATAGTAATGATAAAACTTACAAAATGACTGTTGTAGGAATTTACAAATCAGGCTCAACAGAAAATGATTTGGCCGCAGACTTTAGCTTTATGAACCCAGCCAATCAGATGTACACTGCTTTGAGTGTGCCAAACCAAATCGATGGTAAAACAGGAACGCTTGGAAGTGCAATCTTTAATCTGGAAAACCCAGAAGATTCAGAGAAGTTTGTCAAAGAAGCTACCAAGCTTATCGATACAGATAAATTTGAAGTACAGTCTAATGATGCTATCTACCAACAAATGCTACAACCTCTGAACAATATCAGCAGTTTTTCTAAAAATATTGTTATCCTTGTGACACTTGCAGGTGCCATCATCCTTGCGCTTATCGTCATGCTCATGGTGCGAGAACGTCGCTTTGAAATTGGTGTCTTGATGAGCTTAGGCGAGTCAAAAGGAAAAATTGTGGCGCAATTCTTTACTGAACTGTTTATGATAATGGTCGTTTCTATCGGTATAGCCTCAGCTACTGGTAACTTTGTGGGCAATGCCGTCGGTCAACAGTTACTTAACCAAGAAACTCAAACCAGTCAAACCAATCAACCTACGCAAATAAATGGTACTCAAAGACAAGACGATGGACCTCAGACAGAAAAAGGAAGTCCTAATGCTCAACCTGGCGGAATGCGTACGGCGATTGGGATGGGACAAAATAATGAACAGCTCAAGGCCATAAATGAGCTCGAAATTAAAACAAATCCTCAACAAATCGCGATTTTAGCAGCTCTTGCACTCTTGATTACGCTTGTGGCCGTTGGTTTAGCAGCAATTGGTATTTTACGCTTAAACCCTAAACAAGTGCTGACAAATTAAAGAAGGAGGACATTATGACAGTATTAAACATTGAAAATTTGACTTACTACTATAACCATCCTGAAGATTACCTCTTTCAAGATGTCACAGAAACTTTTGAAGCAGGCATTATGTACAGTATTCTCGGCCAATCTGGAAGTGGAAAAACAACACTACTCTCTCTTCTAGCAGGTTTAGATATGCCCAAGTCTGGACAGATTAAACTTAATGGAGACGAGATAAAAGCAAAACAGCTCACCAATTATCGTAAGAACATCGTTTCTACCATTTTTCAAGCTTATAATTTATTAACCTATATGTCAGCTTTTGAAAATGTAAAAACAGCGCTCAGGATCTCAAAAGTAGCCTTTGACGATGAGAAGCAGTCAATTATTGATAGCTTGGAAAAAGTTGGTTTGACAGAGGACTTAATATACAAGCCTGTAAGTAAACTTTCAGGAGGACAGCAGCAACGTGTGGCTATCGCACGCGCCCTTGTTTTAAATCATGATATCATCATTGCGGATGAACCTACAGGAAATCTTGATGAAAATACGACGCGCCAAATTGTCGAGCTTTTCAAAAAAATAGCGCATGAAGATCATAAACTTGTAATTATCGTGACTCATGAAACAGAGGTAGCTCAAAACTCTGATGTTGTCTACCAACTCAAGAATAAAAAATTCACCAAGTTAGATACTTTTTGAAAGAAGACAGACAAAAAAGACTAGCCCGAGTGATGTGAACCCCAAAAGCTAGACTTTTAAATGAGATAGAAATATCTCATTTTTTTGTTTTTTATGGTTTCCAGCCAGTTATCCCTATTGGGACAACTGGCTGGAAACCATAAAAAATAAAGACAGCCTCAAAGACTGTCTTTTACTTATTTGTGATATAAAGTAGCTTATTTACCTTTATTCTTCATCCATAGACAAAACAGAAAGGAAAGCTTCTTGTGGTACTTCTACTGAGCCGATCGATTTCATGCGTTTCTTACCAGCCTTTTGTTTTTCCAACAGTTTACGTTTCCGAGAAACGTCACCACCGTAACATTTAGCCAAGACATTTTTACGCAAGGCTTTGATGTCGCTACGTGCCACGATTTTTTGACCAATAGTGGCTTGGATTGGTACTTCAAATTGTTGACGAGGAATAAGTTTTTTGAGTTTTTCAACGATAACTTTACCACGTTCGTAAGCAAAATCTTTGTGCACGATAAAGCTAAGGGCATCGACTTTTTCCGAATTCAAGAGAATATCCATCTTCACGAGACGTGATGGACGGTAATCTGAGATTTCATAGTCGAAACTTGCATAGCCGCGTGTTGAAGATTTGAGCTTATCAAAGAAATCAAAGACAATCTCACTCAATGGGATATGATAAATAACATTGACACGGTTAGCATCAAGATAATCCATCGTCACAAATTCACCACGTTTGCGTTGAGCAAGCTCCATAACGGCACCGACAAACTCGTTAGGCACCATGATTTGTGCTTTGACAAATGGTTCTTCAATACTTTCAATACGTGTTGGGTCAGGGAATTCACTTGGATTTGCCACTTCCATTGTTTCACCATCAGTCGTGTTGACATGGTAAATTACAGATGGTGCGGTCATGATTAAGTCTAAGTTAAATTCGCGTTCCAAGCGCTCTTGGATAACATCCATGTGCAAAAGGCCTAAGAAACCACAGCGGAAACCAAATCCAAGCGCTTGTGATGTTTCTGGCTCAAACTGCAAGCTGGCATCATTCAGTTGTAAGCGTTCTAGGGCTTCACGAAGGTCATTATAACGGTTAGAATCAATCGGGTAAAGTCCACAGAAGACCATTGGATTCATTTTTTTATAACCCGCAAGTGCTTCTTCAGCAGGGCGATTAGCTAAAGTGATTGTATCACCAACCCGTGTATCCGCAACTGTCTTAATTGCAGCTGCCAAGTAACCAACATCGCCCGCCATGAGGAAGTCACGCGCCACTGCTTTAGGCGTAAAAATCCCAACCTCTGTCACAACAAATTCTTTACCATTTGACATCAGTTGAATAGTATCACCTACCTTCACAGAACCATCAACTACACGAATTTGCAAGATAACACCACGATAAGCATCATAAACTGAGTCGAAAATCAGCGCCTTGAGTGGTGCTTCAACATCACCTTGAGGTGCTGGAACCTTCTCCACAACTTGTTCCAAAATTTCTTCAATACCGATACCTGCTTTAGCAGAGGCTAAAACAGCCTCTGAAGCGTCTAAACCGATGACATCTTCAACTTCAGTACGCACTCGTTCTGGATCTGCCGCAGGAAGGTCAATTTTATTAATGACGGGAAGAATTTCTAAGTCGTTATCTAAAGCCAAATAGACATTGGCCAAGGTTTGGGCTTCAATCCCTTGAGCTGCATCGACAACAAGAATAGCACCTTCACAGGCAGCTAAAGAACGGGAAACTTCATAGGTAAAATCGACGTGTCCAGGCGTGTCAATAAGGTGGAAAATATAGGTTTCTCCATCTTTAGCCGTGTATTCTAACTCAATAGCATTGAGCTTAATCGTGATACCACGTTCACGCTCCAAATCCATGCTGTCCAAAAGCTGAGCCTGCATTTCACGTTTTGAGACTGTTTCTGTCAGTTCAAGGATACGGTCAGCCAACGTGGATTTTCCGTGGTCAATATGCGCAATGATCGAAAAATTACGAATTTTCTCCTTGCGCGCGTTCATTTCTTGTATATTCATCATTATTTTCCTTAATAAAAAGTCTATTAGTATCATTATAACATAAAGTTACTTTCTCAAAATAAAGAAATAGATAAAATGAGTTTTTTACTCTATGTATTATTCTGACATTAACACGGCGGATTTTATTTTTACCGAAACCTCTTCTCATAAAGCGATTTAGACAAAAACTCAATCAAGTCGGTCCATGTTTCTTTATCAAAAATATTTTTAAAGTAAAAAACATCTTTGGAGAGGAAATTTCCTTCGGGATCACTCGAAATAATAACATCAGCTTCAGGTATCGTTTTGCAGAAAGCGATTAAATCGCTATTAAAAAATTTTTTCAAGGTGTTTTGAATATAGAAGCTATTCACAATGCTTGAGGTATGATTAATATAGACTTGGACAGGGATACTTGGCGCATTGAGCTCGTAAATTGTATAAAGTAGTGCTGTCAAACTTTTTCTCTCTAAATCATTCAACTGCTGTGAAGAAGGAAAATAGGTAATGATCTGATTCAGCCTATCTTTAACAGCACGATAACGAGGCTTTTTTTCAAACAATTCATAATTTTTTTCGATAGGAACTGCACGGTAAAAATCAACATTAAATTGTATGTAACGTGAATATAGGTTGGTAAGTACTAGAAGATAGTATGATTTGACATAATTTTCTTCGGAAAACTCAAAAGAGAACGTCTCGCGAAATTTTTCTAGAAACAGGCTGACTTCATAACCAACAGAAAGTTTCGAATTTTGAAATCTTTCAACAACCCTTTTTTTCTCGTACATATCATCAAACTCAAAAATAAGACCTCTGACTAAAAAACTAAGAAGTATTGACTCTTTCTCAATAATCTCTGGGTCTACATTAAAAGAAGCAAGATTTAAGCAGTGGTGACCTCGATAAAATATCGAAATATCCTCTAAAAATGCTTTTTCAACCTTGACATATTTCTTAAAGTAAACGATACGATAGGAGGTCACGCCTGCAAGTATAAGCAACTTTTGTTCCTGAGCTTTTGAAAGTTTTCGCTCAATTTTTAAAGAACGCTTTAAAAAATTTATATCGATAAATTCTGGCGGAAAGGCATCAGAGAAAGGCTTTTTTCCTAAGGTATTGAAAAGATGCCAATGTGTGAGATAGAGAAAATAGCGTACACCAAGTTCATCTCCCGAAAAATTTGTCGCATTTGCCAAGTCAAATTCGGCTTTAAACGGGAGCATAATCTCCTTCACTTGTGTCAATAACTTGTAGACTGTTGGTTCACTAAAGTTCAAATCATAAGCAATTTCAGGAATTGATGTGTAACTTTTACTGATAAGTGTAGAGAGGAGATTATATAAAGGGCTTTTCCGCATATAATTCAGCTTCAAGCGGGTCACGATATAATCTGGTGTCATTTCATTCTTCATTTTTATGACTATTTTTGAAGACTTTTTTATTATCTTAATATCTTGACCAAAAAGTTCATGGATATCTTCTTCAAGTTCCTTGCTGTACCGTCTAAAAGTCTCATTTTTCAAGTTCAATTTCTCCTTTAAATCTTTAGAAAATTCACCTGCCCGAGAAAACAAGATGTACTGAAAGAGTTCAATCTTAACTTGTTCCTTTGGCGTTGTGAAAAGCTCTATCATAACTTTTTCTCCTATTTCCATTCCTCGCTTTGCATCTTCCAACATCTTTTATTACCTCAAGCCTTCAAAATATAAAAACAGCGAAACGCTGTTTTTATATTTATTATAACTTTATGCTGGTGGTGTACTCTTAGTGGTCGATACAAGATTCCAAGTTATCGTACTGCTAAAAGTCTCTCCTGCACTCAGATCGGCTAGCGGATCAGGTTGTAAGAGCAACTGCCCGGTTAAATCAAAAGCTTCACTGCTTACCGAATCTACAATGTAACTATCTGTATCATCATCTTTAAGATTTATCTCAAAGGGATAAGTGGACATTGTAAGTTGACTATTAAATTTCAGTCTATGATTATTGTTACTTTGGAAACGACTCATCTTTGCAGAAAGTCGCCAGCCACCTTTTGCTCTACTGTCCACAATTTCAAGATGATCTTGTGCAGTGGGCTCTCTATCTTTTGTTCCATCATAGATATAACTGGCAGGCAATTTACCAAAATCAAAGTTTGGTACTTGCTGTAAAAGAAGCTTTCCTGTCGCTTTATTAACCAGAAGTTGAGCCTTATTTGAAGAAAGAGTAACTGTTTCCTTTTTGCCGTCCCCTGTATCAATCGTTGTTGAAAAAGTGACTTGAACTGCAAAAGGTTTCCCATTTTCTGTCGCTTCCCGCGCAGTTTTCATAAAGGCACTGTCTGGAGCAAAAGAAAGGATATGATCTGCATCATTAAGACTGGTCAAATCGCTTACTGTACCTTTATAGTTTTTGACCCCTTGAGTTTCAGAGAAAGCTTTAGGAGTTTTCCCTTCTATGTATTTCCATTCATAACTCCATACTTCGGCACTTTCAACCGATTTGTTCAAATCTGCTAAACCTTGTCCATCAAGTTCCCAGCTCATACCACTATCTTCTGCAACATTTTTAGCTGCTAAACCACCGAGATAGACTGTCTTATTATCTGTTGGCGTTGTTCCATCATCATTTCTAATGCCAGCAGACATCGTGAAAGGGATACCCGGTGCTTGTACATCGGTATTTACTTCATCAAGCTGATCCCCAGCATCAAATTCAATACTGCGTCCCTCTGTTTTGAGGAAATTAATTCCCTTTAAAGAACTGTTCCAAGTAATTTTACCCGTCGCATCACGTGGTGTTGTCACGGCCTTCGCCGAATAAGTCGCTTTTTCAAACACCACACTCGGAGTCGTAATGGAAATACCGCTAGCAGCAACTGGCTTATCCTTAACCGTGACTTTAGCAAGTTGCGAGTAATAGGTCATAGCAGAGATGCTCCCAATAATTGGCAGGGTATTGAGCCTTGTTTCTAGCTGAAAATAATAATTACCAGCTTGCAGCTTGGTTACAGGGATGTCAATGCTTTGTTTAGTTGAGCCAAGGAGTCCACTTCTATCCGAAAATTCACCAATACTTCCCATACTTAGCCAACTCCCATCGTCTTGTTCCTGCCAAGCATTTACTTTGACTTTAACCTTACCCCAAGAAGTCACCCATGATGTGGTTTTAATACTTACATCAGCACTTGTACCTTCAACAATATACTGCTCTTCTTGAGGCTGAGAAAGAATTCCTGTACGCAGTGGAAAGAGTAAATAAAGGCCATTTCGATCTGGTTCATGGGCACCTGGCAAATCGGTATAGCTTGCATCTGATGACAAGCTCGCAGTTGGAGATGCTTTTTCAGATTGAGGTTTATCTTCGATAGATTTTTCTTGCTCCGGTACCTCAGATGTTCTCGGTGCTTCATTTTCTATTGGAGCTGCCTCTTCAGATGTTTGATCTCCTCTGTTTTCAGACTCAATAGTTTGATCTGTATCCGATGTTGGTGTTTCAAGTTCTGACTCTTGCAGACTTGAGCTACTATCCTTATCATTCGTTGCACTAGATGAATGCTGTGCTTCCACGTCACTGTCCAAGGCATAAACTGCAGGGCTTGCAGCATGTAGCAAGAGAAAAAGCAATATAAAACCTATATTTATTTTTTTCATTGAAGTTTTCCTTTCTCTCCATACATACGAGCCAAGAACAAGACAGCAACAAACAACAATAGCATACAGCCAAACAAGATTAAAGAATATTCTTGAGCACTTCCTGTAGATGGCAAGAGATCGTAATGCACCAACTGTCCATTTTGAGGAATTTCAGGTGGCAAAACACCAGCATCTCTTACATCCTGATGAACAGTAAAACCAATTTTACTTTGCATCATATTAGCGCTCACTGGCTGTATAAGGAAAAGATTCGTCAGACAAGAAAGACCTAAGAGTGCTAAACTAACTTTTAGTTTGCTATTATTCATCTTCATCATCAGTATCGCCCTTTCTTTTTCCTAGCCCATAAGCCACCAGGAAAATAATAATACTGCTACCAACTACTGCAGCTATGATCCACCAAAGCTTTGTATTTGATTTTTCTCCCTCAAGCAGCTTGCTGTTGACGGTTTCTCTACTTTTACTATCAACTGTAAAGTCACGTGCCATATCAAAGCTTTTATCACCCGACTTCATCAGCATATGATAGGTATATTTCCCCGGTTTTAAGAGATGATTATTGGTATCTATTGTATATTCAAATGAAGAATAGGGGGCCATCTCATATTTTTCTGATTGTGACTGATAAAGCTTGTCCGTTTTTCCCTTTTCAGTCACCCATGCCTCTACTTTTATTTGCCCAAACATGCTTGGAGCTTGGTTACTAACCTCACCTACAACTTTAGGCACTCCTGTATCCGACTTCATCTGTGCGTTCGTCAACGCTAATTTGGGCGTAATTTTTTTATTGAAATCTTCCGATATTATGACAGGGATTGTCATAGCAAAGGCATTACGTACACCTACACCTTTAGACTTTGCTGTTTCTTTCGGGACTTTTCGAACATAGACACTGCCCAAAATAGTACCTTTTACATTATCTTGAGGTAGCTTAAGATTAAAAGTAATATTCTTTGTCTGCCCAGCAGCAACTGTTACTTTTTGAGTCGCCTTTTTCTCCTCTACCAAATCCTTGAGGGAAAGACCACCTGCTATCATTTTTTTGGAGCTAGGAGTATAATCAATATGGCCGTTATTACTTGTCGTTGCTTGGACAAGTTGAACATCAAAATCTTGATTTTCATTTTCTGTCAAATTCTGAACAGCTACCGTTACTGGATAACTTTCATTTTGTTCACCCTTAATTGAGAAATAGCCTGCAGTTGGATCCGTTTGACCCTTTCCAAGTACTGGGGTGACAGTAAAACCTGCACCCTCTTCCGCATGTGCATTCACAGGTAGAAATAAGGTGAATAGCAGTATGGCGAAGCAGCCTAATCCTTTTATAAATTTCATGCTTTTCAACCTCCACTAAAAAATAAAAGCAAGAACCGACAAATCTTAAGTTTTGCCCGTACTTGCTTATACATTTTCATTTATCCGACAACAAAGATTATGCAGTTGGAGCGACGGGTTGTGAAGAACTCAAGTTCCAGTTGATTGTTGTTTCAAAAGCATCATCAGCTGCCAAGTTTGCCTTTGGATTTGCGCCCAAAGATAATTTAGCATTTTCTGCAGAAATAAGGAATTCATCTTTACCATGAGAACCATTACCTTTTGCAAGTTCTACAGGGCTCTTGTCATCTTTAATCACACCTGTAAAATCTTCTCCTAAAGTACCGACCGCTGAAAGGTCTAAAGCTGCACCTTCCAATGAAGTTTTAGAATTTGTAAATTTATCCATATTAGCTGTCAATGTCCAGTCTGATGTACCCAAACGTGTATCGCTAACTAAAACTTTTCCTTCAGCTTGAGCTGCTTTTCCAGTGAACCCTGAGTAAATTGAGCTGGCTTCAAGAACACCATAGTTGAAGCTTGGTACTTCTTTCAATGTTAACGTGCCGTTATCTGGATCCGTTGGATTTCCTGGATCTTTAGCGGTAATCGTGAAGTTAGCAGTAGAATCTTTTGCCTCTGCTTCATCCGCGAATCCTGTAGTAGCTGAAGCCATCGTCATGCTAGCCAAGATTCCCATACCCATCGTTGCTAAAAATGCTTTTTTCATAATAAACATCTCCTCTATAAATTTTTATAAGATTATGTGAATCCACCTTGAATAAACTCACTTCTTTATTTTATAATTTATCTTGCAACATAATTATATTTATTTGTGGGAATTTACCTCAGCTCAAGATAAACTTTACGATTTATTTCACATAGGAATTTTAACATAGGAATTTTAACGACAAAAAAACTACCCTTTTTAGGTAGTTTTTATCTATTATTACTCAAAGCGCATAGCCTTGAAATTTTCATTTTCTTGAGGAAATTCCTGTTTCATTTCCCCCACTTGACCAACTTCAATGGTAATTTGTCCAGATAAGAATTCAGTCAAGTGACCGCCAAAAGTCTTGTCATCACTTAAAAAGTGTAAATGGGCACCATCACCATACAGATCTTCTAAAAACTTAGGCGACCAGATACCAACAATCGTTCCCGAAATGTTTTTTTCGGCAAAATGAGGCTGTTCAGCCAGTATTTCCAAATAATTTTTCGTATTCTTTGCAGGTTTAGAGCTAATTTCCACCGACTCAAAGTGTCCAGTCATTTTTAGACTGTAAGCTGTGTTCCGTGTTGGGAATTTCTCTGTCAGATCATGCAAGGTTTGCATCGTCAGTCCATTAACTTTATAAGTCGCAAAAGGTTGGTGATCAATCACTGCAACATACGGTAAAGTTTCATCTGGCTTAACTATGCGAACCTGATTTTCAGAATTTCCGTGATAGGCAGTGCCATCAAGAATAATAACTTCTCCATCAGCACCATCTAAGGTACCAATACCAATTTGTCCATATTTTAAAGCTTCTCCAGCAGTTATGGTCCCTTCATAAAAGCCACCATACAGGGTGTTAAAAGAACCATGCTGAAAAATTGCACTCATTTTATTTATAAAACTTTTAACCATGCAACAATTATAGCATATGACATAAATAAACGCTAAAATTAAGCTCTTAATATTTCGACAAATAACACTCTTTTGAATTTTTATTTTTCCTACTTAAAAAGCCTCCATCCTATGACTGAGACTTGATTTTCTTATTTGTTCAAAATGGCTTTCATCATCTCAAAAAGGCTCTTTACATCTTCCACTCTTGTGTTTCCTGTTTTTTTATCAATGATTGAAGAATAGACATGAGGAATAATTTTTTCAACGCCGGCATCAACTGCAATTGTTACAATTTCTTCAAAGTTTTCTAAATCAATACCACCAGTTGGTTCCAAATAAAAATCATATTTTGCACAGGCTTCTGCTACTGCTTTATACTCTTCAATATAGTTGAGACCTTTCATGTTAAAGTATTTAATAGAACTTCCACCCATATCCTTCAATAAAGCAATCGCTGTTTCGATAGGCACAATACCTGCGGCACTTTGAGAAGATAGTGGGCCCGTTGCAATATTCACCATACCTACTGTTCCTGTCGGTGATACTAAACCATTGATAACCGTTTCATCTTGCCCTAACAATGCGCGACTTGCCCCAACACCGGTAAATACTTGATTGACGTGTTGGGGTTGTAATACTTTTGACAAACGAGAAACCATTGCCGATTGGTTGGGATCACCAGCGCCTAAGCCAACTGACAGCGCATTATTCGTTGCTGCAGCATAGCGTTTCATATCATTGATAGCCGCCTCATCTGTATCATAATTTTTTGACAGTACACCCAAGACAATGTGTCCTTCTGCAGCTTCATAACATTCTATTGCATTGTCTACTGAGTGGGCAAGTACATTTAAGCATAAACGGTTTTCTAGATAATTCATTGTTTTGTTCATTTTCAATCTCCTCTTCTTATCGTATAATGTCGATATTTTCATCCATTAATTTCGCTTCAATAAGCTCTCGACTTATGATAGGACTGTCACCATAAGTTGTATATGAAAGTTGTGCATTAACACTTGCAAATTCAACTGTTTCCTGTAACGTCCAATCTTCAATTAAACCAATAAGTATTCCTGCAGCAAATGCATCCCCAGTACCAATACGATCAAAAGAAATAATTTCACGTTTCTGGGAGTAGACAATATCCGATTGGCTTGCAAGAAATCCTTGGAGTATTTTACGATTTCCCTCATTCACTTTGGTTGTTCCACCAAAAAATGAAACGTGGTATTCTTTCATAAATTTACGATAAAGCATTTCAACTTGTTCTTCTTCTGAATGTTCTATTTTTAACAGTAAAAGTAAGTCCTTTTCACTTCCGAAAACAACATTGCTATAATGTAACATCTTTTTATAACTATCAATTAAAATGTCATGTTCATCAGCTTTTGCAAGACTCATCCGATAATTAAAGTCAAAACAAATCATAATTTTTAGTTCTTGGGCAATTCTTGCTAAATTTAATGCATTTTCTCGTGATTGTTTCGATGTTGAGAGGGCTATTCCACAAATATGTAAAAGTTTAATATCTTTAAGCGCCGTCTTTATTACTTCATCTGATAGCTTAACTTGACAAAATGCACTTTGACTGCGGTCCATATAGGTTACTTCACTGGGACGATTCCCATAGCCCATTTCTAAAAAATAACTTCCTATATGTTGCCCTTCAATCAAAATTCTTTCATCAGAAACACCTAATTTTCGGATAAAACTTCGAGCAGTTCGTCCGACAGTATTGGCTGGAAGCACTGTGAGTAAATGAGTTTTAACGCCATTATGTGCCAAACTTGATAATATATTTAAACCTGTACCGCTAAAAGACATCTCTAAGGATTCTGTCTGTTCTAGCATTTTATAGTTTGGCACTGCAAGCCGCATCATCACTTCTCCAAATGCTAAAACATTCATACAGTACCCTCCATTACCTCTTTTAATTTACACTCAATATCCAGCATTTCTTCTTGGTTCACGGCACGAATATCAAATTCTATAATTCCATTATTGGCTTGATATTCCCTTGTATAAATAGCTAGTCTACCTTGTTTTAACTTTTGGATGACTTCTACTGCTGTTGTTTGATTACTTGTCACTTTAACACGCGCCCGATAGATTTCTCTGCCTGCCGCATCTTGAACTGTACTTGCCTCAAGTCCTTTGATTTCATTAATTTTATCGACAAAAGGGCGGAGACGCTGGAGCATACTTTCTTTTGATTCATTACCATTAGCTAAATATAATTCTAATGCTGCAACTAAACCGACAATGTTTTCTTTCCCAATTTTCATTGCTCGGCCAATCCCTTTGTTTTGCATTTGAATCCAAGGAATATAGGGATTTCGTCCAATAACCATCGCACTTGTTGGTGCTTCAATTGCTTTTGCACCACTGTATATAACCAAATCTGCACCTTGCTGATAATAAGTCTGCAAATCTTCTTCTGCTGCCGCATCAACAATCAAGGGCAAATTGTACTTAAGCGCCACTTCTTGCATTTCCTTAATACTCAACATACTTTTTTGAACAGTGTGATGACTTTTTATATAAAGAAGAGCTGCTGTATTTTCTGTAATTTCCATTTCAACTTGCGTTTGTGAGCATTCGTTTGCCCATCCTGCTTCTACAAGTTTACCGCCCCCAACTTGTATCATAACTTCTACACCAGTTCCATAATTAACATTATGTCCCTTAGGCATCACAATTTCGCGCTTTTGGATTTTGGAACTATAGGGGTTGTAAATATTATATTCTTGTCCCTGTCCAATAATAGCTGCTATACTTAAAGCAATACCAGAGCTTGCACTAGAGACGACAGTTGCATTTTCAACATCCAAAAGCTTGGCAATATACTGACCACTTTTTTCGACTAATGCTTGCATTTCAAAAAAAGATTGTCCCGCTTCCTTTTGTGCTTGAGCAACAGTATCACTCACTTTTGATACACCAAGAATCGTCATTTTCCCACTCGCGTTAATTACCCTTTTTAAATCAAATTTTTCGTAACTGTTCATCTCTCTTTTTCCTTCTAAATATCGAATTTTTCCCCTTTAATCAAAACTGATCTTGGTATAATGCTTTGATTGGACTGCTCTTTATTCCCATTAGAATCCATCAAATATTTCTCACTTTTTATAATCTCAAAAAAAGTTAAATCTGCATCAAAATCTTCTTTGAGTTGTCCTTTATTCTTGATTTTTAAAGCATGTGCAGGAGCTTCTGTCACTCGAAAAAGCACCTCATCCACTGAATAGCCAACTGCCAACAATTTTTCCATCGTTGTCGCCAAGCTATAAACTGGACCATCTTTACGATTTCGTAAATAAATATCTGTACTTATCGAGTCTGCAATAATATCTTCTTTTTTGGCTCTTCTTGCAACTTCAAAGTTGAAACTATCTGTACCGTGACCGATATCAAAGTGAATACCGTTCTTATATGCTTTCTTAGCAAAAGGCTTGATATTTCCAGCTTGATCGAGTATTCCATTATCTTTTCCATTAAAACAGTGGGTAACAATATCTCCTGGTTCTAAATAAGAGAACAGTTCTTCCAAATCCACTGGTGATGTCCCAATATGAACCATTAGTGGCAAATTTACTTTACTTTGTAATTCTTTTGCAAGTAATAAAGGTTTTACGCCATTTTCACCAATAACTGTTTTACTCATACGAGCTTTTAAGCCAATGATAAATTCAGGGAGTTCATAGAGGCGCTCCATATTTTTCTTAATATTTATTTTCGATAAATCAGCCAGTTCATTTTGTTTTACGATGCCGTCTTTGGAGATATTCATTAAAGCATAGACATTTGTTTTTGCTTTTTGTGCCAGCTGGTAAAAATCTTTAATATTATTTTCGCCTGTAGAGCCCGCATCAACAATTGTGGTAACACCGCTGTTTATTCCAACCTCATCAGGATAGTCATAATACAAGGTCATTTTTTCAAAACAATGCACATGAGCATCTATCCATCCTGCAGAAACATACAGGCCTTGAACATCAATCTCTTCTCTCGCTTTTTCTGTAATTTTTTCAGAAATTTTGCTAATTTTTCCGTTTATTATGCCTATTTCAATGGTTTCATCGTGAATTGTTTTTGCATTTTTAATCAGTGTATCGTACATTTTCATACCTCTTTAAATAAGAATTTACTCCAAGGTTGAATGTAGTCTAATAAAATTAATTCTTCCTTTGCAACAGACCCAACCTTATTTTTCCTAGGATCAGAATGGGGTTGCAAAACAATTTGTAATTCATTTTTATACTTCCCAAAATCATCATTTCCAATCAAAATATCACCTTTTTGGATAACTTCTTTATTGTCATGGGCTGGATTTACATTTTTATAATCTTTTCGCGTTTGTGTCGAACGAATCATCTGCTGCGTGATATCTCCACGTCGGAAATGCTGGTTGTTTAAAACAATATCTTTTTCTTTATCGCTTGTTCGTTTTTCAAAGTTTAGCGAAAATTCTGTCTGATAACGATTAATCTGGCCCAAGCTTTCGATTTCGTCCTCGCTAGCATAAGCGTTACCAATAATAACGTCATCAATCAATTCTGTCGCAAAAAGATGCTTAGCTTGAACGCTGATTGGTAGATGACGATGCATTTCCAATGTAGGTAAGCCGTCGTTAATATCCCACGGTCCTAGTTGAGCTGTCTGACTGGTAACAAATGCCGCTGTACGAATCCCTTGTTTTTTAAATCTCTGACTACATTTTTCAAAAAAGTCTAAGGGTAAGGCACTTCCTTCTTGTGGGTAGAAATTATGACAACCATAAATATAAGGTTTATTTGCTTTATAGCTCAATATATTATCCAAGTAAGCCACATCATTACTCATATTTAACTCAATAACTAAGCCAAATGGATTGAACGATAAGTTAGCTTCCTTATTTCCATCAAATCCTACATCTAAGCGTAAACCATCCGCCCCAAGTTGATGGAAAAAAGACAAATCATCATATGAGATAGCAAGTTCATCGAAGATATTAGGGGCAATGTCTAAAATTACTTCGTAATTTAGCATTTTTGCTTCTTTGATAATCTTTGAAAACTTTTCTGCTACTTTTTCTTTCCCTTCTGTTACTTCCAACATTGACATAAAAATACGCTCAAAACCATGTTTATTTCCCAACTTCAAATAAGCTAAGTCTTCTTCAAACTTACTATTATCAGGGTAAATGGACAATCCTAATCTTCTAAACATTCTATTTTCTCCTCTTTAAACCTTATCCCACTGATCAACATAGGATTTAAACCGCCACAATAAGAGACAACTGCTCATAATGGTAGCAACCACTGCAAAATATAAGATATGAGTCAAAACAGATAGTGTTAACATCATGATGATAAAAAGTAAAAGCATTGGTATAACTTTAAAAAGTTTGCCTTTCCTTAAAAATTCGGGGACTTTTCCTTTTTCCAAATAAATCATCGCTGTAAGAAATGTTATAAAGGAAACAACTGCAATATCGTAACTCATTTTTCTCCTTCCTTTTCACTTTCCATCAACTGTTTTTCAAATACTTTGAAGAAAGGATAGTAAATAACTAAACTCACAAAGAAATTGACCACAACAAGCACTGCTGCCATAATATGCCAGTTTGTAACCATCATCGCACCAATAGGTGATGGAACGGTAAATACGGTTCGTGAAACTGTCATTGGCACAATATTCGTAATCGTCGCTACATAAGCAATAACTGTCATAACAAGTGGAGATAAGATAAAGGGAATGGCCAAGGTTGGATTCATAACAATAGGGGCACCAAAAATAATCGGCTCATTAATATTAAATATTCCTGGCAAGAAACCAATACGTCCCAGCTCTTTTAAATATGACGATTTGGAAGTTAAGAAAAGACAAATGAGCGCAAAGGTAGCACCTGCTCCTCCAATCCATACAAACCATTGCAAGAACATTTCCGTAAACATATTAGGCATTTGCGATGCCGGCGTACCCGCTGCAAAAGCATCCATATTTTCAGCAATTGAGCTTTCCCAGAACGGACGAATAACAGGACCCATAATGGCAGGACCATGAATACCTAATACCCAAAAGAAACAGATTAAGAATACAGTTACAAGTCCCCCAAGCAAACTATTTCCTGCCAAGAAATCTTGCATTGGCATGATAATATTTGAAAGAGTTGCATTAATATCAAAGCCAATCACATGACGAATCCCCCAGAATAAAAGTAAGTTTGCACCTGCTGGAAATAAAGCAGCAAAAGAATTACTTACTTCAGGAGGTACGCCCTCAGGCATTTTGATTGTGATATTTCTTTCCTTCATAAATCTGTATATCTCAACAGAAATAATAGCGGTCACAATAGCTCCAAATAGAGATTGAGCGCCTAATTGAGCGATATTAAGATATCGTCCTGCAGCCACTACCTGTGTCTGTACCTCCGTGACTTGAACATCCTCAAATAAGCGAACAGGTTGAATACTTGTAGCTAGAAAACTCATGACTGCTACGATTCCCGCTGTTAATGTGTCTAGCTTATAACTTTGTGCGAGTGCACTCGCAATACCAAATGCTGCATATAAAGCCAGAACTCCAACTGTGAAACGATAAGGGATATCCAACACCGTCAGATATGGTGTCAGCTTTTCCGCTACTGCGGGGATAGGGAAATTCAAGAAAATAACAAAGAAAGCTCCCACCAAGGTTAAGGGCAAGGTTGCAATAATCCCTTTTCTGATTGCTAGCATATGGCGCTGACCACCAATCTTGTTTGCCATTGGAGAGACTTTTTGCTCCAAAAATGTAATTAATCCGTTCATTAACTTTTCCTTTCTTCTTTTAGAATGAAAACGGTTTCTCTTTTGCACTAAAAACATTATAACATTATAATCTTTATTGCGCAACCGATGTTCTAAAATATTATTCATTCTTTATTACTATCCCTTAAGTAATTTATTTGTACTTGTAAATATGCTGTGAACATTATATTTTTTCTATTTTTTCCAATATAGTTTATAATGAATAGATAGATTATATTCAGAAGAAAAAAGGAGAAAAGTAATGAAAGGTATCTTGTATCAAGAAATTTCAAATCAATTAAAACATGATATTATTACTGGCAAATATCCTGTAAACTCACTTTTTCCCACAGAAAACGAATTAGTAGAAATGTTTGCTGTTAGTAAAATTACTATTCGGAAAGCAATCGAACTTTTGGTTCAAGAAGGTTATCTCCATAAACAAAGTGGTAAAGGAACAACGATTATTAGTAATCGACCTTTTAACATCCTTAATAATGCTATTCCGTTTACACGTCTCCTTGAAAAGGATGGAATAAATGTTAAAAGTAAAATTATTGAAGTAAAAGAAAGTTCAATGACGGAGCATACATTTGCTTGGCCTTACGTCTATGAAATAACTCGAGTCTATTCCTTAAATGATGTGCCAGCCATTTATTCTAAACATTATTTTTCTTTGAAAGAAAAAGAAAATTTAAAAATTTTAAGTGATGACGATTTTTCTCTTTACCGCCTTTTATATGATAAAAACCTTCCTATTTCACAGATAAAAGATACTTTCCGTGCGATAAAGATTGACGAATCTTTGAAACAGTACGTTGACTTTTCCGAGGATTTCGCTCTGCAGCGTAACCGATTTTCCTATGATGAAAATGGAGGGCTCATTGAGTTTACTAAGTTCATTTATGATTCTGAGCGTCAAGAATACTATATTGATTATCTTGTCTAAGGACATAAAAAAAGTTCTTGATTCATTTATCAAGAACTTTTTTTATTTTTTGTCGCCTACTTTATTTATAAACTTTACAGCACTTCTATTAATTTCTTTAAGGTCAATTCCTTGTTGACGTGCTGCAAAGACACAGCCACAATAGCATTGGCGGTAAATATCGTATTCTTTGCACATCTCTACGGAACGTTTCCAGCCGTTGTTTTTCTTAAAGTCACTAGGCAAGTATTGGACAGCATAGATTTTTTGCATATCTAAGCCTATTTCATTTATGAGTTGGCCGTTCTTTTTGGGGCTGAGCGTGAGTGCCGAACCAAAATAATCATAACCTAACTCTTGGGCTTTCTCTGCGACAATATCTAAACGCATTTGAAAACAAGCTGTGCAACGCGAACCACCTTCAGGTTCTTCTGCGAGCTGATGCAAATTGACCATCTGCATAAATTTATTGGGTTCATAAGGTGCCGCAATAAACTGAACATTATTTCCTGTTTTTACATTAAAGTCTTGAACAAAATCAGCCTGCACTTTCTCACGTCTTTCGTACTCGGCACGAGGATGAATATTCGAGTTCGAAAAATAAATTGTCACATCAGCATTTTGACAAAGATATTCTAAACTATAAGTTGAACAGGGTGCACAACAGGAATGAAGCAAAATTTTGGGCCGAAGACCTTCAGCCTCCCAGCTTTCACGCATTTTTTGATAAACCCGATCATAATTTACCTTTTGATTAGGATTCATCTTTTGAAGGATTTCAGTCGCATTTTTCATGCTTTTATTTTAGCATATTTTGAAGATGTCTTGCTTGAAGTTTAATAACAGTGAAATTTAGTTCTTTCATTTTTAAGGTTTTTATATTATACTAAGAGGAGGAACTCTCAAAACTCCTACACCCCGCTCTTGGCAATGTCCAAGAGCTTTTTGTGTTATATTCATACTAGAACGCATTTTGAAAGAACAACTCATATGATATAATAAAAAGGTAGAAGTTTATGGACGGTAGCCTTCGGAGGTGATGCTTATGGTAATTTTATCGTGAGCTGGCCTCACAAAAACGAAAGGCGACAATTTTTGTCGATATATGAAACACTTTCATTGATGATCGCATTTGCGTTATTAATGATTACAGTGGTTAATAAAAACGATAAAAAATAACGTCCAACTTTAGCAGGGCAGACGTTATTTTAACATAAATCTTGCTACCGTTCTTAATACGGCTACATGGGACTTGTTAGCGCAAGTCCTTTTCTTTATACTTATTATAACATCATGCTTTCCTAAGAGCAAGAAAAACGAAAAATCTGATGAAGTTAGAACACCCCTCACAACTTCTTATTACCTTGTTTATCAGCAAAAAAATATCTTTTCCAATGAGAAGTTTATCCTCCTCAACACCGCAATCTATGGTATAATATCATTTATGACTATGAAAACTTCATTCGCAACTTTAGCAGGAAAGAGTTCACGCTTAGTTTTAGAGAAAATCTTTAAGCGTGGAAGTACGTTGCCTGGTAAGATTGCTTTAAAATTTGATCCTGAAATTTTAGCTACATTAACAAAAGATTATGAAATTATCGTTGTGACAGGGACCAATGGTAAAACTTTGACCACAGCGCTCACTGTCGGTATACTCGAAAAAGCTTTTGGAAAAGTTGTCACAAATACTTCTGGTGCTAACATGATTACTGGGATTACTGCTACTTTCTTGACAGCACCTAAGGTTAAAAAAGGGAAAAAAGGCTTTGCTGTTCTGGAGATTGATGAAGCATCACTGCCAAAAATCACCGAATATATCAAGCCTTCACTTTTTGTTTTCACAAATATTTTCCGCGACCAAATGGACCGTTACGGAGAGATTTATACAACTTATGACTTTATCGTCAAGGGAGCCGCTAATGCACCTGAAGCCACTGTTCTTCTCAATGGTGATAGCCCGCTCTTCCATTCACGGACTTTGGTAAATCCTGTCAAGTATTATGGTTTTGACCATGAAAGTCATGCGCCTGAACGTGCGCATTATAATACTGAAGGGGTTGTTTGTCCGGAATGCCATCATATCTTAGATTATAAGCTCAATACTTATGCTAACCTTGGCGATTACATCTGCCAAAGCTGCGGTTTCAAACGTCCTGAGCTGGATTATCGTGTTTCTGAGCTCACAGAAATCACCAATACTTCTTCTCAGTTTGTCATTGATAATCATTCTTATAAAATCAACGTGGGTGGACTCTACAATATCTACAACGCTCTTGCTGCTGTTTCTGTCGCTGAATTTTACGGCGTACCTGCTGAAACTATCAAGGCAGGTTTCGAACAATCTAAAGCCGTCTTTGGCCGTCAAGAAACCTTTAAGATTGGCGATAAATCCGCTACTATTGTCCTGATTAAAAATCCTGTTGGAGCAAACCAGGCGCTGGAAATGATGAAACTTGCTGATTATCCATTTACCTTGGTTAGCTTGCTCAATGCCAACTATGCTGACGGTATTGACACAAGCTGGATTTGGGATGCTAACTTTGAGCTGGTCCATGACATGGATATTGACCAAATCTTTGTTGGTGGTGTCCGCCATAGTGAAATGGCTCGTCGTTATCGTGTTTCTGGATTTGACGAAAGCAAAATTCATGAACTTGAGTCGCTACCACAAATCCTTGATGCCCTCAAAAATGAAGCAGATCAGCACATCTATATCCTAGCAACTTACACTGCAATGTTAGAAATGCGTGAGTTGCTTGCACAAAACAAGATGATTGGAAAGGAGATGCACTAATGGTTTATACTTCTTTAACATCAAATTTAGAAAATCCTAAATACAACCTTCATGTTGCCCATCTTTATGGAGACTTGATGAATACTTATGGCGATAACGGTAACATACTCATGCTTAAGTATGTCGGCGAAAAATTAGGCGCTGAAATGACTTTTGATATAGTTTCCCTTGAAGATAGTTTTGATCAAGATTTTTATGACCTTGTCTTCTGGGGCGGTGGTCAAGATTATGAACAGGAAATCATCGCGGACAGCTTCAAAAATATCACAGCACCACTCAAATCCTATATTGAGGCTGAAAAGCCTATGCTTGCCATCTGTGGCGGCTATCAAATGTTAGGTCAGTACTATATCAATGCTGCTGGCAACAAGATTGACTGTACCGGTATCTTGCCGCACTACACCAAAAACCTTGGCAATGACCGTTTTATTGGCGATATTCAAATTCATAACGAAGAGTTTGGTGAAACTTATTATGGTTTTGAAAATCACTCGGGAATTACCTATCTTGGTGAAGGCGAAAAAGCTTTAGGTAAAGTGGTTTATGGTGGCGGGAACAATCCCGACGATGACACCGAAGGGCTCCACTATAAAAATACATTTGGTACTTACTTCCACGGTCCCATCCTTTCGCGCAATGCACGCTTGGCCTATCGCCTCGTCACAACTGCCTTATATCAAAAATACGGGCAAGACTTGGAACTTCCAGCCTTCGAGGAAATTCTCGCCCACGAAGAAAAAGGGCAACAAATCACGGATGCCAAACGTAAAGTTGAACATTACGAACATTAAAATACAAAAAGACAAAGTCACAAGAACTTTGTCTTTTTATTTGGTTCGCTAATACTTTTTGGAGTTACTGATGGATTATGAGGGCGGGGCGGATACCACCATCGGAAGCGCTGTGTTCAGGAACTTGTATGGCAGGTGTTCCTACCAAAAATTGAGCATTAGAGATTTGCCAAGCCATTGGTAATGTAATTTTTTCGGGGAACCAATGCTGTTCAAAACTTGGTGTGCGCAACCACCACCAGCTGTTACTCGGACCTACACGTTCGTCAACACTCGTGAAACCATGATTGGCACCAGAAACACGGTTCACATCAATCAGTGATAAGGCAAAAGCCCGAGGGTTGCCGTCTGAAACAACTTGCGTGATATCGGCAAATGGCACTGTGCTCATGCCCATGAAGAAAAAGTTCAAACCTGCAAAATCAACAATATGTAGATCTACTGGGTTGAGTTCTCCTGTCGTGAACTCGTCAGCCACAGGCTGAACCAGAGCTCGAAGTTCCGGTAAAATGCCACTGTTAAACCAAGTTTCCATCTGAGACTCTTGCGCTTCAAAAGACACGTCAGGAATAACTTCGTTACGGATAATCATATGGTTGCCGCTGCCTTGATTTTCAAGGTAACGAAAGGCTTGGTCATCCTCTGTGGTAAAGATACGCCCCGGATTCATGGCGTTAAAGTTAAAATCTCTTAGTGGCGAACTTGCGGTTGACAAAGGATTGCCATCACTCGCACGAACTGCGGAGAGGAAGTCATTCACGTGATCAGGCTCGTCAGAGAATCTTTCCCCAGGACTGATAAGCTCACTGGAAACATGAATCGCGTAATAATAAGAGCCCGGAATGTTATCTGCCCCCTCCAACATTCTGGCTTCATCAATCAGATACGAGGTTGCTTGACCGGGTTGGAGTCGATTTGCCCAATAGGCCCAACCAGTATTATGGTCAATCACCCAAAAGTTCCCCGTTCTTGGATTTTCTGTCCACGCTTGGAGTGACATTGGCGGAAGATTTTGAGTTAAGTTTTGCGCAGTCTCTCGTGTTACCGTAGCTCCCTGATAACGGCCTGCGCTGTTATCGACACTGTCATTTTCACCCCAGAAATTATCTGTCCCATCGCCCGGATGTGTGTATCCTCCACTTGCATAATCAAGTGCATCGCCTGCAGCGGCTGATAAGTCAAAAAGTGCATGATTCTCATCATAAACAGTGTTAAACGTAGGAAGAAACCAGGGGGCTGCACCTTCTCGACCAAAGCTAAGTCGAGAAAATTGATTAAAATACACGTGGCCTTCTCCTGTACGTTCAGTGAGATTACCCGCAGAAGGGATATAAGTGCTCCAGGTGCTTGTATCCTCGCGATCACTTGTCGAAACAACCGAAGTCCATTCAGTCTGACCGCGTTCTTGAATCGCCATGTACTCCGAAAGACGAAGCCTCGCCATCAGCGGTTCTTGCCCGAAGTTTTCCACGAAAACATCCTTGTTTTCTTCTTCCCGGTTAAAGTAGTCGTGGACACGTCCGCCGACTTGCGCTAGATTTTCTCTTTCTCGGTCATTGATTGCCTGTTGGTTAAAAGCAGTGAAGGCGAAAGTACCACCGATTAAGCCAAGTAGGGCTAAGAGTGCGATATTGCGTACTTTACGTTTTTTATCTGCGTTCATAGGCTGCTCCCCCCCTCAAAACAGAGAAGATTGACAGCTGCTAGACGGAAAATTACCGCCTGCTGTGCTGTGCTGTGCTGTGCTGTGCTGTGCTGTGCTGTGCTGAAAAATTATAAGTCATCGCATTTACCTCGTCAAGTTTTTTGTTATCTATAAGTAACACCAATAACATTTATATAATTTTATTGTAATCTTTTTCTTATGCAATTCAAAATAATATCAAAAAAGTACCTCAGAAAGAGGTACTTTAGAGGAAATAATCAATCCACAGACTTTAATGCACCCAGCATATCGACATTTTTGAGTTTCAGATGGACGACAATACTTAAGCCTAAAGTTGTGGCTAGGGTAATGAGTGTTGAGAGCAACAGGTTACTCCATAACAGATTTGGATTAAACATAATCATGTCGGTCGGTAACATGGTAATAATCACATGATGGAAGTAAGCCCCTAAGCCAAAACCAGCTAATATTCCCAAAAAGCTCAGTAAAATCGTCTCACGATAAATGTAAAGTGTCACTTCACGATCATAGAAGCCCAGTACTTTAATCGTTGACAACTCTCGAATTCGTTCAGAAACGTTGATATTGGTTAGATTGTAAATAACAACGATAGCCAATAGAATGGCACAACCAATAAGCACAAACATGACACTGTTGATACCGTGTAAAAAGGCGTCAATTGTATTTTGTAAATCACTATTTTGCGATACAGTGAGCGCCCCAGCATTTCGCATAAAGTCAGCCGCAGCTGCTTGACTTTTAGCCCTTGATGTATCTCGAAGCTTCAAGAGATGCGCATTTGCCTTTATCGGTGTTTCAAACAGCGCTTTATACTGGTTTTGATTCATAAAAATATAGTGCCCCATATACATCTCGGTAATATCTGCAACTTTTATTTTTACTGTTTTATCCTGATCATTTTTTAGCGAAATGGTCTGTCCAACTTTTGCTCCAAGTAGTTCTGCCAGTTTTTCACTTATTACTGCGCCTTCTTTTGGTAATGCCAGTTTCTCCTGACTTACACGATTACGCAGTGTTACAAACTGCTTAAAGTTTTCTTCCTTCTCCGGAACCATTAAACTAATATCCTGACGATTATCGTTAATCGTTTGATGCAGTTGTTCAAAGTGAACAGGAGCATAAGACTTAATATTGTCTGACTGTAAAAACTGGTCAAGTTCATCTTGCTCCTGTTTATTCAAGTTATCCTGAGAAACCGCAAGCATATTGTAGTGTAAAATTTCACCAAACTGTCGTTGACTCAACCCTGAGATAGAATCACGGATACCAAAGCCCATAACAAGAAGTGCTGTACATCCCGCAACCCCAACAATAGTCATCAACATTCGCTGTTTGTAACGGAAAAGGTTACGTGCTGTCACTTTATAGGTAAAGCTCATACGATTCCAAATCGGCTTGATTCTCTCCAAGAAAATACGCGAACCTGCTTTAGGTGGTTTGGCTAAGAAAAGTGCTGCTGGTACGCCACGTAACTCAGCTTGAGCCACCAAATAAGCGGGCAAAACGGTACAGGCAAGCGCAATAACAAAGGAAACAAGCGTCCAGAAAGGTGAGAAAGTCAAAATCAATCCTGAAAATGTAGAGGAAGCCGAATAAGCGTTAAATACCACATGAGGAAGCACAACGTGACCTAAAATAACACCTACAGTTGCACCCGCACAGGCTGAAACAGCTCCATATACGATAAATTTTTTCCGAATTTGAGCATTGGTGTAACCCAAAGCTTTAAGTAAGCCCATATTGCCTCGTTCTTCTTCCACGAAACGTGTCATCGTCGTTAAACTGACAAGAACGGCGATCGCAAAGAGCACGACGGGAAAAATGTTTGAAAGGGTATCGATACGAGTGGAATTATCAACAAAGGTTTGATAGCCCGGGTTTCCTTCTTTTCGATTATTTACGGTATATTCTGGAGCTTCAAGCGCTGCTAGTTTATCTCTCTGTTCTTGCAGTTGAGTTTTACTTTCTACAAGTTTTGCTTTACCCGTATTCAAACTTTCCTGCAGGGCTTGAAGTTGAGGATTTTCACCAGCTAGAGCTTTTTGTTGATTAAGCGCATTCTGTGATTCTTGCAGTTTTATTTCTTCTGCTTTCAGTTTATCTTGGGCTTGATTTAGCTGGGCTAATGGCTCTTCTCTTATCTCCGCTAAACGCTTTTCAGGTTGTCCTTCCAAAAGATTTTTAAGCTTTTGTTGGTAATAGTCTGAGCGTTCCGTAAATTGTGGATCATATGGACTAAGGCCTTGCATGGTTTTGAAACTCAAGCGTGCAATCATATACACATCTGACTGAAAAGTTTCAGGAGGAACAACGGCATAGCCGTTAAGCTGTCCCGTTCCTATATTGGTCGGACCGTATAGACTTTTATCAACAAATTCACTTGATTTGACAAAACCGACCAGCTTAAACTCATGGTTTTTTAGAAGATATGATCCCTCATTTTTTTCTTCGGTTACGCGGATTGTATCACCAAGCTTGTACTTGTCTTGATAGAGAAAATCAAGGGCAATTTCATTGCTTTTTTGGGGCATTTTTCCTGCAATGAGCTCATAAGTCGAAAGGTTGTCCGCTTGCGAGAAAATACGCAAGGATGTTTTCTTATCGGGCAGCAAAACATCACGAAAATAGCCAAAATCCACCGTTTTGACTCCATCTGCCTGGCGAATAAGCGCTTGGTCCGATGCATTTAAACCCATCGTTGAGGTAACACTCAAATCTGCCAAGTGATGCCGCGCATAGAATTCCTCAGCCGTTGCCCTCATATTTGGCCCAGACATTTTTAAACCGACAAAGGCAAAGACCCCTAAAGCCATGAGGGAGAAAATAGATATGAAACGTCCAAAGGATCCAGTAATCGACCGTCTTATATTTTTATTGAGGGTTTTTGTTTTCATCGAATCACCACTCAATCGTTTCAATATCTGATGGACGGTCGTTGACCGTAATCTCCTTGACCCGACCATCATGGACATGAATGATACGGTCCGCAATTTGACTAATGGCAGCATTATGGGTCACAATAATCACTGTTGCACCCTGAACGCGCGACATGTCTTGCAGTATTTTCAGTACATGCTTACCTGTTTGATAGTCTAATGCTCCGGTTGGTTCATCACAGAGAAGGATTTTGGGATTCTTAGCGATAGCACGCGCAATAGCCACACGTTGTTGTTCTCCCCCCGAAAGTTGTGAGGGAAAATTATCCAAGCGATGACCCAAGCCGACATTTTGAAGAACTTCTACAGGATCAAGCGCATTTTCGACAATCTCTGAAGCCAGTTCAACATTTTCCTTGGTCGTCAAATTATTAATCAAGTTATAAAATTGAAAAACAAAACCAACATCACGTCTACGGTAAGTAATCAGTTCTTTAGCAGACAGCTCAGCAATATTTACACCATCAATTATCACTTGCCCTTCATCACTCGAATCCATGCCGCCTAAAATATTTAAGATTGTGGACTTACCCGCACCTGACGTTCCTAGGATAACTGCCAGTTCTCCTTTCTCAATCGCAAAGTTTACGTGATCATTGGCATAGATTTTTTCTCCACCAGATTGATAGATTTTTGATTCATCTTTTATCTCAATATAGGACATAATATCCCTCCTGTAAGCGTTTATATTACTCTATTATACCATACTCTCAACCCTCATTTTATTGATTTACGTATAAAAAACGCCAGCCTAAGCGCTCACGTCTTCTTATATATTATTTCCAAAAATCATCAAAAACGGTAATAGGTAAGTGACGTTTGTGTTCCGTTTTAAGATACCAATTTTCGATTTTTTCTTGTGCCTCGGGGCTGATTGATCGTCCTTCTGTATAGTTGTCGATGTCCTCATAAGTCACGCCCAGAGCAACTTCGTCTGCCAAACCGGGCTTACCATCTTCCAAGTCTGCTGTTGGAACTTTTTCATAAAGAGAAGGTTCGGCACCCAAAGCAGCGAGCAACATCTTACCTTGACGTTTATTGAGACGGAAGAGCGGCAACAGATCAGCGCCACCATCACCAAATTTCGTATAAAAGCCAGTAATATTTTCAGCTGCATGGTCTGTTCCCAAAACAGCACCTTGCATCCCTCCAGCAATCCCATATTGACTAATCATGCGTTGACGGGCTTTGATATTTCCCTTGTTAAAGTCAGAAATCTCCACACCAGTCGCTTCTAAAGCCGCAACTTGAGCATCAACAGCTTCTTTGATATTCACCACTAAACTTTTATCTGGTTTAATAAAGTCCAATGCTCTTTGCGCATCCTCTTCATCTGCTTGTGTACCATAAGGCAGACGAATAGCTACAAATGTATAAGCTTCGTTTCCCGTTTCTGCACGCATTTCTTCCATGGCAATCTGTGCCAAGCGGCCAGCCAATGTTGAATCTTGCCCTCCAGAAATTCCTAAAACATAGGTTTTAATAAACGGATATTTCTTTAAGTAGTCTTTGAGGAAATCCACTGATTTACGGATTTCTTCATGTGCATCGATTGTTGGTTTAACACCTAGTTCTTTGATAATTTTTTCTTGTAAAGACATATTCACTCCAAAATTTTAGCCATATAAAATTCATCAACCCATTCATCATTGATTTTAAGAGATTGGCTACGTACTCCTTCAATCACAAAACCGTTTGTTTTATAACATGAAATAGCTGCACTGTTGTTCATTGCCACTGTGAGTTCTAAACGTGAAACTCCTTCTTTACGTGCCCATTCTTCTAAAGCTACAAAGAGCCGGCTCGCAATCCCTTGACGACGATAATCCTTAAGCACAGCAATGACAATTTTAGCACAATGTCTATTGCGACGGTAAGTGCCACGGTAGGCAGCTAAGAAGGCAACTAATTCGCCTTGATCATTGTCCGCACCCATCAAAAAGTCCGTTGAGGCAACTTGATTGGCTAATTCATGAAGTTTAGTTTTATGTTCGTCCGGTTCAACCAGCATAAAGTTATTTTCTTGAAAAATTTCCATTTGGAGCTGACCAAATGCTTCAGCATGTCCTAATTCAATATTTTTTATTCTCATAGTATCAATCCAATTTCATTCCAGAAACCTTGGTGCGTACTTGACTAATCAAACGCATCTTATGGTTCCATAATTCTTGTGATAAGTCAACGGGATATGGTTGGGGATTGAGGTTGCGCTTATATTCATCCCAAAGTTCGGTCAAGTTGGCTTCAGCAAAAGTTTTGATTTCTTCTAAGGTAGGCAAAGGATAAACTTGCTGGCCTTTGACAAAAATTTCTTTAAGTAGGGGTTTAGCAGTAAAGTCACGTACATTTTTATTAATAAAGGTATGCACGGGATGGAACATATAGATTTCCTCACTCTGGTCTGGTCTTTCACCGTCAAAAGTAATATAATCACCTTCAGACTTACCGTCACTTTCTCTTGTGATACGCCAGATTTGCTTTTTCCCAGGCGTGGAAACTTTCTCTGCGTTGCTCGACAGTTTGATGGTGTCTTGCATTTCGCCCTGATCATCTTCCATAGAGACAAGTTTGTAGACAGCACCAAGCGCAGGCTGATCATAAGCCGTGATGAGTTTAGTACCTACACCCCAAACATCAATCTTCGCTCTCTGCATTTTCAAGTTTAGGATTGTTGACTCGTCCAAGTCATTTGAAGCATAGATTTTGGCATCAGTAAAGCCAGCTTCATCCAGCTGCTTACGTACTTTTTTCGAGATATAGGCCATATCTCCAGAGTCAATGCGGACACCTTGGAAATTGATTTTGTCACCAAATTCACGTGCCACACGAATAGCTGCCGGAACACCAATGTTCAAAGTATCATATGTATCCACAAGGAAGACACAATCTTTATGTGTCTGTGCATAAGCTTTAAAAGCTTCATAATCGTTGCCATAGCTCTGAACTAAAGCATGAGCATGTGTTCCGCTTGGTTTAATGCCAAAAATCTTAGCCGCACGCACATTACTTGTGGCATCTGCACCACCAATATAGGCCGCACGTGTCCCCCAAATAGCAGCGTCCATTTCTTGGGCACGGCGTGTACCAAACTCAAGCAAAGGATCATCACCAATCACAGACTTGATGCGTGAAGCCTTGGTTGCAATCAGTGTTTGGAAATTAATGATATTGAGGACAGCCGTTTCGATAAGTTGACATTCAGCCAGCGGTCCTTCTATCTGAACCAAAGGTTCGTTGGCAAAAACGAGTTCTCCTTCTTGGACAGAGCGGACTGTACCTGTAAAGCGAAGCTGTGCCAGATAGTCCAAAAAATCCTCAGGATAATCTAAATCACGGAGATAAGAAATATCTGTTTCGGTAAATCTTAGATTGTTCAAGTAGTTAACCATGCGTTCCAGACCTGCAAAAATAGCATAGCCGTTTTCAAAAGGCATTGAACGGAAAAAGACTTCAAAAACAGAATTGCGATTATGACGTCCAAGCTCCCAATAGGTCTGCATCATATTTATTTGGTAAAGATCTGTATGTAAAGTTAAACTATCGTCTGGATATAGTGACATGGTGACTCCTTTTATGAGTGACAAATTATATTCTAACTCTATTTTAACAAAATTTGACGGTAAATTGTATTGTCATCACCTTTATTTACAAATATTCAGGGACATTTCTATCTTCATGTTGAAATTATCTCAATGCTTCTTAAATTCTTCATGAGTTTAAACTCAATAAATTATTATTTTCTTATTTGAAACTGCTCATATACCTGATGAAAGTGGGCTTTTCTGGTATAATATGAAAAGAATTAAAAAGGAGCTATATATCCACTAATGGAACAAGCAAAAAGAAATAAAATCGGAATTTTGGGCGGTAACTTTAACCCGGTCCACTTTACCCATCTGATGATGGCTGATCAGGTCGCTCAACGTCTTGATTTAGATAAAGTTTGGCTCATGCCCGAGGCTCTTCCTCCCCATATTGATGAGAAAAAAACAATCTCGGCTGAGCATCGTGTGAAAATGCTGGAGCTGGCGATTGCAGATAGTCCACGCTTATCGCTTGAGTTGGGAGAAGTTGCACGTGGTGGGAAATCTTACACCTATGACACGATGAAGCATCTCACTCAAGCTTATCCAGATACTGATTTTTATTTTATCATTGGTAGCGATATGGTGGAATATCTTCCGAAATGGTACAAGATTGATGCCTTACTTGACTTGGTTCAGTTTGTTGCTGTTCAACGTTCAACTGAAGCTATTGAAAGTCTTTATCCTGTCCAATGGGTGGACTTACCTCTTTCTTTTGCTTCCAGTACTTCTTTACGTAAGATGTTTAAAGATGGAATCGAGCCGGTTTACCTCATGCCTCAATCTGTTATCGATTATATTAAAAAAAATAAGCTCTATCTTGAAGGATAGAACTTTTTTTATTATTCTTCAATAATTTCTTCAAAATCAACGGTTCCCTTACGTTTATTGGCTGAAATGACACGAATTTTTAGGACATCCCCCATACGATAAGTTTTCTCAGATTTTTTACCTTTGAAGATATCTTCTTCTTCATCGAATTCAATGGCTTCTTCAACACCTGTGTGAAGATTGACCGTACGAATCAAACCTTGGACCGTATTTTCAAGTTCCATGAAGAGGCCAAATTTTTGAACACCAGTTACGGTTGCTGAGTAAACTTCACCGATATGATCTTGCATGTACTCCGCTTTTTTCATAGCATCCACGATTCGTTCCGTCACAACTGCACGATGTTCCATATCAGAAGACTGTTTAGCGATTTCAGGTAAACGTTCTTTCCATTCTTCTTTCGTACGGTTTGAGTGATCTTTTGGATAAAGATGAAGTAACCGATGCACGATCAAGTCCGGATAACGACGAATCGGACTGGTAAAGTGGGTGTAGTCTGTCGCAGCTAATCCATAGTGCTGTGTATTTTTTTCTGAATACAGAGCTGTCGACATCGTGTGGCGTAATTGATACGTTAGTGTTTTTTCAAAAGCCGTTCCTTTAATCTCTTCCGCAAAGTAATTTACAGCTTCATGAGAGTTTGAACTCAAGCTAAAGCCCGCATCAGCAGCCTTTTCCATTAATTTAGCAAATGCTTTTTCTTTCGGCTTGTCATGTACGCGGTAAAGTGACGGCAATTTTTTCTTTTGGAAATCAAGGGCAACCGTTTCGTTGGCTGCCAACATGAAGGATTCAATCATACGTTCTGCTGTACCACGTTCACGTTTCACAACATCAATCGCATGTCCTTTTTCATCCAAGATAACTTTTGCTTCACTTTCGTCAAATTCGATCATGCCACGTTGATGACGCATCTCTTCGAGTAGCGCGTGAAGTTCCCCAGCGATAGCGACAGAATCCACAATTTTAGGGAATTGCTCTAGACTTTCGCGATGTCCTTCTTGCCCTTTATTGAGCATCTTGTTTACTGTTGAATAAGTCATACGATAAGTTGTCTTAATCACAGACGGACCAATCTTATAATTGATAATTTTACCGGAATTATTGATTTCCATCACACAGGACATCGTCAACCGCTCTTGCGCTTCATTTAGTGAACAAAGATTATTGGACAGCTTAACAGGTAACATTGGCACGACACGATCGGTAACATAGACAGATGTAGCACGTGCAAAAGCTTCCTCGTCCAAAGGTGAACCGTCAGTGACATAGTGAGAAACGTCAGCGATATGAACACCCAGTTCATAATTTCCGTTGTCTAACTTCTTAACATGAATGGCATCATCCAAGTCTTTAGAATCTTCGCCATCAATCGTATAAGTGATTTCTGAGCGATAATCGTCACGCCCTGCAAAATCTTCTTCCGTTAATTCTTCTGGGATTGCTTCGGTCTGAGCCATTGTTTCTGCTGTAAATTCTTGCGGAATTTTCATAGCGCAAAGCACTTCCAAAATATCAATCCCCACATCATCCTTGTGTCCGATAATTTCTAACATTTGACCTTCAAATGCTTTATTTTCATCAGGATGTTGCGTTACTTTGACACGGACAACATCACCTTCTTGTACTTCAGACAGCGGTTGCTTGATGTATAAAGGATCTGTGATTTTATCATTGTAGAGTTGAATCGTGCCTTTGTAGCCTGTAAGTTTACTTTGACGGCTAGATAAGCTTTGATAGCTCCCAACAGTTTCCGTCACTGAACGTTTTGTGATTTTGATTATCTGTCCATCTGCACCACGTTTAGCATTTTTTTGATGAAGTACACGAACAAGGACTGTATCTCCATCCATTGCTGATTTGGTGAATTTTGGTGAGATGAAAATGTCATTACTCTTGTCAATCGCCTCGAGCGGGTTCACAAAGCCAAATCCCTTCGGATGCTTATGAAAAACGCCTTCAACTTCGTTTTTTTCTGGTGTATTAATAATTAAATCTGATATTTTTGCCATTATTATCTTTCTGTTTTTTAAATCTATCTTTTCTATTATAACACACCCTACAAGACGTCTTTTGTTTTGAAATGTTTTTTAAGCTCATTCTTCTTTTTTATTCACATAGAGATCCATTTCCTTTTGATAATGGTTCATATCCCATTCTGAATTATCTGCATTTAAATGTTGTGCTAAAAGATAGGCAATGTAAGGTCCTGTAGTTAGTCCTGAGGAACCTAATCCACTCGCAATATTCAAACCTCTCTCTTGCACTATAGGGCCAAAGAAGGGCGCAAAATCAGCAGTGTAGGCGCGGGTCCCGACACGGTAGCTATAAGCTGTGTCTGCAAAATAATCTTCCTTTAAGAAGGTCTGCACGCCTTTAGTCAGTTGCTCAAAAGCTTCTTGTGTCGGTTCTAAATCCCAACCTGCTTCATTTTCATGTGTTGCACCTAAGAGTAAACGGCCATTTTGAAAAGGAATCAGGTCGGCTTCACCTTCTAAGAAAGCAACCGGCCATTTCTCTGTTTCAAAATTGGTCTCAAAAGACAACAGTTGCCCTTTCTGGGGCGAGACCTTGGCTGTATAACCCAGTTGATCCAGTAAAGTTTTCAATGCTGGTCCCGGTGTCAAAACAAGTTCATCTACTTCCACCTCCTCTTGCACTGAAGTCACACGCCATTTTGCCTTCTCCTTCTTGACTTGGGCTTCTTCGCTTATTACACGAACACCGCGTGTTTGGGCACGTTCCCGAAGATGTTGCAAGTAAGCTTTTCCATCAAGTCGTGCGCCTCCAGAGATGTATAAGCTTTCGACAGGTTTTAGCAAAGGCAGCATGTTTGTCGTTTCTTCTTTGGTGAGATGGCGCACTTCCCCAATCTCTGGTGCCGTTGCACGTCGCTCTAAAGCAAGCTGTTCGAGGTCTTGAAGCGCTTGTGGACTTCTGACGAAGAGCGTACCACACTTTTCGTAAATGTTTTCATCTAAGCTCAAGTCTTTGACCAGTTGCTCAAAAAAGGCAGCACCATCTTTAGCTAAAGCATACCATTGTTTATTTCTTCGTTTGGACAGCCAAGGAGAAATAATCCCTGCACTGGCACCTGTCGCCTGATGTTTGCCAGAATCAAAAACTGTAATGTCAAATTTTTCTGTATCTAAGTAATTGGCCAAGGTCATGCCGATGATGCCGCCACCAATAATCGCTATTTTTTTCATAAATTTATTATTCCATATGGAGTATTTTAAGTCAAATCCATATTTTAGCTTTAAAAATTTCCTAAGAGAGAAAATATATTTTAACTAACTTTTCGCTTTCGTTTTGCGCTTATAAGCCAATTCAACAAATTGTCCGTATCTTGTTGTTCCTTGTAACTCTAAGTCTGCCGCATAATTACCTTGTGGAAAGAGCGGGATGCCTTCTCCCAAAATAACTGGAGCAATTGTTACTTGGTACTCGTCGATAAGATCAGCTTCCATGAAATCCTTAATCAGCTGACCGCCACCAACTAACCAGATTTCTCCTTGAAGCTCTTTGACAAATGATGTTAGATTACTTGGATGCACAAACTTGATATTGGTTTTGTCTTCCCAAGTTTGTCTTGAAAATACATAAGTCATTTTATCCTCATAGGGCCATGTTTCTAACTTTTGATCTAAAAGCCATTGGTAAGTTCTGCTGCCCATGATAACAATATCTACAGATGAGAGAAATCGCGATATACCATTGTCTCCTTCTCCTTCAACAGCCATCAGCCAATCCAAATTATCCTGCTTATCAGCGATATACCCGTCTAATGTTTGGGCGATAAAAAGTTTTACTGCCATGTGATCTCCTTTTCGTTTCTTAACTTGCTTCATTTAGCTTAGCAAGACTAAATTATAAATTCAAGCTAATTGTTCTTGTTTTCTACCATATTATAAAAATAAAAACCATGAAAAACATGGTCTTCTTTTTATTCATCTTCTTTTTCGTTTGTTTCTTGTGCAGCTTTAGAGAGGCGGAGTTTACCTGAGGGATTATATTTCTTAATCAAAGCATCAATCCGTTCGTCTGTCCAAAAATCTGCTGAGGCAATAAATTCACCGTTTTCATCACGGTCAGAAATAATCTTAAAGCCCATCTCAATCCTCCTACGCTATTAATCTACAAATTCAAACTCAAATTTCTCGATACGTACCAAATCACCATCACGTGCACCTGCTGCACGAAGTTGTTCATCAACACCCATTGAACGGAGTTGACGCGCAAATTTCATGACAGATTCGTCACGGTCAAAGTTAGTCATCTTGAAGAGTTTCTCAAGCTTAGTACCAGACAAGCGCCAAGCGGCATCATCGTCACGTGAAATACTGAATGGTTTTTCTTCTTCTTCAAAGCCATAGTATGCTTCTTCATCGATGAAGTCTTCGTCTTCATACAACAAGAATTCTGGTGTTTCAGCTAAGAGTTCACTTGTACGTGCCAACAGACCTTGCAAGCCTGTTTTTGTTAGACCAGAAACTTCAAAGATTTGAGGCATTTCTTGCCCTTCAGGTAGATTTTCAGCTAACTTTTTCTTGAAATCTGCAAGAATCTCTGGCGCATCTGGCATATCCATTTTGTTGGCCACAATCAATTGTGGACGTTCAAGCAAGCGAAGATTGTAACTTTCCAATTCCTTATTGATGGTTACATAATCTTCGTAAGGGTCACGTTCCTCGATGCCTGACATATCCAAAACATGCAAGAGAACTCGTGTACGCTCGATGTGACGTAAGAACTGAATCCCTAAACCTGCACCTGAGTGTGCGCCTTCAATCAGTCCAGGCATGTCCGCCATAACGAAACTGTCACCGTAGCCGATTTGGACCATACCAATATTTGGTGTGATTGTGGTAAAGTGATAAGCTCCAATCTTTGGTCGTGCATTAGAGACAACACTCAAAAGCGTTGATTTACCTACAGAAGGGAAACCTACTAAGCCAACATCAGCAAGGACGCGCAATTCAAGCATAAGCCATTTTTGCTCCCCTGGCTCACCGTTTTCAGCAACTTCTGGTGCAGGGTTACGTGGTGTTGCAAAGCGAATGTTTCCACGTCCACCACGACCACCTTTAGCAACGACAAACTCTTGACCTTTGTCAATCAAGTCCACAATTACTTGTCCTGTTTCATTGTCTTTGACTGTGGTTCCTTGCGGAACTTTAACAATCAAATCTTCTGCTCCACGTCCGTGCATCCCTTTGTTCATACCTTTTTCACCTGGTTTCGCACGGAAAATACGGTTGTATTTAAAGTCCATCAGAGTAGAAAGCCCTTCATCGACACGGAAGATAATATCACCACCGCGTCCGCCATCTCCACCAGCAGGACCACCGTCTGGTACGTATTTTTCACGACGGAAAGCGACTGCTCCGTCTCCACCTTTACCAGCTCTTACTTCAATTCTAGCTGTATCTAAAAACAAGCTCATTTTTATTTTTCCTATTTCTTCCTAAAAGCATGCGCTCTTCTATTTGGTTCGAGTTCGATTTTCCAGCAGGACTAAACTTCATCATTTTTTACTGCTGTTTGCTGGAAAAGCTTTTTCCCATACATCTCACTCCACACTCCTTTGTGAGTAGAGTTTTGAACTCTACTATTTTACCATATTTCATTGTTTTTCTCAAAAGGCTACTTTGGAAAGCAGTCGGAACTTTTTATCTTGATTTCTGACTAAAAGATTTTATTTCGAAAAGAGTTTTACCTGACTTCGTCCGTCTCCGACTTTTTCGACACGTAGTTGCTGTGCGATTGAATCTTTCATTTCTTCTACGTGACTGATAAGGCCAACAAGACGATTTTCTCCTATTTGTTCCAGCGCTGTCATGGCTTTTTGGAGTGTTTCTTGATCAAGTGAGCCAAATCCTTCATCGACGAAAAGTGCTTCTATTTGAACCCCTTGCGCAGAATTTTGCACCACTTCACTCAGTGCCAATGCTATTGACAGAGCTGCAATAAAGGTTTCTCCACCCGACAAAGTATTGGATGAACGTGAGGCACCTGTCTCATTATCATAGATGCTGATGTCCAAGCCATGATCGCGCCTTTTATTGGCGGATTCTTTGGCCAACTCAAAGCGATAGCGGTTATTGGAAAGTTGATTGATGAAATGCTGGTTAGCATAAATCAAAACTTTTTCCAGATAATGTTGGACAACAAAGGTTTCAAGCTTGAGCTTATCTCCTGTTTTTCCTGCTATCGCATTGTAGAGCTTAGTCATTTCACGCGCCTTATCCGCTGCCTTTCCTTGTGTCTCAAGTATTTGTTCAATCTTAGCAACCGTTGTTTCGAGTTGTTGGCGTGTATTGGATAGCTCAATAACTGCCTTTTGCGCTTGGCTATAGCGCTCGTTTAGGGCTTGCTTTTCTTCTCTCAACTCAGTAAGATCAGGTCTTTGCTTACCGCTTAATTTTTCCTCATACTTTGCTAAAGCACGATTCAAGCGTTTCTCCTCAAGTTCATAAGTATTAATAAACTTGGAAATTTCAGGAAGTTTATCCTCTGCAAGCCAATTTTTCAGTGTGACTAAATCATTGGTCCAAGCATTTGGGGCTGCCAATGCTTTGTGGATAATGCGCTGTCCTTCTTGAAGCTTCAGTTTTTGCTCTTCAATACGCATCAGACGTTCTTCATGTTTTGCTTTCTGTTCTGCATAACGCTTTTCAAGGGAAATTATCTTCTCACGCACCTCTTGGCACTCTGTATAATAGTTATCGACTTCTTGGCGCAATATAACCTTCTGCTCTTTTAGAGCTTGACTGGATTGCAGTTGCCCAAACTCAGCTAAACTTTGAGCGATTGTTTCGAGCTGTGCCTTGACTTTATCGCTCTCCTGAAACAACCCTTGACGTTCAGCTTCTAAGTTTTCTACTAAAACAGACAGCTTGTCTTTTTCCAGAGAACGTTCTTTTTGTGCAGTGCTTTTCTGCCTATAACTGTCTTCTCGAGCTTGAAAAATGATATTGAGCTCTTGGCGACTAAACACTTTAGGAAAACTGCCTTCATGTGCCTGACAAAACTGACGGTAGGCTTGGTCAAACTTCTGCTCCATTTCTTGCAGTGTTTCAGCTTTTTCTGCAGCTTTTTTTTGAGCCTTTTCAAGTTCGCTTTGAGCCTTTTCTTGCCTTTCTTCTGCAGCAGCAAAGGCTTCTTGAGCTTCGTCAACTTGTTGCATAGCTGCTTTTAAGTCATCGTCAGAAACATCAAGCTCAACATGTGATAAAGGATGTTCTGTAGCACCACAAACTTTACATGGTAAGCCATCTTCGAGTTCCTTTTGCAGTTGAGCAATCATGAGACTTTGGCGTAATTTTCGCTTTTCCTGATAACTTTTCTGTTTGAGCATGAAATCTTGCTGCAGTGTCGTAATATTTTCCTCAGCAAAGTTTAATTCCTTTTGTGCAAGTTGATTTTCTTGTTTTAAGCGCTCCAAATATTCTGCTAAGGGAGAAAGTTGCTGGTGAAAGTCCAACTTTAGACGACTTAAAGCATCTTTTTCCGCCTGCAAGATACTCTCATCAAGGATCTCTTTTTGTAATTGATCAAGTTTGACTTGTGCTTCTTTTAGGGGCACATCTGTCTCACTTTGCTTAAGCTGCAAGTGGACAATCTTTTTCTCCAAATCTTTTTTCTGTCGGATAAGTTTTTCTGCCTGCTCAGCTTGCGTAATCGTGCGAGTCAGCTCTTCAATATCCTTATCTTTTTCTCCAAATTCTGAAGCTTTCTGATCTAAGTCTTGCTCACGTTTTTTCACTTCTCCAAGTATTTTCTGCTCTTGCTCGGCTTTTGAGCGATAATCAGCTTCACGTACTTGGTTAGCTTCTAGTTCTTTTTCAACCTCTTCCAAGTCACGTAAAATATCCTTAAATTGTTGCGCCCAGCTGCGGGCTTCGTAGGCTTCTTTCTGTTGCTCATAGAGCGCTGCCTGCTCTGCTATTTTTTCCTGATATTCTTTTTGAGTCTTTTCTGCTTCAAGGAACTCTTGTTCCAGCAGCAAGGCATCTTCGTAAGCTTTATCGACAGTTTCTACTTGGTGCTGCACTATTTTTGCAAAGTCACGAGCCTTGCTTTCTTGCATCTGCTTTTGCTCTAGAAATTCTGACGCTTTTTCAAATTTTTCCTTATCTGGACATTCTTCCAAAGCCTTGGCTTCTTCCTCCGTCCAGACAGAAGAGCTATATTGGCTTTGCAAGATTGAATCAAGAGCTGCGTTTTCTTGATTGTTTTTTGTGTATTGATTCCGCACTTCCTCAGAAAAGACCGTAAAAATTGCCGTACCAAAAATTTTCTTCAGAATTTCTTCTTTTTCATTGGTGGCCGATTTTAAAAAACGTGAGAAGTCATTTTGTGGAAGTAAAATGATTTTCTTGAACTGCTCGGCGCTGAGATTTAAAAGACCATATATT
Source organism: Lactococcus petauri (assembly GCF_002154895.1). Classification (GTDB taxonomy): domain Bacteria; phylum Bacillota; class Bacilli; order Lactobacillales; family Streptococcaceae; genus Lactococcus; species Lactococcus petauri. Next base: position 101,782 of record NZ_MUIZ01000002.1, on the reverse strand, counting down.
TCACTGGCAACATCGACCGGTTTTGTAGCCAAACTGGCTTGCTCTGTGCCAAATACCCTATCTACAATAGCTAAGCTGGCTTGACTTTTTTCCGTCTTAGTGCCTACTCCTCTTTTCTTAAAGACTTCTTGCTCGGGACAGCGTTGTACCTTATAAAGAAAGTTACCTTGCTCAAAATAGAAAGTAACTTCGGTACGTTGGTCTGGTTGTGCAAACTGGCTGCGCATTTCTCTCGCTTCACGATCTCCTGTCGTCTTGTCAAAAAGAGCATAAGTCATTGCATCAAAAATCGTAGATTTTCCGGCACCCGTATCGCCGCTAATCAAAAATAATGGTGCTTCATCTAAAGCTCTAAAATCAATTTCCGAGTGAGCATGAGGTCCGAAATAATTCATTTCTAAGTAAATTGGTTTCATGTCTACTTCTCCCCTCTCAAGTCAATAAAAGTTTCTTCGATAAAAGTTCGCTGAAATGGACTAAGTACCTCTCCTGCCACCTGTTGGTAGAAATTTTGCACGATTTCTTCCTCACTCATCATTTCCATATTTTGATGGGTTTCGTGCTCTATGATGCGTTCTTTATCTTCATAATCCAGTTCGACAATAGTGCCATAGATTTTCTGAAGTTGGGCACGTAAATTTTGCCCAGCATGAGCAAAGCGGTCAAAGTTTTTAATACATATAGCAAACCAAGCAGATTCTAAAGGTTGTTGCTGGTAAAACTCTGGATCAAGAAGCGTTTCCCACTCTTCAGCAAGAGCAACCAAATCCGTCTGCGGTTGAATTTCGAAAAACTCAGTCTCAACCTTATCCGCCACATTTACGATATAATAGCCTTTTTTCGTTTTCGCTTCTTTGATATTAAATTTGACAGGACTTCCTGAATAACGCACTGTCTCACTGGGTGAAGCATGATGTGTATGAATATGCCCCAAAGCAACGTAGTCAAAATCCACAAACTGCTGGACTGTGACAGTAGCTAGCCCCCCAGCTTTGGACTTGGTTTCACTTGTCAGCTCAATCTCCTGATCTGCAGAAGGGCTCACAGCAAAGTGAGTCACTAAAATTTGTTTTTTCTCAGGGTGAAAGGCTTCTCGCATTTTTTCAAGTACTAGTTCTAATGCCTGAGACAAGGTTTTAATTTCTTTCACTTCCTCTTCCGGCATACCCGCTTGTAAAAAATAAACACGCACATCAGCTGGATCAAAGTAAGGAAGCAAGAACATTTGGATCTCCGCTGTTTCAATGGGTACAAAAGCTTCTTCTAATAATGTATTCAAATGCAGATGGTTAAATTCCATCCATTCACGCCCATAATTTAGTCGTCGTGCACCGTCGTGATTTCCCGAAATTGCATAAATAGGAAAATTCTCCTGAATATTCATTTCTCGCAGCATTTCGTTAAAGGTCGTCACAGCTGCTGCGCTCGGAACTGTCCGGTCATAAAGATCTCCTGCAATAATGATACCGTCAACCTTTTCTTGCTTGGCTGCGGCCAGCATAATTTTAAAGGCGTGCTTTTGCTCTTCTAAAAGACTCCAACCGTTCAAGGTTCTGCCAATGTGCCAATCTGATGTATGTAAAAATTTCACTAATTTCAGCCCTTTTCTACTTTTTTCGCTTCCTCTATTATACCTCATAAAAGTTAAAGACAAAATAATGGGGAGATTTCCCCATGTGGCCAATATTTATTCATCACTTCTTTATCCTCGCCTATGGTATAATTTAGGAAAAACTAGGCTCATACATACCAGATATTTTTTAAATTAAGGAGAAATATGCTAAAACTTATTGAAATGACACAAGAAAGATTTCAACACTACATGCTCTCCGCCGTAGAAACCTTTGCTAAAGAAAAAGTCCTAAACGGTACTTGGACTGAAGAACAGGCTTTTTCAAAGGCTCAGGCAGAATACAATTTACTCCTGCCTGAAGGCCTCCAAACACCCAATAACTATTTTTATTCTATCCTTGAAAAGGGAGGAGTCATTGGTTATATTTGGATTGCTCAAAGTACAGACAATGCTCGAACTGCTTTTATTTACGATTTGGAAATTTATGAAGAATTTCAAAATCAAGGTTTCGGCTCTACGTCTCTTGAATTAATTAGTTTTCAAGCTAAACAACTTGGCTTTTCATCCCTAGCTTTACATGTCTTTGGAAGTAACTCTAGAGCTTTACACGTCTATAAAAAAATGGGTTTTGAAATTACTGATATTAATATGCAAAAAGAATTATAATTTAACTTTTTACTGAAGAGATTTGAGTACTTTAGCTTGGAGCACTGTCTATCTTTCTTTCCAACTAAGAATGCCTCTTTTTTTTGTGATATAATTCTCATTATGAACGTCAAAACATTTCTTAACTTTACAAGAATCCAAACCTTACCCGTGGCTCTGCTTTCGCCACTTGCAGGAATTATGTTCTCGCTATGGTATTTTCACTCTTTTCATCTTTTACCCACCCTTCTTTTTCTGATTGGGCTTGCTGCCATCAATCTTTTTGTTTCCGCATGGAATAATTTGATGGACTACCATAAAGCGCTGGATCCAGAATATAAAACCCAGAAAAATATCATTAGCAATCGCAATATCAACCCTAAGTTAGCACTAAAAATTTGCCTGCTCTTTCTTTTCATCGATATCGTAGTTGGGCTTGCAGTTATGTTTATCACCAATCTTGCCATTTTACCCGTTGGCGGCCTCTGCTTTCTTGTAGCAATCTTTTATACTTATGGCCCCTTTGCTTTCAGTCGCTTTCCTTTAGGTGAAATTTTAGCTGGCCTATGTGAAGGATTTTTCGGTTTCTTTCTCGCTGTATATATTAATTCTTATGATTTACAGTACTTTTTCATTCAATTTGACGGCTGGAAAATGAACTGGACGTGGGATTTTTCCCAACTTCTTCCGATTGTTCTCATAGGTATTATGTGTTTCTGTCAGAACTTTAATGTCATGCTTTCCGATAACATTTGTGATTTGGAACAAGACATTCGCAATCAACGTTTCACCTTACCTTATTATCTTAAAATTCCTGCCAGCTTAGTACTTTATAAAGTCATGTATATCATTCCTGCTCTTTGTGTTAGTCTAGCGATAATCTTAGGTATCTTGCCTATATGGTCTGCCTTAATGCTGCTCATCCTCTTCGAGTTGATTCCTAATATGAAAAAATTCCTCCACAAGCAAGTCAAAAGCGAAACCTTTCATTATCAAATTAAAAATCTAATTCTTTACAATGGCAGCTTGGCTTTGACTCTGTTTATTGCTATTATCTTTAACTAAAAAAAACGCTCCAACAGCTGGGAGCGTTTTTTAAATTTTCTTAAAGGATAATTAACCTACTTTGTTTACTGTTGCTTTTGCTTTTTTCTGACTAACAAGTACGCGAAGTGCTTTGATGATTTCCATCATCAAGACAGCACCTAAAGCAAGACCAGCAGCAAGTAACCAGTAGTGCATACTGAAGTTTGCCGGAATGCTGAAGAATTCACGTGTGAAAGGTAAAGTTGTCAAGCTGTAAAGTCCAAGGCAGAATACTACCGCACCTAAAACATATTTGTTAGAGAAGAGGCCCAATGAAAGGATTGTTTGTGAATTTGAACGTGCTGTGAAAGTTTGTAAGCTACGTGCCAAGATTAGAGTTGTGAAGGCCATAGCTACACCCAACTCATCTGAAACTTGCATCCCTATATATTGAGAAATAATCGCTGCAATACCAATCAATACACCACGAACCGCAACACTTGCCATCAAACCGCCTTCGAAGATACCTTCGTCAGAAGGACGTGGTTTTTTCTTCATGACATTGGGTTCTGCTTTTTCCATACCCAAGGCAATCGCTGGTACAGAGTCATTTACCAAGTTGATGAAGAGCAATTGCAGGGCTGTAAATGGACTTGCCCAGTTCATAACTAAGGCAAAAACAATGGTAATAATCGCCCCTAAGTTACCTGAGAAGAGGTAACCAATTGATTTTTTGATATTATCGTAGACTGTACGTCCAACCGCTACAGCATTAACAATAGAAACGAAGTTATCATCGGTCAAAATCATTGATGATGCATCTTTGGCAACGTCTGTCCCTGAACCCATAGCAATACCAATATTGGCTTGTTTCAAGGCTGGGGCGTCATTAACTCCGTCACCAGTCATCGCAGTAACATTTGCTTTCTTCTGCCATGCGCGAACAATACGAATCTTGTTTTCCGGTGACACACGCGCATAAACAGAGATTTTCGCCAAGTTGTCATCCAACTCTTGCTCTGACATAGCATCTAATTCTTGCCCAGTCACAGCAATGTCGTTTTCCCCAAAGAGACCGATATCTTGCCCAATCGCACGCGCTGTTGTTTTATGGTCACCCGTAATCATCACTGTACGGATACCTGCTTTTTTCGCTTCCGCAATTGAATCATAAACAGCTTCACGTGGTGGGTCAATCATGGCTGTTAAACCAATCAAGATCAAATCATTTTCATCTTCCAAATCCAGAACTTCTTTGTCTTGCGCCAAAGGTTTGTAAGCATAAGCCAAAACACGGAGTGCTTTGTTACTGAATGCTTCATTTTGTTTTTGGAATTCTGCTTTTAATTCTTCAGTAAAGTCTTGGACTTGACCGTTGATAAGAACTTTCGAACAACGTGCAAACATCACGTCTGGTCCACCCTTAGTCAACATGAGTTTTTCATCATCAATAAGGTTAATCGTTGACATCAACTTACGGTCGGAATCAAAAGGAAGTTCTGCTAAACGAGGGTAAGCTTCACGAAGTTCTTGATAAGGTTTACCTACCTTGTTGCTAAAAGCAATAAGTGCAACTTCTGTTGGATCACCGAGCTCTTGCCCTTCTTCATTGATACTTGAGTCATTACACAAGACAGCTGCTTCAATCAGTAGTGCTTCGTCCACCGTCCAAGTTTCTGGCTGATCTGGGAAAGTTTCTTTTGTGGTTGTAGGTAAAAAGTAATCGACAACCGTCATTTTGTTTTGGGTTAATGTCCCTGTTTTATCCGTACAGATAACACTTGTTGAACCTAAAGTTTCAACTGCAGGCAACTTACGAATGATAGCATGTTGTTTTGCCATTTTGTTTGTACCTACTGAAAGGACAATCGTTACAATTGAAGAAAGTGCCTCTGGAATTGCGGCAACAGCGACAGCAACAGCAAACATGAAGGCATCTAACATCTTCACTTCAATATTTGCACCGTCTCCAGCAAAGAAGATACGTGCCGCTTGAATTGCAAAGATAGCAACAGAGAGAATCAGGATAGCAATACCCAGTTGTTTACTGAATTTCTCCAGTTTTTGTTGCAAGGGTGTTTGTTTATCTTCAGCCGTTTCAAGGAGCGTGGCGATTTTACCAATCTCTGTTTGACTTCCGGTACCGGTAACGATAAATTCTCCACGCCCATAAACAGTGAGCGCTCCACTGTAGAGCATATTTTTACGGTCGCCTAAAGGAAGTTCCCCTTCAAGCGCTACATCTGTCTTTTCAACTGCTTCGGACTCACCTGTTAACATGCCTTCTTCTACACGCAAGCTCTTACAAGTCAAGACACGTCCATCGGCAGGAACAAAGTCCCCTGCTTCAAGCAAGACAAGATCACCCACAACAAGTTCACGTGCTGGAATCGTTATTTTTTCACCATTACGTAACACTTTTGCATGGGGCGCCGAAATTTGTTTCAAGGCATCCAATGAACTTTCTGCTTTTTTGGTTTGAATCACAGTGACGATTGAGCTGATTAATACTACACCAAGAATGATGCAGGCTTCAACCACTTCGCCTAATGCCAGCTGAACAATGGTAACAATCAGCAGGACAATAACCATCGGGTCTTTAAAAGTGTCCAGTAAAATTTTCCAAGTTGGAACTTTGTCTTTACTCTTCAGCTCATTAAAGCCGTCTCGTTCTTGTCTTTCTTTGACTTCTTGCTCCGTTAGACCTTCAACGGTTGTCTGCAATTCCTCAAGGACAAGCTCTGTTTCTTTGTTGTAGAATTCCATTTTAGCTCCTTCTCCAATAGTTAAATATGACGCTTGATATCAAAAGCAATATTTTTTGATTCGAAACGAATAAGACGCTACGGTAATCGATAGATAGTATGATTTTCCCTCCAGCATGAACATCTTTCAATGCTTGTATGTAGCGTATTAAAAAGACCCCTGCCAAATCTGGCAAAGGTCTTGCTAAACATGTCATATCCATGTCAACAAAGCCGGTGAGATTAATGCTCACGGAATGACGACTTTGTTTCGGTTTGCACCGACGCTACTCCCCTTTGGGAATTCATATTCAATATTGTTCTTTAATAATAACAAATTCCCTTAGTAAATGCAAGAATTGGACTCAGTCTGGACACATAAAGCTTCATTATGTCCACGAGTTATAAGGTTATTCTTTTAATCTTTTCCAGACTTTTCCCTTTGGCGAGTTCATCTACTACCTTATCCATATAACGTAGCTTTTTCATAAAGTTGTCTTCGATTTCTTCTACACGAACACCGCAAATCACTCCAGTGATAAGAGGCGCATTGTCATTAAAAGGCTGATTTTCAATCAATTGCCCCAAGCTACCCGTGAGCTGGCTAGGATTCGTATATCCTGTCAACCAAGTCAAAATCTCATCTAATTCTTCTTTTGTCCGTCCTTTTTTCTCTACTTTTGCCAAGTAAAGCGGATAAACGGTTTCAAATTTCATCTGTTTTACACGATCAGTGCTTGCCATATTCTTTACCTCTATAAAGCCTTTTCTTTTAAGTATATAGAGCGCTAGTTTTTTTGTCAAATCATCTCTGATCTTTTGGAAAAATAGTGTAAAAATTTAAAGCTGCCCCAATCAGATTTGCATTGTTCATATAATGACAACTTTCAATTCTTGGCAGGATATGAGCTATATCATAGTTTTGAAGACGTTCTGCTAATTTTTTCTGAAGGATTTCTGGCAAATCTTTCCGCGCTGACATTCCGCCACCAATGATAATTGTATCTGGATCAAGCGAAACTTGGATATTATATAAATAATCAGAAATAGTCTCCAGCATATTTTCGATAAGTAAAGTAGCTTGGGGATTTTTTTGATCCATTAAGTCATACAGTTCCTTACCTGAAATTTTCTGCCCTGTCTCTTTGGAATAAGTTTCCGCAGCTTTAACCAATGGTCCGGTTTCGCTAAAAGTTTTATGCTTCGTGTTTTTCATCAAACCGAACTCGCCAGCAAACAGATGCGCACCTTTATAAAGCTTGCGGTTAATAAAGATAGCTCCACCTACTCCTGTACCTATGACCAAAAAAACAGCATTCTGGGCTTCTTTTCCTGCACCATAATCAATTTCACAAATCCCTGCACAATTGGCATCATTTTCGATAGCCACGGGCAAGTCAAAGCATTGTTCAATTTCATCAAATATAGGACGATTGTGCAGATAGGGTACGGCGCTGATTCCTTCAATCCTTCTTTTCGCTGTATTGACAGCGCCTGGAGACGATATCGCTATTCCTTTAAGCTGTGGATAGTCCTTGATAATACTGCCCATCTTCGCAGTAAGCTTTTCAAAGCTTACAGGTGTTTTAAAAGAAGCATTATTCAGGATTTTTTCTCCATCCCATAAACCATATTTTACTGCTGTACCGCCAATATCAAACACGGCGAGCTTCTGTCCATTATTCTTCATATCCATTATGCTCACTTAATTTCTTATACCAAAGTCCGCTCTTTTTCACGGTACGTTTATAATCGTCTTCCAAATCAACCCAATAAAAACCATAGCGGTTGCGATAACCATTCAGCCAAGACCAACAATCAATAAAGGTCCACGTGTGGTAACCAAAGCAATTGCTTCCTTCTTCAATGGCTTGATGAAGATAACTGAGATGCTCCTTCATAAACTCAATGCGATAATCATCTTGGATCATGCCTGAGTCATCCATAAACCGCTCCTCATCAGCTACACCCATACCATTTTCACTGACAAACCAAGGAAGATTATGATAGTCCTTTTTCATCATCATTGCTACATCATAAATGGCTTGCGGGTAAATTTCCCACCCACGATAAGGATTCATTTTCTTTTCAGGCCAATCATAAGGCTGGTAAAAATCATCTAAGGTTTTGGCGGGGAAGCTTGCATCCTCAGGTGCTTGAACGCGACTCGGTTGGTAATAATTTAAACCGATAAAGTCTACTGTATTGGCTGCTACATCTTTTTCATCTTCTGGCAATGTTTCAGGTAAGAGTTGGTTATTTTTGAGAAGTTCAACCAAATCAGTGTTGTGTTTTCCAAGCACCGCAGGATCAAGAAAGCTTTTTATATTGACTAAATCAGCGGCTTTTTTAGCTTTTAAGTCTGCTGCTGACTGACTGCGCGCATAGCTCGGAGATACATTCAGAATAATACCGATGGATCCTTGCGGCATAAGTTCTCTAAAGGTTTGAACAGCTTTTACATGTGCCATTAAGGTATGATAAGCCACTTGAACAGCTTTTTTGATATCAACAATTGCAGGATAATGAAAGCCTTGTAAATAACCACATTCCACATGAACCATTGGTTCATTGAAAGTGGTCCAATCCTGAACTAAATCACCAAAGCATTCAAAAGCTGTTTGGGCATAAAAACGAAAAGCCTCAACAGATTCTCGGATTTCCCACCCACCTTTATCCATCAACCACATGGGCATATCAAAATGAAAAAGGTTAATTATTGGCTTGACACCATTTTCTTTCATTTTTGTAAAATAATCTCTGTAGAAAACCACTGCTTGAGGGTTGAGCGTTTTCCCATCAGGAAGTAGTCGCGTCCATTGGATAGAGGTACGAATCGAATTAAGCCCGATAGCTTTCATCCGTTGGCAATCCTCTACGTAATTTTCGTAAAGATTAGAAGTTATTTCTGGGCCTTGTTTTTCATTAAATCTTTCAGGATTTTCTTTAAACCAGTAATCCCATGTAGAAGCAGATTTACCCTCTTTTAGAGAATAACCTTCAGTTTGTGGACCAGATAAAGCTGAACCCCACAAAAATCCTTCAGGAAATTTTTTCATGTTTAAACCTTCTTATTTTTTATTTTTATGTAAAATTTCTTCAGATTTGATCCATTTCTTTACAGAATCAGAAAAGAGATGAAGATAGCGTTCGTAAAGTATGTCTAATTGAATCAAAATCGGAATTTGTGGTGAGATATTACCGATAGATTCTTCATGTGTTAAGCCCGCTGAAATTAGTGTAATATCTGCTTGTTTAATCAAGTCAGAATTAGGATTGGAAGTAATCAGTGCTATCGGAATATTTTTTTCCTTTGTTATGGTCATCGCTTCAAGAAGATTGCTGTCTATTCCTCTCAAGGATGCCACGAGTATCATTTCACCCTCACGGGCAAATTCTGCTGACATTAAGATTGACTTTTCCTCTGAAATGACACGAACATACTTGCCAAACCGTGAAAATTTGAATGAAAAATCAGCTCCTGTATAACTGTTAAATCCCTTTCCAAAAAAATGAATGATGTTATGATTTTTTATTAAAGCGCACAGCTTGTCCACTTCCACCTCAGAATAAGCATTGTCACTTCGTGTGGCTAAAGCGTGATAAATAGCTGTCACTGCCGATGAAATCGATGGCTCTTCTTTTTTATCCAAGGAAAGGTTGTATAAAAACATGAGTTCCTTGTAATTATCCAAACCAATCTTTTTACAAAAGCGAGTAATCGATGCCTTTGATACAGCTAGTGTTTGTGCTAATTTATCTATATTCAGCGGTGCCTTTTTACTGATAAAATAGTTGGCGATAATCTCCTCAACATAGGTTAATTCCAAACGGTGCGATTCAATTAATATGAAAATATCTTCCTTCATGATTTTTCCTCAATCTATGAAATGAACAGTTTTAATCTGTCCTGCTCTAAAATCTCCCAGATTAATTTTACTATTTTTTTGTCGTTCGGTCAGCGCGATTCCCCTCAGGTCCACAAACTCATAGCGAAGCTCTTGCTCTGACAGAATAAAATTCTCACCCTGAACAGCTTGGGTACTTGGATTATACACCCGTAAGTCCCAACCGCCGTAAAGCTTATTCTTACGGAGTGAACTAAAGACAAGGTCAGGTGCTTTCAAGCTGATATTCTGGGGACTGCAAATTTTTTCTTTCAAGGTATTTGACACAAAATATTTTAAAGTCGTTGTAAAAAGATTTAGACTCTGAATTTGATAGAAAGGCAAGGATAAAGCATAATCAAGGTAACTTTGAGCAAGTCGTGCGGGGTTATAATCCTGTTCTAAACTTATGGCAAATTTGAATGTTAATTTTTCCAACAATTGGCTATCAGGTGTTGGGATGTACTTAAAAGCATTACCAGAAGCTACACCTGGCCTTCTGAGCAAATCAGGCCGTCCTAAAAATCCGACACTTCGAAAGAGGGTTAAAGCTAACTGATGATGATTTTCCCCGATTAATTGATATTCTTTGATTCCTTTGGCAAAAACCGTCCAACTGTTTTTATCATCGTGAGCATTAACCCATTTTAGCATGGGGTAAATAGCTGTTGGTTCTTCACGCCAGCCGATTTCTTGCCAATCTTTCAAATGCGGATCTTCTGCTTCACGCTTCACTGTACCAAAAGGCGTATCTGTGTAAGAATATTGATTAGCAAAAGGAAGATTGATGACTGCACGCATACGATGGTCCAACACTTGATTATCTATCGTCAAATGGCATTCGAGATGCTTGCTCCCTTTTTTTAAGGTAATTTTTAATTCGTAGTCTTGTTTTTGTTGGCAAATGCCTTCTGCACGTTCTTTCAAATCTTTAGGAAGTTCCCAAGAACCTGTCAATAATAACTCTTGATAATGTTCCCCACAAAAAGTACTATTTTTACTTCCTTCAAGTGTCAAATCAAAGACACGATCTGCATGAGCTGGCGAGTAATCGTAAGTATCACCTTCATCACCACCATCTTCAAAAGATAAGATGTTGTCATAACTTTGCTGCATTTTCTTATCAAATAAATGAAGCTGTCCTTTTTCATAGCTCAGCTTGTAGTAATCATTTTCAATATAATCTTGCTTGTCTTCGCTGATGATCTTGCTTGACCGTTGACTTTCTTCAACGAAGTAATTCACAAAACTAAGCGCAGGAACCGTAACTTCTACAGCCAGTTCATGAATATAATAATATTTATCCGGATCTTGAGCAGTTTCTTCGCGTCTGATTTCACCAGAATATTCTTTATTTCTTGCCAGAACATCAAAACTTAGCGCTTCCCCTGCCGTGTTTTTCAGTTGGATATCTTTAAACTCAGTAGAGACATTAATTTTTACTGTTTTAGTTACTTCCCAAGGCAGGGTATTAAAAATGCTGACTTGGTGGTCACAAACTTTTTTCTGTGACTCACTGATTTTTCTGGTCAAGTAGTCGACTATGGAATAAGACAGTTGGTCTGCTTCGATAAAGCGTTCACGAATAATGCGATTGGTTTTATCGCTATTACAGCCGCCCGCACTGTCGTGGGCTTGATTTTTTGCCAGCAATTTCCAGATTCTGTCAATTAAACCCTGCTTGTTAGCAATCCCAAGTTTTTCAGCCATAAGAACGAGTGGTTCTACTTGATAAATCATCCGTCTTTCCAGCTTATCATTCAAATACTTATGGTCGTAACGTGAAGAATAAATCGAGCGATGGATTTTCGAGACTGAGCTGGAGATAAATTCCCCTTCAATTGTGGTCAGTTCCTCTTTTTCGAGTTCGGAGAATAGCTCCTCATAGTTGCTTTCTTTTAACTCATAGTCACTCAGTTTCTGGTTGTAAAAATCAATCCGCTCACGTAGGTTAAAATCTACATAACGCTGGTCTCCTCCTACAGGTAAAACGAGATGTTGCCCCACAGAGCCGTCTTCAATCTGTGTCATAAGTTCTTGGGTTTGGTCACTATGAATAAGTCCAACGCCAACAAAATAACCATCCTTAATATTTGCGGCTAAAACTTTTGAACCATCTTCAGCTTGCCAATAAAATTCGCGGTCCCTTGTTTTTTCCTGCGGCAATCCTCGCCAAAAGACTGTACGATCAATTCCTAAACCTTGATATATCTTAGGCATATCTTTGCTCTGGCCGAAAGAGTCTGGCAGGTAACCGATATTCATATAACCACCCAAATCTTCTGCTAATTCCATTCCCAGAGTCAAATTTCTCACGATTGACTCGCCACTTATGATGAGTTCATCTGTTTGAGTATACCATGGACCAATCCAGAGTTTTCCAGCTTGAACCAGCTTTTTGAGTCGTGTTTTTTGTTCAGGGAAACTTTGGAGGTAGTCATCCAAAATGCTCATTTGCCCATCGAGGAGATAATAAGAAATTTCATTATTCTCCAAAGCGCTCATTACTTCATCCAAATGATAAGCCAACTGGACGAAAGATTCATTATGAGTAAAATACCATTCTAAATCCCAGTGTGTATGATGAATGACGTGTACTTTTTTCTTCATTTTTACTTCCTTATTCATTTTTTCAAAAGGCCAAATCAAGATGATTTGACCTTTGAGTTAAAAATCAATTTTATCTATAACGGCAGTCAGATTATTCGGGTCTTTCTCTGATAAAATATCTTCACGAAATTGATCATCAATTAATTTTCGAGCGATTAAGCTCAGCAACTTCAAGTGCTCAGTCGCACCTTCCTCGGGAATCGTAAGTGCCAAAGCAACTTTCACGGGTTTGCCATCCAAAGCATTCCAAGGAATTTCATTGGCAAATCTAACGAAAAACATGCCCGGCTTTAAGTTCGTTTTATCTTTACAATGAGGAATGGCGATATGGTCTTTAAACCCTGTTGTTGCTTCTGCTTCTCGCTGTTTTAGGCCTTCAAAATATTCGGCTTCATTGTCCACAAAGCCAAGAGAATGCGCAAACTGTGCAATAACTGCAAAGGCTTCTTCCTGTGTACGTGCGCTTGTATCGAAAAGGATATGTTCTTGATTAAAAACTTCTTTGTTCATCTTTATTCACTTTCTTATTTTGCTTTAGCTTTTACTGGCTTTTTGAATTCAATACCTCGTGTAAATCCAATCAATAATGCGGTGGTCAAAATACCTGCACATACGCACAAAATCCATGTTACAAAAGGAATCGGTTGCTCAATATAACCAATAAAGGTTCCCAGAGGCGAGCCAATACCGCCATAAAATTTCGAACCAGTAGCTGAGATAAGTCCACCTGCAACAGCTGAACCTACGACGTTTGAGAAAATCATTCGTACAGGATGTGCTGCCACAAATGGAATAGCTCCTTCAGTGACACCGACAATTCCCATACCGAAGGCTGCACTGGCAGCAATTTTTTCATCTTTTGAAAATTTATTTTTAAATAATATCGTAGCCAACCATACACCTAAGGGTGCTACCGAAATCGCTGCTTGTGTTGCTGTACCTGGTACAAAGTTTGCACCTTCAATACCGTATTTTGTCATTGTATCGGTAAATATTGCTGTCCCAAACACTAAAGCCGTTTTATTGATTGGTCCCCCCAAGTCAAACCCAATCATTGCGCCACAAATGGCTCCGATAATGATTGGTGCACCTGCGAAATTATTATTTAAGTTGGTTAACCCATCATACATGGCATCCATCCCCACTGAGATTGGATTTCCGATGATATAAAGCACGATCAAGCTGATAACTGCTGTTGCAATAAAAGGAATAATCATAATTGGCACGATTGGCATAACAATTTTAGGCCATTTTATTTTTTTCAATCCTTTGACCATATAGCCAACAATGAAAGCCACAATAATAGCACCAATAAAACCTCCACCTGCTTCAGTTCCTAAAAATTCTGGGTCATTAACAAGATAAGCACCAATCATGGCAGGAGCTATTGCGGGTTTGTCTGCAATGGAATTTGCCACAAAACCAGCAAATAGTGGAATCATTAGTTTAAAACCCATCTGCCCAACATAAAAGAGTTTTTCCATGAGGAAGCCCATTTGTGTCGTATTGTCAAAACCCCACTTGACAATACGTCCTAGGTCGTCTCTTTGAAAGGCATAGAGATTGGCAATGGTAAGGAGAAGACCGGCAGCGATGACCATTGGCACCATGTAAGAAATACCACTCATCACATGGGTCAGAAAAGTAACCTTATCTTTATCATTACCAATCTGAATATTCCCTACCTTACTTCCTTTCTTGCCAAAAACTTCAGCCTCAGCGAATGCTTTTTTTATCAAGGCTTCCGAATCTTCAATTGCCGGAATAGATTTTGTAACATAAAGAGGCTTACCTGTGAAACGAATCGGATCAATCTTAATGTCTGAGGCAACAAGTACAAGATCTGCGTTTTCGATCTCTTCAGGAGTTAAGACATTCTCTGCTCCAATAGCTCCATTTGTCTCTACTTTGACCTCATAGCCCATTTTTTTAGCCGCTTTTTCGATAGATTCGGCGGCCATATAGGTGTGCGCTATTCCAGCAGCACAGGCCGTAACGGCTACTATTTTTTTCGACATTTTGTTTCCTCCAAAATTTTTCTTTTAGTTTTGTTATATTTGTAATATAGCACCTCTTATTTTCAAAAGCAAGAGAAAATAAAGCGTTTTCTTTATTTAGTTTTTATTCCCATAAGCTGGAGGATTACTGGTATTTTTTTCATACAAAAAGAGCTAGATTTTTGTCTAACTCTGCTTTTATCTAATATTTCAATTTATTTACTTGCAAATTGAATAACCATGTTAAAGAGAAGGGCGCCTAAGCTACCGCCAATGATTGGACCTACAACAGGAATCCATGCGTAAGACCAGTCAGAATCTCCCTTACCCTTGATAGGTAAGATAGCGTGCATGATACGAGGACCTAAGTCACGTGCAGGATTCAAAGAGTAACCGGTTGTCGCACCAAGTGATAAACCGATGGCTGTGATGATAGCACCGACTAAAAGAGGTGAAACACCAGAAGTTTGCGTAATGGCATATTGACCAAAGGCCAGAATACCTGTCGTTAAGACTGCTGTTCCAACGATTTCACTGATTAAATTCGACCCCGTTTGACGAATGGCTGGACCTGTAGAAAATGTGCCTAAGATATCTGCTGGATTTTTAGTTTCAGCATAGTGAGGGTAAAACATCAGGTAGAGGATAATGCTGGCGACCATTGCCCCAAGCATTTGGGCGATAATATAAGGGAAAACCAAACTCCAGCTAAAGCTACCAATCATTGCCATTGCAATCGTTACTGCTGGATTTAAGTGGGCAGGCGACATAAATCCGGAAATGTAAACCCCCATCATTACTGCAAAGCCCCAACCGAGTGTGATAGCAACCCACCCTGCTCCTGTTGCTTTCGTCTTGTTCAGAACAACGCCTGAAACTACACCGTTACCAAGAAGGATTAAGATAAATGTGCCTAAAAATTCACCGAGGTATTGTACCATTTCTGAGTGCATAGTGACTCCTTTTTTCTATATTTTATTTGTTTCAATCATTTTTGGGATTATTTTACTTCTTCAAGTCCGACAAGTCAGATTCACGAAGTGCTTCTTCCAAAGCTTTTTCTTGTTCTGCTTTTTCTTCTGCAGACCAGCCGAGGTATTCCGCCATGGCATTAACAACATGTACCTTGATAGCATCTACACCTTCACGCATAAATAAAATATGGTTGGTACGACGAAGCAAGTAATCCACTGGCGTCAAGATCATTTCATCTTCAAGCGCATAACGTAAACGTGCTGATTCGGCGAGAGATAGACCTTCATATGGCTCCATTTCAGAAGCATAGGCAAACACTTGGAGAGCGTTCATGCCATAAAAGTCCGCGATGTATTTTGCTTCTTCTTCTGTAAGTCCTGCAGCAACACCAACTTTCATGTTTTCAGCAACAACTTCTTCAACCTTAGTTGGGTCAAATTCACCACCAGAGATTTGGTATTTTTTAGAGTCAATAGGTTCATATTTCAAACCAAAGTCCTCCTCAAGCAGTTGGCAGATAAGCTCCATCGCACCCGCTGCCATTTTACGGTAGTCCGTGATTTTACCGCCCGCTAGAGTAATCAAACCATCGCTCTCGCGTTCGAGGGAACTTCCACGAGATACGGAAGATGGTGCATCTCCTTTTTCGGAAAGGCTTGATTCCATATTGTTCAACAAATGCTCTACTTCGGCTTTTGTTGCTGTTTTATTTTTATAACGGAGCACCGCCTCAACGACAGCGTTAAAGCTGGTTTCAGAAACCGCACCATTATCTCCACCGTTATAGTCTGAACCAGAATTTCCACCTAATAATGGGCGCAATCCAGCCCATGAAGCTTCAATGTCATTAATCGTGATATTTGCTTCAGGGTAGCGGAAATTAATGACATCCAAGAGGTAATCCACATCTTCTTGGGTTACTTTTGGATCAGTAAAGTCGCCATGATAATCTGTATCTGTCGTACCAAAATAAGTTTTATTTTCACGGGGAATAGCAAAGACCATACGTTTATCGTGTTTGCCTGTATCAAAATAAGTTGGTTGTGGTACAGGTAGTTTAGCCGCATCCACTACCAGATGTACACCTTTTGTTGGACGCATTTTTGGCACGATAGGACGTGTGAAGTTCAGATAACGAATCTTATCTACCCAAGGACCACTTGTGTTAATCACAAGTTTAGCTTTGACTTCAATGACTTGGTCTGTCAACAAATCACGCGCACGAACACCAGAGATTTGTCCATCGGTATAGGTAAAATCAATCACTTTCATCTTGCTAATGGCTTGCGCACCGTCTTCTACGGCTTTCTTGATATTATCAATTACCAAGCGTGCATCATTGTTACGATAGTCAAGATAAACACCAGCTCCTTGTAACCCTTTTTTCTTGATGAGTGGCTCACGGCGCAATACTTCTTCTGGTGAGATAGTATAGTTAGCATATGGTGAGTCTTCATCCACACCGGCCAAACGGTCATACAAATCCATCGCGATTTTCACAGAAAACATATCAAAAGTTGTCTTGCCTTCATCATCGTAGATAGGAAGTAACATCGGATCTGGCTTAGGAATATGGGGCGCAATGCCTTGAACAACAGCACGTTCTGAAACTGTATCAGAAACGACTTCGACATCGAAGTTTTTGAGGTAGCGGATCCCTCCATGCACGAGTTTTGTCGAGCGTGAGGATGTTCCTTCTGAAAAGTCCTGCATTTCAAGCACGGCAACTTTCATGCCAGCTGCCGCTGCTTGTAATGTCAATCCAGCACCAGTGATTCCCCCTCCGATAACGAGTAGGTCCATCTCTTCATTTTGAACTTTTGTGATTGCTTCTTGTCTTGTTTTTTTAGAAAAAGCCATTTCTATTCTCCTTTTAGGTTACTGTCTAATTGCTTATTATTTGAAAGCGCGTGTCGCATTCACGGCTTTTTTCCAACCGGCATAGAGTTCTTCTCTGCGTTCTTCTTGCATTTGAGTTTGGAAAATTTTGCCCGGTTCATAGGATTCTTTAAGTTCTTCTAAGTCTTTCCAGAAACCAACAGCTAGTCCTGCAAGGAAGGCTGCACCAAGTGCTGTTGTTTCCAAATCGCCCGCACGTTGGATTGGGATATTCAGGATATCCGCTTGGAACTGCATCAAGTATTCATTGTTTGCAGCACCGCCGTCTACCTTGAGCACAGACATATCGATTCCTGTATCTTCTTTCATGGTGCTGACTACATCACGAACTTGATAAGCAATCCCTTGTAAGGTTGCTTTCACAATATCTTCTTTTGTTGTTCCACGTGTCAAGCCAAACATCGCACCACGCGCTTCTTGGTCCCAATACGGAGCACCAAGGCCGACAAAAGCTGGCACCACGTAAACTTCATCTTGACTCCTAGATTGAAGTGCCACTTCTTCGGAATCACTGGCCCGCTCCAACATTTTCAAACCATCACGTAACCATTGGATAGATGAGCCTGCGACAAAGATACTTCCCTCTAAGGCATAATAAACTTTTCCGTTAATACCATAGCCAATCGTTGTCAGCATGTTATTTTTCGAAATATGTGGTTTCTCACCTGTGTTCATGACAATAAATGAACCTGTACCATAGGTATTTTTAATCATCCCGGGCTCAAAGGCCATTTGACCAAATAATGCAGCTTGCTGGTCTCCCGCCATACCAGAGATTGGTACTTCAGAGCCGAAGAAATGGAAACCTTTAGTTACACCGTAAACTTCTGAGTTGGACTTAACTTCTGGAAGCATTGAAGCTGGGATATTAAGAATTTTCAGGATTTCTTCGTCCCATTTCAACTCGTGAATATTGTAGAGCATCGTACGGCTGGCATTAGAATAGTCGGTATAGTGTGCATCGCCATCTGTCAACTTCCACAAGAGCCATGTATCGATGGTTCCAAAGAGGAGCTCGCCGCGTTCGGCACGCTCTTGTGCACCTTCTACGTGATCAAGGATCCAACGAATCTTTGTGGCTGAAAAGTAGGAATCAACAATAAGTCCTGTCTTTTTATGGAAGAGTTCATCATGCCCTGCTTCTTTAAGACCATTGGCAATGTCGGCAGATTGACGAGATTGCCATACAATGGCATGGTAGATGGGTTTGCCTGTCTTTTTGTCCCAGATAATGGTTGTTTCACGTTGGTTAGTTATACCGATACCGGCAACCTGTACAGGTTTGATACCAGATTCGATAAAAGCTCCTGCGATAACAGACTGAACAGAGTTCCAAATCTCGTTGGCATCATGTTCGACCCAACCTTCTTTAGGAAAGTACTGGGTGAATTCCTTTTGGGAACTGCCAATGTGTTTACCTTGTTTATCAAATATAATAGCTCTTGAGCTTGTCGTACCTTGGTCAATTGCCATAATGTAAGAAGTTTCTGTCATGTTCGTTCTCCTTTGTAAACGCTTTCTATATTTCATATTATAGCATTTAAAGATAATGAAATACTTTCATTTTTTAAGAAATTCTAAAAAAAATTGGCAGTCAAAGGAAAAAAAGAGCTTTGGACAGAGAAAAACTCCCCAGCATGTGGGGAGTTTAGGGTTATTGGTGGATGATGAGGGCGGGACGTGCCCCAAGATTAGATATGGTGTGTGAACGTTGAAAACCGGAAGCAGCAGTAAACGTACCAGCTGCTATTGTCCATGCACTATTGAGTTGTGGGAACAGGGGATAAGTTGCAGGCGTACGTAACCACCATATGTTGGGCCAAGGGGAAGCAGCCATACGGTCGGACAAGTTGTTCGCAAAACCAGAACTCGTACCGAATGTTAAATATTGAACATCTGCTACCGAGAGGGCAAAGGCACTAGGGATGCCCCCTTCTGCTTCTGAAACAACTCTTGTTCTGTCCGCCGCAACTTCTGGATAAGCACTCAGATTAGTGATAGACAATAGAGTGCCACTAATCTGAAGTCCACCCGTAGTACCACCCACGCGGGAATCATGGACATCTCCTGTACTAAAAGATTCAGCTACAGGAGCAACCAACGCACGAAATTCGAGCGAAAGCTCCTCATCGAACCACGCATCCATACGATCCTCTTGCTCATACCAAGACGTATAGGTAAGGACAGAGTTACTGATAATCCAGTGATAACCGCCCTCCATGTTTTCAAGGTAACGGAACTCTTGGGGTTCTCCTGGACTATCTACTGTAAATATCCTGTTGGAACCAGCTGTATCACGCATTGTACTAAAGGTAAAGTCCCTGACAGGGGCAGGAAATTGTGGTGAAGCATTGCCATCGGCACCGACTCTGATACGGTCAAGAAGTTCTTCCAAGGCCTCAGAAGCTTGGTCTTCATGGGAAAAACGCTCTGCACTGACATTGATTAATTCACTGTCGACGTGGATGGCGTAATAGTAAGAACCTTGAATCGCACGAGCCGCATCTTCCATGCGTGCCTCGTCTATCAAGTATGAAGTCGCTTGCCCGGGATTAAGCCTATTCGCCCAGTAAGCCCAACCTGTCTCTGGGTCCATGACCCAGAAGTTACCGATTTGCTTATTTCTTCCTACTTCATCATTCTCTGCCTCTGTTCGGAGTGCTCTCCATTCTTGCAGGGTAATAGGATTGCGCTCTTGGCGGAGATTCTGGGAAGTTGTGCGTGTGCCCTCTGTAGAACCTGGCCAGACGATGTCATTTTGTCCATTGGTGTAGGAGACGTTGGCTTGCCAGAAATTATCTTTGCCATCGCCGGGATGAGTGGCACCTCTTTCAAGGTAGTCTTGCGCATCGCCGGCAGCAGCTGTCGTCAAATCTATACTGTCATGATTAAAGGTCGGCAAGTACCAAGGTTCCTCTTGGTTGTCACGTTCCCAACCAAAGGTGAGAGTGGAATATTGGGTAAAGTTAGATGAACCATCAACAGCTGAACGGCTATTAATATCACCTTCTTCTGGTCTATAGATGGTCCAAGTGCTCGAATCATGGCGATCACCGCCTGCCACTTGTATCCAGCCTGTCTGACCGCGTTTTTGATACTCCATGAACTCCGACAGACGAATTCTTGCCATGATGGGTTCTTGACCGTAATTTTCGACAAAGACATCCTTATTTTCTGTCTGACGGTTGAAGTAATCATGCACCCGAGCGCCAACAGGTGCTGGATTTTCCCGCAAACGGTCATTAATGGCTTGTTGGTTAAAGGCCGCAAAGGCAAAAGTGCCCCCAATCAAGCCAACCAATACCAAAAGGGCGATATTGCGCAGTCTGTGTTTTTTATCTTCATTCATAAGCTTCTCCTTCCTTCAAGGTAGAAAAAACTTAGAACTGTGGGACGGAAAATTACCGTCTGCTCTGCTCTGCTCTGCTCTGCTCTGCTCTTGAATTATAGACCATCACATTACCTCGTCAAGTGTTTTAGTTATTTAGGTAACTTTGTTAACATTTATATAATACAATTGTAATATTTTTCTTAGTAAATACAAAATCATATCCTCAGCAACACAAAAAGAGGGATATGTCCCTCTTGCTCTGATGTATTCTTAGTTTAGAATTGCTTTCTTTTGAAATTTGGCTTTTTTTAAGTTTTCGATGCGTGATAAGAGCTCTTCAAAGTCATACTCACTGGAAAACTCGGAAAGGATATAGACAAACTTTCGACTGTCATTTCTTTTACTTGAGATAAGCAAGTCATAGCTCTGTCCTTCATGGTAATGTTCCAGTTTTATCTTTTCCACTGCTCTGAGACGATTTTTAAGATAATGTTCCATGGGGATTTGATAGGCTGGCGTATCAGACAAGTCATAAGCCACTGTCAGTTGTTGGGCAGATAAAAGTTCCAGCAACATCAAAGCATTGCGATAGCCAAAGAGGAGTTCAGGCAAATCCTGCGTTTTGGGAATATAACTTAAGGCGATATCTTTGAGATTATCCAGCAAATCTTGAAAACTCTTATCGACCCAGTTTTGCTCATGACTGAGCAACGCTTCTTGGCTCTTTGTAAAGAGACTGCCATGGAAAAAGGCAAATTTATTATTGACTTGTGCCAACTGATAACTAATGGCTTTTTCCTCTTCAAATCCTAAACGATGGGGACGATAGTGGTTCAGCATACGTTCTCTTAAAGAAATATTCAAGAGAACGGTCGGGATTTTTTTACTGCGGAAAATATCAAAGCGGTAATAACTTTCCTTATCTAAGATGAAAAAAGACAGGAGAAAACTGTAGAAAAAGATTGTCTCACAATTATTCTTGCTCTGTTTAGCATAAATGTATTGATAAAAAAGAGAGTCCAACAGCTGATAAAGGTGATCGTCTTGGTAGGTTTTCTTCATTTCCAAAGACTGAGTGACTTGGATATCTGTAAGTTTACGCCTTTTTTCTGTAATGGCTAACCAACGGTAAAGTTTATCTTGGCTGCTTGCCGAAAAGGTTACTTTTAAGGTTTCTTCGAGTTGCAAGATAAAATCAACTTGAAACTTCGTGACTTGAAGCAAGTCTGGGCGAAATGTAGGATGAAGCGAATCAAACAACAAGTAGTAAAAATAGCGAATCTGGCTTTCTTCGCCCACCAGCTTATTATTTTTGATTTGAAGCTCAAACTCGGCTAAAAGTTTATTCAGCTCTTTTATTTTGCGGAACAAGGTTGATTCACTGACCAGTAAGGCTTCTGCTAGTTCAAAAATCATGTAATTTTTTTGTTCTAAAAGCAAGAGAAGTAAGCGATACTTAATGCTGTCTTGAATTAAAAAGCTGATGACTTCGTCTAAGCTTTGAGATTCTGCCATGTTTAAGGCAAGTTTATTGTCCTGGCGCATCACTTCCATAGGTTTCCCCATCATCTGTCCCAGATAAGAAATGTCATCTAAGTAGCTTTCAATCGAAGGTCGAGAGAGATTTACCCCCTCACACAGTTCTTGCGCGGTTATCTTATCCCGTTTGAGGACCAACTGACGTAGAATCTTAACCTGTATTTGCTCTTTTTTTTCAAGTAAAGCTTCGATATTCACAGCTGCTCCTCTTCTTTTCTAAGCCAACATTTTTCGTAGGCGTTTTCATATTCTCTTTCTATTTTATCACTTCGCTATATTTTGTGATTAAAAATTGCTCATTCTGGACATAGGAAAATAGACAATAAAAAGAATAAGACCAAAAGCCTTATTCTTTTTTAAACCTCCAAGTTAAGTTTTCCTTGTGCATAGATCGAAGCATTCCCATTGAGAATATAGGCAATGGTCACGATTGGCAGGATATATTGTACCGTACCAAAGCCAAAGACTTCTGCAGCAATGAAGATTGAAGCAAAATATGAGTTGGTTGCTGATGAAAAGACTGAAACATAGCCAGCAGCAGCGACCAAGCCAACAGGCAAGCCCAAAAGTAAGGCTAAGGTCGCGCCCAAACTTGCACCAATCGCAAAGAGTGGTGTTACTTCTCCCCCTTGGAAACCGGCTGAGATACTTAAGACAGTGAAGAGCAATTTCAGAAGCCAATCATAGGCATTGATATGTTCTCCGTTAAAACTCATTGAAATCAGATTCGTCCCTAGGCCTGCATAACGATCAAGATGGATGAAGATGAGACCCAAGCTCAAAATCAGTCCCATAAGTAAGATACGGCGATAAGGATTAGTGAGTTTATTTGCCATATAAGTCTTCATAAAGGCTAAGCCTTGCGCAAAGATGCGCCCCACCAAGCCAAAGCAAATTGCCACAACGAGTAGCTTCAGAAGTACCAACGGATCAACATTTAAGTCGGTATTGACCGCAAAGGAAAATTTTTCTAAACCTAAAGCATGAGATGTCGCACTGGCCGCATAGGAACCAACCAAAGCTGGGAAAAGTGCGATATATTCAATCTTGCCCACCATCAGGATTTCAATAGCAAAGAAAGTTGCAGCAATCGGTGTTTGAAAGAGACCGGCAAAACCGGCTGCCATCCCCGTAATCAAAAGCACTTTTTGTGCTTCCTTGGAAGATAATTTCCCACCGACTGTATGGCCAATCGTGGCACCAATCTGGACAGCTACACCTTCCCGTCCAACACTGGCACCAAAAAGGTGCGATAGCCAAGTTGAAAAGATAATCAAGGGCACTAAACGCTTAGGAATGTCTTCTCGTCCTTTATTTCCCGCTTCAAAAATCAACCCCATTCCTTTTTGACTGTCTTTACCAAAACGTTGGTAGACATACACAATCAAAAGACCAGCTAAAGCCAAAAAAGGAAGAAAATACATGGGATGTGCGTCACGCGTCTCCGTAATATAAATCAAGCCACGCCCAAATAAAGCATCAACAGCTCCAATGATTACCCCAATCACAAGAGCTAAAACGGCATAAAGAACGGCCCATCTTGAGATTCCAATTTTTATATTTTTCATTAAAAGTAATTCCCCTTACCTGTATAATAATAGCAATAATGCAGAAATCAAAAAATCGATCCTGCCTAATAAAATGTTCAGGCAATTCCGCTGGGAATTGTCGTCTAACATGAGCTCCTTCAGGAGCAAATCTGGGAGCGTATTAAAAACAGGCCGAGCACAAAGCTCGACCACTTTTAATCACGCATACCTTTGGCGCGTTGAATGTCTTTAAGCTTTTCTGGTGTGATGTCTTTGCCATCTTCATCCACCAATTTTACTGCTTCAACTTGACCGCGGAGATTTTCACGTACGCTATCAAGATAGATACGGCGCAATTCAGCACGTTCTGCAGTTTCGGCTTCTGTTAGTCCTTCTGCTTTGTGTTTACGTGCAAGTTCATTGATACGTTCCACTTGTTCATTTGTGATTGCCATAAGACCAATATCCTCCTTATTTTGTATTGATTAAACTAAAGTCAGCCATTGTTCCGGTAAGTGCTGACAGCTCTGTAAGCAAGGCCAGACGATTGTGACGTACTTTTTCATCTTCTGCCATAACCATTACATTTTCAAAGAAATTGTTAATGGCTGGAACACCTTTGTTGACAAGAATATCATATTTTTCAGAGGCAGACAAGTTTGCCCAACCTGCTTTAAGTTCTTCTGTAGCTTCGTAAAGCACGCCTTCAGCATCGTTCTCAAAGAGCTCAGAAGAAACCGTTCCGACATGATCGGCTTTTTTCGCCAAGTTGATCACACGTGAAATATTTTCAATAGCTGGTTTAAAAGTTTCTTCGTCCTTATGACTGTTAAGCATTGGCGCAATTTCCATCATGTTAGCAATATCCATTGTATCTGCCGCAATTGTTGCTTCAACAATATCGTGACGGATTTTCTTATCCAGTAGAAGTTTTTGCACACGACCTTTGAGGAAATCAATAACTTGCTCTTTATTTTCATAATCAAGTGCGGCGATAAACTCAGAAAAGTCAAAGTGCCAGTTGAATTTCTCAATAATACGTGTCAATCCTTGCGCTGCACGACGCAAAGCGTAAGGGTCATTTGAGCCTGAAGGAATTAAGCCTGCGCTAAAGAATGAAAGAATGCTGTCGATTTTATCTGCAGCAGCCAAAACACTTCCGACAGCAGTTTCCGGCAAATCTCCTTCAGCAGATACTGGCATATAATGCTCACGAACTGCTGCTGCTACGTTGCCATTCTCTCCTGCAAGAAGAGCATATTTTTCACCCATAACGCCTTGAAGTTCATCAAATTCACCAACCATACCTGTCAAAAGGTCAAATTTGTAAATATCTGCTGCACGCGCCACATCCGTCTTTTCAGTTTCTGTCAGCTTGGCAATATCTGCCAGATGTGCTGCAATTGCTTTTGTACGAGCCATATGTTCTGTGATTGAACCGATTTTTGCATGGAAAGTTACATTTTCAAGTTTCTTCACAAGATCTGCAATTTTTAATTTTTGATCTTCTTTCCAGAAGAACTCAGCATCTTCCAAACGGGCAACCAGAACTTTTTCATTGCCTAAGATGACGTTTTTCATACCTTCAGCATTACCATTACGCACGGAGATAAAGTGTGGTGCGAGCTTACCTTCTGCAGTATAAACTTCAAAATAACGTTGGTTATCACGCATTGAAGTAACCAGAACTTCTTCCGGAACTGACAAATACTTTTCATCAAAGCTACCGACAAAAGCAGTTGGGTACTCGACGAGGTTATTGACTTCTTCAAGAAGTTCAACGTGTTTTTCGTCTGAAAGTTCAACTTTCCAGCCATGTTCAGCTGCAATTTTTTTGATTTGTTGGCTAATTTCAGCTTTACGTGCTCCAGCATCAACCATAACAAAATTATCAGTCAAAACTTTGGCATAATCTGTCGCATGTTCAAGCGTAAATACTTGGTTTGAAAGGAAGCGGTGACCACGTGTTGTATTTCCTGCAGTCACATCAAGAATGTCAAAGGGAACCACTTCGGCATCTAGTAAAGAAATCATCCATTGGATTGGGCGCACGAAGAGGAAGCTATTATTTCCCCATTTCATGTAAGTTTTGAACTGCATTTTAGAAATGACTTCATCGCCAACTTTTGTCAATATTTCTTGTGCAGCTACGCCTGCGATATGTTTGTTTGCGAAATAGTAATCGCCCTTGAGGACCAATTCGTCAGGTGTTACGCCTTGTCCACGAGAGAAACCTTGAATGGCTTTTGACCAGTTTCCTTCAGCATCTTTAGCAATTTTAGCAGATGGACCTTTGACTTCTTCGTCCATTGCTTCGGAATTTTCAGCAAGTCCTTCCACCAAAACAGCCAAACGACGTGGTGTTGAAAATTTGCGGATAGCATCAAATTCTAAACGATTTTCATTCAAAAAGTCCGAAAGACGTTCTGCCAATTGATTGATTGCAGGTGTTACCAAGTGGGCTGGCATTTCTTCCAAGCCAATTTCGAGTAAATAGTTTGCCATTATTTTGCCTCCTGTTCTTCTGCCAATTGTGCCAGAACTTTTGTATATTTCCCTTTTTCTCCCAGATATTTCTCACGTAAGTCTTCATCTTTTAAAAGTGGGAAACCAAGTTTAGCACGTTCTTCAATAAATGTTTTGGCAACTTTACGCGCCATTGTACGTACGCGGTGGAGGTAGCCAGCACGTTCAGTTACCGAAACTGCGCCACGTGCATCCAAAAGGTTAAAGGTATGAGAGCTCTTCAAGATAAAGTCATAAGCAGGGTGAACCAAACCTAAGTCCAGTAATTTAAGTGCTTCTGCTTCGTACTTGTTAAACAAGTCTAAAAGCATATCTTGATCAGACTCTTCAAAAGCAAATTTTGAGTGCTCATATTCTGGTTCTTTGAAAATATCACCATAGAGCACGCCATTTCCCCATTCGAGATCGTAGACACTGTCAACTTCTTGAATAGCTGTTGCCAAGCGTTCTAGACCATAGGTAATTTCAGAAGTTACAGAATCCACTTCAATACCACCCACTTGTTGGAAATAAGTAAACTGTGTACATTCTTGTCCATCAATCCAAACTTCCCAACCAATACCGGCACAACCCATTGATGGATTTTCCCAGTTATCTTCAACAAAACGAATATCATGCTCCAAAGCATCAATCCCTAGGGCAGCTAAACTTTCCAAGTAAAGTTCTTGGATATTTTTGGGTGAAGGTTTCATCACCACTTGAAATTGGTGGTGTTGGAAAAGGCGGTTAGGATTTTCACCATAACGTCCATCTGCAGGTCGACGTGAAGGTTGTACATAAGCTGCTGACCAAGGTTCCGGTCCATTTGAACGCAAGAAAGTATAAGGACTCATCGTTCCTGCACCAACTTCGTTATCGTAGGCTTGCATCAAGTTTGCACCTTGCTTAGACCAAAAAGCCTGCAAAGTCAGAATCATATCTTGAAATGATAATTTATTATTTGACATTTAATTCTCCTTATTATTTATTAAGTTCATTCATTTGGCGTTTATATCCAAGGAAGTAAAAACCAGCAACGAAAATCACACCACCAATGATATTTCCAGCATAGACAAGACTGAAATTGCGGATGAATTCCATCCATGTGGCGCCACCTTCAAAGATTGCAGCGGGGATGGCAAAAGCATTTGCCACACTGTGCTGGAAACCAATTGCAACAAAAGCCATTGTCGGGAACCAGATTACCATTACTTTTCCTGCTGCATCTTTGGCTCCGTAAGAAAGCCACATCGCAAGGCCTACAAACCAGTTACACCCTACTCCAGAAACCAAAGTCTGAAGCCAGGTTGCATTTATTTTCGAGTGCGCAACGGTGATTAATTCCTCACGATACACACCTGTACTTGTCAACCCAACAATGTGTGCAAAAAAGAAAGCCACAAAGAAGGCACCCAGAAGATTAAAAATAGTGATGACAATCCAGTTTTTGAGCAAATCTGAAAATTTTACTTTCTTTGCAAAGAAAGATACAGAAACAGCCGTCATATTAGATGTAATGAGCTCGCCACCGCCCATTAAAATAACAATCAAACCAATAGGAAACACTGCTGCACCGATGAAACTTGCCAAACTTCCAAAATCATCGACGACACTTGATATGACGCGGATATAAAGCAGATAACCTAAAGAGATTAACGCGCCTCCAATAAAGCCAAGTACAGCTTTTTCTAACATCGGTCGTTTGACCTTTTCTTGTCCATGGTGAATAGTTGCAGCCAATATTTCTGCTGGATTCATCATAATGTTCTACTCCTTAAAATAATATAAAAACCGCGCAATACACCTGTCCTAAGACAAAGGGTGCTATGCACGGTTCCACCTTTATTTTTTACTTCATTCGTATTGCGATGATTTTGGGCCATTTTAAATCTCGGCTTTCACTGTCCCGAGTCGCTTGCTTTACCTTAAAATTGTAGTCCTTTTTGCTGAAAATGTCAAGGCCAGACTTAAAGTTTTTAGTGTTTCCGATTGGAAGGGGCTAAAGAGAAATTCAGCTTGCTGAACCCTTCTTCAAAAATCATTTGCAACATGAAATAATTTGATATAATAAGTTCATCATGAAAAAATTATTTAAGGTTATAAGTTTATTGTTAGGCTTTCTTGTGGTATTAATTTTAGGAGTGTTGCTGGTGTTTAATCTCTCCCCACGCCCCGGGGCTTTTGTGATTAATCGTCTTTTTGCTAAAAGTGGCGGAAAGATAACAGATCAAAATACCTATGAGTCCACGAAGAAAAAAGTCCTTTTGAAAAGTGACATCAGCTATAATTCAGACAAAAAAAGAAATACCTTTGACATTTACATGCCTCAAAATGCCAAAGGCCCTATTCCTGTAATTATCTGGGTTCATGGTGGTGCTTATGTCGGAGGAAATAAAACCGATGTTAAAGAATTTGCCACTAGGATTGCGCATGATGCTCAAGTTGCTGTTATCT
This sequence comes from Lactococcus petauri, assembly GCF_002154895.1. GTDB lineage: Bacteria > Bacillota > Bacilli > Lactobacillales > Streptococcaceae > Lactococcus > Lactococcus petauri. The sequence continues at coordinate 73,068 of NZ_MUIZ01000002.1, read as the reverse complement.
GTCCTAATTATGCACTTGCACCTGATGCACAATATCCCAGCCAAATTCAGCAAATAAACGAACTAGTAGAAGACTTGCTCCATCGTCAAGCTGAATACCCTTCACTTGATTTCAATAAAATTATTCTTGGAGGAGATAGCGCTGGTGCCCAGATTGCAGCCCAATATGCGGCCATCCAAACCAATAAAGTTTATGCAAATGCATTAAACTTCAAACCCCTCCTCTCTCAGCAAAATTTAAAAGGAGTCATCTCTTATTGTGGCCCTGTAAACTTGCAAGAAAAGGCACATGATAAGTCAAATAATTTATTGCTTAAAGCTTTCACTAAAACTGTGGCTTGGTCACTCTTAGGTACAACAGATTGGAAAACCAATCCACATCTAAAACAAGCAAGCGTGGTTCCATCCGTAACAGAAAACTATCCGCCCACTTATATTACGGATGGAAATACTCTTAGTTTCGCTCCAGAAGGTGAAGCGTTGGCAAAGCGTTTAAAGGAGCTAAATGTTCCTGTATCCGAGCTTTTCTTTAATGATTCCAGTAAAAAAATTGGACATGAGTATCAATTTGATTACCGTACGAAAGAAGCACAGCTCTGCTACGAGCAAACACTCCAATTCATTCAAGAAAATACCCTACAACATTAAAAAAGCTGCACAAGAGGTGCAACTTTTTTGTTTTTTAATGTGTTCGATTGTAAATAATGCTTGAGATAAAGGATAACACGATAATAATCCCGCCAAGTAAACCTGTCACTGCCTCACCAATTTCCCAATGGATACTTGCCAAAATCAGAATGGCTAAGGTAAGAATCGCCCAATGCGCACCGTGTTCTAAATAAACAAGTTCATTCAGTGTTCCTTTTTCTACCAAGTAAAGAGTCAGTGAGCGGACAAACATTGCTCCGATAACACCTAGCCCAAGTAGGATAATAATAGGGTCTGAGGTAATGGCGAAGGCCCCAATAACACCATCAAAACTAAAGGAAGCATCAATAACTTCCAGGTAAAGGAAGAGCGAGAAAGCTGCTCTTCCCACAGCGTAAGTCGTCTGACCTGCTGTTTCGGTAGGCATGTGCTCGGTCATCATATCGCCAAAGCCATTCACCAATATATAAGTTACAATCCCCAAAACACCTGAGAATAGAACAGTGTGTGCATCAGCCGCGATAAATTCAGCAGTCAATAAAAGAACAAGCATTGAAATTATCGCATTTGCTGCAGGAAAATGACCAACCTGTTGTAAGACTTTTTCGGGCAATTTTAGCCATGTATGTGCTCTTTGATCAAAGAAAAAACCAAGTGCAAGCATCAAAAGAAACATTCCACCAAATGCAGCGATTGAAGGATGCGCATGGTGTAAAATATAACCGTAGGTCCCTGGAACACTGGGATCACCTTTTTCTAAAGCTAAGCGCATGGCACTTATTGGATCCAGTTTTGCGGAGACACCAACAATCAAAAGCGGAAAGACCAAGCGCATCCCCACAACAGCAATTAAAATCCCCACCGTCAAAAATATTTTACGCCAAGCATGGCTCATACGCTCCAAAATACGTGCATTAACAATGGCATTATCCATGGAAAGTGAAATTTCCAACACTGCTAGGATAGCTGTAATCATTAAACCATCCCATCCGGCGTAGAGGTAAGCGATAATCAACGCAATAATACTAACAATAAACGAGCTTCTAAAAATTTTCATAAATCCCTTTTTCTAAATATCAACTTCCACCAGTTGCTTGTCCCCTTTTGCCGCGGAAATTTTTCCACTGAACTGTTCAACCAAATTGTCCAAAAGTTGCTCTGTCTTATCCAAGTCAACAAAGAGCTTGACCGTAACATCGGAGAGAAATTCACTCTCTGAGATGACTAAGCCTTGGGAACTTAAAAAGCGCTGTAGACCGTCATAATTCCCATAATCAAGAGTCAAGATTAATTGCTCCTGTGTGACAAATTTGACCAAACCAACTTGATCTAGAGCATGGCCAACACTCCCCGCATATGCACGGATTAAACCACCAGCACCGAGTTTAATTCCCCCAAAATATCGAGTCACAACTGCACAAACGTTGGTAATTTCTCTTTTCTTAAGAATTTCCAACATAGGTACACCAGCTGTACCAGAAGGTTCGCCATCATCACTTGAACGCTGGATCTCCTGACGGTCGCCTAAAGTAAAGGCGGAACAATTATGATTCGCCTTATGATGCTCTTTTTTTATTTCAGAAATAAAAGCTCGTGCTTCTTCCTCAGTATAAACGCGCTTCAAATGGCAAATGAAGCGCGATTTTTTGATTTCTTCTTCTGCAATGAAATCCTCTTTTATGGTAATTGTCATAAATAAATTTTATCAAAAATAGTGAAAACATGCGACTTTTTTCGTCTTAAAGGTATGAATGAATTATATGGTAGACTCCTTTTACAAAAAGAGTTGTCGAAAATCCCAGACAAAGCAACACTTTTTGATAGTATGCACGATATTTCAAAAACAGTGATTATGTGCAATCGCTGCGGTAAAAAAAGTAAGAAAAAAGAGGTCTTACTCCCCGTTGGTGCTTATTATTGTCCCTATTGTATTCAGATGGGACGTGTTCGCTCGGATGAAAAACTTTATCACCTTCCTCAGGAGGATTTTTTAGCAGCTTCTTTTCTAAACTGGCAGGGAAAACTCACAGCCCCTCAGCAATATATATCTGATACTCTAGTCAAATTACATCAGCAACAAAAAACGGTGCTGGTGCAGGCTGTCACGGGTGCAGGAAAAACTGAAATGATTTATCAGATGATTGATAACACCCTTAAAAAAGGAAAAGCTGTAGGTTTAACTAGTCCTCGTATTGATGTCTGTCTAGAACTCTACTATCGCTTAAAGCGAGATTTTTCTTGTCCCATCTCGCTTTTACACGGAAAAAGTGAGAAATACAGCCGCTCGCCACTCGTAATTGCGACGACACATCAGCTTATGCGTTTTCGTCATGCCTTTGACTTAGTCATTCTTGATGAGGTTGATGCTTTTCCATTTCCAGATAATGACATGCTCTCTTTTGCACTGACTCAAGCTCGTAAACCTTCTTCAAGCTTGATTTATCTTACTGCAACAACCACCAATAATTTGGAAAAACAAGTCAAGTTGGGGCAAATCGAAAAGTTACAACTTCCCCGACGTTTTCATGGTTTTCCATTGGTACTCCCGCAATTTTTTTGGCAGAGCAAGTTTTACAAAATGGTCAAAAAACAACGCGAATCTGGTTTCCCATTACTTATCTTTGTCCCTGAAATAAGACTGGGAGAAAAACTGAGCCAAGACTTACAGAGTAGTTTTCCTCATGAAGAAATTGCCTTTGTTGCTTCAACGAGTCTTGAACGCTTAGAGGCTGTGGAACGTTTTCGTCAGGGCAATATTTCTATCCTTGTCTCAACGACTATTTTAGAACGTGGTGTAACTTTTCCTAAGGTTGACGTTTTTGTATTTCAAAGTCATCACCATAATTTCACAAGATCAAGCCTCATCCAAATTGCCGGACGAGTAGGACGAAGTACTGAAAGACCTGATGGCAAAGTGTTTTTCTTTCATTTAGGAAAAACAACAGCGATGTTGGAAGCTTATAAAAATATCAGAAATATGAATAAGGCAGGAGGTTTCCAATGATTTGTTTGCTTTGCCATACTGAATACACTATTGAAGCCACTTTCCATCAACTTTTTCTCTTAAAAGACTCTTCTCCCGGGCTTTGTACAACCTGTCACAATAAGTTTCAACTAATTACTCCACCTTATTGTAGCCGCTGTTATAAGCCAGACATAAAGGACGTCTGCTCTGACTGCAAGATTTGGGAAAAGGAGGGCATTATTGTAAATCATCAAGCTGTCTTTACCTATAATACAGCCATGGAAGAATTCTTTAGTCGTTACAAATTTTTGGGAGATTATCGCCTACATCATGTTTTTCACAAATATTTTCAAATAGAAAAAGGATATACGATTGTTCCAATCCCCGTGAGTAAGCAACGCTTTCAAGAGAGAGGTTTCAATCAGGTCGCTGCGCTCCTGCAGCAACTTCCTTTCAGTTCTCTTCTGGAAAAAGAAGAAGGTCCTGCACAAAATACACGTACCAGAAATGAACGTCTTAAAAACAAAAATACCTTTACTTTAAAAGCAAAGGTAAAAGTGCCAGATAAAATTTTACTGGTGGATGACGTTTATACTACCGGTCGAACGCTCCAACATGCTATAGCTGTCTTAAAACAAGGAGGGGCTCAGGAAATCAAAACCTTTTCCTTATGCCGTTGAGTTTAAAAGAAAAGATGCCAAATTTTAGGTAAGAAGATAAACGCAGCAACAATCACGGCAAAACCAGAAATGACTAAAACAGCTCCTGCAGCCATATCTTTGGCTCTTTTGGCGCGCAAATGAAACTGGTAATCAGCAGCCAAATCAACCACATTCTCAATAGCCGAATTGAAGAGCTCTGCCATAAAGACTAAAAAGATGGCAAGAAAAAGGAAAAGCCACTCAAATTCTTGAATTTGCAAAACAACACCTAGGATCAAAGCCAACACACCAGAAAGCGTATGCTTGCGCATATTTCTTTCTTCTTTAAAAGCTGTCCAGATACCCGTAATTGCGAACTCCATGCTGGAAATAACATTCGTATTTTTCCAACGTTTACGCTGGGTATTCTCTGGGACTTCACCGTCCGCAAAGTCTTCCTTATTGAAAATTTTTACATCTTTTTCGTTATCTTTTAAGTCCATAAGCAGTCAAAATCTCCTCCTGAAGTCCGAACATTTCTGCTTCTTCTTCTGGAGAATAATGATCGTAACCATTAATATGTAAGAAGCCATGAACAGCTAACCAGCCATATTCACGTTCAAGGGAATGCCCATAATCTGCTGCTTGCTCGGCAGCTTTATCGATTGAGATAAAGAGCTCACCAATAAAAGGATCAAGCTCATCCATCAACTCTTCTGGAATATCCATATCTTCATCAAAGAAAAACTCATCTTCATCAGGCTTATATTCAAGCGAAATAACATCCGTCGGTGCATCTTTCTCTCTATATTCCAGATTAATTTCTTGTGAGCGCGCATTATCAACGAAAGTAACAGACATTTCTTTTGAGTCGGCAAGCTTTATATAATCTGCAGCAAAGCTTAATAACTTTTCAGTTTGCTCAATAATTTCTTTTGAAACTTTTCCTGTTTCATCAACTAATTCTATATACATTCTTTTTCCTTATATATTTTCGATGTTCTCTCTCATTTTTTTCGCAAAATCTAAGAGCGGTGTTCTTGTTGAAGGCATAATATTTGCTGGCAATTGGTCAAATGCAAACCATTGTGCATCCAGAACTTCGCTTTCTTCAAAAACCATTTGACCTGAAAAATCATTGCTGACATAAACAGTATCTACAATATGAACTTCATCACCATTTGGATAGCAAAAATGCTGTTCCTCTCCAGAACATACGGTAAATAGCTCCATGTTTCCTACAGTCAAACCTATCTCTTCAAAAAGCTCTCTGCTCGCAGCTTCTTCTGCTGTTTCTCCAGGTTCGATTGAACCCCCATGATAAGACCAACACCCTGTATCCTTACGTTTCTGAAGCAAGATTCCATCTTCATTATAGATAATTATGCTAGCACATGCAACAACAAGTGGGCGCGGGCCCAATATTTTACGTAAGTCGAGAACATAACCTTCAGACATCTCACTCTCCTTTTTTCTCGTAAGCATTAATAATTTGAGCTACAACAGGATGACGAACGACGTCCTTAGCTGTAAAGTAGACAAAATCAATACTATTTAAACCAGAAAGTTTTTCTTTTGCGTCAATCAAACCAGATTTAGCCTTAGCCGGCAAATCAATCTGTGAAATATCACCATTGACAATCATTTTTGAGTTGAAGCCCAAACGTGTCAGGAACATTTTCATTTGCATCGTTGTTGTGTTTTGCGCTTCATCCAAGATAACAAAGGCATCATCTAAAGTACGTCCACGCATGTAAGCTAAAGGTGCAATTTCAATGATCCCACGCTCCATCATACGTTCCGTTGCATTTTTTCCTAAAATCTGGAAGAGTGCATCATAAACAGGGCGCAGATAAGGATCTACTTTTTCTTGCAAATCTCCCGGTAAGAACCCCAGATTTTCACCAGCCTCTACAGCCGGACGTGTCAAAATAATGCGTTTCACCTGACCATTACGCAATGCTTGGACTGCCATAACGACAGCCAAAAAGGTTTTCCCGGTCCCCGCAGGACCAATGCCGAAGACGACATCATGCTGCTTCACACTGTCTACATAGAGCTTCTGCCCCACATTTTTTAACCGAATTGGTGTACCAACAGCATCTTTAGTGAGCTCGATTTCATAAAGTGTAATGAAATTTTCGATATTATCTTCAAGCACCATTTTAACTGCAATCATCGCATCAGAGCTATGGACAGGTAAACCACGAGAAATCAAAACTAAAAGAGCCTGTAAAACTTTACGTGCTTGCTCAGGCGCTACTTCATTATCAGCAAAAATCTGTACGCGCTCCCCGCGATAGTTTATATCAACAGCAAGTTGAGATTCAATCAACTGTGCATTTTTATCCTGTGAACCAAAAAGTAAAACTGCATCTTCTGGATTTTCCAACTTAAATTCTACGGAATGTCTAGCCAAACAAATACCTTCCTGTTCTTTTATTTATAATCTTTGTCTCATTATACCATATTTCAAGGTTTATACGCTTCCATACCTTTCATGCAAGCAAAAAGATCATTGGGAAGCCCCAATAATCTTTACTTAATTTTTGTATAAGGAAGCCCAATCGAATCAGCCAACGCAGGCGACACTATTTTTCCTTTATAGACACTCATACCAGAGCGAAGCGATTCACTAAGATTAAGTGCTTTTTCTAAACCATTGTCGGCAATCTGCTTCAAGTATTCTATATTACCTTTAGACATTACCAGAGTTGAAGTACGGGGTGTCGCCCCTGGCATATTTGGCACTGCATAATGAATGACATTGTGTCTTGTAAATACCGGTTCTGCATGATTCGTTGCGTGATCAATAGTTTCAACCGTCCCTCCTTGATCAATAGCGATATCAACAATCACAGCACCTGGTTTCATTGATTTGACCATATACTCTTTCACAAGCTTTGGTGGTTTAGCCCCAGGAATCAGAATTGTTGAAATAAAAACGTCTGCTTTTTTTATGTGCTCTTCAAGTGCTTCGGTTGTTGACTTGACGACCTGCAGCTTTTTACCCGCATAACGCGTTTCCAGCTCTTGAATACGTGTATCACTCAGCTCTAAAATAAGGACGGAACAACCAATACTCAAAGCAATATCTGCTGCATTTTCAGCTGCAGTACCACCACCAAATATAACGATATGTCCTGCCTCGATACCACTTTCGGGAATGCCTGGAAGTAGAATTCCTTGTCCCCCGTGTTGTTTTTCCAGATAATATTGTCCAATATTAACGGCACGTCGTCCCGCAATTGCACTCAAGGGTTTGAGTAATGGAAAAGTTCCCTCCGTAGCGATATTTTCAGCCGAAAAAGCAGTCACCTTCATTTTTATCATTTTTTCAACACAAGCTTTATTTGCAGGTAAATGTAAAAATCCCCAGATGATTTGTCCCTCTTTAAGGTATTGATATTCTTCCTCTAAGGGCTCTTTTACGCGAACCATCATTTCTGCTTCCCATGCTTCTTCACGTTCCACTATCTTGGCCCCCGCTGCGATATACTGCTCATTTGGAAAACCAGCACCAAAACCTGCATTATTTTCAACATATAGCGTATGCCCGGCCTCTACCAAAAATTTTACATTTTCCGGCGTCATTCCGACACGTGCTTCCCCTTGTTTCAAGTCTTTTACTACACCAATTTTCATTCTTTCCTCCTTCAATGCAACTCAAAATTATAGAGTAAATATACCATAAATAAAGTGCTTAAATTATAGAAAGGGAAAATAACACTATCTTTTTAGAATAATAAGATATTTATGTTTTCTATTCTACAAGATATATTTTTAGTGAAAAGTAAGATGTATTCACGTCTTATATAGTGTAAAGAAAAACAAGACATTATTCATTGTAGAGTTTCCTATGTTGCAGCACTTGATATTTTTGAGCCTAATCTTCGAGCGATCGATTATATTAAGGTTTTGACAAAAACAGAGCTAAAAAACGCAGAAAAATACATGCCCTTATTTTCTGCTTCACATTTCTTTAAAAGACCAATCAAAAAATATTCTCTCGGAATTAAAAAAATACTGGCTTTCATTTATACTGTAAGCCTTGAAGCAGACCTTATCATTGTCTATGAGCTGATGAATGGGCTTGACAATGCGATGCGTGCCAAAGCGTGCCAAAGCTTTCCAAATCTTAAAAGAGCTTTCCAAAACAAAAATCATTCTGCTTACCTCCCATATCTTAGAAGAGGTGGAAAAATATTGCGACCAAGTCTATTTTCTTTCAAAATATGGTTTTGATGATGTCCTAAATTTTAGGGAAGCACAAAAATTAATCCAGGAAACTCAAGTATTTATGTAAAGAAAAGACATGAATCTGTCCCTCCAGAGTGGGCTTTCCTCATTGTCTTTTCTTTTATATTTATAAAAAAAGCCTCTCCGAAGAGAGACTCGTTTACCATTATTTAGCTACTGCTGGGTAAACTGAAACGTGTTTTTTACCACGTTTCATTTCAAATTTAACGTGTCCTTCGATTTTAGCGAAGAGAGTGTCATCGCCACCACGACCAACGTTAGCACCTGGATGGATATGTGTACCACGTTGACGGAAAAGGATTGAACCGCCGCTTACAAGTTCACCGTCAGATGCTTTAGCACCAAGACGTTTAGCTTGTGAGTCACGACCATTGGAAGTAGAACCCCCACCTTTTTTGTGGGCGAAGAGTTGCAGATTAAGTTCAAGCATTATATTGCCCTCCATTTTCAATTTTAAGTGTAATGTATTGGCTGTAATTATTTGATACTTCTCGCATAGCATTTTCAAACGCTTGGAGAAGTGTTTGAGCCAATTCGCCTTGTCTTTCAGGAGTACTCAAAGGTATTTCAACATAAAGATAACCATCTTCCATATTGGCAATAGGTTTAATCTTTGCCATTTCATAGAGATTATTTGCTGTTGTAATTGACAACACACTCACAGCTGCACAGACCACATCGTGACCATATTCACCTGATTCAGCATGTCCAGAGATTTCATAGGAAACTATTTTATCTCGCTTTGTCCTGATAACCGCTTCAATCATGCCTTAAGCGTTGATTGATTTGATAACAACCTTAGTGTAAGGTTGACGGTGACCTTGTTTACGGTGTGAGTGTTTTTTAGGTTTATATTGGAAAGTAACAACTTTCTTTTGTTTACCATGTTTTTCAACTTCACCGACAACTGTTGCACCTGAAACGAGTGGAGCACCAACTTTAGTAGTAGCACCGCCGACAAGAACAACTTCATCAAAAGTTACAGTTTGACCAGCTTCAACGTTAAGTTTTTCAACGTAGATAACTTGTCCTTCTTCAACTTTGACTTGTTTACCACCAGTTTTGATGATTGCGTAGTTTGACATTGTGATTCCTCCTTGTTAGATTTTGTGCCGTAAAACGACTGTAAGACTCGCCTTGGACCGTGAGCTAATGCTACTTAAACGGTACCTCGTGCGGTTGTACTTTATGGGAGACCACAAAGACAACTATATAAGTATAACAGAAAATATTCTTCAATTCAAGTGGTACGTAAGCTTTTTTTGGTACTAATTGCTCTATTCCTTTCTACGAAGAAATACAATTTATACTTTTTTTAAACGTGTAAGATGGATAATAAGAAAATTTTGTTCTTCAGCAGTAAGCTCCTTACCGTATTTATTTTTCATGAAGCGATTCACTTTGTTTACCGTTTGTACTTCATCTGGGTAGTTTAATAACATTTCTGAAAATAGTACACCTTCATCGCTGTCTAACATCTCTTCTTCAAAATATCTTTCTACAAAAAACTTTACATGAATTACAAGTCTCGTATAATTAATACTATTTTCATTTAATCTTTCTCCGCGTCCATATTGAATTATTTTTAGAATTTCTCCTACTGCTTTAGCAATTTTCATAGAATCATGTTGTTCATTCTTACCTACTTGTGCATTAACAACATGAAAAGCTATATTTGCTGCTTCTTGCTCTGCAAGCTCAACTTGCATCCTCTTTTGAATAAGCTTAATAGCCTTCAAACCAATCTCAAACTCTTTAGGGTAAAAGCTTTTTATTTCCCAAAAAATGCGGTTATTCACGTGCAAGGCGTTTTTCTGCCTTTCAATTGCAAACGAAAGATGATCTGCAAGCATGAAATAAAGTGAGTCATTTATTGAAGTATTCAAATGAAGTTTTGCATCATTTACTATTTCTTTTGTTATATCAAGGAGTTCGTAAGGAATTTCCGAGATCACTTCGACAAATTGTTTATCACGCTCACTTTGGATAGGAATAAATGTTTGCATCTCATCAATATTATTAATAATATCGCCTCGTTTTTTACCAAACCCTACTCCTTTTCCCAGTAAAATGAGCTCTACATTTCTCTCATCTTCAACAAGTACGACGCTTGAATTTAATACTTTTTTTATAACAACCATTTTATTCCCATTCCAAATTTTTAATCTATATCCAAAGAATTATTAGCTATTACTTTTTTATACCAGTAAAAGCTATCCTTACGGTAACGGTCATAACTTCCATTTCCTTTATCATCAATGTCCACATAAATAAAGCCATATCTCTTGGAAATCTGTTTTGTTGATTCAGAAATAAGATCAATACACGCCCAAGAGGTATATCCCATCAATTCCACACCATCTTCAATAATCGCATCTAACATTGCTTCAAAATGTGATTTAAAATACTCAATCCGGTAGTCATCGTGGACTTGACCATCAATAAGTGTATCCTGAGCGCCTAAGCCATTTTCAACAATAAATAATGGTTTCCGATAACGATCATACAAATCAACCATCGAAATACGTAAGCCTAAGGGATCAACTTGCCAGCCCCACTGGGTTGACTCTAAATACGGATTTTTAATACCCAAAATAGTATTTCCTGCTGTTATATCAAGTCCTTCTGTCTCTTTTGCTGCACAGCTTGACATATAGTATGAAAAAGATACAAAGTCTACAGGATATTTTTTCATTATCTCATCGTCATTCTCACATTTAACAATATTGATATCATTATTCCTAAAATAAGCGAGCAATTGTGCAGGATATTCGCCAAAGACCTGAGTATCACTATAGGCATAGATTTCTCTCATTTTTTGTTGAGCAGCGAGAATATCTTCTGGTTTGCATGTATAAGGATAATAGGAGAGTTTTGTAATCATACATCCTACCTTAGACTCAGGAATTATTTCATGGCAAATTTTAGTCGCCAAGGCACTTGCAACAAACTGATGATGCATGGCTTGAAAAATAACTTCTTCAAAATTTTTCCCTTCAAAACGATCACGCACAAGCCCACCTGTAGTATATGGATGACGAATCATTGAATCTACCTCGTTAAAAGTCAACCAGTACTTAACTTTATCTTTATAACGTGTACAAATCGTCTCTACATACTTGGTAAACATACCTACAACTTCACGAGAATACCATCCTTCATAGTTTAAAACTAGATTTAATGGTGGTTCATAATGTGACATTGTTACCAAAGGCTCAATCCCATATTTTAGGAGTTCATTAAACACATCATCATAAAATTGAAGCCCCTCTTCATTTGGAGTTGCATCGTCTCCATTAGGGAAAATCCGTGACCAAGCAATACTCATCCGAAATGTCTTAAATCCCATCTCAGCCATAAGTGCAATATCTTCCTTATAGCGATGATAAAAATCACTACCGTGCCTTTTAGGATAGTTTACCATATCATCAGGATTGTCTAAAGCTATTTCAATATCTTTGGTTGAAATTTCGTTATGCTTATCATAATTCGTAACATCCAAATCAAAATGAGCACGTGCTGTATCAGATACAGACCAGCCTTTTCCCCCTAAATTCCAGCCCCCTTCAAATTGGTTGGCTGCAGTTGCACCGCCCCACAAAAAGTCTTTAGGAAATTCTTTTTTTACTTTCATTATTTTGCCTCCACTTTATATAAACGCTCTCCGCTACTCACTGGTCCAAAATTTGTCTCACGCACGTTAAATTCTGACGAGTTTGTAACTACCACAAGTACATTAGGAGAAAAACCTGCTTTTTCAATTTTTTCAATATCAAAACGCAACAATAAATCTCCTTCTCTGATACTGTCTCCTTCTTTAACGAAACTTTCAAACCCTACGCCAGCCATTTGAACAGTATCAATACCAACATGGACTAAGATTTCTATGCCCTCTTTTGTTTTCAATCCTACGGCATGTTTGGTATCAAAAACCATAGTTACCGTTCCAGAAACAGGTGCTTTAAGTTCCTCCGATAAGGGTTTTATAGCTACGCCATCACCAATCACTTTCTCCGCAAACATCACATCATTGACTTCACTTAAATCAACAACTTCTCCTTTTATGGGAGAGAGCAATTCGGAAAAGTTTCTTTCGTCTCTCGTTACTTTTAAACGGGTTTCTTCTTTAATTTTCTCCTCTGTGGTTTCTTCTTTCCAAAAAAGGAAAACTAAAATGAAGGACAGAAGCAAGGAAAGCACAAAGCCAATAATAGCAAACCACAAGTTACTCCCATTGTCCACATCCGTGAACATGGTCAAACTCGCTAAACCTGGACCTACAAGTACAAAAGCTTTGAGTGTAACAAGTCCAAGAAACGCTCCCGTAATTGTGCCACTAATCATCACACTTCGTAGTACTTTTTTATTTTGCAAAGTGACCCCGTATAAAGCCGGTTCTGTGATTCCCATTAAAGCAGATATGCCCGCAGACAGTGCTGTTGCTTTTAAATCTTTATTCTTCGTTTTGAGAGCAACACCAAAGCATGCCCCAGATTCAGAAATATTGTGAGCAAGTGAAGCTGGCAGATATAGCGTTTCATGTCCTGTTTCACCTAATATTGCAACAGAGTAAGGAATCAAAGCTTTATGCATTCCAGTAGCAATCATAAATGGTAAAACACCTGCGAGAAGAGCCACAGCCAAAAAACCAATCTTTGCATAAATGAATAAGATGACCGTTGCTAATATCTGACCCACATAAAAACCAAACGGGCCTAATAAGAGTAATGCAACAGGAAGTGTAATTGCTAAGGACATCATCGGAACAAAGAATATTCGAATTGACTTTGGTGTAATCTTATTAAAAAGCTTTTCAATGTATCCAATAAAAATCGTAACGAGCAGTGCCGGAAAAACTTGGGCGTTATAAGCAATAACAGGGACACTTAGTCCCAGAATATGGACACCATCTGTGATGAGCTGTGTCGTTGCTGGGAGCAATAATACGCCAACCATTGCTACAGCTACCATTCTATTTGACTTCAACACGGTTGCTGTTGTATAAGCAATCATTATCGGCAAGAAATAAAAGGTAGCATCACTTATTGAAGCAAAAAGCTGATAGAAGGTAGAAGTGTTTGATATCAAATTTAGTGCATATAAAATTAAAAGTAATGACTTCAAAATCCCAGCTCCTGCAATTGCTGGAATTAATGGTTGGAAAATAGAAATGATGAAATTCATCAGTCTTTTTCCTTTCTTTTCTTTAACAACTACCGTACTTTCAGAAAAATTTTCTGGACCCGTTAATTTCAATATTTCATCGTAAACTTCTATAACTTCACTCCCGATGACAACTTGGCACTGTACGTTATTAATAACCTTTAAAACGCCATCAATAGTTTCTAGTCTTGAAATGTCTGCTTTTTGAGGATCAATCAAGGTGAATCTTAACCTTGTCGAACAGTGTCCTAAATGAGCAATATTCTCACTTCCGCCAATAGCTCGAATAATTTCTTGAGCCGTATTTTTATAATCCATTTTATTCTCCATTTTAATCATAATAATGTAGTGTTTCATATATTGGCCAAATATAAAGAAAAAAGGCAGAATCCAAGATACATCAAAAAAATTGATGTATCTTGAGATCCTGCCTGCATTATCAGTTACATGTCTCGAAGACACTTTTATTATATACAATTTGAGTTTGCTTGTCAACAAAAATGAAAGCGCATCAAAAAAGCATTTATTTAGGAACCACCGTAGTCAAACCTTTGCGGTATACCGTTATGTCTAGTGGAAGTGGCGAGCTTTTATCTCCGTCAATTCTTGAATAAGGAATATCTTGTTTTTTATTAGATTGGGCACTTATTTCTAAGTGATCTGTGTCAAAATAAGTAATTTCCATAAAATCTTCGAGTTGGCCCTTGCGTAGCTTATTAAGATGGAATAAAATTTTGAGTAAATTAATCTCCTTCAACGAATACACTCGGATAAGACCATCGTCTACCTTAGCATCAAGAGATAAAGCCTGTCTTCCGCCAATCGTATCGGTCATCGTAATTAATAATAATTTCGTTTTTAAGGCTTTTGTTTTGCCATTATATTTGAGCTCGATACGGTAGCTTTTATTATGGCGAATAACTTTGTAGGCATCCTTCAAGTAAGCAAAGGGTCCAAATTTTTTCTTTTCTGAGCTGCTCACATTTTGAGCGATATCTGCCAATATTCCCAAGGTTAAGCTGGAAATCATATAATCATCGTTAACTTTAGCAATATCAAATTTTTGCAACTTCCCCTCATTGAGATTTTGCAAGGCAGCTTCTATATCCTGAGGAATATGGAGTGATTTTGACAAGTTATTGACTGTACCATTGGGAACGATACCTAAGATAGATTTGCTTCCTCCCTCAAATACGCCTCCACATACTTTATTAATCGTTCCATCTCCACCAAGTGCCACTACAAGATCTGTGTTTTCTTGACTTGCTTTTTTTGCTAAACGTACTGCATCTTCTGGGCTATCTGGATTGATATATTCCACATGAGAGGCTTTATTTTCTTCTTTTCCAAAAAAATTTTTAATTGTATTTAATACTTCGTTTTCGTCATTTTTTCCTGATTTTTCATTATAAAATACTTTTACTTCTTTCATTTTGACCTCCCTATCGTCTTTATTTTACCATAGCTTTTACTTAAGGTAAAAAAAAGCTGCTCTGCTTTTGGTATATGAAAAAACCACAGCTTATTTTTCTGTGATTTTTTCTACGTCTTTTACGATATCAACTTGATAAACGACACGTGGATTAAACAATATCCTCACTAATGTATTAATCAAGAGCATAATCCATGCAAAAGATAAGCTAAAGGAAAGAATTTCAAAGGCAGTTAAGTTCAGATAATAGAGCGGATGCCATAAGAAGTAACCAAACACTATCAAACCTGCTAAACCATAAGAAATTCGGTACATGTTTTTATCTAAGTCTGGTAAAAACCAGCGAATTCCTAAGATTGATAAACTCATAAACAAAACAATGAGCTGAGCCGCCACATCGTGCATAATGTGCGCCAAACCATCACCATTATTAGGAATCAGGCCAACCAAAGCGATAGAGATGGCACATAAAGTTAATAAGATTTGCAATATCATAAATCGTATACGATGCCCTAATTTTTCACGAATCGAGACGAATATATAATCAAATAAAGCAATCATTAAGGCAGCCGAAACAACCAAAGTCATATTAAACTGCAAGCTTGTGTTGGATTCACTCGTTCCTAGCAGGCTGAAGTTCTTTTGCCACCAATATTGGTTATTGTTGGCGGCCATACTTGCGACAAGTCCACCAACAGAAACCATAATAAGCATATTAATCATCATTTGGATGGAGAATGTGTCTACAGCAAAAATTAACAGGTAATTTAAAATTCCAGAAAAAATAGCAAAAATCAACATTGAAGTAAAAACATCAAAACTCAAGCCATAAAAAAGCTGGTTCAAGAACCAAAATAAGGCAACTAATCCTAAAGTGACGATAATAAAAACAGAAAGAATAACAGAGGGAAAAGTTCGCCAGTACACGCGCGGTAACATGGTATGATAAAGCTCTTTCCGCTTTTTAATAAAAGCAATGATGAAAGATGTTAAAGCGATTGTATTAGCAATAACTAAAACGCCAGTTGAGATCGAGGCTGTCCCCGATAATTTAATCTGACTCAGCCCCATCACCTGACTGGCAACAAAAAAGAGGAGTGTGCTAAGCGCTGTGGGGATTAGAAAGACCCGCGCTGCCTCTTCTCTCTTGTTGGGGGTTTTAGCACGTATGGTGAAGCTGTTTTTATTATTTTCAACGACTTCAATTTCTTTTTCACCTGACAACTCCAACTGGTCGTACAGTTCCTCAGGGAGTAATATTTTTTTCATCTTTAACTCAATTTCCAATCAATTCTCATTCGATACTCCCCGATCGGGATATCATTTTGAGCTAAGCGGTATTTCAATTTCACATGTTTTAACTCTTCATTCATATGAAAACCATCTGTCAAAATCTCCAAACGTCCCAAACCTTCATAAAGAGTATGCGTTGGAAGTTCTTTGTGAAAACGCATGACAACCGGTTTATCAGCATAACGTGTCATACTCAACTCTTTGTCATCAAACTTTATCAAGACTTTTTCTTCTTCAGCATTCTTATAATATAATGCAATTTTATTCCCTAACTTTTTAACATCACCTTCAAAAGTTTCACGAATAAATTCTTCTTGTCCATCAATAACAATACGGTTCCGAATAGTAATTTCCATAACTGTTATTTTACTATAACTTGCCTTATTAGTAAAATGGCAATTTATGTTAATTTCGGTTATAATTATATTACAGTAATGCAAGAGTTTTCATTAAGTTAGAGTCTCTCTTGAAGACTCTTTGTCGAAAAACTTATCTTGAAACCACAACTTGTTCAATTACGTCAAGATAATTGCATATAAAATGCAAAGGAGGTTGTATGGCACAGCTCGAAAAAGTTTTTCGTGACCCCGTCCATGATTATATTCATGTCGAAAACGAAACAATTTATGATTTAATTAACACTGCAGAATTCCAGCGTTTACGTCGTATAAAACAACTTGGAACTTCTTCATACACTTTTCACGGAGCCGAGCATAGTCGCTTCTCTCATTGTATGGGAGTTTATCATATCGCTAAAACAATCACTGAATGGTTCACTAAGCGTTATCCTGAAGCTTGGAATCCAGAAGAAAATTTAGTTACACAATGTGCAGCTTTATTACATGATGTCGGTCACGGTGCTTATTCTCATACGTTTGAAGGCCTATTTGGCACAGATCACGAAGCCATGACACGTGAGATTATTACCTCACCAGCTACTGAAATCAATGCGGTTTTACGCAAAGTAAGTCCTGACTTTCCTGAGCAGGTCGCTTCAGTCATTTCCCATGACTATCCTAACCCACAAGTGGTGCAACTTATTTCCAGTCAAATTGATGCAGATCGTATGGATTACCTCTTAAGGGATGCTTACTATACCGGGGCAGTCTATGGACAGTTTGATTTGACTCGGATTCTGCGTGTAATTGCGCCTCATGAAGATGGAATTGTCTTCAGAATTTCTGGTATGCATGCCGTTGAAGATTACATTGTGAGCCGTTACCAAATGTACATGCAGGTTTACTTCCATCCGGCAAGTCGCTCCATGGAAGTCATTCTCCAAAACTTGCTGAAGCGGGCTAAATATTTATACCAATTTGATCACGATTACTTTGCGCAAACAAGTCCTTGTTTAGTTCCTTTCTTTGAGAATAAACAAACTTTGCATGATTATCTCGCCTTGGATGATGGTGTAATGAACACCTATTTTCAAACATGGATGGCTAACGAAGATGATATTTTGTCTAAGCTTGCTCAGATGTATATCAACCGCCATCTTTTAAAATCCTTAGAGTATAATCAAGGACAAGAAAAACAGCTGGATCTTTTTAACTCAGATGCTTCGCTTTTGGACAAACTGCGTGATCAAGTGGAAAAAGCTGGCTTTGACCCACAATACTTCACGGGAACAAACAGTAATTTCGATCTTCCTTATGACTTTTATCGTCCCAATTCGAATAAACCACGAACACAGATTGAAATTTTACAAAAAGATGGTAGCCTCATTGAGCTTTCCGAGGTCTCTCCTATTGTGGCAAGTTTAGCGGGCACCATTCACGGGAACAGCCGCTTTTACTTTCCAAAAGTAATGTTGGAGAATCCTGAATTCATTACCTTTATGCAAACCAACCTTTAATTAGAAAAGAGAAAAATAAAATGATTAAACTTATCGCTATTGACATCGATGGTACACTATTGGACCCGGAACGTAAAATCACGCCAGAAGTTAAGCA
This sequence comes from Lactococcus petauri, assembly GCF_002154895.1. GTDB lineage: Bacteria > Bacillota > Bacilli > Lactobacillales > Streptococcaceae > Lactococcus > Lactococcus petauri. Next base: position 54,715 of record NZ_MUIZ01000002.1, on the reverse strand, counting down.
GGCAATTGCTGAAGCTAAAGCTGCTGGAGTTAAGGTTGTTATTACAACAGGTCGTCCACTTATGGGTGTTCATGATATTCTGGAAGAACTTGAATTGACGGATTATAGTGATTATGTCATCACTTATAACGGTGCTTTAGTGCAACGTGCGACTGGCGAAGAGTTCATTATGGAAACCTTAGAAGCTGAAGATGTTCTTGATATTGATGCTGCAGCTCGTAAAATCGGTGTACATATGCATGCCATTACTAAAAAAGGAATCTACACAAGTAATCGTGACATCGGTAAATATACTATTCACGAAGCTTCCTTGGTTAATATGCCCCTCTATTTCCGTCAGCCTGAGGAAATTGCAGCACTTGAAGTTGCAAAAGTAATGATGATTGATGAACCTGAAGTTTTAGACAATGCTATCGCCTACTTGCCTTTTGAATTTTTCGAGCGTTATAATATGGTTAAATCAACTCCATTTTATCTTGAATTTATGAACAAAAAAGCCAGCAAAGGAAATGCTGTATTGCACTTAGCTAAAAAACTCTTCCTAGATGTGGACGAATTAATGGCAATTGGTGATCAAGAAAATGACCGTTCTATGTTGGAAGCTGTTGGCAACCCAGTTGTCATGGGCAATGGTAAAGAAGAGCTGAAAAAAATTGCCAAATATGTCACAAAATCTAATGCTGAATCTGGTGTCGCGCATGCTATTAACGAATGGGTTTTGAAAGATTATGAATAAGCTTGCTGAAGAAACCTTTGGTCAGAGTGTTCACTTTTGGTATGACGGACTTCCGCTTTATAAAGATGGGGCCTATGCAAAAGAACTCGAATTTTCTGACCAACTTAAAACTGTTTTTTTACTGGTAAACGATGATTTCCATAACAAAGAAGCGCTTGAATATTTCTGGTATATCTATGGTAATGAACAGACACAGGATGCTCTGCATGAAAAGGTACGACCAAATATTATGATTCGTTATCAGTCAGGGGAATTTTTCGTGCGCATGAATATTGCCGATGCGGATTTTGCTTTATCTTTGGAGCGCGTGCTTGCTTTTGAAACAGAACTCAAGGAACAATTAAAAAAAGCAATCTTTTAAAAGATTGCTTTTTTTATTTTTAGCTTCTTCCTTTTGTGAAGAATGTTGGATCCGCTGCACGCTCTGCGATTAAAGCATTGATTTCTTCATCAGATAAGCTGAGTTCCTCCACACAGCTTTGTGAACAACAACCTTCAAAGCGCTCTGCACAATTTTCACACTGGATAAATAAACGATGACAAGCTTTATTTTTACAGTTTGTATGCATATCACAAGCTTCACCACATTGTGGACATGTTGAGAGAACATCGTCTGTTATACGTTCTCCCATACGTTCATCAAATACGAAGTTTTTACCGATAAATTCAATCGGTAAGTCTTGTTCTTTAGCTTTACGCGCGTATTCAATAATTCCGCCTTCCACATGGTAAACATTTTCAAAACCTTCATGCTTCATAAAGGCACTGGCTTTTTCACAACGAATTCCGCCTGTACAGTACATGACAATATTTTTATCTTTATCGTCTTTAAGCATATCTGCAGCCATTGGTAACTGCTCACGGAAAGTTGCAGATGGCACCTCTAAGGCATCCTTGAAATGTCCCACTTCGTACTCATAGTGGTTACGCATATCAACAAAGATTGTGTCTTCTTTACCGAGCATTTCGTTCACTTCTTCAGCTTTTAAGTACTGCCCAACATCTGAAGGATCAAACGTTGGATCATCAATACCATCTGCAACAATTTTGTTGCGGACTTTCATGCGTAAGACCCAGAAAGATTTTCCATCATCTTTAATCGCATAGTTCAGACGAAGTCCATCCAGTTCTGGCGCTGTTTGGTAAAGAGTCGTTTTGAACTTTTCTAAATTAGGAGTAGGCACACTGATTTGTGCATTTATTCCTTCTTTCGCAATATAAACACGACCAAAAACTTTTAAATCCTCAAATTTCATGTAAAGATTATCACGAAATTCTTGTGGGTCAGCAATATTAAAATATTTATAAAAAGAAATAGTTGTACGAGGCTCTGTTTCAGCCTCTAAACGTTCTTTTAATTCTTTATTTGAAATTTTATTGTGTAAGATAGTCATATTTCTATGGTAGCATAGCTTTATATTTTTCTTAAGAAATGCGCTTGTGTTTTTTTGCACAAGAGTTGATATAAAAAAGAAACACAATCAAGATTGTGCTTCTTTTTCCTCTTCTTCGGCAAGTTGCTCAAGCTTTTTCATACGACTCATCAGCTGTCTTTCCCCCAAGAGAATGACCAACAATAATAAGCCCCAACCTGCTAAGATTCCCGCTGTACGCATCAAGCCATCGCCACGATAAGTCAAAAAGATACGTTCTGGATGTTCATTATCCACGTAAATTTTGATTTTTGTATCAACAGTGCCCAAGTTTCTAAAGTAAGTATCCAAGGGACGTACTTGGTGACTGACACCTTCAAATGTGTAGTTCACCTCTTTTAATGCTTCATCCCCGCGGACAATCACACCTTGTGTTTCAGTTTTTGTGACGTTTTTATTAGCCATATGAACCCCAGTAAAAAAGAGAGAGCCTGAGATTAATGCTAAGCCAACAACGAGTAAGAGAATTCTTGAAATCCCTTGCAGTATTTTTACCGTATTCTTCATCTATAACCTATATAAATTCTAAACTTTATTTTGATCTCCCCCCTATTATATCAAAATTATCGTTCGGACTCTAGTTAGCTATAATTTATAAGCTTACAAATTTATTTTCTGTAGAAATATTCTTCAGCAGGACTGTTTGACCCACTTTGCACTAAAAGCAGACGTGGCTTAGATGTATCTGATTGATCACCATATGGATTTTTTTCTCCAACCTTTAATGTTTCGATTGCTGCCCCAGCACGTGCCACACCAGTTGCCATTCGAATATTGAGTACTTTTTGCCCTGAACTTACAGTATCCACAGTAATTGTCTGTGCCTCTCCATTAAGAGTTGCACTATGGTCTGGGTTAATTATTAAAATATTGCCATTTCCAGCACCCCATGTGCCGGACAGTGTTGTGAAATCATTGTTTAAAATTGCCGCTTCATCCAAATCAACTTCTTGTACCTCTGTACTTGAGTCCGGAGTAACTTCAGTAGAGGTTTCTGGCTCTGAACTTGGTAGCACTTCTTCTGGGCTACTTGTTTCACTTTCTATACTTTTTGTACTTTCAGTAGACACTGAACTTTCGGTCGTTGATGTCTGACTTGTCACCTCTATTTTTTCTTCTGAAGACTTTGTTTTTGAAGCTTTTTCGGACGAACAAGCAACCAATGTCAATGACATAAGTGCAACACCAGATAATATTATTAATTTTTTCATACTTTTTTACTCCTTGTTTCTGTTTTAATACAAAGCCCCAAGAAAAGAAAGCGCGAACAAGTCACTTCCACACAAAATAAAAAAATACTTTTAATTTAGCTGACAGCTGGATAAGCCCTTCAAAATTATAGAAATCTATGATACGCTCTAAGGAAGTACTCGCTTGTAATAGTGATTTTTGAGGAGAAACAATGAATTTTAAATATCTTGACATGGCTTCCTATAATCGGCTTTCACATTTTGAATATTTTAAAAGTCTCGCTCAACCTTATGTTGGAGTGACCGTGAACGTAAATATTACACAACTTCTTGCAACGATAAAAGAGAATAAGTTACCATTTTTCTTGACCATCTGTTACTGTGTGTCACAAGCAGCAAACGGTGTTTCAGAATTTAAGCAACGTATCGTTGAAGATAAAATTATAGAATTTGATAACTGTCAGACTTCACACACAGTTTCCTTAGATGATGGAACCTATACTTACTGCAATCTTGATTATACACCTGATTTTGCTGCATTTTTGATCTATGCCGTGGAAGAGCAAGAAAAAGCTAAAACCATACGCTCAATAGATGAGGAAGCAGAGGATACTTTAAATAAATTATTTATCTCCACGCTCCCATGGTTCTCTTTCACTTCTATGATTAATCCGACACCAGTTCCTGCGGACAGCAATCCAAGAATCACCTGGGGAAAGTATTTTGAACAAAACAATGAACTGTTGCTTCCCCTTTCGGTTCTTGCTAACCACGCCCTTGTGGATGGAGCACACATCGCAGCATTTTATACCTTATTGGATCAAGAAATTGAAAAATTAGTCCAAAATTATCAATAAATAAAAAACTCCTGTAGTCTTTTTTCAGTTACCACAATTAGAACTTGACTTGCGGTTCTGTTATAATTTAACTATGAAAAAATTAGCACTGCTTTCAGATTTGCATCTGGATGTTAATCAATTTACAGATACTGAAATTCAAGTTTTAATTGATACGCTACAAGAGCAATCTGTGACAGACTTGCACTTTGCAGGCGACATGTCCAACGACTATAAAAAAATTACGGCACCTTTTTTTAATCAATTATCAAAGTGTTTCGATATCAGCCATAATCTTGGCAATCACGATATGGTACATTTATCCGAAAAAGAAATTAATGCACAGGATTTTTCACTTAAGTATTTCGGTGATACACTTTTGATTAGTTTTCATGGCTGGTATGATTATTCTTTTACTCAAGATTACTCGAAGGAAAAACTTTTAGCCTTTAAGAATAGTTTTTACTTTGATCGTAAAATTCATCGTGATTATAGCGATGCTCTCACAACACAGCATACTCTTAACAGCCTTAAAAGTATCTTGGAAAATCTAGATTTTTCTGGCCGTATCATCATTGCCATGCATTTTGTTCCACACAAAGCTTTTTCCATTAATACAGCTTATAAAAAATTTGAGCGCTTCAATGCTTATCTTGGTTCCCAAGCTTTCCATGAGCTGTTTATTCAGTTTCCGCAAATTACGGACGTGGTCTTTGGACACGCACATCATCGTATTTCTGCTAAATCTATTGATGGAATCATATATCATTCCCGCCCCTTGGGTTACACTTACGAGTGGCAAATGGTTAGCGATTTTCTGCAAGATTATCCTGAATATCAAATCGAAGAACACTATCATTTGCGTAAAAGATATCAGGCGATTAGATCACTTGATAGCTGGCAAAATTATCGTGAACAGAATCTGTCAAAGGAGTTTCTTAGTAGCTTAAGTTTTTTTGAACTGCCAACCTAAGTTCAGAAACTTTTTGAATATTATGCTATAATAATAAGCGAGAACTTTGAATTTTGGAAAGTTGGTGAAGCCTTGAATCTTCCGAAAGAAGGCGACCTTGTCACGATTCAAAGCTATAAACATGATGGCAGTTTACATCGTACCTGGCGAGATACGATGATACTGAAAACAAATGAAAATTCAATTATTGGTGTAAATGACCACACACTTGTAACCGAGTCAGACGACCGTCGTTGGGTCACACGTGAACCTGCAATCGTTTATTTCCACAAAAAGTTTTGGTTTAACATCATTGCTATGATTCGTGAGGAAGGCGTCAGCTACTACTGCAACCTTGCGAGCCCCTTTGTTTTAGACAATGAGGCGCTGAAATACATCGACTACGATCTCGATGTAAAAGTATTTAAAGATGGCGAGAAAAAACTCTTGGATGTTGAAGAATATGAACGTCACAGAAGACAAATGAACTACTCTCCTGAAATTGACCATATTTTGAAAGAAAATGTAAAAATTCTTGTTGATTGGATAAATAATGAACGCGGACCTTTCTCCAAAGAGTATGTTGACATTTGGTACAATCGCTATCATCAATTAAAAAAATAGTCCATCTGGACTATTTTTTATTTAATCACCAATCAAGTCACGTTGGCGATAAGCAACCATTCCAAGTAGAGCAAAAGATACTGCTAAAGCAAATATGAGTACAAAATTACCCCAGTTCATCGTTTCGACCGGAAGCCTTGAAATATGGTGGAAAATATTAAAATTATTTAACCAAGCCGGGAGATTCAATATGTTGCCAATATAACTCATGAAGAACGCAAAGCCAAGATAAACCCAAATCAAAGCACTCAAACGTGGAACCAAGGCTATGAGCAAGCCTAAAATACCCAGAATAAAGAAAACTCCAACTGTCCAAGACATCCCCGCAGCAGCTACTTTAGCAAAGCTAAATGCATTGGCGTTATTAGCTTGAGCCAGATAGATACCAAGTACAACTGCAAATTGAGCAAGAGCCCCCAATATCCAAGAGATAATCATATAGGTTGCGTAAACTTTATAACGGCTAATCGGCATAGCATAAAGCTGTTCTTGCCGATTTTTTCGTTCTTCTGTTACCAGCCGCATGAGGGAAGTGACCGCAAAACAAGCAACCATTACCGCACAAATCATAAAGATTGTCGACATAAAACTTTCAATCATCGCTTTACTTGCTGCCTTGCTGGCTTCATTTGCCAGATGAGGGTCAATATTAAAGAGTTTGGATATAGTTGGACTGGATTCAACAAAGCCACCGATTTGGTCAATCATAGATCCATAAGTAATACCTAGAACAAAAAGTCCCAAAATCCATCCGATGCTGGCTGTACGTTGTTGCCTTAGCGTAAGCCCTGTAAAACTAAGCAAGCTTTTCGAAGCATGGTCCTTACCGTTTATCTCTGGAATATAACCTGCATTGACATCTCGTCTAATCTCAAGGAAGTAAGCGAGAACGAGAAGGACAAGGCTTAATCCCAATGCTAACAAGATGGGAAGCCAATGATTCTTAACATAAGGGTCGGTCAGATATGACCAACTCAAAGGATTCCAATAGCCCCAATTTACATTTTGTGTATCTGTTCCCATACGAATAAGATAGAGCAAGCCAAGGAAGCCAAAAGTGGCACCTTTAGCACTACCTGAATCGGAAAAGATTTGCGCAAAAACAAGTGCGAATAAGCCCCACATTAAACTTTGAGCACCTATAGCAGAGGCAAACAAGAGATTTTCGCTAAAAGAAGTCATGCCCGGAATATTTTGCAACTGAATTGAAATCGCCAAGACCACAGTAATCAAGATTTGTAAAACAAAGAGTTCAATAACGACAGCTGTCGTATTGGCTAGCTTTCCAACTTGAAAAGAACGGAAAACTTCAGCAATTCCATCCTCTTCTTCTTTACGCGTTCGATTGACAACGTAGATAACAGAAACAACAGCAAATGTTATTGCTGTAATTAAAGGCATGGTCGTGCCATAAGCTACAGCGGCGGTAAAATCCTTTCCTTGAGTGACCGTCATAGGGCCGAATAATGCCGTCATAGCTGGTCCTTGAAAAACATTAAACATAGTTTCTCTTTGACTGTCAGTCTGCATGATAAGCTCAAATTTACCCACTCCTGATGCTGCAAAAGCCAACACACCGACTATCCAAAAGACCAGCTTTAACCAATCTCTCTTGAGCAAGGCCTTCAGCATACTGAAGGTTTTATTTAAAGGTTTATCCATAATATCCACCTCCTACTCATAATGATGCATGAAGAGCTCTTCTAAAGTTGGCGGTGTAGACTCTAACTTCTTCACCCCATACTTAAGTAAGGTTTTTAAGATAACATCTGTTTTATCCGAATCCACTTGAAAAACAGCCTTGTTACCATTGAGATGTAAATCATGTACGCCCTCTAATCCACGCAACGCTTCTGGCGCTTGATGAGTTTCGACTTTAAAAGTATCACGTGTCAAATGACGTAAATCATCAAGTGAGCCTGTCTCAACGATTTCTCCTTTTCGAATTACAGCAACACGATCTGCTAGACGTTCGACTTCAGATAAGATATGGCTGGACAAAATAATGGCTTTCCCTGCTTTTTTGAGGCGCTGGACTTCAGCTTGGAAAACCGATTCCATCAAGGGATCCAAACCACTGGTTGGCTCGTCAAATATATAAAGTTCAGCATCCGTGGCTAAGGCAGCAATTAAGGCAATCTTCTGACGGTTTCCTTTGGAATAGCTACGCGCCTTTTTCTTGGGATCAAGTTCAAACTTCTTGATAAGTTCATCACGTTTTTTTAAATCTGCATGACCATGTAGCTTCAAGAAAAGGTCAATAATCTCGCCCCCAGAAAGATTGGGCCAAAGATATACATCGCCAGGCACATAAGCAATTTTCTTATGAATCCCAATGGCATCTGTCCACACATCTTTACCAAATATTGTGGCTGAACCTCCACTCTTTTTAATAATCCCCAGCAAAACACGAATCGTTGTTGATTTTCCTGAACCATTGGGACCAATATAGCCCAAAACTTCTCCGGCATTTACATCTAATGTAACATTCTTCAAAGCTTGAAATTTACCAAAATTTTTCTGCAAGTTTTTTATTTCAACAATCTTTTGCATTGCTTTTCCTCCTCACTCCATAAATAATATGTACTATTTTTACTTTTATAGTTCATATTGTACTATTTTAGTTGAAAGAGTACAAACGAAAAGATATAATACATATAAAGTATTCTTTTGTGGAGGCGAGAAAATGAATCAAACAGAAAAAAAGAAAAAAGCCATTCTTGAAGTGACTTCTAACCTACTACGAGAACGCTTAATTTCAGATATTTCTATGGATGAAATTGCTCAACTGGCACAGGTCTCTAAGGTCACAATTTTTAAATATTACAAGAATAAAAATAACTTGATGAATATCGTTATACGAAATGCACTTAATTTTATGATTGAGGAAATTCAACACTTGGTAAACACGAAGGAAAATTTTCGTGAGACTTTTCGCCAGGTTTCGCGTTTTAAAATAAAACAGATCCATATGATGACGGATATTTTTTTGCAAAACATGATGAATCAATACGCTACTGATCCTAACTTCTTTGATACAGATATGCGACATATTCAACATCTTGTTTATCAAAAACTCTTTCAAAAAGGGCGTGCAGAAGGACAAATTTCTCCTGATTACACGGATGAGGATCTGATTCTTTTTATCGATATTATGAGTGAAGGAATGAAAACAATCCCTTTGGAAAGGGCACTGAAGCGCCCTGAGATTCTTACTGAAATGTTTTTAAATGCACTAAAAAAAGCGGATTAATTTCCGCTTTTTTTTATTTCTTCAGCTAAGGCTGTCAATTTCCGTAACCGGTGATTCACACCTGATTTACCCAACGGCGGATCCAAAAGTTGCCCTAATTCTTTGATGGTCGCTTCAGGGTGAGCAATCCGAGCATGAGCAACCTCTGTAAGTGCAGGCGGCAAATTTTCCAGCTCTTTCTTCTCTGCCAAATATTTAACTGCCGATATTACATCTTGTGCTGCCGACACTGATTTGTTTATATTTGCCGACTCAAAGTTGGATTGACGGTTTGCCAAGCCACGCATTTCACGCATTATTTTTGCATCTTCAAATTTTAAACGTGCCTTCATCGCTCCAATTAAGGTCAAAAAGTCCATGATTTCCTCTGCTTTAGATAAATAAAGGATATAGCGATTCTTCCGCGCAATGACACGCGCATCAAATCCGAAATTATTAAAAATATCTTTTAAGTCTTCAGCATGTTCCTGATACACACTAGAAATAGACAACTGATAATCGCCTTTTTCTGGATTATGCATCGAACCACTTGATAAAAAAGCCCCCCGCATATAATCTTCTTGTGCTTGTTGGTCATACTTCACTGACTCAGGAATACCCGAATCCAAAAACATCAGCGAATCCGACAGTTGCAGTTCATTGAGCAACTCATTAACTTTATCTTCAATAAAAACGGTGTACACTCTATTTTTGGAAAGTGTTGTTTTCTGATGCACCCGAATTTCAGCACGTATTTGATAAATTTCAAGGAGCATCTGATAGATATACTTTGCGGTAGCTGCATTTTCAGTAGACAAAGACAAGGTCAAACCTCCAGAAATACCCAGAGATCCATTCATGCGTATTAAAGCGAGTAAAGTTCCTCGACTTGCTTTTTGACTCGTGAGCTCTTTTTTTATTTCACTCGTAAAACTCATTCTTTTTTTCTCTCACAACGTGCACTGATACCCATGATTTCTGAAGCAATGGCATCACCATTATGGAAGGCTCCTCCATTAACCAACTGTAAGAAATCATTTGAAATAATGTTAACTTCTTCTTCTTTGAGTGCTTTAAAGTCATGAACAACTTGGACCAAATACTCATCGAATTCATTTGAATTCATATACTCTTCTGGCACTTCCGCACTATTTACAAGTACGGTATCAATCACACGAGTGCCTAAATGTTCATGGATAACACGCACATGATCTGCATCACTAAAGTGCTCAGTTTCCCCGCGTTGTGTCATGATATTGCAGACATAAATGATACGAGCTTTTGTTTTAAGCAAGGCTTCACCAATTTCTGGGATGACGATATTTGGTAAGATTGAAGTAAAGAGGGAGCCAGGTCCTAAAACGATCGTATCTGCTTCCATTATAGATTGCACCACCTTTTTAGAGGCGCGTGGGCTCTGACCTGTATTTGTCTCCGTCAAATAAACATGATGAATCAAGCCATCATAATCAGCAATTTTACTTTCACCTTCAACTTCGTGCCCATCATTAAAAACAGCATGCAAGGTCAGTGCCACATCACTGGAAGGATAGACATTGCCACGCACGTGGAAAAATCGTGCTAAAGTTTGTACTGCTTGATAAGTTGAACCTTGCATCTCACCAATCGCAGCGATAATCAAGTTACCTAAAGGATGGCCAGCAAGTTCTCCATCGCTTGCATCAAAACGATATTGCAGAATATCTGCATAAAATTTGGGCATGTCGCTCATGGCAATAAGAACATTACGCAAGTCTCCTGGCGGAGCAATATTAATTGCTGAACGCAGGCGACCTGAAGATCCCCCATCATCTGCTACTGTTACAATTGCGGAAAGATCAATATTTTCTTGTCGCAAAGACTTCAAAATGACGGGAATTCCAGTCCCGCCTCCTATAACTACTACTTTTGATTTGCTCATGATCGATTAACCGTTTCTTTCCGTCTATCCTTATCTCTGTGGCTAGTATTTAAATGCCAGTCTTCTTTAAGAAGTGCTTTGGATACGCGTTCAGCAAATGCGACAGAGCGGTGTTGCCCACCAGTACAGCCAAAAGCAATTGTCAATACAGATTTTCCTTCTTTTTGGTAAGCAGGAATAATCGGCAAGAGCATGTTCATTAAATTTTTATAAAATGCTTCAGAAGCTTCTTGATTCATGACATAGTTGAAGACTTCTTTATCTTGCCCTGTTTTATCACGAAGCTCTGGAATGTAGTGTGGATTTGGTAGAAAACGTACATCAAAGACTAAGTCTGCATCCATCGGCAAACCGTACTTAAAGCCAAAGGAAACAACTTCGATACGAAATGGAGCTTCTTTTGTTTCTGAAAAGCGCTCAAGAATACGAGCCCGCAAATTACGTGGTGTGAGCTCACTTGTATCGATTACAACTTCAGCCAAGGACTTCAAATCCGAGAGAATTTCGCGCTCTTGCGTAATCCCATCCAATACACGTCCATCAATAGCGAGCGGATGTGAGCGACGTGTTTCTTTATATCGTGCAACCAATTCAACATCACTTGCATCAAGGAATAAAAGTTTAAAATTCACTTCTGGTAGATTTGAGAGTTCTGCAACGATACCACGTAAACGGTCAAAGAAGATACGTGAGCGCATGTCAACAACCATTGCAACTTTGTTTATTTTACTGTCGGGTGTATTGAGAAGCTCAACAAATTTTTCAATTAAGTTAGGTGGCATATTGTCAACGGCAAAGTAGCCCATATCTTCAAAAGATTGAATGGCTACAGTTTTACCTGCACCTGACATCCCGGTAATAATGACAATATTCAGTTTGTTATCCATGTTTTTCTCCTCTTTCTTATTAAAGTATAAATAGGATCATTTTTTGTTTAAAGCATTGGACTAATGAGCCTTGCAAGCCCTTCTTTGAAGCGAATTCTTGTGCTTCGCTCTTCATATATCTCCATGGTCAATCGCTTGCTGACTTCAAGGTCTTTCTTAAAGTCTTCCCGTAATTTTTGCGAAATATCATAATCGTAAAGGACCATATTTCCCTCAAAACAAAGTTGGAGACTTCGATTGTCGAAGTTTGCTGATCCTACAGATGCATACTCCCCATCGATAATGAGCGTTTTAGAATGTACAAAGCCCTTCTCATAAGTATAAACCTTTGCTCCCATCTTAAGCAAGTCAGCTGCATAATAATAGGTCGCCCAATAAACCAATGGATGATCCGGTTTGTTAGGAATCATGAGCCGAACTTCCACCCCAGATAAAAGGGCTAATTTTAAAGATTCGTGCAGGGCATCATCGGGCACGTAATAGGGTGTTTGAATGATGATTTCACGTTCTGCACTGTTTATCATCTTCATATAGGTCATTTTTATTTGCGCTTTGACTTCGTCTGGACCAGAGGTCACAAACTGTGTAATGATCCGATCTTCTTCTAAGGCTGCTGGGAAGTACTCTTCTGCTTCTGATATTTCAAACTTATGCTGACTGTTCCAATCCATAATAAAGCGATTCTGCAACGAGTACACAACATCGCCTGTTAAACGGAGATGGGTGTCTCGCCAGTAGCCAAATTTAGCCGTTTCTGTTGCATATTCATCTCCCACATTGAAACCACCTGTGTAACCAATTTGACCATCGATAACGACAATCTTACGGTGTAGGCGATAATTTGTTCGCGGATTGATGAGGGATAAAATCAGTGGAAAGAAATAGGACACTTCTCCACCAGCTTTCGTCAATTCATCAAACTCACGCATTTTTGTTTTATTGCTTCCCCAAGCATCAATGAGTACTTTCACTTCAACACCACGTTTTACAGCTGCAGTAAGAGCATTCGTAAGTTCCCTTCCCAGATGGTCCATCCGAAAAATGTAATACTCTAAATGGATGTGATGTTGGGCATTATGAATGTCATCAAGCAACGCATCAAACTTTGCCCGACCATCTGTAAAGATTTTCACTCCGGTATTTGCTGAAATAACAGCTTTTTCTTCAACAAAAAGCATATGAATCAGCTGGGTAATACCATGATTTCTCGTTATTTTTTTTATAAATCCCTCTTCGTTATACACTCTCCAAGTACGTTTCAATTGCTCTTCAAATCCCACACGAAAGGCACGCTGCACCTTAAAAATGCGATAGTGTGCAATGCCACGACCAACTAAGATATATAAAATAAAGCCAAAGACAGGTAGAAGATTGACCACAAAGAGCCAAGCCCATGTTGTTGAGGTGCTTTTTCGCTCGCGAAAAATGATGGTCAATGATAAAAAGAAGTTTAGGACAAAAATAGATAGTTCAACAATGGCAAGAATCCCCAAAATAAAACTCCTTTTTCTAAAATTATTCTTATCTAATTATAGCAAATTAAGGACTGTTTCGCTTTTATTTTAGGTAATAATGCTTTAAGAAAACCTTGAATATATTCAAGGTTTCTTAATATAATCATCATAAAGAAGTTCAATTTCATCGGTATCAATATTTTCTTCAGGTAAAATAACAATCCAATCAGTATGTCGCCTCACTGCTTCTTCACCCAATTTGCTTGAGAAATGAAACTCTAAAACGTCAGCTTTATCTTTAATTTGACTCAAAAGCTTCTTTTGCTTATTTTGGAATTTATTGGAAAAATAACCTTTGGATCGAAACCATTTACGATGGGCCGCAAGTAAAGCAATGATAATGGAGACTACAAGTAAAGTCATAAGTATGGATTCCGAAAAGTTAAAGAAAAGGCGTGTTGTGGATTCTAAGTAGAAGAAGGGATCCGTATCTATCATTTCTTCCGTCCAAAAAACTTGCCACAAAGTAATTATGCCTGGTAAAAATGTTACCAACCAGACGATAATTATACCCAAAACATTTAACACACGCGTTATTACTAATTTCGAATCAGGCGCAGCTTTTGGATCAAAGAAAGCATCGTAAACTACTTCATTCTCTATTTCTTTACGTGACAGGATACGAGATCGTTGAAAATCAGACGATGTTTTTTCCTTCAATCTTCTGTCTTCTGTCTCTCTGGAGATACCCATGTTCCTCCTCCTCCCGTAATTTGTGCTTTAATCGCTCTTGGTAGAGCCGCAAGTAAAGTAAATGGGGAAATAAGCCAATAAATCCACGTATACCAACCCGCAAAAAGTGAATATTTCATGGCTGCTTTATCACTTTCATTGAACCAAATAGAAGTTAGCAGCTGTGTCACACCCACAATAAATTCATACATGATAAAAATCAATGCACTAATGATAAAACGCTTAATCTGGAAACCATCACCAAGTGCAACCCAGAAAAAGAGCCAATAGATGACAAAAAGTGACGAGATAAACCAAAAAATAGCCCACATGATAGATAAAAACTGATCCATAAGCAAAAAAATAAACGGAAATGTCTTCACTGGATATAAAAGCACGTCCAATGCATGAGACATAAACACCTCAAGGCCACCTTGCGCCCAACGACGACGCTGTTTATAAAGGACACTTATTTTTTCGGGAACCTCCATATAACAACGTGCATTTGGAGCATACTGAATACGCCATCCCTTAAGCTGCAGTGCCCAGCTGACAGCTATATCTCGGTAATTTTAGATTGGTCAAAAAGTCCTATATCAATCAGTGCTTCCCTACGATACATAACACAGACACCCGAAACTGTAAAAATTCGTCCAATCATCGATTGTGCACGTTTAGTCATTCCGATAATCGAATGATATTCCACATATTGCAACTTTGCTAGCAAAGAGGTCAGATTACGTGGCATTGTATTTCCCGTAACTGCAGCAACCAACTCTTTTGGAGAAAAGATAGAATCTACCATAAACCAAGCCACCATATGTTTAAGCGCATTTCCCGTAACAAAAGAATCCGCATCGATACAGAGTAAAAAATCTCCTTTTGAATGAAGAGCTGCTTGAGTGAGCCCATGTGCTTTTCCCTTGTTCTTCTGTACTTCAATAACCCGTAAATGCGAATTAGATTTTGTCTCTTGCCATTCTCGTAAGATAGTATTTGTATTATCTGTTGAACCATCCGATATAGCAATAATTTCATAATTTTTGTAATTAATCTGTGTATCCAAGTAATGGAGAGTACGCTTTATAACTACCTCTTCATTGTGACAAGGTACCATAATAGTTATAAAAGGCTCTTCCGCATCTTCTGGAAACTTTGGCAGACACTTTTTAGTCCGAAAATGATAATATGTGCCACCAATAATCCAGAAAATACCACCAACAATTGGGTAAAAAATGAAGATAAAGAGTGTTATATCAACAATACTGCTAAGATTAAACCAGGCAACCATTTAATGTCCACCCTTCTTTTCAATATAAGTCCGTTCTTGTGAAACCAAAGATTCATGATTGTGAAAGAACTTTGCATAACGGTTTCTACTATTCTTTAGATCAATTTCAAAAATATAGGCTGCCTCGCGTACAGTATCACATTGCCCGGTTTGAATATAGCTCTGAAAAATTTCGATAGCTTTTGGCGTTAAGTATTCCACTGAAACATTCGTTTGAGTAATTGCTTCCGAATCTAGGATTTCTCGAGTTTCCTTCTGAAGACGCTCGCGCTCTTCTTGGGCCTCACTATTAATCCTCACCTCTGTGCGTTCAGAAAAATGCTTGAGTGCACCTTTCTCCCATAGAAGTAGAAAAATTACCATGCAGATTAAACTAGAAAAAACAAAGTAGAAAACATCAAAAAGAACAAAAATTTCAAAATCAACTCGCTGAAGTATATATTCCCCAGTTACAATAAAAAGTGCGATCGCAATAAATACTCCAGCAATTAATCCCGTGATAAAAGCATAACGATTACGTGTGGCACTAATTTCACGCTTGGTTGCCTTATTCAGTTGAGTGCGTTGAATACGTAACCTGTCCAAGCTCTCCAGTGCTTGGAGTAACTCCTTCAATTGTGCGAGAGCGGCAAATGATCGTTTATTTAACATTGAGATTTCTCGCTCCTTGTCTTTGACGCACCTGCTCTCTTACTTTTTGTGCTGTAATTTTTAAGAAGCTATCTGGGTTTTTGAAGCCATGTTCAAAGTAGAAATCAGCAAATTCCATGTCTTCAATAGTCATATCTTGTTGAATAGCAACTGAAATAATGTTGGCATAACTTGCAAGATTCGGAACTGTTCCCATAGCTTGAATACCTAGAAACTTGTGATTTTTTTGATCATAGGTAATCCATATTTTGATATAGTCGTCAGAGTTGATAAAGTGATTTTCTAGATAAACCAGTTCTGCATCATAGCCCTCTTTACGAGCTGTTTCTTTGCTGAGACCGGAGACACAGATACTGTATCCCTCTAAGTTCATTGCATATGTTCCTTGTGATGGTGTAATCATCTGGTTTGGCTTTATAAGATTGACAGCAGCAACCGCTCCTTCGCGAAAAGCATCGGAGGCATGGGGGAGATAAATTTTGCGCTCTACTTGTTTCATGTTTGTTGTTGCACAGTCTCCAGCGGCGAAAATATCATCAGCGCTGGTACGCATAAACTCGTCAACCTCAATAGCTCCCATCTCACCTAAGAGTACCTGATCCATCAACAATGTCGAATTGGGTCGGAAACCTATGGCCACGACGACTCCATCAACATTGATCTGTTTATTTTCTGTATAAACAGCTAGCTTTTTCCCTTTTTTACTGAGTTTTGTTGATGATATGTCTTTGATGTCAACAACTAGTGACGATGTGTGTATTTTAATGCCCTCATCTTCAAGCAAGCTACGAATTTCTTCGCTGACTTCTTCATCAACATATTTGTTAAGAATACGATTTCCAGCTTGTACGATATAAACGTCCATTCCTTTGTTTCGAAAGATACGGGCAAGCTCAACGCCAATCATACCACCGCCCATGACCGCAACAACTTTTTTCTTATCCATAAATTTTCGGAGAGCAAATGCATCTTGTTTATTTTTAACAAAATATACATTTTCATTAATCACACCACGAATCGGAGGAATGACCGGATACGAACCTGTTGCTAGAACAAGTTTATCGAAGATATCAGTTAGTGGAATTTCGCTATCTTTTTCAGTATATATCAGTTGCTTAGTTGTTGTATTAATGTTTTCAATGGTCGTCCGCGTTTTGACTTGAATACCCAAATCCTCAAGCTCTCTAACGGAAGTATAAGTAGAATGGCTAGCCAAATTATTTTGTCCCATCAGATATTGCGGAATACTTTGGGAAATGAAACTCACTTCCGCTTTTCTTTCATAAATAATTACTTCAGATTCTGGATATTCTTCACGCGCACGCTTAGCACAAGCAATTCCTGCATGAGATCCTCCTACGATTACAATTTTCATAAACCATCTCCTTTTTTAACTTATTATTAATTATATTAAAATAAACGTAATTTACCTAACACAATAAGCACAAAGATAAACTAAATTACTTTTAAGTCACAACAATTAAATTTAATAAAAAGATTGTCTTATTCATATCGTAATTTTCTAATGCCTTAAATAAAAGACTAGCCACAATAAAAAAACATCTCAACTTGAGATGTGCTTTAAAACTTAATTAACATTATGAAGTGACGGCCACCACCCATCTTTACTTGTACCATCTGGATTGACAATATGTAAAATCTGTACTTCATCAATATGCTGGCGATTCATAGCTTCTTGCTTAGCTTCCATGCGGCTACTTGCCTCAACAAAAACACGTAAAGTATTAGGATGCGTCTCAAAATTTGCCTTCATGCCTTCTGCTTCTTCAGGTGATGGTGCATAATAAACTAAAAAAGTGTATTTCCCTATCCCACCTTGACCTTGTTCTTTCCATTTTTCTTCAATCGCTGTAAGTCTTTTTACAGATTCTCGATTTTGTGTAAAAATCACCGCAGTCAGCACTAAGAGTATGAGCAGTGCTCCACTTACTAATGCAACTACTATTTTTCCAACTTTGGACATCTCTTCTCCGTTTCATTTGTTTTACTTATATTTTACAATAAGATGTCTTGTTTTCGAAATGAAATACTATTATCCATAGATAGAAAACACTTTTATTCAAAAAAAGTAAAAACGCCCGCTTCACCAACGGACGTTCTTACTTTTGTAAACATTTTATAGGAAAGTTTGCTCTTGGATAGAGAGCAATGTCTTTAAAATAACGCGCACGTAAAACGCTTTCATTCTTTCGACTTCTTTAGTATACAGGAATAAAAGGAACATGTCAAGAAATCTCTAAATTTTTTCAAATAAAAAAGCAGTGTGCTAAACGCTGCTTTTTACGAGTTCGATTTGGATATCTGCTACTTGATCAACAAAATACTGATCGTGCTCAATGACGAGCATGCTGGGCTTGCTGTTCTTTATCATTTGAATGATTTGCTCTTGATTAAAAACATCAAGATAGTTGAGCGGCTCATCCCAAAGATAAATGTGCGCTGGCTGACTTAAGGCGCGAGCGAGTTCGACTTTACGCTGCTGTCCTTGACTCATATTTTCGATTTTTTGCTCAAAAACTTTGCGCTCTACGCCTAACTTGCGCAAATTGTTGAGGAAAAGTTCTAATTCTAAGTTTTCTTCTTTAGCAAATTCATTTAGGAAACCTTTGTTATCGGCAAGCTGCCTTACTTCAGAAATGACCAAGTTATGAGCCAACTCAAATGAACCAGCATAACGTCCATTAAATTCTCCTGTGAGGACTTTCATTAGAGAAGATTTTCCTCGACCGTTTTCTCCTGTTAGGGCAATTACTTGGCCTTGCTCAAGTGTAAAAGACACAGGTTGAAAAAGAAGGTCTTCAAAGCCTACCGCTAAATTTTCCACTGTCAATAAGCGTTTTTGATGGCTCTCTAAGATACTCATTTCCAAGCCAGGTACTTCCTCCCAATTTTTTAGAAGTAGTTCCTTGTCAGCGATATCCTCTTTCATGCGCTTTTCGAGATTTTTAGACTTTTGCATCATATTTGCTGCTTTTCGTCCAATAAAACCTTTATCAACACGTTTGGTTTCTGAATCAAAGCCTCGCTTCTTACGGGATTTTGTTGCTTCTAAATTGCGTGACCACGCTTCTTTTTCACGCGCCGTTTGCTTCAATCTACCGATTTCTTTCTTGAGTTTATCGTCTTGCGCCTTTTCCGTTAAATCGCGCAAACGTTTTTCCTCCTCGTAGACAGCAAAATTACCTGCATACACTTGTAAATCCGCACGTTCTATCGCCATTGTATGATCCGTTGTTTTATTAAGAAATTGACGATCATGTGAGATTAAAATATATCCTTTCTTTTCTGCCAAATAGGCAGCAATTTTCTCACGTGATGCCTTGTCAAGATGGTTGGTTGGTTCATCTATGAGCGGATAATTGTGCTCATCCAAGAATAGAACTGCTAGCAGCATCTTTGTCTGCTCTCCACCAGAAAGACTATTGAAAGGACGCCATAAAGTGTCTAAGTCAACACCCATTAATGTTAATTCACGTTCTAGCTTCCACTGCTCAAAGTCAGCTAATTCCTGCAAGACAAATAAGGTCAGCTGCTCTTTATCATTAATCGTCTGAGGAAAATACACAAAGCTCTTATTTGTCTTTATGTCAATGTGTGCTTCCACTTCTCCGAGAAGGATTTTTAAAAGTGTAGTTTTCCCCCTCCCGTTACGGCCAACTAATCCCAGCTTCCATTGATCATCAATATTAATACTTACATTATCAAAAATAAGCTGATCGGTATAGCCAAATGTTAAATGATTTATTTTAATGTTCGACATTTTTCTCCTGTTCTAAAAGCTTATATGCTTTTTAAACCACACTGTTCTCATTTTTAGCTAAAACCTATCGTATAATGCTGCGAACTTGTGTGGGCTTTTGTTGCATGTTTAAGGCCTTTTGCCTGTATTTTCTTACCTGTTTGAACAGGTATTTTTTTCTGTGCTGCTTTAATTTTCTCTAATCGAGCTTGCAGCTCTTTCTGTTTTTTATTCAAAATAAAAACTCCTCTTCTCTATTTTCGCATCCACAAAAATAGAGAAAAGGAGTTCAAAATAAGCCCAAAAAGGTCTTTATTTTTGAAAGTCTATTTCTATAAATCATGAATGCGAAAAAACATCTGCGGTCTTTCTTGCAGAACCGCTTTTAACGTTTTTTCAATTTTCATGACTTATAATTTCAATAGACCTTACCTCGCTTTTATTATTAAGATAAGTTTATCAAAACAAAAAAATACTGTCAAGAAAAATACTTGACAGTTTATTGTTTCATTTATTTATTCTTCTTTTTTACGATAGCTTAAAAGGCTAAGAAGGCAAACGACTAAGGCAAATACAGAAATTCCCCACGGGTTTGAAATCACAACATTGTAGCCCACAATAAGCAGTACAATTAAAGTAAGGATGGAAACCGTCTTGACAAACCAACCACCAAGTCCTGTTTTAAAATAGAAAATAATCGCCGCAATCAAGAGCATCATCCATACAATAAGAATCGTATAAGAGATTGATCCTGCAAGATAGACAAAAAGATTATCGCCAAAAATAAAGGAGAGAATAGCTCCGATAAAGAGCATGCCTGAGCAAAAGATGATTGCTGCGACAGGGATTTGTTTCTTCGAGAGTCTACCTAGCGTTTGTCCGATTGGACCCTTCGCATCTTTGGCCCGTGAATAAACCGAACGTGATGTGGCATAAATAGCCGAGTTAATAACAGAAAAGAGAGCTAAAATAATAACAAAGTTAACAATCAAAGCTGCCCCTGGAATCCCAAGTTTTTCAAAAATTAAGACAAACGGGCTTTCTTTTGTTGTACTCAAAAACTTCCATGAGTAGAGCTCCACAAAGATAAACATTGGAATAACATAGAAAGAGAAAATACGGATAATAACTCCTCGAATCGCTCTTGGTATAGCTTTCTTAGGATTTTCTACTTCTGCAACCGTCAAGGCGATAAGTTCTGACCCACCATAAGAATAAAGAACGATAAGCATGGAATTAAACACTCCCTGCATGCCATTAGGCATAAATCCGCCATAAGTGTTCATTCTTCCAAGTCCGTCACTAAGGCCGAGGTGGAAAACTTGAGTTGCGACTAAATAAAGTCCCACAACAATCAAAATAAGAATGACAATAATTTTTGTCCAAGCCAGCCAATACTCTGTTTCCGCAAAGACACGTACTGAATAAAGGTTTAGCCCCAAGGTAATAATAGCTACTATAAGTACAAAAATCCACGATGGAATTTGGGGGAGCCAAACTCCTAAAAATTGAGCAATGGCTGCTGATTCTGCTACCATAACAGCCATCCATAAGGACCAATAAACCCAGTCTGTAAAGTGGGCAAATCTTTTTCCCACATAAGGGGAGATGAGCCCTGCTAAACCAACAGTGTTCTCTTTTTGATGAATGATTATTTGGCCAACACCATGCATCACGACATATAAAATTACGCCAGCTAAAAGATAAGCAATCATTACCGCTGGACCAGCGGCTTGGATGGCGTTACTGGAACCAGCAAATAAGCCCGCTCCAATGGCGCCACCAAGTGATAGCATAATCACATGTCTCGTCTTCATTGAAGACTTCAGTTCTTGATTAGAATTTTCCAAGTAAAATCCCTCATTTCTATTTTTTTTGCTTCTTTAGTTTTTTATAAAAAAGGTAAAGCCCTGCTTGGATCACGATAGATTAACTTTAATGGTTTAACAAAAACTAAAGAGCGGTTAAATTCAAAAAGAAAAAGCCGGGTAATTTACCCGGCTTTTTATCACGGGCACAGATACTTTTTGAGAATACTCAAAAGTTGTATCTATGCCAAGCATAAACACAACTTATCTGCGCCAAAAGAAATAGACTGTCAATGGAAGTGTTTTGCTCATGTGATTTTCTCCTTTATGAATTTAAAACTTATTATACGTAAAAATATTTTAAATTGCAAGAATTTATACAGAATTATGTGAAAATTTATGAAATTCCACTTTTTCTCCTCAATTTATCTTCCAAATCGGAAAAGCATATCGCTTGACATGGAACGCGTTTCATAAATTACAATGAAAGCATCAAAAAACATAAAGGAGATTTAACGATGATTAAACACATTTTTACAGACATGGATGGGACACTTCTCGATACACGTGGCAGCCTTTCTGATACAAATCGCTGGTCAGTCTGCCTGAGTGATATCCCCGTTAGCCTTGTTTCCGCACGAAGCCCGATTGAGATGGGCCCTATATTGAATAAACTTCAGCTAAAGACACCACAGATCGCTTTCAACGGAAATCTAACTTTTACTCAAAATGATTTTGGGATTCAAGTGATTGAAAAGCACACCTTACCGGCTGATATTGTTTCCGCTCTTTTGGATTACTTCTCTTCAAACTTTCCAAATGTAAGCCTCAGCTGGTACAGCTTGGCACATTGGTACATTAAGAAACAGGACAAGGGAGTTTTCTTCCAAAAAGCCCTTACTGGCGCTGAACCACGTATTAAAGCATTTGACGGACAATCTGAAATCTACAAAATTATGCTGATGTCTTTCAACCCTGAAGAAATGCTACAAATTGAACAAGCTTTAAAAGAGCTGGATATTCCTGATATCCATGTGACTCGTTCCACAGTACATACTTTAGAGATTACATCTGCTGAAAAAACTAAGGCTGATGCTGCGGAAGCTATTTTGGAAGAAAAGGAAATTAACTTTGAGGAAATTGCTGCAATCGGTGATGGACATAACGATATTCCGCTCTTGAAGGTTGCCGGTCTTCCTATCGCAGTAGATAATGCTAGCGAAGAAGTGAAAGCCCATGTTAAAATAGTGGTAGCTAAAAATACAGATCACGGTGTAACTGAGGCGCTCTCAGCTATTCGTGAAATCAACGAACAGGTAACCTTATGACATCTCTTTCTGATATTGCCAAACTTACTGGATACTCCAAAGCCACCGTTTCCCGTGTGCTTTCTGGTAATGGCTATGCCTCTCAACACACGCGTGAAGAAATCTTGAAAACTGCTGCCGAATTAGACTATGCGACAAATGCGATTGCTCAAGAATTGGCATATGGAGCTACACATAATATCGGTGTTGTACTTCCTTATATCAAGTCACCCTTTTTCAGCAAAATTTTAGAAGGAATCCTTGAGAAAAGCTTTGAAACAG
Organism: Lactococcus petauri; assembly: GCF_002154895.1. GTDB lineage: Bacteria > Bacillota > Bacilli > Lactobacillales > Streptococcaceae > Lactococcus > Lactococcus petauri. The sequence continues at coordinate 31,619 of NZ_MUIZ01000002.1, read as the reverse complement.
GATATAAAATCATTATTCTCCCCTCAAACTATAATCAGGATTTAGAAATTGAATATCTAGAAAAATTACGTAAAAAGGCCTTTGAAGCCATCATTTTCACTTCACGTCAAGTACCTGAAGAGACGATTCTTAAATATCAGAAATATGGTCCTATCGTGCTCTGCTACAAACCTGAAAATTCAGGGATTCCAGCAACCTATGCAAATCGGATTCCTGCTTATCGTGAAGCCTTTGAATGGCTCAAGGAGCAACACTGTTCAAATATTGGCTTTCTCTTATCCAGAGGTAAAAGTCCAACAATCTCAACTACTCTACAGGCTTACAAGGATGTTTACCAACTTGAAGCAAGACCAGAGCAGATCAAATCAGGCCTTATCTCATCTGAGGATGCTTATCGCTTTGCTCCACAATTAACACAATTTGACGGAATTTTTGCTAATTCCGACGAAATTGCAGCCAATGTATGGCGTTGGTTTGAAGAGCAAGGACTTCCTAAACCGATTATTGTAGGACAAGAACGTTTGCTCGCTGGACAATTGCTCAAATTACCCACCATTGACAACCATTGCCGTCAAGTCGGGCGAATGGCTTTTGAGCAGGCTGTTTCAAAAGCAAATAAACAGACCTCTGTTAACTCTGAGTTTATCCTTGAACGTTAACTGAGGCGTGACATAAAAATCCCAAGAAATTTATCTTGGGATTTTTTTACAGTCCTTTCTTGCCGATGAAAGGGAAAAATTTAGGGGTAACTTGTGCATATGCTTGAAAATCTTTGCGCGCTTTATATTTCCTTTCAAGTAATGGGACTCCAGAAACAAATAAGAGTAAACCAGTGATTAAAAGTGGACTCACGATCAACCAAAGATCAGAAATGTCTGTAAAAGCGATCAAGAAGATGCCCCACCAACATGCAGCTTCTCCAAAATAATTCGGATGTCGTGTCACTGACCACAAGCCGCTGGTCAGTAATTTTCCTTTGTTTTCTTTATGCTTCTTAAACTGTTCCAGTTGCCAATCACCTATTACTTCAAAAACAAAACCTATCAGCCAAACCACTACTCCAAGAATTTGCCACCAGAAAATTTGACTTTCCGGGCGGTGATTGCTTTGCATGATTGGCAGCGCAATAATAAAAAGTAAAAGGTACTGAACCATAAAGACGGAGAAAAAAGCCTTTAGTTTTGGCGCGTGACTCCCCCATCTGCGGCGCATGTTTGTATAGCGATAATCTTCGGGTTTGTTCCAATTGCGTCGGGCTAAATGAACGAATAACCTCACACCCCAAAGCCCAACCAAAACCAAAATTGCTCTATTTTGCATGGTTATTTGAGTATTGAAGAAATAGCTTAAACACGCTGTTAAAACAAAACCTCCGCCCCATGCTATATCGATTAATCCGTAGTTTTTCTTCTGGTCTGCTACCTTAAACCAGCAAATAAAATAAACAAGCAAAACCCCTAAAACTATTCCATAAATCATAACTGCTCCTTTGTAATTCCAGCGACAGCGATACTTCCCGCTCCCGCAGAGATAGCAATGGCAGATGAACTCTCAATCACCTTATAATCATTGCCTGTTTTTTCTTTTAATATTTTCTGCCAATCCTCTATATCACCTTGGGCCAAGACATGAGTCAGAGCAATATCTTCAATCTGTCCACTTTTTGCTAAGGATTGGATTTTTTTGAGTATTTTTTTCATACTTTGCTTCTGACTTAAGGAAGCACCGATGAGTTTTCCATTGCCCATTTTATCTAAACTTATTATTGGATGAAGTGAGAGTTTTTGAGCTATTGCTCCCAAAGACTGAGGAATTCTTCCTGACTGTATCATCGGAGATAAGTCAGCTACTGCCACATAGATGAAGATTCTTTCACGTAGCTGCTGGATTTCTTGCACAAGCTGCCGGATAGGAACTTTCCTCTCCGCAAGTTGGGCTGCCCGTTGTACAAGTAAACCTTGAGCAACAGAGTTTAATCGTGAATCAATGAGATGAATCCAGTTTTTCGAATAATTTTTTTCTTTGATACGTTGCTCAATCAACTGATATGTGCCACTAAGTTGTGACGCTACCGTGATAACAAGCACATGTTCATACTTACCTTCCAAAAAAGAGAAAAGCGCATCAATCGTTTGGATGCTTGGCTGTGAAGTACCCATCTTAAGATTTTCATCTGCTTTTTCTTTGATAAGTTGTGCATTAATTGTCAACTTGTCTAGAAAATTTTGGTCTCCCACAGTGACATTTACAGGTAAAACATGCACTTGATGTGCAAGTACAAATTCTTGAGGTAAATCAGCAATAGAATCTGTAACAATCGCTATTGGAGCTAACATTTGTTGAGAAATTTCGTACTGTAGGCGCATATCGTCTACTTTTTGGTAGATAATTTGTCCGTATTTTTCTAGCTTTGCCAAGACCTTTTGAGGCTCATTAGTGTGCATATGGAGTTTTAACTGTTTAGCATTTCCTGCAGTAACCATTGAATCGCCCTTTTCTTGCAGTACTTCTCGTAATTGAAGTTCAGAGATTTGGGGTGCTTTGATGATAAATTCGGAACAGTATCTGTAACGCGGTGCTTCAGCTATGATATGATTTACCGAAAGTTCTTTAACCCTCTCTAGACCGTCATCTGCCTCTTCATCCCCAACTTTTAAAACTCTACCGCAGTAAAAGTCTGTAAAACCAAGGATAAAATAATAAAAACCTTTCGCCCCTGCATCTACCAACTTATTTTTCCGTAACAAAGACATTTGAAATTGCGTAGCATTTAGTGCTTCTTGTGCTTCTGCTTTTGCTTCTAACAAGGCCTCTTCAAAGGAGTGATTCAATCTATAATTTTTTACCAGTGTAATAGACCAGGCACGCATTACTGTTAAAATAGTCCCTTCCTTAGGATCTATTAACGAACTATAAGCTTTGTTTACAGCTTGTTCTAAAGCTTCCACAAAACTTTCAAAATTCGTTTCTGCTTTCTGGTAGTTCTCAGCCACAGCACTTAAATATTGGGCAAAAATGATTCCTGAATTTCCTCGAGCACCAATAAGTGCAGCTGCTGATATCTCATCTAAAAGAATATCCATAGGATAATTTTTCATCGGCACATTGTCAATAATAGCTTGCATTAGTGAGGCAAGATTACTACCTGTATCTCCATCTGCCACAGGGAAAACATTTATTTTATTCAGCTCTTCTTTCTGAAGAATTACTTTTTCTGCCCCAGCTCTAAAACTCTGTAACAAGCGATAATTTTCATTTTTTTCTCCCACTTCTTTCTCCTTCTAAAGCTTTGCAGCAATTATATAAGTGAGTGTTGCACTAAGGGAAGTCACAAAACTCCCCCAAATAATATCAACAATTGTAATTTTCAATGGCCAATCGCTCAATGTCGCAAGATTTGTCAAATCATATGTGGCATAACATACTGCTCCAAAAAAAGCTCCGGCTAAAAGAACATAAGAAAGGCTTTCTTTTTCTTGTCCAGGTATCAAAACAAAAAATACAAGTGCAGCCACATAAATAAGATAAAAAATGACGGCAGGCAAAAGTTTGGTTTGCCCCATCAGATGGCCAATATATGGTTGATAAAATTTTTTATTTGCAAAGATTAACCATAAACTATCTAAAATAAGGAAAATTACTGCATTGATTAAAAACAACTTTAAAAATTGAAACATCTTATACCCCTTTTCCACTTCGTATCCTACTCGGCAACCGATTTCATTTCATTAATTTTAACACTTCTCTTTAAAATTAGCGAAAAACTTAACTCAAATCTTTCAATTCAGAAAATTTTCATTTCTTAAATGAATCAGAGAAGTTAAATCGTCAAAATATTGATATAATAATAAGAATAGGAGTTAAAAATGGAGAAGATAAATGAAAAAAATAATTGAAATTCCGGATGATGTTGCGGATAAATTTGAGCAACAAAACTATAAAATGTCAGTCGAGCAAAATCAGATTGTCTTAAAAAGTGACGTTGATCAGCTTGATGCACAAAATTTTTCGTTACACTATATGCTTATTCCCAGTTTATTAAGTTTAGTTATCTCGCTACTTACTTTCTTTTTAAGTGGTCATTCTCAGATTAATTTTACGGGCGGGCGGTATCATTCTGTCGCTGGAATCAGCATGCTGTGTGCGACAATTATTGGCTTTGCAACCTTCCTTTGGGTTTATGCCAAGCAAAATACCTCACCACAAAAACGCATGCTTAGCCGTATAAGAGAACTTGTCACAATCAGCCTTGCCTATACCTTGATTGTTTTTGCGATTCAAGCATTAATTTGGTACATTTTGGGGATGACCTTTGTCGGAGTAACTCTCGATCGCTTCACAGCTTCTTTTGTAGCTGCTCTCTTTTCAGCTATTGTTTTTTACTTTTTGATTCTTTTTGCAGCCTCTGTTAAAATTTCTCATCTGATTATCTTATTGTTTATTACCTTTATTGGTGGTATTTTCCTTTCCATGGCCACTAATGGTCAAAATGGCTGGTGGCAATACAACTTTAGCTTTTTAGGAACAGGTGAAGCTAAAAATCAGTGGCAATTTAATTTTACGATGATTTTTTCTGCTTTGATGCTATTAACGATCACTGATTATTTATTTATGGATTTTCAAAAAAGCGACTTGTACAATTTCAAAGTCAAAATTGTTCAAGCTTTCTACTATGTCATTGCTCTGTTTATTGCTGGTGTAGGTATTTTCCCCGCTCAATCATGGACAATGACCTTTCACAATGCCTCTGCGTATGGTATTGTTTTGTGCATTATTATCTTGATAGTATTAAGTAAATATCTGTTACCCCAAATTTCGAAAGAATTTCTCAGCATGTCAGCTATTGTTTTCGTCGCTCTTGTTACTTCAGCAATTTTATTTCTGAAAGTTCATTATCTGTCTCTGACGGTTTTCGAGATTATTGCCTTTGCAATTTCCTTTACATGGTTGGTTCTGATGATTAATGCTCTCCAAAAAATGCTTCATGAGTCGAGTATCTATCAAGTCAAAGTTGTCCAACTAAAGGAAGAGATTTAATAAAAAAAATAAGGAGAAAATCTCCTTATTTTTTTATTTTACACGTGGTTCATCATCATCGCTGACTTTGTCTTTCACTTGATCAACTTTTTCCGAAGTAAAGCGTCCTGTTGATTTTGCGGCATCGCCTACTTTATCTTGAAGGCTTTGTTCATCTTGTTTTTGTTGTTCTTTCGTTTTAACATCGATAACATCTACGTTAACTTCTACAACTTCAAGGTCTGTCATGCCTTTAACTTCTTTTGAAACAACTTCTTTTATATTTTTATAAATGTCAGGAACATATTTCTTATATTCAGCTACGATTTTAAGATCAACCGCAACTTGTTGTTTACCAACTTCGACACCTACACCAGAAGTTACATCGTCCGTATTTACGAGTTTTCCTGTGAGATTAGACAGGAAGCCACCATCAACTGCAAGCAAGCCGTCTACTTTTTCCAAGGCAAGTCCTACGATTTTTTGAATCACTTTATCTTCATAAGTTAAAGTTCCACTTACTGCATCAACTGAGTTATCCAAAGTTTTTTTGTTTTCTTGTACCATAGCTTCTCCTTTTTATTTATAAATTATTTAATTATTTTTTACCTATTTTATCAATATATCCTGTACGTTCGAGATAGAAACCAATATAACTACCAAGCGCGATGAGTAAAAACAGTAAGAGCATCTTCCAAAAACCAATTGTAAAGATACAGATAGCGATGATTGCTCCAATTGCCCCACCTATAATTGGATATTGATATTCTTCTAAAAGATTCATCTAACCTCCAATCATAACACACGTGAACTGCTTTTACTCTTTGGTGTTACAGCGTTCACTTTTATTTTCAAACTTAAGTGATGATTTACCCCGAGAAACTCTTTCAAGCCCTTACGAATTTCTTCTTCAATAAGCAAAGCCTTTTCTGAAATTTGCACACGAGGTATAATCTCACCTTTAATCGCAATTTTAATCTTATTTTTACCTAGCAAAGTATCGATTTTCGGGTCTTTAATATAACCATTTTCTCTGAGCGTTTCTCGCACAAAGCCTTCAATCGCAGATTTTTTAAGAAGCAGTTCTCCTCTACCCTCTCCTAAGACAAAGCCGGTATATCTTCTTGGATAGAAGATAATGACAAGTAAAAGAATGAGTAAGAGAATTCCTAAAATACCTGTTGCAAACAAGAAATATGTAGGCAAGTAAGGTCCAATATAAGGAACCTGCGCCATATCTGTAATTGGTTGGACTATATTAAATTTCCCGAGTGTGTAAAGAAACAGTGGTAGGATGATTGTAATAAGAAATAAATCAACTAAAATTAGAATAAATTTTTTTCCTTTTGACACATTTCCTCCTCCCGTTTTACTGCAACTACTGTTTAATCGCCCATTTTACTTAAGAAGAAAGAAACAACAGCTACCACGATAACGGCACCGATAATGGAAGGTATAAGCGCCATACCAGCTAAACTAGGGCCCCATGATCCCAGTAAAGCTTGACCAACAGCAGAACCCACGAGACCCGCTAAGATATTAGCAATCCATCCCATAGACTTCCCTTTGCTTGTGATTGCACCCGCAATCACCCCGATAATTGCACCAACGATTAATGACCAAATCATAAAGCACCTCTTTCTTTCTATTTATTATTTTTTCTATATAATAATTCTAACAAAGTTAAAAAACGCTTACAAATTATTCGACTTATCTTTTTTAGATGAGAGTTTTTTCTTCATTAACTTTTAATTTATAGATAATTAATCAGGTTTTTGAGAGACAATATGTTATACTGGAAGAAAGAAAAGGAATTTTAAGGAGTCTTACATATGAAAAAATTTAAATTATCATTACTTTTAGTTAGTTCATTAGCTGCTGTCTTGCTACTGACAGCTTGCAGCAATACAACTAGCGCAAAGAAAGACACATCTTCTGAACCTTCTAGCTCTGTTAAAAGCTCAAGTGAAAGTACAAGTAAAGCCAGCAGTTCAGAAACAACAACTACAACATCTGAGAGTTCAGATGCCAGTTCAACTTCAGATTCCACAACAGCTACTTCTGAAGCCCCAGCTACATCTGAACAACCGTCTGAGCCTGCAACATCAGAAAGTTCAGATCAGGGCTGGGTCGATAACTCAAATAATCCAGTAGAAAATAACGGTGCAGGTGGTCATACTCCTCAGGCTGACCCTAATGCAACACCATCTAGCTCTGAAACAACTCCCAACGGACGTGCTTGGGTCTTGGTTTATGTAGATAAAGCAGGCAACAAGCATGAGTCAACAGTTTCAACATCATACAAGGAACTTCAAGACAAAGCGAATGCTCTCCTCGCTTCAGGTGAAGCAACATCTTATTACTTCATTCAAAAATAAGGGTAAAAGTAAAAAAAAGCCATTTAGCTCTAGTCTAATGGCTTTTTTTATGTAAATTTTATCTACAAGCTCTGGTTCATAATTGCTTCAATCAACTTAAGCACACGTTCTGTTGCTTTGCCATCGCCATAGTTATATGTTTTCTGGAAAAACATGGCTCTTTCTTTTTGGTAGGAAGCTCTATCTGTTGCTTGGAGCGCTTGGATGAGCTCACTTTCATTAAAAGTAACCTCTCCGGGAAATTCTTGCAAGTAATCAATCGTCAAACCTGGTTTTTTAGAATAACTTTTATAGTCGGGCACATAAGCGATGATAGGTTTGTCAAAGACCATCCAATCCACTGCAATAGCCGAATAATCGGTAATTAAAACATCCGTAACACAAAAAATCGAGGAGATTGGCTCTTCTTCAATAAAAAGCACATGAGGATTATTCTCATAAGCCGAACCCGAAATCAGTGGATGCGCCTTGTAGATGAGGATATAGTCTTCCCCCAAAGCTTGATGTACACAAGCTAAATCAATTTTAACTTCTTTAAAGTAAGTACTGATCCGCCCACGAAATGTTGGGGCATAGGTTATGACTTTTTTTCCTACTAAAGCAGGATACTTTTTAAGAAGTTGCTCTTTTGTTGTCTTGACAAAATGTTCATCGAAGATTTTGTCATTGTTAGGAATACCTGTAACAAGGACGTTTTCTTCAGGAAGATTGAAAGCTTGTGCATACACTCTTTTATAAAAATCTGAGTTAGCAATAGCATAATCATAGTTTTTAATTTCATAATCCCGTTGGACACAGTTGCCAAAATTTTTTAGGGCTGCTGTGGCATGCCAAAGCTCTAGAACTTTGACTTCTTTACGATGGGGAAATTTAGAAATGACAAAGTTGTTATAGTCAATAATCACCAGTTTCGAACTTTGAAGGACGAAAAGTTGCTGAATACAAGCCAGTCCATACTGGAGTTGTCCTAGAAAAGTGGGCTGGAACTTGAAAAGCAAAGTTTTTATCTCGTACTCTTGCTTGGTGCTTAACTTATCATGCAAAATTTTGAAATCCTTGGACAGATTTTCATGCTCAAGTGAAATGAAAGTGATACGGTTTTGATGGACACGACAGAGAAAAGTGAAGGGGTAGAAGAGTGCCAAAATGAAGGTTAACACGATGGATTTAAGTTTCATTAAGAGCTTCTCCTTCCTCTAGAAATTCTTTTCATTCCTGCTTATTTATTTTGTTAACTGCTCTTGAAGTAAATCGTGAATGCGGGTACGTTCTTCTTCTGACACAACTTGGAAACTTAAGTTATTGAGCATTTGTCCTTGCCCTTGCACAGACTCATGCACGACATTTCCAAAGGCCTGATTGTAGTTCAGTATAATCTTTTGAATCTGACTCCAGGTCACGTCCGTCTTGACATTACCACCCAAAGCCTCAAAAATCCCTTGATATGCTGTCAAACTTTGTGGCGACTTCATTTTTGCGAGAATAGCTGCAATGACTTTTTGTTGACGTTCATCTCTTCCATAAGTTCCTCTGACATCATCATGGCGCATACGTGTGAAGGCAAGAGCTTGCTTGCCGTTCAAGTTATTTGCACCTTCGTGAAATTCCATATCGCCTACAGTGAAAGCAAGGTCAGAGTTGACTGTGACGCCTCCAAGCGCATCAACCAGCTGCTCAATACCGCTAAAATTCATGGTTACATAGTGATCGATATTGATGTTAAGCAATTGATTGACCGCCGCAATCGAGGCAGCTGCGCCGCCTTGGGCAAAGACCGCATTAATCTTGTTAACGGCTGTAATTGAGCCATCCTCTGCCTCGATAAAAGTATCTCGTGGAATGGAAACCATGGTTGTTTGCTTAGTTTGTGGGTTCAGCGTGACCACCATTAAGCTATCTGTTCTCCCGGACAAATCCTCATCACGTGAATCAAGTCCCATGATAAGAAAGGACAGCGGTCGACTTTCACTGATGGCTTGAGTTGCTTCGGCTTGATCCTTGGAGCTTTCAAGTGGTGCATAAGTCTTATCAACATTTACTCTGGCCGTCTGGTAAAACACAGCAGCGAGAGCCGTTCCTGTCACTAGGAAAAACCCTAGAATAATAAGAATCGCATTTCTCACAGGGTGCTTTTTCTTTGTCTTTTTCCTGCTTCTGTTCATCGTCATGTTTTCTCCTCTTTCTTTTTATGGCTCCTGTGAGATCGAAAAAATCAACTTTCCTTGCACTCCATAAAAATTTTTTCGATAATTTTTAGGCTACTTGAACCTTTTACCCACGGGTTAAAACGTTGGTTAAAGTCCGCTAAACGGGCAAAATCAAAGTTGTTTTCTAAAAGTACCGCAAGCAACTCTTTTTCAGTTTGTATCGGCTCACTCGGTAAATCTTTGTGTACATCCAAGTAAAATCCGCGCAAATGCTGGCTGTAAAGCTCCAAATCATACATATAGAAATAAATCGGACGCTTCAAGATAGCATAATCAAAGAAAACCGATGAATAATCCGTCACTAGCACATCGGCCATAAGATATGCTTCATGAATATCTAAAGTCGCTGGCAATGGATAGATGAAATCCTTTAACTCCTCGTCAATCCTGATGTGATTGGAAATCAAATAATGCGGCTTAAACAGGACCACATACTGCTCACCAAGCACTGCTTTCCAGTGTGCAAAGTCAAGCTGGAGCCGCATATGATATCCATCCAAACCATATGCATCATCACGCCACGTCGGAGCATAAAGGATGACTTTTTTATCTAAAGGAAGCTGATAGTGCGCTCTGAGTTGTTCTATCTGTTCTGGCTTTGGTTGATACAGTATATCTGTCCGCGGATAAGGCATTTGAATCATCTTATCTGGCGGGAACTGGAAAGCACTGGCGAATTTCTCGACAGTAAAAGGTGATGAAGCAATTAACCAATCCCAGTGTCTACTGTCTTCTGCGTAAGATTTCACCATTTGCTTGTGGGTCAAGTAAGCACGATAACGCTTGCCCGTATCTTCAATGTCATGCGCCAAACGCTTCAGCGGTGTTCCATGCCAAGTCTGTAAATAAACCTGATCTTCTGCCTTGTAATAATAAGGCGCCATCTTGGCGTTAAAGACCCAGTACTTTGCTTTGGTCAGCGCTTTGTAATAAGCCAAGCTGTTAAATCTTACAACTTCAGCTCCTGCGACCGGACGCGGCTTCTTTAAAGCCCAAACCAGCTGGTAGTCTGCATAAGCCGGATCAGCACGCAGAGCTTCAAAGATAGCCCCTGGACTGTCTCCCGTTGATTTACCGTTATAGCTGGCAAAAAGAATCATCTTGGCTTCACGCTTGATAAAAAGAGGCAATACACGCAAAAACACAGAAAGCAAGGCTTTCAAGATTAACCGTCTTAAATTCCCCAAAAAACTTACTGCTGTCATCTTGCTCCTTTTACTTTTCATTACTTCTTGCTTAAACTTCTAAGTACCTGCCGCAAACTGATATTGCTGGAAAAATTTCCCGAAAGCTCCGTCATGATCTCCTGAAAGACCGAAATATCATCAACCTGACGAAGCGTTTTGAGCAAGACATTGATATCCGCATCAGGTTTTCCTAAAATATGTGCCACATGAGCCAGTGATCCCTGACTGACCTTTATCAGATTTGCCTTTTGAGGTAAAAACTCTACCTGAACAAATCTTTTTCTCTGAAAAAAGTAAATATCATCCTCAACCTTGAGATAGAGCTTCTGCGACTTCTTATCTTTAGGATAGTTGTGAGGTTGTGCTTTGAAGAGTTGCTCCATTTCCTGTAATAATCGCAAAAATTTTACAGGCTGAGCTGCCAGTTTGAATTTTGAAAGTAGGTCTTTGATGTCCTTCATTTACTTCCACTATCCATATTGGAAATGTACATCTTCCCTAAATCCTGCTTAATACTTGAAGAGGAAGTTTTGCCACGTGGAAAGTACATGATTTTCAGCTCAGGAAACTGTTCTTTCAAGAAGTCAAACTTCCCTTGCCAATCATCGCCCATGGCAAAAATAGCCACCTCAAACATGTCAATATAGAGAACCTTATCCTCCCAAGACTGTTCCGGAACCACAAGATCCACATAGCGAACAGACTCCAAAATATACTTGCGTGTCGCATATTCCTGATAAGCTTTCTTCCCTTTTTGGGCATTAAATTCGTCTGTCGAAAGCATGACGATCAGTTTATCGCCAAGATTCTTGGCATTGCGCAACATGTCCACATGACTTTCATGGAGGATGTCGAAGGTGCCTGCGACGAGGATGCGTTTTTCTTTGTTCATTTACTATTTTCTCTGCTATTCATTACTTAATTTTTTGATTCATTAATTCAATTCTATATTCACTAGTCTGTCTAAAATTTGTCTCAGCTCTCCTTTGACTTGATTTAACTCTTCTGTCAATTTTACGACCTTTGCTCTATGCCTTATGTCAGAGCTAACTGCTACTAAATAAGTTCTTTTTATATTGCTTGATAAGAGCTTAGAGTCTTTTAACATTTCATTAAAAAAAGGAGTTTCTTCCGCAAATTTCCAATATAAAGCATAATAGTCTTTAAAAGCAACAGGCGTAAAAGAGTGAAGTCTCTTCAAAAAATTCATCTCGTTCACATTTCCTGGAATATTGCCCTTCTCAAAAAAATTAGGCTCAATCGACCATGGTTTAAATCTTCCATCAAAATGAATTATCCTGTGTTCTGATTGCTCTGTTCTCTTGAATACGTGCCTCAACTGCTTAACGAAAGGGCTATAGTTATATACTCTCATATTAATTTCATCGTCAGAGACCCCACGAAAAGAGTTGACGTCTCCTAAAAACGCAAATGAGAAAAAGGCTTGATCTCCATCATAATACATACCATTTGAAACCTTAGGACGATTTTCAATTATCAACTTTCTCATATCTAAATAGAAATCAAGTGTTCTCTTCTGCTTCCTAAATTTATCAACATTAATCATAAAAGTTCCAGAATTGAAATATTGTAAAAGACTATTCTTTTTCAAAAATTCTAGGTGTTCGTCAATAGAATATAAGAGGGGTTTACCATTGTCTATTTGTTTGATGAAATTCCTAGCCGTTATTTCGGCAGTGATAGCTTTATCATTAAAGTCAGAAAAATAATATTCTGAAAAATCTTCAACAAAAATAATATCTGCAGCATGAATGTATAAAATCCTATCCACCCAGTTAGGAAGATAATTATGGCAGTCTAATGGAAAATAAACTTCATAAGGAAAATACTTTTGCCCAGTCCCCCCCCACCAGCTGATGAAGCTAGCAAGGTATATTCTTCAATATTTTTATCAACGAAACATGGATAAAATTCTAAACCAGAAAGCGTCTTGCTAAATTCTACTAATTTATCAATCACTTCAGTTGAAACCCTATTATAAAGTAGAAAAAAATTTATTTTATGATTTGTCTTTATTTTAGATAGGCTAACTAATTGTGGAAATATATATTTTGCATATCCCTCGTCACAAGCTGTCATTACATTTATATTATTCACTAATGTTTCTCCTAATTCCTTAACATTCCGATTCACTTGCATTATTTCAAGATTTCACTAAGCCCTTTTAACTCTTGGACTTTCCTTTTATACTCGTTACTTTCAAGCAATAAATTATTAATAAATGTTGTTTGTTCCGCAATAGTTTCAGGATAAACCTCTCCTTCTTCATCTATTGCATTATCCAACACGTCAATGATATTGATGTTCTCATTTTTCAACTGCCCATACATATCGTAATTAAACGGAATAACCGGGCTACCAATCACCATCTTTTTATACCGGAATTCTTGTTTATCTAGTTCAAGTAAATCACTCAGAAGTGAGTCTTTTCTTAACCCCTTTAAAAAATAATTATCTTGTAATAAACTTTTTCGATCTAATATAGAGATAATGGGTTCGATACTTAAAGACTTATAATCACCTAACATCGAATGATAGAACGCCCCTGTCCCGCCTTTGTTTGCACCATAAAGGACAACATCTTCTTTATTGATATCATAGCGTTCAATGACAGCTCTGATGGCACCTTGAACATCATCTTCAAAATGAGGATAATTGTCCGTGTTGATATAATGACTACCATGAGAAAGATTTAAATCCATGATTCTCATAACTATCGTGTTTTTTAAAACAACATTTTGAAGTGTTGGATAATTTTTGGTAAAGCAACGTACTCCAATGTTAGGATTATAATAATTTTTAACATCATTTCCCGAAAAAACAACGACTAAGCGTAAAGGAGCCACTAAATTTTTTCTTTTTTGAGGCGGTTCTTCAACGGTATAAAACAAATCACCAAATGAAATTAAATCTTTACGTTTCCAAATTTGCGCAATTAACTTACGCTTAATAAAGTAAGATTTTGTTCCTTGATGAAAATAAAACATAAAATCATTGGTCAGCAAGTCCTTGTAGAGATTATAAAAAATCTCGTTTTCTTTACTCAAGGCAATAATATTTTTTGAATTTTTCAAATCAACAATAATGCGTTCGTAGTTATAATCTCGAATTTTCTTTTTATATGTTACTCTTAAAATTTTTTCTTCATTTTTCATTAATCATAGTCCTATCTGTTTTAAAATATCATTGGCTGAGTGCATACTATCTTTATTCAACAGCTCTTTAATAATAAGCGAATTATACTCATATTTTTCCTTTTCACCAGATGACAGAATATTTTCAACCAGTTCCTCAGTTGTGTAATTCTTCCCCTTCAATTTCAGAAGTGATTCAGAATCAAAATACATTCCTATCTGATGTGTATATTCTTCAACATCTTCTTGTAAAAGAATAATTTTCTTTTGTAGATGGGCATAATCAAATACCGCTGATGAGTAATCTGATATTAAAATATCACTTAGTAAGTATAATTCCTGAATGTCAACAAGTTCATTATAGAAACAGTGGATACGTGCATCTAGATTTGAATATGCTCTCCTTAATTGTGCTTCATGTGGATGAAGTTTAACAATAATTTCGTAGTTTTCTGGGAGTTGGTTAATGACTTCTTTTAAATCAATGGAAGTTACCTCACTTCGTTCATTCTTTCTCCATGTCGGACAAAACAGAATATATTTTTTTCCTTCAATCAAGGGGCGATTAAAATATTTTAAGTGCACTTTTTTCAACTCATTTTGGTTCTCCTTATTTTTTATCAAATAGCCATTTTTCGGTGCTCCCAATGATAAAACCTTTAATTTTGAGTTTTTATTAAGAAGAAAGGCTGAATTTAAGAGTTGAGTATGATAATCAGACGATGTTATGAGGTAATCCCATTTTTTCATCCTCGGAATAAAAGCATTAAGTTCTTGTTCTCTCTGTTCCATGTTTTCTAAGTCGGAAACCATTTTTTTAATTGGGAAACCATGCCAAGTTTGGATAAAGATTTGTCCCTTGTTTTTTCCAGCCTTATCTAAGGTATTGGCACTATGAAAAACATATTTACTCTGCGTGAAAGCTTTGAGATAAGCCTTAGTACCAAGTCGTACCGCTTCAAATCCATAGCTTCTGATTGCTATATCAACAAGTTGATTAGTGGAGCTTACAAAAATTTTAGCTTCTGGATACTTTTCCGAAATTGCTAGTGCCAAGTGCTTAGGATCTCCTGAGAAATTTTTACCGTGAAATGACTCAATGAAAAAATAATCATCTTTAACTTCCAATTTGGGCTGCGTACTGCTTCCTACAGCTAAAATAGCCTTCTTTATCTGTCTTCTGATATTTTTATTTTTTAAAATGGGACCAACAATAGGATAGTGTTTGATTTTTAAATAGTAACTTCTTAAATTTGATAAAATATCATCCGCTTCTATTGTATTCGTAGAAAGCTTCTTGATAATATCACTGATTTCTTTATTTGAAAGCTTAACTTCATTACTTGCTTGTGAGGTCCTCTTTGAGAACTTACTAACCTGATACAAAATATTTTGGCAGTAATCCTTCGATGGTTTTAATATAGTTTCAACATCACTTTTTATTTCTTGCTTGGTCAAAGTTTTTTGCATAACTTGAAGTAGAACATTTGCATCATGACTCAAGTCTTTATTCAACCATGAAATAGAGCTGACTTCCTCGAAGTTTTCCAAGTTAACTTTATCATCTCCTTCATAAACACAAGCCAGTTTGTATTCACTTATCGCCTCTACTATTGAATATCCCAGAGTTTCTAGTCTGGCAGTTGATAAATAAATATAGTTTTCTGGTAATTCAAAATTAACAAAAACATGCTCTTTTAAATTATAATATTGGATAAGATTTTCATATAGTAGCTGGGCAGGTCCGTCCCCCTTTATGTAAAATTTTATTTCCTTACACCCTAAATAATTAATTAAGTAATCCATCAATTTTAACGAATAAGCAACATCTTTCTGTTTTTCAAAAAAACGTGACAAAACTACAAAGTTAGTCGTTAAGGAATTTTCAAACGCGTTTACACGTGATATATGCGCAAGACTTACTCTTTGGACAAAAACGTTATCATATCCAAATTGCTTAATAAAATCATGTTTTATACTCTCAGTAGCAACTCTTATAGCTGAAAAATAGGGTAAATCAACTCCCAAAGCATCATCTAGATACGCTAATGGTGCATGAATTTCTCCAAGAATTTTTGCATTCGGTCTTTTAGCTCTCAGAAATTTTCCTAAACCAAAAAAGCTTTCTCTTGTAATAATATATAAGCTTGTATCACTTTCATCATAAGAGATTTTAAAAATATCATTTAAATGTTGATATTTAATATCTCTCATAAATACTTCTCGCTGCATAAGTGCTAAAACATCTACTTTGCTAAAATCCGCAAAATTATAATAAGTTATTTCATTATTGCTATCTTTGGAAAACTCATAAATAGTATTAAGATTACTTCTTGAAGTTCCGCCAATTCCAAAAATGTTTAAACCAATAATTGATATTTTCATAAAATATATCCTCGTTTCAAATAAATCCTCTTCTTATATTTAGCTTTTGCTTTTATAAACCATATAACTTCCTCTTGAGTCGTGTGGAAAGATATCCATTCCCTACAAAAAGTCCGAAATACGTTCCCGAATTTTATAATGCAAATGCGTACCTAAAAGAAGGATGAAGAAAGTCAGAGTCCAAAAAGATAAGATAATCGAAGGATCCACTTCCCAGAACCACTGTGTGCCAAAAATGGCATCACGAAAGCCTTCAATCAGGTAATAAAAAGGATTCAACATTATTCCTTGAAGTATAAATTGCGGAATTTGACTGAACTGTCTCATCGAAAATACAGCGCCTGACAGGAACATCAAAAAACGAAACGAATAGTTCAGAAAGAACTTTAAGTCGGGAAAAACAATCATGACTGTAGCATTCAATAAAGAAAAAGATACAGAGAAAATGAGCAAGGCAAAGAAATAATAAAGTCCTTGTAAAAGATAGAGGCTCGGTATAAATCCGCTGAATACTGCTCCCAGAGTTCCAACGATTATCATGACCCAAAACTCACTCAAAAAACCCAAAAAGGCTGAGGTCGGTAAGATAGAAACAGGAAATTTCATGACTGATGCGGCACGCAACTTATTATAAGTGGTAAGTGCCCCAGAGACAATCGTTTTTTGCATGAGACCCCAAACCCCTAAGCCAATAAACATCCAAGGCAGGACAGGATAACCTCCCGGTATGACACGTTTCATGAGTACACCAAATAAAAGATAAAAAACGCCAAGCTGAAATAAAGGATCTAGAATTTCCCAGACACGACCAAAACGATTATGCATGGTTGCACTTTTGGTGTTGTATCTGGACATGCTGTAAGCTACCGGGAAATATCGGACTTGTTCTTTAAAGTACTGAAAAATATTTTTCACTTTGTAAATCTTTCTTCTCTAATCTTAAGGAGTTGTCGGAACGGTGAGGATTTGCTCGACTGTTAAGTTACTCAAATCTTGCGTAGGGTTGAGCTGGATAAGCTCCTCAGGGCTGATATGAAACTGCGCAGCAATACTGTCTATCGTGTCTCCGACTTGAACACTGTACTCACTCAGGGTATTATCGCCTTCTTCTGACGCTTGGCTTTCTGGAACTGTAAGGACTTGCCCAGCCAATAATGCGTTCAAATCCTGTTCAGGGTTTAATCGCGCCAACTCCTCAATCGTAGTATTAAAATGCAGAGCAATAGCATCTAAAGTATCTCCAACCTGAACATGATATTCTGTGAGTTTCGGCTCGGCTTCTGCTGGGGTTTCTTCTTTTGGTTGAGGCTCGTTTTGTGCGGGCTTATTTTCTGTTTCTTGGACAGGTTGCTCATCTTGCTTTTCTTCGACAGGCTGAGGCGGTAAGTTTCCTGTCGCTCTTTGCCGTTCTAAGAAGGTTTCCTTAGGTTGAAACAAATGATGTTGAAAGAAATCAAGCGGGTTTCGCAGTGATTTTTTCAAAGTCATCGAAGATGTATTGACCAAAGCCAACCATAGTAGCACAAAGGCAGACAAGCATAATAAAACTTTGGTCGACATACTAGATTTCTTCTTGGCTGCTTTTGCCGTGAGTGCCTCAATCCTGCGTTTACCTTTTCGGTTTTCTCCTACTTTTAATTCCGTAAGTTCTTGACGGTATTCTTCCAGTGAATAGGACAATTGCTCTTGGCGGGCTTTTGTTTTGTACTCCTCTTGTTCTTTACGCTCTAGACCGTTAAACCAACGAATAAAGGCTTCATACTGGGGGAGAACTTCTTCCACTGATCC
This sequence comes from Lactococcus petauri, assembly GCF_002154895.1. Classification (GTDB taxonomy): domain Bacteria; phylum Bacillota; class Bacilli; order Lactobacillales; family Streptococcaceae; genus Lactococcus; species Lactococcus petauri. The sequence continues at coordinate 13,503 of NZ_MUIZ01000002.1, read as the reverse complement.
GTAAGCCTTGACTGCGCCATAATGTATCCAAAGCACCTTGTCTGACCACTCCCTGATCGTCGGAATCGAGTGGGAAACCAGCAGGATTGTCTTGCCTTTTTCACGAAACTCAAACATTTTTTTCTTGGATTTACCCACAAAAGTTTGGTCGCCAGTAGCCAGTCCTTCGTCAATAACCATAATGTCAGGATCTTGATGCACCATAACAGAAAAGCCTAACTTGGCGCGCATCCCTGAGGAATAAGTCTTTACACGTTGGTCAATAAACTCCTTGAGTTCAGAAAAAGCGATGATATCATCCATCTTTGCTTCAATCTCACGTTTGGACATGCCTGACATGAGCCCTTTCAAACGGATATTTTCGCGCCCTGTCAGATTATTATTCAGACCTGCTGAAGCTGAGATAATGGAGACTTCTCCATTAATTTCAACTTGACCTGTTGTTGGAGAAATTTGACCTGAGATAATATTGGAAAGGGTTGATTTTCCCGAACCGTTCAGCCCAACAATTCCAATCGTTTCACCATCATAAAGCTCAAAAGAGACATTGCGCAAAGCCCAAAAGTCTTGTTTATTGCCTTCAAAAAAAGCTTCTTTAGTGCGAGCTCTTCCTTTTTTATTATTACTGATTAAATCAAAACGCTTTGTAATATAAATGGCTTTTACTTTTATCTTTTTGTCATCTTCTGTAATCATAATCGTTACTATTATGACATTTATGTAACTATATGTCAAATTTTTATCTATAATTTCTATAAAATATCAAAAAAAAAAAAACAATTCAGATAACTTTAGTTTGATGAGGAAGACGAGAACTAAAATAAAGTCCTGTCGCTAAAAATTTCGCAAAAAAAAACCAAATACCTTGACTCAATTTCAATAATTTTTAGTCAAACTATTCGGTTTTATTCCCGAGATTTTTCAAGGAATCTCGCTATTCTTTTATGCGGATACTTTTTAAAAATGTCAAAAAGTAAATTTACATTGACAAACACTCATCTTGCCCCAAGTTTCTTTTGGAGTATGCCATGCACCCGTCCATTCTCCTCCGTAGGATGCACAGACAATTGGAGCCTTCACTTTTGCATCTTCTTCATTCCATATAGGACCGGCAACGACATCTACCACGATAGTATTTTTTCCAGTTTTGTTTATATCAAACTCAATATTAACAACACTCATTTTTCCTGGTATAACGGTTTTCCAGTGACCTGTCCATCGCCCTAGATGTGCAGCTGCGATGATTGGCCCTTTCAATTCAGCGTCTTTTTGATTCCAAATGGGACCTGCTGGAATATCAATAGCATACTTGGTTGTGGATGGAATTTTTTGTGTTTCTTTGATTGAAAGGTTAAAACTTAAGAAACTGCCCCAAGATTTGGGAGTTAATTCAGATGTAAAACTCACAATATATTCCCCTTCAGGTGCTTTCAATTCTTTAATATTTAATTTTTTAAATTGATTTTCTTCGAAATTTCTACTCGTATATTCGATGACATTATTAAGATTAGTCTTAAAACGTAAACGAGATACACATTCTTTATAGTGTCCTTTTGCAGGTCCTTCCTTGCCATAATCTCCTTCTGTAACCTCTACAGACACAATGACTTCTTCTGGTGCAAAATTAAAGGTTCTTGATGATGTACCACCAGAGCCACCATGCCTAACTTTCTCTTCACCATAAATTAAGGTAAAGCTATCAATGATATCTCCTTTATTTGCAAAAATCCCAGTAACTATCTTTTGCTGTTCAACATGTGAATGAGTTGTTGTCGTTTCCATTTTTTACCTCTTTCTAAATTTAAAATAATTTTTTTATTAACTAAATATAATTATACGAAATAAAAGTCACAAAAAGAAACAATATACAAACATTACATTAATTTAATTGTAACCATATGCATTTTTATAATTCAGCTTTGGTGCGTATCTATTGTTTTTATCACTAACTTTCTTAAGAAAAAGCGAATCAATTTGTTTCTTCAACCTTTTTAGCTAGCTCTTTGATAAAATATTTCGCAGCACAAAAAAAGAGCCCTAAAGGACTCTTTCCACATGACATGGTACACACATTTGATAAAAGATAATACTTATCTTCCCTGCCGTTGTTTAAGAAAAATATCATAAACCACAAAAATCAATAACCCAGCAACTACGCTATAAAAAGTCGAGAATCTTCCTAGATTTTTCCAAAATGGAATTTTGGTTACTTCTACTGTTTTATTCCAAGGTGTCTCTGCATCAATGGTAACACGTGTTGTTTTTGATCCATTGCTGCTGTAACCTCGTGGCAATTGTACGGTGAGCGTTTCTCCTGTTTGGCCTTCAACATTTGTGATGGAAATATTTTTTTGATGTTTATCATTAAAGAAAAGTGTAATGGTATGAAGTGTAGGCTTGACATGAATGTCAATGGTCTGATCGAAACGTTTATTAAAAATATAAGATTTAGGATTATTTGATAGTGTTTCATAGCCTGCAGTTGCTGCATGAGAAATATCGTAAGCTTCATTATAAGGTGAAGTGATTTGCTCTGTTGCAACGATTTCATCCTTATTTACATCGATATAGCGAATAAGCGCGTTACGAAGCCAAGGTTTATCTGCCGGTAAGTTTTTGTTATTTGGTTTAGTGTTCTTAGTGATGGTTGCTTTTGCTGTCGAAGTTTTAGCAGTTTGCTCACGTTTTAAGACCCTATCAGTATTGAAAGGAAGAATCTTGCGTTGGAAATAACCAAAATATTTATTGTAAGCATTCAGAATGTTATCAATAGGTTGAGCATTCTCTAAGTTTACTTTTGCTATTGGCACTGTATCATCCAAATAGACTTTCTCTAGCCCATAATATTTGGCAAACCATGTATTCGCCCATTCTTTTTCTGGGTGCTCACTTGAAACCAAATAAGGCGTTCCAAAATAAGCATTAAAGTCGTTAGAAGTCATCGGAATCCCAGGTACGCGGACCGAAGTTTTACCCTCTTCTTTTGCTTTTTGGGCTATAGATTGGGCTGTATAAAAATATTCATATGAATTTTTGATGTCTTTTAAATTATAGTCATAGCTGGGCAAACTCACAAAGCTTAAACAAATAATGGCAATGCACAAAGGCACATTCGTCCAAGAGCTTTGTGTACGTAACTCCTGCCATGCTTCAATCATCATTAATAAAGCTATGATAAACAGAATGTTACTTGCAAACCAAAGACGGGCAGGTGTGATGGGCGATGCCAGGATTGCAGCACAACCTGCAAGACCTGATACCAGAAAGATAAGTCCTCCATGCCAGAGATAACATGCTTTTTCTTGGAGTTGCTTCCGGTTAAAATAAAGAATTCCCCCAAACACAAGGATAGGCAGTATCAGAAAACCAGAATAATGCGCAGTTCCCGATATGATATCGAGGAAACGTTGGCCTAAACCTGCGGAGACTCCGTAGTTCTGTGTTTCAGCAGATCCTGATGATAAGATGACTTGCGTCCCAAAACCAAAGGCGGCAGCTAAGGTTCCTAAAATCTGCGCCACCGTGTTTCCGTTTGTCGATTTTTTAAAATTATAAACCGTAAAAATGAGAGCAAGCAATACAGTTGTCGCGCCACCGACTTCATTTGTTAAGCCTGCTAAAAGTCCCAAAACCGGGAGATAGTATTCTTCCCAACCACGTTTTGTACTTACATTAAAACGGTAGGGTAATAAAAAGAGGAGTATGATTACTGTGGCCCACAGATAATTTGCAGCTCCACTGACCCACAGCACTGTGCTGCCCATCCCCGGAATGAAAAACCACATCAACAGAAAAGTTAACGTCAGATGCAAAGGTTTTAAAAGTACCTTTTTACCACTGATTATTACATTCAATAACAGCCCAACCAATACATAAATACTGGCATTAAGGATATTGAAAATTCCTTTAGGAAGCTGCATCACTAAGATTTCGAAAATTATCGAAGTCATGCGGGCATTCCATAGTGTCATGTGCGTATAGACTGCTGAAATATAATCACCAATATTATGATATTCACTCAGATGTTCACTTGGCCAAGCACCTGTATAGATAAAGTGATACAAAAAATCATCGCCCGTGTATCCTGTAAAGCGGTTGAGGTTCAAAATAAAAATAAAGGTTAGTCCTAAAACAACTATGGTTGCTATTGTGCATAATATACTCCAACCACTTGTTAAATTAAATCTTGTCCTATTTTCCATGTTCAATATCCTTAAATAGCTTATATAAGCCATCTTCTATTTCTTCCGTATTTTAAGCCGGTTAAGGTTTGGCTTACCGTCTTTTTATCTTATTATCGGACATTTTCCCACTTTAAATCATTACTTACACTTTCAAATAAATGTGAAAAAATCACCGTTAACATTATAGCAAAAAAATGTGTCAATTTTACTTTATGAAAAAATTAACATACTATTACGGTGATTTCTTTAATCTTCTCCAACTTCTTATCAATTGTCTAAAAATATAAAAAGCTCAAGATGCAGAAAAGCCTATGCTCTTCTACATCTTGAACTTTTCAAATCACCAAAACCTACTGCTCTCTATGGTCTAATCCTGTATCATATTTAAGACTTGCTCTGTCGAGCGGACGCGTCCTAAGCGTGTAAAGATACCGTTAACGATGCCTCTATGTAGTGCTCCATTAAAGTCTGTCATTGCATCTTCAACAGCAATCACATTATATCCATGTTGATAAGCTTCACGCGCCGTTGTATCACAACCTATCGTTGTAGCAACACCTGTCAAGATAATGTTTTCAATGCCTCGTCTACGTAACTGCACATCGAGATCTGTCCCATAAAAAGCGCCCCAATTGTGCTTTTTGACATGGATTTTATTTTTAACCTCTTCATCATAAGCTAAAGGAGAAACAAATTGGCTATAATTGTCGGGAAGTGGACCAGAAGCACTTATATTTGTATCTGTAAGCGGAGTGAGCACTTCTGGCCCATAATTTTTCACATGTACAAAAACGATAAGTCCTGCTGTATTCTTGAACTTGTCCAGCAATCTATCATTTTTGGCAAGAATTTCTTCCTTACTATAGGGTTCAAGCTGTGAACGATTTACAATGCCTTCTTGTAAATCAATCAGGACCAAGGCCGTTTTCTCAAGATTCAATTGTTCTGACATAGGCTTTTCTCCTCTAAAGTATTTTTATTTTTTCGATTTTTTCTTCGTATTATTTCCGAATTTTCCTTTTGCTGCATCCGCATAGAAAGGCTTCTTCCTCTTTTTCTTTTTATTTGGTTTTTTATCGAAATCGTTTTTACGTTCTCGATCCTCATCCTTGGATTTACCTCTGTATTTTTTGTTTTTGTTATTTTCAGAGAAATTTTTTCCGTGTTTTGAGGCTTTACGTTCCTCTTTATTTTCGGAACGATTTGCTTTTGGTCTACGGCGTGGGCCTTTTTCTTTTTTAGATTTTAAATTACTTTCGACAACATCGAGATCACTCTTGATATATTCAAAGTCGATATCACCGGTAACTTTATCCGCTTTAGTAACTTGGATTTTGATGGGTTGACCAATTCGGAAGACAAGTCCTGTTTTTTCTCCCACAAGTGCCATCATACGTTCATGGAAGTTCATATATTCACCTTTAATAGTAGAAATATGAACCAAACCTTCAATAGTATTTTCAAGCTCAATAAACATCCCAAAGCGAGTGACGCTGGCAATAACACCTTCGAACTGTTCGCCGACATGTTTTTCCATAAATTCGGCTTTTTTCATCTTTTCAACTTCACGTTCAGCATCGACAGCACGGCGTTCACGGTTACTTGATTGTTGAGCAATTTCCGGTATTTTTTCGGCCCAATATTCGATGGTCTTTGGACTTGGTTGAGCCATCTCACGAATTAAGCGGTGCACGATCAAGTCAGGATAACGACGAATCGGGCTGGTAAAGTGTGTATAGTTTTCTGCTGCCAAGCCAAAGTGACCATAGTTGTCTTCCGAATAGCGTGCTTGTTGCATCGAACGCAGAAGCATCGTTGAGAGAACCATTTCTCCTGGTTGGCCTTTCACTTTTTTCAAAAATTCTTGCAAGGCTTTTTGACTAACTTCTGTCGAAGTGCCTTTGACTTGCAAACCAAAAGTTGCAGCAAAGTCGATAAAACGGGTCATTTTTTCTTCTTTTGGATGTTCGTGAATACGATAAATCCCTGGTAAATGACGTGCTTCAAAACTGCTTGCAACTGTTTCGTTAGCAATCAACATGAAGGACTCAATCATTCGTTCTGCTGTTCCACGACTGCGCTTACGAATTTCGATAGGCAAGCCATTTTCATCAACGATAATCCATGCTTCCATAGTTTCGAAATCAATCGCCCCACGGCGGCGGCGCATCGCTGCCAAAGCTTCGTGAAGCTCAGACATAATCTCTACGGATTCTTTAATTGCAGCATATTTTTCTAATGTTTCCTCGTCACCAGCAAGCATAAGGTTAACATCATCGTAGGTCATACGTTCTGTCGTCTTGATAATGGAAGGACCTATTTGTGATTGAAGGACTTTTCCTTCTGGCGTAATCTCCATCACACAAGACTGTGTCAAGCGATTAACACGTGGGTTGAGTGAACAGATACCGTTTGAGAGTCGTTCAGGCAACATTGGCACGACACGATCAGCCACATATACTGATGTTCCACGCTCAAAAGCTTCACGGTCCAAGGGCGAATTTTCAGTGACATAGTGTGACACATCTGCAATGTGAACGCCCAACTCATAGTTACCATTACCCAATCGTTTGATATGCACAGCATCGTCTAAGTCTTTTGCATCAGCGCCATCGATAGTGAAAGTAATCTCATTGCGATAGTCCACGCGCCCCATGATATCTTTTTCATCAACTTCTTCTGGTACAGCGTTCGCTTGCGCCAAAACGTCTTCTGGAAATTCAGAACGAATACCAAGTGAAGCTAAAACTTCAAGAACATCGATTCCTTTATCACCTGCTTGTCCGACAATTTCGACAGCCAAACCTTGCATACTTTTGGGATTTTTCTTATCTGGATAAGCGGTAATGTCAACACGAACTACTGCTTTATCTTCTGGTACCAAGCCCTTATCTGTCAAAAAGACATGATAAGGCAACTTTTTATTGCGTGATTTTACGTAACCGATACGATTGAACTCTTGACGTTCTTTTTCGTCAAATTTGACAAAAGTTCCGACAAGCTGAGTGACCGCGCGCTTTAAAACCTCTGTAACTACCCCTTCAGCACTTGTGCCTTTTAAAGGATTGGCATTACTTTTCAGTTCGACTTTTACTTCATCTCCTTCAAGAGCAAAAGCCGTTCTTCCCTTAGGAATAAAAACGTCAGGCTCATCAGAATCGACTGTTACAAAACCAAAACCGTTCGCATTAGCACGGAAGACTCCGACAAGTTCTGCTTTTACTTCGGCTAGTGTGACTTTTCCATTTTTTGTAAATTCCAGTAATCCTTCCCCTTCAAGAGCAGCTAAAGTTTTAACAAATAGTTTAAAATCTGAAGCCTTTGTTAGGTCAAGTTCCATTGCCAGTTCTTCTACAGCATAGGCTCTCTTTGGATGTTTTTTAAGTTCATCCAATATAACTTCTTTTATTTTCATGTTTCTCCAATATTTCTTTTTCTCTATGCACTTTGGTGATTCTTTTCAATCCCAAGCACATACATTATTATTTTAAAAATTAAAATGCGGACTGTCAGCAGCCCGCTACTTTTTGGTTCGATAAACGTAAAAATCTCCACTGATTTCTCCGTAATCGTTTATTCAATAGGGGCAATCATCCTAAACAGCCCAATCTTTTTCATCGTCCGCATGGAATAATGATATTATAACATATTTGATATTTTCGTGAGCCACCTTTTACTGCACGCGATCAAATCTTGCTCCTGGTGTTGGATGATTATGATATTCAAAAGCTTCCAGAAGGTCCTCACGTGTGTTTCGATCCACAGAAATATTCTGCAAGTTTTCAACTTCTTCCCGCGAGAAAAAGCGTGCCTCCGAAGTTTCTAATCCCGGATGCAACTCAAAAGTTTTGGGCTCACAATAAAAGAAGAGCTTATAAACATAATTCAAGCTTTTAGGATAAGGATGTTTGGCCTTATCAACCAGCTTAAACAACTGCAAAGGTATCACCTCAAGCCCGCTTTCTTCTCTTACTTCTTTTTGAGCGATTTCTGCAGGGGAATAACCGACATCTGCCCAACCACCAGGTAAAGACCATTTTCCTTCAGTTTTTTCTTTCACAAGTAAGAGACTGTTATCTTCAAAGACAACAGCTCTTACATCCACTTTGGGTGTGACATAACCTAAATCCTCATTAAAGAAGGATTCCAGTTCATTTTTTGAGTAAGAGGTCAACTTTTGAGAAATTTCAAAGAGAATTTCTTTCATTTCTTCTAATCTTTCTCGGTCATACACATCTTTATTATAATACAAAGAAGTGTTTACAAGAGCTTTAAGTTTTGCTAGAGCTTGAGTTGTATCCATTGTTTATCCTCCTTCTCTCATTTTATCACACGTATGGGATGATACAAAAAGTATTTATTATTAACTAAATGAAAGAGTATATTTTATTGAAAAATTTTTATTAAATGTTTGAATCTTGGGGAGCTTGTCTATATAATGAAAAGAGTAAGAGATAAAAAAATGGGAACAAATTATATCGCAAGCTAGTCTCTTGAAGGATGAAATACGTGCGCGAATCACGCTAAAAGGGCAAGGAGAAACTTTTATGAATGAAAAGAAGATTAACAAACATATTTTTGTTTGGATTGGAAACTTTTTAGTTGGACACTTTGGCGTTGACCGCTTTATGCGTGGTCAAATCGGCATGGGTATCTTTAAACTTCTATGTAACTGGATGACTTTTGGTATTTGGTCACTCACCGACTGGATAATCTCCCTCGTGAAAGCTTATAGTACATATAGTGACACAGACGATATTACCTTTATCGATGGTAAATATTCACGATAAATGAAAAAACATCCTCATCTTCAAAAGATAAGGATGTTTTTTTGTGGGATTACTTAAAACGTTGTCCACGCTTTCGTCTTATCAACCGAATAACTACACCCGATAAGCCACAAAAGAGAGCACCAACGGAAGCTATCGCTCCCAGCCCTTCTAAAAATAATTTGTGAGAGTGTGCGCCATAGCTAAATAAAACAAGACCAACTGCTATTATGACAAGCCATGTACTACTTATTCTGATTCGATCGTCCATTGTGTTCCTCACATGTTTTAGTAGGATATTATTATAGCATATAATTAGACAAGTTTTAATTACTTATTTAATTTATTGTGTAAACACTTGTTGATACTATATGGGTAAGCCGTTAATCCTTAAAAATAAAGAGAAAAATACTCGCTTCAAACCCCTAAACCTATATGCTCAGAAAAATCTTTTGACTATTTATAAAATATTTAGTAAGATATATTACTGAGCAAACAATTTGGGTTTGTTCGCTCATTATATGGTCTAAATGTGCTTATTTAGGCCATTTTTTTGTACCTTTATTATATCTCAATCATTTTTTTATGTCAATTTCTGTTGAAAATTTCTATGTGCCAAATATGTGCCAAAAAATTTAAGATATTAATAATTCATAGATTGTCTAATTTTATCAGACTCCTGAGCTTCGAGTCCTTGAATGATATGAGAATATACTCTTAAAGTTACAACTGTTCCAGAATGACCTAATACTCTTGAGACTGAAACAATGTTTACACCGTCATAAAGAAGACGTGAGCCAAAAGTATACCTTAACGAATGTAATGTTATGTTCTCAGAAATTCCTAGTTTCTTATTTAACCTTTTTAGGGCCCTATTAGCTGGAGCATTACAGATTGCCTTTCCAAATTTTGTACTACATACCAAATTATCTTCATTAATTAATTCACCTTTTGATATCTGCTCTATTACCCATCTTTTCCGAATTTTTAAAAGTTTAACAGTTTCAGAGCTAATGGGTATTGTGCGATTAGATGATTCTGTTTTAAGATTTCTCTTTGCCCATGGTTGAACTATAATTACTTTTTTTTTGAAGTCAATATCACTCCATCTTAGCCAAGCAACTTCCGAATACCTCATACCAGTAACCATTGCAATATAAACAAATGTATTAATTGAACGCTTCGTAGCTATATTATTCTTTACATGATTAAGGAGTTTAAAATAACTATCATCATCACATACGTTTTCCTTAAATTTTGACTTTTTAGGCTGTCCCTGTATTTTAATCCTCTGCGCAAAATTCTCATAAATTACACCATCAAATATCAGATCCTCTACACACTCCTTTATCCGTCTATGAAATAAAGCTAAAGTGCTCTCACTATGGTTCAGACTATATTTATTAAGTGCATCCTGATAGAAGTGTCTAGTAATATTTCCGACAGGACAATTATCCATGTATTCATAAATAAATTTCTGTACTTGTCTCATGGTGCTTTTAGAGTGTGGCGATAAATTCCCTTTATAAAGTTCTATCCAATGAGCAAAGTAGTCACCAAATCCTACTTCAATTATATCTACACTTCCTGGACATAAAGTTAATGCATCACGAATCATTGCAGCTTCGGCTGCTTTTTTTGTTGAAAAACCACTCTTTCTTTTTTTACTATAGATATTTTTACCCACTTCATTTTTTCCTTTGGTATAAGAAATTTCATATTGCCAACTTTTCCCACGTCTATAGCATCTCACTTTTTTATCTCCGTTTCTATTTTTTGGTTAACAGAGATTATTTTATATAAACACTCTTATTATTGCTAACATTTTTTTAATCTCCCCCCTTATCCACCTTATTATGAGAATTCATCAAAATTTAGACGTTCTGGAGTCAATTTCTAAATTTGTTATAAATTCAGTAATAGATGATGTTCAGTATATTTAACTCTACTGGAGTCAATTTTAAAAATGAGAAAAAAAGAATTCTTTTAGAGTCAATTTCGTTTTTTTAATTTAGGTCCAAAAATAGTGGAGTCAATTTCAACTTTTTTTGCTGAATTAAACTCTATATGTGTAAAATCTACACATATAGAGTTTCAAAATGTGTAATATTTACACATTTAGCTCCTTTAAATGTCTTATATTTGTACATTTAACTCTATATTTCATTTCTCATTCTTTCTAATTATTGTTCTTCAGAATAATCGTTTTTAAAATCCAAAGAAATAAAAGAAAGAAGTAGTACTTGATAGTTTATTTTAGCTCTAAATGTGTAAAATCTACACATGTACTTAATTAAAAACTACATATTTATAAACTGATAGTGTAAAATCTACACATATACTTAAGCAAAATCTGCACATATAGAAACTGATAGTGTAAAAACTATATATACGGTTCAATAGAACAATTTTAAGTTTATAGATAAACCAAGATAATTATTTCCTAAAATAATGAAGAAAGTGGTAAGGAAAATAATATCTAACATATATTTTTAATTAGAAGATAAAGACATTCAATTAGCTCATATTCATAAATATAATTTTTCTGTTCTGGAGGTTTATTAAGTATTCAATATTCCGTCTATAAGGAGTAGAGCACACTTTTAACTTTCGAGAAAATTCATGTTTTCTTGAAAGTTAAAGAATTAATATAGTTTTATTACTTTTTAATCTTCATTTTCTTGTGACAATATTTCAAATACTTCTTTGAGAAGTCCCTTTACATTGAGAATCCAATTACGTAACTGGACTCTCTTTTAAATAAAAATACCTTTTTCAATAGTAATTTCATGGTCTGCCAAGATTTTCTTAGTCTCTTTATAAGCGACAAAAGTACACTTTCCTATCTCATTATATTACCTACTATTCTCTTTATATTTAAACCAGTTTTTTACCTTATGATTCTATATTTCAAGACCTATGTATGTTCTATTTTTAGAAAGAATTTTTTGGATAAAACTAATAACATTCTTAATCTATCCTTTAGATTCAGGCTCATAAGAAGCATACTCTTAAAAATGAGCCATTTAATGGTAAGCTTCAAAGACTTAAGTAAAAAGGATATCTCCACGCATAGATCCTCTTTCTTCTAGCTGATCATAGTTCTATGGGGGGAGAGAGGTCAAAATTTTTTGAGTTCAGAGATTAAGATATGGTATATTTCTACTTTCTATTTTCTTATTCGTGTTGTTGTCAGCTAAGTAAGCATTTCTTCATTGTCTTTATCCAGATATCTTTTGACTATGTTTCTAGAAACTTCAAGTTTCCTAGAAAGTAATATTTGAGAGAACCTGTTTTTATTATGGCTTACTTTATTTTAGTAGTTATAATAACTAACTAATATCATTTTAAGCCCGTATTACTACTCTTTGCAACTTTTTCAACTTTCTATATTCTACTAAGATAAAGGTACAAAAAAACATGAAGCTAGCTTTTAAATTTCTGCTTCATGTTTTTAATACATACTAGGTCAAGAAAGTTTGTATTTTCTGCTCGTTATAACCTGATAATGAATGTTCATTTGAGAGAATAATGGGTACTTCTAATAGCTCTGAATGCTTTTCTAAATAAATTAAACTTTCACCAAAGCGTAACCTACTCAAATATTTTATCTTAACTTGTTGTTTCAGAGAATACTTATTTAATTTTGTAAGAATATCGGGTAGATCCATACCGGATAAGTAGATTAGTTGAAATATTTCTCTACGTGTTATAGACTCAATTTCTCTTAGCTCTACTGCAAGATTATGTGCCTTCAACCACTTAATTGCCTGCGAACATTGCTCAGAATTTTCTTTATAATATAGTATTAAGTTTTCCATATTTGATATTTTATCTTACTTCTTCTATTCCTTACTTTTTAGCATTAAATCAGCTCTTTTTATTCTTACTTCTGCGTAAAGAAAAAAGTGAAGCAGAACATAATAAACCGATTCCTAGGCTATTCAAAACTATATTTTCTTTATCCCCTGTTTTTGGCAGATTACCATATCCATTGGAATTAGTTGCAATTGTACTTGGGTAATTATATAAATCACTCATTGATTCTGATCTTGAATCTGAAGCTGAGCTTGATGCACTGTCTGATGTACTTGTAGAATCACTCATTGATTCTGACTTAGAATCTGAAGCTGAGCTTGAAGTACTATCTGATGCACTTGTAGAATCACTCATTGATTCTGACTTAGAATCTGAAGCTGAACTTGATGCACTGTCTGATGTGCTCATTGATTCTGATTTTGAATCAGACATTGATGTTGATGCACTGTCCGATGTACTTGTAGAATCACTCATTGATTCTGACTTAGAATCTGAAGCTGAGCTTGATGCACTGTCTGATGTGCTCATTGATTCTGATTTTGAATCGGACATTGATGTTGATGCACTGTCTGATGTGCTTGTAGATTCTGATTTTGAATCGGATATTGATGTTGATGCACTGTCCGATGTACTTGTAGAATCACTCATTGATTCTGACTTAGAATCTGAAGCTGAACTTGATGCACTGTCTGATGTGCTTGTAGATTCTGATTTTGAATCGGACATTGATG
>NZ_MUIZ01000028.1 GCF_002154895.1 Lactococcus petauri | reverse complement strand
CCAGTGATGAACCGTAGGTGTTGGGGTTGGGGCTGGAGTCGGGGTTGGATCTGGTGTTGGGGTAGGTGTTGGTGTTGGGGCTGGCGTTGGGGTAGGGGTAGGGGCTGGGGTAGGAGATACATTATTACTGTTCCCCCCATTTCCAGATGTATTCCCTCCTGCTGGGATTTGAGCAGTCTGACCACCATTTGCTACGTTTGCTGTATCAGCTGTTACACCTGCTTGGTTTAAAGAGGTATCACCAGTTGTTTGAGTATTTTCTTGACTTTTAACTGATGCTTTTTTAGATGTGTCTTGTTGTGCTTTAGAAATATTTTGTGAAGCACGGACCTTATTCGCTTGAGCTTCGCTGTCTTTAATTTTCTTTGTTAATTCCGCTTTTAAAGTTTTATTATATGGAGACGTTAATTTGGAAACTGCAGTTTGAGCGGCTTTATGCTTTTTTTCATTCAGGGCATCTTTTTGATAAGCTACGACTGCTTTTCGTGCTGCATCCTCAAGTTTTACACGTGCACTAATCCCTGATAACTCATCATTAAGTTTTTTAGCTTCTTTGGTATCTTTTACCTTGGAAATTGCTTCTTTTGCGCTTTTAATATTTTTAGTATTAGGTACTTTCTGAGCATTAAGAAGTGCAGCTTTTGCTTTTTTCAACACTTCTTTTGATTGATCCACAACTTTCGTCACTTTAGAAGAGCTATTTGTCGTGTTCTCTTTTTTTGCATCCTGCTTTGAGCCACATGCGGTAAGCAAGAGAGTGCTGCTCAGTAAAAGTGTTGTCATTACTACTTTTTTTGTTCTTTTTTTCATTTAAAACTCCTTCTGTTTTATCCTTATAATAAGGCAACTATTCTTTGTCGCTTATTTCACTAATTTTTACTTTCTCATCATATCACACAATTTTTTTCTGGGAACCAAAAGTGGGTATTTTTTTAGTTTGTCATAAAAAATAATATTTCGTTTCGAATTCTTTTCAACGAGTACCTGCTATTGCAGGCTTCTTAACTCTTCACGAAGTAAATGTTTTTTATATTACAATAGCCACTGTAGGCATTTCGGAAATTTGTAATATTATATTGCGTTATAGTTTTACGAATTTGAGATGTTTTTTTGTTTTAACCACCCTTGGTAAGAAGAATAAAGACCCATCGTAAGCCCTAATTGATAATCCTTAAAATTTTCAATAGCACTTTTGGTACTTTCAGGTAAAGTTCTCATGAGATGAGGCACAAAGACAATAGGTAAAACCTGTTCAAGAAAAATTTCTTTCCCTTCCTCTGAGAACAAGTGATAAATTGTTTCTGGTTTAAGATACGACTTACATATCTTTAAAAGATATTCTAGGGAGTACTGTTTGGCTTGCTGCGTCCCCGCCACAAGATCATGGCTGATCAAGAAGTTTTCATAATTACCATATACCCACTGTGAGTTGTTAAGGTATGGGCAAATAATAGTATGAATAAAACTATTCAATTCAATAAGTTCCTGTTTTTTTATTCCTAAGAGCTTAGTAAAGCATTCATAGTCGAATACGTCACACTCGATGACTCCTTCTGAGATATAATTTTTTCTATTTGGTTCATCTTCTTCTGAAATAACCATTGAGCGGACGACGATTCTTCCTAATTGATTTTTTTTCATTTTAATTGTCTCTCTTTTCTTTTTATTTAATTTTACGAGATAGCTACAAATTCACAATTTATCTAATGCATCTTTTTGTTTTTCATCCACAATATGGGTATATAAATCCGTTACCTGAGTAGAAGAATGCCCAAGTTGGTGACTAACAAGAACCTGAGAGTTTGTTTCTTCATAGAGTCGTGTGGCTAGAGTATGTCGGAGTTTATGAGGAGTGATTCTAACCTTGAAGCCTAAAGAATACTTCTCTACCATCTTTTCAATTGTGGTTGTATCAATTCTATTGGCCTGTCCACGATAGCTGGTTAAAAATAAAGCAATATCTGTTTTTTCAGCATCATACTTCTTCTCACGAATTTCAAGATATTCTTGAAGGTAAGGCTTGGCAAAAGGTGAAATTCCTACTGCATCTTTTTTCCCACCTTTTCGGATGACTTCAATAATCAAAGTATTTAGATTCAAATCTTTTAGATTTGCGTTAACTACCTCAGATAAGCGAAGACCAGAGGCAAGCATTAATGCAATAATGGCTAAATCACGTTCTTTATTTCTGTCAAACCAAAGTTTAGCTTTTGGTGAAAGATCGTTTATATAGTCCTCGGCTATGTAATCTAAAAAACCCTGAGATTCTCCCCCTAAAAATAGTTTCCCTTTTATATTTTCCGCTCTTGAAGCTAATGTTTCTTTCATCTTCTTTATTTTTATCTTTTTCATAACATTGCGATAAAAATACGGTTCACCTTCACTATTCTCGACTTCTTCAGTTAGAAATTTATACAAACTTGATAAAGCAGCAATCGTTCGATTTAGTGTTGCCTGCCCAACCCCTCTCTGGCCAATCTGATTATTTAGAAGCGGTCTTTCTCTTAAATAAATAATAAAAGATTCAATATCTGTTTTACCAAGATTTTCTAGGACTTCTATAGAGATTTCTGAGGTTATCTTAGCTTGAGCTACATCTGAGTCAATTAACCATGTAAAGAAACGATCAAATTCTTTCAAATATTCATAGAGCGTTGAGTAACTGTAAGGCACACTTAACTTAGAATGATAATATTCTAGAACAAAGCCAGGCATCTTTTCTTTTATTTTTTCAATATTTTTTAGGATGTTTTCCTGTTTCAATTTCTTCCCTTTCAATTTTTTGTTGACACCATTATAACCTGCGATTTTTTTCTGGGAACCAACAATTGGGAAAAATAAAAAAACGCACTACAAAAAGTACATTTTATCTTTAAGTGTCTAAATTTAATCTTCATCATCACCGAAGTTTCTGATTCCTCTTCTATAGAGAAAACGTGCGCCCAAATATAAAGGAACTGCTATTGCTACAATAATCTCGACAACAAAAAATACTTTCGTTAGTCACATGAAAAGCAAAAAGCCTACTGCTCCTATAATAAATAGGAAAAATAAGGAGACAATACAACCACCTACTTCTCCCAATGTATCTGCCCAAATAAAAAAGGGTAACCATCTCATCTTTCTTCTCCTTCGAAACTCTCGTTGATCGCTTCTACATCAATTGCCACGAGGTATTTCTCCTTTTGATAAGCCTTGTATATGAATACTTCTTTACCTATGCATTCTTGAAATTTCTTAGCCAACGTGTAAGTCGTATTACCTTGGGATACAATCCCAATGATTGCAATCTCACGCTCTGCTTGTTCTTTTTCCGTCCTATAAATGACTCTTATACCTTGTAATGGTTTACCAGACGCAGCTTTTTTATCTAAGTCCACTCTTCTAAGTGAAAGTATAATTGCTTTAAATCTTGTAGACGTATTCCAAC
>NZ_MUIZ01000027.1 GCF_002154895.1 Lactococcus petauri | reverse complement strand
TTCCTGCTTTAGAAGTATCAACTTTTGAAGCATCTACACTAACTTGTGAGAAGTCGACCGCATTTCCATCTTTATCCAAGGCGGAATCAAAGTTATCTTCTGCTGTCCAGGCATCCCCTACATAAAGGGTAGAGTCATGTACATTGACCGCTGTTTGTTTGTCTTTAACTGTGACTTTAGCTGTACTTGTAACACCATCATAAGTGTAAGTGACATCATATGTTCCTGCTTTAGAAGTATCAACTTTTGAAGCATCTACACTAACTTGTGAGAAGTCGACCGCATTTCCATCTTTATCCAAGGCGGAATCAAAGTTATCTTCTGCTGTCCATGCATCTCCTACGTAAAGAGTAGAGTCATGTACATTGACCGCTGTTTGTTTGTCTTTAACAGTGACTTTAGCTGTACTTGTAACACCATCATAAGTGTAAGTGACATCATATGTTCCTGCTTTAGAAGTATCAACTTTTGAAGCATCTACACTAACTTGTGAGAAGTCGACCGCATTTCCATCTTTATCCAAGGCGGAGTCAAAGTTATCTTCTGCTGTCCAGGCATCCCCTACATAAAGGGTTGTGTCATGCACATTTAATATGACTGGTGATTGAGGACTAAAAGTGAAAGTTGAACCAAATGAAGCTCCCGGCGCAAATCTACTTCCAAATCGGATTTTATTTGATAACGGACCTGAAAAATTTACTTGTCCTGAGATTGTTATTACCTTTTCTAAACTGGAATTATAAATAAATTTTGAATTATCATACACCCAATTTTGCGGAAGGCCAGTAATTGACAAACTATAACCTGCTGGGAGTAACGGCCCTTTTAAACTTTCTGAACCCTCGCTATTAATATACTTCAGAGAAGTTGAAGGCGGATTTTGAAGATTATAATAAAAGTCTATTGTTTTGAGATTAGGGTTTTGAAGCACTTGTTCTAAAAATCGAAAATCATATGTGTAAACAGAAGTTATTGGTAAAGGAACAGCAATATTAGTTAAAGTGGTAGAAGTTAAGGTAGATAGAACAGATAAATCAAAGTTTGTTTGAGTTAAGTCTATAGAAATAATATTTGGGAGCTGATTAATTTTAGAGATTAATTCTAAAAAATTTGAATTTGCTGATATACCTGATCTTCCAGAGTCTGTAATACTATTTAAATTGGTTAATTTTTCCAATCCAGTCCAATCACTTATTACTTTACCAGCAACGTAACTAAAATTTAATGTTTTAATAGATAATAATTCTGATTCAGTTGGTTCATAATCTATAGGCTTTCTTAGTGCAGTGTTAATTAATTCAAGTAAAACAGGATCAGGTATTAATTGCTGGCTAGCTAAATTTTTATAACTATTATTTAAATTAGTGTTTTCTATTGTTTCAGCAGTAGCTACTAGATGAGAGGGGGCTCCTAAAATAAGAGCACTCACAGTAAATATATTGACTATTTTTTTCATAATTTCTCCAAAGTTCGGTAAAGTAGATATATACTTCTATTTTACACTATGCTTCCTATTATTAAAAGCAACTTAGATTAAGCTGAAGAACTGCCATTTCTATTCTGGAGTTTTAATTATACTGCTTTGGATACATTAACTAATTTTAATCTTCATTTCGCAAATAGTAATCTTGCCTCTTCGTTTATTGTATTTATTATTTGCCGTATTTAAAATATACTACTTCTTTTGAGAGTTATCTCGATATAAAAAAGCGGTTAGTATACAGAGTGATTAGATACAAATAAACCTCATCAAGTTTCCTTTTGATACTTGATGAGGTTTATGACTATAATAATGTAAAATTATTTAAGCATTTTGATTTGTAGGGGCAAGATCTATTTCACGGATGTTGACATTTTGGGGCATATCATATATAAATTTTACACTTTGAGCTACAATTTTAGGAGACATTGTTACTCCACCCATCTCTTGTTTCCATGAATTATAGCTCTCTAGTGCTCTTTGATCTGTGACATGGCTAAGCAACTCGGTTTCTGCTGCTCCTGGTGCTACTAAGGAGATGCGTACGTTTTTCCCAGAAAGTTCCTCACGTACAGTTTCACTGAGACCATGGACACCAAACTTAGAAGCAACATATGCAGCATGATCAGTGAAGGTCTTCTTCCCTGCCAATGAAGACATATTAATTACAGTGCCTCCTTGACGTTCAGCCATCTGAGGTAAAACAATTTGCATTCCATTAAGCACACCTATAACATTTGTATCAAGCATTGTTGCCCATTCTTTTGGATCTTGTGTGAGAACATTACCTAATAACATAACTCCTGCATTATTAACCAATAAATCTGTTGGTCCATACACTTTTTCTGCTTTTTGAATTGCTTGACTAAATTGTTCTTTGTTCGTTACATCTACTGCTTCAATAAGCACATTATCAAAATTTAGCGGAAGTGCTTTTATTTTTTCTACACGACGTCCCAAAAGTAACATGGGGTAAGCTTCTGCGTTAAAGAGTTTGGCAATTTCTGCTCCAAATCCAGAGCTTGCACCTGTAATAACAATAAGAGGTTTCTTCATTTTTAATTCTCCTTACGAATTTTTATATGTTATACTTTAACAGTATACAACATGGAGTTAACTCCATGTCAAGGAGGAAATATGAAAAAATATACAATTGGAGATATTTCAAGAAAATTAAATGTCTCTACTGATGCAGTCCGTTATTATGACAAGGAAGGTTTGCTTCCTTTTGTGAAAAGAAACAGTTCTGGACGAAGGGAATTTACAGATAATGATCTAGGGTATATTGAAGTTATTAATTGTCTTAAAAAATCAGGTATTCCCATTAAAGACATCGCTCAATTCATTCAGTGGTGTGTTCAAGGTGATGAGACATTAAATGATCGTTTTACCTTTATGGAAGAGCATGAAATACAATTAGAAGAAAAAATAAAAACCTTAGAAGATAATCTAAAATTTTTACGTTGGAAAAAGTGGTATTATGGAAAAGCCGCAGAACTAGGAACTGAAAAAATCCATTTTCTACCTGGAACAACTCAAGTTGATCCTCAAATAAAATTAAATTTTGAAAAAACAGAAACTAATTATCAAGAATAAAAGATTATAGTTAATGCCAGTCATTTAGAAAATAAATAGTTCTTACAGGTAGTTTCAACATTTTATAGCTGAAAATTAGTATCATTAAAAAATACAAAAAGAGCTCAAACTGTTAAGTTATGAGCTGATGGATTTTTAAATATAAAAAAGCAGACAACTTTGCGAGTACCTGCTTTAGTAATGAGTATATCTATTTATGATATATCTTTATTTTACCAAATTGAAATAAGCAGCACAATCAATAACAACACTTTTTTATATATAAAGTATACTGTTAGATTAAAGATACTATTTCTTAAATCAATCTCCTCTCTTTAAAACCTCTTCTCTTTCTTTTCTAAACAACGTACTCCGTCGATACTCTGGTGGTAAAAACATTCGAATTTGATCTGGATTATACCCAA
>NZ_MUIZ01000026.1 GCF_002154895.1 Lactococcus petauri | reverse complement strand
TAGCGTAAGCATAGCTCCGTGCGAAGCGTAAGGAGTGAGCGTGCGAATGCACGGAGTGGTGGCGTAAGCCGCCACTCGATAAACCCCCAGAGTGCTAATGAGGGGGGTAAGAAGTGACACTACCTTAACAATCCCAGTAAAGAAGCGAGTTCAGCAGGTGTCACCTGTTAAATTATAAGGAGGTTTAATGTTAGAAGAAATTCTTAAAGAATTGAGAAACAATCGAGGTTTAACTCAGTTTGAAGTAGCCAAAGGTTTGGGGGTTACACAACCTACTTATCAGCAATGGGAAACTGGCAAACGTTCACCTACTAGCGAAACGTTATTAAAACTTGCAAACTACTTTGGAGTTACAACTGATAGTTTATTAGGTAGGACAGGCTATGATTTTCTAAAACTTAAAGATTTTCTTAATGTACTTACACCAAGAAATGAAAATCTTGATGTGAAAATTTATTGTTTTGACCCCAATATTGAAATTAGCCCCTTAACGTTTAAAGATGGTAAATTATTGTTCAGTTCCTTTGACCTTTGCTTAAAAGATAATTATTGGTTTGGATTTAAAAACCTAAAAGATGATATTATATCCAAAACTTGGAAATGGCATAATCGTGAAGTTGTTCTTGTAGATACATATCCTCGTAACCGTGTGAATGGTGATTGGTGGCTAATTGCAATTAGATAGTGATTAAATAAATTTTATTAGAAGGAGGTCGACAAAAATTGATGTAAAATCTGTAAGGAAAGGCGCTCATGTTACACAACAATTTATGTCTGATGTTCTTGGTATTTCTCTAAGTTATTATAGAAAAATCGAGAAAGGGATTAAACCTCTTACTCCTGAATTAAAGGAAAAGATAAAAATGGCTTTCTTTAAAAGATTTGATAGTCACTACAAAATTATTGCAACGATTGACTATGTGAATATTCGATTCCAAACTTTAAATGTCAATGAAGTGATAAAAGAAGTTTTGGGTTTAAAAATCGAAAATTTTCACTTGAATGATATGAAACGTTACAATTATCCCTTCTTTCTTAATTATGGGCATATCAATGTTTACTATCATGATAAAGACCCTAAAGCAGGTGTCTTGATTGAAATGAGTGGTCAAGCGTGCCGTGAATTAGAATACGAGTTTGAATATCACCAAAATAAGAAAACATGGTATGACTTCTTTTCAAATGCTATTGATTATGGGTTAAGAAAAGCGCCAGAAAATGAATATTTCGTAAAAGTAACACGTTTTGACTTGGCACTTGATGAACAGTATAACGAAAAAGAAGGAAACTTCGATTTGTTTAGCTTATTGAGTGCCGCACGTGATGGACGGTGGAACGGTCGTAAAAAAAGTTATGCGGCTATTTTGGGAGGAAGAAGAACTGCAGAGGGATTAGTCAATGATGGCTTATCTCTTTATTTTGGTTCAAAACGCACACA
Source organism: Lactococcus petauri (assembly GCF_002154895.1). Lineage (GTDB taxonomy): Bacteria > Bacillota > Bacilli > Lactobacillales > Streptococcaceae > Lactococcus > Lactococcus petauri. Next base: position 2,246 of record NZ_MUIZ01000026.1, on the reverse strand, counting down.
CTTATTTTTTCGTTTCTATGAAAAAGATTATGAACGTGCAGAACAAGAAAAAGTTTCAGTTGAATCTGTTCGAGATCTCTACGGTTTAAAAAATCGTTATGAAATAGTCATGCGTAAAGAAATTTCTAATACTTTTGTGGAGCGTTTCGTCAATGAAAATTTTAATTTTGCGGAAGAAGGGGTCAAGTTGATAAATGATAACTTGACCTTTTATGATAAAGAAGGCAATTTGGATATGGACTGGTATAAGTTGATGGGAACAATGAATGCTTATCACTTTACTGTGCAGCCTGAAGAACCTGATGTCAATAGTATGTTTCATTGGTTTGAAAATGGTGGACCTGCTTCAACATATTTATTATTGAGTAAATATGATGAAATGATGGGAGATAGTCGTTTACAAGAAATCATAGAATCTGCGGAAATAACAGAAAGAAATGAAAAAATACTGGAACAACTCGAACTTATCAAAGGAGGTTAGCCATAGAAACTAATTTGAAACATTTTCACAAAATGCAGGAAAAGCGGCTTTCAAATCATGCAAGATTGCTGAAGATAACTTTAAGCAGTTATACGTTTGATAAAGAAAAGTATGATAATAAAGTTCATGATTCTTTGTACTTTCAACTTACAGATGAAGAATCGGCTCTAAAAACATTAGATGAAGTAGGTTTAATGTTTCCTCATGAAGCGCAACTTTCAAGAAAAAGTTATTATGAAAAACATAAAAATCAAAAAATAGGAACATTGCCCTATGGTTATAGGTTAGCTGTTTATTTTTTAATTGATAATGGCTATGCAGAAGCTGTTTTGTAGAAAGGAGAGCCATTATGAATATTATGGATAAAATCTTAATAATCATTTTATTATTTAACTTGATATTGAGTAGCTTAAAAGATAGGGATAAAGTACGGTTATTTTTATGGGCAGCTGTACTTGTAATGCAAATTCTTAGTATTTTAAGTGAGGTATTGAAATGATAACAGATGTAATTTTTACTGCTTTTCTAGATTTCTTAGGTACGCCAATAGCAATACTAATAATTATTTTATCTTTGATATCTTTTATATCTTTTATATCTGTTATTGTTAGAGATATGTGATAGTGAATAAAAATCTCTTAAAAAAGAGTAAAGCTGAAGTAATGAGCAGCTTTTCAAAATAAAATAATAACATTCAAAGTAAGAGAAGAGATATTCTCTATTTTTTATTTAGAACGGAGGTCAAAGTGTTATTTTATCAGAGAAAGAATATACGGAATTAATGGAAAAAATTCAAGCTGGAGAAGAATTGACTGATCGAGAATATCGTTTAATATTTTCTAGCTTGGATAAACGCCTAGGTTACAATGCAGACGGTACAAGCCGTATTATAGAAGTTTTTGCGGAACGTTGGACTGCTGAAATTTTTGGATAAACATTTTTTATTGAATAATTTCAGATGTGTGAAGGCAAAATCAGAGGAGGGACAAAATAGAAAGAATAGGAAAACAATATGCCAACACTATCACAAGAAATTAAATCACTTCAAGCAGAAGTAAACGACATTGAAGCACTCTTTGCTGCAGGAAACGCTTTTCAAGAAGCAGCTCAAAAGCTTAAAGGAAAAGGTAAAGTTTTACGAACAGTTGAAAATGACACAACAATTTTGGACGATACAATTGAAATTATTGCAAATCGCACAAATGATGTCATTAAAAACTTGGTTAAAGCTTCATCATCTTACAATTTTTCAAAAAAATCTTTCAATGAATTGAAAGTAAAACTTGAAGATGTACAAGCGCAAGCTCGCCGTAGCGCAAAATAAAAAAACAGCGAAAATAGTATAAAAAATGGGTGGGATTTTGCTTTCACACATTTGAAATTATATTAAAAAAAGTACCGATAAACCCTGTATTTACAAGGGAAAAATGGTATAATAGTTATATAAATAAAGCCGAGCAATAATAGCTTCTCGAAGGTGTGGATTTGGGCAAAAACACCGTTTATTTTCAATAAAAAATGAAAATGGAGAAACTCTGATGAAATTAAACAAAAAACAAACTATTGTAGGTGTTAGCTTGGCAATTCTTTTGCTTGGTGGTGCTGCAGGCGCTACATATTCTCATAATGTTAAAGCTGAAAAGGCTAAACAAGTCCAACAGGAGAAAGAGAAAAAACAAGCGATTGAAAATGCAAAACAAGCAGATAAAGAATTATTGATAAAAGCTAAAGCAAGTCTTGCTGAAGCACAAAAAAATCCTAGTGC
>NZ_MUIZ01000025.1 GCF_002154895.1 Lactococcus petauri | reverse complement strand
CCTCACATGTGAATAAGAGCCTACCCCTACCCCAACGCCAGCCCCAACACCAACACCTACCCCAACACCAGATCCAACCCCGACTCCAGCCCCAACCCCAACACCTACGGTTCATCACTGGGGACTTAATTATTTCACGCCCGATGGTGAATATATGGATGGTGGATTATTTACATCTGAAAGTGCTGCAAACGCTGCAGGTGAAGCTCTTAAAGCGGCTGGAAAATGCTCAAGCTACGGTGTATATCAACTTGATTAAAGAAAAAAAGCTATCCTGGATAGCTTTTTTGATTTTGTAGCTGATAATTACATTGAAGTAGTTATATCCCATATTGTATATCAACTAAAAAAAATAAATGAAATTTGTATTTTTCCTTTAAAACTTCCTTATATTACAAAATGGTCAATTGCCTACGTAGGTAAAATGGTCATTTTTTTTATTTTTGTAAACTGGTAAAAAAGGATAATAGTGGAGGTGCAAATATGTAGTAAAAATCTATTTTTAAAATTGAATAAAGCGGAGCAGTGGGTGCTGAATAAGTACGCGTAGAATCTCCATTATCAACTTACTTTGTCTGAGTAAAAAAAGGTTCTTTTTTTGGTTCCCTATAAAATACTGTGTGATATTATAGTGGGGTAATAAAATCCCTAGTAAGAAGAATATATATTATACTACTTTTTACAAGGAGAGAATATTCCAATTATAAGGAGTCTTTGATGAAAAGAAGAAAAAGTTTTTTACTGATGGTACTTTTATTTTGTAGTACATTTTTATTCACAAGTTTTCTCACTAAAGCTAATGCAGAATTAACAACTCAAGAAATAATTGGCGTTAAGTCAATTCGAGAAGAAAATCTTCCAAGAATTCCTGTTTCTTTAAAAGAATTACCAATAAAACATTCGGGAGAAGCGCCATATCAAGATGCTCAAGTTTCACAATTTAAAAACTATATTAACTGGGCATACAATGTAGGTATAACAACTGGGTATACACCAACGTCATACCAACCCAATTATTCTGTAACACGTGGTGAAATGGCAGTTTTTTTAAATAGACTTGCAGGTTCGCCCCGTTATTCACCTCCGTTTAACGTTTATGAAGATATTAGTCTATACAAAACTCATATTCTTTGGTTAACTGCAACAACAGTCACTAACGGAACAGCACCCTATTATAATCCGAATGGAACTGTGACACGTGGACAGATGGCTGCATTTTACACAGAATGGCAAAAGTTGCAGGAAAAGCTCCTTCAACTGCCCACTATGGTTCACCATTTAAAGATATTTCAGGTAATATTTTTGCTAATGATATTGGATGGTTAAATTCAGAGAGAATCACAACTGGTTACACACCTACTACTTTTAATCCTAATGGGAATGTAACTCGTGGAGAGATGGCTACATTTTTAAAGAGATTTTATAATAAAGTAGTTATGAAAAATCCAACACCAGTAGTTCATCATTGGGGACTTAATTACTTTACATCAGATGGGGAATATTTGGATGGTGGAATATTTACATCAGAAAGTGCAGCAAATGCTGCCGGTGAAGCACTTTTAGCAGCAGGTAAATGCTCCAGCTACGGTGTATACCAACTCGATTAAAAAGGCTATTTTTGATAGCCTTTTTCTCGTCCTCATTCAAGACGTTAAAATGATTGTAGAGAGAAGATGATGACTAATATAAGCATAAGATAAGGGTTATTAAGTTATTATTTAAAAGGTATGAATGAGAAATTCATACTTTTTCTTTTAAAATGGAAAGGAAGTAAAAATTCAAATGAATTTAAAGAAAAAAAAGAAATTACAAAAAGATTTAATGGAATCAAAAGTTACGCATTTTTCAAAGCGTAAACGTGGTAAAACTTGGGTTTACGGCTCAATGATTGTGTTCACTTTATTAGGTACAGCCTTACAAAGTAGTGGTGTTCTTGTCCAAGCTATGGGACAAGCCACACCTGATTCAAATATAATGCAAGATGTAAAAGCAAAATCCTCAGACAGTGAAGCTACGCCTATTGTTGGTGAAGACAAAAATTTAGATAATACTAAAATGATTCAACAAAATTCGAAAATATCTAAGCTAGAACTTCCAAGTTTAAATAATTCCGCAAGAACTCTCTCCAACGGTACTATTTCAGTACATACAGATAATCCTTATGCTTTTGATGCTGCTGGAAAATCTCTTGAATACCTTCAAAAAGAGCACCCTGGTACAAATAACCCTTGGTTAACTTTCCCACTTACAAATACTGGTGCTGTTACTGAAGGAAATGCACCCGGTCGAGTTTATTGCTTAGATGAAGCTAGTCCCTTAAATCCAGGTGCGTCCGCAACAACATCTAATACAGGTTCAGGTTCCGTGGGCGCAGACTGGGCTTCATTAAAACCACTGCAACGGGCTCAGTTACAGTGGATTGGCTGGCTATCATTTAATAATACTAAGGCAAGTGCTGCCACAGATGATGCGATGTATTTTGCAGCACAAATGATTATCTGGGATATTGCAAATGGAGACGGATTCCCATCATCTGCCGCAGCTTCTGAGAATCACCCTGCAAATGTCTACACACAAAATTTGAATGGTGGACACCAAAGTTATCAAGCTATTATGGATGATATGGATTATTTGATTGATCAGTATAATAGTTCTATTAAACTCCCTAAATTTGCACAGTCAGAAAAAACGATCATCCTTGGTCAGACTGCTAAATTTAGTGATTCAAACGGGGTGCTTCATAATTATAATAAAATTACAGCTACTAATAGAGCAAATGCAACTGTATCTGGCAATATGTTAAGTGTGAAGCCTACAAAGGCTGGTGTTTCAACCATAACGCTAGATAATGGTGGCATATCTGAAGATGGTCCTAATGCAAATAAGGGTGGAGTGCAGGTCTGGTTTACTAATAATACAGATGGTACGCCTGGACAAAATGTTTTATATTCAGCCAACCATCCTCAGGCAAATGTTAAAGTTAAAGTAAATGTTATTCCAGCTGCTTCAATTAAAATCACGAAGATGGATTCTGATTCTGGAAAAATCATTCCAGGTACTAAATTTATTCTTCTCAATAAAGAAGGCAAACAGGTCACAAAAGATGCAGATGGCAAAGCACTTCCAAATGGTGGTGAATTTACCACTGGGGCTGACGGAACAGTAACCATTAATAATTTAATGGCTGACCCAGAAAACCTTGCAGGTGGTGAAGCGCAAACGCCTGCTACAATTCGTGAAACCTATGTTCCTGCGCCTTACACACTTTCAAATAACTTGGTTGTCGTTGTAAATCCAGATGGAACAGCAAAAAAACCTTCTACGGACTTGCCAATCAAGGTTGTCCCTGGAACAACCGCAAGTAATCCAACAGGTGTTACTTTCTCAGACAAAAAACAAGTTCAAGCTATTAAGGTAGAGAAAACAAATAGCTTATCTGGAAATACAAACATTACAGATAACTATTCTCTTGCTGGTGCAACATTCGAAATCAAAGATAAGACTAAGGGTACTGTTGTTGGGAATTTAGTAACAGATAAAAATGGTCTCGCGGATATGGCTTCAAGTCAATATGTTGAATTGTTGAACCAAATGGAAGTTGATGACACTTATACCATTCAAGAAGTGCAAGCTCCTTCAGGTCTTGCGATTACTTGGAATGACGGTAAACCAAAAGAATTCACGCTGAAATACTCAGGGGATGATTCACAATTGGTTAACCCAGACA
>NZ_MUIZ01000024.1 GCF_002154895.1 Lactococcus petauri | reverse complement strand
GATTAAAGATACTATTTCTTAAATCAATCTCCTCTCTTTAAAACCTCTTCTCTTTCTTTTCTAAACAACGTACTCCGTCGATACTCTGGTGGTAAAAACATTCGAATTTGATCTGGATTATACCCAATTAACACTTTATTTCTTTCAATAATAATTGGGGATCTTAAAAGTTGGGGATTAACTTTGATAAAATCGAGTGCCTGATTTAATGTCAGTGTTTTAAGTAAACGAATTTTAGACATTTCTTCATCATTAAGATGATTAGGGTGCTTCAATAAATCAGTAAACCCCTTCTCTGTAGAGGAGAGAGCAGTAATTAACTCTTCTCGAGAAATTTGACCAGAGGAACGTATACAAACTTTGATTCCATAGCTCTTAAACCACTCTATAGCTCTAGGAGTAGACGTGCATCTTTGCCTATAATATAAATGAATCATCCTGTTCTCCAAAAATAAAAGCCTCCTTAAAAATTTAAGTAGGCTTTCATCTTATCACTCTCTTTCTTGGGTTTCTTTGTTATTTTTTAATTTTCTTAACAAAATCAAAATAATAATCAAGAGAAGAGAAACAACAATTATACCTACAAGTATATAGATCCAAGTATTGTCCTTCTCCAGAGAGACTGCTTCTTTATTATATTTCCGTGACTCTTCACCTTTTATTTCAAAGTCTTTTTCAAACTTCCACTCCTTGTCCCCTGATTTCCCTACACCTTTAAAGGTGTATTTCCCAGGTTTAAAGGGCTTATTATTCAGACTCATCGCAAAATCAAAATTAGAGTTCGGCGCCATACGAAGGTCTTCTTTCACTTCGGAATAAAGAACTTCACTGCCACCTTTTTCATAAACCTTACCTTCTATCTTTAAATCTTTAAGAATAGCGGGTTCATAATTTTGAATATTTGCAGTAATAACATTACGATAATTGATTTGTTTAGCTTGTACTGCATTTAATCGTAATTCTGGTTGAACAACAGTATCTGTCTCTGTCAGTTTAACACCGATCACATAAGCATATTTATTTACAATTTGACTGCCTTTAGAAGTATCTTTCTGATCTTTTCCTTGATCTTTTTCAGAAAAATATATTCCTCCCAAGATTGTTCCATTGTATTCTTCTTGTGGCATTTGAACATGAATTTTGACTTGCTTTTGACTTTTTGCGGGAACAGTCACTTCTTTTTCTGTTGTCGCAATATCTTTAAAGCCTGTCTTTAAGCTACTGTCACGTTTCGTCTTCGTATCGTTATATTCCACAATACCATTTTGATTGGTAATGGCAGTATTAGGATTCACTTCAACCGTCACTTCCTTAGAAGTATCATTGCGCATCTCCACCATTAAATCCTGAGATTGTCCTGGTTTCATACGTAGATCAAAATAAGATTGAGATTTATCCACTTGATTTTCTGGAAGTACTGCCTGAACAGAAAATTTCATTTCTGCCGCAGATACTGTCCTAAAACCAGAGAAAAGAAGAACTATACCTATAAAAAAGAGAAATAAACTTTTCTTTTTCACTCTCTTCTCCTTATTACGCTGGTGTATCTGTCAATGTCCAAGTGAGGCTAGTTTTATACTCCCCTTGAACTTTTTTGGTTTTACCTGGTACTGACAATGAGACACTTGATTTTCCTTCTTCTTCATCTGCACCAAAACGGTTCAACCATGTCCCTGTCCCTTGGTCTTCTTTCGCATCCAATACATCGGAAGAAACGCCCGGCGTCAAAGAAATGCCTTGGTTAGCGGTTGGTTCAATCCCGTCATTTGGTGTAGACAAGCTCGCATGATCCAATTTAAGTACCGCTCCAGCTAATTCATCTTCACCACTTTTAAACTGTCCGTCTTGAGTCACAGTTAAATGCCATCCTGCATTAGAACCACGTTTATCTGTCACTTGAACAAAGTTTGGACGACTAATTTCTGTACCATCTGATGCAATAATATTATCCAATTGAGCATAATATGTCATATCTGTCCCTGTAGTTTTTTGTTCACCAAAACGTAGATTAGACACATAATCAATACTCAATGGACCTGATGTTGGAGGTTCATGATCCTCTGGATCAGTTGGAGTAATTGGGTTTTCAGGGTCTGGATCCATAGGGTCAATAGGATTTACTGGTGCATCATCTGTCACATAAGAGATTGTTCCTACAGATTTCATTGATGCGCCATCTGCTTCCACAGGCTCCTCTGCCAAAGCACGAGAAGCACCAAATGCAAATCCTGTTAAAAGTACTGTTGTAGCCAAAGCTGTGTATGCTGTTTTTTTCATAATTTTTTTCCTTTTCCTTATCAATCTATGCATTTCATTACGCTGGTGTATCTGTTAACACCCATGTTAAATCTGTCGTGTATTTCCCATCTTTTACCTTTTCAGAAACTCCGGGAACGCTCAATGAAATACTCTTATCTCCGTTGCTTTCGTTACCAAAACCATCTAACCATGTGCCCATCCCTTGATCTTGTTGGGCAGTCATGACATCTTGGGCTGCGCCTGCAGCACCGTCTGCACCTGGAATTAAAGTAATCTCAGAGTTTGCGGTAGGAGCAGTTGCTTGGTTATCAGGTGTTGTTTTTACAATAGGATTGGTAATTTTGATTTCTGCACCTTTAAGCTCTTTGGCACTCTCGCCTTGTCCTGTTGTAAATTGTGTTCCCTGTTGGACTTGTAATTTCCATCCTGCATTTGTACCACGTTTATCTGAGACTTGGACCCAGTTGGGTTTATCTATTGTTTGACCTTCTTCTGCACCTTTAATTTTATCAAAGGCCGCATAATATGTTTCATCCTTAGCAGAAATCTTTTGTTCGCCAAAGTGGAAACTTGACGCATAATCAAGACTTAATGGACCATCTGTCGGCTCGATGGGATCAAGCGGATCTACTGGGTCTGTGGGGTCTGTGGGGTCAAGTGGATCTGTGGGATCTGTATCTTCCACAAAACTCACATCCCCTGTAGTATTCACAGAATTATCATCTGCGTGAACAACAGATGCAAAATTTAACATTGAACTGCTTGAAAGTAAGAGGGCTCCTGCCATAAGTAAGTGATTCATTTTCATTGTGTTTTCTCCTAATATTCTTTTTTTATTTTTTTTGTTGTAAGGGGTATTAAACTTGTACTTAAGAATAAGAGCCCAAGCATTTGCCAAGCTTGACCACTTGATTCCCCTGTTTTAGGGAGAATAGTCTTTCCAGTATAAACTGGAAAAGAGGTATTTCCACTGGGAATGAGGGGATCTACTTCTGGGGGGAAGTAAGATTGATCAAAATGAATAGACGCTTGGCTTTCCATATTGGCGGTTATATCCGCATGTGCAATTTGATTATTGCCAACGATATAAAAAGCAACAATACTCAAGAACAATCCTTTTTTAAAAATCCTTTTCAAATTTTTCACCTCCTTTCTCTTATACAGGTGCATCAATCAGTTTCCAATTAATAACGCCTGTATATTTCCCAACTTTTACAGTCCCTGGGGCAACTTGAAGGAGAGGACCTTCTTGAGTTGGCCATAAGACATCATACAATTCATTTTTGTCTGTACTTGTGCCATCAAACACATTCACTTCACTCGTCGAGGTAATCCATTGATCCAATTGAGTGCCTTTACGGAAAAGCAGTACATCATTTTTCAAAGGTTGTCCTGAACTATCTTTAAATTGATCCACAAGTTGAGCGGTAACTCGCCAATTTCTCTTACTTAATCGTGTATCTTCGACAATGATTTTCCAATTTGGATCTTGTCTTGAGATGGTTTCTGT
>NZ_MUIZ01000023.1 GCF_002154895.1 Lactococcus petauri | reverse complement strand
ACTTGGCATTTACCCTATCTCGCAGGGGGCAACCCCCAACTACTTCCGGCGTAATAGGACTTAACTTCTGTGTTCGACATGGGAACAGGTGTATCTCCTATGCAATGAATACCAAATCATGGTCTGAATGTATTGAACACTCAAAACTAAATAACAATCTCTTGATAAATAAGTAAAGCTGAACTCATATGTTCTATTACTTGGTAAAGTCCTCGAGCTATTAGTACTGGTCCGCTCCATCCCTCGCAGGACTTCCACTTCCAGCCTATCAACCTGATCATCTCTCAGGGCTCTTAATTCATAAAGAATGGGAAATCTCATCTTGAGGTGGGCTTCGCACTTAGATGCTTTCAGCGCTTATCCCTTCCCTACATAGCTACCCAGCGGTGCTCCTGGCGGAACAACTGGTACACCAGCGGTAAGTCCACCCCGGTCCTCTCGTACTAAGGGCAGATCCTCTCAAATTTCCTACGCCCGCGACGGATAGGGACCGAACTGTCTCACGACGTTCTGAACCCAGCTCGCGTGCCGCTTTAATGGGCGAACAGCCCAACCCTTGGGACCGACTACAGCCCCAGGATGCGACGAGCCGACATCGAGGTGCCAAACCTCCCCGTCGATGTGAACTCTTGGGGGAGATAAGCCTGTTATCCCCAGGGTAGCTTTTATCCGTTGAGCGATGGCCCTTCCATGCGGTACCACCGGATCACTAAGCCCTAGTTTCCTACCTGCTCGAGTTGTAGCTCTCGCAGTCAAGCTCCCTTATACCTTTACACTCTACACATGATTTCCAACCATGTTGAGGGAACCTTTGGGCGCCTCCGTTACTCTTTAGGAGGCGACCGCCCCAGTCAAACTGCCCGACAGACACTGTCTCCCACGCCGATTATGCGTGTGGGTTAGAGCAACCATGAAGCAAGGGTAGTATCCCAACAGCGACTCACTTGAAACTAGCGTCCCAAGGTCAAAGTCTCCTACCTATCCTGTACATGCTTCACAGGTACTCAATATCAATCTGCAGTAAAGCTCCATGGGGTCTTTCCGTCCTGTCGCGGGTAACCTGCATCTTCACAGGTACTAAAATTTCACCGAGTCTCTCGTTGAGACAGTATCCAAATCATTACGCCTTTCGTGCGGGTCGGAACTTACCCGACAAGGAATTTCGCTACCTTAGGACCGTTATAGTTACGGCCGCCGTTTACTGGGGCTTCAATTCAGAGCTTCGCCTAAGCTAACCCCTCCTCTTAACCTTCCAGCACCGGGCAGGCGTCACCCCCTATACATCACCTTGCGGTTTAGCAGAGAGCTGTGTTTTTGATAAACAGTTGCTTGGATCTTTTCACTGCGGCTGTATTTCTACAGCACCCCTTCTCCCGAAGTTACGGGGTCATTTTGCCGAGTTCCTTAACGAGAGTTCTCTCGATCACCTGAGGCTACTCGCCTCGACTACCTGTGTCGGTTTGCGGTACGGGTAGTATTGAATTAAACGCTAGAAGATTTTCTTGGCAGTGTGACATCAAGGGCTTCGCAACCGTAGTTGCTTCCCCATCACAGCTCAATGTTAAAGGAAAATGCATTTGACACATTCCACACCTCACTGCTTAGACCAGAATCCATTAACTGGCTCCCTTTAGCCTACTGCGTCCCTCCATCACTAACAATACTAGTACAGGAATATCAACCTGTTGTCCATCGACTACGCCTTTCGGCCTCGCCTTAGGTCCCGACTAACCCAGGGCGGACGAGCCTTCCCCTGGAAACCTTAGTCTTACGGTGGATAAGATTCTCACTTATCTTGCGCTACTCATACCGGCATTCTCACTTGTAATCGCTCCAGCACCCCTCACGGTATACCTTCATCGCTGATTACAACGCTCTCCTACCATTTAATTAATATTAAATCCACAGCTTCGGTAATATGTTTAGCCCCGGTACATTTTCGGCGCAGGGTCACTCGACTAGTGAGCTATTACGCACTCTTTGAATGATAGCTGCTTCTGAGCTAACATCCTAGTTGTCTGTGCAACCCCACATCCTTTTCCACTTAACATATATTTTGGGACCTTAGCTGGTGGTCTGGGCTGTTTCCCTTTCGACTACGGATCTTAGCACTCGCAGTCTGACTGCCGCACATGTGTATTAGCATTCGGAGTTTATCTGAAATTGGTAACCCGAGATGGGCCCCTCATCCAAACAGTGCTCTACCTCCAATACACTTAAATTGCGACGCTAGCCCTAAAGCTATTTCGGAGAGAACCAGCTATCTCCCAGTTCGTTTGGAATTTCTCCGCTATCCACAAGTCATCCAAACACTTTTCAACGTGTCCTGGTTCGGTCCTCCAGTGCGTCTTACCGCACCTTCAACCTGCTCATGGATAGGTCACTAGGTTTCGGGTCTACATCATGATACTAAAGCGCCCTATTCAGACTCGCTTTCGCTACGGCTCCGCCTCTTCAGCTTAACCTCGCATCATAACGTAACTCGCCGGTTCATTCTACAAAAGGCACGCTCTCACCCATTGACGGGCTCGAACTTCTTGTAGGCACACGGTTTCAGGTGCTATTTCACTCCCCTCCCGGGGTTCTTTTCACCTTTCCCTCACGGTACTGGTTCACTATCGGTCATTAAGGAGTATTTAGGCTTGGGAGATGGTCCTCCCGGATTCAAACTGGATTTCGCGTGTCCAGCCCTACTCAGGATACTGCTAGGTATAAAGTCTATTTCAAATACGAGGCTATTACTCTCTTTGGCTTACCTTCCCAGGTAATTCTTCTATAGACTTTAAGTCCACGTTGCAGTCCTACAACCCCAAGAAGCAAGCTTCTTGGTTTGGCCTGTTTCCCGTTCGCTCGCCGCTACTTAGGAAATCGTTTTTACTTTCTCTTCCTGCAGGTACTTAGATGTTTCAGTTCTCTGCGTTACCTTCTCGTAAGCTATGTATTCACTTACGGATACTATGCATAACATAGTGGGTTTCCCCATTCGGAGACCTAGGGATCAATGCGTACTTACTGCTCCCCCTAGAATATCGTCGTTAGTCACGTCCTTCTTCGGCTCTTAATGCCAAGGCATCCACCGTGCGCCCTTATTAACTTTGCCATTAAAACAAGTATAAGTTTTTTCGAACTATTTAAAATAATTCGCAGCTTTACAGAAATGTTTTACCATTTCTCGGTTTATTTATCGTTATAAGATATTGTTATTTAGTTTTCAATGATCAATTCCTATTTTAACGTCTTCGTTGACAAGATACTTCCGTATCTTATGGAGCCTAGCGGGATCGAACCGCTGACCTCCTGCGTGCAAAGCAGGCGCTCTCCCAGCTGAGCTAAGGCCCCTTCTCTCAACGCAATCTTCTCTATCTTGCATCAAAAGACTGCTTGTTTGGTCTTTATAGACCCCTCAAAACTGAATAAAGTAGAACAACATCTTTTTTTATATTCCTTAGAAAGGAGGTGATCCAGCCGCACCTTCCGATACGGCTACCTTGTTACGACTTCACCCCAGTCATCGGTCTTACCTTAGGAAGCGCCCTCCTTGCGGTTAGGCAACCTACTTTGGGTACTCCCAACTTCCGTGGTGTGACGGGCGGTGTGTACAAGGCCCGGGAACGTATTCACCGCGGCGTGCTGATCCGCGATTACTAGCGATTCCGACTTCATGCAGGCGAGTTGCAGCCTGCAATCCGAACTGAGAATGGTTTTAAGAGATTAGCGCACCCTCGCGGGTTGGCGACTCGTTGTACCATCCATTGTAGCACGTGTGTAGCCCAGGTCATAAGGGGCATGATGATTTGACGTCATCCCCACCTTCCTCCGGTTTATCACCGGCAGTCTCACTAGAGTGCCCAACTTAATGATGGCAACTAGTAATAAGGGTTGCGCTCGTTGCGGGACTTAACCCAACATCTCACGACACGAGCTGACGACAACCATGCACCACCTGTATCCCGTGTCCCGAAGGAACTCCTTATCTCTAAGGATAGCACGAGTATGTCAAGACCTGGTAAGGTTCTTCGCGTTGCTTCGAATTAAACCACATGCTCCACCGCTTGTGCGGGCCCCCGTCAATTCCTTTGAGTTTCAACCTTGCGGTCGTACTCCCCAGGCGGAGTGCTTAATGCGTTAGCTGCGCTACAGAGAACTTATAGCTCCCTACAGCTAGCACTCATCGTTTACGGCGTGGACTACCAGGGTATCTAATCCTGTTTGCTCCCCACGCTTTCGAGCCTCAGTGTCAGTTACAGGCCAGAGAGCCGCTTTCGCCTCCGGTGTTCCTCCATATATCTACGCATTTCACCGCTACACATGGAATTCCACTCTCCTCTCCTGCACTCAAGTCTCCCAGTTTCCAATGCACACAATGGTTGAGCCACTGCCTTTTACATCAGACTTAAGAAACCACCTGCGCTCGCTTTACGCCCAATAAATCCGGACAACGCTTGGGACCTACGTATTACCGCGGCTGCTGGCACGTAGTTAGCCGTCCCTTTCTGGTTAGATACCGTCACTTAAGTAATTTTCCACTCTACTTAACGTTCTTCTCTAACAACAGAGTTTTACGATCCGAAAACCTTCTTCACTCACGCGGCGTTGCTCGGTCAGGGTTGCCCCCATTGCCGAAGATTCCCTACTGCTGCCTCCCGTAGGAGTCTGGGCCGTGTCTCAGTCCCAGTGTGGCCGATCACCCTCTCAGGTCGGCTATGTATCATCGCCTTGGTAGTCCTTTACACTACCAACTAGCTAATACAACGCGGGATCATCAAGTAGTGAAGCAATTGCTTCTTTCAAATAAGAATCATGCGATTCTCATTGTTATGCGGTATTAGCGTTCGTTTCCAAACGTTGTCCCCCGCTACTCGGCAGATTTCCCACGCGTTACTCACCCGTTCGCCGCTCTTCATAAAAATAGCAAGCTATCTTTAATCATCGCTCGACTTGCATGTATTAGGCACGCCGCCAGCGTTCGTCCTGAGCCAGGATCAAACTCTCATTTAAATTTAGTTCATCAAATGAACTGGCTGTTGTTTTGTCTTTCATTATTGAATTGACAGTTGGTATACAAGAAGTTAACTTCTCGCATATAGTCATTCTACTTTATTCAGTTTTCAAAGGTCTATCGCTCTCGTAAGAGATACGCTCTCTCGCGACAACTATTATATTCTATCAAACTCA
>NZ_MUIZ01000022.1 GCF_002154895.1 Lactococcus petauri | reverse complement strand
TAAAAAAGTACTGTCAATTCCACGAAAAAACAATCTAACATAAACTTAAATAACTAGATATAATAAAGCTTATAATAATGTGATTGTCAGAAAAATTGTAATTTTTCTGACAATCATGTGAAATCCTGTTATTCAAGGCTCTATGAGTCATTTACTTAACAGAAGAAAATTATTTCCAACTATTTTTTTATATTTTGTATAAAAAAAAAGCTATGACAACTTCTCTTTTATATTTTTTTAGTTGAATCTTGCTATTATAATTACACTACTTACATTATTATATTCCCGGAAAAACACTTGCTTTATCAATCTTTATTTATATTTCTATACTATATTTCTGGAGTAACTAATATAAAAAAATGGCAAAAAAAAAGAGCACATAAGCTCCATACTTAGTGCTGCTACCGTCAGGTCCTGACACGCTTCGTAAGAAACTTATTGCTCCGAAATTTATTATAACATACTTCTTCTTGTTTTGACAAGCTTTGACTTTATCAAAAAAATTTTATCATTTACTTGAAGATTTCCGCCCCTTATAAACTTCCACAGCATTTTCATAATCTTCTTTCATGGTTGGAAATTGTTTCTTGATAGCATTTGCTCCAATAAAATAAAAGACAATCACCAAAATCAATACAAGGAAATTAATCAAAGAAAGAATAGCTACAAGCATACTTCCTTGCGGTTG
The DNA here is from genome assembly GCF_002154895.1 of Lactococcus petauri. Taxonomy (GTDB): domain Bacteria; phylum Bacillota; class Bacilli; order Lactobacillales; family Streptococcaceae; genus Lactococcus; species Lactococcus petauri. Next base: position 5,205 of record NZ_MUIZ01000022.1, on the reverse strand, counting down.
CGCGATGAGAGTCATCACATAAAAAATTGACATTATGTTGTACAAATAATAAAGAATGGGTGCTACATGGCAGATTTTAGGTACGTGTATCCTTACATAACCAATATGGGTAATAATAGCAAACACAACAAGAATTACTCCTGCTGCATTGATCGTAAATCCAAGGAAAACAGCAATAAAAAGTACAATCAATCCAATAGGAATACTGATACTATTGAGCCAGGCGCGGTAAGGTGCTGTTTCTTCTTTGTAGCGCTGTTTGGGAGTTTTTTCGGCGTCCATGGGTTGACCTCGTTTTTCTATTTTATCCTTTGTCTATGGTAACAAAAACTTACAGAAATTTCCTCTAAAAAAGAACAGTTACACCTGTTCTTTTTTTTCTTTATTTCTCTTTCTCCGATGTTGGAAAAAATCTTTCATGATATCGGCGCACTCAGTTTCTAAAATGCCACTTTCTACAGTGACACGATGATTGAGCCGTTTATCTTCCAAGATTTGATACAAACTTACCGCTGCTCCAAACTTGGGATTTGTTGCACCAAAGTATACTTGTGGAATGCGAGCTAAACCAATGGCTCCAGCACACATAACACAAGGTTCAATAGTAACAAATAAAGCACAGTCTAATAAACGCCAGTTCCCCACAGCTTCATTAGCAGCCTCAATGGCGCAAATTTCTGCATGGTGAGTAGCACGGCCATCAAGTTCACGGCGGTTAAAGCCGCGGCCAATTACTTCACCATCGTGTACAATGACCACGCCGATGGGCACTTCTTCATTTTCTGCTGCCTTTTGGGCTTCAAGCAGTGCTTGCTGCATGAAATATTCTTTTTCTTGCTGACTAAACTCCATTATACCGTCCATTTCATATGGGGTTGAGCCAAGTCAACCGGTATATTTCCTGCTGCTTCTTGCGCTTCCTCACGTAATACTTGTAAATCACCAACTTGTGGCAGATGTGTGAGGATTAGTTTTTTCACATTGGCTTGTGCTGCAATTTCTCCTGCTTCTACACTGGACAAGTGGTTAGGCATTTTGGCCTTATCCTTGAAGAAATAAACGTCAGCCAGCAAGATATCCGCATCTTTGGAAAAATCAACAAGTTCTGCAAAATAGCCCGTATCTCCTGTATAAATTAAAACCTGTCCTGTCGCTCTCTCAACAATACGCATCGCGTAGCAAATAACAGGATGCACTGTTTTTAAGAACTGAATATCAAAGGGTCCAACAGATGTGCCGTTTTCGACATCATAAGCAATTCCCTCACTGACATTTTCCAAAGATAATTTTGAAAATTCATATTCATTTTCCTGATGGCCATAAATTGGCAACATTTCTGGTTTCACTGTTTGCAGCTGACGATATTGACGCAAAGCGCCCAAGTCTGCTATGTGATCTTCATGGTAGTGGCTCAAGATGATTGCATCCAAATCATTGGGTGAAAGCTCATGCTCAAGTTCCGTCACTGCACGTGATCCGGCATCCAATAAAAGGTTAAATCCCTCTTCACTTTGTAATAAATAAGAAGTTGTGCCTGCATCACGTGTGGGATATCCGCCCCATACACCAAGTGCTGTTAATTTCATATTGTCTCCTCTCTTTCAAACCTTAACATAAAGTAAACGATAATTAAAAATGTGCTAGATACCAGTAAAGTCCAGTTGCCAAAGATATCGGCACTATAAGTACCCAATATAGTCCCTAAGAAGAAGGCGCCGACCAGACTAGCAAAGACACGGAAGTTTTGTAAGTAGCGTTGTTCATGTGTCAACGCGTAATTCGTTAAGTTGACCATAGTTGATTTCAAATTTCCGGTCATCATGATACTTCCGTAAGGGAGCCCTCTTGTTTTGCTGAAAGTATCGTGCTGAATGGCCATGAAGAATGATAAAAAGCCAACAAAAATGGAAACGGGTAATTTTAAAACCGTGGCATAAAGTAAGGTAAATACTGTCACCCCTGTCCACTGCAATAAGAGCAAATAAATCGTATCCGGCTTATTCTTCTTCCTTAAGTAATAAGAATATATATTTTTAAAAATTACTCCACAAGAAAAGAAAAGAACAGGAATAATAAAATCTGCTACACGTACAAAATTTCCTTTGGCTAAATAAACCGCTGCCTGTATCATGTTCCCCGTTTGCATCCCAATGAAGCGCCCATCAAAGTGGAAAAAGGAAAAAGCATCCATAAATCCAGCGTTCATCGCTAAGAGCGAGGCTACTCTTAGTTTTTCTCTCATTTCAGTGTTCATATTCTTATTATAGCATTCTTAAAACCTTTTGGCAGTTTCATACTACATAAGAAATTACCTCTTCATTTATTTTCACACCGCTTACTATTTTTAATATTAATTAATTTTTCCATTTTCAAATTTTTCCGGGACTCAATTAACTGATTTACTGTAACAACGATATACCCTTTTTAGATTAGTAATGACTTTTTGTGCTCTATCTACAGACATTTTATAAATAATATGAAATGAATAAGTATAATAGAATCCATCATAAACTTCATTCAATACTATCTATGTTCTTAATTTTCCAATCCAGAAAATCAATGCGCCTTTGAATGCTAAGATTGCTAATAATGCTCGATATTTGTGGAGTAGTCGCTCCATAAAAACCTAAATAACTGTAGGTTCATTTCCTATAATTTGCTTAATAATATCTCTCATTATACTTACTTCCTTTTGAGTTTCATCAATTGGTATATCGGATAAATTGAGATAATCATAAATATAGTAGCCTAATTAATAGAATCTAAAATTTTCTTCGTAAGGAGATGAGTCTTATTATAAATTAACCATTTCTTCTTGGTTTTCTTTATAAATCTCATCATTATCCAATTTATTATATTCTAATTTTGAAGCATTAGATAAATTTGACATCTCCAAGAGAAAATCCATAATATAAAAAGTAAAAAGCTTTTTCTGTTTTCAAATTATAATTTCCAGTTTGTATACAATTTATTGGATTGGCATCTTTTTATTCCTAGTCATTGAAGCAAGTATAAAACTCATTAGATAATTGTAATTACCCTAATAAGTTGTTGTTTTTCTGTTTTATTTCAATATCTTTTAAAGTTTTACTCTTTTATAAATATAATCTTGTATTCTAAACTTTTTCATTCTTAAGCAAAAATATCCCAGTAATAATTATATATAGGACAATAGCAGTAAAAATAAAAGAACTCCATTTTTTTTACTATTGCTAGATTCCTTCTTTTTTCTCTTCATGATGTCTGATTATTATTTATCATATCTTTTTCATTAAGGGTGAAATTTATATTAACTTCTCTTGGAAGGTAAACAACTTCTGATTCATATATTTATTCCTTCAAAAAAAATATATAAATCCATTTTAATATTAATATTTTTCTTTCAAAATATCCTTACAAGCTGTAAGAATGTTTTCTCTATCTTTCGGAGCGACCTCTAAGTTAATAAACAGTCTTTTAGAATCAGAATACTTCGTGTCAATTACATCAGTTTCTAAAATTAAATCAGGAGTAGAGCTAGGACGATCAATCTCTAGAATAAAGTTAAACCGGTACTTTAAAAGATTTTCAACTCTTTGACTAATAATTTTTTCTATATACATTGCACTATCTGTAAGAAGTAGTATCTTGATCTTAGGCTCAAAATCATGAGGGGAAAACTCCATAATATACGCCTGCCCATATCTCAATGTCAATGACTTTAAAGTATTTGTCGCTAGTTTTGGTTCATGAGAAAGGATGCTTTTTCTAATTGTTGGTAAGAATCTAGGATAATCAGTTCCAGCATGCTTGAATATACGTACTCCAGAAGAATTAAAATATGCATCTTTAAAGATATCGACGAATAAGCGCCCCGAAATAAGCATCGGCCAAAAAAAAGGAGTGCTCGGACTATCTTTATCCCACTTTGGATGTCTTTTTTTAATAAAAGCAACAAAATTCATGATACTACTATAGCTTCGACGAGAATATTTCTTTAAAATTGCAAGGGTATCATCAACACTATGAAATTCTTCGTAACATTCTGGGAAAATATAAAAAATAGGTAAGATAAATTCTAGTTCTACTTGTGGCAGCTTGAAACTTTGCTCAATTAATTGTGATAATTCTCCCATATAATGATTATTAGCAATAAGCGCTGAAGAGTATTCCGGCAAAAGTGCCTTGGAAATAACATTTCCTGACTGTGATCGAGAAATAAAAGTAGCAAGATAAAAAGCAAGATGTTTACGTTTACCGTAACTTATGTACCGACCTGATGAAATAATAGAAGAAACTATATTTTCTACTCTTCCCTCGTCAACATTTGCAAAAGGCCACTCAGTACCACGATATACTCTCCAAAATAAACTAATAAGCGAATAACGAATAATTCGTTCCTCACCAATAATGTAAATCTCATCTTTTCTAATAGTCAGTTTCATCCCTATACTTTGCAACAAAACATTGGCCTTTTTTAATTTTCTTCTTGCCGTACTTTCGCTCATGAAATTTTCTTTACAAAAATCTATAAAATTTACTGATTGGCTATTTAAAAATAGTTCAAAAAGGTTTAAAAGAGATTCTGGTTTTAAAATATTACACTTTAAGGCATAGTATTCAGATTTGCTTCCGGTAAATACATATTTCTTTTTTTGAAAAATTATCGGTTTTGACATAACCACATATTCATTAGCCACATCATTAATATAAGATAAATGCCGCCGTAGTGTTCTTCGTTCTAAGTCAATTTTATCACCCAATTCGTCAATATCTAAGCCCAGTGGATTATTATATAGTTGTTCCAAAAGCAATATTTGTTGGCATGTTTCTTTACTGAAAATATATTCAAAATAATTATCCATTTTTTCAATTATCCTTTCTTTCCGAGATCACTCGGCCAAGCGTGTATTTAGTTTAACAATGACTTTATAATTTAAAACTGCAACTAGAATTTTGATTTTAGTAAAATATCTATATTTTTCACTTCTATACTTCTTATATTGTATTAAAAACTTATTTACGAATTTTTTATCCAAAACAAAAATATCAAAAAAAGAGTGAATTGAATACGTAATTTGACATAAGTTATATTAGTGTTACCTGCAAAGACAGAAAGTCAAAGTATAAGTATATTTAAAAATAGTTAAAAGTACTCTACCAAAACTTGAGCAATTTTTTAAAATACTTCTCCTTACTACTTTTATGTTCAATAAAATGTAATAT
>NZ_MUIZ01000021.1 GCF_002154895.1 Lactococcus petauri | reverse complement strand
CAGTATAACTCTGAATTTCACGTTATCTAATATGATTTTCTAAATTTCACAAAGAAATATAATTGAAAAAATTCTTTATTTTTCCATAAAAATTTTGATGAGCATATCAAAATGAGAAAAAAATTTTCTATGTTAAATTAATATTGTTAACAGGTTTTCTTTAGAATTTTGATAGTTTTATGGGAATTTAATTTGAGCTGTTAATTTATAATTTTCCTTTGTTACTATTTTTCAAAGGTTAACTAAATGTAAAACAGAAAGGAAAAATTTTATGTGAAATATAAATTTATTATTCTAGGATTACTTCTTTTTGGGGGAAGGGTGACGCTTAACGGTCATGCGAACTCATTATCGACCAATGTTCATGTAGGCTTCTATGAATCCCCGAGCACAGTTCCTTCTCCACCTTCTGAGACGCAGAATTTGAATGAACTTCCAGTTAATGATTCATCGTATCAGATGCTGCCTCGCACAGGGGAAACTACATCTTCAATATCACTTATTGGAGGAATTACTATTGCTTTAGGTATTCTTCTCATTCATAGAAGAAGAAAAAATACTTAATATTAAACTTATCGTTCTTTAGAAAGGAACATTTTCGTGAAAAAAATTATCACACTTTCAACAGTCGCACTTTCAACACTAGCTTTATTAGGCGCAGGAACAGTTTCTGCGGATAGCGTTGACCAAAATCAATTTAATTCTGAAGGCACAGTGAACTTCACCGCAGCACCAGATACTTCTAATCCAGGTGTCGTTGATCCGGAAAACCCTGGTGGAGGAGTTGACCCTGGTATCCCTGGCGTCCCTGGTGTTATTGCTTTGGACTATGCGTCAAATCTTGATTTTGGTACACACGAAATTTCAGAAAAAACAGCAACTTACTATGCTTCAACAGATGAAAAAACTTCAGGAGCAGACTTTGTTGCAATGCATGACCTTCGTGGTGAAGGAACATGGTCAATTACAGTAACTCAATTGGCACAGTTTAAAAACGGTGAAAATGATTTGACAGGTGCACAGTTGAGCTTTAATAAAGCTACAGCTGTATACACTGGAACTGAATCAGGTACAAGTGCTTATATGCCAACAGCTTCAAATATTACCAACTTAGCAGTAGGTACTCCAGCAACAGTTATGACATCCAATGCGGAGGGAAGCTACGGAACATATGCCGTTAAATATGGTGCAGCAGCGGACTATACAGGAAATGAAGAAGGTGGACCAATTTCCCTCAGTGTTCCTGCTGGCTCAGCCAAAGCTGGAAGCTATACAGCAACACTTGAATATGCTTTGAGTGCTGTACCTGGTGCTTAAGTTAACAATTTTTAAGGATATTTGGTTGTTTTTCTTGTCAATCAGATATTTCCTTTTTTGAAAAGAAGATCCATGCTTCTTTTCAAAAAAGGAATCAAGAAGACCTTATAGTAATGATGTGAGGAAGTAAGAATGAAAAATAAGTTTAAATTAGGAATAACATTAAGTTTACTTACACTTTTATCTTTTCAAGTTTCAAATTTATCAAATACCAAAGTAGAAGCGGATACCCTTGTGGGAGAAACACTTTTACCTGGTCAAGTAAGTGATACGGGGGATCATACACTAGATGATAGCTTTATCCATGATAAAAATAATTGGAATGTATTATCTGGCACCAGTGATTGGTGGAAGTGGGATTTAACGGGAAATAACTATTTTTGGTTAGCAAATTCTAAACAGGGTAGTTGGGTTTATCATATGATGGATGCAACTATTGATTTTTCACAACCTGTTTCCATTTCGACTCCTTATTACTATAGCAATGCTTCGTCAGAGTGGGGCTGGGGAGATGCTGCTGGTTTTATACTCACTCCCTCAAGTGATGAGCAGATTAAATCAAATGCTCCCGGTGCAGCAGGCCAAGGGTTAGGCATTAATGGATTATACAATACTATTTTTATGGGACGTGATCTTTATTATAATCCTAATGTTGATGGTCCTTCAAACTCATCAAATGATAAAGGAAGCGATACTCTTGAGATTCGTAAAACTAATGTTGCAGGAACACTTGAAATATCAAATACATCAACCTATCCTTGGACACAAGTAAAAGCTCCAATGGTATTAAAACATGATGGCCTTATTTTACCATCAAATTACAGAGGGTCGGAAAAATTAGAAATAAGTTGGTCGAATATTACAACAAATATAAGTGGCACATATACAGGAACACTCACTATTTCATCTACACCAGATTCTGAATTCAATAACAGCGGTAAGTATGGGAAAGTATCTATTTCCCGTGTAGTAACTCTGCAAAGGAACATGTCTTTTGGTAGTATCGGTGTTACCGGCTCTAACACAGGCATTATTAAAGAAGGTAATGTATCAAAAGATTCCACATTCAGCGCTATGCGTGGAACAGCAGATGTCAAAGTAAATTATATTGATTCAACCACCAATAAACCAATCAAAAATGTAGCCTCATCAACAATTAAAGGTAATACAGGAGAATATGTTGGCATAGGCAGTGGTATGTTAATATATTTCGATTACAATGCACCTGATATAAAAAATTATAGCTTTTTAAAAGGTGATTATCTTAAAATAAGTAATAGCAAATCTAATGTCCTTAATGCTTACTACACACCAAAGAATGAAACGGCATCCTTTAAGACATATTATACTAAGGGAACACCGGGTACTGGTGATATCACAGATTCAGTCACAGGACTTGTAGGAGGAGCACCAGACTCAACAGTTTCTCTTGTTTCAGGGAAAGCTTCCTCTCTTCCAGCAGTACTCACTCTTTCAGGGAACTATGACGGAGCTATTGGAAGTGTTCCAAACTTAACCATTCCGGAAGGTTATGAAGTTGATCATGTTGTTGGACCAGATGGACAAGGAGGAAAAACTTATCCTGATTTAGCTTCCGCTTTAGCAGCTAATCCCAATTTTGACGATGTTTCAAATAATGCTTGGGCCAATTATTTCAGTATTTATCTGAAAGCTAAGGAAGCAAGTACGAACTTTACTTATAAATATGTAGAAGGAACTCGCCCCAATGCACCAGGACTTGCGGGACCTTTGACACAAAAAGGAGTGACGGGTGCCATTATTAAAGACCCTACGAAAGATTTAAGCGCTCTTCCTACTGGGGCAACAATACAAAATGTAACAGCACCTGATGGTAAAAGCTATGCCACACTTTCAGAAGCTGTAGCATCTGAGAATAATAAATACTTCACAAGTACTTCAAGTAATTTTATGATTAATGTCATAGCTCCTCCCGTGTCCGTAACAATAGATAATGCACCAGATTCAGATTTTGGAACGCAGGAACTCAAGGGTAAACCCATCTATGATATGGTTCCCCAAAGTCCTTTAATTGTAACGGATGATACCGCTTCGGATAGAGGATGGAGAGTAACAGCAAATCTGACCCAACAATTTACAACTGAATCAGGAGAAATAATTAAAGATGCAACAATGAAGTTTTCTAAAGCCAAAGTAATACCAGGAGTAGGAAATACTTCAACAGCTCCTACAAGTTATGATTTTACTTTATCTGAAGACATGCCTACACTAGTTTCTTCTGCCAAGATAGGGGCAGGTCAAGGACAGTGGCAGTTACAGTTTCCAAGGGTATCCTTAAATACTAATGGATCGTCATTGAAGATAAATCAAGAATATCATGCAACTGTTGAGTGGGAAATTAGTAATGTTCCTCAATAATCCTTGGAAGATGATTTAGGAGTAATATTTGTTGAAAGTCTAATCCGCACTTTTAATAAGAAGTATGGATTAAATTTTTTTGAAATGGTTTAAATTAAAAAAGTGAAGAAGAAATATGAAAAATTATTTTGAATATATTTTTAGCAGAGATACATGTCAGCAGTTATCAATTTTAGAAATTCTTTTTAATTCCCAAAGAGGCGCAAATATTGAAATGTTAATAAAATCTATAGGAGCAGACAGAAGGATCGTTTTAAGACATCTCAAGTATATAGACAATATAGCAAGTGAACTTGAAATTGATAAATTAAAAGTTCATCCGAAGTCAAGGGAACGGTTGTTTTTAGGAAATAAGTTAGAATATTATCGTTTAAGAATTTCATTAATGAAAAAAGAACCTATGCTAACATTTATTGAACTATTTTTAGATAATAAATCCGTAAACTTAACATCATTTTGTAAAGAAAATTTTATAAGCGAAAGTACATTTAGAAGAAAACTTCAAAGTGCCAATATCTTATTAAAACTTGCTGACAGCAAGTTCGTTGTACGCAAAAATAGAATATATTTGTTGGGAGAAGAAAGAATCATTCGCTATGCTCTTATAAGTTTTCTTTGGAGAGTGTATCGTGGAATAGAATGGCCTTTTAAAGGGGTTGATGAAAAGCAGGTTAATAAGATAATCTCTTTAATTATTCCCTCCAAAAAATATTTAAATGCTGGAAAAAGAAAACATTTTGCTTTTTACTTTGCTGTTTTTGTTTCTCGAGCGCAATCAGAAAATATCATTTCAGAAAAGTTACTTCCAAAATACGCTAAAGCACTTATTTCAAATAGTTATTATAAGGAAAAAATAACTAGGATTATTAATAAAGAACTAACTCTACCACAGGTAGAGTTAGAATTTATGTTATTGATATTTTATATTTTTCCTGAATGTTACGAAGAGTTTCAAGGAATTGATAACACCCTCGATATATTAAAAAAATATTCTCGTCGCAGCTACATCAGTATTATACACTTTGTTAGTTTTATGAAAAAAAGACACCCTAAGTGGAATGATAAGCAACCTAAAAATGCTCTTTTTTGGCCTGCGATGATTTCAGCACGAATTTTTGTAGATATATTTAAGCTAACCTATTTTAACACTTCGGCTGTACGAATATATAGTCATGTAACAGTTGATTATCCTAACTTACTACCAACTATCAAAAAAAATATCCTTTCTCATGAACCTCGGTTACCTAAAAACACTGTGAAATCATTGACTTTACGCTATGGTCAGGCCTATGTTATGGAATTTTCTCCTCAAGATTTCGAGATAGAAATAACTATATTGCTTCTAACAGATGGGGCAGCTTATATTGATGAAATTACTATTAATAGGATTCAAAATCTCTTAAAGAATCGTTTTAATATTAAACTATTAGTTGGTGAAACTAATGTTGTACCTGATTTAATTTTAGCTACGGATATGGTTGATTTAAGATATCCTCATATAAAAAAATTATATATAAATCCTGAGATTTCATTAAAAGATACAGAAAATATTTTTCGCGCTTGTGATAATATTTTAAAAAAAAAAGAAATGATTTAATGCAAAGTTCGTTATAGAAAATTTATTAACTAGTATTGATTTTATTTTCACTACATTGCAAGATAATGTAATAGAATTAATAATGAGTTTCTTCTGGAAAAGAAGATGTTTAGAGTAAAAGATTTAGGTCAATAAGAATTATTATTAATTTAAAGAAGTAAAAAATAGAATGTAAAATTTTACTATTGTAATTCCATTCTATTTTTTAATTTCTATACTTTCAATAACTTTTTTAACTTTGCTTCATTGTAACCAATTAAGGAACTATCGGAAGATATTATTATTGGATCTCGTAATAGATAAGGTTTTTTCTCTAAATATGCTAGACTTTCACTAAATCGTAATTCCTTTGCTTTCTTTTCTTCAGCGTAAAGGAAGAAGAAAGCAAGTCCTCTACGTAGAATATAGGGGACGTCTATATCCGATAAATAAAGTGATTGAAAAATATCACCTTCGGAGATACTATTTATATTCTGGATATTAATGTCTAAATTTTGTTGCTTAAACCACTCAATAGCATCTTTAGAAGCTTTGGAATGTTTTCTATAATAAAGTTTAATCATTTCTTAGAATGCCTCTCTAATGTTATTTTTTGGAAAAAAGTTTAAGTTAGTATAGCCCTTAAACAATTTATGATACTCTTTTATAGTAAGAATAATTTAAATGAACACTATATAATCT
>NZ_MUIZ01000020.1 GCF_002154895.1 Lactococcus petauri | reverse complement strand
GTAGTAATGGTTATAGCAACATATATTGTAGTTATAAATACATTTTTAAGGTTAAATATGGATAATATAGTTGGTATATGCGTCTTATTAGTTCTAGGGTCAGGGTTAGTATTGTTGGTAGCCTCCTATTTTTTAGAATAAAAATATTGACTATGAAAAAATCAGTGAATGCGGTCGGGAGGACAGAATATGAAAATAGAAAACTTAATACGATTCGTACATTTAGTTTGAAAGACAGCTCCACAAGCTCTAATCCAAATGGCGAGGGAACTGTAGGCGAGGTTACACCAGAAACTCCAACAATTAGCTTGTCTACTCTACATTTTAATGACAATCCAGAAACACCAAAAGAACCAAGCATTGACATCGAGAAAGCCAATGACACGCTTCCTAACCCAGGTGAGGGTAATCACAAGGATAAAGACAGCAACGGTGGTGAAAACGACCGTGACACGCCTGATACAGCCCTTGTCGTTGACCCCAACCAAGCCACGAAGATTACGTCTAAATTTACAAATAACGGTACAGAAGCTCTCTCTCATTTGACAGTTTCTGACAAGACTATTGAAGGCAAGATTGATGTCAAAGCCTTCACATGGACGTTTAAAGGTTAAAAACTTTCAACGAATAAAGAAGGTGAGTTCATTACTGCAGATGGAAAACTTTTAGTTCTCCAACCTGATGAGTTTGTGACAGGGGAAGCAGAACTTCCGCCACTTACAGATGGTCAACTTCACGGGGATGAATTGACTGTTGGTGGTATTGGTGTAGAATCTGGTAAAGAAGTTGGAGATGAAGACAAGTGGTATGGTAAGCCAAAAGAAGAAGCTCCAAGCATCGATATTGAAAAAGCAGACTCTGAACGTCCTGAAGCAGGCGAAGGTAATCATAAAGACAAACCAAATAATGTAGGTGAAAATGACCACGATACTAAAGACACAGCTAAGGATGTGAAGGCAAATGAACAAACAACGATTTTCATGCCTGTCACAAATAATGGGACTGAGCCGTTAACTCACTTAAAAGTCATGGATAAGACCATCGAAGGAAAAAGCAGTCTTAAAGATCTCACCTTTACGTATAAAGGCAAAGCTTTAAAAGTGAATAAGGATGGGGAGTTGACACTTGATGGGAAACTTTTAGTTCTTCAACCAAAAGAAACTATTGAAATTAAAGGTACTCTTGACCCTCTTGCAGCAGGAGAACTGCATGGTGACAATGTCACAGTGGATGGTGTGGGTGTTCATTCAGGTAAAAAAGTTGGCGATGATGACAAATGGTACGGTAAAGTCACACCGAAAACTTCTACACCAGAATCACCAAAGACTCCAAAGGGGATTCTTCCACACACAGGGGAAGAAAAAGCTATTTGGAGCTTAGTAGGGCTTGGTATGCTTCTTACTGCATTAGCAGTTTGGCAACGTGACAAGCTAAAAGCAATGTTCAATAAAATCAAAAGATAAGTAAATATTGACCAAGACAATTGGTGAATGACAAACTATATTAAAAGTCAAACGAAAACTATAAAAACAGCTAAAAAATTTAGCTGTTTTTAATTGTTATATTAAGTAATGCAAAGCACTGTAATTCAATAAAAGTAGGGTTTATTTAACAGTTATTTTTTCTGAAAACGATGTACTTCCTATTATATCTATATTTTCAAATATATGCAAGAGTACATGCATCATTTTTCACTCTTTAATTTTCATTGAAATGCTATATTAGAAGGGTTAAAGAGTATCATTCTTTCCAACAAACCCTACTTTTTCTTTCAAACGAAATATTATGAAGATTGGAATGAATTATGAAAAGATTAACTTCGGTTCTTGCTTTAGGAACGATACTACTAGGAGTTTTTTCCCCAGCAATACAAGGTGTCGCTGAAACGGCAGAACTTTCAGACGCAACTAATAGTGAATATCAGAATGACTTTCAAGACAGTTTAGCCCCGTTAGCTAATAACACAGCAAATTTTACGTTGGAATTCTCAGCACTACCTACTAATCCCAATTATGAAAGTCCTTATCCTAATAATAGTACTTATCAAACTTCTGGGACTACTAATGCTGGCCCATTTGGTGGTTTTTCAGTAATTTGGAAAGGCTATTATAATAATGGTTCCTCGTTATATCAATTGGAGTCGCTTTCTGATGAAGGGGTGGAACAAAAAGATGAAAGTGCTAAATTTACCTTTCCAATTGGAACTTCTAGTGATAATTTTCATGAAAAAGTACAGTTGACATCTAAAACATTTAAGAGTAACTTTTCTTTTGTAGATACTCAAGGAAAATTGATAAAAGATAGTATACAAGAAGATATGCCAATAGCATATAATGTTCACTTAGTCCCTGAATTTCGGGATGTGTTAGATATTCCAGGATACAGGCTAATAGACATCCATTCTACTGATGGAGATGGAAATTTGAAAGGCGCTGGTGGACCAGTAGAGGACATGTGGAGTTACTATACACATTCAAGTAGTTTTAGGTTTGAAGAAAATAAAGATACTAAAGGAAATACAGTTGGTATTACTGCTGATGAAGGTGGTGGGTCTGGATTAAATCGTCAAGTGGATTTTGAGTATGTATATGAAAGAAATACTGCAATAGCTGGTGATGTTACAGCTAAATATGAAGATGTAAGTGGAAGTTCTATCTCAGATGATGTTGTAAAATCAGGAAATATTGGTGAAGATTATACAACAGAACAAAAAGATATTCCTGGCTACACCTTTAAGGAAGTGAAAGGTAATGCTTCAGGTAAATTTACAGATCAAGCTCAAACGGTGACGTATGTTTATGAACAAACTAAAGACCAATCCACAGTTGTTGTACACGATTCAGAGTTAACAGTTGGTGACACATGGAAACCAGAAGATAACTTTGACAGTGCCACAGATTATGATGGAAATGTAGTTCCTTTTTCAGAAATCACTGTTGATGGAAGTGTCGATACTTCTAAAGTAGGTACTTATAAAGTAACTTATTCAAGAATACTTCCTGCTTTCTTTTCTGCTGAAAACCAAGGAGAATATTCTGCTGTAGCCACAATTACTGTAAAAGATGCTCAACCTGTAAAAGGTGGAGATGTTACTGCAAAATATATCGATACAGATGGAAATAAGATTTCAGACGATATTGTAAAAACAGGTAGTGTCGGTGAAACCTACACAACAGAACAAAAAGATATTCCTGGCTACACCTTTAAGGAAGTGAAAGGTAATGCTTCAGGTAAATTTACAGATCAAGCTCAAACGGTAACCTATGTGTATACTAAGAATGAAATACCTAATGTAACTGGAACGGTCCTTGTCAAATATGTAGATACAGATGGGAATAATATTTCAGAAGACGTTGTAAAATCAGGAACTGTTGGAGAAGGCTATAGTACTGAAAAGAAAGCTATTGAGGGATATACTTTCAAAGAAGTGCAAGGCAATACGACTGGTCAATTTACAAACCAAGTTCAAACTGTAACTTACGTATATGCTAAAAATAAAGCAAATACAGTGAACCCTGAGCCAAAACCAGAGAATAAACCAGATTCCAAGGATAAAAATGATAATCGAGGAATAACATCTTCAACACAACATGGCTTACCTGCAACAGGGGAAAATGAAAGAATGACGATGATGAGTATCATCTTAGGATTAGTTCTTTTAACAGTAGTGATGATTATTTCAATTTTCCGCTTTAAGAAAGTAAATAAATAATACTAAAAAGAAGTTATGAGTTATAACTTCTTTTTATTTATCAAAAATCGAAAAAATTTATTAGAAATTAAGAATAAGGTGTCTTTGGGCTGGATTATTTAGATTGTGGAAGTCACGCAAAAAATCTTGCAAGAGTGCAAGTTTAAAAAATTATTCTTTGTGGTGGGAGGGCGGATATACTTAGGCTAGTTTGTTCTCATCAAAGGTTTGATTAGTTTTGAGGAGATGAAAAATTACTCGAATGAGCTTCTTAGCAGCGTGAGAAATCGCAACGTAGTAATGTTTGCCCTGACTTCGTTTCAGGGCGAGGTAGGTTTGGAAATGCGGTGAGAAGCGACATACACACGTTGTTGCGAGCATCAGTGCATAGCGGAGATAAGGTGAACCTCTCTTGACCATGCGCCCTGTAGTGTCCATAGTTCCAGATTGATAAATGGAAGGTTCAAGACCTGCATAGGCTTGAAGTTGAGCAGGATTCTTGAAGTTATTGATGTTATTAATTTCAGCTAAGATGGTAGCACCTAAGCGTTCTCCAATGCCTGTAATTGAAGTAATGGGAGAGTCAAGTTCATGCAAAATTGAGTTGATTTGAACTTGAATTTCATCAATTTGACTTGTAAGGTGTCGAATAGTTGCGATGAGTTGAGTCAATTCCAGATGCAGGGCGAACGATGGATTCCCGATTGTAACTTGAGCTGCTTGCTGGATTTGATTGGCTTTATCCGCTTTTAAATGCTTTATTTTGAGCAATGAATCAAAATGTGCATGCCTGATCTTTGAAGCTGACGGATATCTTGTGAGAAGCTCATAAACGTATTGATTATGAGGGCTTGTCACAATTTTCGATAATTCAGGGAATATAATATCTAACACACGAACATACAAAGTTTTAGCTTTAGAACGGTCATGAATGAGGCGGTTTTGATATCGAGTTAATTCTTTGAGTTCACGCATTTGAGGTTCAACTATAAAGCGTTCAGAATAGGAGTCGCTGAGTAATTTTCGAGCAATGACAAGTGCATCTTTTTTATCTGTTTTAGATTTACGAAGTGTCTGTGATTTGACGAATTCCTTGATAAGCAAAGGATTATAGGTAAATACAGAGTAACCTAGCTTTTGAAGAAAAGCAACGAGGTTGTCACCATAATGTCCTGTGTCTTCAAGTGCAATGTGGATTTCAGAAATTGGACATTCGAGTGCTTCCAAATGTTCTTTTAAAATTTGAAAACCCTGAGAAGAGTTATCAAAACGTAAGTTTTTTGTGATAATTTCACCTTGGTCTTCAAGAATTGCGAGGTCGTGTTTAAATTTAGAAACATCGATTCCAACATAAAGTGTCATATAGTTCTCCTAGATTTAAGATTTAGCTCACTGTGATAACTCCACGCACTTTTTGTCTCGTAGCCATATTAGATATAAAACGTCAAGCGTTATCAAACTAATTACCAATTAAACAAAAAGCTGTGGTTAGATCCATTCACAAATCGTCAAGCGATTGGCGGCGGGCACTAATCCACAGCGATCTACTTCAAGTTTAACACTTGAGCTTTAGCAGTAGCGAACTGCTTAATATAAATATATGGCGGAGGGAGGATAGAACATGAAAATAGAAAACATACTACTTAATGAGGGAAATATCTCAGTTATTGGGAATCCAGGAACTGGAAAAACGAGCCTTTTAAGACTTGTTGTTGAGGGTGCTTTGTCTTTGAACATCTATGATGAAATCATTGTCTATACGGCTTATGGAGAGGAGTATGGAGAATTATTAAAAAATGAGAAAGTGAAACTAGGTAAATTTTTTAAAACTTCTCTAATTCCCAAATTTTTTGAGGGGGTTGAATTATTTCCTTCAAAAAAACAGTGTTTAGTAATTGTTGATGATTTTCACGCAATTTTAGATGAAAACATCTACAACGGAAATGTCAGAAAGTATAGAGCAAGACTTGAGGCTACCATTAATGACATGCGCCAAGGTATTGAAAGTCCAATGGAAATACAGCGTATTTATGATAAAGATGATTTAGAATTATCAAGGTACATGATAGAGAAAGAATTGTGCAGCTATATTGATAGATATATTGATGCCAAACCAAAATATTGTATTTCAAGTTCAAAAAATCTGGATGATTTGCCATTCAAATTTCTTCAACATATTCATTTCTCTAGGCTAAATAGAGGTTTTCCTCAAGGTCATTTTGAGTATACATCTACTCATAATCTTAATGATTATTTAGAGGCGAGTAAAGAAGATTACTGGGGGAATTACTAGAAATGGATCACACTATAACAAATGAGCTTGTAAAGCTAAATTTCAATCACGTAAATGGTTTTGTATTTGGCTTTTTTATGTTTGTAACTCTTTTATTCCTAATGTTTATAACAAGTCTTGTATATGAAATTTATATGCAAGATTATTATGATATTGTGAAGAATACACTTGGAACAGTTATATTAGGAGCTGCAGTAATATTTTTAGGTGTAAATATATTTATACCTTTATCTTTAACTCAAAAAACAGAGATAAAAACGGAAAAGTTGAATATTGTAAGAGTTGAAGATAAGTTATCAGATTCTGATGAATT
>NZ_MUIZ01000001.1 GCF_002154895.1 Lactococcus petauri | reverse complement strand
AAAAGGCTAAACAAGTCCAACAGGAGAAAGAGAAAAAACAAGCGATTGAAAATGCAAAACAAGCAGATAAAGAATTATTGATAAAAGCTAAAGCAAGTCTTGCTGAAGCACAAAAAAATCCTAGTGCAAATAATTTAGAACTTGCGAAAAAAGCTATCTCTCAGGTAAAAGATGATAAAGCAGCTCAACAATTGACGAAAGAATTAGACGGGATTAAAAATCGTGTAAAACTTGAAACTGAAGCTAAAAAAGCAGTCGCAGATTATCAAAAAAATGCTACAAACGCAGATAAATTGAAAAAAGCACAAACTGCTGTATCAAAATTGACTTCTGATTATAGTAAAACTTTGAAAGCGAAACTGACTAAAGATATTTCAATTTCAAAAGCACAAGCGGATAAAGCCAAAAAAGCAGAAGAAGCTAAAAAATCAGCTCAGACTGCAAAAGCTGTAGATAATTCAAATCAGACAGCAAAAAGTAATGCTTCAGAAGTAAATCAATCACAAGCTGAAAATTCAGTTGTGACTGATCCTGCTCCTGTAAATAATGATACAGCTACAAATGATAATGTTAATGCTTATCAGCCTACACCTCAAACTCCACAAGCTCCTACAGGTGGTGGCAATTCAGGAAGTGGAAACACTTCTAACCCTAATCCACCAAGCACAGGTGGAGGTAATACTGTTACACCACCAATAGGCGGTGGAAATTCAGGGAATAATGGGGGTGGAACTGTAACACCTCCTCCTGCAGAGACATTTACTGGTTGGGTAAGAAATAAAGAAGGACAAATTGTTTGGTCACAGGGAGGATTTAGTTCTTTGGCTGAAGCAGGTCGTGCAGCTGCAGATTGGCTTAATGCTAATGCGACAAGTGGTGGATGGTCTGCTGGTGCGTATTAAATACAAAAAAGCGGTAGTTTCTTATGAAACTGTCGTTTTTTTATATTCAGCCCTCAATCAAGGCGTAAAAAGGATTTTAGAATGTGGGAGATAACAATTTAATAACTAATATAAAGCGTGAAAAATCACGCTTTTTTGTTTTGCGCAGAATAAAAAAGAAAAAACAGGAGAAAATGATGTCGAAATTCAAAAAGAAAAAATTACAAAAAGCTCTCACAGAAGAAAAAAATACGCGTTTCTGTATGCATAAAAGAGGGAAGCATATGGTCACAATGTCTATGCTTGTTCTAACAGTAGGTGGCTCTCTTGCAGGTCTTGCACAAGCAGATGTTTTAAATATCAGTCCATTTTCAAGCCCTGCACGTTCGATTTCACTTCCTGATAAAGGACCAGTTAACTATAAATTCTCAGGTACTGGTACGGTTAAATGGTCGAATGGGCATGAAGCTTCCGCAAACTTCATGGAAGTTAATGGTGCGACAACGTTCTGTTTAGAACCCTTTGTAGATGTCTTTAATGGTGCTTATGCGACTAAAGCAGGTCAAAATGAAGCTGTCTATAAATTATGGAATGAGATGACAGAGTATCAACGTAATCTCATTAATAACATTACTTACATTGGTGAAGTGAATAATGCGGAAGCTGATAAAAACATTAACCTTGCGACACAGTTTGCCATGTGGCTCGTTGAAGCAGGTCAAAATGAAGTTTCAGGGTTGCTTTCTAAAGTTTCAGAAGTTGACACTTCAAAATTGAATAACGTTGTTGGTGGGCATAAAATTACAGGTTTAGAGTCTACAGGTGCGGATATTAATAAGGTCATTGAACATGCGACAGTTATTCTTAAGCAAGCAGTCGCAAGCTCTAAAAATCCAGATTTTAACCCTAATCCTTTGACAGTTATTGCAGGTTCAAGTGCAACTGCCACAGATAAGGCAGGAGTTGTTGCAGGAAATGCAGGTGGCTATGGACTTCCATTTGATAATATCAATCCAAGTGAAGGATTGACTGCGACACGTAAAGGGAATAGTCTTGAGGTTTCAGCTACTCCAAAAGCAATTGGTAAAGAGGGTAGTGTAGAGCTTTGGAATAATCTCAATAGAGATTTTCAACCGAGTTACATTTACGGCACAATTAATCCAGACAGTACCGTGGGACAAACACTTTTTGCAACATCTGACCCAGCAACTTTGGGAGGGAATTTAAAAGTTAAAACTATCGGTCTTGGTGAAGCAACGCTTCTGAAACAAGATGCCGATACAGGCTCTACTGAAACACAAGGTGCTGCACATCTTGAAAATTCTGAATGGGGGCTTTTCTATAAATCGACTGGGAAGCCTGTAACTTGGAAAGATGGCAATGAAGGCTATCCAATTACTGCAGTCGCAGGCGAAAAAGTCGCAGGTGATAATATTGTCCTTCGTATGACAGATGTTTCTAAAGGGGTAAAACTTAAAAATCTGAACTTCTCAGATAAAGTTTACTGGCAAGAAACAAAAGCACCAGAAGGCTATGAGCTGTCAACGAAAAAATATGATGTTGAATTTGATGAAAAAGACAAATACAACTCAGTCACAAAAAACTATGTTGAAGAAGCCACAGCCAAAGACCGTGTGGGTAAGTTTGGAGTGGTTTGGTCAAAAGCACAAGATGTCAATGGTTCACTTACTGGATTGAATGGTGCAGTCTTTGAAGGCAAACCAATTAATGGCACAAAAGGTGAGCCTGTAAGAGTGACTTCTAAAGCAGTCACTGACCCTAGCACAGGGATTACAACCAATGGTGTCGTAGATTTCAAAGATTTACTTACTTTCGGGGATCATGAGTTTACAGAAGTTGAAACACCAGACGGCTTACAACCGATTAATCCATTTACAGTTACACACACAACTAATCGTGATAAGGACGGTAACATTACAAGTTATACGTTTGTCTTTAAAGATACAGTCACAGGTCAAATTATCTCTACAAATGATGTTGATGTGTCACACATGACAGATAACAATATCATGTTCAACTTGAACCTAGGTACGTTTACAGACAAGCCAGAAGAAAAACCAACACCAACCATTACGACTACTGCTAAGGACAAGGCAGATGGCGATAAGACCCTTGGTGTAGGTCAGGCACAAGTGACAGATATGGCTCAAATGTCAAACCTCCCTGCTTCTAAAGAACTCAACCTCAAAGGTAAAGTTGTTTACAAAGACTCAGGTAAAGAAGTAAAAGATGATAAAGGTAAATCTATTACTGCCGAAAAGAAATTTACAACGGATGAAAATGGTAGTGCCACAGTTCAGTTGGATTTCCCAGTCATTAATACGATGAAAGACCAAAACAAGGACTATACCGTCACTGAACTTGTCACAGATGAAGAAGGAAATAAGGTCGTTGAAGAAAACAACTACAAAGACAATCCTTCTCAAACGGTCAAAGTAGATGAAGCAGACGGCCATACAGAAGTTCAGGATAAGGAAATTACACCTGAAACAACAACAGTGACGGATAAATTCTTCTATGAAGGCTTGGTTAAAGGCGATACTTACACGGTTAAAATCACACAAGCTTATGACCATAACTTGAAAAAAGTAATTGATGTAGACGGTAGTTTGACCTTCAAGGCAGAAGATACTTCAGGTACTGTGGAAGTTCCTGTCAAAGTAGATGCGAAGAAATATGCAGGGCATAAGATTACCTTCTATGAGGACGCATGGCATGGTGAGAAACCAAATGAAGAAGAACCGTCACTGATCTCTCATCATAACAAAGATGATGAAAAGGAAACATTTACAGTGAAGAAACCTGAAACACCTAAAAAAGAAACACCAAAAACTCCAGACAATCCAAAGAATATTCTCCCTTCAACAGGTGAAGAAAAAGCTGTTTGGAGCTTAGTAGGTATTGGTGCAATCCTTGTAGCATTGGGAGTAGCTCGTCGTGATAAAATTAAAGCCTTCTTTAACAAAGATAAAAAATAATAAATATTGACCGTAAGAATCGGTGAAGTGGTGGGATGGTGGAGTAAAAAAATATGGAGGTAACATTTGAAAATTTATGAACTGGCAAGAGAATTGGGCGTGGATAGAGAAGCGCTCCTTTTTTTTGCTCAAAATCAAAAAATTGAAGTCAAAAGTATCGCTGCAGAGTTAACATCTGAAGAAAAAGATTTGCTACTTTTGGTTTTTGATGAAGCAGGAGGAAAATTAGAGCCTGTGATACCTGAAGAACTGATAACAACTGGTGCGACAGGTAAAGAAGGAGGGGCAGGGAAACAAAGTATTTTTAAGGGATTTTTCTCTGGTTTAAAAAAATATGAGAAAAAGCCCAAAGAACCTGAAATTCCCAAAACTAAAACAGTAAAAGAAGGTAAAGCACTGCGTATTTACCGACTCGTTGTTATCCTGATTATTGGTTTATTTGCAGGATTGGGTTACTCCGCTTACAATGCCAATGTTCAAGTTACTGATTTGACACAAAAAGTTAACGAAACTACTCAAACCTTAGGTGAAAATCAAAAAACCTTATCAAAGGAAAATGAAAAGTTATTAGAGCGTGTGAAAGTTTTAGAAAATGGAAATAAAAAGTCAGAATCCACTTCAAAAAGTACGGAGAAGAAGGCTTCAACTCCTAAAGCTAAAACACAACCCTCTCAAAATAAAAAATAGAAAGTTGGATTAAAATATGAATTTTGATGATATTAAGGCAGGATTTGTTGTTCTACTTGCTGTTATTGCAGGGATTATGATTTTTAAACATTGGAAAAATGGTGCATGGGTGGAAATCATCTCTGTTCTTGCTATTGGTGGTATTATGTGGGCGTTGTTCACAGGGAAAGATATATTTGCCATTATGTGGGACTTTATCACAGCTATCCTAAAAGTCTTTGGCGTAAATATTGCGTGATTGCCTATGGAAAAACAACATTATGATTATGCGATAGGTTTAGAAACACCTTATTGGATTCAAGAAATCAGACTGCGAGGTAAAGTCTATTGGACTTTCCAGACACCCTTATCTGTGCCTTTTTTAGGGGTTACAGCATTGAGCGCAGTTGCGGTTTTTCTTTTTATTCATCCGCTACTTCCAGTTCTTAGATACGTTCCTTTTGTACCTGTTGCTTTGTGTACAATATTACCTTGGTTTATAGGTAAATCTTATGTAGAAAAAGAGCCTGACGGTAAAAAAATGCACTACTATATTTATGGTGTGTTTCGCTTTATTAAAAATTTTGGTTTTGATAAACGTTGTATTTATGCTGTAGAACGGAGGGAAGAAGTGCAAGAAAATATTGTATTTGAAAAAGTTATGCTTTAAATAGAGCTAGAAAGAGGAATATGAAACTTAGTTACCCAATTGAACAATATAAGGAGAATTTAGTATTAACCAAAGAAAGAGAAGTAATGGCTTTTTACACGATCCCTTACTTTTCTTCTTCTCCGATTAATTTCAAGAAAAAGAAAGAAACAAAGGAAACAATAGAAAAAGTGGTAAGAAAACTTATACCTAACGTCTATTTTGAACTTTCTTTAGTATCACGTGATTTTCTTTTGGAAGAAAAAATGTCAGACCTTGCAAAAACTTTTGTATCTGAAAATAAAAAATCTGGAGAAGTTTATCTTAAAGAAATAACAGAACGTTATACAAAAGAGATGGAAATCCCTTATAAGTATTTTTGGTTGCTAGGGGTCTATATCTCTAAAGAAATGAAAGATATGTCTTTCAAAGAACTTGTGAAAAATGCAATCACAAGACAAACTGCAGCGTTGATGAACGCTTTTGGACGATATGTTCAGGTGGGAGAAGATTGGGCAGAAAATTGGTATCATGCAGAAATGGAATTGAGACAAACTCTTTCACCATTAAAACCTGTACCTTTATCTGATGACCAAACCTACTATTATCAAAAGCTGCAGTTCCTGCCTTACATTCCACATTTGTATAAGGATGTTTTAGAATCACGTACGATTAACAATATTACAGATACCATGATTTATGCGAATAATATGGGAGAGTTACAGTTTGTAAGTCCTTATGGTACAAGCTATCTCACTATATTACCTATTGGAAAGTCAAATGGACTTTTGAGCAATAATCATATTGGTGAAGTTGTGCAGTCTTTCAACTTCCCTATTGGCTTAAAAATAAAAGCCCATTTTCCTGATATGAAAAGCTCATTCGGTTATAAATCTAAAATGAGCCAAAGTTTAGTGCGTTCCAAAACGATTATGCGTGAAACTGCAAATACAGGAAACGTTATGCACGACCGTATTATTATTGGGCGTAAAGGTTTAAACGATATGGCAAAAAAAGTTCAAGCGAAAGAGCCTATTATTGAATATGGCGCTTTTTTATTTATCGCAGCTTCAAGCCGTGAACAATTAAGAAGTCGTGTAAAAACAGCCATCAGTGCGTTTGAAAATAAATTTGTATTGGAACGAGCACGTATGGATCAAGCTTATCTTTTCCAATCGTTACTTTATGGCGCAAAATTAGACCGAACGACACGTTTTTGGTATCACTCTTCAGATTCTGCAGGTTTTTCTCAACACTTACCTTTTACGACAACAAAAAGTGGGTCGGATTCAGGTTTTCCTTTAGGACGAGTAGATACAAATTATCACAAGTGGAAAGATTTAAACCAAGCTATTCATGCTTCAAGAAATATTGTCCTCTATAACCCTATGCTTGCCAATAAAGAGGGGATTGCAGGAAAGGTGACTAAAAATCTTTTAACGACAATCACAGGTATGACAGGTTCTGGGAAGACAATTCTTGCACAAAATCAATTCTTACAAAATGTACACTCTAAAATTAAGACACTTTATATTGACCCTAAACACAACATTAGGGCACAGTGGCTGAGTGTATCGCAAAATCCAGTATGGCGTAAGAAAAATCCAGAACTGGCAGCGGTAATTGATAGCATTAACTTTGTAACACTTGATTATCAAAAACCAGAAAATGAAGGTGTTCTTGACCCTATCGTGTTTTTGAATCCAGAAGATGCTTTGACAGTGGCTAAAACCATGCTTAAGTATTTAGGAGAGGGTACTTGGAAGAAAGAAGAAACAACAGCTATTTCTAAAGCTGTAAAGGCAGTTGTGAAACGTAAAATTGAAGGTAAAACAGTTGGCTTTATGCACGTGATTGATATTTTGAGAGATTCAAAAAATGAAGCTGTACAAGCTGCAGGGGAATATCTTTTTGAAGCAGTCGAAGGTTCTATTTTATCTTTAGCTTTTTCTTACGGTAATGTTGAAGGGATTTCTTTTGAAGAACATGCCACACTTTTAGAAATTGCGGACTTAGAACTTCCTGAATCAGGTTCAGATGATGAACTTTCAGAAGAAGAACGTAATTCTGTTGCTTTGATGATGGCTTTAGGTACATTCTGTAAACGATTTGGTTCAATGAATGACCAAGAAGAAACGGTTGAATTTATGGATGAAGTTTGGGTGATTATGACTTCAAAGGAAGGAAAACGAATCATCAAGTCTATGAAACGTGTCGGTCGTTCCCAGAATAATAAGCTCGTTCTTATTTCACAGTCGGTCAATGATGTGAAAGATTCGAACGATACCACAGGCGCAGGTGAACGTTTTTGTTTCTATGAGGATGGAGAAGAAGAACAAATTCTACGTATCTTGAAACTAGAAGTCAGTGAAACCAATATCCAATGGATTCGGAACATGAATCAAGGACAATGTGTATATTTAGACGTCTTTGGCAATATCAACCGTATTTCAATTGAAATCCCTGAAGCGTGGTTAGAATTATTTGCGCCTAATAATGATTCAGAACAATCTCAGTTAGAAAAACAATACCAAAAACGTTAGGAGGTGAAATTATGAATTTTAGTGTCTTATATAAAAGCATAATGAACTATGGAATTTATCATGAAACTGTACATGGTAAAATCGTTGAACCAGTTCCTATGTTTTGGAATTTCATCTCAGGTATAATCATTGGTATGCCGTTTCAGCTTTTCCAAATTCAGGCGCTTATTGTTAGCTTTCTTACAAATCTTCTTAACATTTCGGGATCCTTGAAATCTGTTCAAGTCACTATGATAAACAATGCTAAAACAATCTTTCTAGGGTTTATTGGTGGTTCAAATGGAACAATAGCACAGGCTTCAGGAGCAGGGATGTTACTAGCGATTACAGGTTTTTATCTGTTTTACCAATACACTAATGGTAAGGGCAATTTTATGCGGTCGTTCATTCATCTGATGGCAGTTGTTGCGACTATGTTTTTCTTTTTTGGAAATTTTACAGTAAGAACGCCAAATGGACAGTTTAAAACTGAAATGGGTGGACAAATCCTATTTGACACAGTAACCAGTGTTGCGGATACAGCTAAAAAAGAGATTAACAATGGTATGACTGGATTTTCGAATGCGGAACAGTCAGGTGATTTTATTGAGAATTATGTGGTTAAACCAACCGCAAACTTTATTAATACAGGTAATCCTGCCGGTGTAGTCGATTCTGAAACAGGAAAAACATTTGACTATGATAAAGCAAAAGGCAGCGGAGGGCAAGACTATGTAGATAAGCTTGCAAAGGGTGCGAAAGGTAATCCCTACCTTAAAAATGATGGCAAACAACTTGGTTTTCAAATTGCTGCAGGCGTTATGGGTGGTATGAATTTATGGATATATTCTGTTCCTATAATTGCAGTAAATTCTACTATATCGGCTCTTTCTCTTTTAGTTTGTGTGTTTATTATCCTGATACCATTGAGCGCTTTATTGAGCTTTATTTCGTGGTTTAGAAATGCCTTCTTTACGACAATAAAAACAACGCTTGGTTTATTGGTTGCACCGTCTATTTTAAGTGTTATGCTTGGCTTTCTCTTCTTCCTAATGACACAAATTGATTATGGAGTGTTAAGTTTGATTATCGGTAAACCGCAAACAAATTTAGAAGCTGCAGTATCAGGATTAGGAAGTATTGAGTTCCTTATATTTTTACCAGTAGTTTTTATCTTGAAAATAGTATTCATGATTGTATTATGGAAAAATCGTTCAGGGATTTCTCAAAAGATTTCAGGTACGAATATGGCTGCAGGAAATGCGGAATTTTCTCAGATGAAGATGGAGTGGGAGCAGTTTAAACGTGGTTTCAAAAAGAATGCTGAGGGCGGTGCTAAAATAGCAACTGGTGTTGCGACGGAAAATCCAGCTCTTATTGTTGATGGAGCTTCAATGGTTGCGCCTAATATGACGAATGGCTTTAATCGTTTCCAAGATATGAAAGAGCAACGTTCTGAAGAAGTATCCGAACCAGAAATTGAAGAAAACAAAGAAGAAACTTCAGAAAATATGCAAGTGGATGAAATTCCTTCAGAAGAAAGTCAAGAGATTGAAGTGTCCTCTGAAGCAGAAATGTTCCCAGATGAAGTGGATAGTTTAGAACCAGAGCATACAGAAAACTTTATTTCTGAAGAGAATCAAACCATTGAAACGCTTGAAACAGAAGAAACAGATGAACCAGTGGATGTTCAGAATTTACAAGATGATTCCCTTGTTGAAACATCATTTGCGATGGAAGAAACACCTGTTAATGATGAGGTAGTGATTGATGAAAAAGATTTAATCAGTTGGGAAGAAGCGAGCCATGATCTCCAAGAAGTGAGGGTATAGCATGAAGAAAATAGGGTTACTTATTGCAGGAGTTCTTACTTCTGCATTTATTTTCTTTGGACTGATACTAGTATTGTTTAGTTCAATGTTAAGTATTGGAAGTCAAGAAGAGCTACCTGATATTTCTGGAAATGGTACACCACCAGTCACAGGTCAAGCCCTTGAAGTGGCGACAAAAACGTATCAGCACTTGATGAAAGAACACAAGTTTACTTCGGCAGGTGCTTCAGGTGCGCTTGCGGTTGGTCAGCGTGAAAGTATGTTTGACCCACAAGCTATCAATCCTGCAGGAGGTGTTGCAGGTCTTTTTCAATGGTCTGGATGGGGGAGCTTTATTAATGGAGACCGAATTCATTCAGAAGGTTCAATTCAAGGGATGGACTTGTCTACATTGACACTTGAGAATGAATTTAAACTTATGGATAAAGAGCTAAATGGTTCTTATTCAAAAGTAAAAACTTTGTTAAGTAAAACCAAAGACCCTGTACAGGCAGCCAAAGATTGGTCGCTTTACTATGAAGGTGTTAGCCTATCAGATGGGCAAACAAATTTGGAGATGATTTCCCAGTTAGCGAATCAATGGTATGCCTACTTTAATGGTTCAGCTTCTTCAGGAGGAGATATAAAGCTCCTTAACGATGTACTTGGTCAAAAGGTAGGTACAGGACAATGTTATGCTTTATCGGATTACTATGTGAATAGTATTAGCGGTTTTCATCTTCAAGGGTTGTGTGCCTTTAATATTGGTTCAGACAATTTTAGTGCATTTACATCTCACGGTTGGAAGGTCATTATGAAACCAAAAGCGAGTGAGCTTGTAGCAGGTGCGGTTGTCAATTGGGGCTTTGGACCAGTTGCAGGTTCGGCCAGGGAGAATCCTTATGGTCATACTGGTGTCATCAGTACAGTAAAAGGAAATAGTTTTACAACCTATGAGCAAAATGTAGGTGGTGTACAAATTGTTCAGAAAATGGATAGAACATGGGATGACAGTATCACAAGTATTGCCATACCACCACAAGGAGATAAAAAGTGAAAAAAGTAAATTTATTAATATTTGGAGTTTCTTCATTATTGTTACTTTCAGCTTGTAGCAATGATGAAATTGTTAAGCCAGATAAAGTAGAAGTTTCATCTTCACAACAAATAAAAAAATCATCTTCAGATGAAAAAGTGGAATCGAATAAGCCTTCCAAAAGTACATCAAATTCTGAAGATAAATTTGAAGCAGCAAAAGCAAAAGATGTAGTCGGAGAATTTCTTGACAGCTATTACAATTATGATTCAGAAAACAAGCGTAATGAATTGACGAAAGTTTTTTGCACTTCAGAGGTTCAGAAGAAGCTGCACTTAGTTAAAGTGGAAAAAGAACTAAAAATGGAATCATCCATCATTTCTTCAGATGTTTATGAGGGAGACGAAGGACAATATTTAGCTTTGGTTACTTATTCACTTAATGGTAATCAAGTGACACCACAGGTATTAAAAATAAATGTGGAGCAAAAAAGCAATCAGTACTTAATCTCTAGTGTTGATTTTCCATTAATGAGTTGAGGAGGATATTTTGAGTACAAATAGAATAAGAGATGAATCATGAGGTTCATTTCATATAAAAATTAAGAAGTAAAGACTTGTCGTGGAACAAGTCTTTTTTTGTTTTAAAGGAGAAGATATGGAAACACCAAAAATATATATTGTAAACTTAAGTAGCTACAATAATGGTAATACAAAGGGCAAGTGGTACGAACTGCCAGTTGATATGGGAAGAGTTGAACGAGAATTGCAACTTGATCCAGAGCATGGGGAAGAATATGCAATTCATGATTTCGAAAATTTTTATGGATTTTCAGTAGGCGAATACTCTTCTATTAGTGAACTTAATGATTATGCGGAAAAACTAGAAGAAATCTCAGATTTAGACCATCTCAAAGAATTTCTGGAAATATATTCAATAGATGATATTATTTCTTGTAAAGATGACTTGGAATTTGTAGAAGCTGAAGATGATGAAGATTTAGCAGCAGAATTGGTTGCACAAATGGGAGGGGTAGAAACTCTAAGCCAAGCAACTTTAGAACAGTATTTCAACTATGCAGCTTATGGTCGTGATTTGGCAATAAGTGATTATTCTCAAACATCACATGGCTATGTACGTAACATTTAAGAAATTAGTTTAGGCAGTGATAATTGCTGCAATGTAAAAATAAAATCGGTGAATATTAAGGGCGAGAGAAATCTTGTCCTTATTTTTTTATTATGGTCAATTATTGAATTGTGATTAATGGAGGGAATATGTTAGTAGATTTAAAAACAAAATACCAGCTTGCGACTATTTTTCAATGGTCTGTAAAAACGGTAGAGAAACATTTAACTGAAATGTCAAGAACAGAATATTCAAAGTATATCTTAGAGCCAAGCCGGGATTTACGGCGGATTAGTTTATCTGGATATTATCAGTTCATGAAATATAAAGAAAAGCAAAACAAGAAAATGTTATAATAAGTACGCACACATTTTCTTGCTTGCAAGCAAGGAGAAAAATGTTTTATAAAAAATTATCAAGTGGAAAATACCGCTATTTTGAAAAATACTTTGATAAAAATCAAGGAAAATGGCGACAAGTTACAGTAACAATGAACTCAAAAAGCCGAGCTTCTCAAGCGGAAGCAAAAAACAGACTTTCTCAAAAAATCGAAAAAAAATTAAAAGAAAGACTGGAAGAAAAAGAAATGTTCAAAGAAAAACAGGAACTTACAGTTCAAGAAGTTTTTAATGAATGGCGTATTATTCGTGATGAAGAGTTAAAATTTTCTTCTATTAATGTGGAAAAAAATGCCTTTAAAAAATTTTTGAGAGAGTTTGGCACAGAAAAAATTTCAAAAATTACTGGTATGCAAATTCAAAATTTTATTTTAAAGCAAAATTTAGCCCCCACTACACGCATATTACGAAAAACATACTATAATTTGTTGTTCTCTTATGCAAAGAAAGTTGCATATAGGAACGATAATCCAATGGATAATGTGGTTTTACCAAGAATAAAATTATCTTATGAACAGATTATGAAGAAACAAAATAAATTTTTAGAACGTGAAGAAATTAGAAAAGTTCTTGATTTTTTATATAAAAATAAAGTACATTTTAGGAAAGCTTTGATTTATGAGTTCCTGTTTTTAACAGGACTTCGTACAGGAGAATTATTGGCTTTACGTTGGGAAGATTTTAATCCGGAAAAACAACTTATTCAGGTTAAGCATACTTTAAATACGAATGGGGTATCAGCGAAGAAGCGACAATTATTGTCTCCAAAGACAGGTCATTCATACAGAAGTGTGAGTTTAAATAACAGAGCATTAGAAATCATCAATATTTTAGCTGACCATTGTAAAGATGAAGAATTTATCTTTGTGGGAAATCAAGGACAAACATTAGACAGAAATACATTGTCAGTTGTATTTAAAGAAGCTTGTACGAATGTTTTAGGTGAAAGACATTATACATTACATATGCTTAGACATTCTCATATATCTCTATTGGTTGAAATGAATGTCCCGATTAAAGCAATAATGGAACGTGTAGGACATTCGAATGAAAAGATGATTTTACAGGTATATAGTCATGTTACAAAGAATATGCAAGAAAATTTACTTCTGAAAATGAACGAGATAGTATTTTAAAAACTAACCAAAAACTAACCAAAATTAAAAGGAGTAGGTAGGGATAGAGAGCAAATATTGATTCAAAAAAACAAAAAAAACATCAATATTAACGACTATAGGTACATGGAGAAGTCAGGAGGCATAAGGGGTTATGCGGACTTGTAAAATGTAATTATAGCAAAATATTTGTCTTTTGGATTATTACAGTTAAAATGGTATCTTATTGTAGAGTTTGCGATTAGTTTCTTTACTTTCAAATTTTAATAACAGCAATAAAAATAGCTCTTTATTTTTGCTTAAGTCGTATAAAAAGTATAAACGAGGAGAAAAGATGTTTTTTGATAATCAAGAAAAGAAAAAATATAATGCCTTATATTGTGCAAGGAAGGACCCGTTATGAAGACATTGCTTATTACAGGTTACACAGCTTTTGATTTAGGGATTTTTGATGAGAAGGATATCAAAATCAAAATTATCAAAAAAGCCTTTAAAAGAAGATTGGAAGCGTATCTGGACAAAGGATTGAAATGGGTTATTTTCACGGGTAATTTAGGCTTTGAATATTGGGCATTACAAGTTTCTAAAGAATTACAAACAGAATACGAGTTCCATATTGCAAGTATTTTTCCCTTTGAAACGCAGGGAAAAAACTGGAACGAGGCGAATCAAGCAAAATTGCGTGAATTTAAAGATGTAGATTATGTTAAATATGCTTACGAAGATTACGAAAATCCAAGTCAATTTCGTCAGTATAACGATTTTTTGCTCGAAAATTCAGATGGTTCTTTAGTTTTATATGACGAAGAAAACGAAACTAAGCTCCATTTTATTACGGATAGGATGCAAAAGACATCAAATTATAATATGGAATTGATTAGATTTGAAGATTTACAAGAAATTTGTGACGATATGAACAATATGTAACATAGACACAAATTCTTACACAATAGTAAAAAAACGCACTTTTTTTAATCTATAATTTTTGGTATAATAAGTAACAAATAATAGCGCTGCTCAAGTTTAATAATTGGTTACAGCCTAGATAGAATGGGGAAAGAAAGTGGTTGATTTATACTTATCGCCTTCATGTACAAGTTGCCGTAAGGCACGTGCATGGTTGGACAAACACAGTGTCCCTTATACGGAGCACAACATTTTGACACAGCCGATGACAAATGATGACTTACGTAAAATTTTGTCAAAAACAGAAAACGGAACGGAAGATATTATTTCAATTCGGTCAAAAATATTTCAAAAGCTTGCTTTGGATCTTGATGAGTTGACCATTAACGAGTTGATTAATCTTGTAACAGAGTATCCAAACCTTTTACGTCGTCCGATTATCACAGATGATCGTTTGTTACAAATTGGTTTTAATGAAGACGAGATTCGTGCTTTCTTACCTCGTCATTATCGTCGTGCGGAAATGAAACGTGCCGTAAACGACTTCTAAATGAATAAGGAGAGTGGAAATAATGAAAGCTAATTATCAATATCCACTTGATTTAAGTTGGAGTACTGCTGAAATGACTGCAGTGCTCTCTTTTTTCAATCAAGTGGAAAATTTTTATGAGAGTAAAGTGAACAAAGAAGAATTCTTGGAGGCTTATAAAATATTCAAGAAGATTGTACCTTCCAAGATGCAAGAAAAACAGCTGGGGCGAGAATTCGAAGAAAACAGTGGTTATTCGCTTTATCGTGCCGTCAAGGAGGTACAAGCGAGTGAAAGACAATTTGTTCGCTTTGAAAAAGCTTAAACAAGCAAAAACTTGGGTGAGAGAAGCCGGAGCTTTTCTTCGTGATAATATTCATCAAACTTTGGAAGTTTCGCAAAAAAGTAATTTTAGTGATTTGGTGACAAATTTTGATCAGCAGGTTCAAGAAATCATCATTGAAGAAATTAGGAAGAATTATCCTCAGGATAAAATTCTAGCCGAAGAAGCCGGACGAAATACAGCAGCTTTTGACCGTAGTCAAGACAATTTTTGGATTTTAGATCCTATTGATGGTACGATAAATTTCGTGGTGCAGCAGGATAACTTTGCTGTGATGCTGGCTTATTATGAAAAAGGTCAGCCCCAATTTGGATTAATTCTTGATGTAATGGCGGACAAACTTTATTGGAATAACGCGCAAGAAGTATTTTGCAACGATAGAAAACTTTCCTATAAACCGCAAGCATTTGAAAAAAGTCTACTTTCAATCAATTCAATGATTTATCGTAAAAACTTATATAAACTAACGGACTTTAGTTTAACTACTTTAGGAGTAAGGATGTTAGGCAGTGCAGGAATGGCCTATGCGGACCTTCTTGAAGGAAAAACTGTCGCTTATTTTAGCCTTTTACAACCTTGGGATTATGCCGCAGGAGGTATTTTGACCGAAAAACTCGGTTTTGTGACCAAAACCTTTGAGGGAGCAAAACCCAATCTTATAGACCGTCAGTACGTTTATAGCCTGCCTGCACATTTAGTTGAACAACTAATACAAAGGACAGACATAATCCTGTAAAGTTGACGAAAAGATTCATTGTGCTATAATTTAGGGTGTCTTTCAGAATAAAGAAATTATAGGAATGTATAAATGGATAAAATAATTGTCAAGGGTGGAAATACCCGCCTTAAAGGAACTGTAGAAATTGAAGGAGCAAAAAATGCTGTTTTGCCTTTGCTTGCAGCGACACTTTTGCCAAGCGAGGGAGAAATTATTCTTCGTAATGTTCCTATCTTGAGCGATGTTTACATGATGAACAATTTAGTGGATCATCTTGGAGTGGACTTAGAGTTTTCAGAAGAAAGCAAGACGGTTCACGCACAAGCAGCTACTAAAGTAAAAACAAAAGCACCCTACGAATTTGTAAGTAAAATGCGTGCCTCTATCGTTGTAATGGGTCCAATTTTAGCTCGAAACGGGCATGCTCGTGTCTCAATGCCCGGCGGTTGCTCAATTGGTTCACGTCCTATCGATCTCCACTTGCGTGGCTTTGAATTGATGGGGGCGGAAATTACTCAAGAAGCGGGTTACATTGAAGCTAAGGCTGAAAAGCTACGAGGTGCACATATCTATTTGGACTTCCCATCAGTAGGTGCCACACAAAACTTGATGATGGCTGCAACTCTTGCAGAAGGAACAACAACTTTAGAAAATGCAGCACGCGAGCCTGAAATTGTTGACCTTGCAAATTGGCTCAATAAGATGGGTGCAAATGTCAAAGGTGCTGGTACAGATACAATTATTATCAAAGGTGTTGAAAAAATGCATGGTGCTAACCACGCAGTCGTACAAGACCGTATCGAAGCTGGAACCTTCATGGTAGCAGCGGCAATGACACAAGGCGATGTGTTAATCAAAGATGCGGTTCGTGAGCACAATCGTCCCTTAATTTCTAAATTGATTGAGATGGGTGTGGAGTTTGTCCAAGAAGATGAAGGACTTCGTGTTCTTGGTCCTGAAATCTTAAAAGCAACAAATGTAAAAACTTTACCACATCCTGGTTTCCCAACAGACATGCAATCGCAAATGACTGCGGCTCAAGCTATCGCTAAGGGTGAATCAACAATGATTGAAACGGTTTTTGAAAATCGTTTCCAACATTTAGAAGAAATGCGTCGTATGGGCTTAACTGTCGATATTACACGTAACACAGCCATCATCCAAGGCACACGAAAATTACAAGGTGCACAAGTTAAATCAACAGATTTACGTGCAAGTGCAGCATTAATTTTGCTTGGTATGGTTGCGCAAGGTCAAACTACAGTACGTAAATTAAGTCACCTTGATCGTGGTTATTACCGCTTCCATGAAAAATTAAAATCACTTGGAGCAGATATTGAACGTGTTCCAGAACTTGAGGAAATTGATGATTAAAAAAACGATTAAAGTATTAGGCGTTCGCCTTTCATTAGTCTTTTTAGTTCTTGTACTTGTCCTTATAGCAGGTGCAGCGGGCTTGATGTTAGGCTATGGTGTACTAGGCGGCGGACAAGCGTCCCGTGTTTTTAGTGGCGACCTATGGCAAGAAGTCATGCAACGTTTAAATCCATAAAAGTTTGCTTTTGCAAGCTTTTTTTTTGATTTAAACTCAAAGAAAAGCGCGAAAAATAATTGTTCAAAAAGTTGAATTCACTCAGTTTTTATGCTATTCTAGAAAGGTATGAAATTTCTGAGCTCAAGGCTCATAAATAAGGAGAAATAATTAATGACTGCAAGTTTTGAAAAAACTGGTGTTAACACTGGTACACTCTCATTTTCAATCGACCAAGAAACAATCAAAAACGGTCTTGACAAAGCTTTCAATAAAGTAAAAGGTAATATCTCAGTGCCTGGTTTCCGTAAAGGTAAAATCAGCCGTCAAATGTTTAACCGCATGTATGGTGAAGAAGCTCTTTTCGAAGAAGCTTTGAATGCCGTATTGCCAACTGCTTATGATGCAGCTGTAAAAGAAGCAGGTATCGAACCTGTTGCTCAACCAAAAATTGATGTCACTAAAATGGAAAAAGGTTCTGACTGGGAATTGACAGCTGAAGTAACTGTTAAACCTGAAGTAGAACTTGGTGACTACAAAAACTTGGAAGTTTCAGTAGAAGCAACTAAAGATGTTGCTGATGAAGAAGTTGAAGCACGTTTGACACAAGAACAAAACAACCTTGCTGAATTGACTGTTAAAGAAGGTAAAGCTGAAAACGGAGATACAGTAGTTATCGACTTTGTTGGTTCTATCGATGGTGTTGAATTTGAAGGCGGAAAAGGTGCGAACCACAGTTTAGAACTTGGTTCAGGTCAATTTATCCCTGGCTTTGAAGAACAACTTGTTGGCACTTCAGCTGGTGAAGAAATCGACGTGAAAGTAACTTTCCCAGAAGACTACCAAGCTACAGATCTTGCAGGTAAAGAAGCAGTATTCGCAACTAAAGTTAACGAAGTTAAAGCAAAAGAAGTTCCAGAACTTGATGATGAATTAGCAAAAGATATTGACGAAGAAGTTGAAACTTTGGATGAGCTCAAAGCTAAATTCCGTAAAGAACTTGAAGATGCTAAAGCTGAAGCTTATAACGATGCTGTTGAAACTGCAGCTATCGAAACAGCTGTAGCAAATGCTGAAATCAAAGAAATTCCTGAAGAAATGATTCACGAAGAAGTTCACCGCGCAATGAACGAATTCCTTGGTGGAATGCAACAACAAGGTATCTCTCCAGAAATGTACTTCCAAATCACAGGTACTACTGAAGAGCAATTGCACGAACAATACCAAGAAGATGCTGGTAAACGTGTGCGTACAAACCTTGTTATTGAAGCAATTGCTAAAGCAGAAAACTTCGAAACTACAGATGAAGAAGTTAAAGCTGAGATTGCTGACTTGGCTGCACAATATAACATGCCTGTTGAACAAGTGGAAAAACTTCTTCCAGTTGACATGCTCCAACACGATATCGCAATGAAGAAAGCTGTTGAAGCAATCACAGATTCAGTTAAAGTTAAATAATTATTTTATATAAAAATAAAAACTCATAGCCTTTGGTGCTGTGAGTTTTTTTATTTTCTTTAAAAAAAACAAAGAGGTTGTCAATCCAATTTTTTGACATTAAGGTTAGATAATGGTTTATTGGTTTAAAAACATAAACCAATAAGGAGTAATAATGAAATTTGAACATTTAAAATATGAACTAAGTGAAGTCAGCGACTTTTTAATTGCCTTAGGTGATGAAAAGAGACAAGCAATTATTATTAAGTTATTGGAGAAGAGTGATTGCAAAGGCATACAAGTTGGAGATTTAATCGAAGCTACAGGCTTATCGCGCCCCGCTATTTCACATCATTTGAAAATCTTAAGACAAGCAAAGATAGTCAATTATCGTTCAGAAGGAACAAGAAACTTTTACTATCTTGAACATGATACATCAGAAATTATGAAATTACAACATTTTCTGGATGAAGTAACAAGGATAATGAAAGGAAAGCAAGAAAAATGAATAAAGTTTTGATTGTCGAAACAAATATTAAGCGTTATAAGAATACCAATGAAGCGACAGGGCTTTGGCTGGGCGAGAGTGCAGAATTTGTTGATGAACTCCAAAAACATGGTATTGCTTATGACTTTGTTAGCCCAAATGGTGGCTATGTTCCACTTGACCCACGGAGTATGAAGTATATGGATGAAGCCATTTGGAACATTTATGAGCGGCAAGACTTTGTCGAAAGAGCTTTAAAAAAGACTTTGAAACCTGAGGAAGTAATCTCGCAAGACTATCGTGCCATATATTTCACAGGTGGCCACGGTGTGATGTGGGACTTTCCAGATAATCCAGAAATAAAAGGTATCGCCCAAGCTATTTATGCGCATGGTGGTTATCTCACTTCCGTTTGTCATGGTATCGCCGGTTTACTTAATCTTAAGAACCAAGAAGGTCAATACATCATTTCAGGGAAAAAGATAACGGGTTTTACAACAGCTGAAGAAGTTCTTGCAGGCAAGAAAAAAATCGTTCCTTTTCTCAATGAAGAGGTAGCCAAAAGCCGTGGGGCAACATGGTGCAAAAAAAGATTCTATAAAGATTTTGCCCTCCAAGATGGGCAACTTATCACGGGACAAAATCCGTTTTCTGTAAGGTCAGTCGCTAAAATGCTTATAAAGGAGATTGCATAATGCAAACAATACTAGGAAGTAATGGACAGATTGGTCAAGAGCTGGCCAAGGAACTTTTTAAAAAATATACAAAAGATATTAGGCTTGTGAGTAGAAAACCACGTAAAGTAAACCCAACAGATAGCTTGTTTTCGGCTGATTTACTGAAGGCTGAGGAAGCGCATGCAGCGATTGCTGGCAGTGAGATTGTTTATTTTACAGCCGGTTTACCGATGAATTCTGAGCTTTGGGAAGAACAATTTCCTCTGATGATGAAAAATGTCATTGACGCTTGTAAGCTGCACCAAAGTAAATTGGTTTTCTTTGATAATACCTATATGTACCCTAAAAATGCGGAAATACAATATGAAGACACTAAATTTGAACCGAGGGGAAGAAAATCCACGGTACGTGCACGGTTAGCAGAAATGATAATTGAGGAGATAGAGAACCATTCGCTCGAAGCTGTAATCTGCCGCGCGCCGGAGTTTTATGGCCCAGGTCAGACGCAGAGTATAACAAATACAATGGTCTTCAATGCAATTAAAGAGAATAGAAAAATAAAAATTCCCTTGAGTGCTACTCGTTTGAGAACCTTGATTTGGACACCCGATGCTAGCCGTGCCATGGCTCTCATAGGGAATGATGCGGATGCTTATGGTCAAACTTGGCATTTGCCATGCGCACCAAGCTTGACTTATCAGGACATTATTACACTTTCAGAAGAAATCACAGGAAAAAAACTTCAATACACAATAATTAAGATGTGGCAATTCAAATTGGCGGCCCTTTTCAGCCAAAAAGCGAAAGAATTGCAAGAGCTTCTTCCGCGTTATGCAGAGGACAATGTATTTAATTCAGACAAGTTTAAAAAACATTTTCCAGAATTTGAAGTAACAAGCTTTGAAGCAGGTGTAAAACAGGTGCTTTTAGAGAAATAGCCTTATGAAAAACTTCCTGATGGATCGTCTTAATTCATTTGATATCCAGAAGGCAAAATGATAAACTTTTAAAGAAAGAGGAAAGGGATTGAGAAGTATGAAAGAGATAAAAAATATTATTTTTGACTGGGACAATACACTCTTTCCTTTTAAAAAATATTGGGAAACAGCACACCGGAAAGTTTTTTTGGACTTGATTGATTTTCAGGATGAATTTTCTATAGATGATTTTATGGCAAAGTATCGTGAAGTGGATGAGCAACTCTGGCCTTTAGTTCACGAAGGGAAAATGACGATTGAGCAGCTGCGCGAAGAGCGTGTGCGCCAGGTCTTGGATTACTACGCGATTCACTATAAAGAAAACTTTGTGCGCCTGTTCTTTGACATTTTTTTGACAGCTTTACTTGAAGAGATAGAAGTTGATCAGAATTTATTGTCTAAAATGCAAGAACTCTCTCAAAATTATAATATTGCTATTTTAAGCAATGGGGAGAGTGGAGAGCAAAGAGAAAAGATTAAACGTTTTGGCTTTGAAAATCTGTTTCCAGTTTATATTTCGGCCGAAACTGGCTTAACCAAACCTGATCAAGCAGCTTTTTATAATATTTTAGATAAGGAAGGCTTTGATCGTGAAGCAACACTTATGGTTGGAGATCTCCTTGAACATGACATTCTTCCAGCACAAAAACTTGGTTTAGCCACTGTTTATATAGGACATGACGATAAGGAAATCGCAGATAAAACCTATGAAAGCATCGAAGATTTCCTTGAAGATTTTTTGAAATAAAGAAACTTGAAATTTCCTTTATTTTCCTGTAAAATGATAGAGTTATCAGTGCCGTCTGTAGTGTAATGGATATCACGCAAGATTCCGGTTCTTGCGATGGGGGTTCGATTCCCTCCAGACGGATAAATTTTTTATTTTGAGCGCTGTAAGACATTGTGAGAAGCACAATGTTTTTTACATTTTGATATTCTCTTTTCTGACTTAATGAACAGGTGGAAACTATGAGAGACAAGCATCAAAGTAGAAAATGTTTTTTATTTGATTCCAATAATGGATAGGAAAGAACATAATTAGAATATTGAGGAAGATATGGATATTCAATTTTTAGGGACGGGCGCGGGCCAGCCATCACGAACGCGAAAAACACAGGCTATCGCTTTGAAGTTACTCGATGAACGTAACGAAATATGGCTATTCGATTGTGGCGAAGCGACCCAACATCAAATTTTGGAAACATCAATTAAACCAAGAAAAATCACCAAGATTTTTATTACACATTTGCATGGCGATCATATTTTTGGTCTACCGGGTTTTCTATCTAGTCGTTCTTTCCAAGGTTCAAGTAAAGATGAGGAACATACGGACTTGGAATTATATGGACCAAAAGGTTTGAAAGACTTTGTGATGACGGCTCTGCGCATGTCGGGATCGCGTCTTGGATACAAGATTCACTTTCATGAAATTGAAACGCCTGGTAAGATATTTGAAGATCAAACCTTCGAAGTATATGCTGATACCTTAGATCATACAATTTTTTGTCTCGGCTATCGTGTAGTCGAAAAAGATCGTCCTGGAGAACTAGATGCAGCGGCTTTGAAGGCATCAGGTCTACCTTTCGGGCCCCTCTTTGGCAAAATAAAGAAGGGTGAAACAGTAGAGCATGATGGGAAAGTTTTTCATCCAGAGGACTATATTGGCGCAGACAAGCAGGGGAAAGTAGTCACTATTCTTGGAGATACCCGACGTACATCAAGCGCTGTTCGTTTAGCGGTTGGGGCAGATCTTTTAGTTCATGAAGCAACTTATGAAGCAAAAGAGGCAAAAATGGCCCGCCGACACGGACATTCGACCTCAAAACAAGCAGCAGATGTTGCTCAGGAAGCAGGCGTAAAGCGTTTGGTGCTCACGCATATTAGTGCACGCTATGTTGGCCCACTTGTGGCTCAGCTTGCGCAAGAAGCACGAGCTGTTCATCCTAATTCGTATGTGGCAAAAGATTTTTATGAAGAAAAAGTTGAGTAAAAAGAATATTGTAATTACAGGCGCTAGCGGTGATATTGCACAAGCACTTGTTCAGCGTTTAGAGGACCATAACCTTATCTTGATCAGTCGCTCGCTTCCTCAGCCAGTCATGCCTGAAAAAGTAGATATTCTCATTAATAATGCAGGTTTTGGAGAGTTCACAGAGTTAAGTAACTTATCGGATGAGCAAATTGATGAAATGTTTAAGGTTAATACGTTAGATCTGATTAAGCGGACGCGTGATTTGCAACCACAGTTGCAAGTAATTAATATTGCATCCATAGCAGGAAAGTTACCTACAGCGAAATCGACCGTATATGCAGCTTCCAAAGCCGCTGTTCTCGCTTTTTCTGATGCTTTACGTTTAGAAAAACCAGATCTTATCGTGACAACAGTCAATACAGGGCCGGTCCGCACAAAATTTCACAAAGACAATATGGACTATTTGGAAAAAGTGGGCGAAAACGCGGTCAGTGCAGAATATGTTGCGGATAAGATTGAGCAAGTTTTAGGGAAAAATAAAAGAGAATTGAACTTACCTGTCCAGCTGGCTTTCGTTGCGAAAGTTCGTGCACTTTTCCCAAGTCTTGTAGATAATATAGGAAATAGGTTTTTTAATTATAAATAAATCTTCAAATAAGCAGTCGAAGTGGAGGAAACTTGATTAAATCAAAATATATATGGAAGTTAACTGAGTCAGACTTACCGGATGAGTTTCTTAAGTTAAGTAAAAAATATAAATTAGATACACTGGCAGCGCAAATTTTGTGGCAACGCGGCATAAGGGCAGAAGAGGAGATTCAAGCTTACTTGAATCCTGATCTTCAGCAATTACATGATCCGTTTTTGTTGCACGATATGGAAAAAGCCGTTCAAAGAATTTTGACTGCAATTGAAAATGGGCAAAATATCTTAATATACGGTGATTATGATGCGG
Organism: Lactococcus petauri; assembly: GCF_002154895.1. Taxonomy (GTDB): domain Bacteria; phylum Bacillota; class Bacilli; order Lactobacillales; family Streptococcaceae; genus Lactococcus; species Lactococcus petauri. The sequence continues at coordinate 511,502 of NZ_MUIZ01000001.1, read as the reverse complement.
ATGGTATGACGGCAAGCTCCGTCATGAAATCAGCTCTAGATGAATTAGGAGCGGAAGTTCAGGTCTATCTTCCTAACCGCTTTACGGATGGTTACGGGCCAAATCTTGATGTCTATAAATATTTCATTCAAAATGAAGATATTGATTTGATTATTACCGTGGATAATGGTGTGGCTGGTCATGAAGCCATCGCCTATGCACAAAGTCAAAATGTTGATGTTATTGTAACTGACCATCACAGCATGCCAGAAGTACTGCCAGAAGCTTTTGCAATTGTACATCCTGAACACCCAGAATCAAACTATCCTTTTAAGTATTTGGCTGGAGTAGGAGTAGCTTTTAAAGTCGCAACAGCTCTTTTAGACTATATTCCTTCAGATATGCTTGATTTGGTGGCAATCGGAACAATTGCGGATATGGTTAGTCTTACTGATGAAAATCGTATTTTGGTGAGTCATGGACTAAAAGTATTAGCGAATACTGAGCGTGCAGGCTTGATGGAACTCATGCGTCTCTCAGGAACTGATTTTGAAAAGGTGAATGAGGAAACGATTGGTTTTCAAATTGCCCCTCGTTTGAATGCTCTGGGGCGCTTAGATGACCCAAACCCAGCGATTGAACTATTAACAGGCTGGGATGAAGAAGTGGCTGCCGAAATTGCGCAGATGATTGATGAAAAAAATAGCGAGCGTAAAGTAATCGTAGAAAATATCTTCAATCAAGCCCTCACAATGATAACGGACGAGCCCGTACAAATTCTGCATCATAAGGATTGGCATAAAGGTGTTTTAGGTATCGTTGCCGGACGTTTACTTGAGCAATTTCACAAACCTATTATTATGTTGGCAGAAGAAGAGGGAATTCTCCGAGGATCAGCACGTTCGATTGAAAGTTTTAATATATTTGAAGCACTCAACGAACACCGTGAACTTTTTATGGCTTTTGGTGGCCACAAACAGGCTGCTGGGATGACTTTTGCTTTGGAGAATGTGGAAGCAATCAAGCAAGTGATGCTCGACTTTATTCAAGAAAACGATATCGATATGTCAGAAAAAAGTTCACTAGAAGTTCAGGGCAGTTTGCAATTTGACGAGATTAGCTTAGAGACGATTAGAAGTTTAGAAAAGTTATCTCCTTATGGTATGGACAATCCGAAGCCTCATTTTCTCCTTACGGATTATCAGGTTGAGCAGGCACGTAGTATGGGAAAAGACAATAGTCATCTCAAACTTAAATTAGTACAAAATGGACAAGCTTTAGATGCGGTTTACTTTGGGCATGGAGCTGAAAGCCTAGAATTTGAACAAAGTGATACAGAACTTGTCGGTACCTTGTCTAGCAACACTTGGAATGGTACAACAACTGTTCAGCTTATGGTGGCTGATGCTAGAGTAAATGGTGTTGAGCTTCTGGATATTCGAAGTCGACAAGTTGAATTGCCTAAAAATACAATACGTTTTGTCCATAATGAAGTGAAAAATGGTACAATAGAAGAAGTGCTTATTATTGAGGAAGCCCCAACTGATAAGGAAGCCTTATCTGCTTTGACGGAATTAATACATGAGCAGGAATTTGAATTGATTTATTTCAAAAATACAATCAAGAAAAATTATTATTTGACGGGAGCGGGGACGCGTGAGCAGTTTGCGCGCTTCTATAAAGCAATTTATCAGTATCCTGAGTTTGATATACGTTTTAAATTGAAAGACTTAGCAAATTATTTGAAGATACCCGATATTTTACTGATAAAGATGATTCAAATATTTGAAGAACTGAATTTTGTCACTATTGACAATGGCATGATGAGTGTGAATAAAGCCGCCGAAAAGCGTGATATTTCTGAAAGTAATATTTACCAAGAGCTTCAAGAAATTGTTGCTTTTCAAGAACTTTTCGCCTTATCCCCTGTCAAAGAAATTTATAAAAAATTAAAAGAGGAAGATGCACATGCAACTTAAAGATTACATTGCAACGATTGAAAATTACCCAACAGAAGGTATCGTTTTCCGCGATATCTCACCACTTATGGCTGATGGAAATGCCTACAACTATGCAGTTACTGAAATTGTGCAATATGCACGCGATAAAGAAATTGATGTAATCGTTGGCCCAGAAGCGCGTGGATTCATCGTTGGATGTCCTGTTGCTTTTGCACTTGGTGTTGGTTTTGCGCCTGTGCGTAAACCAGGAAAATTACCGCGTGAAGTTATTTCAGCAGACTATGAAAAAGAGTATGGTACAGATACATTGACAATGCATGCTGACTCTATTAAGCCAGGACAACGTGTTCTGATTGTAGATGATCTCTTGGCAACAGGTGGAACAGTAAAAGCTACTATTGAGATGATTGAGCGTTTGGGTGGTATCGTTGTTGGGTGTGCCTTCTTTATTGAACTGGATGACCTTAAAGGGCGTGAAAAACTTGGCAACTATGATTATAAGGTCTTGATGCACTATTAATTTCATCCTACCAAGTAAGACGGAAAACGACACATAATGAAACAGTTTAAATCCGTTTACATATTGACAATGAAGCGAATTTAATATAATATAGAAAAAGAAAATCTGAAAGAGAGCAAAAAAGTTTGAAAATTGAAGCATTAGAAGGACAAAATATCGAAGAACTTTCAATGATTGAAGTTGCTCATGCAATTTTGGAACAAAATGGTAAGGAAATGGCTTTTGCAGAAATCTTGAACGCTGTTCAAGACTACTTGAAAAAGTCTGATAATGAAATCAAAGCCACAATTGCACGTTTTTACACAGAAATGAATACAGATGGAAGCTTTATTCCATTAGGAAATAACATTTGGGCGCTGCGCTCGTGGTACGCGATCGACGAAATCGATGAGGAAGTAATTGCTCTTGATGAAATTGACGACGAAGAAGAAAAAACAACTAAAAAACGTACAAAAGTTAATGCATTCGGTATCGAAGATGAGGTGGATCCTGAAGATGAACACATCGACAAAGGAAACGATGCAGATGACATGACTTATGATGATGAGAATCCAGATGATGAAAAAGATGAGGTTCAAGCTTATGATGCTGAACTTGCTGAAGTTGAACTGGATAACGTGGATGAAGACGTTGAACTCGATGAAGAGGACGACGATGATGACGACAGCGACTCAGAAGAGAATTAAAATCTAAAAGAGTGAGGTCCCTGACCTCGCTTTTGTGAATATTACCCAACAAACTTACGCTTCACTGTTTAAAAAAAGAGGGTGGTGTGATAAGGAGGATTAACCTTGGTAGAAAAAGATACGGAGAAGTTTTCGAGAGAAAGTTTCAAAGATAAAATCTTGCGTGAACTTGAAGAAGGAAATCGAGCCAACACGGATGGGACTTTTGAAAACTATGCCCGTGAATCCAACAAAGAACTTTCTTCAACTCCGAGTAGACATACTCGGCGAGAACGTGCTGATTTTTCGGATATTCAACGTCCAACTCCATTTAAGTTGACAGAAGAACTGGAAAATCCAGAAGTAGAGGAACAAGCTAAAATTTCCGAAGATGTAGAATTTCCTGAAAAAGCTGTTTCTGATCAAGTGAAAACAGAAGCATCAGCACAGGAAGAACGTCCAGACTTTGCAAGTGTTCGCGAGCAAATGCTCCAAGCGAGCCAAGGACAAAGTTATTCACGACTTAGACGCAAGACAAAAGAGTCTGATAAAGAAGTTGTTGATGAATATGAGCAACCTGAAGCACAAGCAAGTGATGCAGCAGAGCCTCTTGGCGAAGAGACGACTCACAGACAAAGAAGTCGTCGTGCAGCAGTAAAATCGGATGAGGAAACTGAAGAAATGCAGCCCAAGTCGAAAGCGAAAAAATCGAAGAAGAAAGTTTCTTCTGGAAAGATTATTGCTGTTATCGTAGCTGTTTTAATTCTGGCTGCGGCAGGGACTGGTTTTTACGGTTATAATTTCATCAAAGAAGGGGTACAACCGCTCAATACTGCAAATACAACCAAACGCGCCATTAACATTCCAGCGGGAGCAAGCAGTAAACAAATCGGAGATATCTTACAACGAGAAGGTATTATCAAAAATGGCATGGTTTTCCAATACTATACTAAATTTAAAAATTTCAGTGGCTTTAAGAGTGGCTACTACAACTTGGCGCCTAGCATGAGCTTGTCCGATATTGCAAGTCTTTTGGAGCAAGGAGGAACCGAACATCCTGTGGAACCAACTCTGGGCAAAATTTTGATTCCTGAAGGTTATACATTGGAACAAATTGCTCAAGCTGTTACAGTGAATTCTGCGGATAAAGATGAAAAAACACCTTTTACTAAAGATGAGTTTATGAAGACTGTACAGGATCAAGCGTTCATCGAAAAAATGAAAGAGAAGTTTCCAAAACTTCTTGCAAGCTTACCAAGTAAAGACAGTGGTGTGAAGTATCAACTTGAAGGTTACCTCTTCCCAGCAACTTATGAGTATACGAAAAAGACAACTGTTGAAAGCTTAATTGAGACCATGCTTTCAACAACAAATACACAGCTGGAACCCTTGTATGAACAAATACAAGCGAATGGACTTACGGTCAATGAAACCTTGAGTTTGGCTGCCATTGTCGAAAAAGAAGCGAATAGCGATGATGATCGCCGTAACGTTGCACAGGTCTTCTTTAACCGTAAGGATTTAGGGATGACGATGGATTCTAATACAGGAATCTTTTATGCTGAAGGTAAGCTAGGTAAGGATACGTCGCTTGATCAGCAAGCTGCAATTAATACACAATTAGACTCACCTTTCAATACTTATTTGTACCCAGGTTTTGGTCCTGGACCAATCGTGAGTCCAAGCTTGTCGTCCATCAAAGCAGTGCTTAACCCGACTGCGAATGATTATCTTTATTTTGTAGCAGACGTTGAAGGTAAGATTTACTTTGCGCAAACACTTGAAGAACAAAACATCAATGTTCAAAAGTATGTCAATGATGCGATTGCGTCGGGTAATTAATTAGAAATTAAAAAAGGATAAAAAATGGTAGAAAAAACTTTCCCCATGACCAAAGAAGGTCTGGAAAAATTAGAACAAGAATTAGATAACCTTAAATTGGTTAAACGCCCTGAAGTTATTGAACGCATCAAAATTGCACGTAGCTACGGTGACCTTTCAGAAAACTCAGAATACGAAGCAGCAAAAGATGAACAAGCCTTTATCGAAGGTCGTATCTCAACTGTGGAAACAATGATTCGTTATGCTGAAATCGTAGACAATGCTAATATTGACAAAAATGAAGTTGCTCTTGGTAAATCAGTTGTTTTCCAAGAAGTTGGAGATGACGAAGAAGAAGAGTACGAAATCGTTGGTACTGCTGAAGCTGATCCATTTTCAGGCAAAATTTCAAATGAATCTCCAATCGCTCAAGCCTTGATTGGCCGTAAAGTTGGCGATGTTGTGAAAATTCCGTTGCCTATGGGTGAAATCGAAGTTAAGATTGTTGATGTCAAATAAAATAAAAAAATCTGCTTTTAGCGGATTTTTTTATTTTAGAGACGTTTCAGCCACTATTTTTGGTAAAAAATTAAAATTTTCGATATAATAGTCAATAAAGGTCAAAGATTGGAGGTTCTATGTCTGCCCAAAATACTTCAGATATTATCGAAGCTTATTTGCGAAAACTGCTAGAAGAGGCACGTGAGATTGAGATTAAACGTGCAGATTTAGCCAGTCAATTTGACGTGGTTCCTTCGCAAATTAACTATGTGATTAAAACCCGTTTCACCCCATCAAAAGGCTTTGATGTTGAGTCAAAGCGTGGTGGTGGCGGCTATATCAAAATATTCAAATACCATTATTCGGCAAAGCATGAATTCTTGCTTGATTTAGCACAGAAGTTGCCTGCCAACTTGACCGAAAGTATGGCACAAGATGTCTTGCAACTTTTATTTGATGAAAACATTTTGACTGAACGAGAAGGAAATCTTCTCCTTTTGCTTTTAGCTGATAGTGATATTTCTAACAGTTGTCGAGCACAAATGATGATAAAAATACTACAGAGATTGGATCGTGATGATGAAATTTAATGAAAAGGACTTTACACCACAAGTCGTAAAAGTGCTTGAGAAGTCTGTCGACTATGCGCACAAGTTTAACTACGCGTGGGTTGAAAGCTCGCACTTATTGGCTGCCTTGGCTGAGGTTCCAGCTTCATTGGCATTTACCCTACTTAATTCAGAAAAAATTGATTTGGAAGAAATGTTAATCGACATTGAAGATTTTTCAAGCCAAGTGAAGACGAAGAAATCAGAAATAAAGCTTAGTCCAAGAGTGGAGACGATTATTGAGCAAGCACGAGCACTGGCTCAAAATAATGATAAAAACCGCATCGGGACCGAGCATCTCTTATATATGCTGTTGGCAAATGAAGCCAGCTTTGCAGGACAACTTTTACGTGAGCAAGACATTAATATCGTTAACCTCCGCAAAAAGCTAGAGCAAAAAGCATATCTACGTGTACCAGAGCGCCGTAAAGCGGTGACACCAGCTTCGAAAAGAAACCTGTCGGGGAAAGTGTCCGAAACAACGACAACACCTACTTTAGACACGGTATCAACAGATTTGACAAAAGCAGCCCGTGAAGGCAAGCTTGATCCCATGATTGGAAGAGAGCGTGAAGTTGAACGTCTTATCCACATTTTGAGCCGTCGAACAAAAAACAATCCCGTTCTTGTTGGTGAGCCAGGTGTTGGTAAGTCAGCGATTATTGAAGGCTTTGCGACACGTGTGGCTGCAGGAAATGTTCCTGTAGGTTTACGTGGTAGCCGCATTATGGCTTTAAATATGGCGATGGTCGTAGCGGGGACAAAATTCCGTGGTGAATTTGAAGATCGTTTGACGGCTATTGTTGATGAAGTGACACACGATAAAGATGTTATCGTCTTTATCGATGAACTGCATACAATCATTGGGGCTGGTGGCGGCATGGACTCGGTCAACGATGCCTCAAATATTTTAAAACCAGCATTAGCACGGGGCGAGTTCCAACTCATTGGTGCTACCACTTATCAAGAATATCAAAAATATATTGAAAAAGATGAAGCCCTAGAACGCCGTTTTGCCCGTGTCAATGTCGAAGAACCCTCAGAAGAGGAAACGGTTGCGATTTTACAAGGTTTGAAAGAAAAATTTGAGGCTTACCATACAGTCAAATTTGAAGAAGGTGCTTTGGAGCGTGCTGTCAGCTTGAGTAATCGCTATATGCCTAGTCGTCGTCTGCCAGACAAAGCTATTGATCTTCTTGATGAAGCAGCAGCCAAAGTTAAAATCACGAGTAAAACAAATTACACCAAGTTAGACGAGTTAAAAGCAGAATTAAAAGCGGAAGAGCTAAGATTACAAAAAGCAGTTGTTGCTCTTGATATTGTTGAAGCGCAAGGGGTTGAAAAAGATATTGAAAAACTAACGCACAAGATTGATAATTTTACAGTATCGGAAAATGATAATCCTTTGGTTGAGGAAAGCGATGTTTATGCTGTCGTTTCTAACCTTACAGGAATCCCGCTCCAACAGATGACGAAGACAGAAAGTGAACGTCTGATTAACTTAGAAAAAGAGTTACATAAGCGTGTGGTTGGACAGGAAGAAGCGATTTCTGCTGTTTCTCGTGCCATTAGACGTGCACGTTCAGGTATTGCCGATACGAGACGTCCTTTGGGCTCATTTATGTTCCTTGGTCCGACAGGAGTTGGGAAGACAGAGCTTGCTAAGGCTTTAGCGGAAAGTGTCTTTGGCAGTGAAGAAAATATGATTCGTGTAGACATGAGTGAATTTATGGAAAAATTCTCGACATCGCGTCTTATCGGAGCACCTCCGGGATATGTAGGTTACGATGAAGGTGGGCAACTGACAGAGCAAGTCCGTAATAAGCCTTATTCTGTTATCCTCCTTGATGAAGTCGAAAAGGCCCATCCTGATATTTTCAATATCATGTTACAAATTTTGGATGATGGTTTCGTTACAGATACCAAAGGACGTAAAGTTGATTTCAGAAATACGATTATTATTATGACATCTAACTTGGGTGCAACGGCTATTCGTGATGATAAAACGGTTGGTTTTGGGGCTAAATCAATTTCAACGGATTATCCAGCTATGAAAGCAAGAATCATGGAAGAGCTGAAGAAACAGTACCGTCCAGAATTTCTCAATCGTATTGATGAAACTATCGTTTTCCATTCACTGACAGAAAAAGAGATTGAACAAGTCGTGAAAATCATGAGTAAATCTCTTGTATCGCGTTTGAAAGATCAAAATATCAAAGTGAAATTTACACCTGCTGCTTTGAAAGTTATTGCTGATAAAGGATTTGATCCTGAATACGGTGCCCGCCCATTGCGTAAAGCTCTGCAACGTGAGGTTGAAGACACGCTCAGTGAACAATTGCTTGCCGGCGAAATTCATCCTGGGGATACGATTTCTATTGGCTCTTCTAATAAAAAGATTAGAATAAGTGTTATTGATTGACTTGTAAGCGATTATATATTATAATTAAATTAGAAATAAAGAAAGGACGGTTCTTAAAACTTGACTGTCCAGCACCTGCAAAACAGTGAAGGTTCAATACAAGAACCGTTAAGGTAGACTCTATGATCAAATATAATATCCGTGGTGAAAATTTTGAGTTAACAGATTCAATCCGCTCATATGTTGAAGATAAGGTTGGAAAACTTGAAAAATACTTTAACGATGGTCATGAAGTAACAGCCTATGTAAATCTTAAAGTTTACTCCGACAAACGTTACAAAGCAGAAGTTACCGTTCCTGCTAAAAATGTAACTTTGCGTGCAGAAGATACAGCAGCTGACATGTATGCAGCTATTGACTTTGTTGAAGAAAAACTAGAACGTCAAATTCGCAAGTATAAAACACGTGTAAACCGTAAATCTAAGATTAATGTTCCTACTGGACAAGCTTTCGGAGACGAGTTTGCACCACTTGATGAAGCTGAAGAAGTAAATGAAGATCAAGTAAAGATTGTTCGTACAAAACATGTTTCCTTGAAACCAATGGATGCTGAAGAAGCAGTCCTTCAAATGGACATGTTAGGACATGATTTCTATATCTTTACAGATGCAGATACAGACAGTACTAATGTCGTTTACCGTCGTGAAGATGGCAACATTGGTTTAATCGAAACCAAATAAGATTTAAGTACAGAAACTGTATCAAGAAAAAAGTCAAGCAAAAAAGCTTGGCTTTTTTTGTTATCTCTGTACTTCTGTGACATTTCATTTCTGTAATCGTTTACTAAAAATATAACAGTTTAACTTAAAAATCAAACTGTACTAGTAAAGAAAGTGCAAACATTCCCAGATATCCCTTGAAATTAGTAAACTGTATGATATAATAAAAGCGTAATCTGAAACAGAAAGACCAAAGGAGATTTTCTACATGAAAACAGAAACTAAAGAAATCTTTGAGCAAGCCTGGGAAGGTTTCAAAGGATCAGACTGGCAAGATAAAGCAAGTGTTACACGCTTTGTTCAAGCCAACTACAAACCTTATGATGGAGACGAAAGTTTCCTCGAAGGACCAACAGAACGTACGCTTAAAGTAAAAGATATTATCGAAACAACAAAAGCGCACTATGAAGAAGTAGGATTCCCATTCGATACTGATCGTGTGACTTCTATTCACAAAATTCCTGCTGGTTACATCGATCCTGAAAACAAAGATCTCGAATTAATCTACGGTATGCAAAACAGCGAACTTTTCCGTTTGAACTTCATGCCAAAAGGTGGTCTTCGTGTAGCAGAAAAAATCTTGACAGAACACGGACTCAGCGTTGATCCTGAATTGCACGAAGTGTTGGATACAACAATGACTTCTGTAAATGATGGTATCTTCCGTGCCTATACATCAGCTATCCGTAAAGCACGTCACGCACACACAGTAACTGGTTTGCCAGATGCTTATTCACGTGGACGTATCATCGGTGTTTACGCACGTCTTGCACTTTACGGTGCAGACTACTTGATGAAAGAAAAAGCACGCGAGTGGGATGCAATCACTGAAATTACAGAAGAAACTATCCGTCTTAAAGAAGAAATCAACATGCAATACCAAGCACTTGATCAAGTTGCTAAATTTGGTGATCTTTATGGACTTGACGTTCGTCGTCCGGCCCTGAACACTAAAGAAGCTATCCAATGGATCAATATTGCTTACATGGCTGTATGTCGTGTTATCAATGGTGCGGCTACATCACTTGGACGTGTGCCAATCGTTCTTGATATCTTTGCTGAACGTGACCTCGAACGTGGTACTTTCACTGAACAAGAAATTCAAGAATTCGTTGATGATTTCGTATTGAAACTTCGTACAATGAAATTCGCGCGTGCAGCTGCTTATGATGAACTTTACTCTGGTGACCCAACATTCATCACAACATCAATGGCAGGTATGGGTAATGACGGTCGTCACCGTGTTACAAAAATGGACTACCGTTTCCTTAACACATTGGATACAATCGGTAACGCTCCAGAGCCAAACTTGACAGTACTTTGGTCTGATAAATTACCACATGCATTCAAACGCTATGCAATGTCAATGTCTCATAAACACTCTTCTATTCAATATGAAGGTGTAGAAACAATGGCTAAAGAAGGATACGGCGAAATGTCTTGTATCTCATGTTGTGTATCACCACTTGACCCAGAAAATGAAAACGAACGTCACAACCTCCAATACTTCGGAGCACGTGTTAACGTTCTGAAAGCAATGCTTACTGGTTTGAATGGTGGATATGACGATGTTCATAAAGACTACAAAGTGTTCGACATCGAACCAGTAACTGACGAAGTTCTTGACTATGATACAGTTATGGAAAACTTTGACAAATCATTGACTTGGTTGACTGATACTTATGTGGATGCAATGAACATCATCCACTATATGACTGATAAATACAACTATGAAGCCGTTCAAATGGCCTTCTTGCCAACACGTGTTCGTGCGAACATGGGCTTCGGTATCTGTGGTTTCGCCAATACAGTTGACTCACTTTCAGCAATCAAATATGCGAAAGTTAAAACTATTCGTGATGAAAACGGCTATATTTATGACTACGAAGTTGAAGGCGACTTCCCACGTTACGGTGAAGATGATGACCGTGTAGACGATATCGCTAAACTTTTGATGAAGATGTACTATGAAAAACTAGCTTCACACAAACTTTACAAAAATGCTGAAGCTACAGTTTCACTCTTGACAATCACTTCAAACGTGGCTTACTCTAAACAAACAGGTAACTCACCAGTTCATAAAGGTGTATTCCTCAATGAAGATGGTTCAGTGAACAAATCTAAAGTAGAATTCTTCTCACCAGGTGCTAACCCATCAAACAAAGCGCGCGGTGGATGGCTCCAAAACTTGAACTCTTTGGCGAAACTTGAATTTGCTCATGCAAATGACGGTATCTCATTGACAACTCAAGTTTCTCCACGTGCACTTGGTAAAACACGTGACGAACAAGTAGATAACTTGGTTCAAATCCTTGACGGTTACTTCGGACAAGGTGGACAACACGTTAACCTTAACGTTATGGATCTTAAAGATGTTTACAGCAAAATTATGGCTGGCGAAGATGTTATCGTACGTATCTCTGGTTACTGTGTAAACACTAAATACCTCACACCAGAACAAAAACAAGAATTGACTGAACGTGTGTTCCACGAAGTTCTTTCACAAGATGATGATGAAGTAATGCACACATCAAATATTTAATGAAATGCATAAACAATCTATCCTTTGGTTAGGTTGTTTTTTGCTTCCTCTTATATTAAAAGCCGCCTCTTTGATTTTTGTCATAATGCGCACTGTATGTATCGTCTAAACCGTAAGTCAAATTATCACGAATTGTTCCCCAATTTGCCTTCCTATGCGACTTTTGTTATAATCATTCTATACAGAACAACACGAAAAAACTGACCGCTCCAACGGCCAGCGTGTCTTAGTTCTCTGTAGATGGGTTAAACGTTAGTCTTTGGGACTAGCGTTTTTGTATTCTTTCCAAATCTTGAAGAGATCGATAGCAATTGTTACAACATCAAGAACTATCCAAACCCAAACAGTCATCAGTAAGAATTTTCCCTTCTACAGAGAGTAGGAATGTCATCATAACCTGTCCACCTCTCATGACTAGTATTTGCAGGCGACAGGTACAGAGTAACATAAGACACGAGAGTTTTACTCTCATTATATTATTTGTAAAAACTTTATAAATGTAACAAAAATATGGCAAAAAAATAGAACTTCCCTTCATCATCATGGAAGTTCAAGTGAGGTTATTCAAGTCTACATTGAACCTAAAGGACAAGCTTTTGTTTATAAGGATCAGTGGAAAGAAGACTTGCTGGCTAAGATAAAGCCAGCAGATCTAATCGTTGAAGATGACAATGTCCGCTTGTACGGTGTGAAGTTCTATACTGGGGATAATGGACGTGAAATTCTTAATGAATTGGAGACGCTAAGGTCAAATGGACACTCTAAGCTTGTAAAAACTATCGAAGAGGAATTTGAGAACCTGCTTTAGCCAGTAGAATGATAGGGTGAAAATGTATGAATTGATGTGCTTTACGTCTAATCTCATGCGTTTTTTGATTAAGAAGAAATATTGTTTTTGCTTCATGGGGTCGTAATTACTGAATATCGTATCATGAGTTGTGCTATAATAAAGCTATGAAGAAAGTAATCGGTTTGACAGGTGGAATAGCTTCTGGGAAATCAACGGCGGTTGATTTTTTGCGTTCTCAGGGCTATCCGATCATTGATGCGGACCAAGTGGTTCGTGAATTACAAGCACCAGGTGGCTCCTTATATCAGGCGATTTTACAAGAATTTGGCCCTGCCTACTTTGATGAGAAAGGGCTTTTGGCTCGGCGAAAATTGGGCGACTTAATTTTCTCAAATGATGAAGCGCGAGAAAAACTAGCATTGCTCCAAAATCATATTATTCGCCAAGAACTTTATAAGAGACGTGAAGCACTTTTGAAGGATGATAAGGTTCAAAAGGCCATAATTATGGATATTCCCTTACTCATCGAACAGGCTTATGATGGTTTTGATGAAATATGGTTAGTCGCTGTTCCAGAAAGTATCCAAATTGAGCGTATCATGAGTCGGGATAATATGACAAAAGAAGAGGCAGAAGCACGTATCAAAGCTCAAATGCCTTTGTCAGAAAAGAAGAAGTATGCCACACGTATTATTGACAGTTCAGGAACAATTCCTGAAACTTATGAAAAAATCACAGAACTGTTAAAAGCAGTAGAAAAGAGGGATTAAAACGAGTAAATCAACAAAAAACAGAAAAGTAAATTGGAAACAAAATTTGTGGATTACATGGATTGGCTGTTTTATTGTGGGCTCATCTTTTTCACTGGTGATGCCATTTTTGCCCCTGTATATTCAAAGCCTAGGTGTGACAGGTTCTAATGTAGAGCTGTTTTCTGGTATTGCTTTTGCTTCGACAGCTTTGGTCTCAGGCTTAGTTGCTCCTATGTGGGGAAAATTAGCGGACAAATACGGCCGGAAACCTATGATGGTCAGAGCTTCTTTTGCCATGACCTTTACCATGTCTGCGATTGCTTTTTCTCATCATATGGGCGGCTATTGGTGGCTCTTGCTCATGCGCAGTCTTATGGGTTTCTTTTCAGGATTTATTCCCAACTCGACAGCAATGATCGCTTCTCAAGCACCGAAAGAACGTTCAGGTTATGCCCTGGGCGTCTTATCCACTGCAATGATTACGGGAACTTTGATTGGCCCTTCTATCGGTGGTTTATTGGCACAATGGTTTGGGATGGCGAATGTCTTCCTTATCGTTGGGAGTCTGCTAGCTCTTGCAACAATTCTGACTGTCTTTTTTGTTCATGAAAACTTTGAACCTGTAACGAAAGATAATATGTTATCTACAAAGGAAATTGTCAATCGTGTAAGTAACAAGCATATCCTTTTTGGCTTACTTATTACCAGCTTCATTATCCAAGTCACCACACAATCAATAGAACCATTTGTGACCCTTTACATCAAAACATTGACTACAAATACAAATAACTTAATGTTTATCTCAGGTCTTATTGTATCTGCAGTTGGCTTATCTGCAATGATGTCTTCTAGTACATTGGGTAAATTAGGAGACAAATATGGCGCACATCGACTGATTTTAATCGGTTTAGCTTTTAGTTTCGCTATGTATTTACCGATGGCTTTTGTAGAAACCCCTCTTCAATTAGGAATCTTAAGATTTATGCTGGGGTTCGGCACGGGTGCTCTGATGCCTTCCGTCAATTCCCTTTTGGCTAAAATCACCCCTAAGGAAGGTGTGTCACGGATCTTTGCCTATAACCAAATGTTTTCTAACTTTGGTGTTGTTGTAGGTCCAATCGTTGGCTCAGCAATTGCAGGCTGGGTTTCCTATCGGATGGCGTTTATTGTGACAAGTCTTTTCGTAGTTGTTAATTTCTTTTGGTCCTTGGCTAATTTCCGGAAATATTTAAGAAAGCGGAGCATCGTAGAATGAGAGTGAAAATAACTTTAGCTTGCACAAGTTGTAAGAGTAAAAATTATATCAGCAGTAAGAATAAAAGCAGCAACCCTGATAAAGTCGAAACGATGAAGTTTTGTCCAAAAGAGCGCATGGTTACATTACACCGAGAAGTTTAAGTGCTATGAAGTATTTTTCATTCTAGAAAAATCATTTATTTTTAAAATAATTGCACATCTGTAAAAATGAAACTGAAAAAATGGTATAATAAAAAATGTTAAAAAATAATAGAAATGAAATGATAACATAAAATGAATGATGGATTGAAGAAAGCAAACTTCCTGAACTATTCTATTTTGATTCCCTACCTGATAATGTCAGCTGTAGGTATCGTGATGGTTTTTTCAGCAACAGTCCCATATCAGCTGGCGAAGGGACTTTCACCTTATAAAATGGCAATCAACCAAGGCGCGTTTATGTTGCTGAGTTTTGTTGCTATTGCAGTGATTTACCGGATGAAACTCCGGGCCCTTAAGAGTAAAAAAATGATTGGCTGGGTTTTATTTCTTTTGATCTCAGCCATGATTTATTCGCGTGTCGGGCCAAATACTTCCGCAAATGGCGCTCATGGCTGGATTCCTATCCCAGGTGTGGGGACGATTCAACCTGCTGAATATGCAAAATTTTTCGTTGTGTGGTATCTGGCTTCTGTCTTTTCCGAAAAGCAGGATGAAATATATGAAAAAGATATCGCAGCAATTTTCAAAGGGAAAACTATTTGGCAAAAACTATTTGGTGGTTGGCGCTCTGCGATTCTCGTAATGTTAGGGATTTTGGTTATCATGCCAGACTTGGGTAATGCTTCTATTATGGCGATGATTACAGGAGTAATGATTGCTTCGAGTGGAATCTCTTGGCGTTGGTTTAGTGGCTATGGCAAGATAATTTTGGGAGCGATGGTTGCCTTTATTGCCTACCTTTATGCTGTAGGTGGGGATGTTATCCCGGGACACTATGTCAATGCACGTTTTAAGGCGATGGTTAATCCGTTCGGAGGCTTGTCAACATATGGTCACCAAATGGCCAACTCCTATTACGCCGTAAGTAATGGCGGATGGTTTGGTCGTGGACTTGGGAACTCTATTGAGAAAAACGGCTTTCTACCTGAAGCGCACACGGACTTTATCTTCTCGATTGTCATTGAGGAGCTGGGTCTAATCGGAGGGATTCTTGTTCTCGGCGTATTGTTCTTTATGATTGTTCGTATCTTAATGGTCGGTATCCGTGCAAAAAGTGCGTTTAATTCGATGATCTGTATCGGTATTGGTTCTACCCTTTTGATTTCAGTATTTATCAATATTGGGGGAGCCTTTGGAATTATTCCGGAAACAGGGGTAACATTCCCATTCCTATCGCAAGGAGGATCATCATTCCTTGTGTTGTCTTTGGGGATTGCTTTCGTACTCAACATTTCGGCAGATGAAAAACGTAGAGAAGTCAGAGAGCTTTCAAGTACATATGCTAGAAATGTTTAATATTAAATGCTAAAGTTAAGAAAAAGCTAATCAAATTAGCTTTTTTTATAAAGTTTGTATGTTGTGAAAATTCATAATTTGGTTGCTGATGCTTTCTAATACTCAATGCCTCTATCTTGCTAAAGCAAGAAGGAAATTGAATTATAAGGTATCGTCAACCATATTACACAACATATTTAGGAAATAAAGATAGGGGATTGTATGAAAAAACTGCTCGTTGCCAACCGTGGTGAAATTGCCATTCGTGTTTTTCGTGCCTGTAATGAACTGGGTTTGTCCACTGTAGCCATCTATGCAAAAGAAGATGAGTACTCGGTACACCGTTTCAAAGCAGACGAAGCATACTTAGTCGGACAAGGTAAAAAACCGATAGATGCTTACCTTGATGCGGATGATATTATTCGTATTGCTCTAGATGCAGGAGCGGATGCAATTCACCCGGGATATGGTTTACTTTCTGAAAACTTAGAATTTGCGACTAAGGTCCGTGAAGCTGGCTTAGTTTTTGTAGGGCCAGATTTAAAACATTTGGATATTTTTGGCGATAAAATTAAAGCTAAGAAAGCAGCGGATTTAGCGCAAATCCAAGGTATTCCAGGAACGGATGGAGCTGTCGATTTGGATGGGGCTCTTGCCTTTTCTGAAACCTATGGTTATCCTGTCATGATAAAAGCAGCTCTCGGTGGTGGTGGACGTGGAATGCGTGTTGCTCGCAATGACGAAGAGATGCGTGACGGTTATGCGCGTGCCAAGTCTGAAGCACAAACAGCTTTTGGTTCAGCAGAAATTTACGTTGAAAAATATATTGAAAATCCAAAACATATCGAAGTACAGATTTTGGGAGATACACATGGCAATATTGTTCATCTTCATGAGCGAGATTGTTCTGTGCAACGCCGTAATCAAAAAGTCATCGAAATTGCACCAGCTGTAGGCTTAGATCCAGAATTTAGAAATGAAATCTGTCAAGCAGCTGTCCAACTTTGCCAAGCTGTGGGTTATGTTAATGCAGGGACAGTTGAGTTTTTAGTTAAAGATAATCAATTTTACTTTATTGAAGTTAACCCACGGGTCCAAGTAGAACATACGATTACGGAGATGGTTACTGGTGTCGATATTGTTACAGCACAAATTCTTATTGCTCAAGGCAAGGATTTGCATCAAGATATCAAAATTCCTGCACAGGATGAAATTCCATGTCTAGGTGCAGCCATCCAGTGCCGTATCACGACTGAAGATCCCGAAAATAATTTCCTTCCAGATACAGGAAAAATTAACACATACCGCTCACCAGGCGGATTTGGTGTACGTCTAGATGTAGGTAATGCTTATGCAGGATATGAAGTGACGCCTTATTTCGACAGTCTTTTAGTCAAGGTTTGTACTCATGCGACAGATTTTGAAGAGGCGGTGCATAAGATGCAGCGTGTCTTACGTGAATTCCGCATTCGTGGGGTAAAAACGAATATCCCGTTTTTGGAAAATGTTATTGAGGACGAGCAGTTTACTAGTGGTCAAGCAACGACAACCTTTATTGACAATACACCACAACTCTTCAAGTTTTCTCGCAAACGTAATCGCGGTACAAAAATCTTGAAATATATTTCGAATATTACCGTGAATGGATTCCCAGGGATTGACAAAACAGAGAAGCGTTATTTTGAACCTGCTCGTCAACCTGAAATTGAGCTTCTCCAGAAAACAACAACAAAGAATATCCTTGATCAAGAAGGTGCTGCAGCCGTAGTAGACTTTGTTAAAGGTTCACATGAAGTTTTGCTCACAGATACAACTTTTCGTGATGCACACCAAAGTCTTTTAGCCACACGCTTGCGTCTACAAGATATGAAGGGGATTGCAACCTCTGTAGATCAAGGTCTTTCTGATCTATTCTCTGTAGAGATGTGGGGCGGGGCAACTTTCGATGTCGCCTACCGTTTCTTAAATGAATCACCTTGGTATCGCTTAAGAAAATTGCGTGACCAGATGCCCAATACACTTTTCCAAATGCTGTTCCGCGGCTCAAATGCAGTAGGTTATCAAAATTATCCTGATAATGTTATTCAGGAGTTTATTCAAAAAGCAGCAGCTGAGGGAATCGATGTTTTCCGTATTTTTGATAGTCTTAACTGGCTGCCGCAAATGGAAAAATCTATCCAAACTGTACGTGACACGGGTAAAATTGCTGAAGCAACGATTTGTTATACTGGCGATATCTTAGATAAAACACGTCAAAAATATGACTTGAAGTATTATAAAGACCTAGCTAAAGAATTGGAAGCTAGCGGTGCTCATATTCTTGCAATTAAGGATATGGCTGGTCTTCTGAAGCCACAAGCTGCCTATGTACTGATAACAGCACTGAAAGAAGCAGTTGATTTGCCGATTCATTTGCATACACATGATACGGCAGGTAATGGTATTATTACTTATTCGGGTGCGATTAAGGCAGGTGTAGATATCGTCGATGTGGCGACCGCATCACTTGCTGGTGGCACATCGCAGCCTTCTATGCAGTCACTTTATTATGCCTTGGAGCATGGTGGACGTCATGCGGCTTTGCATATTGCTAACGCGGAACAAATTGACCATTATTGGGAAGATACGCGTCGTTATTATGCGCCTTTTGAAGCTGGAATTACGAGCCCGCAAACAGAAGTTTACAGACATGAGATGCCAGGGGGACAATATACCAATCTTAAAGCACAATCTGCTGCAGTTGGCTTAGATGCTCGTTTTGATGAAGTCAAAGCTATGTATAGCAAAGTGAACATGATGTTTGGTGACATTATTAAAGTGACTCCAAGTTCGAAAGTTGTGGGTGACATGGCACTCTTTATGGTGCAAAATGATCTCACAGAAGAAGATGTTTATGCAAAAGGCGCAGAATTAAACTTCCCAGAGTCAGTTGTTTCCTTCTTCCAAGGAGATTTAGGTCAACCTGTAGGTGGTTTCCCAGAGAAACTTCAATCGCTGGTTCTCAAAGGTAAACAAGCGTTAACAGATCGTCCCGGTCTTCACGCGCCAGCCGTTGACTTTGCACAAGTGGAAAAGGAACTCTCAGACATATTAGGTTACCCAGCTGAAGAACATGAAGTTTTAAGCTACATTATGTACCCACAAGTCTTCTTGGATTATCAAAAAATGCAAGATGCTTTTGGCTCAGTAACCTTGCTTGATACGGAAACCTTCCTCCATGGTATGCGTATGGGTGAGCAAATTGAGGTGCAGATTGAGAAAGGTAAAACTCTGATTATTCGTCTTGATGAGATTGGTGAGCCAGATGTTTTAGGAAATCGTGTGCTCTTCTTTAACCTGAATGGTCAAAGACGTGAAATTAGTGTAAATGACCAATCGATCAAAACACAAATTGTTGCGAAGCGCAAGGCTGACAGCACCGATCCACAACAAATTGGTGCAACCATGCCGGGATCTGTTTTGGATATCCTAGTGAAAAAAGGAGATCAGGTCAAAAAAGGACAAGCACTGATGGTTACAGAAGCAATGAAGATGGAGACGACCATCGAAGCACCGTTTGATGCTATGATTGAAGAAATTCATGCCGTAGCAGGAGAAGCGATTCAGACGAAAGATCTTCTTATCGAACTACGTGAGCAATAAAAGAAAAACGTTCAACTCTTAGGTTGAACGTTTTTTTGTTTTACTTTACTTTAAGCTGTTGGCTTCCATGATTTCGTCAATGAAACCATAATCCAATGTTTCTTGGGCTGTCATCCAGTTGTCACGTTCTGCATCAGCATGTACTTTTTCAATAGACTGACCAGAGTTTTCGGCCAAAATCTTTTCTAAAGTACGACGTGTTTTGAGCAAGTGTTCTGCTGCGATAGCCATATCGGTTTGTTGTGTACCACCACCAGTACCGCCCATAGGTTGGTGGATCATGTATTCAGCATGCGGCAACATGAAACGTTTGCCTTTTGTACCACTAGAAGCAATGATTGTACCCATAGATGCAGCGATACCCATAACGATTGTTTGAACATCAGATTTGATGAAGTTCATAGTATCAACAATTGCAAGTCCAGCAGAAACAGAACCACCAGGTGTGTTAATGTAGAGGTAAATATCCTTTGTGCTGTCTTGGGCATCCAAGAAGAGGAGTTGTGCGATGATTGAGTTGGCCATACCATCCTCAACTTGGCCTGTCAACATGATGATACGGTCTTTCAGTAGACGGCTATAAATGTCATATGCGCGTTCACCACGGCTTGATTGCTCGATGACAGTAGGTACTAAATATCCCATAGATAAGTCTCCTTTTTCAATGTTTTATTCTATTATAAATCAAAGGTCAAAAAAGGTCAAAAAATAAGTATGATTAAAAAGGAGGAAATGAAGATATCTTTTCAAAAGTAAAATGTTTCAAAGAAAGGAACACTTTTATCTGTCGGAGTATATTATAATAGAGTCAAGGAGATAAAAAGATGAAAGTTGAACATATCGGAATTTGGGTAAGAGACTTAGGGAAGATGAGGCATTTTTATGAAACCTTTTTTTCTGCAAGGGCGGGTCAGCAATATCACAACTCTAAAACAGGCTTTACTTCATATTTTATGAGTTTTGAAGAAGGGGCACGTGTAGAGCTCATGCATCGTGCAGATATTGAAAAGATAATGCCTGAAGGTCTGGGTTTTGCTCATCTTGCTTTACAGGTGGGAGATGAAGCCGAGGTAGACAAGCGGGCTCAAGAATTTTTAGAACAAGGTTTTGAAGTTTTATCTGGACCACGGAGAACTGGCGATGGCTATTATGAAGCCGTTATTCTCGATCCTGAGGGAAATAAGATCGAAATAACAGCTTAGCTATATAAATTCTGGAGAAATGAGTTTTAAAACATTAGTCATTTTGTTATAATAATAGTATGAATTCAGAACTTATTATTTCTATGATTATTGCTATGATTGCGGGTGCTTGGCTTTTTATTGCGGGCATGTATATCTACAAACGTTTTGACGAAAATCGCTATAAGAAGCGCTTAGCCATTGAGAAACTCTTACGCGAAATTGAAGTCAGAAACACCTTGAATCAAAAAATTATCGAAATCTTGAACCGTCCGATTATTGGAGATGATGAAGAAATCGTTAATCCCCGTAGTGATGTAAAAGTGCCGTTTTACGACTATAATTTTTTGAAAAATTATACTTCAATGTATAATTTGTACATCCCCGCTTATTTCTTAAGTACTTTCTTTAAAAATCTATCCCACCATTTGGCTGTTTTCGAAGATGAACAAGATTTGAAAAATGGCGGCTATATTTTCAAAGAAGCACGTCCTATTTTTGAAAATTTTTCGGTCGAAATTACGGAAGATATTGAGAATAAGAAAAAAGAACTGGAAGAAGCAAAGAACATTTATCCATCTATGTTAAAACGCCAGTATTATAACATTTAAATACTTTTTTTAATCTGTCCAATAGGACAGATTTTTTTAGAATAAAAAGGGAAAGGGTCTTTTTTTTGTCTGTCAATTGTGCTATAATAGCAAATGCTAATACCGCTAGGTATTATAAATAAGATCATGGATTGTTCCATATTAATATAAAGGAGAGAGGGATGCTTACTATTTATACGGCCCCATCTTGTACGAGTTGTAAAAAAGCTAAAACTTGGCTTACTTATCACAATATTCCATTTCAAGAACGTAACCTCATTGGCGACCCACTTTCAGCAGAAGAAATTAGTCGTATTCTTGAAAAGTGTGATGATGGTGTGGAAGGGCTTATTTCTAGCCGTAATCGCTTTGTGAAGACCTTAGGCGTTGATTTTGAAGACTTGTCGCTTTCAGCAGCCATCAAAATCATTTCAGAAAATCCGCAAATCATGCGCCGTCCAATCATTATGGATGAAAAACGTCTACATGTGGGATACAACGAAGAAGAAATCCGTGCTTTTTTACCGCGTACAGTACGTATTTTAGAAAATGGCGGCGCTCGTTTGCGCAATGCCATATAAAAGCAAATGCAATTATTATAAACACCCCGAGCGGGTGTTTTTTGCTGCATGCTTTTAGTAAAGGAAAATTTTCTTTTTAAAATAGAGCGGTTTTTCTAAGATAAGATTTGCTTTATTTTGGGTTATAATAGAAGAATGGATATTTTTGACACGCACACACACCTCAATTCAGATGAATTTATTGGTAGAGAAAAGGAAATTATTACTCAGGCACATGAGCTAGGGGTTCATCGCATGAATATTGTCGGAGTGGAACGTAAAACAAATGATTGGGCGATAAAGCTTGCTACAGAACATGAAGAATGCTA
Organism: Lactococcus petauri; assembly: GCF_002154895.1. Taxonomy (GTDB): domain Bacteria; phylum Bacillota; class Bacilli; order Lactobacillales; family Streptococcaceae; genus Lactococcus; species Lactococcus petauri. Next base: position 489,187 of record NZ_MUIZ01000001.1, on the reverse strand, counting down.
TGCTACGATTGGTTGGCATCCAGATGAATGTGGAAGCTTTGATCAAGCTGCAGAGCAGTATCTGCTGGAAAATTTGCAAAAAAATAAGGTGCTTGCAGTGGGCGAAATTGGCTTAGATTATCATTGGATGGTCGAATCAAAAGAACTGCAAGAACAAAGTTTTCGGCGCCAAATTCAAATTTCAAAAGAAGCAGATGTTCCTTTTGTGGTACACACACGTGATGCTTTAGCTGATACTTATGAAATTATAAAGTCTGAAGGCGTTGGCTCTCGTGGAGGAATCATGCACAGCTTTTCTGGTACCTATGAAGAGGCCCGACAGTTTCTGGAGCTTGGTCTAATGCTTTCTTTCTCAGGTGTTGTGACATTTAAAAAGGCTCTTGATGTCCAAGAAGCAGCTACAAAGCTTCCTTTAGATCGCATACTTGTGGAAACTGATGCCCCTTATCTTTCACCAATGCCTTATCGCGGTAAGGAAAATCAGCCAGGCTACACACGTTATACAGCAGAGAAAATTGCGGAACTTCGTGGACTTAGCTTGGAAGAAGTGGCTGAGCAAACCTATGCAAATGCACTGAAAGTTTTTGGTTTGACCTCATGAAAGAAAAAATCGAAAAAGTTATCGTCGTTGAAGGGCGAGATGACACAAGAAACCTGAAGCGCTTTTATGATCTGGATACCTATGAAACTGGTGGAAGTAGTATAGACGCGACTGATATCGAGCGGTTAAAGGTCCTCCAAGAGAAACGAGGGCTTGTTGTTTTTACTGATCCAGATTTTCAAGGGGAACGCATCCGTAAGATTATTATGCAAGCTATTCCTGAGGCGCAGCATGCCTTTTTGAAACGTGAAGAAGCACGACCTAAAGGTAAAGGTTCTCTCGGAGTAGAACATGCCAAGTATGAAGATTTGCAAAAAGCTTTGGGACACTTGACAGGAGGCGCGAATATCGAGCCGACTGTGGTTCAAGCAGATCTTATTAACTTTGGTCTTGTCCTCCGCTCTGATAGTCGCCAACGTCGGGAATATCTCTGTGAAGAACTCCGCATAGGTTATGCTAATGGCAAGCAAATCCTCAAAAGACTTAACATGTTTGGGATTGAGCTTCAACAAATAGAAGAAATAATGAAGGGCTATAAATGAAAAAAGCACTTGAAATAAAAAACTTAAGAAAAGTATATGATTCCGGTACGGAAGCCTTAAAAGGTATTGATTTAGCAGTTGAAGAAGGAGATTTTTATGCCTTGCTTGGTCCTAATGGGGCAGGGAAATCAACTACTATCGGTATTATTACTTCACTCGTGAATAAAACGTCTGGAACAGTTAAAGTCTTTGACTATGATATTGATAAAAATCTAGTGCAGGCTAAGCAACAACTCGGACTTGTGCCCCAAGAGTTTAACTTTAATCAGTTTGAAACGGTTCAACAAATCTTAGTCAATCAAGCCGGATACTATGGTGTACCTCGTAAGGAAGCGCTCAAACGCTCAGAAAAATATCTCACACAGTTGGAACTTTGGGAAAAGCGTAATGATCGTGCAGGACGTCTTTCTGGTGGGATGAAACGTCGTTTGATGATTGCACGTGCCTTGATGCATGAGCCTAAGCTCTTGATTTTGGATGAGCCAACAGCGGGTGTTGATATTGATGTTCGCCGCTCAATGTGGGAATTTCTCGCACAACTCAATGCTTCAGGTACAACAATTATTCTGACGACACACTATTTGGAAGAAGCAGAAATGCTTTGCCGAAATATTGGAATTATCCAATCTGGACAAGTAATTGAAGATACAAGTATGAAAAACTTACTATCGAAATTACAGTCGGAAACATTTATTCTCGATATTAAAGCGGAAGGGCAAGCACCAGAGCTCATTGGATATGAGATGAAATTGGTGGATTCCCAGACTTTGGAGCTTAAGATTGAACGCAACCAGGGCATCAATGCTGCTTTTGAGCAACTAACTGCACAAGGTGTTCAGGTCCTCTCCATGCGCAATAAATCAAACCGTCTAGAAGAGCTTTTTGTTAAGCTTACCCATGAAGAGGAGGGAAAAAATGTTTAAACTCTACTGGACTGCAGGAAAATCTCTTGCTATCAAGGAAGTCACACGTTTTATGCGTATTTGGGTGCAAACTCTTGTGCCACCAGTGATTACGACCACACTTTATTTTATTATCTTTGGTAAAATGATCGGTTCACGAATCGGTGATATGCATGGTTTTTCTTATATGCAATTTATCGTGCCCGGACTTATCATGATGTCTGTTATTACTAGCTCTTATGCGAACGTTTCTTCGAGTTTCTTTTCGCAAAAATTTCAAAAAAATATTGAAGAATTACTCGTCGCTCCAGTGCCTACACATGTGATTATTTTAGGCTTTGTGGCCGGCGGAAGTCTTCGAGGTATTTTCGTTGGGACGTTAGTGACTATCATTTCGTTGCTTTTTGTTCCTTTAGTTGTGAAGTCTTGGCTCGTAATTGTTGTAACTCTGTTGTTGACGGCTTTCCTCTTTTCCTTGGCTGGGCTTCTTAATGGTGTCTTTGCGCGTTCTTTTGATGATGTTTCGATCGTGCCAACATTTGTCTTACAACCTTTGACTTATCTCGGTGGTGTCTTCTATGCTATCTCTATGTTACCCCCAATTTGGCAGGACATTTCGAAAGTCAACCCGATCGTATATATGATTTCAGGTTTCCGTTATGGCTTTTTAGGTGTGCAAGATGTTGCCCTGTGGATTAGCTTGCTTGTGCTACTTGGTTTTGTCATTGCTCTCTATGCCGTTTGCTATTACTTTATTGAACGTGGTCGTGGTTTGAGATCTTGAAAGTAAGATAAAGAAAGTTAGAATAAAAAAGCGAAAACCGATTGGTTTTCGCTTTTTTTATTCTTCTTCGAAAGGCTTTCGTCCTTGATGTAAAGTTATAGGAAGTTTATAAGAGTTTTCGACTGTTTCTCCTTGGATTTTACGAATAACTAAGTCGACTAAAAGCTCCGCCAAATCTGTAATGGGTTGCTTCACTGTCGTCAAGTCTGGATGATATTCCCTGATAAACTCTGTGCCGTCAAAGCCAATGATACTTATATCTTTGTTCATTGCCGCCGCTAGATTTTTCACAAGAAGTGCTGTTAAGTCATCTGTGCAGAAAATCCCGTCAAAGTCAGATTTTTTTAAAATTCTCTTGATTTCTTCTTTTTTATTCAGAAAAGTTAAACTTGTTGGGATTTTAATCACATGAGGTTCTAAGTCATGCTTTTTCATCACAGAGAGATAGCCTTCACGTCTGAGGCGCGTGGGCGAATTAGTATTGTCACTGCCGGTAAAAATAGCAATTTTTTTGTTCCCGTTTTTTATCAAAGTTTCTGTTGCTAAACGACCGCCTTGCAAATTATCTGAACTAACGATAGTAGTTTGTGCAGTGAGGATGCGGTCAAAAGATACGATAGGTGCGTGGATTGCAGTATAATCGTTAGTACTTAAATTATGACTTCCATAAATGATGCCATCCACTTGGTTAGAAAGGAGTAAAGTTAAATAATCTCTTTCTTTCCTTTCGTCGTGCTCAGTTGTTGCCAGCATGGCTTTATAGCCTCTTCGAAAGAGTGCCTGTTCAATTTTTTCGATTAATTCTGCATAGAATACATTCTGGATATTAGGAAAAACGAGACCAATTAATTTTAAAGATTTCCCTTGTAAAGAGCGGGCTGCAGCATTTGGGACATAATGTAAGTCACGCATTGCGGCCTCAACCTTAGCAATAGTTGTGTCGCTTAAGTACCCTTTGTTATTAATCACACGCGAAGCGGTTGTCAAACTTACACCCGCTTTTTTTGCAACATCTTCAAGTTTAACCACTAATTCAGTTCCCACATTTTAATATTTATCGGTTTTTCACTTTGTATAAAATACTGTTCTTTGTTAGGAAATACACGCCCCGATAAGACTTTCTCTCCATCATTAATAAAAATTTCAAAAATAGATTTATCTATAAATAGATTAACTTTTTCTATTTTAACATTTACTGTCCTTTTTTCATAATTTCTTTTAACCGTGAAACAATCATTTTCCTTGTCAATGTGTATTTCCAGTGCACTTTCATGAGAAGCGTTTGCCATGATATTCAAATGGTGTGATTCTTCAGACTTGAGGTCAATTTCCATTTCAAAAGCATTATGTGTAGGAATAAGCTCTTCTTTGAGTAAAAACTCTTTTTCTTTCTTGCGTAAATTTTTCATTTCATCTACAGGAGTTTGATAAAGCTTTCCGTCTTTAATACTTAGTTTTTTGACCATAGACAAGGCGCCTTGCACGCCAAACTGATCTGTCGGATAAGTTGTATCTGGTAAACCTAACCAAGAAATAGCATAAGCAGAGCCGTCAGGAGCATTAAAAGCCTGTGTGGCATAACAGTCAAAGCCATAATCAAGATTTTCTATCCTATTGTCGCCCATTAACCGGACTTCTTTATCAACAGAAAAAGAATCGGCAATAAGATAGGTATTGGGGTAAATATTGCCATAAGAGCAGATTGATTGATCCAAGCCTTGGGGGCAGAAGATGAGGACCGGTGTGTTATTTATAAAGATAAGATTGGGACATTCGATCATATAGCCCATCTTTTCTGAAGTAAAATTCAAAAATCCTAAGTCTTCCCAAGCTGTTAATTGCTCATTTTTAGAGCGATAAATCTTTATTTTTCCTTCTTCGGCGACAGATTGTGCACCAATCAGCATATAGTGTTTCTTTTGGTGTTGAAAAATTTGTGGATCTCGAAAGTGATCAGTTGTTTCTGAGAAATTGGGATAGATTATAGGCTCTGGCAACTTTTCTAGCTGATTTTCTTTATCCAACTTAGCGCCAAGTTGATAAGGTATGCGTGTCCAATCCTCTTTACGATGATTTCCTGTGTACATGATAAAAAGTGCATCATCAAGAGGAAAAGCAGAACCAGAAAAAGCACCAGCGTTCTCAAATTTCGTATCAGGGTAGAGAATGAGTCCTGATTTTTCAAAGTGCACCAAATCTGTAGAAGTCAAGTGTACCCATGACTTCAAACCATGCACAGCGCCAAATGGAAAATGTTGGTAAAAGAGATGCCATTTGCCATTAAAAAATGAAAAACCATTGGGGTCATTGAGAAGACCGGTTTCTGGCTCAATATGAAAAGTTGAGTGCCAAGGGGATTGAGCAACACGTTCGCGTAAGGTCTTTAATTCATCCTCAGAATAGCTTTCATAAGCACGGTATCGTTCAGTGGTAGTCCATGTCATTTCTTGTATTTCCTTATCGTCATATTTTATTTTTATGATAAACGTTTTTCATGTAAAAGTCAATTTATAAACTTGATTATTTTAAGTAATGTTTTATTTTATGTTAAACGCTTGACATATTTTTTGTAAAGTGATTAAATGTGTTATGTAAGCGACACCAAAATAAATTTTAGGAGAAAACTATGAACCACAAACAAGTTGCTGAACGGATTATTTTTGCTGTGGGAGAAGAGAATATTCAAGCAGCGGCACATTGCGCAACCCGCTTGCGCCTTGTACTGAAAGACAGCTCATTGATTCATCAAGAAGCCTTAGACAATGACCCAGATCTCAAAGGAACTTTTGAGACGGCGGGACAATATCAAATCATTGTGGGACCTGGTGATGTCAATAAAGTCTATAAGGAATTTGTCAAACTTACAGGAGTAAAAGAGGCGTCGACAGCTGATTTAAAAGAGATTGTAAACAGCCAAAACAAACCAAATCCTGTGATGGCATTAGTCAAACTTCTTTCAGATATCTTTGTTCCTTTGATTCCCGCTCTTGTTGCAGGTGGTTTATTGATGGCACTCAATAACGCTCTTACCGCTGAGAATCTTTTTGCAGCAAAATCAGTTGTTGAAATGTTTCCATCTTGGAAAGGATTTGCAGACATTGTCAATGCTATGAGTGCAGCACCATTTGCCTTTATGCCTGTTCTTATAGGATTTTCGGCTACCAAACGTTTCGGAGGAAATCCCTATCTTGGTGCGGTTATCGGGATGATTATGGTGATGCCATCGCTTGTCAATGGTTATGCGGTGGCCACAGCTATTGCAAACAATGAAATGACCTACTGGAATATATTTGGTTTAAATGTTGCTCAGGCAGGTTATCAAGGTCAAGTACTTCCTGTTATTGGGGTATCTTTTGTCCTTGCAAAGCTGGAAAACTTTTTCCATAAACATTTGAACAACGCAGTTGACTTCACTTTCACACCATTGCTTTCGGTAATTATTACAGGATTTCTCACTTTTACCATAATTGGTCCTGCACTTCGTTTTGTATCAAATGGTTTAACAGATGGCTTGGTTGGCCTTTATGACACCTTAGGTGCCTTAGGAATGTTCATATTTGGCGGTTTCTACTCACTGATTGTTTTGACAGGTTTACACCAAAGCTTTTCAGCAATTGAAACCATGCTTATCACTAACTATCAGCATTCGGGTATTGGTGGGGATTTTATTTTTCCGGTTGCAGCTGCAGCCAATATGGCACAAGCAGGTGCAACCTTCGCGATCTTCTTCCTGACAAAAAATATTAAAACAAAGGCGCTCGCAGCTCCAGCTGGTTTTTCCGCCCTTTTAGGGATAACTGAGCCTGCCCTCTTTGGGGTCAACCTAAAACTTAAATATCCATTCTTTATTGCACTTGGTGCTTCCGCTGTTGGTTCATTATTTATGGGGCTTTTCCATGTGCTGGGTGTAAGCTTAGGCTCTGCCGGTTTGATTGGGTTTATCTCCATTAAAGCAGGCTACAATCTGCAGTTTATGTTCGCTATTTTGATTAGCTTTATCCTTGCATTCATTGTTACTTTGATTTACGGACGACAAGTTGAAAACAAAAAAATTGAGAAGCCCACTTCTGAAATGCAAGATATAGAAAACTCTGAAAAGGAAGCAATTTTCGTACCAATCAATGGCACAGCTTTTCCACTCTCGCAGGTCAATGATCCTGTCTTCTCCACAGAAAAAATGGGCAAAGGTGTCGCTATCCAACCTGCAGATGATCATGTCTTTGCGCCAGCAGATGGAGAAATTGTGATTGCTTACGAAACGGGTCATGCCTATGGTATGAAAACCGAAAGTGGAGCAGAAATCTTGATTCACATTGGTATTGATACGGTCACGATGAAGGGAAAAGGCTTTAGCCAAAATGTGAAGGCAGGCCAAAAAGTTAAAAAAGGTGACTTGCTTGGAACATTTAACAGGAAGGCTATCAAGGAAGCTGGGTTAGAGGATATGGTAATGATGATGATTACAAATTCGTCTGACTATAACGATGTTTTAGTATTAAAGCAACATGTAAAAGTAGTAAAACAGGAAAAAATTCTTTCATTAATTTGAAGAAAAGGAGTAGAAGTTGACAATGTATTATGGATCTATAGAAGCTGGTGGGACAAAGTTTGTGCTCGCCGTTGCGGATGAGCAGTTCGAGCTTGTAGATAAAATTAGAATATCTACCACAACACCCGAGGAAACAATTGCTGCTACCGTCGATTATTTTAAATCAAAAAATGTTGCGGCAATTGGCTTAGGATCGTTTGGTCCTATCGATATTAACAGTAAAAGTAAAACTTACGGTTTTATTACTTCAACACCGAAGGCAGGTTGGGCAAATACGGATTTGGTTGGGCTTTTAGAAGAGGCACTTCATGTTCCTATAGCTTTTACTACTGACGTAAATGCATCGGCTTATGGTGAAATGATGAATACTGCTCTTGAAAATCTAGTCTACTTTACTATTGGTACAGGGATTGGCGGTGGCGCTATTCAAGGCGGTCACTTTATTGGTGCTACAAGCCATGCTGAAATGGGCCATCAAATGGTTAAACGCCATCCAAACGATCTTTATTTTAAAGGTATTTGTCCGTTTCATGGTGATTGTTTGGAAGGACTGGCTTCAGGTCCAAGTCTTGAAGCCAGAACAGGGATTTCGGGTGAAGAACTTCCTGCAGACAGTCCTGAGTGGGAAATCTTGGCCTACTATATCGCGCAAGGCGTGCTTAATGCAACTTTAACATTAGCACCTGATGCTATTATACTAGGCGGTGGGATTATGGAGCAGCCCAATATGCTCGCACATGTTCAAAAAGAATTTGTGAAACTTCTGAATCATTACGTTGCTCTCCCATGTCCGATAGATGAATATTTGCGACTGCCGAGTGTTTCGGAAAATGGCTCCGCAACCCTTGGGAACTTTGCTTTAGGTAAAGCAGCCTTAGAGCTTGTGGAGTGAGATGTTGGGCTTTCTCTAAATAGTATTCGTGGCTCACAAGCTAAAGTTAAGATGAAAAAGTATGTTTAGCTTAAAAATAAAAAAACGGAAATTCTTTGATAATGGATTATAGAACGAGAAGGAGAGACGGCGTCTCTCTTTTTAGCATTCTTTTCTTGGGAATTACTTTGAATTCACTAAGAAAAATATTACAATAGTATTATATAAAAATTAATAATATTACGCAGTGTAAATAAAGATTTGACGAGGTAGAGCTAATGACCTATAATCAGACAGACAGACAGACAGACAGACAGACAGACAGACAGACAGACAGACAGACAGACAGCGGTAGCTTTCCGCCTTTTTCGCTATGCACTTAAAAACGTTCTGGATATTAGGGCGTTTTTGTCTTGTCTGTTGTCCAACAACAACTCAAAAAATCTTAAAGTGAGGAGTGACTTATGAGCCCAGAAAAGAAACGCAAACTGCGTAATATCGCACTTTTAGCACTCTTAGGCTTAATCGGAGGGACATTTGCCTTCGCAGCCTTTAACCAACAGGCCATCAACGACCGCTTAAGGGAAAATCGTGCGGATTACGGTGGTCGGGTACACGATTACTTCAACAGTGACAGTGGAAACAAAGATGTCTTTATCGAGAACTTCGGTCAAGAGCCCATCATTGTAAGGTTGAAGTTATCGGAATTCATGGCGATTCAAGAACGTGGGAGTGACGATTGGAAGCCAGTGGTACCGGGAACTGAGCGTGAGAACTTGGAGAGCTGGACGACTTATATCCCCGAAGAAAACAATGTTTCACGGCGTAGAAGTATAGAGGGTATCCCTTCGGCTGCCTTTAATGATTATTCCAACTTAAACTTTGGTTGGACACGTGGTGGCGAAGATCCACCTTGGTATCTGCCAACCTTTAATACCGTCTACGACGATCCCGTCACAGCCGCTGCTGGTCATGCCCGTGACCTGAGCTATGTAAGAGATGGGGAAGTCTACCCTCGAGCGACACATCCTGGCGATGGTAAAGATGGTTACTGGTCTCAAGGTGAAACCTATACCAACTCTGGCCAATGGCCGGGCGCAGAGGTTACACGGGAGACAGCGCAAAACCTCGAACAATCTAGAGCACCAATGACCTTGAATGAGTGGCAGAGACTTCCGTGGGAGTCTGGGGAGAAGGTTGGCAATTACTGGGTCATGGATGAAGCGACAGGCTGGGCTTACTATGCCTTTGCCCTCCACCCTGGGGAAGCCACATCTTATCTCTTGGATGCGGCTCAAATGACACCAGAAGCTCACGAGTTTCCAGGTTCTTATTACTACGGCATTCATGTGACCAGTGAGTTGATTGGTGCAGGTAAAATGGAAGATATGTGGGAGCATGAGGGGCCACGTTTCTCTGATGAAGACGACGCTTCAGCTGATTTGGAACTCTTCCTTTCACTTGTTAGAACGACCGCCTTCAATAATCCTAATAACAACATCGAGGACTTTATGCTTGACCATTTATTTGATCGCATTCAGCCTGGGCAACGCTTCACGACTGTTGGGGAACCATTCCTTTATCTTGGACCAGTTGCCGGGGAAGAGCAGGACGGACATATGATTCTCAGCATACATACGATCTTGGGAATTCCATGGAATTCCCAAGATCTTGCATTAGAAAATTATTGGAATCTCAACTTACCTCTCCAATTAAAAGAACGGGTTCTACCTGTAGTAATCCCTGAGCAAGATGCTGTACCGGGTGTGAGGGATGCTGATTTGGAGTGGGGAACATTTCCTGGTTGGCGCCCGACTAATCTGGGGAATTGGCCCGATGTCGCAAATGATTTGACAAATATTAATTCAGCAGGAGAGCCACAAGTTTTTGCGCTTTCGATGGCGGATGTGATGCGCTTTTCACCAACTTTCCCGGATAGGCCGCTCATGCTTGCCACGGCTTTCCCAACTTTCCAAAGCCGTGTGGCTGGGGCTGACGATAACGAATGGTGGTTTACACGTACACCTGCGGATGAAAATACAGCTTGGGTGATAGACAATGGCGGGCGTGGTTTTCTAGGAGGCTTTGCGGCCTACCAACGTGCTTTCGGTGGTCAGACAGGTGGCGTGCGCCCAGCCTTCATCATTCGGGCAGGGAATGTTTCTGAGTAAGAAGGTGAGATACAATAAACTTCGCAAGCTCAGTCATTTGTGAGCTTCATATAAAAAGAAATCTCCAACAAGAGGAGAGAAAATCAAGGGAGCGAAAGCTCTCTTTTTTGGTTATCACTCTAATATAGTTTTGGATTTGGCTAAACATAAGAAAAACCAGTATTATAACAAGCGCTAGTTTTTCTTATATTTTTGCCAAGGACTTGATGCGCCCCCCCATCGGCTACATCAAGCAGATAATCAATAGAAGAATGCAACTCTATTGAAAGAACCATCAGTTTATCAAGGTTGGGTTCTACTATGCTATTTGCCCAACTGGAAACTTTGAAAGAGCCAATGATTGCGTTCGGTATAGAAAAGCACAGTTATTACAAGGAAGAAGTCTGTCCATTGGACAGATGTACCTGTAGGTACGAAGGTTAATCTAGAGTTGGGACATTAATTCTGCTATAATAAAGCTATGATAACTTCAAATATAGATCGTATCTCAAATGTCATTCGCACACAGGATATTCTTCGTCGGCATGACTTTAACTTTAAGAAAAAATTTGGTCAAAACTTTTTGACGGACCATAATATTTTGACAAAAATTACGGCAACTGCTGAACTTTCAGAACAAGTAAACGTGATTGAGATTGGACCAGGTATTGGTTCACTCACGCAGTATTTACTTGAAGAGGCAGCAGAAGTAATGGCTTTTGAAATTGACAAAACTTTGATTCCAATTTTGGAAGAAACTTTGGCGCCGTATGATAACTTTCAACTTGTAAATGCTGATGTTTTGAAAGTTGATATGCGTGAGCACATCAAGAATTTCAAAAATCCTGACTTGCCTATAAAAGTCGTAGCAAATCTTCCTTATTACATTACAACACCAATTCTCATGCACTTGATTGAATCTAAGATTCCCTTTACTGAGTTTGTAGTGATGATGCAAAAAGAGGTTGCGGATCGTATTGCAGCTAAACCAAGCACAAAGGCTTACGGCTCGCTTTCGATAGCGGTGCAATATTATATGGAAGCACAAGTCGCTTTCACTGTGCCGCGCACAGTTTTTGTTCCAGCGCCTAATGTAGATTCAGCTATATTGAAGATGACACGCCGCGAGCAGCCTTTGGTTGCTGTGAAGGATGAAGATTTCTTCTTTAAAACCATGCACTCAACCTTTGTTCACCGTCGTAAAACTTTAATGAACAACTTACAATCTGCTTTTGGCAAGGAGAAAAAACCAGAAATAACTGAACTTTTGGCCCAGGCGGATATTTCGCCTACCATTCGTGCCGAAGCACTTTCAATACCAGAATTCGCACGATTAGCCGATGCTCTACTTCCTCTCAAAGAAGGAGAATAAATGGATAAGCTGTCAAAAATTTTTCAAGCCATAAAAGAAGATCCGCAAAATACTTTGTATACTGCACAAGGTATTGCCCCGCTCTACTCCGTACACCATGAAGCAAAAATCCTTATTGTAGGTCAAGCACCAGGAATTCGAGCACAGGAGAGTCGTCTTTTTTGGAATGATCCTTCCGGGGATCGTCTTCGTGAATGGCTAGGGATTTCTTATGAAGAATTTTACAGCTCATCTAAGCTCGCCATCTTGCCTATGGACTTTTACTTTCCAGGTAAAGGAAAATCGGGTGATTTACCGCCCCGTAAAGGCTTTGCGGAAAAATGGCATCCTTTATTGATTAAAGAAATGCCGCAGTTGGAGCTTATTGTCCTCATTGGTTCTTACGCGATTCCTTACTATCTTAATGTGCCGAAGAAAACACGTATTACTGATGTTGTACGTGATTTTGAGAATTATCTACCGGAATATTTTCCACTTGTGCATCCTTCACCACGTAATAATATTTGGTTACGGAAAAATCCATGGTTTGAGGCACAGGTCTTGCCGGAGTTAAAAATAAGAGTAAAAAATCTCCTTGCTTGAAGCAAGGAGGTTTAGTTTTGTTTAAGGAATTGCTAATATAATGCATATAAATAAAGGAAAGCGCTCTCCAACGGTGAATAGGTGAGCGCTTATTTTTTTATTTAATTTCAAAAGACATGGTAACATGTTCGATTCCAGCTTCGGTAAAGGTTTTGCCTTGCGCTTGAAAGCCGAATTTTTCATAGAGGCCTTTGGCGCTAAGTTGTGCATGCAAAGTTAAAAGTGTAATTCCTGCTTGATTGCAAAAATCAAGAAGACTTTGTAAGAGGACATTTGCATAACCTTTGCCACGTTCCTCTTTTAGAACGGCCATTCGTTGGATCACAGCATGTTTCTTATCTTCGCTATCCACCAAAAGACGAACAGTCGCTAAGGCTTTACCATCCTCGTAACCTACAAAGTGCACGGAATGTGCCTCATCAATAGGACTGCCAACTTCTAAATCAAAAGGAACACCTTGCTCCTTTACAAAAACCGTATTACGAATACGTAATGCATCACAGTATATTTCCGACATGGTGTCACGGGTTTGCTTGATTTGCATAAATTTCCTCCCGAAATCTTGAATTTGCGTAAAAATCTTATTTCAATTATAATATAAATAGCTTTAAAAAAAAAGAAAGGGCTTCGTTTGCCCTTATTAGTAGGATATTATGTTTAAAAACAGTAAATTATTTTTTTGGACAGTAGAAATTTTAGCAGCGACCCTGCTTATTTTTATGCTCATGCAACTGGAATTTCTCTTCCAACCGGTCAAAACTCTTTTGGCCCTGCTCTTTATTCCCTTCATCATCGCGGGTTTTCTTTACTACATCTTCAAACCTGTAGTGACTTATATGGAAACCCGTTGGAAAATTAAACGTTTCTTTGCGATTTTGATTGTTTTGATTACTTTGCTTGGACTTGTGGTTTGGAGTATTGCATCCATCATCCCTAATGTCGTTTCGCAGTTAAGTAGCTTGATTGATGCCAGTACGAAAGCATTTCCTGAGTTTCGTCATTGGATTGAATCTTTACAAAATGATCCACGATTTGCTCACATTTACCGTCAGCTGGACATTAATGGCATGATTAGTAATATTAATTTATCTTATACTGATATTCTGAATAATTTGCTTAAAAATTTAACGGACAGTGTTGGAAGCATCGTAAGTATCATTTCCTCTGTGGTTATGGTTGCTATCTTAGTTCCTATCCTACTTTACTATATGCTAAAAGATGGTGAAAAATTACTTCCTTCTTTAAAACGTACAATTTTTCGTGAAGATCCACTTGGTTTTGTTGAGCTCCTCGAGAAGATGAATGCGACAATTTCTCGTTATATTTCGGGCGTGGCTTTGGACTCGCTTTTGGTTTTCATCTTTGTCTTTGTAGGTTACATGTTGTTCGGCATTCCTTACGCCTTCTTGTTTGCCAGCTTTTCGGCTATTACCAACTTAATTCCTTATGCAGGACCCTATATCGGAGTTTTGCCGGTAATTTTTACTTTGGCATTTACTCAACCTTGGACAGCCGTACTCGCTGTCGCTTATGTTTTAATCCTACAACAGATTGACGGGAACCTTGTTTATCCTAAAATCGTTGGGAATGCTGTGCGCGTTCACCCTGTGACGGTTATGGTTTTGATGTTGGTTTCAGGAAGTTTATATGGGATTCTAGGTATGATTATTGCCGTACCTGTCTACTCATTAGTTAAAGAAATTGTGAAGTTCCTTGCTGGCTTATGGCATAATCATCGTGAGCAAGAAAAGAAAAAAATATTTCAAAACGATTAAACTATGATATAATAGTTTTCATATTACTAAAAAATAGGAGTAAAAATGGCACACCCTGACCCCGAGAGCACCTCGATAATTTTACAGATTTTATTACTTGTTTTTCTTACTGCTTTGAATGCATTCTTCTCAGCAAGTGAGATGGCCCTCGTTTCTCTATCGCGATCGCGTGTAGAGCAAAAGGCGAGTGAAGGCGATGAGCAGTATCAATATTTGCTTAGTGTAATCGATAATCCGACACACTTCCTGTCCACCGTTCAAGTTGGGATTACCTTCTTGAATATCGTAGCGGGGGCAAGTTTGGCTGATACATTAGCTGCACAGCTGGCACCGTTGTTTGGTGATACAAGCTTTGCCCAAACCTTAAGTAAAATCATTATCTTGGTTATTTTGACTTTCTTTACGATTGTATTTGGTGAGCTTTTCCCTAAACGTATCGCTCAGGCTCTTAAAGAAAAAGCAGCTTTGAAAATGGTTCGTCCCTTGATGGCGATTGGTGTAGTTTTAAAACCTTTCATTTGGTTGTTGACCATTACGATTAATGGGCTGGCAAGAATTTTCCCAATCAAGTTTGACAGCAGTGATGATGACATGACACGTGATGAGATTGAGTATCTCGTGCACACGGATGAAACGGCCTTAGATGATTCTGAACGTGAAATGATTACAGGTGTTTTCAGTCTTGATGAACTTGTAGCACGTGAAATTATGGTTCCACGTACGGATGCCTTCATGATTGATATCAATGATGATCCGCGTGAAAATATTGAGAAAATGCTCAGCGAGTCATACTCTCGTGTGCCTGTTTATGATGATGATAAAGACAACATCTTAGGGATTATTCACACCAAACGTATCTTAGCTCGAGGCTTTGCTGACGGTTTTGATAACATTGATTTCCGTGAGATGTTGCAAGAACCCCTCTTTGTTCCTGAAACAGTCTTTGTGGATGACTTGATGCTCCAGATGCGTAATACCCAAAATCAAATGGCTATTTTGCTGAATGAATATGGGGGCGTTGAAGGTATCGTCACACTTGAAGATTTGATTGAAGAAATCGTCGGAGAGATTGAAGACGAAACGGATATTGCAGAAGCAGAAGTTCATAAGATCGGTGAGAACATGTATGTGGTTCAAGGTAAAATGACCATCAATGACTTTAATGACGAGTTTGGCACACATTTGGTCAACAAGGATGTAGACACAATGGCCGGTTTCTTCCTTTCAGAAACAGGACAAATTCCAGAAAAAGGTCAACAAGTGATGTGTAAGATTGACAACTTAGAAGATCATTTCTCACTCACAAGTCTGGAAGTAGATGGAAATCGTATATTAAAACTTCGTGTGGAGTTTGATGTAGAGCTTCCTGAATAAAAGTAAAAGATAGATTAAAATTAATCTATCTTTTTATTTTACTGTCCTGACTTTCTGAAAAAAACTATGATAAAATGTAAAAGAAATGAAGATATAGAACAGAGGAGGGAATATGAAAAGAAAAGAACATTTGGCTATTGTTATAGCTATTTTTATTGCAACATTTATGACATCTGTTGAGGTTACGATTGTGACCACAGCTATGCCAACCATTATTTCTCAGTTGAAAGGACTAGAACTCCAAAGCTGGGTATTTGCTATTTATTTACTTATTTCGGCTATTGCAACACCAATCTATGGAAAACTTGCGGATAATCTGGGGCGAAAAAATATTTTTATCTTTGGACTTGTCTCTTTTGTGATTGGTTCGATACTTTGTGGTATTGCCCCCAACATGCTGTTCCTCATTATTTTTCGAGCGATTCAAGGTATCGGTGCAGGAGCTGTGATGCCTTTAACCTTCACAATTATTGCTGATTTATTTGATTTTGAAGAGCGTGCAAAAATTATGGCGTTGAATAATACAGCTTGGGCGATTTCGGCTTTAGTAGGCCCGTTGCTTGGCGGATGGATTGTTGATACGTTGGGTTGGCACTGGGTTTTCTTCATTAATGTGCCCTTGGGATTGATCACACTTTTACTTACAATTTTTGGTTATAAGGATGTACATGAAAAAACAGCAAAACAACCGATGGACTGGTCAGGTATTGTCTCTCTATCTGTACTTTTAGTTTCATTATTACTGATGTTTCAAGAAATGTCAGCTTCCACAATCAATTGGCTATTAGAAGTTGTGCTCCTCTTCTTGATTGTTGCGGCCAGCATCATTTTTATTCGTACAGAGAAAAAAGCAGTCGATCCTTTATTTAATTTAGAAATGTTTAAAACAAGGACTTTCAGTATTCAGATTATTATTTCAATGCTTTTAAGTGGCTGCTTGATTGCTTTCAATATTTATTTTCCTATTTGGCTACAAGCCATTTATCGCGTTCCAGCCTTTGTTGCAGGTCTTGCATTAACACCTACATCATTGTTTTGGATGGTAACCAGTTTCTTTGTTGGTTTTCTTTTACGACGTTTTGCGCCGAAGAGACTTTATGCCGTTTTAGTGGGTATTCTTATCCTGGTCTACATTCCCTTAGTTCTTTCAAGTGTTGCTTTCCCAATTGAAGGTTTTTACATTATTTCAGCTTTCACAGGAAGTGTGATGGGGGTTATACTTTCAACAACGACACTTTTGGCACAAAAAATGGTTCCTGCTGAAATGGTTGGTCAAGCAAGTTCTCTCGTTGTGCTAGGGCGAACTTTGGGTCAAGCAATGATGACCGGGATATTGGGGCTAGCTTTTTCCTTAGGTATTAATGCGGGGCTCAGTAAATTTCCAGAAGTCAGCTTTAAGAATGTCAACGAATTTATTAGTACATCTTCCAACGTAGTCGTTCCCGAGAAAATTCATGGTCAATTAGAACAAATCGTTCTTGGAGCTTTGCATAATGTTTTCTTCTTGGCCTTGCTTCTCTGCGTGATTACTTTTGTGGTTAACCTGTTTGATGATGGAAAATTAAGAGCCTAGAAAAGGATTTGATAATAAGAGAGATTTGAGGTATGATAAAAGCATACTGAAGAAGAGGAAAAGCTTATGACTGATACATATATTGAAGAAGCCAAAAAAGTAACCGGCCTGATTCACTCTACCGAATCCTTTGGATCTGTAGATGGTCCAGGAGTACGTTTCATTGTTTTTATGCAAGGTTGTCAAATGCGCTGCAAATATTGTCATAACCCAGATACTTGGGCGTTGAAAAACGAAAAAGCAACGACACGTACGGTAGAAGATGTGATGGACGAAGCACTTCGTTTCCGTGGTTTTTGGGGCGAAAAAGGAGGTATCACTGTATCTGGTGGGGAAGCCATGTTGCAAATTGACTTCGTCATCGCTCTTTTCCAATACGCTAAAAGTTTGGGTATCCATACCACATTAGACACTTCAGCACGGCCATTTAGAACGGATGAATATATCACCTCTCGTATTGATGAACTTCTTGAAGTCACAGATCTTGTCTTGCTGGACTTGAAAGAAATTGATTCAAAACGTCACAAGGCCTTGACGGGACACCCTAATGAAAATATTTTAGCATTTGCCCGCTACCTTTCTGACAAGGGGCAAGCCATGTGGATCCGTCACGTGCTTGTACCAGGTGAAACGGATATTGATGAAGATTTAGAAAAGCTAGGGGAATTTGTTAAAACCTTGGATAATGTTCTGAAATTTGAAATCTTACCTTATCATACGATGGGGGAATTCAAATGGCGCGAACTAGGCTGGAAATATCCACTTGCTGGTGTTAAACCGCCGACAAAAGAACGTGTGTCCAATGCAAAATCAATCATGGGTACAGAAACTTATCAAGAATATTTAGAGAGAATTAGATAAAACTTGAAGGCCGCATTTGGCTTTCAAGTTTTTTCAGTGCCAAGATTAAGGCAAGAACACTTCCAGTAATAGATTGAAAGCGTGCGTAAATCCTCTTTTTTTGATATAATGAAGCGAATATAAATATATAAATGAGGTAAAAGAAATGTCAGATAAAATTTTTGTCTTTGGTCATCAAAAACCAGATACAGACGCAATCGCATCATCTTATGGTTTCTCATATTTGAGCAACCATCGTCCAGTTGGCGCTTTGAATACAGAGTGTGTTGCATTAGGTACACCTAATGAAGAAACGCAATTTGCGTTGGACTATTTTGGTGTAGAAGCACCACGTGTTGTAACATCAGCAGCAGCTGAAGGCGTGGATACAGTTATCTTGACGGATCACAATGAGTTCCAACAATCAATCGCAGATATTGCTTCATTAAATATCTTTGGTGTGGTGGACCACCACCGTGTAGCTAACTTCAATACTGCTTCTCCTTTGTTTATGACAATTGAACCTGTTGGCTCAGCTTCTTCAATTGTTTACCGCAAATTCCTTGAAGCGGGTGTTGAGATTCCCCGTGAAGTAGCAGGTCTCTTGCTTTCAGGTTTGATTTCAGACACATTGCTTTTGAAATCACCAACAACACATGCAACTGACCATAAAGTTGCAGAAGAATTGGCAAAAATTGCTGGTGTTGATCTCCAAGAATATGGTATGGCTATGCTTAAAGCTGGCACAAACTTGGACAACAAGTCAGCAGATGAACTCATTGATATTGATGCAAAAACATTTGAACTTAATGGCAGTCGTATCCGTATCGCTCAGGTAAATACAGTTGAAATTCAAGATGTACTTTCACGCTTACACGATGTCAAAGTAGCCATCAAGAAAGCAATGGAAGTTGAACATTATGATGACTTTGTCTTCATGATTACAGATATCGTAAATTCTAACTCAGAAATTGTCGAAATCGGTAGCCACAAAGATAAAGTTGAAGCAGCTTTCCACTTTACGTTAGAAGACGACCATGCTTTCTTAGCTGGTGCCGTTTCACGTAAAAAGCAAGTTGTACCACAACTTACTGAAGAGTTTAACAAATAATGCCTATTCGCGTTTTTAATGAAAATAGGCTGACTTGTCAGCCTTTTTTCTTAAAACTGATTAATTACCTGCACGTGCATGAAGATGTAACCTTACGCCAAATTCATAAAGTTTTTGAACAAGAGAAAAACTTAGATCGCCAGCTTGATAGCTTTATTGCTGCTGGTTTTATCTGGCGCAAGGATAAACGTTATGGCAATAATTTTAAAGTTTTTACTGATGCTGACTTTGATCTTTCTTCAAAAACAATGCCTGTAGCTGTTAATATCTATGAGGAACCATTTTTTGTGGCAGTTAGAAGTCAAGTGGAGCAGAGACTGGAGCAGTCTATTGTCCAGCAAAAACTTCAAAATAAAACCAATACAATCACGCTACATTTTTCAAGTCGGTATGATTTGACCACAGATAGCTTATTTAACTATTTTTACAAGGTGGCGCATCACTTACCGCTTACAATACTTGAACAAGAAGTATATCAGCTTATGGGCGATGTTGATCCAGAGTATGCTCTGAAATACATGACCAGTTTTTTGCTCAAATTTACGCGTAAAGATATTGTCAAAGCACGTCCAGATATTTTCATCAGAGCCTTAGAAAAATATGGCTACATCTCCGCAGTAGGTGAACGAGAGTTTACGTCAAATCTTGCGTTTGACGATACACTTCAACTTGAAGAAATTCATTTTGATTCTCCTCAAGACTTCATCTCTGCCCAAATCCAACAAACAAAGGTATTAAAGAACTTCATTTCCATAGGAGGATAAAAATGAAATACGAAAAATTGTTACCCCGTTTCCTTGATTATGTTAAAGTAAACACACGTTCAGATGAAAATTCAACAACTGTACCATCTGTTCCTGCTCTTGTTGATTTTGCTCATAAAATGGCAGATGAGATGCGCGAAATTGGTATTCAAGATGTACACTATCTTGAATCAAACGGTTATGTTGTAGGGACTATCCCAGCAACTACAGACAAAAATGTCCGTAAAATCGGTCTGATTTCTCACATGGATACAGCAGACTTTAATGCAGAAGGTATCAATCCGCAAATTCTTGAAAACTATGATGGAGAGTCTGTGATTAAACTTGGTGATTCTGGTTTCAGTCTTGATCCAGCAGAATTCCCAAACTTGAAAAACTACAAAGGTCAAACTTTGATTCATACAGATGGTACAACACTTTTGGGTGCTGATGACAAGTCGGGGATTGCTGAAATCATGACTTTGGCTGATTATTTAATCAATATCAATCCTGATTTTGAACATGGTGAAATCCGTATTGGTTTTGGTCCAGACGAAGAAATCGGTACAGGGGCTGACCGTTTTGATGTTGAAGATTTCAATGTTGACTTTGCTTATACAGTTGACGGTGGACCCCTTGGTGAATTGGAATACGAAACATTCTCAGCTGCCGGTGCTGTTTTAGAGTTTCAAGGTAAAAATGTTCACCCAGGTACAGCCAAAAATACAATGGTTAACGCTCTGCAATTAGCAATGGATTACCATGCGCAATTGCCAGAATTTGATCGTCCCGAAAAAACAGAAGGACGTGAAGGTTTCTTCCACCTTTTGAAATTAGATGGAACTGTCGAAGAAGCACGCGCACAATATATTATTCGTGACCATGCAGAAGATAAATTTAATGAGCGCAAAGCCTTGATGCAAGAAATTGCTGATAAAATGAATGCTGAACTTGGCTCTGAACGCGTAAAAGCCACAATCAAAGATCAATATTACAACATGGCTCAAGTTATTGAGAAAGACATGTCAATCATTGATTTAGCCGAAGAAGCAATGAAAAACTTGGATATCGAGCCAAAAATCGAACCTGTTCGCGGTGGGACAGATGGTTCTAAGATTTCATTTATGGGCTTGCCAACACCGAACATCTTTGCTGGTGGTGAAAACATGCACGGTCGTTTTGAGTTTGTAAGCTTACAAACTATGGAAAAAGCAGTAGATGTACTGCTCGAAATGCTTAAACTCAATAATAAAGTTGAAAAATAAAGCATAATAAGCTAAAATAGTTCTTAAGGTTGGGAGGAATAGCTTTCCAACAGTGATTTTTTCGAGAGAATTTATTTTTCTTAATTAAATAAACCAATAAACAAGTCGCCTTTGGGCGACCTGTTTTAGGTTTTTCTTAGAATTGTCGCACAATTATAACGAATTCTAGTTATGATTGTTCTATTCTATCTTTTATAAAAGACAATATAATTCACTGTTGAGAGTTCTGGTCAAACTTCCCACTCGCCTTTACTTATGGTAATTATACAAGTACTTTAAGTTACTT
Source organism: Lactococcus petauri (assembly GCF_002154895.1). Classification (GTDB taxonomy): domain Bacteria; phylum Bacillota; class Bacilli; order Lactobacillales; family Streptococcaceae; genus Lactococcus; species Lactococcus petauri. The sequence goes on along the minus strand of NZ_MUIZ01000001.1, from coordinate 467,867 downwards.
GATTTACAAATATTTTCAATCAGTCAATCTGATTATAAAAAAAGGAGGACATTTGATGTCTGATAAAGCAAAAGGGAAACTTTCTCTTGTCGGCTTATGCCTGATGATCTTCACATCAGTATATGGATTTAACAACATCCCACGTGCATTCTACATGATGGGTTATGCTGCAATTCCATGGTATATCGTGGGTGGATTATTCTTCTTCCTGCCCTTTGCCTTCATGGTAACTGAACTTGGTTCAGCTTTCAAAGAAGAAAAAGGTGGGATCTATTCTTGGATGGAGAAAGCAGTTGGTCCAACTTTCGCCTTCGTCGGAACATTTATGTGGTACGCTTCATATTTGGTATGGATGGTCAACGTTTCAAATGGTATCATGGTACCCATCACAAACATGATTTTTGGTAACTCGCTTCATGTGCCAGATCCATGGATTCTCTCAATCATTGCTATGATTTGGGTTGCTGCAATCACTTTCTTTGCACTTCGTGGTTTGGATGCAGTCAAAAAATTCGCTACACTTGGTGGTATTGCTGTTCTTTCATTGAATGCGATTCTCTTGATTTGCGCACTCTTAGTCCTTATTCTTAATGGACATCCAACAACGCCAATTACTGCTGAAGCTTTTGTAACCAGCCTTAACCCTAACTTCAATAACAGTTCTGCAATTGGCTTTATTGCCTTTATGGTATTTGCTATCTTTGCTTATGGTGGTGTTGAAGCAGTTGGTGGTTTGGTTGATGAAACAGACCAACCTGAGAAAAACTTTCCTCGTGGTGTTGTAACGTCAGCGCTTATCATTGCAATCGGTTATTCTGTAATGATTCTCTGTGTTGGTTTCTTCATGAATTACCAAACAGGCGGTGCATTTTACGAAGGCGTAAAAGCTGGAACAATTAACCTTGGTAATGCAGGTTATGTAACAATGCAATACCTTGGTGAAGCGCTTGGTGCTGCTTTTGGTATGAGTCATTCAGGTGCGGTAGTTATCGGTTCAATTCTTGCCCGTTACATGGGTCTTGCAATGTTGCTTTCATTAATGGGTGCTTTCTTTACATTGATCTACAGCCCAGTTAAACAAATTATTTCTGGTACACCAGATAAACTTTGGCCTGGTCGCTATGGACAACTTGATAAAGAATCAGGTATGCCAAAATTTGCCATGGTTATCCAATTCGTAATTGTCTTTGTTATCATCTTGCTGAACATGCTCATCAACCTTGGTGGTGGTGCAGAAGCAGCAGCGAAATTCTTTGCAATCTTGACAAACATGGCCAACGTTGCGATGACATTGCCTTACCTCTTTATCGTTATTGCCTATGCAAAATTCAAACTCAATGATAATATTGAAAAACCATTTACGCTTTATAAATCTAAAGGTGTAGCGATGGCGGCTGTAACGGTAACATTTCTTGTTGTTGCTTTTGCAAATGCCTTCACAGTAATCCAACCTATCACAGATTACTTTGCTTTGCCAGTTGCTGAACGCTCTGCAGTCCTTGGAGATACAATCCAAACAGTTGTATCAATGATTGCTGGTCCAGTTATCTTTGGTTTGGTAGCCTTCTTTATGATGAATCGCTACAAAAAACGTTACCCTGCAGAATATGCCTCATTAACAGAACTTTCTGAAGATGAATTACATAATGCCAAATAAAAAAGAGCAGCTTAGGCTGCTTTTTTTATTCCAAAACATAAAAATGCCGATGAGGCAATTTTTAAATAAATTGTTCAGCTACGGCTCTATCACCAGGATAAGGTTCCCGTTTATCATTGACTAACTGGAACTTGTCTGCACCCTTTCCAGCAATAATAACAGCATCATTTTGATCTGTCACACGTTGAATGGCTTGTTTTATAGCCTCTGCACGATCTGCTTCAAAATCACAGGAGCGTGAAACATAACTTGCGATTTCATCAGCAATGGCTTTAGGATCTTCGTGGTTAGAATCATCTTGAGTGAGAATGACTTCTAAGCGTTCGTGTGCTTCGATAACTTGGCCAAAATCCTTACGACGACTTTCACCTTTATTACCCGTAGCTCCTAAAACCAAGACGATTTTACCGTTATGATGAGGTTCAACAACAGACACTAAGTTTTGCAAACTAATACCGTTATGGGCGTAATCGACATAAATTCTTGCACCTTTTTTTGTAGTTAACATCTCCATGCGTCCAGGTACTACGGCTTTTGCTAAGCCGTTTTTAATTTGTTCGATTGTGGCTCCTAGATGTTGGGTTGCTAAAGCTGTTGCTAAGGCGTTTTCTTGGTTAAATTTTCCAAGTAAACGAATGTCAAAATGGTCAGCTATTTTACCGCTTGTTGTAAAATCGTGTGCATGAGATTCGATGATTTGATTGTCAGATTTTTCACCGTAAAAATCATGCGGGATTTTAAGATCTGCTAACTCTTGCTTAATGACATTAAAATGGGTCATTTCGCTGTTGGCTACAAAGTAACCGGAATGATGTAAAAGTTGTCGCTTGCAGTAAAAATAATCTTCAAGTGTAGGATGTTCTACAGGTCCGATGTGATCGGGAGAGATATTAAGGAAGACGCCAACATCGAAGTTAATAGCATAGACACGTTCAGTCTTATAAGCTTGTGAGCTTACTTCCATCACAAGGTGTGTCATTCCATTATCCACAGCTTGGCGCATCATTTTGAGTAAGTCAAGACTTTCGGGTGTAGTTAACTCAGATTTGAAGAAATTTTTCCCATCAAGAGTTGTTTCTGCTGTAGAAAGCAAAGCTGTTTTTTGTCCGTTCATTTCATCTAAGATTGATTTAGCGAAGTAAGCAGAAGTTGTTTTTCCTTTTGTTCCGGTCAAAGCTAATATTTGGAGTTCATTTTGTGGATAATCATAAAATGATTGAGCTAAGAGACTCATTGCACGCTTAACATTTGAAACAATGATTGCAGGTATTTCCACTTCATAATCTATTTCAGAAATGTAGAAAGGTGCTGCTATGTTTTCTAGATATTCTGCTTTAAAATTTAGACCTTTCGCAAAAAATAGGGTTGATGCAGAAGTGTTTCGGCTATCATAGCTTAATTGATCGAAGGTGAAATCTTCTTCCCAGTTATAGTAATATTCCTTTTTAAAGACAATCTCGTGAAAGTTTTCGTCTTTTTTCAGAATTTCTAAAACATCTTGTATTTTGAGCATGGGTTTTCTGCCTCCTTTATTTATACCATTTAACTCCGGAAGAGAGCTAAATTATAAGGCACTTCACTTAAATGTGGATAGGTGCTTTTTTCTTATACGTAGGCTTAATTATACCATTTTCACCTATATTTTTGTAACTTGATAACCGCTTCATGTTTTCGTGAACAAGAGAGGATAGTGTTATAAGAAGTGTTTATCTTGCTTTTACTACAGTCTCTAAGCTTTTAATTTCCTGTTCAAGTTTCAGAGCAATTTGATAGGATTCACATCGTTCAAAAATATATAGACATTTTTTCATTGTTTCTATAGCGCTCGTATCTCCAAAAACCACTTCAAAATGCGCTTTTTGGTATATGAAATTTACTCTTTCAAAAAGATCGATTTCTGGAATGTTTAAAGAAGCAATAAAATCAAGTAACTCTTCTGCTAAATATTTCTGTCTATTTTTAATAAAAATCTTGAGGAAGGTTATTCCAGTTTTTATTTGAGCTTTTTGGGTAAGAGGATGAATGTTTCTGCATCGTGCTGTTTTGAGTATTTTATGGCTAAACTTTGATAAGGTACCTAAGTCTAGAAATCCAGCTATGTCACTCAATAAATCAAATTCATATTCGCCCCATATTTTGATGTTAATTAAGTAGTGTTTAATGACAGTAAGACTTTTAGAAGAGAGGTGATAATGGGGATCTATCTGCTTCATGGTTGCCTCTAAGCGAAATTTATCCAAGTTTAATCTTTGAGTGGAAGATGAGCTTTGTATAAGTGATTTTTCATATTTTTGGATAATTTTTTGAAGATGGAGCGTATTACTGTTTAGATGAGCCATATCACGTTCTTCAAACCAGTCCAAAGGATTGAGTTGGGTATTAAGATGATGGAAAAATTCGTGAGGTGCTACATTTATATTATTCAAGAGATAGAGCAAAACAATGCAAGAAACATAACTGCGTCCATTTTCAAAATTAGAAAGTTGGGAAGTGGAGATGCAGTCCTTCGCCGCTTCCTTAAGGGCGAAATTTTTAGAGGTACGAAAATAACGATATATTTCTCCGATGGGCAGTGTTTTTTTCATAAAAGACTCCTATATTTTTAATATCTTTATGTTTTGAAACTGTGGTAAAAGAGCAAGAAAAAGCTTATTTATGGCAATTTTTCTATAAACTAGGTCGACAAAGAGCTGTCAATATATAGTAATTTAAGCCTAAGTTATAACTGTTTTTAGCTGTAATGTTGTTATAGACTAACTATAAGCGATATAAATGGATAGGGTTAATCAAGTTCTTCAAGTATTATTCGTATCTTTGCTGAAAAATTCACACATAAAAAATCATAATCACAGGAAGGAAAATTTAATGAAAAGACAAACTAAAAAAGGGATAGTTGGTATGATTGCGCTCACTCTCTTATTTTCGACAGTTGGACCGTCTGTGACAGGGCTAGTACAAGCGAATGATATTCAAGCAAGTCAACAACAAAGTGAAAATTGGGATTCGCTTGAACAGATTACATTTGACGAGTCTGACTTGGCTTTTTTACAACAAAAAGAAAAAGAATTGATGGCAAGTCAAAATGTGCCATTATTGGCACCGCGTGCTTTTTCTATCCGAATGGTCGGAAGGAATTTGGAAGGCTTGTGGCATCGTTCAGCAGGGATGCGCAGGGCTTTAACTGCGGTAGGGTTTGGTTGGACACAAATTAAGGCTATCGCGCGTGGCGTATATGTCTATAGCTATAGAGTCATTGCGGCTAAAATAACAACAGTTGCAGCTTGGAACTGGGCCGTTGGCGCTGTTATTGGTGTTTCAGCAGGAGCAGCTATCTATACAATGGGAAATTTCCGACTTTTTTATTAATCATCCTTATGAATAAAAATAACCAAACTTATATTTTTAGCGCTCTGGTTTTCCTTGGTGGTAGTTTTCTCATCTTTGTTTCAGAGGAAAGTGTATTCACGGATTTTGATTCACTTTTAGGGTTTCTTGCGGTAATTCAGAGCAGTTTCATTCTGAATTACATTGGTATATTCATCTTCCAAAACGTGGCATTCATGGAAAGAACAGTGGAGCTAAGCTATTACAAAAAACAACTGCCAAAAATTCAGGCTCTTTCTTACCTGATGGCTCTATCTTTTTTTACTGTAGCTTCGTCCATGAATTTAACTGTAGTCTTGGCAACGGTCTTCTTAATAATGATGAATACGGTAATCCGGGCTTATTTTATCAGTATGCGCATCTTAAAGTTAATGTATATCCAACGACAGATAAAGGAGCATTTTTTTAGAGGACTTCTGGGCTTAGCTTTCATCCTGCTTATAACTTATTTTAATTTTTATACCGTGACATTTTTTTCTGTGCTACTTTTATGTCAAACGTTCTGGAATTTCAAGTTAATTATATCTCACGGTTCTAGTAAATAAAGGAACTAAACTCATCCATCTAGAATTTGTAGTTCGAAATAGAACTTATTTTGTCCAAGGAGTGTTATAAACTTTTATTGTCAAAAATCCCTACTTCATGGTAAAATAGAAAAATGAATAGTACAGAAATGACTGATAATCTCAGCATGGAAGAAAAGCTCCAGCAAATGGATGCGGAAACCAAGCGTAAAGAGATTCGAGACAATAAAGCAGCACAGCAGGATACAATGATGCGCGGGACCTTGTGGTTTACTTTAGCGGATATTTTATCACGTCTTCTGGGTGCGATTTACATCATTCCGTGGTTTGCGTGGATGGGAGAACACAATAATGAAGCCAATGCCCTTTTTTCAATGGGGTATAATATTTATGCGCTCTTTCTCTTGATTTCAACTGCAGGTCTTCCTGTAGCTATTGCGCGTGAGGTAGCCCATTATAATGCGATGGGAGATGAAAATCTAAGCAATCGTTTAGTTCGTCATATCTTTATTTTTATGGTTGGGCTTGGTATTGTAGCAGCTGGTGTGATGTATATCGGTGCGCCCGCATTAGCAGCTATGTCAGGTGGAGGAGAAAACCTAACAGAGGTGATGCGCTCGCTTTCGCTCGCCATTCTGATTTTCCCGGCCATGTCAGTCATTCGAGGATATTTCCAAGGGCTTAATGATATGAAGCCGATAGCTTTGAGCCAAATTTATGAACAAGTTGTCCGTGTAATTTGGATGTTAGTATTTACGTTTATGATTATGAAGCTTGGCTTCTCAGGTGGAGATTGGACACAAGCAGTTGTCCAATCCACAACAGCAGCCTTTATCGGTATGTTGGGCTCATGTGCTGTCTTGCTCTGGTATTTGATCAAAAACAATATGCTTGGCAAGATTATTAACCCAGGCCCAAGTATTACAAAAATTAGTGCTTGGCGCCTGCTTTCACAAACCATCTATCAAGCTATTCCGTTTGTCGTTATTGGCTCAGCTATTCAAATTTTTAAAATTGTGGACCAAGCGACCTTTGTTACGGTCATGCGGTGGGTATCTGACTATAGTGATACACAGCTTTTAGTTTTCTTCTCATACTTTTCTGCTAATACCGACAAGTTGACAATGATTCTCATTGGTGAAGCGATGACTTTAGGAGCTGTGGCTCTGCCACTTATTGCCTCTAACTTTGTTAAGAAGAATTATAAAGAAACAGCGCATTTGATTTCTTACGATTTTCAACTGTTTGTGGCCTTTATGTTGCCTGCGGTCCTAGGCATGACAATTTTAGCTGCACCAATCTATACACTTTTTTATGGTTCAGTAAATAGCTTGCAGCTTGCACTGTTTATATGGGCTGTCCTCCAAAGCTTCTTGCTGGCTTTGTACACGATGGTTGCCCCAATCTTGCAAGCTTTGCATTATTCTAAAGTAGCGATGCGTTACTTCATTATTACTTTAGTGATCAAATTGATTTTGCAAGTGCCGTCAATTATGATTTTCCACTCTTATGGTCCGCTTGTGGCAACAACTATTGCTTTTGGATATGGCACATGGATTATTATTCGCAAAATTCATGAAGTTACGGGTTTCCGAGTTAAGAGTACTTTGAAAGGAATTATTGGAATCTCAATTATTACGGCTATTATGGCCGTTGTGACTCTGGTTCTTTATGGGTTGATTTCGTTGATTTTGATGCCACTTTCTCCAGGTCATTTCAAAGCCTTGCTCGTGGTAGCTGTGGCTGGTGGCGGTGGATTCTTCACCTACATTTATATTGCAGCCAAAGCTGGCTTACTTGAAAAATTAATGGGGAGCCGAGGCACAAGACTTCGTCAAAAACTTCATATTTAAAAAAATAGATAAAGCGAATTTCAGAATGCAGAGCTGTTCGGAAGTTTGCTTTTTCTTTTATGTTATAATATAAAAAACGTTTTCAGGAGGTTATAATGACACGAATACAAGATGATTTATTTGCAACAGTAAATGCCGAATGGCTTGAACAGGTACAGATACCAGCTGATAAACCTCGTATCTCTGCTTTTGACGAATTGGTATTGGAAAATGAAAAAAACTTAACAGCCGATTTGCAGCGCATGTCTGCGGAACTTCCAGAAGATAATCCTGAACTGCTAGAGGCTATAAAGTTTTACAATAAGGCAGGAGATTGGAAAAGTCGTAATAAAAACGATTTCTCGGCCGTTATTAGAGAGATGGATAAGGTAACAAATCTTAACTCATTCGAAGATTTTCGTACGCATTTACTTGATTTGATTTTTCATTCTCAAGCCCCATTACCTTTCTCAATCAGCGTTGATGCAGATATGAAAGATGCAGTGCACCATTCTCTAGGCTTCACTGGTCCTGGGCTTATTTTGCCTGACACTACTTACTATGAGGAAAGTCATCCTCGTAAAGCTGAACTTTTGAGTTTTTGGCAGGAAAATTCCAAAGAAATATTAGAGCATTTTGGGCAAAAAGATGCCCAAGAAATCGCGGCTAAAGCAGTGGCTTTTGATGGCCTTTTGGTGGAATCAGCAAATACTGCGGAAGAGTGGGCTAAATATGCGGAGCTTTATAATCCGATTCCTTTTAAGGAGTTTGTAGGACATTTTAAAAATATAGATTTTGACTCATTTATTAAGGGTTTGGTTAGCACTGAACCGGAGAAAATCGTTGTCTTTGAAAATCGTTTTTATGACTCTTTTGACCATATCATCAACGAAGAAAACTGGCCTTTAATTAAAGCGTGGATGTTGGTGAAAATCGCGCGTAAGGCAACCGGTTTACTTTCAGATGAATTACGACTTTTAGGGTCTGCATATGGACGTTTTTTATCGAATGTATCCGAGGCAAGGAGTCAAGAAAAACATCAACTCGATATAACGGAGAGTTATTTCAGTCAAGTGATTGGCCTTTATTACGGTCTAAAATATTTTGGAGAAGAAGCTAAATTAGACGTTAAGCACATGACTTCTGAGATGATTAAAGTTTATCAAGAACGCTTAGATAAAAATGAATGGCTCAGTCGTGCAACGATTGATAAGGCTATTGAAAAATTGAGTGCAATTACTGTGTTCATAGGCTACCCGGACAAACTTCCAGAAATATATAGTCGTTTTAAAGTTGGAAATGGAACTCTCTACGAAGATGCCTGTCATTTTGATGAATTACTCACTGCACGTCACTATGAAAAATTTAGCGAAGAAGTTGATAAGAGCTTGTGGCATATGCCGGCTCATATGGTTAATGCTTATTATAGTCCCGACAGCAATACGATTGTTTTTCCAGCAGCTATCTTACAGGCACCTTTCTACAGTCTTGAACAGTCAGCTAGTCAAAATTACGGTGGTATTGGTGCAGTAATTGCCCATGAAATTTCACATGCTTTTGACAATAATGGAGCACAGTTTGACAAGTATGGCAATCTCAATAAATGGTGGACAGACGAAGACTATGAAGCTTTTGAGAAGAAACAAGAAGAAATGATTGCAGCTTTTGATGGACGAGCAACTGAAGCTGGTCCAGCAAACGGCAAGTTGATTGTTTCAGAAAATATTGCCGATCAAGGAGGAATCACGGCAGCGATGACTGCTGCGCAAAAAGAAGAGGATGTTAATCTTACAGATTTCTTTAGCCAATGGGGGAAAATTTGGCGTATGAAAGCCAGCATGGAATTCCAGCAAATGCTTCTTTCAATGGATGTTCATGCCCCAGCGAAGTTGCGCGCCAATATTCCACCGACAAACTTAGAAGAATTTTATCAGACTTTTGAGGTGCAAGAAAGCGACGGGATGTATCGCACGCCTGACCAACGTGTGAAAATATGGTAAAGGACTTTGAAGAGCTTAAGCCGGAAACGCAGCGGATACTTAAGGAAATCAAAGCGGTACCCTATGGACAAGTGAGTTCATACAGAGATATTGCACTACGGGCAGGCCTTATAAATGGTGCGCGGCAAGTCGCCAGAGCGCTTCACGGTCTATCGGAAAGCCATCACTTACCTTGGTGGCGAATCATCAGATCAGATGGCACTATAGGGATGCACGGTGAAGGGCGTCTAGAACAAATTCGTTTGTTAAAATTAGAAGGTGTTGAAGTGACGGATAGAGGTAAAGTTAAGCTGAAAGAAAAGTAATTCAAGGGCATTTAGACCTTGTAAAGACAGTCGATAAATGATATAATATAGGGTAATGGTTTGTCGACAAATTCTGTGGGAAATATTGTCCCCACGGGTTTTGTAAGCAACGAAACGTCAAGTTTTCGTTGCTTTTTTGCCGTTTCTGAACTGTAAAAAATCTAAAAAGTAATGAAAAAGACAAACTACTGACTTTTCAGAATTTTTCATAAGAAACTTAAAAACGACAAATCTTGTATAACACATCCAGAAAAACTGGAAAAATAGAATGAGGAGAATCAACTTGGCAGGACATGACGTAAAATACGGTAAACACCGTACAAGACGCAGTTTTTCACGAATCAAAGAAGTAATTGGTTTGCCGAACTTGATCGAAGTTCAAACAGCAAGTTATCAAAACTTCCTTGACGAAGGTTTGGCTAACGTCTTCAAAGAAATGTTTCCAATTGACAACTTTGCGGGCACAATGGAGCTTGAATTTGTTGGATATGAAATGAAAGCCCCTAAATACACTGTGGATGAAGCCCGTGCTCACGATGCAAACTATTCTGCACCGATTCATGTGACTTTCCGCCTTGTAAATAAAGAAACAGGCGAATTGAAAACACAAGAAGTTTTCTTCGGTGATTTCCCACTTATGACTGAAATGGGTACATTCATCAACAACGGTTCTGAACGTTTGATCGTCAGCCAGTTGGTACGTAGCCCAGGTTCATACTTCCACCTTAAAACAGATAAAAACGGTTTGGAATCTTATGGTCATACAACTATTCCTAACCGTGGTGCGTGGTTTGAATTAGATACAGACGCTAAAGGTGTTGGTTATGTACGTATTGACCGTACACGTAAGTTAACATTTACAACAATGTTGCGTGCTCTTGGTTTTGGTAGTGACGATGAAATCCTTGAACTTATGGGACCAAGTGAACTCCTCAATACAACATTGGGCAAAGATGTTCACAAAAACCCATCAGACACACGTGTTGAAGAAGCGCTTAAAGACATCTATGACCGCCTCCGTCCTGGTGAACCTAAAACAGCGGACAGCTCTCGTGGACTTTTAATTGCACGTTTCTTCGACCCACGTCGTTACGACTTTGCACCTGTAGGTCGTTATAAATTTAATAAAAAGCTTGCGCTTAAAAACCGTATTCTCGGTTTGACTTTGGCAGAGCCAATCGTTGATCCTGAAACAGGTGAAATTCTCGTTGAATCTGATACTCTTGTAACACGTGATGTTTTAGATTCTATCGAAAACCTTTTGGATAATGGTCTCAATACAACAGTTTATCAACCATCTGACGATGCTGTTATTCCTGAGCCAATTGAACTTCAAACATTGAAAGTTTACTCTCCAAAAGATCCAGAACGTGTCGTGACATTGATTTCTAATGGTCAAATTCCTGCAGAAAATCGTGTGTTGATGCCAGCAGATGTGATTGCTAACATTAACTACTGGTTAGGTCTTTCTGAAGGTATTGGTAAAGTAGACGATATCGACCACTTAGGAAACCGTCGTATCCGTTCAGTTGGTGAATTGCTTCAAAACCAAGTCCGTATCGGTCTTTCACGTATGGAACGTGTTATCCGTGAACGTATGTCATCTTCTGAAAATGAAAATATGACACCTCAAGGATTGATTAACATCCGTCCTGTAACTGCTGCCATTAAAGAATTCTTTGGTTCTTCACAGTTGTCACAATTTATGGACCAACACAATCCTTTGTCAGAGCTTTCACACAAACGTCGTTTCTCTGCCTTAGGTCCTGGTGGTATCTCACGTGACCGTGCTTCATATGAAGTACGTGACGTTCACTACACTCACTATGGCCGTATGTGTCCGATTGAAACACCTGAGGGTCCAAATATCGGGTTGATCAATAACTTGTCTTCTTATGCCAAAATCAATGAATATGGTTTCATTATGTCACCATACCGTCGTATTGATCGTGCAACGGGAACAGTTACGGATGAAGTAGAGTATTTAACAGCTGACGAAGAGGATAACTACACTGTTGCCCAAGCTAACTCACCATTGACTGATGACAACAAATTTGTCAACGAAACAGTAATGGCCCGTCACGTTGGTAACAATATTGAAGTTGATGCTTCAACGGCAGACTATATGGACGTTTCTCCTAAACAGGTTATCGCCGTAGCAGCTGCTTGTATTCCTTTCTTGGAAAACGATGACTCCAACCGTGCCCTTATGGGTGCCAACATGCAACGTCAAGCCGTTCCATTGATTGATCCACATGCACCTTGGATTGGTACAGGTATGGAACATCAAACAGCACGTGATTCAGGTGCTGCTGTAATCGCTAAACATGATGGTACTGTTGAGTATGTAGATGCTGACGAAATCCGTGTACGCCGTACATCAGGTGAACTTGATATCTATAACATCATGAAGTACCGTCGTTCAAACTCAGGAACTTCATATAACCAACGTCCACTTGCTGAACTTGGTGATAAAGTTGAAGCGGGCGACATCATTGGTGATGGACCATCAATGGAAAATGGGGAAATGGCGCTTGGCCAAAACCCACTCGTTGCTTATATGACTTGGGAAGGTTATAACTTCGAGGATGCCATTATCATGTCTGAACGTTTGATTAAAGATGACGTTTATACATCTATTGCTATCGAAGAGTATGAATCAGAAACACGTGATACAAAGCTTGGCCCTGAAGAAATTACGCGCGAAATTCCAAATATTGGTGATGAAGCCCTTAAAAACTTGGACGAAGACGGTATTATCCGTATTGGTGCTGAGGTTGAAGATGGAGACTTGCTCGTTGGTAAAGTAACACCAAAAGGTGAAACTGATCCTACACCTGAAGAACGTCTTCTTCGTGCTATCTTTGGTGAAAAAGCACGTGAAGTTCGTGATACATCACTCCGTGTTCCTCACGGTGGTGGCGGTATCGTTCACGATGTACGTGTATTCACACGTGAAAACGGTGATGAATTGCCATCAGGTGTGAACAAGTTGGTTCGTGTCTTCATCTCACAAAAACGTAAAATCCACGTTGGGGATAAGATGGCCGGACGTCACGGTAACAAAGGTGTCGTTTCAAATATCGTTCCTGTAGAGGATATGCCTTACTTGCCAGATGGTACACCAATCGATATCATGTTGAATCCATTGGGTGTCCCTTCTCGTATGAATATCGGACAAGTTATGGAACTTCACTTAGGTATGGCTGCACGTACATTGGGTATTCACATTGCATCACCGGTCTTCGATGGTGCAAGTGATGAAGATATCTGGAATACCGTTAAGGAAGCTGGAATGGCTGATGATGCCAAAACAGTACTTTATGATGGACGTACAGGTGAAGCTTTTGATAACCGTATCTCTGTCGGTGTCATGTACATGATCAAACTTCACCACATGGTTGATGATAAACTTCACGCACGTAGTGTTGGTCCTTACTCACTCGTTACACAACAACCGCTCGGTGGTAAAGCACAGTTCGGTGGACAACGTTTCGGGGAAATGGAAGTTTGGGCCCTTGAAGCTTATGGTGCGGCAAATGTTCTCCAAGAAATTTTGACTTACAAGTCAGATGATGTTATTGGACGTACACGTGCTTATGAAGCTATCGTTAAGGGTGAACGTATTCCTAAACCAGGTCTTCCTGAATCATTCCGTGTCCTTGTAAAAGAATTGCAAGCACTTGGTATGGATCTTAAAGTCCTTGATGGTGAGAAAAATGTCCTTGACCTTCGTGAACTTGATGATGAAATCGAAGTTCGTCAAGAAAATATTGACATTACGCCAGAAATGCTTGAAGCTCAGGAGCAAATTGTTACTGAAGCAGTGGAAACTGAACAAGCATTGATTAGCGAAGCAAAAGAAGAAAAATAATTGTTCTTTTCTGTGAACAAGAAGTTTATTAGGAATAAGAAATAGCTTTTCGTAATAAATTTAAGATAAAAACCTTTTAAGGTAAACCGCTGTGCAAGTGTGCTAGGCGGTAATGTAGAACTGTATTTGGATGGATAACTTCTATTTTAAAAATAAGTTCTACATTGCTGCCTATCACATGAGCTTTGATCCGTTAGATTGAAGATTTTCGGGCAAGATTGTGTTTTAAAAGATACAGCTAGCGGGCTTCACAGAAATGTTTGTCAAGAGCCAAACATTCAACAGAAAAGAAATAAATACAAAGAAAGTGGAGAAAACATTGGTCGATGTAAATAAATTTGAGAGCATGCGAATTGGTATCGCATCTCCACAAAAAATTCGTTACTGGTCATTTGGTGAAGTCAAAAAACCAGAAACCATCAACTATCGTACGCAAAAACCTGAACGCGAAGGTCTCTTCGATGAGCGTATCTTTGGTCCACAAAAGGACTGGGAATGTGCTTGTGGTAAGCTTAAAGGCGTTTTCTACAAAAACCAAGTCTGCGAACTCTGTGGTGTTCAAGTAACGACAGCTAAATCACGTCGTGAACGTATGGGACACATCGAGTTGGCAGCACCAACTTCACACATCTGGTATTTCAAAGGGATTCCATCACGTATGGGGCTTGCACTTGATATGAGCCCACGTGCTCTTGAAGAAGTTATTTACTTCGCAAGTTATGTCGTTATTGATCCTAAGGAAACAGATCTTGAAAAGAAACAACTTTTGACAGAGCGTGAATATCGTGAACAACTTTTGAAAAATGGTTTTGGTTCATTTGTTGCGAAAATGGGTGCTGAAGCTATCCAAGATTTGCTTAACGATGTTGATATTGATGCAGAAGTTGCTGAACTTAAAGAAGAATTGAAAAATGTTAGCGGACAACGTCGTGTGAAAATCATTCGTCGTTTAGACGTATTAACAGCCTTCAAAAAATCTGGTAACAAATTAGCTTGGATGGTACTTAATGTGCTTCCAGTTATTCCACCAGATCTTCGTCCAATGGTTCAATTGGATGGTGGACGTTTTGCCACATCTGATTTGAATGACCTTTATCGTCGTGTTATCAACCGTAACAATCGTTTGAAACGTTTGATGGAACTTAACGCCCCTAATATTATCGTCCAAAATGAAAAACGTATGTTGCAAGAAGCTGTTGATACATTGATTGACAACGGTCGTCGTGGTCGTCCAATCACAGGTGCCGGTAATCGTCCGCTTAAATCTCTCAGCCATATGCTGAAAGGTAAACAAGGGCGTTTCCGTCAAAACTTGTTGGGTAAACGTGTTGACTACTCAGGTCGTTCAGTTATTGCAGTTGGTCCAACACTTAAAATGTACCAATGTGGTGTCCCACGTGAAATGGCTATCGAACTCTTCAAACCATTCGTAATGTCCGAATTGGTTAAACGTGAAATGGCTGCCAACATCCGTGCGGCTAAACGTAAAGTTGAACGCCAAGATGCTGAAGTTTGGGATGTCCTTGAAGAAGTTGTTAAAGAACACCCTGTTCTTCTTAACCGCGCACCGACGCTTCACCGCTTAGGTATTCAAGCGTTCGAGCCAGTACTTATTGATGGACGTGCAATGCGTTTGCACCCGCTGGCTTGTGAAGCCTACAATGCCGACTTTGACGGTGACCAAATGGCGATTCACGTGCCATTGTCAGAAGAAGCGCAAGCCGAAGCACGTTTGCTTATGCTTGCTGCTGAACACATCCTTAACCCTAAAGATGGTAAACCAGTCGTTACACCTTCTCAAGATATGGTCTTGGGTAACTACTACTTGACAATGGAAGCAAAAGGACGTGAAGGAGAAGGTATGATCTTCTCTAATCCTGAAGAAGTTGAAATTGCAATGCGTAACGGATATGTTCACTTGCATACACGTATCGGTATTGCAACACAATCAATGAATAAACCTTGGACAGAATTCCAAAAAGGTAAAATCTTGATTACAACTGTCGGTAAAGTAATGTTCAACTCAATTATGCCTGAAGGAAATGAAATTTATCCAGAAGGTATGCCTTACTTGAATGAAAATACCGATGAGAACATCACAACTCAAACGGATGACCGTTTCTTCATGGAACCTGGTGAAGATATCCATAAACGTTTAGCTGAAATTGATACAGTATTGCCATTCAAGAAAAAACACTTGGGTAATATTATCGCTGAAGTCTTCAAACGTTACCGCACAACAACAACTTCTGAGTTCCTTGACTTGCTCAAGAACTTAGGTTACCACCAATCAACATTGGCTGGTTTAACAGTTGGTATTGCGGATATCCCAGTGGTTCCTGAAAAAGCAGAAATCATTGGTGCTGCACACAAACGTGTAGAACAAATCACTAAACAATTCCGTCGTGGTTTGATTACTGATGATGAGCGCTACAATGCGGTTACTGATGTTTGGCGTGGTGCAAAAGATACACTTGAAAAACGCTTGATTGAAGAACAAGATTTGACTAACCCAATCGTTATGATGATGGACTCTGGTGCCCGTGGTAACATTTCCAACTTCTCACAATTGGCCGGTATGCGTGGTTTGATGGCTGCTCCTAATGGTCGTATCATGGAATTGCCTATCATTTCTAACTTCCGTGAAGGTCTTTCTGTCTTGGAAATGTTCTTCTCAACTCACGGTGCGCGTAAAGGTATGACCGATACAGCCCTTAAGACTGCCGATTCTGGTTATCTTACACGTCGTTTGGTTGACGTTGCTCAAGATGTTATCATCCGTGAAGTGGATTGTGGTACAGACCGTGGACTCTTGATTTCTGATATTGCCACTGGTAAAGAAATGGTAGAACCGTTGGTTGAACGTCTTGAAGGACGTTACACACGTAAAACAGTTGTACATCCAGAAACTGGTGAAGTAATTATTGGCGATGATCAATTGATTACAGAAGATATCGCGAAGCAAATCGTTGCTGCAGGTATCAAAGAAGTTACAATTCGTTCAGTATTTACATGTAAAACACCACATGGTGTATGTAAACACTGTTACGGTAAAAACTTGGCAACAGGTGAAGCCGTTGAAGTTGGTGAAGCTGTTGGTACAATCGCCGCTCAATCAATCGGTGAACCTGGTACACAGTTGACAATGCGTACATTCCACACGGGTGGTGTTGCGTCAAGCTCAGATATCACTCAAGGTTTGCCTCGTGTACAAGAAATCTTTGAAGCACGTAACCCTAAAGGGGAAGCAATCATTACCGAAGTTACTGGTACGGTTGAATCTATTGTTGAAGATGCTGCGACACGTACACGTGAAATCACAGTCAAAGGTAAAACAGATACACGTTCATATACAGTATCAATGGCTGATGTACTTATGGTTGAAGAAGGTGAATTTATCCACCGTGGTCACCAATTGATCCAAGGTTCAATTGAACCTAAGCACTTGCTCCAAGTACGTGATGCTTTATCTGTTGAAACTTACTTGCTCGGTGAAGTTCAAAAAACTTACCGTTCACAAGGGGTTGAAATTGGGGATAAACACATCGAGGTTATGGTTCGCCAAATGCTTCGTAAAGTCCGCGTAATGGATACTGGTGATGTTGATATCTTGCCTGGTGGACTTATGGATATTTCTGACTTTGAAAAAATCAATGAAGAAGCTCTCCTTTCAGGTAAAACACCAGCGACAGCACGTCCTGTTCTTATGGGTATTACCAAAGCATCATTGGAAACAAATTCATTCTTGTCTGCTGCATCCTTCCAAGAAACGACACGTGTCTTGACTGATGCTGCAATCCATGGTAAAGAAGACCACTTACTTGGTCTTAAGGAAAATGTCATTATCGGTAAGATTATTCCTGCCGGTACAGGTATGTTCCGTTACCGTAATCTTGAGCCATTGTCAGATTTGTCAAATGCTCCTGAAGTCACTGTTTCAGAAACTGAAATTGAAGAAGTAAAATAAAATAAAAAATAGCGATGATTATATCGCTATTTTTTGTAAAAGAAAAGCGGAAGATGAACTCTTATTGAAAGGATAGTCTTCCGTTTTATTATTAACAAATAATCTTTCTTTTTTCAGAAGTTAGAGTCAAAGTGTCATTGGCTTGGATAGTAAAAGACTCTCCATCGATTTGAACGGGTTGAACGGACTGCGATGTTACTGCAGCTGCTGTGGAAACACTATGATGGAAAAGGTTATTGTCTAAATGTTTTCCCTTAAGCAGACTAGGAATTAACGAAAATATTTTCGGGATACTGTATCTGTCCAACTCAACCAAATGAATTTCTTGGCTAAGATTAGTCGCTTCAGGTGCAATTTGAATACCACCGCCAAAATAGGGATGCTTAGTAAAGGTCAAGAGAAAGGCATTATCAAACTTAAAAGCATTTTTCATGTTATAAACGCTAAGCTCAAACGGTTTTTTGCTAAATAAAACATGAAGGGCAGTCAGAAAGTAAGAAAGCCTGCCTAATTTGAGTGCATTAAGTATGCTTTTCATGCGTCCACTGTTAGTTGCTTTGACAATGGCTGCATCTAAACCGATTCCTACATTATTGAGCGCGTAGCCAGAAAACGATTGCGATTTATAATGGATAACATAAAAGTCTTTGGTCTTATCTTGGCGAATATTTTCGAAGGCTTGGATAGGATCAAAAGAAAGCCCCAAACTGCGGGCAAAATCATTACCTGAACCAGAAGGAATGTAACCAAAGGACAGATTATCAGGTAAAGCATTGAGAGCCAAAGAAATGGTACCATCACCACCTAAGATGACAAGCCGGTCCTCTGCTGATTTCTCTTCCAAGATTTTTTGGATAAAAGCTGCTTCTTGCCCAGTATGTTCGGTCGCAAAGAGTTTGTAAGAGAGGCCCTCTTTTTCGAGATAGGGTAATAAAAGTTTCAATGAACGCTCCCCTTTGCGTGAACCAGCATTGGGATTGGCAAGAATGTAATAAATCATAGAACTATTTTATCAAAAAAATATATTTTAGAGGTAAATAACATAACAATTTCCAATGATACAAAAAATTTCGTAAGAGTAACAAAGTAAAAAAAGAAAGTTTTCGAGTGAATGGCAAAAAACGCGAACAGCCTTTTATATGTTATAATTAGAAGAAACAGTTAAATATAAGTAAAAATATTTCTGCAATGAAAACTAAAAGTTATGGTTCTCATGCAGGTTAATGAAGAATAATAGGTTAAAAATATGCAATATGAAGAAATAAACGAAAAAACGATAAAGATTAGCCTAACCTTTCAAGATTTGGTTGATCATGATGTCAAACTCTCTGATTTTTTTACGAACCAGTCAATGGTTGAAAATCTTTTTTATGAATTAGTAGAAGAACTAGGACTTGAGGAAAGGTTCTCATCAGGACTTTTAACTTTCCAAATTCAACCTTTCCCTAAAGGGGTGAATATTATTGTTACTGAAGAAAATATCGATATTGATCCCAATAATCTCCCAGATGATCCCGAAGAATTTGAGCAGCTTATGACGGATTTCTTTGGACGTGTGGAAGATTTAAAACAAAATGGCGGAACAATGGCAGATACAAGTACAACTGAAACAAAAGAAACAAAAGTAGAAAATAAACCAGATCCAGATTTTGTCTTCTATTCTCTAGAATTTGAAAACATGTCTCAACTTTTGACAGCAGTAAAAAATGTTAAAATTGATGCAGAGGAATCTGAACTTTATAGCTATGAAGATAAGTTTTATTTGATTATTTTGGACAATCAAAAGTCAAAAGGAAAGACAGCAGTAAGTTCGATGCGTGCCCGAATGTTAGAATACGGACAGGAAACGATCAACAGTCGCGAAACACTACAAGAATACGGCGAGATACTAATCAATACGCGTGCTTTGGAAGTTCTCTCAAAAATTTAAGATATGATAGATACCATAAAAGAAATCCCAATTAAGGGGATTCCCTTCACAGTAGAGTTCTTCATTGTGCTCTTCGTGACATTTGGAATGTCCTTGATTTTCACCCCATTAATGACCTTTGTTTCACGCCGAATTGGAGCTGTAGACAAGCCTAATAAGCGACGTGTCAATACTAAAATAATGCCCTCGGCAGGGGGACTAGCTATTTTTGCATCCTTTGCAATTGCGACACTTTTTATCCTCCCGATGATCGTTTACCCACAACTTCCCCTAATGAGCCCCAAACAGTTGGCGGAAGGAATTAAGCCTCATTTTGTGACTTATATCAACTACATTGCACCTTTTATTGTAGCAGGTGGTATTGTTGTTCTGACGGGATTGATTGACGACATCAAAGAAATCTCCCCTAAGATGAAGATGGCTGGGTTGCTTCTCGCTGCTTCAATCACATGGTTTTTTACCCATGCACGCTTTGACAATCTTAAAATCCCTTTCGGTGGTCCTTTTCTTGAGTTCCCCGCTTGGTTATCCTTTATTTTTACCGTTTTTTGGATTGTGTCGATTACAAATGCGGTTAATCTGATCGATGGCTTAGATGGTTTAGCCAGTGGTGTCTCCGTGATTTCACTCTTTACCATGGGGATTGTGTCTTACTTCTTTTTACCAGGTTCAAGTATCTTCTTGCCTATCACCATTTTTACCTTGGTTGCCGCCATTATGGGCTTCTTCCCCTATAACTATCATCCAGCGATTATCTATCTAGGAGATACTGGCGCACTGTTTTTGGGATTTATGATATCGGTTGTGTCCCTGCAAGGTTTAAAAAATGCAACGGCAGTAGCTGTTCTAACACCACTTTTGATTTTAGGTGTTCCATTAACAGATACAATCGTGGCAATGGTACGGCGAAAACTGAATAATCAAAGAATTTCTAGTGCGGATAAAATGCACCTGCACCACCGTTTGATGTACATTGGCTTCACTCATCGAGGCGCTGTATTAGTTATTTATGGCATAGCTGGAATTTTTGCCTTTATTTCCTTAATCCTACAAGTTTCCAGCCGGATCGGTGGTATATTCTTAATTATTGCTTTGCTGCTTGGACTGGGGCTGTTTATTGACTTGGTCGGTATACTTGGCAAAGACCGTCAACCTTTCCTAAATGTTTTGAGGTTCATTGGCAGTTCGGAGTATCGAGAGCAAGTTATAAGTAAGAAACATAAAAGAAAATATAAACACGACAAAACAGAACGGAAATGAGCTTTTCGTCTGTTTTTTTTGTTATAATGGAGGGTGAAGTGTAAAAGATATTTTACTTATGAATTGAAGGAGTTAGAATGGCAACTTTAGAAATTAAAAATCTTCATGTGAGCATTGAAGACAAAGAAATCCTTAAAGGTGTAAACCTTACTATTAATACCAATGAAGTACATGCAATCATGGGTCCAAACGGTACAGGGAAATCAACCTTGTCAGCAGCAATTATGGGAAATCCAAGTTACACAGTCACTGAAGGAGAAATTCTATTTGATGGTGAAAATGTCCTTGAATTAGAAGTCGATGAACGCGCTCGCCTTGGATTATTCCTTGCGATGCAGTACCCTTCTGAAATTCCAGGAATTACAAACGCTGAATTTATGCGTGCAGCCATTAATGCTAAACGTGCAGAAGATGACAAAATTTCTGTTATGGATTTCATTAAAAAATTGGATAAAAATATGGAATTACTTAACATGAAAGAAGAGATGGCAGAGCGTTACCTCAATGAAGGCTTCTCTGGTGGGGAGAAGAAACGTAATGAAATCCTCCAACTCTTGATGTTAGAACCAACTTTTGCTATTTTGGATGAAATTGACTCTGGGCTTGACATCGATGCGCTTAAAGTAGTCTCAAAAGGCGTGAACGCTATGCGTGGCGATAGTTTTGGTGCCCTTATCATCACCCACTATCAACGTTTACTCGACTATATTACCCCAGATGTCGTTCACATCATGATGGAAGGCCGCGTTGTTATGACAGGTGGAGCCGAACTTGCGAAACGTCTTGAAAAAGAAGGATATGCTAAAATCTCTGAAGAATTAGGGATTGAATATAAGGAAGAAGCATAGGTTGAGGTCGTATGAGGTGTTAAGGGACAGAAAGTCATACATCACCAAATACATCATGGAGATACAATTAAATGAATGAAAAAATAAAAAATTTCTCGCTCATGCATGCTGAACCAAACTGGTTATCAGAGCTTCGTCAAACCGCCTTTGAGGCTATGACAGGGTTAGAGATGCCCAATATTGAGCGTGTGAAATTCAATCGTTGGGGTTTGGATAATACAGAAATAGGGGATTCTGAGCCAAGTGGAAACGTTCCAAGCTTTACAGAATTACCAAATCACCCACTTTTGGTACAAGTAGGCAGCCAAAATGTTATGGAGCAAATGCGTCCAGATTTGGCTGAAAAAGGTGTTGTTTTCACTGATTTTGCTTCAGCGATGGAAGAAATTCCTGAGATAGTCGAAACTTATTTCGGCAAAGCTGTGAGTTATACAGAAGATCGTTTAGCAGCAAGCAATGTTGCCAGTTTCAACTCTGGCGCGGTTCTTTATATTCCGGACAATGTTGAAATTGACGTGCCTGTAGAAGCAAAGTTCTATCAGGATTCTGAGTCAGATTTGCCTTTCAATAAACACATCTTAATTATTGCTGGTCGTAACAGTAAGCTTGATTATTTGGAACGTTTGGAAAGTATCGGTGATGGCAACGTTAAGGTCACAGGTAATCTTTCTATCGAAGTTATTGCCCTTGAAGGTGCGCAAGTGAAATTTGCGGCTATTGATCGTTTAGGAGAACATGTCACAGCTTATATCAGTCGTCGCGGGCATTTAGCAAATAATGCTACAATTGATTGGTCTATCGGAACAATGAATGATGGCAATGTTATTTGTGATTTTGACAGCGATTTAAAAGGTGATGGAAGCCACTCACAAATCAAAGTTGTTGGATTATCTATGGGTAAACAAATCCAAGGGATTGATACTCGTGTGACAAACTTTGGCCGTAATTCAGTAGGGCATATCTTGCAACATGGTGTTATTCTTGATCGAGGCACATTAACTTTTAATGGAATTGGTCAAATCATGCGCGGGGCTAAAGGGGCGGATGCGCAACAAGAAAGCCGAGTATTGATGCTTTCAGATCGTGCTCGTAGTGATGCCAATCCTATTTTGCTCATTGAGGAAAATGACGTAACTGCAGGACACGCAGCTTCTATTGGTCAGGTTGATCCTGAGGATATGTACTACCTTATGAGTCGAGGCTTAGATGAAACAACAGCCAAACGTCTTGTTATTCGAGGTTTCCTCGGTGCAGTTGTAACTGAAATTCCAATTAAAGCCGTTCGTGATGAATTTATCTCAATTATCGAGAGAAAGTTGGCAATCTAATGATTGACTTAACAAAAGACTTTAAAATTCTTAATCAAAAAGTTAATGACGAACCATTAGTCTACTTGGACAATGCAGCCACCACTCAAAAGCCACAGCAGGTGTTGGATGTTTTGACAAACTATTATGAGCATGATAATGCCAATGTTCATCGTGGGGTTCATACCCTTGCAGAGCGTGCAACTGCAGATTATGAGGCAGCACGTGAAAAGGTTCGAAAGTTTATTCATGCTGCATCTACGAAAGAAGTATTGTTCACTCGTGGAACAACAACGAGTTTAAACTGGGTCTCAAAATTTGCGGAGCAAACCTTAACAGCAGGTGATGAGATTATTATTTCCGTTGCGGAGCACCACTCAAACTTTGTCCCTTGGCAACAAGTTGCCGAAAAAACGGGAGCAATTCTAAAAATTGTCTATCTGAAAGACGGTGCTTTAGATGTTGATGACTTAAAAGAAAAGCTGACGACCAGAACAAAATTTGTAAGCTTAACACATGCCTCAAATGTCCTAGGTTCAATCACTCCGATTAAGGAAATTGCTGAGTTAGTTCATCATCACGGTGCCTATTTTGTCGTTGATGGTGCGCAGTCTGTTCCGCATATGAAAATTAATGTCCAAGAGTTGGATGTAGATTTCTTTGCTTTTTCGGGGCATAAAATGTGTGGTCCAACAGGAATTGGTGTTCTTTATGGAAAAGAGACTTTGCTTAATCAAATGAATCCTATCGAATTTGGTGGAGAAATGATTGACTTCGTTTATGAAAGTCACTCGACATGGACGGAGTTGCCATGGAAGTTTGAAGCGGGCACACCAAATATTGCGGGAGCTATCGCACTCGGGGCAGCTATTGACTACCTTGAAGCAATAGGAATGGACAATATTCATCGGTATGAGCAAGAGCTTGTAGCTTATGTGATGCCTAAACTAAAAGCGATTGAAGGTTTGGAAGTTTATGGTCCAGAAGCTGTTGAAGAGCGCAGTGGTGTGATTGCCTTTAATATCCGAGGACTTCATCCTCATGATTTGGCGACAGCTTTGGATATGGAAGGTGTGGCTGTACGAGCTGGACATCATTGCGCACAGCCTTTGCTTAATTATCTTGGTCAAGCGTCAACAGCACGCGCAAGTTTTTATATTTATAATACAAAAGCAGACTGCGATAAACTGGTGGATGCTCTTTTGAAGACAAAAGAGTTTTTCGGCTTATAGTATTAAAAAAACGGAGAAAAAGAATGGCACTTTCAAAATTAGATAATTTATACCGTGCAGTAATTCTTGATCACTCTTCTGCGCCACGTCATGCAGGTGAATTACAACAGGCTTGTGTTGTTGATTTAAATAATCCAACCTGTGGAGATGTCATTCGCTTGACTGTTGCGTTTACAGAAGATAAGATTAGCGATATTGCCTTTAGCGGGCACGGTTGTACAATTTCAACAGCATCTGCCTCAATGATGACGGAAGCTGTGATTGGCAAGACAAAAGCCGAAGCTTTGGAATTGGCAAAGATTTTTTCAGAAATGGTGACAGGACACGTTGAAGAAGCGCAGGAGCGTTTAGGAGATGCACAATTCCTTGCAGGAGTGTCGAAATTTCCGCAGCGAGTAAAATGTTCAACGTTAGCCTGGAATGCCCTGAAAAAAGCGATTGAGACAGATGGTACCGCGACTGTATCTGAATCTCACTAAAATGCAAATAAAGAGAGGAAAATAATGACAGAAGAAGTTCCAGTATTAGAAGAATATAAATTTGGTTTTCATGATAATGCTGAATTAGTCATGTCTACAGGAACAGGTCTGACAGAAGATGTGATACGTACAATGTCGGCCGCAAAAGAAGAACCAGAATGGATGCTGGATTTCCGCCTCAAGTCCTTCGAAGCCTTCAAAAAATTAGATCTCCCAGAATGGGGCCCTGATTTATCAGACATTGATTTTGATGATGTGGTGTATTACCAGAAACCCACCGATAAACCTGCCCGTACTTGGGAAGAAGTTCCTGATGAAATTAAGGAAACCTTTGAAAAAATTGGTATCCCAGAAGCAGAGCGTGCTTACCTAGCAGGAGCATCAGCACAGTATGAGTCAGAAGTTGTTTATCACAACATGAAGGAAGAATTTGAAAAACTTGGTATCGTCTTCACCGATACGGATTCTGCTCTGAAAGAATATCCGGAGCTTTTCAAAAAATACTTTGCAAAGCTCGTGCCACCAACAGACAATAAATTAGCTGCTTTGAATTCAGCAGTTTGGTCTGGAGGAAGTTTCGTTTATGTGCCTAAAGGGGTAAAATGTGAAATTCCTATCCAAGCCTATTTCCGTATTAATAACGAAAAATCTGGACAGTTTGAACGTACTTTAATCATTGTTGATGAGGGGGCTTCTATCCAATATGTGGAAGGTTGTACTGCGCCAACATATTCATCAGCCAGCTTACATGCTGCTGTTGTTGAAATCTTCTGTGAAGAAGGTGGATATATGCGTTATTCAACCATTCAAAACTGGTCAGATAACGTTTATAACTTGGTAACAAAACGAGCCAAAGCAGAGGCAAATGCAACTGTGGAATGGATTGATGGTAACTTAGGCTCACGAGTCTCTATGAAGTATCCAGCTGTCTATTTAGACGGTCCTGGCGCACGTGGTACAATGCTTTCAATCGCCTTTGCTAACGCAAATCAAGAACAAGATACAGGTGCCAAAATGATTCATAATGCACCAAATACAAGCTCATCGATTATTTCTAAATCCATTTCTAAATCTGGTGGAGCTGTAAATTATCGTGGACAAGTAACTTTCAACAAAAATTCTGCACATTCTAAATCACATATTGAATGTGACACGATTATTATGGATGATATTTCAAAATCAGATACAATTCCATTTAATGAGATTCATAACTCACAAGTTGCCTTGGAACATGAAGCCAAAGTATCTAAAATCTCAGAAGAACAGTTATACTATTTGATGAGCCGTGGTTTAACAGAAAAAGAAGCCACAGATATGATTGTGATGGGCTTTATTGAACCCTTTACTAAAGAACTCCCAATGGAGTATGCAGTAGAACTCAACCGATTGATTTCTTACAGCATGGAGGGTTCAATCGGATAAAGAAAAAGCACAGCTTTTTCCCGATTGAATCAGTGGATAGAGATTTTCATAAGAAAATCATCACGCGTATCGGATAAAGAAAAAGCACAGCTTTTTCCCGATTGAATCAGTGGATAGAGATTTTCGTAAGAAAATCATCACGCGTATCGGTTAAAGAAAAAGCAAAGCTTTTTCCCGATTGAATCAGCAGATAGAGATTTTCATAAGAAAATCATCACTCGTAACGGTTAAAGAAAAAGCAAAGCTTTTTCCCGATTGAAACAGCTCTCAGACATCTTGTCTGAAACAATCTCAATATCAAACTAAAAACTCCTTACATAAGGAGTTTTTTAGAATTGTTATATAATTTCAACACAAAAACATCTTACCTCAATAAAAATATATTGACAAACGATAATTAATCTTATAAAATAAGTTCATCATTATTTATGAAAATTAGGAGTAGAACTATGGAAGTAAAAAGCAAAGAGATAATAAAAGCACTCATTGGCTTCGGCCTTCTTTATATCGGATTTTATCTTATGGGATCTGTAAATTTACATATCGGTCTTTTTCAAGAGTTGACATTGTTAGTATTTAGCCTTTTAGCTGCTGCTCTTATCTTTAAAAACTCCGCACTGGAATGGTTTAGAAAGCCAGAAGGTAAGTATCTTAAAATAATTATTCTTTGCTTTTTTGCAAATGTTATTTGGTCATTTATTGGTGGAGCTTTGGTGCAGATAATCTTTGGCTTAGCCGGAAATCATGGCAACGAGGCCATTGGAAATCTAGCGCTCCTACCTTTTGTACCTTTTATGCTGATGGGAGAAGAACTTTTTTCGATAACTCTTCTGGAAACTTTTCGTAAAAAATTTGCTTGGCCGACATGGATTAGTACCTTGCTGACAGCTTTTATTTTCGGTATGGTTCATTTTCAAACTTATTTTGGCGGGGATGTACTAAGAACAATTGTTCAAATCTTACTCGTGCAGGGAGCTGCCCGTTTGATATTTAACTATGCTTATCTGAAAACAAAATCAATCTGGACTTCTTGGATAGTGCATCTTATCTTTGATATTGTTATGTTAACAGTACCTCTTTTTTTACAGAAATAGTAAGCTGATTCTCTGGATCAGTTTTTACTTATCTGAACGAAATAATAAATGAGGAATAATCTTTACTTAAGGGTATACTCAACTTCCTACTTTTAACTTTTTGTGTTAAACTATTAAACAGTATGTAAAAAAGAAAGAGCTGTAATATGAGTATTATCAATGTAAAAAATTTATCGCATGGCTTTGGTGAGCGCGTGATTTTTGAAAATGTGTCTTTCCGTCTTCTTAAAGGCGAACATGTCGGGCTGGTCGGTGCGAATGGTGAAGGTAAATCAACCTTTATGAATATCATCACAGGAGCTTTACAACCCGATGAAGGTAAAGTAGAATGGTCAAAAAAAGTTCGCGTTGGTTACTTAGATCAACATGCAGTCTTACAAAAAGGGCAAACAATCCGTGATGTTCTTTCAAGTGCCTTTCAGTATCTTTTTGATATTGAAGCGGAAATTAATGATCTGTATTTGAAAATGGGAGATGTGACCCCAGAAGAAATGGATCAACTTTTGGAAGAAGTCGGCGAACTACAAGATATTCTAGAGCAAAGTGACTTTTATCAAATTAACTCTAAAGTGGAGGAAATCGGACGCGGACTTGGTCTTCATGAAATCGGCTTTGAGCGAGATGTTGAAGATCTGTCTGGTGGCCAACGTACTAAGGTTCTTTTGGCAAAACTCTTGCTGACAAAACCCGAAATCCTGATGTTGGATGAGCCAACAAACTATTTGGATGAAGAGCATATTGCATGGCTTAAGCAGTATCTCTTAGATTACGAAAATGCCTTTATCTTGATCTCGCATGACATTCCTTTCTTAAGTTCTGTTATTAACATCATTTACCATATGGAAAATGGTTCCTTAGATCGTTATGTTGGCAATTACGAAGCCTTCCAGTCTGTCTATGAAATGAAGAAAAAACAAGAATTGGCAGCATATAAACGCCAGCAATCAGAAATTGCAGATCTTAAGGATTTTGTTGCACGAAATAAAGCACGTGTAGCGACAAGAAATATGGCAATGTCCCGTCAGAAAAAACTAGATAAAATGGACATGATTGAATTAAGTGCAGAGCGACCAAAACCCCAATTTGATTTCAAAAAAGGTGCAACTTCAAGTAAACTTATTTTTGAGACTAAAGATTTAGTTATTGGATATACAGAGCCTTTGTCACGCCCACTCAACTTACGGGCTGAACGCGGCCAGAAGATAGTTTTTACAGGGGCAAACGGGATTGGTAAAACAACTCTCTTGCGTAGCATTTTGGGAGAAATACAAGCCATTGACGGAGAAGTTCAACGTGGCGAAAAATTAGAAATTGGTTATTTTGAACAAGAAGTGAAAAGTGACAATGGGAAAACATGTTTGGAAGAGATTTGGGATACTTTCCCGGCAATGAACCAAGCGGAAGTTCGGGCTGCGTTGGCACGTTGTGGCTTAACAAAAAAACATATTGAAAGTAAAGTTGCGGTTTTAAGTGGTGGTGAAAAAGCTAAAGTTCGCTTGTGTAAATTAATGAATGCTGAAAGTAACGTCCTTGTCCTTGATGAACCAACCAATCATTTGGATGTGGATGCCAAGGATGAACTCAAACGTGCCTTACAAGAATATAAGGGAACAATTCTTTTAATTTCACATGAACCAGAATTCTACCAAGATGTTGCAACTGAGACTTGGAATTGTGAATCTTGGACGACAAAAGTACTGTAAACAGTACTTTTTATTTATTTAAAGCAACTTTTTTAGAACCGATAATCCTTGCTGTATTTTTTCTTCTAAAAAAAATCCGTTTTTTTATAATCTTTTTCGTAATTTCATGGAAAAAAGTTGTATAATTGTAGGAGTGCAATTAATCAGTTTTTTAAGGAGAAAACATGGAACAGCAAATCACAAGAAAGCCAGACAATGCTTTCAAAAAGTTGACCCAGTTTTTTATTGTTGATAAGGTCTTTCTTGTATCGTTTATTATCGCCGTTATTTCAGTGAGTATGGGCGGGATACAGATTGAATTTTTTGATAACAAAGTCATTGTAACTGTTTTTGGTTTAATGTTAGTTATTGCTGGTTTTCGATCTACTGGTATTTTGTCCTATATGGGACAAACATTGGTTAAAAGAAGTAAAACAACACGTCAGCTTGTACGATTCACCACAATGCTGGCCTTCTTTTTTGCCGTATTTTTTACTAATGATCTCACCATATTGACGATTTTACCGCTCTACTTGACGATTACTCGAGAAATAAAAAATCGTAAGTCTGTTTACATTGGAGCCGCGATGATTGTACCTGCTTGTCATACAGGCTCAAGTCTTTTACCGCAAGGTAATCCTCACAATCTTTATTTATATTCTTTTTATCAAAACCCAGCACATCATTTGGGGCAGTCATTGACAAATTTAGAATTTTTTAAAGGAACAGGCTTACTATGGCTCGCAGGCTTTCTGCTCTTGAACTTGGCTTGTCAATTTATTGACAACGAACCCTTAGTCATTGAAACAAAAGTAAACAAGTTCAATCGATTAGAAACCTCAATCTTTATTGCTTTAATGATTTTAATGGCCGCAGCTGTATTTGGTTATGTTAACTTTTATCTTGCTGTAGCTATTGTTGCTGTAATTGTTCTTTTCTATCGTCCCGAACTTTTTAAGGGTGTTGATTACCATTTACTTCTTACCTTTGTTTTCTTCTTCTTGATTGTAGGAAATATCGCAAATATTCAAGTACTTACGGACTTTATTAGCAATACCTTTGTTGGCCCACAGATGTCCTTCTTAGGCACAGTCTTTATGAGCCAGATTATCTCTAATATCGCAGCACCAATTCTTATATCACCTTTTACTCCTCATGCCGTTTCTGTCGTTATCGGTGCAGATATTGGAGGTATAGGGACGATGGTAGCTTCAATGGCAACGTTGATTGCCTATAAAATCATTCGCGTTCAAGCACGTGGTGAAACGGCAGGATTTGTAAAATACTTTGCCTTAGTAAATGCTGGTTTTCTTGCTGTTTTAGTAGTTGTAGGTTTGATTATCGTGAGTTTTGGAATTTAAAAAAGTTTTTATAAAAACATGTAGTGAAAAACTGCATGTTTTTTCGTATTTAGAACTATGAAAAAAATATCAGAATATGTAAAAGAAAATTGGAAAATCGTTGTTGGAATTGTTTTGGCAGTAACTATTTTA
This sequence comes from Lactococcus petauri, assembly GCF_002154895.1. GTDB lineage: Bacteria > Bacillota > Bacilli > Lactobacillales > Streptococcaceae > Lactococcus > Lactococcus petauri. Next base: position 437,577 of record NZ_MUIZ01000001.1, on the reverse strand, counting down.
GGGGCTTTTTATTGGAATAAAAAAGTTTTAGATATTCCAAAGCAAGAAGAAAAGCAGTCTGAGTGGGCGGAGCTGAGCAAGGAAAAAGAAGCTACAGGAAAGAAAAAAGTAGAAAAAGACGAAGATGAGAATGAAATCGTCGTTGATGTCAAAGGCGCTGTCAAAAAGCCAGGCATCTACAAGTTATCCTCCAAAAAGCGTGTATCTGATGCAGTAGCAAGTGCTGGGGGCTTTACAGAAGAAGCAGAAAGGAAGGGAATAAATCTGGCAAAAAAATTACAAGATGAAGCAGAGGTCTATGTTCCAGTGAGAGGAGAAACAGATACAAATCACTTGTTAGAAACCAAAGATAATACCAGTAAAACAGCTGAAAAAACTAAAATTAATATTAATACAGCTGATTTAACTGAATTGCAGCAGCTTAGTGGTGTAGGAGCAAAAAAAGCGCAAGATATTCTGGATTACCGTTCTGAAAATGGTTCTTTTGAGTCAGTGGAAGAATTGACCAAGGTAAGTGGCTTTGGTCCTAAAACATTAGAAAAGTTAAAAGAAGCAATCACTGTAGATTAAGAAAGGCTACGTCAGTTAGATGAAACAAAAATTTACGCTTATCTATTTAGTCTATCTCTTAGTTTTTGTTTATTTTCTTATTTTCAGTTTTTCATGGCCTTTACTTATTCTTAGTTTGTTTAGTCTCTTCATCGCTTTTTATCGTCAATACTATAATTTGTTAGCTCTCTTACTGTGCTTTAGTTTCTTCTTACTCATGGTAAAAAAAGAGACAGAAGTACAAGAAATACAACAACCAGAAAAAATTTCGAAGATTACCCCTTATATGGATACTCTTCAAGTGAATGGAAACAGGCTCAGTTTCAGGGGAGAAGTGAACGGAAGAGATTTTCAAGCTTTTTACACATTGACTTCGGAAAAAGAAAAAGAATACTTTAAAAATCTTAGGATAAAGGGGATTTTTTACATTGAAGGCACTTTAGAGATACCAGAAGAGCAAAGAAACTTTTCAGGTTTTGATTACAGAAAGTATTTAAGAACGCAAGGTATTTACCGACTTCTTAAAATAGAAAAAATTCAGGGATTTGAAGAAAAACATGACTTTGATTTACGGCTGGTACGCCGAAAAGCCATCCTTTGGACGCAAGAACATTTTCCATCTCCCATGTCGTCCTATATGACAGGGCTTCTTTTTGGTTGGTTGGATAAAGACTTTGAAGAAATGGGGGAACTTTATACTAGCCTCGGTATTATCCATTTATTTGCCCTGTCAGGGATGCAGGTGAATTTTTTTATTGAACTTCTTCGAAATATTTTATTAAGGCTAGGTTTATCAAGAAAGTTGGTCTATTTTATCCAAATTCCCTTTTCGATATTTTATGCTTTTCTTACTGGCTTATCTCTCTCAATCTTACGCGCGCTTCTTCAAAAAAATATACCTATTAAAAATTCAAGCGATAGATTTTCTATCACTTTTCTTCTTTTAATGATATTCAGTCCATATTTCCTACTGACAACAGGTGGACAACTGACGATGCTCTATTCTTTCTTAATCACATTTTTTTCACAAAAATTCAATGAACTAAAAGGATTAAAAAGAGCATTACTTGATTCTACTGTTCTAGCTGTTGGAGTACTTCCGCTTTTGATTTTTCACTTCCATTCTTTCCAACCATTATCGATTATATTGACTTTATTATTTAGTCTGATTTTTGATTTTTTACTTTTGCCGGGTTTACTTTTTGTCTTTCTCCTTTCTTTATTCGGCATTGATCTTACATTACTTAATCCTTTTTTTATTATTTTAGAATCAATAGTAAGACTGGTTGGCAGTTTATTTGATAAACCGATTGTATTTGGCAAACCAAACCTTATTTTTTTACTTTTGCTTTTTATGCTAAGTGGACTTGCACTCGATTTTTATAGAAAAAGAAACTGGAACTTAGTTGTAATAATTGTTCTTTTCTTTCTTTTTTTCCTTGTTAAGAATCCTAAACACCCAAGCATTACAATGGTAGATGTGGGCCAAGGAGACAGCATTCTCTTGCAAGACAGGTGGAACAGACAAAATATCTTAATAGATACTGGCGGTAGATTAAAAATAAGAGGTGATGAGCAGTGGAAGGAGGGAAGCTATAAGAGCAATGCTGAAAGTACACTTCTACCTTATCTGAGAGCGCGTGGAGTGAGCAAAGTAGATGTTCTGATTGTGACACATCCAGATGAGGATCATATTGGAGACTTGGAGAGTGTAGCTCAGAAAGTACCAATAAAAAAAATTTATGTCTCAGCTAGTGCGTTAGAGAAGAAAAATTTTGTTAAAAAACTGAGCAGCTTAAAAAGTCAGATTCACATTGTGCAAGAGGGAGATAAGATCCCTATATTCAACAGCAATCTTCGGTTTTTAACGACAGGAGGTGAAGGTAAAAGCGATAATGATAATTCTTTAGTGACGTTTGGTGAATTTTATGGGAAGAAATTTCTTTTTACAGGGGACTTGGAAGAAGAGGGAGAGGGTAAACTCCAGAAAAAATATCCACATTTAGAGGTTGATGTCCTAAAAGTTGGACATCACGGCAGTAAGACTTCTACAAAGGAAGGTTTTTTAGAAGCGATTAAGCCTAAGGTTGCTCTTATTTCTGCTGGAAAGAATAATCGATATAAACATCCGAGTCAAGAAACGCTTCACCAATTAACTGTACGAGGAATAAAAATTTATCGGACAGACCAGCAAGGAGCAATCCGTTTCCTTTATAAAAAAGGCAGTTGGCAAATTCAAACAGTAAAGTAAGTTCGGGTACAAAAAATGTTACATACTATATGACAAAACAGCGTTGCTTTTTGATTGAATAGCAATGAGAATAAGGCGATATGTAATAATTCTTATGTTATAATAGTAGGAAACGTTTACTTGAATCATAAAAGTAAACGGGATGGGAGGAAAAATGGCTATTATAAATATTGAATATTACTCCGAAGTACTGGGGATGAATCGTAAGTTTAATGTGATTTATCCAGAAGCTAGTAAAACAGGTGTAAAAGATGGAAAAGATATTCCAGTGCTTTATCTATTGCATGGGATGTCTGGAAATGAAGATTCATGGCTTATAAGAACGGGGATTGATCGTTTGATTCGTCATTCTCAACTTGCCATTGTCATGCCTTCAACTGATTTGGGCTTCTATACTAATACTAATTATGGTATGAGATATTTTGATGCAATTGCAAAGGAATTGCCACAGGTGGTACATAATTTCTTTCCTAACTTGAGCAGCAAGAGAGAAAAGAATTTTATCGCAGGTTTGTCTATGGGAGGTTATGGCGCATTCAAGCTGGCTTTGGCAACAGAAAACTTCAGCTATGCTGCAAGCTTGTCTGGAGCGTTAGATATGACTGACCTAAAAGAACAAAGCGCTGAGAATGAAGCTTATTGGACCGGAATTTTTGGCGACCTTGATCACTTTAATGATAGTGAAAACAGTATTCTCTATCTTGCAGAACACCACGCAGGTGAAAAGCCCAAGCTTTACAGTTGGTGTGGGGAACAAGATTATCTTATCTCTGGAAATAATAGAGCGGCTCAACTTCTTGAGGAAAAAGGCTTTGACCTTCGTTATGAAAAATCGCCGGGTACACATGAATGGTACTATTGGACTAAACAAATCGAGACCGTTTTAAAATGGCTTCCTATTGATTATAAGGAAGAAGAACGTCTAAGTTAAACAGCTTAAAATTAAAATATAAAACCTTGAAACTTAAATAAATCCTAAAGAAAACGTTTGCTCGAAAAAGGCCGAACGATTTATAGAAAAATGTTTGATAATCTTAGGTTAAGTTTTGACAAACGGATTGAATAGGACTATAATTTCATAGTAATAAAAATTTGCGAAAAATCGCACATAGAAAGAGGTCATTAAATGACAACAATCTCAATTGAAGCTCTTAAAGCAGTAGCTATTGGTATTAGTGCACTTGGTGCCGCTATCGGTGATGGACTTATTGTTTCAGCATTTATTAATGCTGTTGCACGCCAACCAGAAATGGAAGGCAAACTCCGCGGAAGTATGTTCCTTGGTGTTGCCTTTGCCGAAGGTACATTCTTCATCGCCTTAGCTATGGCTTTCTTGTTCTAAAAATCGTTGATTTAACTTTTATACTCAACAATTATTTAGAAAGGAAGACTAGCTATGGAATCAACATGGACTTTTAATGTTGGACCAGTAACTTTTGACGGTGTCATTCTATATATGACAGCTTTGACCGTTTTAATTGTCTTTGGTCTGATTTATTGGGCAAGTCGCAATATGCAACTGAAGCCTACAGGTAAGCAAAACGTCCTTGAGTGGGTAGTTGACTTTATTAACGGCATCGGACGTGAAAATCTAGGTGCTAAAGAGTCACCAAAGTATGCCCTCATGAGTTTTACACTCTTTTCTTTCCTTTTGATTTCGAATATTATTGGGCTAGTTACTAAAATCACTGCACCGGGTGACATCAGCTTATGGCGCTCTCCAACAGCAAACTCAACAGTTGACTTGACTTTAGCAGTCTTAGTCATTGTACTCGCCAATACTCTTGGTGTGAAACAGTTTGGCTTTAAAGGCTATATTAAAAATGCCTTTTGGAAAGAACCTAAAGCAATGCTTCCGATGACTATCATGGAAGAGTTTACAAATGCCCTTTCTATGGGACTTCGTCTTTACGGTAATATCTTTGCCGGAGAAGTTCTTCTAGGGATTATTGCTGGAATGATTGATTCTGGTTGGTTTATTCTTCCTGTGACATGGATTTTAGCAATGGCTTGGATAGCATTCTCAATCTTTATTTCATCTCTTCAGGCTTATGTATTTGTTCTTTTGACAAATCTTTACATTAGCCACAAAATTTTAGCAGAACACTAGGAAAGGAGTAGAAATGCTTACTACATTATTAGAAACTGCTCCGAATACAGTTCTTGGTAATATTATCGTTGTCAGCGGTGCATTCATCATCTTGCTGATCTTGGTTCGTAAATTTGCGTGGGGTGCTATTACAGGTATCTTTGAAGAACGTGCAAATAAAATCAACAACGATATTACAACTGCAGAACTGTCAAAAAAAGAAGCAGAAACATTATTAGCGCAACGTGAAAATGAACTTGCAGGTTCTAAAGAAGAAGCTGCCAACATTATCCAAACTGCCAATGATACAGCTAAACAAAATCGTGCAAATATCTTGGCAACAGCCAATGAAGAAGCTGCGAATGTGAAAAAACGTGCCCAAGAAGATATTGAACAAGAACGCAAAGAAGCGCTCAGTTCAGTTAAAGGGGATGTTGCTGATATTTCAGTACAAATTGCTGAAAAACTCATCGGTCAATCTTTGGATTCACAAGCACAATCAGAACTTATTGACAGCTATATTGCTAAGCTTGGCGAATAGGGGGTTGGTTGAAAATGACAACAGTCAATTCTCAAAAATACAGTAAAGCCTTGCTTGAAGTTGCAGAGGAACAATCTCAATTAGAAGTTATTCTTTCTGAGGTTAACGAACTGACACAACTTTTTAAAGAAGATGATCTTGCTTCTTTCTTCGGAACGGAAGTATATTCTACAGCAGCAAAATCAGAAGTTATTGACAGTATCAAAGAAAATTCATCACCTTTGATGAAAAATTTCCTTGATACTGTTCGTGCAAACGGACGATTAGCTGATTTAGCAGAAATTCTTGCTGAAATTAAAAATACAGCAGATGATATGTTTAGAATTGCTGATGTAGAGGTCATTTCAAGCGTGAAATTAACCGAAACGCAAATCGAAAAATTTGTTGCTCTCGCTAAATCGAAATTTGATTTGAACGAAGTAACAATCGTGAACACAGTAGATGAAAAGATTGTCGGTGGATTTATTGTAAATTCACGTGGAAAAATCATTGATGCTTCTGTCAAATCACAATTGGCAAAAATTGCCAAAGAGATTCTCTAAGAATCTCCTTTGAGAAAAAATTCTCAGCCATTTAACATGAAAACTCAGAAAGGAGCAAAATACATTTGGCAATCAAAGCGAATGAAATCAGCTCACTGATTAAACAACAAATTGAAAATTTTACACCAGATTTTGAAGTTGCTGAAACTGGTGTCGTCACTTATGTTGGTGACGGTATCGCCCGTGCTTACGGCCTTGAAAATGCGATGAGCGGTGAGCTTGTCGAGTTTGACAACGGCGTATATGGTATGGCGCAAAACTTAGACAGTACAGACGTTGGTATTATCGTACTTGGTGATTTCCTTAGCATCCGCGAAGGAGATACAGTAAAACGTACAGGTAAAATCATGGAAATTCAAGTCGGTGAAGAACTCATCGGCCGTGTTGTAAATGCACTTGGACAACCCGTTGATGGCTTAGGCGATATCAATACAGGTAAAACACGTCCTGTTGAGGCTCCAGCTTCAGGTGTTATGCAACGTAAATCTGTTTCAGAACCACTCCAAACTGGACTTAAAGCTATTGATGCACTTGTACCAATCGGTCGTGGTCAACGTGAGTTGATTATCGGTGACCGTCAAACAGGTAAAACATCTGTAGCTATCGATGCAATTCTTAACCAAAAAGGTAAAGACATTATCTGTATTTACGTTGCCATTGGTCAAAAAGAATCGACAGTTCGTACACAAGTTGAAGCACTCCGTAAACTTGGAGCAATGGATTATACAATCGTTGTAACAGCTTCAGCATCACAACCTTCACCATTACTTTATATTGCACCTTATGCGGGTGCAGCTATGGGTGAGGAATTCATGTACAATGGTAAACACGTTCTGGTTGTTTATGATGATTTATCTAAACAAGCCGTGGCTTACCGTGAACTTTCACTCTTGCTCCGTCGTCCACCAGGTCGTGAAGCTTACCCAGGGGATGTATTCTACCTCCACTCACGTCTTTTGGAACGTGCGGCACAATTGAGTGATGACTTAGGTGGTGGGTCAATGACAGCTTTGCCTTTCATTGAGACACAAGCCGGAGATATTTCTGCCTACATCGCTACAAACGTTATCTCAATCACAGATGGACAAATCTTCCTCGAAAACGACCTTTTCTATTCAGGTATTCGTCCAGCCATCGATGCCGGATCTTCTGTATCACGTGTTGGTGGTGCCGCTCAAATCAAGGCAATGAAAAAAGTTGCTGGAACACTCCGTTTGGACTTGGCATCATTCCGTGAACTTGAAGCATTTACACAGTTCGGTTCTGACCTTGATGAAGCAACACAAGCTAAATTGAACCGTGGGCGTCGTACAGTTGAAGTCTTGAAACAGCCGTTACACAAACCATTGGCTGTTGAAAAGCAAGTTCTTATTCTTTATGCATTGACACATGGCCATCTTGATGATGTTCCCGTAGAAGATATTCTCGATTTTGAAGAAAAAATGTTTGATTTCTTCGATGTCAACTATGCTGAACTTTTACAAGTCATTACAGATACTAAAGATTTGCCAGATGAAGCAAAACTTGACGATGCAATCAAAGCCTTCAAGAAAACTACAAATTACGTTAAATAAGGAGGTTCATTATGGGCGCTTCACTTAGCGAAATTAAATCAAAAATTGCTTCAACCGAAAAAACAAGTCATATCACTGGTGCCATGCAAATGGTATCTGCAGCGAAATTGCAAAAATCAGAAAAGATTGCGAAAACTTATCAGGTTTATGCAGATAAGGTGCGTCAAGTGACAACCGACTTGGTTGCTGCAGATCGTGGCCCTTCTAAAAATCCGATGATGACTAAACGTCCCGTTAAGAAAACAGGATATTTAGTTATCACTTCAGATCGTGGCCTTGTAGGAGGTTACAACTCTAATATCTTGAAGTCAGTCATGAATAAATTACGTGAAAAACACCAGGGACCAGAAGAATATTGTATTCTTGCTTTAGGTGGAACAGGAGCTGATTTTTTCCGCTCTCGTAACGTAGAATTATCTTACGAATTACGTGGTTTGACTGACCAACCAAGTTTTGAAGAAGTTCGTGAAATTGTACGTCAAGCTGTATCTCGCTATCAAAATGAAGAGTTTGATCAACTCTATGTTTGCTACAATCACCATATCAATTCATTGACAAGTGAAGCACGCATGCAAAAAATGCTTCCGATTACATTTGATGAATCAGAGGAACCAGAAGATGAAGCACCAGTATCATTGGTGAGTTTCGAACTGGAACCAAGCCGCGAAGCTATTTTAGATCAACTTTTACCTCAATATGCTGAAAGCATGATCTATGGTGCGATTGTTGATGCTAAAACAGCTGAACATGCTGCTGGTATGTCCGCAATGCGTACAGCTACAGATAATGCTAAAACAGTGATTAACGATCTGACAATACAATATAACCGCGCGCGTCAAGCAGCAATTACACAAGAAATTACGGAAATTGTTGCAGGAGCCTCAGCGCTTTAAGCACGTGGTAACCTTTCTTAAAGAATTAAAGACAGAAAAATAAACTAGGAGGAAAAATATTGAGTTCTGGTAAAATTACTCAGGTCATTGGTCCCGTTGTCGACGTTGAATTTGCGTCAGGCGCGACTCTTCCTGAGATTAATAACGCACTCATCGTTTATAAAGATGTAGACGGCGTTAAAACTAAAATCGTCCTTGAAGTGGCGTTGGAACTTGGTGATGGTGCCGTACGTACCATCGCTATGGAATCAACTGATGGCTTAACACGTGGACTTGAAGTTCTCGACACAGGTAAAGCAATTAGCGTACCTGTCGGTCAAGAAACACTTGGACGTGTCTTCAATGTACTTGGAGATGCTATCGATGGTGGCGAAGCGTTTGCTGAAAATGCAGAACGCAGTCCTATCCATAAAAAAGCGCCATCTTTTGATGAACTTTCAACAGCAAATGAAATTCTTGTTACAGGGATTAAAGTTATTGACTTACTTGCCCCATACCTTAAAGGTGGTAAGATTGGCTTGTTCGGGGGTGCCGGAGTTGGTAAAACCGTTCTTATCCAAGAATTGATTCACAATATTGCCCAAGAACACGGTGGTATTTCCGTATTTACTGGTGTTGGGGAACGTACTCGTGAAGGGAATGACCTTTACTGGGAAATGAAAGAATCAGGCGTTATTGAAAAAACAGCCATGGTCTTCGGTCAAATGAATGAGCCACCTGGAGCACGTATGCGTGTTGCTCTTACTGGTTTGACAATTGCTGAATATTTCCGTGATGTAGAAAAACAAGACGTTTTGCTTTTCATTGATAATATCTTCCGTTTCACCCAAGCCGGTTCAGAAGTATCTGCCCTCTTAGGACGTATGCCATCAGCCGTTGGTTACCAACCTACGCTTGCAACCGAAATGGGTCAACTTCAAGAACGTATCACTTCAACAAAACAAGGTTCTGTAACTTCTATCCAAGCGATTTATGTCCCAGCCGATGACTATACTGACCCTGCGCCAGCAACAGCCTTCGCTCACTTGGATGCAACAACAAACTTGGAACGTCGTTTGACACAAATGGGTATCTACCCAGCCGTTGATCCATTGGCTTCTTCATCACGTGCGCTTACACCTGAAATTGTTGGTGAAGAACACTATGCAGTAGCTATGGAAGTACAACGTGTGCTCCAACGTTATAAAGAATTACAAGATATCATTGCTATTCTTGGTATGGATGAATTGTCTGATGATGAAAAAGTGTTGGTTAACCGTGCACGTCGTATCCAATTCTTCCTCTCACAAAACTTTAACGTTGCCGAAACATTTACTGGTGTACCAGGATCATATGTACCAATTGAAAAAACTGTTGAAGATTTCAAAGCGATTCTTGACGGTAAATACGATTCAATCCCAGAAGATGCTTTCCGTGGTGTAGGTCCAATCGAAGACGTTCTTGAAAAAGCTAAAAAAATGGGTTATTAAGATAGGAGGTTGCTGAAATGAGTGAAAATGTCATGGCTATTCAAGTCATCACTCCTGCGGGTGTCGTTTATGATCACCATGCAACCTACATTCTTGCGCATACGATTGGTGGAGATATGGGGATTTTACCCAACATGATTTCCACAATCGCTGGTTTACAAATCAGTGAACTTAAGGTGCGCCGTCCTGATGATGTGAAGCACGTTGATTATATTGCTGTTAATGGCGGTATTATTGAAGTGAAGGATAGTATGATTACAGTGATCGCAGACTCTGCTGAGCGTAATCGTGATATCGATGTTCCACGTGCCGAACGTGCAAAACTTCGTGCTGAAAAAGAGCTTGAAGAAGCTAAAGCGGCACATAAGACTGATGAAGCTAAACGTGCCGAAGTTGCACTTCATCGCGCGATTAACCGATTGAATGTATCGAAACACAATTAATAAAAGAATAAAAAACATCCTAAGGATGTTTTTTTTGTTATTTAATATAAATGTAACAAAAAACAGCAAATTAAAATGTTAAAATGTAAACAATAAGTCTTTTTTACTGTTTGATGAATAAATAGTTACGGATGATGGACTTTTGGAACAATTTAGAAATGTAGTGTTGAGAAGAGAGAGGGAATTATGGGAAAGGAGGAAAGTGTGGCATTGGATCATTGCCAAGAACTGATGGAAATAGTCGAAACAATAGAAGACAAACTCCATCAACTTGAAGTTATAAAGATCGAATTTCGTCAAGAAATTCAGTACAAAATTAATTACCGCTCGGCTTTACTTGCGTTCAGCTTTCCTGTCCTTATCTTAGCTTTTTATATTATAAACGATTTTTCTTTTATACATGGTCATGGGCAACTGGATCGTTCCGCTTTAGAAACCTTCTTAATCACGTTTATGTTGAGCTTTGCCTTATGGGCTCTGGGAATTTTTCTAAATGATATTTTCAAAAAGATATTTGGAAGTAATACACTTCCCATTGGTCGAAAAGCTCTTGTTAAGCAACTTTTTCCTAAATACAATCAAAAAAGTCAATGTCTGATTGATAGTCTAGAGGAAACGTTGGGATCTGAGACTTTAACAAGTACTGAACTTCCTGAAAAGTATCTGAATGTCAAGAGCTTGAACTATATTATTGAGGTCTTAAGTGTAGAAGATGTTCAAACTTTGCATGAAGCAGTTGAACTATTAGAGCTAGAAATAAAAAATTCTCGTGTTGAGCAAAGTTTACTGGCTGAGCCAAGTATCCGTCGAGCGCAAGAAGCGATAGCAATCCAGCATACGTTCAAACAAGGTGTATAGTAGAAATAATGAGAAAGGAGGCAAAAAGCGAATGAGAAAGAAAAGATATTGTATAATTTTAGCAACCACCATAGTATTAGGGCAAACAATCATTCTGAACCCGAGCCAAGCTTATTCTGCATCAGTTTCACGTGTCCAAGCTGAAGAACTGCAGGACAAAAGTGCTGAGGATCCGATAACCGAGGAAGCAAATACAGGCGGCGGATCGACAACACCTGAAAACCCTCAGCCTATTACGCCGACAATGCCTCCAATCGTGCCAGAAACACCAGACATTACACTTCCGCCAGTAACTATAGGTGAACCTGTTCCTATTACGCCAACAGTCCCCATAATTCCGGATAATACTCTTCCTTTGGTACCAGTAGGCGAACCTGTGCCGATTACACCTACAGCACCTCCAATTGTACCAGAGCAGCCGGATAATAGTTTACCTTCAATTTCACTCACAAGACCAGAAAAAGGAGAGGTACAGAAACCAGAGTCGGATACAGAAAAAAATCAACCCCTTAAAAATCTGGAAGCATATAATCAAGATAAAAAGGGTACAACAGAAGTTACCCCAGCAGAAACTAGAGAGCCACAAGAAATAGTAAATAAGGAGACAACTACTCAAGTTTCTACCAAAGGAGAACTTCCTTATACCTGGGGGGAAGCAAATATCCCACTGATGTCACAACATACCTCTGTCAATTCCAATTCACGTGATGATGTGGACAAGGATGCTGCAACGCGTAAACATGCCATAGCTGTGCATGCAGCCGGGACAGGAGGAGTAGTTACAGGAATAGGAACCTCTGTACTCCTTCTCGGAATCCTCAAGAAAGCCAGTTGGCTAAAACAATTCTTTGGTAAATAAAAGAAAAAATCTCTGAAAAAAGGGATTTTTTTTGATACAATGAAACAAACAATGAGGAGAAATCCTCTAAAATTTAAAGGAGATTCAGATGCGTAAAGTAGGTATAATTGGGTTAGGGAATGTCGGAGCAATGATTGCTCAAATGATTGTTCAAGCAGGCTATGTTGATGAATTAGTCCTTATTGATAAAAATACTGCAAAATCTAAAGCTGAAGCTTTTGACATGCTAGATGCAGCTAGCCTACTCAATAGTCATACGAAGATTACTGTCGGCGATTATCCAGATCTTTCTGATGCAGAAGTCGTTATTTCTGCTTTGGGCCATATCAAAGCTCTTGATGCCCAAGATCGTTTCCAAGAGTTGAAAATTAATACACCCATGGTCAAAGCAGTGGCAGATGAAATTAATGCTTCAGGCTTTAATGGTGTTTTCTTAATCGTAACCAACCCTAATGATGTGATTGCACAGCTTTATTCACAAGCTCTTAACCTTCCCAAAAACCAAGTTTTTGGAACAGGAACATATTTAGATTCGGCTCGTTTGCACCGTTATATTGCTGAAGAAGCAGGTGTAGATGCGAGAAGTGTGAGCGGCTATATGCTTGGTGAACATGGTGATTCACAATTTGCAGCGTGGTCAACAGTAAATATTGGTGGCGTACCATTTGAAAGAACAGCAGTGACAAACAATTTTGACCTTGAAAAAATCGAAGATTCAGCACGCCATGGCGGTTTTGTCGTATATGAAGGAAAGGGCTATACGAACTTTGCTATTGCTGCAGCTTCAGTGAGTCTAATGAATCTCATTTTATCTGATGCCAAAGCAGCTGTGGTCTGCTCGCATTACGATGCTGAACTTGATGCGTATTTGTCAACACCAGCACTTGTTGGACGCGATGGTGCACAAGCTTATCCTGGATTTATCGAAAGTATCAGCAAAGAAGAAGCGGATAAATTGAAAGACTCAGCACGTGAGATTCAAGAAAAAATCAAAAAATTTAGCTAAAAATACCCTATAGATAGAAAATCTCTTATATAAGAAGAGGTTTTTTTCTCTGTTCAATTGCTTTGAAATAAAGTATAATTAAAGATATATATATAATAGAAGATAAGGTGAGTTCATGGTTGAGGTTTATTTGGTAAGACACGGAAAAACAATGTTTAATACAATCGGCAGAGCCCAAGGTTGGTCGGACACACCGCTCACTGCTGAAGGTGAACGTGGTGCTATGGAGCTAGGGCTAGGCTTCAAAGCTAAAGGGTTGAAGTTTGATCGAGCTTATTCTTCTGACTCTGGCAGAACAATACAAACGATGGGCTTTATCTTGGAATACTCCGAGAATAAAGATATTCCTTATAAGATGGACAAGCGTATTCGTGAATGGTGTTTTGGTTCTTTTGATGGGGGATATGATGGCGAACTCTTTGATGGGGTTCTTCCTATTATCTTTGCTGAAAAAGGTATGCAAGAGACAGGAAAGTTCCCTTCAGATGAAGAACTGGCGCGTGCTATTTATGAAGTCGATACTGCAGGATGGGCGGAAACTTGGGAAGAACTCTCTGGACGTATTATGAATGGCTTTTCTGATATGGCAACTGAAGCAGAAGCAGCGGGAGCGAAAAATATCGTCATAGTTAGTCATGGGATGACGATTGCAAGCTATATCAAAATGCTTCGTCCAGATAAAGAACGTCCGCATAATTTGGATAATGGTTCCGTGACACATCTGACTTTTGAAAATGGAAAATTTGAAGTAGGAGATATCGGATCGATGGAGTATCGCAAACTTGGAGCAGAAATCATAAAAAATGCAAAGAAGAACTAAAAAAAGAAAACTCAAAAAAAGTAGAGTAATCGGAAGTTTCATTATTCTCTTGGTCTTCATTGGACTATGTGTATTTGCTGTAAGTAAACTCAAGACACAAGTCACGAAAAAAACGGCTGAACCAAGACAAACTTCATCTTCAAGTTCGCCAGCTGAAAGTAAGGCAACTGATTTACCGGAAGCTCATCGTTCTGACTGGAATCTTGTTCTGGTAAACAGGGAAAATCCAAAAGAGGAACTCTCCCCAGAGCTTACAACTGTTGGCACTGTGCAGGTTGATCAACGTATCGCAGATGCTCTTGTTAAATTTTTAGCAGCAGCGCAAGCTATTGATCCCTCAGAACACTTGATTTCGGCATATCGCTCAGTGGCTTATCAAGAACAACTCTTCAATACTTATGTGGAAAATGAAATGGTTGGTGCTGCAGGATCAGTCAATAACACAGGGCAACCTATATCTCGTGAGCAAGCTGAAACTAATGTTAAGACTTATTCACAGCCTGCAGGTAGCTCAGAGCACCAAACAGGCTTAGCTGTTGATATGTCGACAGTAGATGCTTTGAACCAAAGCCCTGAAGATGTAGTCGCACAAGTGAAGAAAATTGCGCCTGAGTACGGTTTTGTACTTCGTTTCCCGGAAGGCGGAAAAGCATCCACTGGTGTGGATTATGAGGATTGGCATTTTCGTTATGTAGGTGTGGATAATGCCAAATATATGACAAAACACAACCTTACACTTGAAGAATATTTGAAGTTATTGCCCCAGTAAAATAAAGGGCGTTAAAAGGAGTCGCACAACAATGTTGAATAAAGCCTACTTGATTTTATATGCTAATATTGCCTTATTTCTCTATACTTTAATGATTATTGCACAACGGCTTTTAGCATCACCCAATACCTTTACGACGGTTTTTCAAAATACAAGCCGCACAATAACGGGATTTATCAATAAAACTCTGGCTCCAGTAGCCCAATGGCAAAATATAATAGAAATACTCTTGGTCTTCCTTCTCATCTTACTCATACTCCGCTTTTTCAGTGTGGGACTATGGATTTTAGAGATAGCGGCTGTGCTGGTAATTGTTGATTGGGGCTATCAATATCTCATGCATCAGCAAAATCTAGCGCTATTATTTCCACTAGCTGTCATGCTTGTTAGTCTCTTTAGCATCCGTTTCATTGCTAAAGAAGTAGGATTTATTTAAAAAAACCAAAAATTAGCACTCTATAAAAAAGAGTGCTAATTTTTGGTTTTTTTGCTTGACAAGATAGGAGATAAGGGTTATAATAATATTGTTAGCACTTGAGGGTGGTGAGTGCTAAAAGCGAAGAAAGGAGACAAAGATGATTACAGAACGGCAACAACAGATTTTGGATTTGATTGTCTCACTTTACGCTAAAGAGCACACACCCGTTGGTTCTAAAGCTTTATTGGAACAGATTAAAGCATCAAGTGCGACAATCAGAAATGATATGAAAGCCTTGGAAAATCTTGGACTCATTCAAAAAGAACATACATCAAGTGGGCGTGTTCCTAGTATTTCAGGTTACAAATACTTTGTAGAAAATGTATTGCGCTTGGAAGAATTTACACAAAATGATCTTTTTCAAATTATGAAATCCTTTGATGGTGAGTTTTATCGCTTATCGGATTTATTTGAAAGAGCAAGTGAAGTTCTCTCAAGATTGACCGGCTTAACTTCTTTCGTACTTAATGTTCCTCAGAAAGAGCAAGTCTTACAGTCCTTTGAACTTGTCACTTTAGATAATCACTCGATGTTGACAGTGATGACCTTAGCGACAGGCGAACTTCGGACAAATCAGTTTGTACTCCCCAAAAGTATGAGTGAACATGACTTGCAAGTCTTTACACAGTTGATTAAAGAACGTTTAGTGGGTAAGAAAGTTCTTGATGTGCATTATGCGTTGAGGACGGATATCCCACAGATAGTACAGCGTTACTTTAAAACAACTGGTGATGTCTTGGAGCTCTTTGAATCCGTCTTTGCAGATTTGTTCACAGAGCATTTGACAAGTAGCGGACGTGAATATGTCTTTGATTTTGCCACAGACAATCTTTCTGAGCTTTATAAAATTTTAAGCGATGATACACGTATGGCTCAAGAAATACGAGAATTAACAAGTACAGATGAGATGCGTTCGGTTGTCATTGACAATATGTCTTATTTTGCTAACCTAACGTTGATCAGTCAAAAGTTTGTTATTCCATATCGTGGTTTAGGAACGCTGACAGTCATTGGTCCTGTAGAACAAGATTATCAGAAAACCTTGAGTACACTGGACTTACTTGCGAAAGTCTTAAGTATGAAACTCATGGACTACTATCGTTACCTTGATGGTAACCATTATGAGATAAGTTAATATATGAAATTATTTAAAAGAAAAGGAAACAATATGGCTGAAGAAAATAAAGAAGAATTAAAGAAAAAAGATCAGGAAGAAGAAGTTGTCGAAGAGCTTACTGAAGAAGCACTTGAAGATATCGTCGAAGAAGAAGTTTCTGAGCTTGATGCAGCTGTAGCAAAGGCTGAAGAATGGGAAAATAAATTTCTCCGTATTAGCGCAGAAATCCAAAATATTCAACGCCGTGCCAACGAAGAACGTTCTAGTATCTTGAAATATCGCTCACAAGATTTGGCGAAAAAGATTTTGCCAAGCTTAGATAACTTGGAGCGTGCACTTGCTGTTGAAGGATTAACAGAAGATGTCAAAAAAGGTTTAGAAATGACGCGAGAAAGCTTGATCAACGCACTTAAAGAAGAAGGCGTTACAGAAGTCAAAGCAGACGGAGCCTTTGATCCAAACTTCCATATGGCTGTGCAAACTGTCCCAGCTGATGATGAGCATCCTGCAGATTATGTCGTTCAAGTCTTCCAAAAAGGCTACCAAATCCATGATCGTATCCTTCGTCCAGCAATGGTCGTTGTTGCACAATAAGAAACAAGAAGTGACCGAAATGTCCTTAAACTATAAGAATAGATAAAAACAATAAAATAAAAAAAGAGGTAAAGCATATGTCTAAAATTATTGGTATTGACCTTGGTACAACAAACTCAGCAGTAGCAGTTCTCGAAGGAACTGAAGCAAAAATTATTCCAAATCCAGAAGGAAATCGTACAACACCATCTGTTGTCGCTTTTAAAAATGGTGAAATTCAAGTTGGTGATGCTGCAAAACGCCAAGCTGTAACAAACCCAGATACAATCATCTCAATCAAATCTAAAATGGGTACAAGTGAAAAAGTTTCTGCCGGTGGTAAAGAGTACACACCTCAAGAAATTTCAGCAATGATTCTTCAAAACTTGAAAGCAACAGCTGAAGCATACTTGGGCGAAAAAGTTGAAAAAGCAGTTATTACAGTCCCAGCATACTTCAACGATGCACAACGTCAAGCAACAAAAGATGCTGGTAAAATCGCTGGTCTTGAAGTAGAACGTATCGTTAACGAACCAACAGCAGCAGCTCTTGCTTACGGTATGGATAAACAAGACAAAGATGAAAAAATTCTTGTCTTTGACCTTGGTGGTGGTACATTTGACGTTTCAATCCTTGAACTAGGTGATGGTGTCTTCGATGTATTGTCAACAGCAGGTAACAACAAACTTGGTGGTGATGACTTTGACCAAGCCATCATTGATTACATGGTCGCAGAATTCAAGAAAGAAAACGGCATTGACCTTTCACAAGATAAAATGGCCCTTCAACGTTTGAAAGATGCAGCTGAAAAAGCGAAAAAAGACCTTTCAGGTGTAACTTCTACTCAAATTTCATTGCCGTTCATCACAGCTGGCGCTGCTGGCCCACTTCATTTGGAAATGACACTTACACGTGCTAAATTTGACGAATTGACTGCTTCATTGGTTGAAGCAACACGCGAACCTGTACGTCAAGCCCTTTCTGATGCTGGTCTTTCAACTTCTGATATCGATGAAGTTCTTCTTGTTGGTGGTTCAACTCGTATCCCAGCAGTTGTTGATCTTGTTCAAAAAGAAACAGGTAAAACACCAAACAAATCTGTTAACCCAGACGAAGTTGTTGCTATGGGTGCAGCAATCCAAGGTGGTGTCATCACTGGTGACGTTAAAGACGTTGTCCTTCTTGACGTAACTCCACTTTCACTTGGTATTGAAACAATGGGTTCTGTATTTACAAAACTTATCGAACGTAATACAACAATTCCAACATCTAAATCACAAGTCTTCTCAACTGCAGCAGATAACCAACCAGCAGTAGATATCCACGTCCTTCAAGGTGAACGTCCAATGGCAGCAGATAACAAATCATTGGGTCGCTTCCAATTGACAGATATCCCTGCCGCACCACGTGGTGTGCCACAAATCGAAGTCACATTCGACATCGACAAAAACGGTATCGTATCTGTTAAAGCAAAAGATTTGGGTACGCAAAAAGAACAAACAATCGTTATCAAATCTAACTCAGGTCTTTCTGACGAAGAAATTGATAAAATGATGAAAGATGCTGAAGCAAACGCTGATGCTGACGCAAAACGTAAAGAAGAAGTAGACACACGTAACGAAGCGGATGCTCTTGTTTTCCAAACTGAAAAAACAATCAAAGAACTTGAAGGTAAAGTTGACGAAGCAGAAGTTAAAAAAGCAGAAGATGCTAAAGAAGAGTTGAAGAAAGCTCTTGAAGGTGAAGACATTGCCGATATCAAAGCTAAATCAGAAGCACTTAGCGAAATTGCGCAAAATCTCGCAGTAAAACTTTACGAACAAGCCAGTGCTGAACAAGCAGCCGCAGAAGGACAAGAAGCTGGATCAGAAGAAGGTCCTAAAGATGACAATACTGTTGATGGTGACTTTGAAGAAGTTAAATAAAACCGTAGTTCATAAAATAAAAAAGTTCGAGATATTGATGCTCGGCTTTTTTATTTTTTTCTGAAAACCGTTTCATTTGTTTTCAATCTCATAAAATAGGATAATAAAAATAAGAAAGAGAACCTGGACGTGATAGAAAGGAGGTTGGCATGCTTAAGATTTATACCATCTCCTCTAATCAGGAGACGAAAGCAGTAGAGAGCTGGCTCTATGCCCATAAAGTCAAGTTTGTCGAAGTTGATCTTCTCAAAGAACTGGTTTCGACTGAGGAAATTCTCCGAATTGTTTCTTTAACTGAACATGGAGTTGAAGAGATTATCGCAACAGAAACTCGGGCTTACACACGTTTGAACCTTAATTTCAATGACTTGAAGTTAGAAGATTTTATGGAGCTGTTAGAAGAAAATGCTACTCTATTGAAAGTTCCACTTATGTTGGATGAAAAACAACTTCAAATCGGTTTTGATGAAGATAAGATGCAAAGGTTTTTAGAAAAGCCAAGTAAAAAAGTTACTGACATAGAACAGCAAGAATTGCAAACAGGCTAGGTTCTCTAAAGAGCAAAGGAAGCGTAATTCCTGGCTCTTTTTTTATTTAAGGATAGTATATGAAGGAAATCTATATAAATTTCTTTCTTTTTTTTTGTAGTTTTTGGAAGTTTTTGATTGACTTTGAAAGAAAATGGTGTATAATATAAATGTAAACGAATTCAGGGGGAGGGTCATATGCTCGCGACGGAACGCAAGGAAAAAATAATGAGCTTGCTCAAAGAGCAAAGAACAGCGACTTTAGAAGAACTTTCAACAATAACTCAAGCTTCTGTCTCGACATTAAGGAGAGATCTCAATGAGCTTGAAGAAGAAAACTCCTTACGTCGTGTTCATGGAGGCGCAGAACTCCAACAAGATCTTTCAGAAGAGTTATCTATCTTTGAGAAATCTTCCAAAAACGTTCAAGAAAAAGAAAAAATCGCAGCTATAGCTTTTGAAAAGATAAAAGAAGGCGACATTATTTACTTGGATGCTGGAACTACAGTTGCGCCACTTTGCCATTTGCTTAATCAGTCGGGCAAGCGTGTCACTATCGTGACCAATTCGATTAGCCATTTACCAAAATTAACCAGTGAAAACCTCATTGTTTATTTGCTTGGTGGTCGAGTGAAACGTCAAACTGATGCCATCATTGGCAGTTCGGCCATCGCTCAACTTAGTACTTACCGTTTTAATCTTGCATTTATCGGAGCCAATGCTTTTGATGAAGAACTGGGGGCTATGACACCGGACAGTGAAGAAGCAGCGATTAAGACACAGGCCATTCGTCAAAGCCGGACAAGCTATCTCCTCCTGGACAGTAGTAAAATCGGTCAAACAAGCTTTGTTAAGTTTGCAGAAAGTGACCAAATAAAACTTATAACGGAGAAATTATGATATACACAGTAACACTAAATCCAGCATTAGATTATTTCATGGATTTTGATCAGGCTAAACTTGGACAAGTCAACCGAGCGACAGAAACGCGTATGCTTCCTGGTGGTAAAGGGATTGTTGAAAGTCGCATGATGTCCCTTTTAAAGGTAGAAAATACGGCTCTTGGTTTTCTTGGTGGCTTCCCTGGGAAATTCATTCAAGATTATCTTGAAAATATCGGAAGTCAGTCCGATTTTACTCCAATTGCAGGAACAACACGTATTAATACAAAAATCAAAGTCAATGCGCAAGAGGAAACCTCCTTTGATGCTGCTGGACCAGACTTATCAGATGCTGAAATTCAGGCCTTCCTAAGTAAATTTGACGATCTACAAAGTGATGACATTGTCGTTTTTGCTGGTACTATCCCTAAAGCTTTAGGGGAAGACTTCTATGAAGTTTTGATTGAGAAAGTAAAAGCCAGAGGCGCACAGTTTGCTATTGATGTTGACGGACAAAAGTTGCTGAAAACATTGAAATATGAGCCACTCGTCATCAAACCTAATCGTGAAGAGTTGGAAGAAATCTATTCTGTTAAGTTTAAATCCAAAGAAGATATTATCCCTTATGGTCAAAAACTTTTGGCAGAAGGAGCACAAAATGTCATGATTTCTATGGCAGGTGATGGTGCTTTACTCTTCACAGGTAAGGAAACTTATTTTGCCGCTCCAATCAAAGGAGAGTTGAAAAACTCTATCGGTGCAGGAGATTCAACAGTTGCAGGTTTCCTGGCCGAGTGGAGCCGAAGTCAGGATACTTTAGCAGCCTTTAAACAAGGTGTTGCCTGTGGTACAGCTAAGGTTTTCTCAGAAGACATGCCGAGTGAAAGCTTCTTAAAAGAATGCTTTGAAAAAGTAACAATCGAAAAAATAAACGAAGATTAGAAAAGAGGAAGATTATGGAAATCAAAGATTTACTCAAAACAGAAGTCATGATTTTGGACCTTCAAGCAACGACTAAGGAAGCTGCCGTGGATGAAATGGTAAACAAGTTAGTCGCAGAAGGTTACGTCAGTGATTTTGATACATTTAAAGCTGGAATTATGGCTCGTGAAGCGCAAACTTCAACTGGTTTGGGCGATGGTATTGCCATGCCACACAGCAAGAATAAAGCTGTCAATGAAGCTGTTGTCCTATTTGCAAAATCAAATACAGGTGTGGATTATGCAGCCCTAGACGGACAACCTGTCAATCTTTTCTTCATGATTGCAGCACCAGAAGGCGCAAATGACACACACTTGGAAGCTTTAGCACAACTTTCTAAGTTCCTCTTGCAAGCTGGATTTACAGACAAAGTAAAAGAAGCAAAATATCCGCGTCAAGTGTTAGAGCTTTTCTCTGAAGATACAGAAGAAATTGAGCAAGTCACTGATAGCGAGCATTATGTTTTAGCCGTAACAGCATGTACGACAGGTATTGCACATACTTATATGGCTGAAGAAGCACTTAAAAAACAAGCTGCTGAAATGGGCATCGCCATCAAAGTTGAAACAAATGGGGCGCGTGGGATTGACCACAAGCTGACTGCTGAAGATATTCAAAAAGCTGACGGTATCATCGTTGCAGCGGATAAGAAAGTGGAAATGAACCGTTTTGCAGGGAAACCGATGGTGCAAGTTCCTGTCGCTGCCGCTATTCGTCAACCCGAAGAACTCATTAATAAGGCAGTTTCTGGTAATGCACCAAAATTTGAAGCTGATGCCGCTGATGAGGCAAAAGAAGAAAGCTCTGGCGGTATTGGTAAAGCTTTCTACAAACACCTTATGGGTGGTGTATCTGCAATGTTACCATTCGTCGTTGGTGGTGGTATCTTGATTGCTCTTGCCTTCTTGATAGACCAATCAATGGGTGTGCCTAAAGATCAATTGGCCAACCTTGGTTCTTATCATCCGATTGCGGCTTACTTTAAAAATATCGGGGGCGCAGCCTTTGCTTTCATGCTTCCAGTCCTAGCTGGTTTTATCGCCAACTCAATTGCAGATAAACCTGGTTTAGTTGCAGGTTTCGTTGCGGGTTCAATGGCTGCCTCTGGTCTTGCCTTTGGCAAACTTGATCCAGCTACCATGATTCCATCAGGTTTCCTTGGCGCTTTAGTTGGTGGTTTCATTGCTGGTGGTGTCATTATCCTCTTGCGTAAGCTCTTGACTGTCTTGCCTAAATCGTTAGATGGGATTAAAGCAATCTTGATTTTCCCACTTTTAGGGACATTCATCACAGGATTGCTCATGCTTTTCATCAATATTCCGATGGCAGCAATCAATACAGGCCTTTCAAACTTCTTGAACAGCCTTAATGGAGCATCAGCTTTAGTTCTTGGTATTATCGTTGGTGGTATGATGGCAGTTGACCTTGGTGGACCAATTAACAAAGCTGCTTATATCTTCGGTACAGGAACATTGGCCGCAAGTGTTGCTACTGGTGGCTCAGTCGTTATGGCAGCAGTTATGGCTGGTGGTATGGTTCCACCTCTTGCAACTACAGTTGCCGTCCTCTTCTTCAAAAATAAATTTACAAAAGAAGAACGTCAATCAGGTTTAACAAATATTGTTATGGGACTTTCATTTATTACAGAAGGTTCCATCCCATTTGGTGCTGCTGACCCAGCACGTGCTATTCCTTCATTTGTTGTTGGTTCAGCCTTAGCAGGTGGACTCGTTGGTGCGGCAGGTCTTAAATTGATGGCACCACACGGCGGTATCTTCGTCTTAGCTCTAACAAATGGCCCACTTTTATACCTTCTCTTTGTTTTGATTGGTGCTCTTGTTTCTGGTTTGATGTTCGGTTATTTGAAAAAAGAAAAATAGTATTTTAAATAACAAAAAAGCTTGAATTTCAGCAACAAATCTGTTAGAATATTAAGGTCTAACAAACTTTGGTCTGGCAAACAGTCCAAGGCAGAAAGGAAATTTTGCAAAATGAAAAAAGACATCCATCCTAATTACCAACCTGTTGTGTTCTTGGATACAACTACTGGTTTTAAATTCTTGAGCGGTTCAACTAAAGGTTCGAAAGAAACTGTTGAATGGGAAGACGGTAACACTTATCCATTGATTCGTGTGGAAATCTCTTCTGACTCACATCCATTCTACACTGGCCGTCAAAAATTCCAAGCAGCGGACGGACGTATCGCTCGTTTCAACAAGAAATATGGAAAATAAAAAAGTGCTTCGGCGCTTTTTTATTATCGCTCAAATTTGCTAAGGTAAATCAAGTCCAACTGTAAGCAAATTCTGAACATCTTTTAGTTCATTGGGCTATAAAAATTAAAAAAAATATCATATAATAGAAACAGATAGTATACACATATAAAATTAAAGGCATGCGTGAATATGCCTTCTTTTAAACTCACTATAAAGATAAAGGAAAAATAAAATATGAAATGGTCTATTTTAGAAGTATCAAAAAAGAAAATAATTAAATTCGAAGAAGCGCTTGATTTAACGCAAGAACTTAAGCAACGCTCAGAAGAAATCCTTGATGCAAAACCTGTAAATGTTCAAGGACAAATCGCCTATGACGATGGCATCTATTACTTGGATTATACACTTGAAGTGGATTTGACTTTACCATCATCACGGAGCTTGAAGCCAGTAGAGTATCTTATGTCAATCGCTGTTAATGAAGCCTTCACCACAGATGAGTTTCTTAAAAAGAATGAAGATTTACTGGACAGTGACATGATATTTACATTGGAAGCAGATTGGATTAGTCTATCAGAATCGGTAGCTGATAATATTCTTTTAGAAATTCCCTTGCAAATTTTAGCAGAAGATGAGAAAGCTGGAGCTACAAGTTTACCTTCTGGCAAGAACTGGTCTGTCTTGTCTGAAGCAGACTATCAGAAACAAAAAGAAGAAGAAGCAGATAAAGAAAATAAATCACCTTTTGCAGGATTGGCAGATTTCTTTTCCGAAGAAAAAAATTAAGAAAAATCTCATAAAACACTTGCAACAAAATTACAATTATATTATAATTTCATTATAGAGGAAATAAAATTAAAAAGAAAAGATATTAATGAGGCTAAACTATGAATTCATCTAAACGTATTTTGATTATCGAAGACGATAAAAACATTGCGAGATTTGTTTCACTTGAGCTTGAACACGAAGGATATCAAACTGCGGTTCAAGACAATGGTCGTAAAGGTCTTGAAGAAGCAATGTCAAAAGATTATGATTTGATTTTGCTCGACTTAATGCTCCCTGAGCTGGATGGCTTTGAAGTTGCACGACGCTTACGCCGTGAAAAAGATACACATATTATTATGATGACTGCACGTGACTCAACAATGGACCGTGTAGCAGGTCTTGATATTGGAGCGGATGACTATATTACAAAACCATTCGCAATTGAAGAATTGTTAGCGCGTGTCCGTTCACTCTTCCGTCGTGAAGACCATATCCACACGATTGAAAAATCAGACAATACTTCATTCCGTGATTTGGTAATTGATAAAACAAACCGCACTGTACATCGTGGAAAAAAAGTTATTGACCTTACACGTCGTGAATACGATTTGCTTTTGACCCTGATGCAAAATGTGGGTGACGTCGTAACACGCGAATACTTGGTTTCTGAAGTATGGGGTTACGAAGAAGGTACAGAAACAAACGTTGTTGACGTTTATATCCGCTATTTGCGTAACAAAATTGACGTGGAAGGCCGCGAAAGTTATATTCAAACGGTTCGTGGTATGGGATATGTCATGCGTGACCGCAAATAATATAGGGAATATATAAGAAGATTTCTAGTGGTTTTGCCACTAGATTTATTCCTTTTATGGCGATGTAAAGAAATAGAAAAATGCGACATGGTAAAATTTTTTGATTCGAAGAAGAAAAAAGCAGAAAATCTGCCCGAGCGTAAGCGAAGCATCATGCTACGTTGGGCCTTTGCAAATACGATTTTTTGTTTTATAACCTTCACTATTTTTACAGTATTGGTTTATCAACTGACCATAACAACCTTCATCAATTCTGAAAAAGAGGACATGATGAAAGCTCTGGACAATGTTGAGCAAAGTTTATCCAAATCGGAAAGCAAACTGTCGGAAGACAATCTTGCAAATTATTTGGCTTATGCCAAAGACTACACAGCATCCAGTCAGGGAAAAGAAAATGAGCTAGAAACACTTGGAAGTATGATTGGTTCTAGGAAGTCTTTTTATGTTTTTGATGTCGGTGAAAATTTGATTTATTCGACCAATTCGTATGGTTTCCCGCTAAGGAAAGATGTGGGGGATTCTACTCATGCTGTACGTACATTTGGTGAATATTCTGGTTATTTGGTTGAACGACCCGTTCATTCTAAGAAAACAGGGAAACTGATTGGCTATGTGCAGGCTTTCTACGATATGAGTTATTATTACAGTGTGCGAACAAAGCTACTGATTGCCTTGATTATCTTAGAAATTATTGCTCTCTTTATTGCTCAGTTTGTCGGTTATTTTATGGCAAGTCGCTATATCAAGCCTCTAGAGCGTTTGCACGATGCGATTACTACACGTGCCAATAATTTGAAGGCGGATTTCAAACCTGTAGTGATTCAAACAGGCGATGAAATTGAAGAACTGGCGACTGTTTATAACGACATGATGATTAAGCTTAACGATTACGTTGATCAGCAGAAACGTTTTGTTTCTGATGTCAGTCACGAGCTACGTACGCCACTTGCAGTTTTAGATGGTCATTTGAATCTCTTGAATCGATGGGGGAAAAATGATCCGGAAGTGCTTGAGGAGTCTTTACAGGCCAGTATAGAAGAAGTTAGCACGATGAGAACGATGTTAGAGGAGATGCTTGCATTGGCCCGTCTTGAAAGCATTGATTTTCAAGATGAAGATCTGATCTGTGATCCAACAGAAGTTTCTAATTTTCTTAAGAAAAACTTTCTCCTTATTCATCCTGATTTAAATTTAACTGTTGAAAATTACTTGACGCCGGGTAGTTTGGCTCATATTTATCCCAACCATTATGAACAAGGCTTAAAAATTTTGATTGATAATGCGATAAAATACTCGCCTAAAGATCGCCAAGAAGTGAAAATCCATCTAGAAGAAGATGACAAATACATTATTACGACAGTTGAGGATCGTGGCTATGGCATTAGTCAAGAAGATTTAAAACATGTCTTTGAGCGCTTTTTCCGTGCCGATAAAGCACGAAATCGAGATATAGGTGGAACAGGTCTTGGTCTGTCTATTATCCAACGCATAGTGGAAAACTATGACGGGGATGTCAGTGTGACTTCCATTGTAGGCGAAGGATCGAAATTTACTTTAAAAATTCCTAAGATTAAATAAATATAAAAATTCTACTGAGTATCTAAAAGTACTTGCTAGGCTTTTAATCTTAATCTTATTTCTTGAGTTTTTTGATAATTCGAGAAAATTGTTGACATTCGTTTAAAAAAAGGTTAAGATTTAAAATACAATATACAAATAAAATGATAGAGGTCGCAATGAATAGGAAGTTTTACTGAGCTGGACAAGCGTTGAAGTAAAACGGAGGAGACATTGCCGAAATGAATTCACTCGTCCAAGTGAGTTTGTTGGGGCAGCAAGGGATACTTGCTGAACTGTCGCAGTTTTGCGGAGTGCTATTCGTTACTTACTGATAATATGAATCACGTACAACGTTTAGCAACCTCTCTGTGTAAAGGTTGCTTTTTATTTGGAAAAATGAAAGAGAGAGTATTATGAGAAGAACAAACTTATTCTTACTTGTCGCGACGTTGTTTACGGTATTATTTATCGGTAGTTCAAAAGTGAGTGCAGAACAGTTCCGTGTCGGAATGGAAGCTGCATATGCCCCTTTTAACTGGACACAATATGATGATAGCAACGGTGCTGTCCCTATTGATGGTGTAGATGGCCAATGGGCTAATGGTTACGATGTACAAGTTGCAAAAAAACTTGCTGATAAGTTAAATAAAGAATTAGTAATCGTCAAATCAAGTTGGGATGGCTTGCTGCCAGCTCTAAAATCCGGAAAAATCGATGGCATTATTGCAGGAATGTCGCCAACTGCGGAACGTAGAGAACAAATCGCCTTTTCAGAACCGTATTACACATCTAACCTTGTAATGATGGTCAAAAGTGGCGGTCCCTTTGCTCAAGCATCGAGTTTAGCAGACTTCTCTGGTGCAAAAATTACCGCTCAGCTGGGAACTTTCCACTATAACATGATTGACCAGATTGAAAGTGTTAACAAGCAAACAGCAATGAAAGATTTTTCAAGCATGCGTGTGGCTTTACAAAGTGGAGCCATCGATGGTTATGTAGCTGAACGTCCCGAAGGAGTGACAGCAGAAAAAGCAAATCCAGACTTCAAAATGATTGAATTTGGCGAAGGAAAAGGTTTTGTCACAAACTCTGATGATACAACAGTCGCAGTAGGTTTACGTAAAAATGATCCCAACTTACCTGTAATTAATAGCTTTTTGACAGGTTTTACACCTCAAGACCAAAAAGAACTGATGGATGAAATGATTGCTGCTCAACCAGAAGCTAAAACACAAGGCGCTTGGTATGATCAAATTATCAGTATTGTAAGAGATAACGGCAAACAGTTTCTTAATGGTACAGGGATGACCTTATTCATCTCTTTGATTGGTACGATTATTGGTACGGTTTTAGGTCTTCTTATTGGTGTTTATCGTACTATTCCAGAAATTAGTAATAAATTTTTAGCCTTTTTACATAAAGTATTTGGCTGGCTTATTTCAGCTTATATTGAAATTTTCCGTGGTACACCAATGATTGTTCAAGCAATGGTGCTTTACTATGGAACAGCTCTAGCTTTTGGCTTGAGTTTGGATCGGACCTTAGCTGCGCTAATTATTGTATCCATCAATACAGGTGCTTATATGTCGGAGATTGTACGTGGCGGTATTTTCTCTGTGGATCAAGGGCAATTTGAAGCCGCGCAAGCTATCGGAATGACGCATGGGCAAACTATGCGCAAGGTTGTTTTACCACAAGTCTTGCGAAATATTCTTCCAGCAACAGGAAATGAATTTGTCATTAATATCAAAGATACATCAGTCTTATCTGTAATTTCAGTAACTGAGCTCTTTTTCCAAGGGACAACAGTGGCGCAACAAAACTTTATGTATTTCCAAACCTTTGCTGTCATCTGTGCAATTTACTTTGTCTTAACATTTACAGTAACACGTATTCTACGCTTTGTAGAAAGAAAAATGGATGGACCAGACGCTTACGTCCCAATCCAAAATCAAATGCAAGTACAAGAACCGGGGGACGCTTAAATGACAGCAATCTTAGAAATCAATCATTTAAAAAAATCATTTGGCAGTAATGAAGTGTTAAAAGACATTCACTTAATGGTAAATCAAGGCGAAGTTATTTCGATTATTGGTTCATCTGGAAGTGGTAAATCGACATTACTTCGTTCAATCAATTTATTGGAGAAGCCATCTGGTGGGGAAATAATTTATAAAGGTGAAAATGTTTTAGCAAAAGGCTTCGATATTCCTAAATATCGCACGCATCTGGGCATGGTTTTCCAAAGCTTCAACTTGTTTAACAATATGAATGTTATCGAAAATGTTATGGCTGGGCAAGTTACAGTATTGAAAAAAAGCCAAGAAGAAGCTCGGACTATTGCGCTCGAGAATCTGGAAAAAGTGGGCATGGCAAGCTTTGCTAATGCCAAACCTGCACAACTCTCCGGTGGACAAAAACAACGTGTGGCGATTGCTCGTGCGATTTCTATGAATCCAGATGTGATTTTATTTGACGAGCCGACTTCAGCGCTTGATCCTGAAATGGTAGGCGAAGTCTTACAGACAATGAAAGGACTGGCTGAAACAGGCTTAACAATGGTTATCGTTACACATGAAATGGAATTCGCGCGTGATGTAAGTGATCGTGTAATTTTCATGGATAAAGGGGTTATTGCTGAAGAAGGACGGCCAGCGGAAATCTTCGGAGCTCCGAAAGAAGAGCGGACGCGAGCTTTCCTTTCACGCTTCTTGAAAGCTTAAATAAAAAGAGCAAGCTTATGCTCTTTTTTTCTTTGCAAAAGACCTCTTATTTTCACAGTAAAACTTTCAAATACAAACTCTATATTGAAAAAATAGGTAAATAGCGGTAAAATAGAGGGAAGTAGAAAGAATAGGAACAATGAAAAAAATCAAAACTTTTGAAGAAAAAAAAGTACTCATCCTCGGATTAGCAAAATCAGGAGAAGCTGCAGCCCGCTTGCTTCATACTCTAGGTGCACACGTAACTGTAAATGACGGAAAGGCTTTTGAAGAAAACCCTGCCGCGCAAGCCCTCTTGGAAGAAGGCATTGAAGTTATCTGTGGTAGCCATCCCCTTGAACTTTTAGACGAAGATTTTGATTTTATGGTAAAAAATCCAGGTATTCGTTATGATAACCCAATGATAAAGAAAGCATTGGAGAAAAAGATTCCAGTTGTTACGGAAGTTGAACTTGCTTATCTTGTTTCGGAAGCTCCAATTATTGGGATTACTGGAACCAATGGTAAGACAACAACAACAACGCTGATAGCAGATATTTTAAATGCGGATGGTCAGTCTGCAAAATTAGCAGGAAATATTGGTTTTCCCGCCTCTGAAGTAGCTGCCCATGCGAGTGCTCAAGATACTTTGGTAATGGAACTCTCAAGTTTTCAACTGATGGGAA
The DNA here is from genome assembly GCF_002154895.1 of Lactococcus petauri. Classification (GTDB taxonomy): domain Bacteria; phylum Bacillota; class Bacilli; order Lactobacillales; family Streptococcaceae; genus Lactococcus; species Lactococcus petauri. The sequence goes on along the minus strand of NZ_MUIZ01000001.1, from coordinate 407,685 downwards.
TTGTAGACTTCAAGCCTCAAATCGCTCTCATTACCAATATCTTTTCATCGCATTTAGATTATCATGGCTCTCAAGAAGCTTATGAAGCTGCCAAATGGCGTATTCAAGAAAACTTAACTTCTGAGCAATACCTTATTCTCAACTTTAATCAGGAAAAATGTCGTGCTCTAGCAGAGCACACAGCAGCTCGAGTTGTGCCATTTGCAACTGAAAATAAAGTTGATGGTGCTTATGCGCTGGAAGGTAAACTTTATTTTCGTGATGAATTCATCATGGATGCAGATGACCTAGCTTTGCCTGGGGAACATAATTTAGAGAATGCTCTGGCAGCAATAGCTGTTGCCAAGCTTTCGGGTGCTAAAAATCATGCAATTATTGAAGTGCTGACAAGCTTTTCGGGTGTGAAACATCGCTTGCAGTATCTTGGTGAACTTGCAGGACGTAAAGTCTACAATGATAGCAAGGCCACAAATATACTGGCAACAGAAAAAGCTTTGTCAGGTTTTGAAAATAGTCGCTTATGGCTCTTAGCTGGCGGACTAGACCGTGGAAATGGCTTTGAAGACCTCGCGGATTCTGTAACAGGGATTAAAGGTATGGTTCTTTTTGGGGAGACTGCACCAAAGCTGCAAGATCTTGCAGATCGCTTGCAGATTCCAACACTCCACAGTGAAAATGTCGCAACAGCTCTTAAAGCAATCTTTAATAAGACGGAAGAGGGGGACACTATTTTACTTAGTCCTGCTTGTGCCAGCTGGGATCAGTACAAGACCTTTGAAGAACGTGGGGATATGTTTATTAAAGCTTTCGAAGAATTGAAAGGTGAATGGAAATAGTATGAAAATTATTGTAACTGGAGGCGGAACGGGAGGTCATATCTATCCTGCACTGGCCTTTATAAAGCATCTGAAAACTATTGAGCCAGACTCAGAGATCCTCTATGTAGGTACAGAACGCGGCTTGGAGAGTAAGATTGTTCCTGCCGCAGGCGTGCCCTTTAAAACTGTGGATGTACAAGGTTTTCGTCGTAGCCTTTCTTTAAATAACTTTAAGACAATCTACAAGTTCCTGAAATCTACATCAGATGCGAAGAAAATTGTTAAGGATTTTAAACCTGATGTGGTTATTGGAACAGGAGGCTATGTGGCTGGACCGGTACTTTATGCAGCAGCTAAGCTCAATGTGCCGACTATCGTTCATGAACAAAATTCAATTCCAGGGATTACTAATAAGTTCTTGAGTAAATATGTGGACAAAGTTGCGGTCGCCTTTGAAGCAGCCAAGCCCTTCTTCCCAGAATCCAAAACAGTTTTTGCTGGTAATCCACGTGCTCAGGAAGTTGCAACTTTAAAAGCTACCGATATTCTGGAAACAGAATATCAACTTCAAAAAGGTAAGAAAACGGTAGTTATTTTTGGAGGGTCACGAGGCGCTCAAACAATTAACGAGGCGGTAAAAGCTGCTTTACCAAAGTTTGCAGCAGCGGATTACCAAATCGTCTATGCCTCAGGACAAATCTACTTTGATGAAGATCATGAAGAGTTTGAAAAATATGCTGATGCTGCAAATATAGCGATTCGTCCATATATTTCAAATATGCTCGAAGTTCTTGCGTCATCAGATTTAATATTATGTCGAGCAGGTGCGACAACGATTGCTGAAATTACTGCACTTGGTTTGCCAACGATTTTTGTACCTAGTCCAAATGTCACAGCAGACCATCAAACAAAGAATGCTCAAGCTCTTGTAGATATCGGTGCTGCTAAGATGATTAAAGATGTCAATCTTACAGCAGATACCATGCTTGCCAGCATTTCTGAAATCTTTTCTGACGAAGAGCTTTACCAAGCTATGTCTGTAGCCAGTGAAAAAGCAGGAGTACCTGATGCTAGCGATCGACTATATCAACTTGTGAAAGAAATTAAAAAATAATGAGTGAAGAAAACCTTACGCCTTGGCAAAAGAAACATCTTGAATATCAGCGCCGCAAAGCAGCTGAAAATCAAGAGAAGTCTGAAGAACCCAAAAAACGGAAGTTTTTTAAGAAAAAAGAAGATAATGAAGCAGATTCTCCTGAAGTTCAGGAAGAAATCGAGCAACAAGAATCTTTTGTAGAAGCAGAAGAGTCTGAGCAAGGATACTCAGATGATTTTGTTGAGGATTTTGAAGAACAAGAACCGGAACCTTCTTTTTTTGAAGGAAGTTTCGAAGTGTTCAAAAAGATGTGGCCCGTCTTATTCTTGGCAATCTTATTGTTTTTAACTTCGATTTACGCGGTGTCCCCGATAAGCAAAATTGGGACATTTACGGTTTCGGGTAATAAAAATGAGTCTTTTGAATCTATCGTACAGGCTTCACGTTTGAAGCCAACTGATAGGATTTATGGTGTGCTCAGAAACAAAAGAGCTATTGAAAACAGTATTGTTCAACAATTTCCACGTGTCAAATCTGTCAACTTACACGTAAGTTTTCCTAATAATATCGAGGCTAAAGTTACGGAGTTCGAAAAAGTTGCTTATGTAGAACAAAAGGGTAAAACTTACCAAGTGTTAGAAAGTGGTCATATCCTCAAGGATCAAGAAATAGCTAAGGATAAACTTTCGAGCCTTCCGGTACTAAAAAACTTTTCCGATGAAGAAGTCGAAAAGTTTATTACAGCCTATATGAAATTGAAGCCTGAAATACGTGGTTTGATTACGACGGTTACAAAAACACCGACTAAAGCAACCAAAGACTTTATCGCTTTGGATATGTCAGATGGTAATCAAGTACGTGTTTCTCTCAGTCAAATTACCGAGAAGGTTCCTTACTATCCAAGTATTGCGAAGCAACTTCAAGCGCCACAAGTGATTGATATGGAAGCAGGAATTTATGCAAAGCCAAAAGAAGATTATCTGGCTGACCTAAAAAATCCTGAAGGAAATAAGAAGAACTCAGAAAATACAACTGAAATTACCGCAACCCAATAATAAAACTGAAAGGATAACCCCTTTCAGTTTTATTATATTATCTTGCAGAAAAAGAAAAAACGTTTGTTTCTTTTAAAGAGACAAACGTTTTTGGCTTTACGCATTCAATACTTTAGATAAGAAGTCTTGTAAACGTGGATGCTGAGGGTTTTCAAAGAGGTCTTCTGGTTTACCATCTTCAAGGATAACACCAGCATCTGTAAACATGACACGGTTAGCAACTTTACGTGCAAAGCCCATCTCGTGTGTTACGATAAGCATTGTCATGCCATCGTCTGCGATACGACGCATCAGGTCAAGGACATCGCCAACCATCTCAGGGTCAAGTGCTGAAGTTGGCTCATCAAAGAGCATAACATCAGGGTCCATAGCCAAGGCACGGGCAATGGCTACACGTTGTTTTTGTCCACCTGAAAGCATCTCAGGCATTGTATCTTTTTTCTCTTCTAGTCCAACAGCTTCAAGCAAGCGCAGAGCTTTTTCTTTTGCTTCAGTTTTTGTAAGCTTTTTAAGCTCAACGGGCGCATACATAATATTTTCTAAAACAGTCATGTTAGGAAAGAGGTTGAAGTGTTGGAAAACCATTCCGACATGTTGGCGAACCAAGTTAATATCAGTGTTTTTATCTGTAAGGTTGTACCCATTGATAATAACATCGCCACTTGTTGCGTCTTCTAAACCATTTAGTGTACGAAGGAATGTTGATTTACCAGAACCTGAAGGACCAATAATACAAACAACATCTCCTTTGTTAAATTTTGCAGAGATTCCTTTGAGAACCTCGTTTTTACCATATGTTTTGTGAAGATCAGTAACTTCGATTTGTACAGACATATCTTTAATCTCCTTATTTCATTTTTTGTTCGATGCGACGTCCTGCCCACATTAAGAGAAGCAGCACAACCATGTAAATCAAACCAATCAAACCGTAGACACGGAAAGCTTGGAAGTTACGTGCAACGATAATTTGACCTGCTTGCAAGAGTTCAACCAAGCCGATAACAGATACCAAGGTTGTATCTTTCAGCGTAATAATAAATTGGTTAATCAAGCTAGGAATGGTAATCTTAACAGCTTGTGGCAAGATTACTTTTCGCATTGTTTTCACATAAGGAATACCAAGAGAGCGGCTGGCCTCCATTTGGCCAGTTGGAACAGCAGCAATACCGCCTCGAACGATTTCAGCAATGTAGGCTGATTCGTTAAGAGTTAAGGCAATAACACCGGCTGTAAACTCATTCAAAGGACTTTGATGACCTGTGAGGAGTTGCAACATATTTGGGATACCATAGAAAATGAAAATTGTTAATACCAAAAGAGGAATTGAACGGTTAAGATCGACATAAATACGTGAAATTGTACGGAGAGCTGGTGATGGACTTGCTGAGAAAAGGCCGAAGATTACACCGACAATCATTGCTAAAACAAAGGAAACTAAAGCCAATTGGATAGTGATCCAGAGACCTTTACCTAACTGTTTCCAGTTGTTTTTCAAGATGCCAAGCATTGTACTTTCTGTATCTGACTCTGTTGCTGATTCAGTTTTTGAAGCTAAATATTTATCAACAATTTCTTGATATTGACCGCTAGCACGTAGTGAAGAAAGACCGTTGTTGAACATTTCGATAAGCTCAGGGTTCGTTCCTTTTTTCACAGCAAAACCGTACTGACCAGTTGGGATACCTTCAAAAGGTGTTTTAAATTCTTGTCCTTGTTTAATGGCATATTTTACTACAGGCTCATCGTCCATAAAGGCTTGAATTGAACCATTGTTCAATGAAGAATACATTGAAGTAGCATCAGTAAATGTTTTTAAAGTATAGCCGTATTTGCTTTCGTTTTTCGTTAAATAGTCATAGGAAGCTGTCCCGTTTTTGGCACCAACTTGTTTTCCTTTTAGATCTTCCCATTTCTTGATGTCTTCATTTGACTTAGAAACAGCAAGTGTCAAATTCGAATCATAATAGGCATCACCAAAGTCAAAGACTTTTTTACGTGCATCAGTGATTGACATACCCGCCATCATAGCGTCAGCATGTCCTGCTTGAACTGCATCTACCGCAGGTTGGAAACCAACGTGGTTCCATTTGATTTTGAAGCCTTGTTGCTTAGCAATAGCATTAAGTAAGTCTACATCAATACCTGTGAATTTTTTATCTGTGTTTTGGAATTCAAATGGGGCGAAGCTATTATCTGAGGCAATAGTGTAAACATCTTTTTTAGGAGTTGCTTTCTTACCACCAGTATATTTTTGAACGATTTTGTCATACTCGCCATTGGCTTTCATTTGAGTCAAAGCTTTGTTGAAACCATCGATGAGTTTAGAATTTTCACCTTTCATTACAGCAAAACCGTAACCCCCAGGAAGTGAGAAGGAAGGAAGATTGATTGCCAAGTCTTGCCCTTGATTGATGGCATAAGAGATGACAGGAGCTTCATCCATCGCACCTACGATGTTTCCTGCAGCCAGTGAGGCAAACATGTGAACACCGTCAGAGTAAGTTTTGATTGTATAGCCGTATTTATCTTGGTTTTTTTGCAACCAGTCATATGAAGCTGTTCCTTTTTTAGCACCAACAGCTTTGCCTTTAAGTTCATCATAGCTCTTAAGTGTAGAAGACTTTGTTGTAGCTAAAGTAATGGCTGAAGTATAATAAGGATCTGAAACATCAAAAACTTGTTTACGTTCATCTGTGATCGTCATCCCAGCGATGACCGCATCAGCTTTTCCAGCCTTTAAATTTTGAAGAGCGGCATCAAATCCAGGAAAAGACATCTCAAGCTTCCAGTCATTGATTTTAGCGACTTCCTTCATGATATCGACATCGATACCTACCCAATTTTTATCTGAATCTTGGAATTCAAAAGGGGCATAAGCATTATCACTCGCGATACGTACGGTTTCCTGAGCGCTAACATTATGAGCAGTTGCAAAGGACATTCCAGTAATCGTGGCGAATATTAAAGATAATGTAAGGAATAATTTCTTCATTTCATTATTTCTCCTAAGTTTCATTAATTATATAAACAATTATATACTTGTCAGTATACCATAAAACAAGGCTGAAAAAAATAAATTGTGTCATAAAATGTGACATGGAAAACAGTCCGAATAAATAAAAATAATAATTTTGTCTAAAAAAATAGACGAATGAGAATTTGATAAAGGCAAGCTTTTAGTGTAAAATAAAAAATGCAGTAACAGCATAACAAAAGGAAAATATAAAAATATGTTTACAACACTTTCGATGTTTGGCTTCTTCAATGACTGGATTTCTGGTTTTTTGAATGCACCAGGCGCACACGTTTGGGTCTATGTTCTTTTAGGAGCTATCATCTTTATTGAAACAGGGCTGGTTATTTTTCCGTTCTTACCGGGGGATTCAATTCTCTTTTTTGTAGGATCGATGGCCGCCATGTATCCAGATAAATTATCAATGCCTCTTCTGATTTTGATTATGGGGAGTTTAGCTTTTCTGGCCAATCTTCTGAATTATGAAATTGGGCGTAAATTTGGAGATGTAATTCCAAAACATAAAACACTATCTAAATTTTTAAAGCCAGAATACATTGAAGAAGCAGAGCAGTTCTTTGCTAAATGGGGTTCGTGGGCTATCTTCCTCGGGCGCTTTATGCCAATCATTCGTACGGTTGTTCCTTTTACAGCAGGAACAAGCCGCATGCCGCATAAAAAATTCGTGCTTTATAATTTTTTAGGTGGTTTTGCTTGGGTTATCGTCGCTTTAGGGGCAGGTTTCCTCTTTGGACAAGTACCTTTCATCAAGAAAAACTTTGAACTCGTCATGCTAGCAATCGTTGCTGTATCCTTACTTCCAGCAGTGATTGGCGTTGCCAAACGGTATTTCGCAGGGCGTAAAGCTGCTTAAAATAAGTTATAATAGTATTAGGAAACTAATACTATTTTTTTATGTCAAAAAAAGGAATACAGGTAAACGATGGAAATAAATGGATACACTCGGATGGCTGCTGTGTTAGCACATCCCATTAAGCATAGTCTTTCTCCTTTTATTCATAATCGCGCTTTTGAGCTGACCAATGAAAATGCTATCTACTTGGCTTGGGATTTGGAAGATGAAAAAATTCTCGAACAGACAATTAACAATGTCAGAACATTGGACATGTATGGTTTGAATATTTCGATGCCTTACAAGCAAAAAGCGGTGGAATTTATTGATGAATTATCCGAAGAAGCACAGTTGATTGGAGCAGTCAACACGATTGTCAATCAGAAGGGGAAATTAATAGGTTACAATACGGATGGTCAAGGTTTCTTCAGGGCGTTAAAGTTTAAACCGCGTCATAAAAAAATCACGCTAATTGGTGGTGGTGGTGCTGCGATTTCCATAATTGTTCAGGCTGCTTTGCTTGAAATGCACGAAATCACGGTTTTTGCTAGACATTCAGCCTCCTATGCACGTTTAGAACAGCGTTTGGAAAAATTGTCACATCAGACAAAAATTACCATAAAACTTTACGACCTAGCTGATCATTCACGATTGCAAAAAGAAATTATGACATCAGACCTACTCGTTAATGCAACACCAGTAGGGATGTCTGGCGAAGCAATGCCGCTCCCTACTTCAATTCTTTTGCCCCCAGGAATTCTGGTGGTAGACACGATTTACAAGGTCCGTGAAACACCAATGATGAAATGGGCAAAAAGCCAAGGGAGAACAACGATGAATGGAGTTGGTATGCTTATTCATCAAGCTGCCGCTTCTTTTGAATTATGGACAGGAAAAAAAATGCCTGTTGAGCAGATTAGACAGGAATTGGAGGAAAAAGATGAGGTTAAATGTTAATCTTCCAGAGCACCCTTATGATATCATTATTAAGAAGGGAAGCTTGTCACAAGTGGGACTATGGGTTGCACAACTCTGGCAACAACAAAAAGTTGTACTTGTCACCGATGACAATGTTGAACCTCTCTATGGAAGAGAGGCAGTTTCCCAGTTAAGAAATGAAGGATTTGAAGTTTTTACTTTTACTTTTCCAGCAGGTGAAGCAAGTAAAAACTTGTCTACTGTAGAGAAACTATGGGAATTTTGTGCCTTACATGGTTTGACACGCTCCGATGGAGTGATTGCTTTAGGTGGAGGCGTTGTTGGGGATTTAGCAGCTTTTGCCGCCAGTACATATATGAGGGGCATTCACTTTCTCCAAATACCAACAAGTTTAACGGCTCAGGTCGACAGTTCCATCGGTGGAAAAACAGGAATCAATAGTGATTATGCTAAAAATATGATTGGAACTTTTGCTCAGCCAGATGGTGTTCTGATTGATCCTGAGGTATTGAAAACCTTAGAGAAACGTGATTTTCGTGAGGGGATTGGTGAAATCGTCAAGTGTGCCTTGATTGCCGATAAACAACTCTGGGTCCGCTTAAATGAGATACAGGATGCCGATGAACTTTTGCAAGAAGCAGAGTATTTTATTCGGGCAGCCTGCGATGTGAAACGGAAACTTGTTGTGGAAGATGAGTTTGATCAGGGAACGCGACTTTATTTGAACTTTGGGCACACAATTGGTCATGCTGTCGAAGCTTTTGCTGGCTATGGGCAGGTCATGCATGGTGAGGCTGTAGCTATTGGAATGATTCAAATAAGTAAAGTGGCGGAAAGTAAGGGGCTGATGCCTAAAGGACTAACTGCTCAAATTAAAGCAGTACTCCAAAAGTTTCAACTTCCTCAAACTTATGAACCATGGGATGAGTCAGCTTTGTTTGAAATCCTAACCCATGATAAAAAAGCGCGAGGCAAGATGATTAAGACCGTACTTGTTCCCGAAATTGGACAGGCCAAAATTCATGAGATAAGCCTTCAAGAAATGAAGGAATATTTGAAATGAGATACTGGGCATTTCTTCGTGGAATAAATGTGGGTGGTAGTAAACTCAAAATGACAGACTTAAAAAAGAGTTTGAAGCAGCTGGTTTTACAGATGTTTCACTGTTTTAGCTACAGGGAATAGCATTTTTAGCAGCGAAACCTTGCCTGATCTATCTTTTTACCTGTGCAAAGTTTTATAAAAATCGAACAAGAAATAAGAAAGCTTGTTAAAAATAAACCTTTTCTCAATTTGCTCAAAGCGAGTTTAATGCTCTGAAAACAAGTAGGGAAGAAGGGCTTGTCCAAGTGAATTCCTTTTATTGGAAGGTATCAAGGGGCACAATCTTAACAACAGCTTTTGGTAAAGTCTTAGGTAAAACAGTCTATAAAGACCTTTTTACAAGTCGCAATATCAATACAATGGAGAGAATAATTAAAAAATTATAATGTTTGTCTATCTTGGAATAGCACTTTTTGCGGGTTTTTTACTAGCAAACCAAAACCCGATTAATGCCGATCTTCGCAAAAATGTTAATTCGCCTTTTTGGGCATCAACAATTTCTCAAATTATTGGGGTTGTTTTCTTAGGTACAATCTCATTACTTTTGACCGGTGATTTGTTCCCCTCTACTGAATTTGTCCAGTCTCATCCTGCTTGGATATGGATTGGTGGATTACTCGGTCCAGTATATGTTACATCGAATGTCTTTCTTTTTCCACGACTAGGTGCTGTGCAGACTGTTATCTTGCCTATTTTGGGACAAATTTTAACTGGAGTTGTTATTGACAGCTTTGGTTGGTTTTACGCGGTCCAAATTCCGATGAGTCCTATTCGTATATTGGGGATTATTGTTACTATACTTGGACTTTTCATTGCCGTTGTTTTACCTAGCTTACGTGAAAAAGCAGGACAAGTTGAAGCCGAGCCCAATTTGATGCTTTGGCGCCTTTGGGCGATAATATCAGGTTCATTCACTGCGGTTCAACAGGCTATTAATGGACATTTGGGCACCTTATTGCATCGGCCGTTTCAAGCTTCATTTATGTCTTTCTTCATTGGACTGATTGCCATTGTCTGTGTGACTTTAGTGATTGAACGTCGCTTAATTACAAAAGTTGAATTAGGTAAGATAAAAAAATGGAATATATTGGGAGGTATCTGGGGAGCCTTCTTTGTTCTTGGCGCCGTTTTAGCAGTGCCAAAAATAGGGGCTGGCTTAAATATAATGATGGCATTACTTGGACAAATCATTGGTTCAATGTTGGTGCAACAGTTTGGTTGGTGGCGTTCAGATCGCTATCCGATACGTCTTATCCAAGTCGCAGGTGTTGCAGTAATGTTGGTAGGGATTATTTGTATAAAATTTTTGTGAGGAAATATGTTTAAAAAAGAATCATTTGAAGTCTTTGATATAGAAGGATTGGAAATGCGTATGCAGGGAGTGCGTGCTGAAATTCAACCGATTTTTATGGAAATAGGAGAACAGCTAAAAGAAAGAATAAAGCAGTCGTTCCCTGAACAGGAGTTTTACCTGCATATTGCACAGCATCGTCGGCGGACAAGCAATGCACCTGAAAACACGTGGTCTGCTATTGGCACACAAAAGCGTGGTTATAAAATGGAGCCGCATTTCCAATTAGGGATTTGGCAAGATTACGTGTTCATCTACCTTTCAATTATTGATCAGCCTAAAGGACAAGCAGATTACGCTCAGAAGTTGAGTTCGGATCTCTCATTACCCAAGGATTTTGTTCTATCTAAAGATCATACCAAGTCTGATTTTTATGGAAGTAGCCATCTTGAAGAATTTGTTACCCGATTAAAAAATGTAAAAAAATCAGAGTTAGAGATGGGTAGAGTTTGGAAAGCTGAGCGTTTTGATGGTCAACAAGATGATATGATATTACAGGAAATGCTCGAAACTATCGATGATTTACTACCAATTTACCAAAAAATAATGGAGGATTAAGATGCGCTTTTTTACAGCAGGTGAATCACATGGGCCACGTTTGACAGCAATCATTGAAGGTTTGCCAGCAGGACTTCCACTTCAAGCTTCTGACATCAATGTTGAATTGAAACGCCGTCAAGGAGGATACGGACGAGGTGGTCGCATGAAGATAGAATCTGATCAGGTCGAAATCACCAGTGGTTTGCGTCATGGTAAAACTTTGGGAAGTCCACTTACTCTTAATGTAACCAATCGTGACTTCTCACATTGGACGGAAATTATGGCTTCAGAAGAAGTTGATGATGCCGTTAAGAGACAACGTAAATTGACAAAACCTCGACCAGGACATGCTGACTTGGTAGGGGGGATGAAGTATGAATTTGAGGATTTGCGAAATACACTTGAGCGCTCCTCTGCTCGTGAAACAACGATGAGAGTAGCTGTGGGAGCAGTTGCCAAGGCTTTGCTCAAACAGCTTGATATGGAGCTGGCTTATCATGTGGTTAATTTTGGAGGCAAAGATGTTGTTGCTCAACTTCCAGAACTCACTGTCAGCGAAATCAAAGCCAAAGCTGGTACAAATGATTTGTCTATTGTGGATATTTCAAGAGCTGAGGAAATTCGTTCATATATTGATAAAATAAAGAGAGCTGGCGACACCATCGGTGGAATTGTAGAGGTACGTGCTACAAATGTTCCGGCTGGTTTAGGATCTTACGTACATTTTGATCGTAAATTAGATGCAAAAATCGCAGCAGCTGTCGTTTCTATCAATGCCTTTAAGGGTGTGGAGTTTGGTCTTGGTTTTGAGGCCGGGCGACGTCAAGGCAGTCAAGTTATGGATGAAATCCTTTGGGAAAAGCAAACAGGCTATAGCCGAAAAAGTAATAATCTTGGCGGTTTTGAAGGTGGCATGACTAATGGTGAGGACCTTATTATTCGCGGTGTCATGAAACCGATACCGACCCTATATAAGCCTCTCATGTCTGTCAATACTGAAACGCATGAACCTTATAAAGCGAGCGTTGAACGTTCTGATCCAACCGCTCTTCCAGCGGCCGGAGTAGTAATGGAAAATGTTGTTGCTACAGTCCTAGCCCAAGAAATCTGTGATAAGTTTTCAAGCGATAGTTTTAGAGAGCTACAAGAAGCTTTTCAAAACTATAAGGAACGCTTAAAAAACTTCTGATGAAATAAAAACTAGTCTCAAAAATAAGGCTAGTTTTTTTATTACAAAAGTGTAAGTTTGCAGAAAATATAATTTGTTAGAATAAAAGTGTAGGGTTAAGAAAAACAAAACCTAGTAGGAAAGAGGCAACAAGATGAAAAAAGTATTATTTGGCTTACTTGCTCTAGCAGTAGTGATTGGTGGTCTAGGATATGGCTGGTACAAATCAAGCTACGGGGGTACAGAACGTTACGTAAAAATTACACAAAATGGTTCGGAAAAAATTGGAAAAAGCGATTCAGGCGAACGCATGGTGTCTTATGAGTACAAGCTACCTTCTTATGATAAAAATGGCGAAGGAAAAGATATTTCCTTTACAGCTACACACAATTTACGTAAAGATGCTTATCTTAAAGTGACAGATAATAAAGCAAAAGGTGTAACAAACTGGGAAGAAGTTCAAAAAAATGACTTGCCAAGTAAAGCAAAAGATAAATTAAATTAATCATCTAAAGGTGACAAGGGAGAAAAAATGCTATTAGAAGTTAAACATATCAAAAAAGTTTTCAAAACACGCTTTTCAAAAGAAGAAACAACGGCTCTTGCTGACATTGATTTTTCTGTCGAAGAAGGTGAATACATTGCTATTATGGGTGAATCAGGTTCAGGTAAAACAACACTCTTGAATATCTTATCAACTTTGGAAAAACCTACAGCTGGTCAAGTTTTACTTTCAGGACGTGACATTACAGCCATTAAAGACAAGGATATCTCAGCATTCCGCCGTGAACATCTCGGATTTGTCTTCCAAGATTTCAACCTCTTGGATACTTTATCAGTAAGGGATAATATTTATCTTCCTATGGTACTTTCTAAAGCGCCAGTAAAGAAAATGAAAGCACGTCTAGAAAACTTAGCACCTAAGTTGAATATCGAGACACTTTTAGAAAAGCAACCTTTTGAATTATCAGGGGGGCAAAAGCAGCGTGTGGCTGTTGCGCGTGCTCTGATTTCTCAACCGGATCTTGTTTTGGCAGATGAGCCAACAGCAGCTTTGGACTATAAAAACTCAGAGAGTCTGCTTGAACTTTTCGAAAATATCAATGATGCTGGTCAAACAATCATCATGGTTACTCACTCAAGCTTAGCTGCAAGTCACGCAAAACGTGTTCTCTTCATTAAAGACGGAATGCTCTATCATCAACTTTATCGTGGCGATAAGTCATCAACAGAGTTTGCAAAAGAAATTACCTTATCAATGACTTCATTCTTGGGAGCTTCAGCTGACCCAAGCGAAACGGAGGTAGCCGATAATGCTTAGTTTTAAACTGGCAGCACAAAATCTGAAAAAAGGGTTGAAATCATTTGCGCCTTTCATCGTAGCGAGTGTAACAATGTTTGTCTTGCTTTTTGTTACTGCTGCAATTGCACAATCTCCATCCCTTGAAAAAATGAAGGGTGGCGCAGCAGTTGGGCAAATGATGTCCTTTGCGATGTGGATTTTGGCTATCTTTGGTGGGATTATTCTCATTTATAGTTATCGTTTCCTACAGTTGCAACGCTCACGAGAATTTGGGCTTTATGACATTCTCGGACTAGGGAAAAAGAAAATCGCCCTTGTTTCTTTCTTTGAACTCGTAATGAGTTATATTGCGACTGTCATTATCGGTACAATCGTTGGGATTGCTTTTTCTAAGTTCCTTTTCCTGATTTTTATCAATATGATTGGTGAAAGCAACTTTAACTTAGCGATTACACCCGCTTCTATTCTAACAGTAGCAGCAATATTCTTGCTCTTCTTTGCTTTGCTTCTTATTATTGGAACATTTATCATTTGGAAATCTTCAAGTCTTGATCTGTTAAGAGAAGCGTCTAAAGGTGAAAAAGAACCTAAGTCAAACATTTTCATGGCCTTGATTGGTATTATTTTACTGTTAGTTGGCTATGGCTTAGCACTAAATGTTGATAATCCCGTTAAAGCACTCTCAACTTTTTTCCTTGCAGTTCTGGCAGTTATTTTGGGAACTTACTTTTTCTATATCAGTTTTACCGTTTGGTATTTGAAATGGCGTAAAAAACGTAATTCTTACTATAAACCGCAAAACTTTATTACGATCAGCTCAATGCTTTACCGAATGAAAGCAAATGCGGTTGGCTTGGCCAATATTACCATTCTCTTGTCGATGACTTTAGTAACTTTAGTAGTTACAATCGGTATCTTCTTAGGCTCAACCCAAACTGTTGAACGTGCTTTTCCAAAAGAAGGACAATACACTGTTTATTCACAAGAAAAAACAGGTAATCAGCTGGCCCAAGATTTACAAGAAAAAGCAGACCAAGCGGGTGTAAAAATATCAAATGTCACCACAGCTTTAAGTGTGGACTATTTGATGGGTAACGGTCAAAAAGAAGGAGAAAATACTTTAAATATTACTCCAACAGGCGACCAAAAAACCGCCATTCAATTTTCAATGACAACTTTGCAAACGTTGAAAAATTTGGATGAAAATGTTTCTGATATTTCAGACAATCAGGTTAATATCGTTGATTACTTTGGTGCTTATCCAAAACTTACAGATTTTAACTGGTTTGGAACAAAATATAAAGTGAATGACGTCATGGCTACACAGGATTTAAACAAATATCCTATCATGATAAATATCACAACGCCAATGCTTCTTATCTTCCCAAATGATGCAGCATTACATCAAGCTCTTGAGGTTTATAATAAAGCAAATAATGATGGTGAACAAGCTTATCAAGTGAGTCCATCTGTGACAGTTAACTTTGATATTGCAGAAAAAGATCAAGAAAGATTAACAAATGCGTTAGGTAATAATGATGGAGACCATATGCTCAGCTTCCGTTCAGCTGAGATGAAAGAAGTTAGAACTGGAATCGGTGCCTTTGTCTTTATCGGTTTGGTTCTTGGCATTAGCTTCATTTTAGGTGCTGCCTTGATTATCTATTACAAACAGTTGTCAGAAGGTGTGCAAGACAAACGTTCATTCAAGATTCTACAAGAAGTAGGTTTATCAAAAGAGCAAGTGTCTAAGACCATCAAGTCACAAGTAAGCATGATTTTCTTATTGCCAATCGCAATGACGATTGTACATTTCAGCTTTGCTTACATTATGATTAGTAAGCTTATTGGTATCTTTGGAATCATGGATAGCCAGTTAATTCTTTGGATTAGCTTAGGAACTATTGCTGCTTTAGCCTTTATTTATTGGTTAATCTATAAAGGAACAAGCCTTGTGTATTACAATATTGTGGAGAAAAAATAAATGGAAAAAATACCCTATTACTTACTGGTCCTTGGTGGCTCACTTACTGTTCTTACTTTCTGTGCCTGGTATGTTTGGGGCATCATTCAATTTGTTCAAAGAAAGATTAAGAACTGCAAGGATATCAAACTTTTACAGTCTTTAACGCTTAGTTTGCATATCCTTTCACTTCTCATTATTGTTGGTTTAGGCTATTATGGCTTTACAACATTTTTCTAAAAATCAGATGGAATCATCTGATTTTTTTATATGTTATAATAGGAGAAAGAAAAAATTGATAGTGAAAAAAGAACAAGTGATAACAGATCCGCAAGTTCGGGAGGAAAAAATGCCCAAAATTTTTATTGTTGAAGACGATAAAACGATTGTTAAAATGTTGACTAATGCCTTGAAAAGTGACTTTCAGGTCTATTCTGTTTTAAATTTTCGGGCAGTCAAGCAGGAAATATTGGAAGCAGATCCGGACTTAGTCTTAATGGATATTGGTTTACCCTTTTATAACGGTTTTTACTGGACAACAGAATTACGCAAAGTCTCACAAATTCCGATTATTTTTATCTCGTCGATGAGTGATGATATGAACCAAGTCACAGCCATGAATCAAGGAGCTGATGATTTTGTTACAAAACCTTTCTCCTTGGATATCTTGCAGGCCAAAATAAAGGCATTGCTTCGTCGTTCTTATAACTTTTCTGGTCCTGAGAAATTAGAATTTGCCGGCTTTATTTTATCAGACAATATGGTAAAATCAGGGGAAAGTCAGATTGATCTCACACCTTCCGAAAACAAGATCTTGAGTGTTCTTTTTAGAGCTAACGGAGCTGTTGTAAGCAAAGAAGCTATTCTTCAAGAACTGTGGCAAACAGATGAATTTATCGACAGTAATACTTTAAATGTAAAAATGACACGTTTACGTAAAAAACTAGCTGAAATTGGATTTGCACATTTGGTAACGAAACGAGGTGTAGGCTATGCCTTGGAGTAAAATAAAGCGGTTTTTGCAGACAAAAATTGCACAAATCGGCGTGTTTCTGGTGATGCTCTTTATCTTTGTGAGCAATTTTTTACTCTGGCATCTTCCGATTGAATCCCTTATTAATGCAACTATTCTTGCTTTGATTGTATTTGTGATTTACTTGGTTTCCTCATATTTTCGATGGGCGAATAGAGAAGCACTCTTATGTGACTTGAAACATGAGCTTTTGGATTTGGAAGAAAACCTGCGTGCAAAAGAAAAACACATTAAAGAAACAGAAGATATTATCAAAGTCTGGTCCCATCAAATGAAAATCCCTTTGGCCGCAATCGATTTAATGGCACAAACAGAAATTAATCCAATCGAATTAAAAAATCAAACTTTCGCTTTGGATAATTACTTAAAAATGTTATTGGAATACCAACGTATAGCCAATATTTCAACAGATTTTCATTTTGAGAAGTTTTCTGTCGCTGCCCTTTTGCGAGAACTGCTCAAAAAATACAGTAGTTTTTTCATCCAGAAAAATTTATCCGTCACTATTTCAGGTGACTGGGAAATTACTACAGATCGCAAATGGTTCAGCTTGGCAATAGAGCAGTTGCTCAATAATGCTATAAAATATACAAATGAAGGCAGTTTAACAATTAGTATCGAAGAAAATAAAATTATTTTAAGTGATACAGGAATAGGGATTTTACCCGAAGATTTGCCACGCATATTTGAGCATGGTTTCACAGGCTATAACGGTCGCAGCTATTATAAAGCATCGGGTTTAGGCTTGTACTTAACAAAACTCATTTTGGATCGACTTGACTTTTGTATTAAGATAAGCTCAGAGCTAGGCGAAGGAACAACCGTTGAGGTGAAAAAAAATGAACAATAAACAAGTAATACTTGCACAACATCAAAATTTTGAAACAGAACGTTTAATTTTTAGAAAAGTAGAACTTGCGGACAAAGAAGACCTTTTTGAATATGCAAGTGATCCAGAAGTTGTACGTTATGTTTCATTTCCCGCACATAAAGATTTAGCTATGACCGAAGAAAGTATTGTGGAGTATTTTATACCACAGCGCTTATTTTGCTGGGCAATCGTGGATAAGCAGAGCGAAAAAATGATTGGAACCATTGATTTAAGGCTCGACGGAGATCAAGCTGTATTTGGTTGGGTGCTTAATCGTAACTTTTGGGGGAGAGGACTAATGCCAGAGGCTGCCGCTTCCCTTAGAGATTTAGCTTTTAACCAACTTGATGTAAAAATTATTGTAGCAGAACATGATGCAGAAAATCCAAAGTCAGGACGTGTAATGGAAAAGATTGGCATGCGAAAAACGGGTCAAGTCTATACATATATGGCAAAAGAGGGACGTTCTGTCCTTTGTGACTATTGGACCTTGACGAAAGAAGAATATTTAGAAGCGAAAAACTAAAAAACCACTTGCGCGTAGTGGTTTTTTTGATAGATGTTCAAGAAAAACAATACAATATTACAGCTCTTGACTTGTGCTATAATAGAAGATAAATTGTAGAGAAGAAAGTTTGAAACGCAATGAAACTCGAAATAAAGGCAAAATCACTCACAGGTAAACTTACTGTTCCTGGGGATAAATCAATTTCTCACCGCTCCATAATGTTTGGGGCGATTTCACATGGTCAAACGAGGGTAAAGCATATTTTGCGAGCTGAGGATGTCACAGCTACAATGCAAGCTTTCCAAGACTTGGGTGTTAAAATTGAAGATAAAGAGGAGATAATCTATATTCAAGGACAGGGCTTTGAGGGCTTACAGCCAGCGGATAAGCCCTTGGATATGGGAAATTCAGGAACATCGATGCGATTAATGTCGGGGATTCTCGCTGGTTTAGACTTTGATACAAAATTGATTGGTGATGCTTCGCTCTCGCGTCGCCCAATGGATCGTATTGCTCACCCATTAAAATTAATGGGAGCAAAAATCTCTGGTCAAGGAGAAACTTGCCTGCCACCTTTAGAAATTCAAGGAAGACAACTGCAGTCTATTAACTATCAACTGCCTGTAGCCTCTGCACAAGTAAAATCAGCTTTGATTTTTGCCGCACTACAAACAAAGAGTAATCAAATATCAGAAATTGTGGAAAAAGCGGTGACACGAAATCATACCGAAGAAATGCTTCAACAGTTTGGTGGAAAACTTACAGTATCGGGAAAGCATATCCGAATAAGAGGTGGACAAAAGTTAGAAGGTCAAGAAATTACAGTGCCTGGAGATATTTCCTCAGCAGCTTTTTGGATTGTTGCTGCTTTAATCATTCCAGGAAGCAGTATTGAACTGCAAAATGTTGGTATCAATGCCACACGAACAGGAATAATTGATGTTGTTACTGCTATGGGAGGAAAAGTTGAAATCACCAACCAAACTGCGATAGCTGCTACACTCAAAATTCGTTATAGCACATTGACTGCAACCCAGATATCGGGCGATTTGATACCAAGGTTGATTGATGAGCTGCCGATTATTGCTCTTTTAGCTACACAAGCTGAAGGTGAAACGGTCATTGCAGATGCGGAAGAGCTTCGTGTCAAAGAAACGGATCGTATCTCAGTTGTATCGGACATATTAAAAGCGATGGGAGCTGATGTTACACCCACAGCGGATGGGATGAAGATTAGAGGGAAGACAAACCTTCATGCGCCTCATAAAGACATCAATACTCACGGTGATCATCGTATCGGTATGATGACAGCAATTGCGGCACTTCTTGTCCAAGAAGGAGAAGTTGTTTTAGAAGGAAGTCAAGCCATTAAAACAAGTTATCCAACTTTCTTTGACGATCTGAAAGGTTTACTTGTGCCAAGCAAGGAGGAACGAGAATGGCAGTAGTGTTGATTGGGTTTATGGGCGCAGGGAAATCAACGATTGCAAGGGCTCTAAATAAGGAAAACTTTATTGACCTTGATCAAGCCATTGAACAAGAGATTGGAATGCCCATTATACAATTTTTTCAGGAATATGGCGAAGCTAAATTTCGACAAATTGAAAGAGAAACACTTGAGGCAGCGGTGCTCTCAGGATTTAATGTTGCCACAGGTGGCGGCATTGTTCAACTTGTAGAAAATCGGGACTGTCTGAAAAAGCTGAAAAATGTCGTTTATCTCAAGGCAGATTTTGAAACGCTCTATGAACGTATTCTTACTGATCAAAAGAATAAAAGACCGTTGGCTACACAACCCGTACAAGACGTAGAACAATTGTTTATGCAGCGTGAAAAATTCTACGAAGAAGTAGCGGATATTATTATTGAAACCAAGGACAAAAAACCAGAAGAAATAATTAAAGAAATTCAGGAATTAAAATGAAAATCTATTTTGTAAGACACGGTAAAACGCAATGGAACCTCGAAAAAAGGCTCCAAGGTCAAAAAGGGGACTCGCCTCTTTTGCCGGAATCCTATAAGGCGATAGCCCGAGTAAATGAAAGACTGGGACAAATTGTCCAATTTGATAAAGTGATTTCTAGCCCGCAGCCACGTGCTGTGACAACCGCAAAATTGTTAACTGCTTTGCCAGTAAATACAGATATTCGCCTTTCCGAATGGAATTTTGGTCAGCTGGAAGGCCAGTTGGTCGCAAATGCACTCTTGAAGTATCCAGATGAAATGTTTGCTTCTCGGAATGAATTGCAAAATTTTGATGGGCGCCATTTTGGAGCGGAAACAGTAGCTAATGTTTTAGCACGTTTTGATAGTTTAGCAAATGACCTCAAAAAGCAAGAGGCTGAAAATATATTATTGGTCGGTCATGGTGCTTCAGGGACAGCGGGAATGCGACATTTAGCGGGCTTTCCGCTACAAGAGTTACGTACAGCTGGTGGCTTAGCCAATAATAGTGTAACTGTTTTAGAAACGAAAGGTCAACGTTTTGAGCTGTTGCACTGGAATAAAGTGTTATGACAGAAAAAATATATTTTACCGGAACAATTGAAGCGATTTTCTTTAGTAATCCTAGTAATTTTTATAAAGTACTTTTAGTAGAAGTGGATGATACCAATAGCGATTATGAAGATTATGAAATTGTTGTAACCGGAACAATTGGGGAGTTGATCGAAGGGGACAGTTATACCTTCTATGGTAAACTTACGACACATCCAAAATATGGGGAGCAGCTTCAAGTTGAAACTTATGAAAAAGCTGTACCGACCAGTGCTGCAGGACTAATTAAATACTTTTCTTCTGATAAATTTCCTGGGATTGGTAAAAAGACGGCAGAAAGAATCGTGGCTCTTTTTCCTGATGATACAGTTGACAGTATCTTAAGTAAGCCGGAAGAATTAGACGATATCCTTCCTTTAGCAAAGAAAAATTCCTTTATTAAAAGACTTCGTGACAATCATGGTGTGGAAAAGATTTTATCAAAGCTTGCAGAATATGGTATTCCCAGTAAGCTCCAGTTTCAAATTCATGAGCTTTACAAAGATCAAACCTTGGATATTATCGCCAAGAATCCTTACCAGTTGGTTGAAGATATCAAAGGAATTGGCTTTAAAACAGCGGACCAAATTGCTCAAGAATTGGGAATTGCAGCAGATAGTAGTGACCGCTTTAGAGCGGGATTGATGCATGTGGTTAAAACACACCCTTTAATTACGGGCGATACTTATATTGAAGCGCGTGATCTTTTGCAACAAACAATCCAAGTTTTGGAAGAAGCACGCCAGATAGAAGTTAGCCCAGAGACTGTGGCTGAAGAAATCAACCATCTGCTTGAAGACGGTAAAATGCAACAAGAAGAAACTAAAATATTTGAAAATTCCCTTTATTTTGCTGAGCAAGGCATTAGTGAATACCTCAAAAAACTTATTGGACGTAGTACTCAGACCTTCTCAGATGAAAAAATTTTGAAAAATATTGAGCAAGTGGAAAATAAGCTAGGTATTCGCTACGATAAACTGCAGAAAGAAGCTATTTTTCAAGCTTTAAATAGTCAGTTCTTCATTTTAACCGGTGGACCAGGAACAGGTAAAACAACGATTATCAACGGTTTTATCGAAACTTATGCACAGCTTCATGACATTGATTTAGATCCTGGGCATTATCATGATGATGTTTTCCCTATTCTTCTGGCAGCACCAACAGGAAGAGCAAGTCGCCGAATGAATGAACTTACTGGCTTACCGGCAGCAACGCTTCATCGCCATTTAGGTTTAAATACTGATGAAGCAATGGATATGGAAAGTAATGATCTTGCGGGTTCACTTTTGATTGTTGATGAATTTTCAATGGTAGATACCTGGTTAGCAAATAAACTTTTACAAGCCATTCCTCCTTCCATGAAAGTACTCTTTGTAGGCGATGCAGATCAGCTGCCGTCAGTTGGTCCTGGGCAAGTCTTTGCAGACTTGCTGAAGCTTCCAGAGATTCCTTCAGTTCGCTTGGATAAAATCTTCCGTCAAGGAGCCGAATCGACGATTATTGACCTTGCTCATGAGATTAAGGAAGGCCGTTTGCCACAAGATTTTACTAGCCGTCATCCCGATCGTTCTTATTTTGAAGCTGGAACAGGACAAGTTGCTCATCTTGTGAAACAAGTGGCGACTGCGTGGAAAAAAAGAGGAAATAATCCTTTTGAATTGCAGATTTTAGCACCGATGTATAAAGGTGTAGCTGGGATAAACACCTTAAATGGTTTGTTGCAAGAATTGTTCAACCCTCTTGATGAGCGACAAGAGTTTAATTATCAGGATATTCATTTTCGAGAGGATGATAAAGTTCTCCATTTAGTCAATGATGCAGAAAACAATGTTTTTAATGGCGATTTAGGGAGGATTGTTGAGCTTATTCCAGCAAAACATACAGAAAGCAAGCAAGACGAAATTGTGATGGATTTTGATGGTCAGGAAGTGAGCTATCCTCGCGCAGAGTGGTATAAAATTACCTTAGCTTACGCAATGTCTATTCATAAGTCGCAAGGGAGTGAGTTTTCAACAGTTGTTGTTCCAATGGTTTCGTCCTATTCAAGGATGCTGGAACGTAATCTCTTGTATACAGCAATTACGCGAGCCAAACAAAGTCTAATTCTTGTTGGAGAACAAAAAGCCTTTGCCCAAGCTGTTCAAAAAGAAAGTGCCAATCGAAAAACTTTCTTAAAGGAGCGATTTACTGGCAAAGCAGAGCCTGTAGAAGAAATAAAGCAAACTTTGGATGATGACAAGAGTGAAACAACTGTGAAAGTTAGTCAGCCTCAAACAGAGGAAATTTCGCTTTTTCCTGAAGAAAATTTTACTTCTACATCATATCCGATTGAGTCTTTTTTAACAGCAGATTTGGTTAATTCGGGTGATTTTGATCCATTGATTGGGCTTACGGCAGCTGATTTTGCAATTTTTAAATAAAAAAAGACTGGTTTTAAACCGTCTTTTTTTATTTGTACTTTTAGCCTCAAAAAGTTAAATCATCAAAATCAGTGAGTTCATCTTGGAGCTTTTGTGTTAGTACTGTATAAGCTACAGCATATTTTTTAGGGTAAGCATCGCTGACGGATAGTTCGTTTGCTTTCTCTAAAGCAGAGAACAAACCTTCAGTCATATTGACATTATTTAGTATGCACAAGGCCAAATCATGCACGCGTTGTTCTTTTGAAAGACTCATAATATTAAGTCCCTTTCCATAAAGTTGAGTAAAAAATTACGAACGATAAGCTTAACAATATTATAACATGGTAGCGGTTAAGAAAAGTTAAAATTGCTCTGATTTTTTAGGATTTAATAGCTTTCCCTTGTGACATTGAAGTTATTAATTTTTGGCCAAGGGACAACCAATACATAAGTGGCACATTCATCATCTTTTTTACTTCCGAAAATTTTTGGAAATATAAATATGAAGTAGAATTTATACGTTCTTTTAGTCTACAGTGATAAAATAACATTATAAATTTTATCTAGTACGCTTTATAATTTTCACATTTTTGTCAACTTAGGGCTAAAAAAGGTGTTAAACCTCTTGAATGTCTGAAAAAATAAAAAAAGAAGCATCTAACCATTGGTTAGATGCTTCTCATGAACTATTGTTATGCTAATAGTTCAAATTGGAAGGTGACGTTTAAAGTATTTGCGCGTTTTCCATTTGAAACGTGCAGTTTCTACGCCTTCAGTCATTGCGACATAATCGTCTGCTAAGGTAACAACCCAGCTTTCTTTATAACGTGGCGGTGCTATTGTAGCCCCCCACATATGTTTGACAATGCAGTCGTACTCAAGATCAGAAAGGGTAGTAATTTTTGCTGCATTACGGGCAGCGATACGAGGATGAACATAGGCATGACTTTTGTTAAATTTAGTGTCGCGCCAATCGTAGTAGAAAAGGTCGTGTAAGAGACCTGCACGGGCAGCAGATTTTGCATTCCAGCCCATCTTTTTACAAACTAAATAGCTCACATAACTTACCTTGATTGAATGAATCAAACGTGTTGAAGTATAGTGATGGGTGATTTCATCAAGCTGTTTCAGTTCCGGCATTTCAAGAAAGTGACCAACATAACTCATAAACTCGGCATCTGTCAACCATGGATTTTCATCTAATTTCATATTCATATTATAGCACCATTCTATAAAATGTAAATAGCGATATGCAATTTGACACAAGAAAAAAGAAAAATATTTCAATTTTCTTTTGACAAACAGTTGCTAAAAAGCTAAAAATCCTGTATAATTTATAGGTATTACAAAAATTTGGAGGAAATAATGGCTAATATCAAATCTGCAATCAAACGCGCTGAATTGAACGTTGTTGCTAACGAACGCAACTCACAACAAAAATCTGCAATGCGTACTGCAATCAAAAAATTTGAAACTGCACCAAGCGAAGACACATTCAAAGCTGCAAGCTCTGCAATCGACAAAGCTGCATCAAAAGGTCTTATCCACGCTAACAAAGCTTCACGTGACAAATCACGTTTGGCAGCTAAATTGGGCTAATTCTTAATTGCAAAAAAATATTCCTGTCTGCTGATAGGATTTTTTTTTACTCTAAAAATGGGAGAACTTTGGATGAAGCTGATGATAGAAATAAAACATGTAAGATAAATGTTATAATAATGTTATTAACAACGTTGAATTTATAGGTGACCTAGGCAGGGAGTTGCCAGCGACAAAGAAAGGAGAGGAAAGTGGAAAAAAAGAAATAATTTTCTGCTTATTTCCGATACCAAACAATGACAGATTCTATAAAAGTAGATTTAAAAAAAACTGAAAAAGAGTTTTATTTTCCTAAAAAAATTGAAGTAATTACTGTACCTGAGATGTCTTATTTGACTGTTTCTGGTCAAGGTGCACCAGCTGGTACAGCTTTCCAAAAAGCGATTGCTTCACTTTATCCTATAGCATATGCTATTTCAATGTCCTACAAAAGAGAAGATGTGGTGATTCCACAGTTTTACCGTTTTGTTGTGCCGCCCTTAGAGGGTTTGTGGACAAGCCGGACAGCTCCAAAGGCTAATGAGCCTCTACGTAAAGAAGAACTGATTTGGAAAGTTATGATTCGGATGCCAGAATTTGTAACTGAAGAAATTGTTGAGTGGGCGAAAAAAGACACAGCTTCAAAGAAAAAACAAGATTTTTCTCAAGTAAAATATGAAAAGATTACAGACGGACTTTGTATTCAAGCCATGCATAAGGGGAGTTTTGACGATGAAGCTGAAACTTTTACTTTGATGGAGGAATTTGCCGCTGCAGAGGGCTATGAACTTATCCACAAAGAATTCCATCATCGTGAGATTTATCTTAGCGATTTCCGGAAAACTGCCCCAGAAAAGTTAAAAACCGTATTGCGCCAATATGCACAAATTAAAACGAAGGAGAAGGAAGCACAATGAAAAAAACGGATTGGAGTGAACCTTTAAGAGAACGATTGCCTCAGGAATACTTTTCAACCCTTGTTGATTTTATCAATGACGTTTATTCACAAGGCAATGTTTACCCGCCTGAGGATAAGATATTTCGAGCGATTGAATTGACTGCTTTAACTGATGTCAAAGTTGTACTAGTTGGACAGGATCCTTATCCACAGCCGGGTAAAGCTCAGGGACTAAGTTTTTCCTATCCAGCTTCCTTTGTGGTGAATCGACCAGACTCTATTGTCAATATTCGGAAAGAACTTAAAAGCGAGGGCTTTGATAAAGAGGATTCAGATTTAACACATTGGGCTGAGCAAGGGGTTTTATTGCTCAATGCTGTACTTACCGTCCCTGAGATGAAGTCTAATGCTCATAAAGGAAAAATTTGGGAACCTTTGACAGATGAGATAATAAAAATTGCTTCGGATGATGATCGTCCAAAAGTCTTTCTCTTATGGGGTGGTGATGCACGTAAGAAAGCGAAGCTGATTGATTCTTCTAAGCATTTAATACTTGAATCTGCACATCCTTCACCTCTTTCTGCTTCTCGTGGCTTCTTTGGCTCACAGCCATTTTCGAAAGCTAATACCTTTTTAGAAAAAACAGGACAAAAAGGGATAGATTGGTCAAAATAAGAAAATTATGAAGAAAGAACCCCAAACTAGGACTCAAGTCTGATGACAGCCTTGTAAATTTTTGGTAAAATAGTCTTAAAGGTATATTAGAAAAGGAGATACTATGGAAAATCCATTTATAAATAATAATAGAAGTCAAGTATCGCTGAATCAATTTTTTGCTCGCATTTATGGGATTGTCGGAATTGGAGTTGCTGTTTCAGCACTCACATCTTTTTTAACAATAAATATTTTCTGGGATGCAGCTCAGAACTTGGTGAATCGTGCCGGTTTTGCAATGCTTATCATTTGGTTCTTGCCACTGATTCTCATCTTCCCAATGCAAAATGCAGCCATGAAAAATAAACCCACGGCTTTGCCTATGTTTATTGGTTTCTCAGTCTTAATGGGCTTCATGATGAGCTTCACAATTGCAGCTTATACAGCTTCTGATGTCACTTTAGCCTTTGTATCAACTGCTGGAATGTTCTTTGGTCTTTCAGTTTATGGACGTACAACTAAACGTGATTTGTCAGGTATGGGGCGTGCCATGATGGGTATGCTGATTGGTTTAATCATCGCAGGGGTTATTAACATCTTCTTAAGAAGTCCAATGGTTGTCTTTGTTTCTTCAATCATCAGTGTCCTCGTTTTCAGTGGGCTGATCGCTTGGGACAATCAAAAGATTGAGCATGTTTACCGCCAAAATAACGGTAATGTAAGTAACGGCTGGGCGATTAGCATGGCGTTATCACTCTATCTTGACTTTATCAACCTTTTCCTCTCACTCTTGAGAATCTTTGGATTTATGGGAAACAGTCGTGATTAATAAAAAACTTCATCAATTGATGAAGTTTTTTTATTTTTTTGGGGGGTTAGATAAGCAACTACTTCAAAAAGAGTTCTTCTAATTTATGGGCAACCCCGTCCTCATCATTTGTCCACGGAAGAATTTCAGTGGCATGTGGTGTGAGGCGAGTGGAGGCATTTTTCATAGCATAGGCTTCCTCAGCAAATTTAAACATTTCGATGTCGTTATGCTCGTCACCAAATGCTATAAGGTTTTCTTTTGGAATTTCGAGAACACGGAGAAGATGCTTGAGACCAGAAGCTTTGCTGACACCTTTGGGGACAATTTCTAAAACGCCATTAGGACCGCCCCAGCCACTTACACTGATTTTTCCGTTATAATGATCTTGGATTTGCTTGGCCAGACGAAATTTATCTTTTACTCGTGTAGAAAGGAGTACTGCATGCGGATTGTCATCGAGACGATCTGCGCGCAAACGATTGTAGGGATGGAACTGTTCGACACCAAAAAGTTTAGGGGTTACGTTCCTGAAGTTATTAAGGAAAAATTTACGGCGATATTCAACCGCAAAAAATTCTAAATCAAAGTTTTGTTGATGGCGTAAAAAGTCAAAGACGAATGAACGATCAATATAATGACCTTTGGTGTACTCCCAATTACGATTGTCTGGCTTGGAAATCAAAGCACCATTGAAGTTGATCATCGGACTTTTAAGTTCGAGTTCGCGATAAATATCAACAGCCATACGGAAAGGACGACCCGTGGAGATGCAGATGATGTGGCCTTGCTCCTCAATACGTTTAAAAATATATTTCGTATAGCGACTGATTGTACGCCCGTCGCTATGAAGCGTTGTGCCGTCAAGATCAATGGCAATCAATTTTCTATCTTTGTTTTCCATACTTAATCCTTTAAAATATTTCTTATTTTTTATTATACCAGAAAAGCAGTAAAGCTGCTTTTGGTCTAGGTTACTTTTTAAAAAATAAGATGTGGAGTGTTCATTATTGTAATCTACAAGACACTATGAAAAATAAAATTTATGTTTTTGACAACAATTATTAAAATGGACGAACTTTTATAAATATTTATAAGTCTCTAGTTCGGTATTTACGAACATATACGGACTTGTTTTTTAAAATGACTCGAAATTCCTTGTTTCAAACTTAAAATTTATTTATACTGAACATGTATCATTTTATGACGTGTGTCACGAAAAACGAATGTGGCATGCAACTTTTTATTAAAAGGAGAATTTATTCGTGAACAAGTTCTTTAAACTTGAAGAAAACGGCACTACTGTGGGCCGTGAAATTATGGCAGGTATTACTACCTTCTTTGCTATGAGCTACATCTTGTTTGTCAATCCTGATGTTTTAGGATCAACAGGCATGCCCGTTCAGGCAGTTTTCTTAGCTACTATCTTAGCTTCAATTGTGGGTTCGGTAGCTATTGGTTTAATCGCCAATGTTCCTTATGCCCTTGCACCAGGTATGGGAATTAACGCCTTCTTTGCTTATACTGTTGTTCTTTCATTAGGCTACACTTGGCAAGAAGCTTTAGCAATGGTCTTCATTTGTGGTATTGTCAATATTATTATTACATTTACTTCAATTCGTAAAGCAATTGTTTTAGGAATTCCTGAGAGCTTACAACACGCTATTGGTGGTGGTATCGGTATTTTCATCGCTTATATCGGTATTAAAAACGCTGGTATTCTTGAATTTATTGCATCACCAGGTACTTATACGGATAACCACGGCACTATCACTGCAGATTCAACAATTGTACCTGGCTTAGTTAAATTTGATGATCCTGGTGTTCTTGTTGCTTTAGTTGGTATTTTAGTAACAATGTTCTTTGTTCTCCGTAAATGGAAAGCAGGGATTCTCTTGTCAATCGCAGTAACGACTGTACTTGCACTTTTAACAGGTGTTACAAAAGTTGATATGTCTACACTTTTTGCAGACAACAATCTCGGGACAGCAATCAACGAGATGGGAACAACTTTTGGTGCTGCTTTTGGTCCTAAAGGTTTTGGTAGTTTATTTTCTGATTCATCTCGAATTATTGAAGTTTTGATGACAATTTTGGCCTTCTCGTTAACCTCAATCTTTGATCCGATTGGTACGTTCATTGGTACAGGTCGTAGCACAGGAATCTTTACAGATCAAGATTTTGTGGATATGGCAAATAGCAAAGGTTTCTCATCTAAAATGGACAAAGCACTCTTTGCTGACATGATTGCTACACCAATTGGTGCGATTTTCGGAACTTCAAATACAACTGTTTATGTAGAATCAGCAGCTGGTATTGGAGCAGGCGGACGTACAGGATTGACTTCGATTGTCGTTGCTGTGATGTTTGCGATCTCAAGTCTTTTCTTACCATTACTTGCCATTGTTCCAACGCAAGCAACGGCTCCAATTTTGATCATTGTAGGTATGATGATGTTGTCATCATTCAAGGAAATCAACTGGTCTGAATTGAGCGAAGCTATTCCAGCCTTCTTTGCTTCAGTATTTATGGGTCTTGGCTACTCCATCTCATATGGTATTGCTGCTGGCTTTATCACTTATATCTTCTCAAAACTCTTTACAGGTAAGATTAAAGAAGTAAAACCAATTATTTGGGTTGTCGCAATTGCATTTGCCTTAAATTTTGCAGTACTTGCTATTCTCTAAAAATAACTCTATAATTTGTACACTATCATGAGAGAAATCCGCTTTTATCAGCGGATTTTTATGTTAAAATAAAGACATGGAGACACCACTTATTATTGCATTTTCGGTGATTAGTTTTTTAGCTTTAATCCCGACCGTCATTTTTTACACAAAGTCGCATCGTTTGAAGGATATGAGAACTTTACGTTTAGGACGACTTACTATTGGTTTTTTAGCCAGTCTTTTTGTACTGTTTAACGGTATTATGGGGATTCTTTTTTCGGCTAATTATAATTCACATTCCAATATCATTTTAGCCATAATTATTATTGAGCTTGCCCTCTTTTTGATTCCTACTTTTATGATTAGTTTTGTCGTACCTGTGGGGATTGTGGTTTTAACGATTAAAATGTGGCGGCGTGAATCACATAGTTTAGCGAATTTGATTTTGCCGGCCATTATGTTTGTCTTTTTTCTAGTCGATTGGCTCTATATTCGAGTTTCTACTTTATCTGAAGGTTGGCTTTGGCTACAGCTCTTGAGTTACGTTTATCCTGTGCTGGCCTTTTATCTTGTCTGGCAATTCACGGTTTTCTTTTTTGCTAGCTGGACATATGGACGTCGTTTCCGTAAAAAGTCTTCAAAATATCACGTGGTTCTAGGCTCTGGACTGATTAATGGCCAGTTTGTTAGCCCCCTTTTAGCTAACCGTATCCGTGCAGGAATAAAGGCTGCAAATGATAAAACTATAATGGTTTTCTCTGGGGGACAAGGTAGTGATGAACAACTTGCGGAAGCACTAGCGATGCAAAAATACGCTGTCGAAGAACTGGGCTTTCCCAAAGAACGAACCTTGGTTGAAGATCAATCAAAAACAACTTTTGAAAATTTAAAATTTTCATCTCAGTTGATTGAAAAAATTGAACAGAAAGCCGATGAAGAATTTCTCTTTTTCTCTTCGGACTATCACGTTTTCCGAGCGGCTCTCTTTGCTGCTCAACAAGGATTAAATGCGCAAGGAGGGATTGGAGGAAAAACACCTTTGTACTTCCGTCTTCCAGCATTTATTCGTGAGTTTATCGCAGTGATGAACAGTCAAAGACGTAAACATATTTTTTGGGTTGGCTTAATCACAGGTGTATTCATAGCATTTGCTCTTTTTATTCTTTTTATGGATCACTTTGTACTTAACCGTTAAGATATAAAGACTCGGATTTTCCGAGTTTTTTTGTTTGCCTTGTGACTTTTAGAGCTATTCTTCGTACTATTTGATATGTTAATAGCTTTGGATAAAGACGGAAAAACAATTAATCTCCTTGACAATTCTTCAATTAGTGGCCCTTTTTATTGCCCAGCCTGTAAGTCGCCCCTTCGTTTAAAAAAAGGGAAGATAAAAATTCCTCACTTTGCTCACATATCCGTACAAAATTGTGACTCTTGGAGCGAAAATGAATCTGCACAACACTTGGGCTTAAAACTCAGTTTGTATCAATGGTTTAAGAAAAAAGAGAAAGTTGAGTTGGAAAAGTATGTGCCAGAGATTAAGCAAACGGCTGATTTGTTAGTAAATGATAAACTTGCTATTGAAATACAGTGTTCGCCGCTTTCTTTGCAACGTTTAGAAGAGAGAACGGTAAGTTACAAAGAAAAAGGATATTATGTCCTTTGGCTTCAAGGAAGGGACTTATGGCTTAAGAATAACCTATCATCTTTGCAGAAAAATTTGCTCTATTATTCAGCAGTGAGAGGTTTTTATTTTTGGGAATTAGACTGGAACAGAAAAAAACTACGGTTGAAATCATTGATTTATCAAGATTTGAAAGGACGACCGATTTATCTTACTGAAGAGTTTGACTTCTTTCAAGAGAATCTCTTAGAGCTCTTACGCCAGCCCTTTCGAGAAGGAGAAGATCTTAGTTTAGATGCTCCAAAACAGGAAGAGTTACAGTTGTTTGTTCAGAAACAACTGTATTATCAAATGCCAAAATGGCTTAAAATGCAAGAAAAGTATTATGAACAAGGAAAAAATTTGCTAGACCTCAATTGGAATAAGAGCTACTGGAGTCCTCCAGGCTTAAACTTATTGACCTTTGACTTTTCCGATGATACGAGAGAAAGCTTTTTTCAAGTAGATACTCCCTTGGAAAAATATTATCACAGTTTCTATGAAAGTTTTCAGTTACAAGAACACGAAAAACTGCATACACCAAGCTTCTATGCTATAATTAAAGATAAAAATAAAGTGAAAAACGGAGAATGGAATGGCAAAAAAACGTGATGAAATAGCTGAAAACTTAACTTGGGATTTGTCAACTGTGTTTGAAAACGATGCCGCCTGGGAACTAGAACTTAAAAGAGTTTCGGAAAGATTAGGGACGGTAAAGCACTACGAAGGACATCTTCTAGATAGCGCTCAAAGCTTATTAGAAATCACGGAAATTGAGCTGGAAATCTCGCGTGCTGTGGAGAAGGTTTATGTCTATGCCTCAATGAAACATGACCAAGATACGCAAGTGAGTCGTTACCAAGAATACGAAGCCAAAGCCACAAATTTATATGCCAAGCTTGGAGAAACCTTTGCTTTTTACGAGCCGGAATTCTTAGCTTTAACGCCAGAACGTTATGCAAGCTTTAGAAGAGAAGAACCCAAACTGGAGCAATATTCTCATATGTTTGACCGCCTTTTTGCTAAAAATGAGCATATCTTAAGTCCAAAAGAGGAAAAACTCTTAGCCAGTGCTAGTGAGATTTTTAGTGCAGCCGCCGAAACTTTCGAAATTTTTGACAATGCTGATATTGAGCTTCCGACGATTAAAGATGAAAAAGGACAGGAAGTACAGCTGACACACGGTAATTATATCTCGCTCATGGAAAGTAAGGAACGTCAGGTGCGAAAGGCAGCTTATCAAGCCCTTTATAGCAACTATGAACAGTATCAGCACACTTATGCTAAAACGCTACAAACAAATGTAAAAGTCCATAATTTTAAGGCGAAGATGCGTGGCTACCATTCAGCCCGTCAAGCAGCTTTATCAAGTAATTTTATTCCGGAAGAAGTTTACGATAAGCTTTTGGAGTCGGTTAATAAATATTTGCCTCTTTTACATCGTTATATTAAATTGCGTGAGCAAATTTTAGGGTTAGAGAACGATTTAAAGATGTATGATGTCTATACACCCTTATCGGACTTGGATTATAAGTTTAACTACTCCGAGGCAGTGGAGAAAGCAGAAGAAGTTCTTCAAATTTTTGGACCTGAATATGCGAACCATGTTAAAAAAGCCTTTGAAGAGCGGTGGATTGATGTAGCTGAAAATAGCGGTAAACGTTCGGGTGCTTATTCAGGGGGATGCTATGATACAAATGCTTTCATGCTGTTAAACTGGCAAGAAACTTTGGATGATTTGTTCACCTTAGTACATGAAATGGGCCACAGTATGCATTCCACATTTACACGAGAAAATCAACCTTATGTTTATGGGGACTATCCAATCTTTCTTGCAGAAATTGCTTCAACAACCAATGAGAATATCTTGACTGAAAGTTTACTTGCGGAGTCGACAGATGAAAAAGTGCGATTTGCTATTTTAAACCACTGGCTTGATGGTTTCCGTGGCACTGTTTTCCGTCAAAGCCAATTTGCTGAATTTGAACATGAGATTCATAAAGCTGATCAAGAAGGAAAAGTTCTGACTAGCGAATTCATGAACCAGCTTTATGCGGGGCTGAATGAAAAATACTACGGTTTAGCTGCTCAGGAAAATCCTGAAATTCAATATGAGTGGGCTCGCATTCCGCACTTCTATTATAATTTTTATGTCTTCCAATACGCAACAGGATTTGCCGCAGCAACTTATCTTGCTGAGGCTATCGTTAATGGTGGCCCAGATGCGCGTGAAAAATACCTCACTTATCTCAAAGCAGGATCAAGTGATTATCCGCTGGCTGTGATTGCTCAAGCAGGTGTGGATATGGAAGAAACAACATATTTAGAATCAGCATTTGCTGTTTTTGAAAAACGTTTAATTGAGCTAGAAAAATTAGTCGAAAAAGGAGCCCATTTATAATGGTTTTAACATACAAGAGAACAAGTAATCCGATGATGAATCGTCCCGTAGTCAAGGAGGAAATTGTTGACTTCATGCGCGAGCGTCAAACGCAAATTACTGGTCCACTAAAGAATGTTGAGACCTTTGCTCATGAGAACAATATCCCGATTATACCTCATGAAACAGTAGTGTATTTCCAAATGCTTTTGGATTTAATGAAGCCCCAAAGAGTTTTGGAGATAGGAACTGCTATTGGTTTTTCTGCACTTATGATGGCAGAAGCAGCACCAGATGCTGAAATAATTACTATCGATCGTAACCCAGAAATGATTGCCTTGGCTAAGGAAAATCTAGCTACCTATGATTCAAGAAAACAGATCACTCTCTTAGAAGGTGATGCTGCCGATCTTTTGGCAGATTTGCAAGGGGAATTTGATTTTATCTTCATGGATTCAGCGAAATCAAAATATGTAGAATTTCTGCCTCGTGCCATGGAGTTGCTTTCGGAAAATGGTGTGATTATCATGGATGATATTTTCCAAGGCGGAGAAATACTTATTCCAATTATGGAAATTAAACGGACGCAGCGTGCACTTGAACGTGGGCTTCGTCGTCTCTTTGATGAAGTTTTAGACAACCCTAAATACCGCGCGAGTATGGTTCCTTTAGGAGATGGAATATTAATGATTAAGAAAGTTTGACATTGTAAATCAGTTTAGGTTTATTTAATGTTTTGTGTTATAATATTGTTACAAGAAACAAATGTATCAAGGGAATATACCCAACAAGGAGAAAACTTTGAAATTTAAAAAATTGAACATCTTACTCGCAACAGCTGTTGCGGCTTTAGGACTTGTCACACTTTCAGCTTGTGGAAATAATAACTCTACTGGAGCTAATATTATCACAATGAAGGGTGACACAATCAATGTAGAAGATTTCTACAGTGAAGCTAAAACTTTTCCAAATATGCCTGCCACATCTCTTTTACAAAATTTGACAATGTCAAAAATGTTTGAAAAAGATTTTGGCGATAAGGTTTCAGATAAAGATGTTCAAGCGAAGTTTGACGATACTAAAAAACAAATGGGCGAACAGTTTGCTGCAGCTTTGCAACAACAAGGATTTACTGAAAAAAGTTATAAATCTTACGTTCGTCTTCAACTCTTGCAAGAATATGCCATTGAGAAAAAAATCTCAGACACACAATTTACAGATGCTAACTTGAAGGCAGCTTGGGCAGATTTCCATCCAGAAGTTGAAGCGATTGTTGTTCCAGAAACAACTAAAGATGCAGCAACTAAGGCAGTAAAATCTGCGAAATCAGATGCA
Source organism: Lactococcus petauri (assembly GCF_002154895.1). Classification (GTDB taxonomy): domain Bacteria; phylum Bacillota; class Bacilli; order Lactobacillales; family Streptococcaceae; genus Lactococcus; species Lactococcus petauri. Next base: position 373,148 of record NZ_MUIZ01000001.1, on the reverse strand, counting down.
GCTAAGTTTGAGAAAGACAATGCAAGCAACAAGCAAAAATTTGATTCAACAAGTACTACAATTCCAAAAGAAGTTCAAACAGCAGCCTTCAAATTGAAAAATGGTGAAGTTTCTGATGTTATCGAATCAGCAAATGCCTCAACTGGTGCAACAAGCTATTATGTTGTGAAAATGATTAAAACTTCAGATAAAGGTTCAGATATGAACAAGTATAAAGATAAACTTAAAGATGTAATCAAGGCAGAAAAAATGGCAGATACAACTTATGTTGCTGGTGTGATTGGTGAATACCTTAAAGCACATAATGTCACTGTGAAAGAAGAAGCCTTCTCAACAATCTTCTCACAATTTACATCAAGTTCATCATCAAAATAAATGAATGAAATGACTTTACAGAGAGTCGACATGTGGTGAAAGTCGATAAGTCAACGTGCTGAAAACCTCAAGGTTTTCAAATAGCAGGGAAACTGCTTTACCAAGCAAAAAGAGACGATGGATTCATCGTGAATGAGGGTGGTACCGCGTGAGTGACGCCCCTCGTTTACGATGAATTTTTTGTTTTTATATTGTGTTTTTATTCACAAATCGAAAGTAAATGAAAATTATTTTATTAGGAGAATAGCTATGAAAAAAATGACTTCAACAGAAGTACGTCAAATGTTCCTTGATTTCTTCAAATCAAAAGGGCATTCTATTGAACCTTCACAATCTTTAGTACCAGTGAACGACCCAACTTTACTCTGGATCAACTCTGGTGTTGCGACATTGAAACAATATTTTGACGGTTCAGTTGTGCCAGAAAATCCACGTATTACAAATGCGCAAAAATCGATTCGTACAAATGATATCGAGAACGTAGGTAAAACAGCGCGTCACCATACAATGTTTGAAATGCTGGGGAATTTCTCAATTGGTGATTATTTCCGTGAAGAAGCTCTAGCTTATGCTTGGGAGATGCTTACAAGTAGTGAATATTTTGATTTTCCAGCAGAAAAACTTTACATTACTTACTACCCTGATGATAAAGATACATTTAACCGTTGGGTGGAGCTCGGTGTTGATGCAAGTCATTTAGTTCCAATCGAAGACAACTTCTGGGAAATTGGTGCAGGACCTTCAGGACCAGATACAGAAATTTTCTTTGATCGTGGTGAAGCTTACGATCCTGAAAACATTGGTTTGAAACTCTTGGCTGAAGATATCGAGAACGACCGTTACATCGAGATCTACAATATCGTTTTGTCACAATTTAATGCTGATCCAGCTATTCCACGTAGCGAATATAAAGAGTTGCCACAGAAAAATATTGATACGGGAATGGGACTTGAACGTATGGTTTGTATCATCCAAGGTGGTAAAACAAACTTTGATACGGATCTTTTCCTCCCTATCATTCGTGAAATTGAACGTATTTCTGGTAAAACTTACAATCCAGATGGCGACAACATGAGTTTTAAAGTTATTGCGGATCATATCCGTGCACTTAGCTTTGCTATCGGTGACGGTGCTTTGCCAGGAAATGAAGGACGTGGCTATGTTCTTCGCCGTCTTCTTCGTCGTGCTGTTATGCACGGTAAAAAATTAGGCATTGAAGGTAAATTCTTGGCTCAATTTGTTCCCGTTGTTGGTAAAATCATGGAGTCATACTACCCAGAAGTCCTTGAAAAACAAGATTTTATCATGCAAATTATTGACCGTGAAGAAGAAGCTTTTGGCCGTACAATTGATGGTGGAAGCAAACTCTTAGATGAATTGCTTGCCAAACTTAAAGAAGAAGGCAAGACAATGCTTGAAGGGCAAGATATCTTCCGCCTTTACGATACTTATGGTTTCCCAGTAGAGTTAACTGAAGAATTAGCTGAAGATGCTGGTTTCAAGATTGACCATGAAGGTTTTAAAGCAGCGATGAAAGAGCAACAAGATCGTGCACGTGCTGCTGTCGTTAAAGGTGGTTCAATGGGCGCACAAAACGAAACACTTCAATCCATCAAAGAAGAATCTGAATTCCTTTATGATGTTGAAAAATATGATGGCAAACTTCTTGTGGCAGTTAAAGATGATGAAAAAGTGGATACTGTAAGCGGTGAAGCGCAACTTATTTTCGATAAAACACCATTCTACGCAGAAATGGGTGGACAAGTTTCTGACCACGGTGTGATTAAAAATGCTGCAGGCAAAGTTGTTGCAGAAGTTAAGGATGTTCAACATGCACCAAATGGTCAAAATCTCCATATGGTTGACATTCTTTCTACTCTTGTAGTCGGTGAAACTTACACACTTGAAATTGATGCAGAACGCCGTCATGGTATCATTAAAAATCACACAGCAACTCACTTGCTCCATGCAGCATTGCACAATATTGTAGGTGAACATGCACTTCAAGCAGGATCACTTAACGAAGTAGAGTTCCTTCGCTTTGACTTTACACACTTTGCTCCTGTAAGCAAGGAAGAATTGGCTGATATCGAACGTCAAGTTAACGAAGTGATTTGGCAATCATTAGCTGTGGAAACGGTAGAAACTGATATTGAAACTGCTAAAGAAATGGGCGCAATGGCTCTCTTTGGCGAAAAATATGGTAAAAATGTTCGTGTCGTTAAAATTGGTGATTACTCTGTCGAACTTTGTGGTGGTACACATACAGCAACAACAAGTGAAATTGGTCTCTTCAAGATTATCAAAGAAGAAGGTATCGGATCAGGCGTTCGCCGTATTGTTGCCGTAACAGGCCAAAAAGCTTATGAAGCATTTAAAGATGCTGAAAATACGCTCAATGAAGTCGCAGCAGTTGTGAAAGCACCACAAGCTGCTCAAGTCGTGTCAAAAGTAACAGCTATGCAAGAAGAACTTAAAGCGGCTCAAAAAGAAAATGACGCATTAGCAGGTAAATTAGCTGCAAGTCAATCTGATGAAGTCTTTAAAAATGTTCTCAAAGCAGCAGGTACAAGTTATATTGCTAGTGAAGTTGCAGTACCAGATGTAAATGGTCTACGTAATCTTGCAGACATCTGGAAACAAAAAGAGTTGTCCGATGTTCTTGTCCTTGTTGCGAAGATTGGTGAAAAAGTGAGCTTGTTAGTGGCAAGTAAAACAGCTGATGTTAAAGCTGGAAACTTGATTAAAGAGCTTGCACCTTACATTGACGGCCGTGGAGGTGGTAAACCAGATATGGCCATGGCCGGTGGATCTAAAGCCGCTGGAATTCCAGAACTTATCGAAAATGTAGGTTCAAAACTTTCTTAATAATAAAATAAAAAAACTTTTAGTGGCAAATCAAGCCTAACTAAAAGTTTTTTATGTTCTCCGGATATCTCAGAATATTAATATGGGATACAGAGGAAAAGCGCGACCTAAAAAGCTCCGAAGTGGGAGCTTTTGTTCAATTTAGTTTTCCTTCTTCATTTCTGCTTCTTGCTCGAGCAAGATATTATCGTATTTCTTAGCGAATGGCCAGTAGATGACGATAGATAGAAAGAGCATAGCAGCTTGCCAGATGGCTAATTGCCAACCTCCAACCAATAAACCGGAGAGGATTGGTGGAGTCGTCCAAGGAGCGACCATACCTGTAAACGGTGGAATAATTCCCATACTCATCGCAAAGTAAGTCAGCAGTCCTAAAATTGTTGGTGTGAAGATAAAAGGAATTGCAAGAAAAGGATTCAAGACAACTGGCATACCAAAGAGGACGGGTTCGTTAATATTGAAGACACCGGGCCCAGCACCCAGTCGACCAATAGATTTCATTTGGTCAGACTTTGCACTGAACAAAGTAAAGATCAGTAAACCGATGGTGATGCCGGCACCGGACATGGTCATGATTTGATCTCCCATAGCAGCCGTTACGATATGTGCACCATTTTCAAGAGACAAGCGGCCTTCAGCCAAGAGTGCCGCATTGTCTGCTGCATTAGCCAGAAGAAGTGGGCCCATAACACCTGAGATAATCGCAGAGCCATGAACCCCAAACCACCACATGACTGGACCAAGTCCCATCATGAGAATCCCACCAGGGCCATCTACTGCGTGTTGCAAAGGTATTTGGATAACTTCATAAACCCATTCAATAAAAGTAGTATTTAAGACAATTGTGAAGAGACCGTGAAGTGCGCCGAAGAGTGAAATAACAACTGCCGCGGGAATTAAAGCCGTAAATGAAGCGGCAACGTTTGATGGTACGGAGTCAGGCAACTTGACAGTAATGTTTTTCTTGACTAAAGTTGAGAAAATCCACCCTACCAAGAGTCCAACAATGATTGATAAAATCATTCCCTGTCCACCCAACCAAGTACGGTCAATGATACCTGAAACTTGCCAAGCATCTGAAGTCTGTGTGGGATCTGCAATATTGACGACATTCGCAATAGAATTTGGTTGCAATAGGATATGGACGATAACAGCAGTAAGGCCAGCACTAGCTCCTTCTAGTCCCTCCTCTTTCATCCATGAGTAAGTAATACCAAAGGCTGCGATAAGCGCCATAATACCGAAAGAGGCATCATTGATTTGCAAGAAAAGTGTCCCCAATCCAATAGAGAAGAGATAATCCTGTGCCGCTTGGATAGGCAACTGTCCCAAAATTAAAAATACGGAACCGACAATGATAAAGGGAATCGGGTATATCATCCCGTTCTTGATGGCCACCATAGGTTTGGTGTTCAAGAATTTCATAATTGGCGGCAGTACTTTTTCATTAATAAATCCATTCATAAAGTAACTCCTTTGTAATAAGTTCTATGTGACGAAACGCGTCACACGTAATTAATAAATCGATAAACTAATTGTAATCTAACTGACACGTAAATGCAAGCGTTATCATTGTATTTTGTTCCATAAAAGATATGTTCTATGGAACACGTTTAAAGAGCTATTTTTAAAGGGTGTTTATAAAGGATTGAACTTGATACTTTTTATTTGTTCCTGAATTTTGTAACAAAAATGTGATATACTGGAAGTAAAGCTAGGGAGAAGTGGAGGAGAGAAAAAGATGCTTGAAGATAATAAGCTTAATGCGCTCAATGATTTGGAAAGTAAAATTTTTGAGGAAGTTGTTAAAGCACCAGAAATTATCATGAACATGACTATTCGTGAATTTGCTTCGACTGTCCATGCTTCGCCTACGACAATTGTACGTATGACACATAAGTTAGGTTTTTCAGGCTGGAATGAACTCAAGACTTATTTGCAAAAACAAAAACACCAAATTTCGCTGAAAGCAGAAGATCCAAAGTATGATAATCTTCTTGCCTTTGAGCTCTTTACTAAACGTTTATTGAGTCCTGAATATACTGCTCTTATTGGTGAGGCTGCAAAGCTTCTAGAAGAAACCGAGTATACGGTTTTTATGGGTGTTGGAACTTCAGGTGCCTTAGCGGATTATGGCACAAAATATTTTAATAATGCCGGATTACCTGCTTTTGAAGTCATTGATCCTTATCAACCACTAATGACAAATAATGCCAAAACAATGACAGTTGTAGCACTCTCTATTTCTGGGAAGACCAACTTTATTATTGCTCAGATTGTTGCCTATAAAAGAGATGGCGTTAAGGTTATTGCAATCACTAATGAAGTAAATAACACAATGGCTAATATGGCCGATATTTCTATCCCCTATAATGTGGCACATGAGGGTTCAAAGGTACACGCATTGGGGAATTTAACGACACAACTTCCTGTGATGGCTATTTTAGAACAATTAGCGCATAAGACACAGGAAATACGTCAAAATAAGAAAAATAAACTGATCGATGACACATTTAAAAGCAACTTTGTTTAAAGTTGCTTTTTATTTGTTTAATAAATCAGTTGCTTGAATAATAAAGCGGCCAGAACAGCGCCAACAAGAGGTGCAATTGCCGGAATCCAAGCATATGCCCAATCAGAAGTCCCCTTATGTTTAAGTGGTAAGAGTGTATGCACAAGACGAGGACCTAAATCTCGTGCAGGATTAACGGCAAAGCCTGTTGTTGAACCTAAAGATAGGCCTAAAGACATGATAATAGCGGCGATAAAACCAGTACTTACTCCTGAAGGAAGTTCGCTTTGTCCCACAGCTAATACAGCCAGAACAAGAAGTGCTGTCCCCATAGCTTCTGCAAAAAAGTTAGATAAGCTATGTTTAATGGCAGGTGCTGTTGCAAAAACAGAAAAAATCGCTTCAGCATCTGTTGTTTGTTCCCAATGAGGATAGTAATGCAACCAGACCAAGAAGGCTCCTAGCATTGCGCCTAAAAACTCCGCAATAATAAAAAGAAAAGCTGAAATTAAAGAAATTTCTTCGAGAACAACCATTGCAAAGACAATAGCGGGATTGAGGTAGGCAGGAGAAAAGAAACCCACTACAAGAGAAGCAAACATTACGGCTAAGCCCCAGCCGAAAATAATCACGAGCCATCCTGCACCTTCTGACTTTGTCTTACGGAGCACATTTGCTGCGATAACGGCACCACCGAGATAGAGCAGAATAGCTGTTCCCAGTAATTCTCCCAAAACTTCACTTATCATTTTTATATCCTTAAAATTTTCTAGAAAGTTCAAAAGGCATCGGCTATGCTTGATGAGAAAGATGCCTTTTTATAACAGTGAGATTGATTCGATAAAGGTAAAGATTCCTTCATCATAAGTAAAATGAAGACAAGCCAAGTTACCGAGTGGCACAGGAGGTTGACTCTCAAAGTTAAAAACCTTCTCCTGAGTAAAAAAATGCATTGCTGCACCGTGAGAAAGGGCGAAAACCTTATCGTGCTTGTTTAAACATTCTGATAAACTTTGGTACATCCGCTCAGAGACCTGATGACTGCTTTCACCACCAAAATTTTTGAAGTATGTCGTTTTATCTATAGGTTCCAAGTAATCACTATGCCCCTCATAGGCTCCAAAATTCATTTCTTTAAGACCTTTCAGGCGGCTATATTCTTGATTGGGAAATAACAATTCTAGAGTGTCAGAAGCCCGCTCTTGTGTGGAAGAGTAGAAGGCATCAAAGCAAAGTCGTTTTGCTCGAAGTCGTTCTCCTGCCTTAAGCGTATCATCGATTCCTTTTGGTGTCAGTGGCGAATCACTCCAACCTTGCGTGCGCCCTTGCACATTAAATAGAGTTTGAGCGTGGCGCATTAAATACAATTCTTTCATTAAGAGCTCTCCAGTTTTTTATTTGTGCATTTATTATACCTTTTTCAAAAAATGGAAGCAAACGCTCTCAGGTACTCTTTCGTATTATTAAGGAATTGGTTGGAACAGCGTGATATGTATATTTAAGAGAAGTTAACAAAATAATATGGGTTGTTTTTTAGCCTTTTGTTTCGAGAAATAGGAACAGACTTTCCATATTTCCGACAGATTGCTCTGATAATTTTTGCTATAATGAAAATATTGATAACGCATACATTCCGATGATGTATCTACAATAATCTAAATTATACAAAGGAGCATATAATGCCATTATCTAAAGATTTTCTCTGGGGCGGTGCAACAGCTGCCAACCAATATGAAGGCGGCTGGGATCAAGGTGGTCGCGGACTTGCCAATGTGGATTTAGCCCCACATGGCTCACGCCGTGAAGCTATTATTTTAGGACTTGAAAAGCATTTGCAGCCAGAAGAAGGACTTTTCTATCCTGGACATGAAGCTATTGATTTTTACAATCACTGGCAAGAAGATATTGCCTTGTTTGCTCAAATGGGATTTAAAACTTTCCGTATGTCTATTGCTTGGTCGCGGATTTTCCCAAAAGGTGATGAAACTCAACCTAACGAAGAAGGATTAATGTTTTATGAAAAGGTCTTTAAAGAGCTACGTAAGTATGATATCGAGCCTTTAGTGACCATTACGCACTTTGACATTCCAATGCACTTGGTAACAGAATATGGGGGCTGGCGTAATCGTAAGTTGGTTGGTTTTTATGAAAACTTAGTCACTGTCCTCTTTACACGCTACAAAGGTCTGGTCAAATATTGGCTTACCTTTAATGAAATCAATGTGCTCTTGCACGCTCCGTTTATGGGTGCAGGTGTTTATATTGAAGAAGGAGAGAATCGTGACCAAGTCCTCTTTACTGCAGCACACCATGAACTTGTTGCCTCAGCCTTGGCGACAAAAATTGGCCACCAAATAGATCCGGAAAATAAGATTGGCTGTATGGTAGCTGCTGGAGATTACTATCCTTGGGATTCTAAACCAGAAAATGTTCGTGAAGCGCTCGATAAAAACCGTGAGAATCTTTTCTTGATTGATGTACAAGCACGTGGTAAATATCCAAATTATTTCTTGAAACAGCTGGAACGTGAGGGCCTTACTTTGCCTATACTGGAAGGTGATGAGGAACTTCTTGCTCAGAATACTGTTGATTTTGTATCCTTCTCTTACTATTCAAGCCGCGTTGCGAAAGTTCAGGAAGAAGGGGATGAAGAAACCTCAGGTAATATCTTCGCCTCAGTTAAAAACCCTTATCTCAAAGCATCTGAATGGGGCTGGCAGATTGATCCTGTGGGGCTACGCACAACCATGAATACACTTTACGATCGCTACCAAAAACCACTTTTCATTGTTGAAAATGGTTTAGGAGCTATAGATAAACCAGATGAAACGGGTTATGTAGCAGATGATTATCGCATCGCTTATATGGCTGAACACATTTCAGAAATGATTAAAGCAGTCGAGTTGGACGGAATCGAGCTTCTGGGCTATACTTCATGGGGCTGTATTGACTTGGTATCGGCAGGAACAGGCGAGATGTCTAAACGTTATGGTTTTATCTATGTTGATCGTGATGACCAGGGAAATGGAACCCTAAAGCGTACACCGAAGAAATCATTTGACTGGTATAAAAAAGTGATTGCTTCAAATGGGCAAGATTTAAGTAATGACTAATCGAAAAATTTGAAGCTAAACTTTTGAAAGAAAAGCAACATCCCTACTTTTTTGCTATAATAAAAGCATGGTAAAAAATACAGTAGATAAGCCCCTGGCCCAAAATAAAAAGGCCCGGCATGATTATGAAATTTTTGAAACGTTTGAGGCAGGGATTGTTCTAACAGGAACAGAAATCAAATCGGTTCGTCAGGCAAAAATTCAACTTAAAGATGGTTTTGCTCGGGTACGAGATGGTGAAGTTTGGCTTTCAAATGTTCATATTGCACCTTTCGAGCAAGGAAACATCTTTAATGTGGATGAACTTCGTACACGTAAACTCTTACTTCATAAAAAAGAAATCGTGAAGATTGAGAAGGAGTTGACCGGAACAGGTATTACTTTCATCCCATTAAAGGTTTATCTTAAAAACGGCTTTGCTAAGGTTTTAATGGGGCTCGCGCGAGGAAAAAAACAGTACGACAAGCGTGAAACACTCAAACGTAAAGAGCAAAATCGTGATATTGCTCGTCAAATCAAGGCCTACAATCGCTAAAAAGTAAGAGACAATTGTTTCTTGCTTTTTTTGTAGCAATAATAAAAAGTAAAACCGTTTACTTAGCGTTTACCTAGTATTTACCAAGCATTTACAATTTGGAGCTGTTATCAGTGTTAAGATAGTATTGTAAGCGAAAGAGCTTACGGAGAACATAGAAAATTATTGGAGAAAATCTCATGAATAAAAAGTTACTTTCTGGAATTATCGCTGGTGCAGCTCTGTTGACGCTTGCAGCTTGTGGGAATAGCAATTCATCGTCTAATAGCAGCTCAGGAAGCTCAACGCCAGCTTCAGGTAAAATCATCGCTGGAGGTTCAACAGCCTTGCAACCTATGGCACAACAAGCTTCAACTGAGTACACAGCTAAAAAACCAGAAGTTCAAATCACTGTACAAGGTGGTGGATCCGGTGTAGGTTTGACTCAGGTCTCAACAGGAACCTTCCAAATCGGCAACTCTGACATCTTTGCAGAAGAAAAATCAGGAATTGATGCTTCTAAATTGAACGACCATAAAGTAGCTGTCGTTGGTTTTGCTCCAATTGTAAATAAAGATATTAACATTGATAATCTCTCAACACAACAACTTAAAGATGTCTTCACAGGTAAAGTGAAGAACTGGAAGGAAGTTGGAGGTCCGGATGAAAAAATCACAGTAATTGGGCGTGCAGCAGGTTCAGGTACACGTGTGAACTTTGATAATTTAGCTCTTGGTGGCGAAAAAGAAGTAGAGGGTCCAACGCAAGATGCCTCAGGTACGGCGGTAACTATGGTCTCTCAAACACCAGGTGCAATCTCCTACGTTGCTTTTTCTTACCTTGACAAGAGTAAAGATATCAAAGCAGTCAGTATTGATAATGTAAAACCAACAGATGAAAATGTTGCAGATAATAGCTACAAAGTTTGGTCATACGAACACATGTATACTAATAAAGAAAAAGAAACAGCAGCCGAAACAGATTTTATCAAATACGTGACTGAAGATACAAAAACAATCAAGGAACTTGGCTATATCCCGGTTTCTGATATGAAAGTTGAACGTGACGCTCAAGGAAAAATCACAAATAAATAAGAAATAAGAAATAAGAGTGAGCAGAGTAAAGCATTAAAATTTTCTTTTCATACCTTTGGTTTTACTTTACAAAACCTCATTCTTTTAGAAAATCCTTGTTCTTAATGATGATGCAAAGAGCAAGAGTACTTGAGCCGTGTCTCAGGTGCTCTCTTTGCCGTTCCATTTACAAACTGTTTACATTGTAAGCGGTAAGCTTTTGCTTATTTATGGTTGATTTATGCTAAAATAAGGATATGAAAAAGAAAATTTTAATGGCTTTATTTGCAGCAATGAGTCTTGTGACTTTAGCGGCATGTGCGCCCAACTCAAATCAAGTCACAGTAGGTGGCTCAACGGCAATGAAACCACTGGTTGAACAAGTTTCCTTGGACTATATGAAGAAATATCCAGAAGATATTATTATGGTTCAAGGTGGAGGCTCAGGTGTTGGACTTGCACAAGTGGTCGCAGGTTCTTTCCAAATTGGTAACTCAGATATCTTTGCGGAAGAAAAATCAGGAATTGATGCTTCTAAAATCACAGGAAATAAGGTTGCAGTCGTTGGCTTTGCACCAATCGTGAATCGAAATTTGGATTTATCCAATGTCACTCAAGATCAACTTATTGATATTTTCACCGGAAAAGTAAAAAACTGGAAAGAAGTTGGCGGTCCAGATCAGGAAATTACGGTTATCGGACGGACGGCAGGTTCAGGAACACGTGTTAATTTTGATAACCTTGCCTTGAATGGTGCGCGTGAAATTGATGGACCTACACAAGATGCTTCAGGTTCGGTTGTACAATTGGTTGGTCAAACACCAGGTGCAATCTCTTACGTTTCGTTCCCTTATATCCATAAACCAGGGATTAAACCATTGAACTTAGACGGGGTTGAACCTACAGATAAAAATGTAACAACCAACAAGTGGAAAATTTGGTCTTACGAACATATGTATACCAACAATAAAAATGAGAACTTTGTAGAAAATCGCTTTATCAGCTATGTCAAAAATGACAAAGTAACGCTGAGAAAACTCGGCTATATCCCAGTAACGGAGATGAAAGTCGATCGTGATTATAAAGGTAAAGTTACACCAATTAAATAATTAGTAAGGTAGTTATGGAAAACTCAAAAATTAAAGAAAAATTACTTTCAAGCTCAAAAGATTCGCGCTTGGAAAAATTTGGTAGGACATTGACATTCTTGTGTATCGCAATTATCGTTTTTGTCGTTGGACTTATTCTGGTCTTTGTCGCTCAAAAAGGTCTTTCAACTTTTTTTGTGGATGGTGTGAATCCGTTCCGTTTCCTCTTTGGAACACATTGGGAGCCTGGAGCAATCGGCCCTGACGGGAAACCTGCAGTTGGTGCTTTACCAATGTTTGCGGGCTCTTTAATCGTTACTGTGCTTTCAGCTTTGGTGGCAACTCCTTTTGCCATCGGAGCAGGAATCTATATGACAGAAATTTCGCCAAAATATGGTGCGAAAATTTTGCAACCGGTTATTGAACTTTTGGTAGGTATCCCTTCAGTTGTTTATGGATTTATCGGTTTGACTGTTGTTGTACCTATTATCCGTAACACTTTTGGTGGAACAGGCCTTGGTTTGCTTGCGGGGGTGTTCGTACTCTTTGTTATGATTTTACCAACAGTTACTTCAATGACTGTCGATGCGCTTAAAGCCATCCCACCTCATTATCGTGAAGCTTCCCTTGGTTTAGGGGCAACACGTTGGCAAACTATTTGGCGTGTCTTACTGCGTGCCGCAGCACCTGGGATTTTAACTGCAGTAATCTTTGGTATGGCGCGTGCCTTTGGTGAAGCCTTGGCCATCCAAATGGTTGTTGGTAATGCCGTAACAATGCCACAAGATTTGGTTTCTCCGGCTTCAACTCTAACTTCAATTTTGACATCAGGTATTCCAAATGCTACACCAGGTATTCAATTGAATGCCCTTTGGTCACTTGGCCTCCTCCTTCTCCTTATGTCATTGGTATTTAATATTGCGATGCGTGCTATCGCTAAGAAAGGGAGCCTTAAATAATGAATGCAAAACGCACAGATAAAATTGCCACTGGCGTGCTCTATGCACTTTCAGGTATCATTGTTGCAATACTCGCTTTTCTCTTGATTTATATTTTAGTTAAAGGTTTACCTTTTGTATCTTGGGAATTCTTAACAACACCTTCAAATCCATTGACTGGTGGCGGTATCGCTATTCAACTTTTTAACTCAGTTTACTTATTAGTTGTGACTTTAATTATCTCAATTCCACTTTCATTGGGTGCGGGAATTTACCTTTCAGAATACGCCAATCAAAAACATTGGTTGACTGGTGCAGTTCGCTCAGCAATTGAGGTATTGTCATCACTTCCTTCAATCGTTGTGGGTCTCTTCGGTATGTTGCTCTTCGTTATTCAGTTTGGCCTTGGTTTCTCTGTCTTATCCGGTGCCCTTGCTCTTACAGTCTTCAACCTACCTTTGATGACACGTAATGTTGAGGAATCACTTCGTGCCATTCCGACAATGCAACGTGAAGGTGGCTTGGCTCTCGGTTTATCAAAATGGGAAACAGCCACTAAAGTCATTTTACCAGCAGCAGTACCGGGGATTTTAACAGGGGTTATCTTATCTTCAGGACGTGTATTCGGTGAAGCGGCAGCTTTGATTTATACTGCGGGTCAAACTAACTTGCCAATCAACTGGGCCAACTGGAATCCTATGTCATTGACAAGCCCGTTGTCACTCTTCCGTCCTGCTGAAACATTGGCCGTACATATTTGGGCTTTGAACACTGAAGGAACAATCGCAACAGCAACTCAGATTTCTGCAGGAGCTTCTGCAGTACTGATTATCTTTGTATTGCTGTTCAACCTTGGGGCACGTTTCCTCGGAAATCGCCTCCACAAGAAACTCACATCTGGAAATTAGTAAGGAATATAGAAAAATATGGCAACTTATGATTGGAACGAACGTCACATTTTGACTTTCGACAAAAATATCGCTCTTTCAACAAACGATTTGCGGGTTTTCTATAATGGCACAAAAGAAGCAATTCATGGTGTCTCTATGCAATTTCCTAAAAATCAAGTGACGGCTTTAATTGGCCCTTCAGGTTCTGGTAAATCAACTTATCTCCGCGCGCTTAACCGTATGAATGATACGATTGATGGTGCACGAGTTACAGGTGAAATCATGTATGAAGGTGTCAATATCAGTGACCCTAAAGTCAATGTTTACGAAGTCCGTAAGCAAATCGGTATGGTTTTCCAAAGACCAAATCCTTTCCCAAAATCAATCTATGAAAATATCGCTTTTATCCACCGTCGTGAAGGCATAAAAGATAAGAAAAAATTAGATGAAATCGTGGAAACATCGCTTAAGCAAGCAGCTTTATGGGAGCAAGTCAAGGACAACTTGAACAAGTCAGCCTTGGCCCTTTCTGGTGGTCAAGCACAGCGTTTATGTATTGCACGTGCCCTTTCGGTTAAACCGGAAATTATCTTAATGGATGAGCCAGCTTCAGCTTTGGATCCTATCTCTACAATGCAAATTGAAGAAACAATGACCGAACTTAAGAAAGACTATACGATCATTATCGTTACGCACAACATGCAACAAGCCAGTCGTGTTTCTGACTATACAGCATTCTTCTATTCAGGCGACTTAATTGAATACGATGAGACAAGCAAAATCTTCACACAGCCAAATCTTAAAGCGACAGAAGATTATGTTTCAGGACACTTTGGATAATCGAGAGGACAATATGACAAAAGAAGCAATTTTAACAGTCAGCGACCTTTCGCTGTATTATAGTAAGAAAAAAGCGCTCAATCAAATCAATATGGAATTCTATCCTAATGAGATTACAGCACTTATTGGCCCTTCTGGATGTGGAAAATCAACGCTTTTGCGTTCAATTAACCGCATGAACGATTTAATTCCAACAGTAACAATTACGGGCGCAATTATGTACAAAGGACATAACATCTACAGTCCAAAAGTGGATACCGTAGATCTTCGTAAAGAAATCGGCATGGTCTTTCAGCAACCAAATCCTTTTCCATTTTCGATTTATGAAAATGTTGTTTATGGTTTGCGTCTCAAAGGTGTAAAAGACAAAGCTTTGCTCGATGAGGTCGTTGAAAATTCACTTAAGGCTGCAAATATTTGGGATGAAGTAAAAGATATTCTTCATACTTCAGCGCTTGGGTTATCTGGCGGACAACAACAACGTGTGTGTATCGCACGTGTGCTTGCTGTCAATCCTAAAATCATCTTGCTTGATGAACCAACGTCAGCTCTAGATCCAATTTCGGCAGGGCATGTAGAAGAGACACTTTTAGAACTTAAAGAAGATTATACTTTGGCTATTGTTACGCACAGCATGCAACAGGCTTCACGTATCTCTGATCGTACTGCCTTCATGCTTAATGGTGACTTGGTTGAAATGGACAATACGAAAAAAATCTTCCTTAACCCTGAAAAACAGGAAACAGAAGATTATATTGCTGGTAAGTTTGGATAATATGGTATGATGTAAGGAGCACCTATTGCTCTGAGCTTAGTTAAGAGGAGAAAAAATGTTACGTACACAATTCGAAGAAGAACTCAATAAACTTCACAACCAATTTTATTCAATGGGAACACAAGTATCTGCACAATTGAATAAAGCAGTTCGTGCCTTTGTGAGTCATGATCGTGAGTTGGCAGAAGATGTCATTACAAGTGATGAAATGATTAACCAATTGGAAACAAAATTAGAAACAAAATCACTGGAAATGATTGCTTTACAACAACCAGTGTCAGGAGACTTACGTACGATTATCACAGTGCTTAAAGCCTCAAGTGACTTGGAACGTATGGGCGATCATGTAACTTCAATCGCTAAGGCGGCAATCAACCTTAAAGGTGAAGAGCGTATCCATGAAGTCGAAGAAGACATTTCCCTGTTAGGTGAAAAAGTGAAATCAGTCGTTGATGCTTCATTGAATGCTTATATTCAAGGCAATGATAAACGTGCGCGTGAAATCGCAGATCAATACCAAACGGTTAAAAATATGAGCGGTGAAATCCAAGAAAAAATCTTGGAAGCAATGAAAGAAAATACAGAAACAATCACGACAGGTAAAGATTACTTGATGACTCTTGTATTCTTGGAACGCATTACCGGGTATGCGGTTAACCTTTGTGAATGGATCGTTTACTTGAAATCTGGGAATATCGTTGAGTTGTAAAATAAAAAACTTGCATTTGCAAGTTTTTTTGTTTTATTTAATAACTTCTAAACCACCCATGTATGGACGAAGAACTTCAGGGACAGTTACTGAGCCGTCTTCGTTTTGATAGTTTTCAAGGATTGCAGCAACTGTACGGCCAACAGCAAGTCCAGAACCATTTAAAGTGTGAAGCAGGTTAACTTTGCCGTCTTCATCACGATAGCGGATTTGGGCGCGACGAGCTTGGAAATCTTCACAGTTTGAACAACTTGAAATTTCACGGTAAGTATTTTGGGCAGGGATCCAAACTTCCAAGTCATAAGTTTTAGCGGCAGAGAAGCCCATATCGCCTGTAGAAAGTGCGATTACACGATAAGCTAAACCGAGTTTTTGGAGAATGTTTTCGGCATTGACAACCATTTTTTCTAGTTCATTGTAAGATTCCTCAGGGCGTGCAAATTTGACCATCTCAACTTTATGGAATTGATGCAAACGAATCAAGCCCCGTGTATCACGGCCAGCTGAACCAGCTTCAGAACGGAATGAAGGAGACATTGCTGTGAAGTAGATTGGGAGTTCAGCATTATCCAAGATTTCACCACGGTAGTAGTTGGTCAAAGGTACTTCAGCAGTAGGAATGAGCACAAAACCACGGTCATCATTTACTTCAAAAGTATCTTCTTTGAATTTTGGATATTGACCTGTACCGAACATAGAATCTTGATTGACCATATAAGGCGTAATCATTTCAGTATAACCTTCTTTAGCATGTTCGTCCAACATAAAGTTATACAAGGCGCGCTCTAAACGCGCACCAGCGCCTTTATAAAAGAGGAAACGAGAACCTGTAACTTTACCGCCACGTTCCCAATCAAGGATACCAAGAGACTCACCTAAGTCCCAATGAGGTTTGGGTTCAAAGCTGAATTCAGGCGTTTGACCATGACGACGAATTTCAACATTATCATCTTCATCAGCACCTACAGGCACATCATCATGTGGCAAGTTGGGAAGCGTTGTTGTGTAAGTGGTCAACTTTTCTTCAATATCAGCAAGTTCAGCATCAATAACTTTAATATCAGCAGAAACTTGTTTCATGGCAGTGATTTTTTCAGATGCATCGCCTTTTTCACGTTTAACCAACGCGATTTCATCAGATACGGCATTACGTTCTTTTTTTAAGTTCTCAGATTGTACGATTAGTTCACGACGGCGTACATCAAGTTCATGGAGTTCTTGCAGTGTTTCTTTTTTAACACCACGTGTTTCCAATTTTGCGGCTACTCCGTCAAAGTCTGCACGGATTTTTTTGATATCAAGCATAAAATCTCCTTTTAATATAAAATAAAAAGCCCTAATTCTCCTGAAAGAAGAATTAGGGCGCTATAAGCACGGTTCCACCTAAATTTCCTATCATAAGGATAGGACTTTAGTTCCCTTATCGCGAGAAACACGTTCCTATTTTCATAGGATAAAATTAAACAAGAAGCAGAATGTTTAAAGAATCTTTACTTGTTTTCACCACCCACAAGCTCTCTTGAAAAAGATAGTCTCAAAACTGACTTCTAATGTTATTCTATCAGAAAATTTAAAACTTTGCAAGCGCCTCATAAATCATTAGTTCTTTAAATTCCTAAATGGTATTATAGAATAAAGGGGGTCCTATGTCGATCATTGGAGTAAAGATAGATAAGCAGTTTATAAAAGATTTAATTGTTCTTATTGTAGGAGTGGGTTTTTATATTTTATCGGTAAGACTTTTTGTTATTCCTAATTACTTAGCAAGTAATGGGATTGCAGGTTTTTCAGTATTTGTTGATTTTGTTTTTGGAATCAACCCAGCACTGACTTTCTTTGTAGTAAATATTCCCTTGTTTCTCTTTGGGTGGAAATTGTTGAGCCGAAGAGAGCTTTTGCTGAGTGTTCCTGGTGCAGCTGCGATGAGTTTATGGATGCTGGCTTATGAGGCAATGGGAATTAACGGTTTTCAATTTAATCAAATTATTTTCGCTGGTATTTCTGACGGTATTTTATCAGGAATAGGTGCAGGACTTGTTGTAGTGTCCAACGGGACTTTTGGCGGTTCAATCCTCTTGAGTCGAATTATGGAAGATCGCTGGCAATTTACGATTGACCGTGTCTTGTTTGGGATTGATATCGTCGTTATGGCACTATCTTTAGCGACTTATCTGGCCTTTCCAAACTTTGCTGTCACTCTCTTGTCATGTTATATTTTCAGTAAAGTCACACGCTTTATTGGACGAAAGGACTACCGTGACAAGATTTTAGATCGTCTATATTTTAATTTATTTAGACGTGAACGAAACGGAACAGATACTTAATCTAGAAAATCATGGTGCATGTGCAGTATGTTTTTTTTTATAAAAAATAGCCCCCCGATGGAGGCTATTTCTTATTTCTTTTTACGGCGGAAGAGGCTAAAGAATTTATCAAAGAATCCTTTTTGACGGACGACTTTTTCATTTCCAATATATTGTCGGATGTATTTTAAGACAGTTCCAGACTCTTTGGCAGCAAAACGAACTTTTTGCTCATTACGAAAGACGATGATAAACTGACGTCCAATTTTTACTTTTCCGTTTTTGGAAACAGAAACATCACCTTCCACACGTTTAATAGAGGCCCAAGGGAATTGCATGTTCTTTTCAACATTAGTATCATTGAAAAACTCGAAAGCTCGGTCTCCAATCATAATTTTACCATATTCAGCAAAGCCAAGATAAGCAATACCAGCAGTGGTAAAGTCGACTTTAGTATTCAGTGATTGTGCCAATTTAGTGCTCCTAACGATATTATAATATATTTATTATAGCAAAAATAATCTTAATAAAAAATCGCCGCGAGTACACGACGATTTTGTTCTTGTTTTAAAATCTTATTAAGCAAGACCTGCAACGTGAAGTACGATACCAAGAACGAACATACCAATGATGATGAACAATGGTGCATTTTTGTTTTTCCATTTGCGCAAGATCCAAAGCACAAGGAAAGTCAAGAGCAATGCGATAAATCCAGGAATTAATGAATTGAACACGTCTTGAAGTGATTGTGTTTGTTCTGGGCTCAAGCCAAGACCAGATGATACTTGACCTAAGATGTTGTGCAATGTAGAACCGTCAACTGTGTTAAGTTGATCAACAGTTACGTAATGTGCGAAACCGTCTTGACCAGCAACACCGTTACCAACAACGTTACCTGCTTGGTCTAACCAATCAAACTTAGCAACACCGTCGCCTGTAGTACCTGTTTGGGCACCTTGAACAACGACTTTACCTGCTTTGTCGATCCATTCACCAACGTAAGCACCATCTGCCAAAGGTTTAGATGGGAGCATAGCGTTAGGACCAGTGAAGCTGATGTTAACCCAACGTTGGATCAATACACCAAGGATGAACATACCAAGGATAGATGCACCTTTAGTAATTTGTTGAAGCATTCCTCCACCGAGGTCGCTTGTAATTGCAGTACCTTGTTTGTAACCAAACTCTTGTGTATACCACAAGAAAGCGATACGGATTGCATTCCAAACAACGAAGAAGAAGATTGGAGCGATAATAGAACCACCAGTTGCAAGTGAGGCAGCGATGGCACCAACGATAGGACGTACTGTGAACCAGAAGACTGGGTCACCGATACCAGCGAGAGGTCCCATCATACCGACTTTCACACCTTGGATAGCTGCTTCATCGATTTCAACACCGTTAGCGATTTCTTCTTCAAGGGCCAATGTAACACCGACGATAGGTGCGGCTACATATGGGTGAGTATTGAAGAACTCCATGTGGCGTTTCAAAGCTTCTTTAGCTTCTTCAGAACCTGGTTTGTAGAACTGTTTCAATGCAGGGATGATTGAATAGAGGAAACCAAGGTTTTGCATACGTTCGTAGTTCCAAGAACCTTGAAGGAACATTGAACGGAACATAACGCTCAAGCGTGTGTTTTTAGAAAGGCTAAACTTTTTATTTGTATTTTCCATTTTTATAAAATCTCCTTCCTAATTAATAATCGTTGAGAATATCGCCGATTGGGTCACCACTTGAAGAAGCAGTTCCACCGTTACCAGCAGTATTAGAAAGATTGAGGTAGATAAGAGCGATAACAACACCAAGGATACCCATACCAATCAAAGTGATTGAAGAAAGTGGTGCGAGTACAAATCCGAGGAAGAAGAATGGCCATAGCTCTTTAGTTGCCATGAGGTTGATAACCATTGCGTAACCAACAACAACAACCATACCACCACCAACAGCAAGACCTTTAGAAACCCAATCAGGAATTGAGTTCAAGGCAGCAGTTACTGTTTCAGCAGGGATAGCAAGGATGATTGCAGCAGGGATAGCAATACGCAAACCTTGAAGAAGGAGTGCGAACATGTGCCAACCAGCAACACCTGAGTAAGAACCTTTTTCAGCAGCAGCATCAGCTAAGTGAACGATACCAACTGAAAGGAAACGAACCAATGTAGTAAGTACGAGACCAGCAGTTGCCAACAAGATAGCGGCAGGTACGATAACACCAGTGATGTGTGTCAAGTCAAAGTTACCACCTTGAACCATCAAGATAGCAGAAGCGACAGAAGCAAGTGCAGCGTCAGGTGCGACAGCGGCACCAACGTTAGCCCAACCAAGGGCGATCATTTGCAATGAACCACCCAAGATGATCCCTGCAGCCATGTGACCAGTAGCGATACCGATCAATGAGCAGGCGATAATTGGTTGGTGAAATTGCCATTGGTCCAAGATACCTTCAAGTCCAGCTAAGAACGCGAAGATAAGAACTAAAATGATTGAAATAATACTCATTTTATAAATTTCTCCTAATAATATTTAATTTTACTTAACGTCTGCTTTGTTAATCAAAGCAAACAAGTCAGATTTAGAATCGTTAGGGACTTTACGAACGTCAAATTTAACGCCGAGATCACGTAACTTTTCAAAAGCGGCAACATCATCTTTGTTTACAGACAATACTGAGTTAAGCATTGTTTTACCTGTACTGTGTGCCATAGAACCCACGTTAAGTGTTTCTACAGGTACGCCACCTTCAATAGCAGCAAGTGCGTCTTGAGGAGTTTCAAACAAGAGAAGAGCTTTAGTTTCACCAAAACGTGGATCTTTAGCAACTTCAATCATTTTCTTGATAGGGACAACGTTGGCTTTAACACCTGGAGGTGCAGCTTGTGTGATAAGTGTTTTACGCATCTCATCTTTGGCAACAGCGTCAGAAACAACGATGATACGGTTTGCTTTTGAATCTGGAGTCCAAGCAGTAGCAACTTGACCGTGGAGAAGACGTGAGTCGATACGTGCAAGATTAATTTTAATCTTACCATCACCAACAACAGTACCTTCTGGGATAGCGGCAGCGTTTACGCCAGCTTCAGCTGGTGTAGCGCTTTCTTCAGTAGGATTAAGCTCTTCTGGCAATGCTTTGATACCAGCTTTAGCTTCCTTAATAATGTTTGCAGCAACTTGTTCAACACCAGCAGAAGCATCCATCATACGTTCTGTGTAGGCTTGAATAAGCATTGGCAAGTTGAGGCCTGTGATGATAGCTACCTTGCGTTCTGGATTGGCACCCATAACAGCACTTGCTTGGTTAAATGGAGAACCGCTCCACAAGTCAGCAAGGACAAGGACTTCATCTTCAGCATCAAATGTTGCGATAGCGGCTTCGATTTTGGCGCGTAAGTCGTCTGGTCCTTCGTTAGGCATGAAAGTAACAGCTTGTACTTTCTCTTGCTCACCGAAGATCATTGAACCAGATTGCTTGATGCCCGCAGCGAATTCACCGTGGCTCGCAATAACAATTCCGATACTCAATTGAGTAACCTCCTTATAAATTTTTATATAATATAATTATTACTGTCCTAGTATACTACAAATTGAAAACATTTGCAAAAATTTGTGAAACTGGTTTCATAAATCTGATTTTTTAATTTAAATAGCGAAAATAAAAACAACTTGTCAATCAAAAACAAGCTGTATATATAATGAAAATACCTAATTAAAAATCACGAAATAGTTAGATAAAGAAGTAATTTTATGGTAAAATAAATATCAGAGTTTAAGGTTTTAAGATTTGGTAATCTTTATCGCAGCTGTTGGGCAAGCCTTGGCTGCACTTATTATTTTATCATCAGAAATATATTCTTTTTCCAGTTTATCGGAATTATTAAATTTAACGATACCGTTATCATGGTAATCGAAGACATCTGGAGCATGTAAATAACAAAGGCCGCATGCAATACAATTTTCTGGTATTATGTTTACTTTCATACAATGATGATAATATAAAAAAATAAAAAAGGAAAGGAAAAAGATGTGGCAGAAAAAGAACCGTGGGATAAAGAAATCTATAAGGCCATGAAAGCAGATTCCGAAAAAAGTCGTTCGGGCAGCAAGCCAAGAAAAAAACACAATAACAAGTCATTAACTTCACGTGCTTTAACCTTTACTGTCGTGACGATGTTTTTACTGGTTGGTTTCATGATTGCCTTTATTCTTTGGAATAATCAAACGCAACATAGCGGTGGATTTGCTCAGGAAAATCCAGAAAAAACTGTAGAGCAAACCACGGAGCAACAAACAGAACAGACTACTGAAGAAGTGAAACCAGAAGAAAGTACTGTAGCTCCACCGCCAACCACTGAAGAATCTTCCACTGAAGAGGGTGGAACTTATGTTATTGTAGCTGGAGACGATCCAAGTAAGATATCAGCGAAGACAGGCGTTGCATGGTCTGTAATTGCCAGCCTTAATAATATCTCAGCAACAGGATACAATGCCGATGGTTCACCAATATCACCTGGGCAAGTATTAAAATTAAAATAATAAAAAGTATTCATATATAGGAAAGAAACATGATAAAGTTACAAATTGCTGTTGATGGTCCCGCCTCAAGCGGAAAATCAACTGTCGCTAAAATCGTTGCACAAAATCTTGGGATTATCTATTTAGATACAGGTGCGATGTACCGTGCTGCAACTTTGGTTGCCCTCCAAAACAAAACGGAGGATCCTCAAAAAATTATTGATGTGATCAAGAAAAAACCAATTTTCTTTAAAAATACGGCTGATGGACAACTTGTATTTTTAGGAACAGAGGATATTACTAAGATTATTCGTACAAACGAAGTAACACAGAATGTTTCAAAAATCTCTGCTTTAGCTCCAGTACGGGAATTTTTAGTTGCTGAGCAACAGCGCATTGCTGACGAAGGTGGCATTATCATGGATGGACGTGATATTGGTACGGTTGTCCTACCTCATGCAGATTTGAAGATTTTCCTCGTGGCTTCTGTGGATGAACGAGCAGAGCGTCGTTATAAAGAAAATTTACAAAAAAATATTCCTACTGATTTGGAAAAACTCAAAGTGGAAATCGCCGAACGAGATCGTAAGGATAGTACACGAGCAGTTTCCCCTCTAAAACAAGCAGAGGATGCAATTTTACTAGACAGTACAGGAAAAACGATTGATCAAGTGGCAGGTTTCATCGAAGAAAAAGCACGAGAACTCTTGTAATCAATCAATTTTTAAAGGAACAAACGGAGTAAAGGTATTCCGTTTGTTTTTCTATAAATGAAGGAGGGCAACTTTGGAAATAAGAAGTATTGGGCGAACAGACTATAAAGAAGTTGAGCAGTTAATTCGTCAATCATTTAGCAGGTCCGAACATGGTTATGGTAATGAAGCAGAGCTTGTGGAAAAGATTCGGACAGATTGCAGCTATGTCGATGGTTTAGAAGTTGTCGCCACTGAAGGAGCGAAAATTATTGGTTATGGTTTACTAAGTGAAGTCGAGATTATCAACGCTAAAGAAAGTTTTACAGGACTGGTTCTTGCGCCATTAGCTGTTTTACCTTCTTGGCAAGGTAAAAAAGTGGGAGAAAATTTGCTGAAAGAGTTGGAAAAGCGTGCCGTTCAACAAGATTTCCCTTTTATAAGTATTCTGGGGCATCCCCAATATTATTCTCGTTTTGGCTATGTATCTGCTGAAAAATATAAGGTTACGGCACCATTAGACGTTCCAGCAGAAGCTTTTATGATTCGTCCTTTACAACCCAATGCACTAAAAAATATTTCGGGGTGTATCAAATATGCGCAAGCCTTTGATGTATAAACAGGGTGTGAGCAGCAGTAATAATATCAACTTCCACTTGATTTAAGCTATTTCTTTAAACTGGCTCACAATCTCCATTTATAAATTTTGTTATAATAAAGATAAAATTTTAAAAAAGGATTTCTATGCTTACTTATCTCCATGCTATTCAAATAGGTGTATTGCTCTTCTTTGTTTTTTTCTTGCTGAGCCTTATTCCTTATATGATTGTTCAATATCGTAAATATGGACGTGTTAACCCTTGGCGGTTTATTGTCAATTTTTCTTTTGTCCTTTATATAGTTTGTGCTTATGCGATGACTATTTTTCCTTTGCCTGATGTGGCACAGGTTGCACAGATGACAGGTCCTAAGCAAAATCTTGTTCCCTTTGAATTTGTACGTCAGTTCATCGCTTATAACCCGCTGGTACTTAACGAGCCTTCTACATGGCTAATGGCCTTGAAAGCACCAAGTTTCATCCAACCTTTTTTTAATCTTCTTTTGACATTGCCATTTGGGATATATTTGCGTTACCTCTTTAAGCGTAATTTTTCGCAAACCTTAATGTGGAGTTTCATGCTCACCTTATCGTTTGAACTTTTACAGCGTTCGGCTCTTTTTGGTCTTTATCCTCGTCCTTATCGTCTTTTTGATGTTGATGATTTAATGATTAATACGCTAGGAAGTTTGCTTGGTTTTGGGATTGCTTGCCTACTTGTTAAGGTTTTACCAGATTTGGATGCCAAACAAGCCATTCCTGCTCAGATTGGGATGATACGTCGAAGTATTGCCTTTGGCGTAGATTTTGTTTTAGCAAATATTATTGCAAACATTGTACCTCATTTCTATATAGCAATGCTTATTACATTTGTGGGGATTCCAGTCATTTTTGGTGTCACTTTTGGCCAAAAACTTCTTAAGATAAGGATAGAAGGAAGTCGTTGGAAGATTTTAAGTCGACAACTCTTATCTTTCGTTAATTTTGGGATTATTGGTCTCTTGTCTTATTTCTTACAACGTTCAGGCTATATTCCACAAAAAGAATTGGGACAAAATTTCTTAATGGTAGTCCTTTCTTTCATTCTTCTTCTGTTACCTCTATTAGATATTCTCTTTGCCACACTTTCCCGTACACGAAAGCTGTGGTATGAACGCTTGAGTCAAACAGAGTTAAGTGCAAAAGAAATTTGAAATAAAAAAACGTTAAATCTACTAACGTTTTTTTTACTAAAAAGATGATTATTTATAAACGATGCCCGACACCGCGGCCAAACAAACCCGAAGTGGATATTTTGTTATAAAATTCGGTTGTCATAGGTGTTAAATTATAGCGAAGAGCTAGTGGGCGTAATTGAGCCTCTAATTGGGTTAAGGCTTCTTCAAGATTACCTTGACTTTCAATGCGATTTTTGGCTTCTAATATTAAAGCACGTTCCCACTCACGAATATGTTTACTCAAGATTAAATTATACATTTCGTTCAATATTTCAGTCTGATTTAACGGTTTTTTCATAGTTAAATTATAGCATGCAAACCTTTTCATTATGCTATAATGTGCTTGGAGGAAGAGCTATGAGTAAAGAAATTGCAGTTTTTGCTGGTGGATGTTTTTGGTGCATGGTTGAACCTTTTGAAACTCGTCCAGGTATACTGTCTGTTACCAGCGGTTATACCGGGGGGCATGTCGATGACCCGACATATGATGAAGTATCGGGTAAATATACGGGACACACTGAAGCTGTGGAGATAATTTTTGAAAATACCGTTATTTCTTACGAGACCTTACTGGGAATTTACTGGAGTCTTATTGATCCGACGGATGGAGAAGGTCAATTTTACGATCGAGGCAGTAATTATAGACCAGTTATCTACGTTGAGAATGATGAGCAACGTCAAACTGCTGAGAAAAGCAAGCAGGAATTGTCGGAGTCGGGGCTTTGGGATAAACCAATCATAGTCCCTATAGAAAATACGCAAACATTTTGGCCAGCTGAAGATTATCACCAAGATTTTTATAAAAAGAACCCTAAAAGATATAAACAGATGCACAAGGCACGTGAACAGTTTCTGAAAGTTAAACGCTTCAGAAATAAATTTTTTGGCAAAAAAGCTTAAGAAAAGGATCTGTATTTTGCTGAGAATTATGAAAGGCTTTTATCAAAAATAAAAAATCATGATATAATAGACAGATAATGAAAGATAATAAACAAAAACGTTTTGAATACTTAAGAGCAAATAAAGCTTACTTAAGTGAACGCGAAAAGCAAGAATATTATGAACTAGTAGAAGAAATAGAAGGGTGGCAGGCCCTTGAAGAAGAATATGCGGCTGACATAGAAGAAGAGCGCGCACAGTCTGAAAGTTCTTCTTCTGAGAGACGGAGTAGATCCAGCCGTTCTTTAGATTCAGCACCAGCGCCCTTTTTATCCAAACGTGGGAAAAAGAAAGATAACCGTCGTGCGGAAGAGAGCATTGATGATGAAAGGCCTGAGGAAGCAGCAAGTAAAAAGCCAAGGAAAAAGAAAAGTTGGATAAAACGGATTTTCTTTATCTTAATCGCCTTGATTTTGATTATGATTGGTTTCTTCATTTATGGTTATCAGCGTGGGATTAGTCGAGAAGGTGGCGCGATCAAAGCCGAACAATTCAATGGTGCTGCCAATGCGGATGGCTCAGTCAATATCCTTCTCTTAGGTGCTGATCAACGACCAGGACAAAGCTCAGGAGTGGCCCATTCAGACAGTATTATGGTTTTGAATATTGGCAAAAGCGGCAAAATGCAATTGGTGAGCTTTATGCGTGATACTTTGGTCAACATTCCAGGAGTTGGTGATGCAAGCCAAGGACCTAACATGAAGCTTAATGCAGCCTTCACGATTGGTGAGCAAAATGAGAATCAAGGTGTTGAACTTGTGCGTCAAACCTTGCAACAAAATTTTGGTATAAATGCCAAATATTACGCTGTGGTTGATTTCTCAAGTTTTGCAACAGTGATTGACTCAATGTTCCCTGGTGGAGTAAAGATTGATGCCAAATTCGCCACAATTAATGGTCAAAAGTTTGATGAAGTCCCTGTACCGGATGATTTAGCAGAAACTGAAGGGATGGCTAAAAACGATAAGGAATTGAGTGCAGAAGAAGCCGCGGCCTTGGGCTATCCTGATGGTGGTGGAATCTTTATGATGATTAAGCAAGGCCCACAACGAATGGATGGACGTACACTTTTGAACTATGCACGTTTCCGCCACGATGATCAAGGAGACTTTGGCCGTGTGCAACGTCAACAACAAGTGATGCAAACTCTCACATCGAAAGTTAAAAATCCTTTGACACTCTTTACTGGTGCAAGTGCCTTGGGTACAGCTCGAGCTGTTACAATGACTAATCTTTCTAACACATTCCTGATCACAAAAGCTTTACCGGCAATGTTTGGCGGTATAGAAAACACAACCATCCCATCCGACAATGATTGGCAATCTGCCTATGATATGTACGGAGGTTCAGGTATCCTCATTGATATGGACAAGTATAGTGCAAAAGCACAAGAACTTTTAGGACAATAAAAAAAGCATTCAACTATAAGTTGAGTGCTTTTTTAGTTTGTTATCCTTTATCTGCACCAGCAGTGATTCCTTTAACATAGAATTTTTGCATAACAATGAAGAGAATAGTGATAGGAATGGCGATAATCACACATCCTGCAACAAATTGGGTAAAGTTTGTTGCAGAGGAACCTCTGGAGTTGGTCATCATGTTTTGCAAGCCATAGGCAATGGTCCTTGATTTAGGATCGCCACCACCTAAGATGACACTCGCAAAGAGGAAATCAAGCCAAGGTGCAATAAAAGCAGTGAGTGATGTGTAAACAATCATTGGTTTTGACAAAGGCAAGGTAATTTTGGTGAAAATTTGCCATTTGGTTGCACCGTCAATCACAGCGGCTTCATCAATTGATGCAGGGATTGTATCAAGGAAACCTTTAAAGATATAGAAGCCTAAACCAGAGCCACCTATATAAATCAAAGTCAGTCCCACTAAGTTGGTCATATTGAATGATTTGAGGATGTAATAAAGAGCAATCATCGCCATGATACCTGGGAACATTCCAATGATAAGTGCTAACTGTAAGAATGGTTTGCGCAATTTGAAGCGTAAACGTGACAATACATAAGACATAACAGTAGTAATCAGCGTGTTAACAACTGCACAGATAACAGCGATGACAAAAGTATTAAGGAGCCAATGTCCGTAAGGATAAACCGGGTTATTGAAAATACCAGTAAAATTATCCAGGGTCCACTGCTGGGGAATGAATGTCGAAACAAAACCAGTGTTATTTTTAGAAAAGCTGGTAAGGATAATCCATACAATTGGGAAAATCCAGATGATTGCAAGTAAGGTCAAGAGCAAGTATCTGAGTACTAATGAAGCTTGACGTTGGCGTTTATATGATTTCATTTTAGCCCTCCTTAAAAGCATTTGTACGGCGGTAAGCAAACAATGAAGCTGTAGCTGAGATGATAAAGATAACGATACCAATAGCTGAAGCGATGTTATAACTTGGAATCGACTTCATGGTTAAGCTATAAAGCCAGGTAATTAATAAGTCAGTGGAACCTGCTTGGAAGTATTCGGCGTTCAGTGGTCCACCACCAGTCAAAAGGAAAATAACGTTGAAGTTGTTAATATTCCCGATAAATTGTTGAATCAAGGCAGGGGTCATAACGAACAAAATTTGAGGGAAGGTAATAGAGCGGAAAATATCAAAACTGTTGGCACCATCAATTTTAGCTGCTTCAATCTGATCTGATGGCAAGTTTTGGATAATCGCTGTTGAAATTAACATAGAGACAGGAATACCAATCCACATGTTAACGCCGATAACAGAAAACTTCGCTAACAAAGGATCCATTAAAAATGGAATAGGATGATCAATAAGACCGATACTTTGGAGCCAACTGTTGAGCGGCCCATTGTTGTCTAGGAACATGTTCATCATTAAGAGTGAAACAAAAGAAGGAACAGCCATAACGATAACAAAGAGTGTCCGCCAGAAAGCTTTAAATTTAATTCCAGATGATTCAATCAAAAGAGCAAGTAAGACACCAAAGAAGAAAGTTGTCGCTGTTGCAGCCACAGCCCAAACGAGAGTCCAGCCTAAGACAGGGAAGAAAGTTCCAGCGATGTTACCGGTCAGAATCTCACCAAATGAAGCGAACCCCGTCCAAGAAAATCCAATAGGATGATCTTGATTAAAATTGGTAAAAGCAATGGTAATCATGAAAAGCAAAGGAGCAATCGTGAAAATTAAAATACCGAGTAAGGGAATCGCCATCAGTGTGTAATGGAGGCGACTATCTAAGAGCGTAGCCAAATCCTCCATAGTCGTAGGGATATGCTCTCCGTCACGATTCAAGACATAGAGATGACGTGTGGAACGAAGGCTTGTAATATAGATAACTGCAACCATTGCAATGAGCACTAAGGACATGACACCAAAAAGGAGGATGAGCATGGAGTTGTCAGGTTGTTGAGTGACATAAATTTGTCGTGCTTCATCAAAAACGACTTGCTTAGTCTTGACATGTCCAAGGCTACTCAAAAGACTGATGGAGCTAATGCCATTGAAGATGAGCCAGAAAAGGAAGACAATTTCGATAATGAGGAAGCTAAGGCCCTTGAGCCATTGTTTATTTTTTAGTTGCGCTAAACCCATGATAAAGAAGCTGAGTTTTGTGAAAATATCACCTTCATGCCACACCTCTTTGTATGTTGCTTCAGGAGATGGTTTAATTTTCTTTTTAAACATATATTTTACCCTTTTGTATATAAAAAATAAGAGGATTAGGATGAGCCCAATCCCCTTAAGTTAATCAAAAATTATTCAGTAGCTGATGAGATTGATTTTACGAAATTATCAAGTTGTGCTTGGTATTGTGTAGCCGGAGTCTTACCTGTGTAGGCATTCTCAATAAGTGGGGCAGCCAAGTTCCAGAATGTTGCCATTTGTGGCATCTTAGGCATCAATGTATCGTTTTCTACTTGTTTGATAACTGCAAGAGCTACGGGATCTTTTGCAACTTCAGAATCTTTTTGGGCTTCTTTTGAAACTGGAATTGCATTATTAGCTTTATAGAGTGCTAATTGTGATTCAGTATTTGATAGATACTGAGCTAAAGCAGAAGCAGCAACAGGATCTTCTGATTGTGAATTCACAGCCAGTGTACCGACACCGGAGAAGGCTTGCATTTGTTTAGATCCTGATCCAAAATCAGCAGTTGGTAAGGTTGTTGCACCAAAGTTGTCGCCAAGGATTTCCTTCACTGTGCTACCGTCCCATGGGCCATCGAGGATTGCTTGTGTTTTACCAGATTTGAGGTCGGCCAGGAGGGCTGTACCTGACTGTTTAACACCAGGATTTGCTTTTTGTTGCGCAAACCAAGTCATAGCTTGAACGCCAGCTTTAGTATTTGCATCTGTACCGTCAACCGTTTCACCATCTTTACCGAAGAGCTGTGTTCCATTAGCTAGGAATACAGGATACCAGTTGTAGGAGTTTGTAAAATCTGTTCCAATTGGTGTTTCTGCTGTAAAATCTGCCCAATCTTTTGGAGCTTCACTAAATTTTGCCTTGTTGTAGTAAACAATATTTGACTGTTCATCTTGTGGATAAGCGTAGAGTTTACCTTTCCAAGAGACAGCATCAACAGCGATAGAAATATCATTTGATTTCACCCAATCTGTTGCTGATGGTGAAAGAGGATTGATGTAGCCCGCTTCAGCCATGGCCCCCAACTGGTCGTTGGGTACTTTAAAGACATCTGCGGCTTGTCCGGGGTCTTTACTCACATCTTGTTTTGCATTTGCAGAACCATTTGGAGACTGTGTGACTGTAACTTTAATGTTTGGATATTCTTTGTTGAAGTTTTTAATTAAATCTTTATAAGAAGCAACATTTGCTGGATCGACCCAGAGTGTAACTGCACCTTTATGGTCTTTAGCATCTGAAGATGAAGAAGTTGTGCTTTCACTACCCTTACTATTCCCACAAGCAGCGAGGCTAGCAAGAGCAATCAGAGAAACGCTACTCAGAGCGATTTTTTTCCATGTGTTCATAAAATATTTCCTCCTAATGAAAATAATTATTCTAATTTGTAATTCTATTTTATGCAAACGCTTCCGTTTTGTCAAGTGCAAACTTATTACAATTTGATTACTGTATGTGTTGGTATATACATGTTATGGCTGCATATAATAGAAAGTTTTACAATGGTTTTTATTTTCGAGAAAAAAATATACTGCAAACGGTTGCGCAAAAGATGAGCTTGTGCTAAAATGAAAAAAACAAGAAAAAAAGAGGTATTTATTCATGAATAAAGCAGCCATTTATCACCGTCCAGAATCAGAATTTGCTTATCTCTATACAGAGGAAACAATTCATATCCGTTTACGTGTTGCACGTGACGACGTTCAAAGTGTTGCATTGATCTATGGTGACCCTTATATGTTTGTAAAACGCGATGATGAATCAGAAATGGTTTGGGATTATCAAGAAGTAGAAATGAAACATGGTTTATCCACAGCAGAAAGTGATTTCTATGTGACAGAGGTCGGCGTTCCACATAAACGTATGGACTACTTGTTCGTGATTACGGATTACGATGGGGAAAAGGTTGTCTATAGCGACTCTGGTATTCTTCCTTACGAAGTAAAATTACTCACAAAAAAATATGCAGCATTTCGTATGCCATTCTTCCATGATGTTGATCGTTTTAAGGCTCCTGAATGGGTTAAAAATACAGTTTGGTATCAAATATTCCCAGAACGCTTTGCTAATGGAAATCCAGCTATTAATCCAGTTGGAGTGAAAGAATGGGATCCAACTGAATCTCCCAATCGTCAAGACTTGTATGGCGGCGATCTCCAAGGAGTAATTGATCATTTGGATCATCTGACAGACTTAGGCGTAAATGGCATTTACTTTACTCCTGTTTTCCAAGCCTATTCTAACCATAAGTATGATACGGAAGATTATTTGAAAATTGATCAGTATTTTGGTGATTTAGAAGTTTTCAAAACATTAGTGAAAGAGGCACACCAACGAGGGATTAAAGTAATGCTTGATGCTGTCTTTAATCATATCGGTGATACTAGCCCGCAGTGGCAAGACGTTCTCAAGCATCAAGAAAATTCAAAATATGCAGATTGGTTCCATGTTAACGAATGGCCAGCAACCTACACACCGACCGAGGATTTTGAAGTTTCTGAAACAGCAACTTACGATACATTTGCTTTTACACCACATATGCCGAAACTAAATACTGCCAATCCAGAAGTTCAAGAGTATTTGCTCAATATTGCAGAATACTGGATCAAGGAATGTGATATTGATGCGTGGCGTTTAGATGTAGCAGACGAGGTCGATCATGCCTTCTGGAAAAAATTCCGTACAACATGTGATTCAGCAAAAGAAGATTTCTATATCTTAGGAGAAGTTTGGCACTCAGCACAACCTTGGCTCGTTGGCGATGAATTTTCAGCAGTTATGAACTATGCTTATACCAATGCAATCATTGACACTTTTGTGAAAGAAGATCTAAGTTTAGAACAAATGGTTTCGACAATTAATGCGCAGCTTATGCTTTATCGTCAACAGACGAATCAAGTCATGTTTAACATCTTAGATTCACATGATACACCACGTCTTTTAACACAAGCCAAAGGAAGTAAAGACTTGGTCAAACAAGTTCAAGCCTTTATGTACCTCCAACCCGGTGTTCCATGTATCTATTACGGTGACGAATATGGTCTAGATGGTGGTGCTGATCCAGATTGCCGCAAATGCATGCCTTGGACTGAAGAACACCAAGACTTAGAAATGTTTGCTTTCTTCAAAGCTTTGGTAGCTTTCCGTAGAGAATACGCAGAGACACTTAGTCAATCTGATTTAGAATGGCAGAGTGTTGATGACACTCAAGGAGTGGTGAAACTGGAACGTGGCGCACTTAAGGCAGTCTTTAATAAGGGGGAACAGCCGGTTAGTGTTGAAGAGGGAGAAATAGTCTTGGCCCACTTGGCTGAAGACAATCATGTTCAGAAAAACGGATTTATAATCTATAAATAGTAGAAATTAAACAAGAGATAGAGATGAAACGATAGCTCATTCTTCTAAAAGATAACTCTGCCCAGATATTGCTTCTTATATGGAAAAATTTTGACATAATAGAGAAAAAGCCCCTCGGTTTCGAGTGAGTGGGTGCAGGGAAACACCTAGAGTAAAATATTTAAGCAGAATTATAGACAAATGTCTTTCTGACTCTATTTATTGTTTGCGAAGGACTAGCTTTAATTTCAAGAGAGATAATCAAAAGGAAAAAAATGAAAAAAGACGATTTTGCGAATTGGACAGGTTACCAGATTTATCCCAAGTCTTTTAAAGACAGTAATGGTGATGGTATGGGGGATTTACAGGGAATTATCGAAAAGCTGCCTTACTTGAAAGATTTGGGGATAGATTTTATTTGGCTTAACCCCATTTACACAAGTCCACAAGTGGATGGCGGCTACGATATAGCTGATTTTTATAGTATTGATGCTCGCTTTGGTAGCTTGGAAGATTTAAAAGAACTTCTGCAAAAAGCGCATGATAACGGCTTGAAAGTGATTATGGATTTGGTTGTGAATCATACTTCCGATCAGCATCCTTGGTTTATTGAAAGTCAAAAATCAAAGGATAATCCCTATCGAGATTACTATCACTGGGCAGATGCAACACCCGAAAAAATGCCGAATGAGTGGCAATCTTTCTTTGGTGGCTCTACTTGGACTTATGATGAGCAGACGCAACAAGCTTATTTTCATGTCTTTGCGAAAGAACAACCTGACTTGAACTGGAAGAATCCCCAAGTGCGTCAGGAAATCTATACGATGATTAAATGGTGGTTGGAATTAGGTATAGATGGTTTTCGTTTGGATGCGATTTCTCATATTCAAAAGGAAGACTGGTCTTTTAATATCAAGTCTCTAAGAGGGAATGACCCTTGGCAGCCTTTTATGAATGTGTCAGGTATTGAAAATTATATGGCTGATTTAAAAGAAATATTTGACCAATATGATGCTTTAACAGTTGGGGAAGCTTCAGGTGTGACTTCAACTGAGGCGCCTGATTGGACGGATGCAAGGTCTGGCTACCTTAAGATGATTTTTGAATTGGAACACAATGTACGTCAGAAGAATTACGCAGGACGTGGCTGGATGTATGGTTACAAAAAGACAATTATACGTTGGCAAAAGGATATGCTTGCACGAGGTTGGAATGCACTTTATTTAGAAAATCATGACCAACCACGAGCAATCAGTTGTTTTGGTGATGGCAGCATCGCGTCGGCTAAAGCTTTAGCCGTATCTTATATGCTTCTTCGAGGGACTCCATTTATCTATCAGGGACAAGAAATTGGAATGAGTAATTTTCCTTTTACAGATATCACCCAGACAGATGCAACTGAAATCAAGCAGGCTTATGAAGCATTAATTTCTCAGGGAATGACTAAAAGTGAAGCTTTGGATACAGTGATGGCAAACAGCAGAGATCACTCTCGTACACCGATGCAATGGGACGCGAGCCCAAACGCAGGATTTACCAGCGGCAAACCTTGGATGCCTATTCATCCAGATTATAAGGAAGTAAACACAGAAAAATCACAGGAGCTTATCGATCTTTATAAAGTCTTAATTCATCTTCGCCATGAGGAAGAAGACATTGCGCGTGGGTCAATAAAGTTTTGGTTTGAGCAACATCTGACAGCCTTTGTTTACGAACGTGACTCATTTTTGATTATTACGAATTTAGGTACTAAAAAGGCACATCTGGAGTTTAACCAAGTAGAAATAGAAGATTACCAGCATATTTTAGGAAGCCGCCCAAGAAAGTTGGAAAAGAAGATGACTTTCCTTCCTTGGGAATATCAAGTGTTTAAGAAAAAGTAAGAAAAGAAAAAGATAGGAAAAAAGATGAAAAAAATCAGCAGAATTATGGAAATTGATCCTTGGCATATCCAATCCAGTAAATTAGAAAAGGAAGAACGCCGTCTTCAGGAATCTTTAACCTCAATCGGGAATGGTTACATGGGAATGCGCGGTAATTTTTCAGAAAAGTACTCAGGCGATCACCATCAAGGTACATATATTGCAGGTGTCTGGTTTCCAGATAAAACGCGTGTGGGGTGGTGGAAAAATGGTTACCCAGAATATTTTGGTAAGGCAATCAATGCTTTAAACTTCTCGGGAGTTTCACTTTTTATCGATGATGAAGAAGTTGACCTTTATACTGATAGTATCACTAATTTCCACCTTTCCTTAGATATGCAAAAAGCAGTTCTCTCTTATTCTTATGAAAAAGCTGGCGTTGCTGTTTCCGTTGAGCGTTTTATGTCGATCGTTCATCCAGAATTAGCTGTCTTCTCCTTCAAATTCTCTAGTGTGGATGGTCAATCGCACAAAGTACGTACTGCTTCATTTATTGATGCTGATGTGCACAATGAAGATTCCAATTATGAAGAAAAATTCTGGACTGTTTTAGATAAAGGAGGCGACAAAGAAGGAACTTACATTGCCAATCAAACGATTGCTAACCCCTTTGGCGTAGAGCAATTTACCGTACTGGCAGGGCAAAGTTTTAAGGGAGATTTTCAAGCTCAAGGGCAAGAAACTCAAGAAGAAAAAGTTATTAATTACCATGAAGCAACTGTGGAACAGGAAACACTACATTTTGAAAAACGTGTGCTTGTTCTGACGAGCCGTGATTATAGTAATTTAGCTGCAATGCATGAAGCCTTAGCAAGCCTAGAAGAAGTAATTCAAGTGAAATCTTATACACAACTTTTACAAGAGCATGCAGAAGCTTGGGGCGAACGTTGGGAACTTGCGGATGTTGAAATTAAAGGTTCTGATCAAGCACAACAAGGTATTCGTTTCAATCTCTTCCAACTTTTTGCAACTTATTATGGTGAAGACGAGCGCCTCAATATTGGTCCTAAAGGCTTTACAGGGGAGAAATATGGCGGAGCAACTTATTGGGATACTGAAGCCTATGCAGTTCCGCTTTATCTTTCTTTAGCAGATCAGCAAGTGACGCAAAACTTATTACGCTACCGTCATAAACAATTGCCCCAAGCACAACACAATGCAAGACAGCAAGGCTTGGTTGGAGCACTTTATCCAATGGTGACTTTTACAGGTATTGAGTGCCATAATGAATGGGAAATCACTTTTGAGGAAATTCACCGTAACGGTGCTATAGCTTATGCTATTTATAATTATAGCAATTATACTGGCGATGAAACCTATTTGGCTCAGGAAGGTCTTGAAGTACTTGTAGAAATTTCACGCTTCTGGGCAGACCGTGTTCACTATTCGGAGAGACAAAAAGCTTACATGATTCATGGGGTTACAGGACCAAATGAATATGAAAATAATATCAATAATAACTGGTATACCAACACATTGGCAACTTGGGTTTTGAATTATACAATGGAAGGTTTGAAAAAATACCCTCGGCCAGATTTACAGGTTTCGACAGAAGAATTATCGCAGTGGACTGATATCACTACCCATATGTATTATCCAACAGATGAAGAGTTAGGGATTTTTGTCCAGCATGATGGCTTTTTAGACAAGGATTTGACGCCAGTTGCGGATTTAGATCCCAAGCACTTGCCTTTGAATCAAAACTGGTCATGGGATCGTATTTTGCGCTCACCATATATTAAGCAGGCAGATGTTTTGCAAGGGATTTATTTCTTTGGCAACCAATATAGCTTAGAAGAAAAATGTCGTAACTTTAACTTTTATGAGCCATTAACTGTTCATGAAAGTTCACTTTCTCCATCCATTCACGCAATTTTAGCTGCCGAACTTGGAATGGAAGATAAAGCAGTTGAAATGTATGAACGGACTGCACGTTTGGACCTTGACAACTACAATAATGATACAGAAGACGGTTTACATATTACCTCAATGACAGGTTCTTGGTTGGCGATTGTGCAAGGTTTTGCCCAAATGAAAACATGGAACGGTCAGTTAAGTTTTGCGCCTTTCATTCCAAATGCTTGGGATGCTTATAGCTTCCGTATTAATTATCGTGGGCGTCTGCTCAAAGTCAGTGTAGGAGAAAAGCTTCAGATAAAATTGCTCAAAGGTGAACCGATTGCCTTAGAAGTTTATGGTGAATCAGTCCAATTGGAAGGTACTTATGAAGCAGAGGTGAAGCATGTTTAAAGCAGTATTATTTGATCTTGACGGAGTAATTACCGATACCGCAGAGTATCATTTTCAAGCCTGGAAAGCTTTGGCTGAAGAATTAGGAATAGCTGGAGTAGATAGAACTTTTAATGAACAGCTCAAAGGTGTATCCCGCGAAGATTCTTTGAAAAAAATATTGGAGCTTGGTGGAAAGAGTGAAACATATGATGCCGAAAGTTTTGCTCAGCTTGCTAAGCAAAAAAATGATAACTATGTCCAAATGATTCAAAAGGTAGGACCAGAGGATATTTATCCTGGCATATTAGATTTGCTGAAAGATTTACGCGCCCAAAATATCAAGATTGCTTTGGCTTCTGCCTCAAAAAATGGTCCATTCCTTCTTGAAGCGATGGAGTTGAGCACGTATTTTGATGCCATTGCTGATCCGGCAAAAGTTGCAGCTTCAAAACCTGCACCAGATATCTTTTTGGCTGCTGCAGCCGGTGTTGATGTTCCTATTACTTCATGTATAGGAATTGAAGATGCCCAGGCTGGTATTGCAGCGATAAAAGCAGCAGGCGCATTACCTTTAGGTGTGGGTTCTGCTGAAGACTTAGGAACGGATATTGCTTTAGTTTCAAATACAAACAGTCTGTCTCTTGAATTATTAACAAAAGTTTGGGAAAATAAGTAGAAGAGAGTAGAATCAGGAGATAGTATATGGCCGTTACGATAAAAGATGTAGCAAAAAAAGCGGGTGTGAATGCTTCAACAGTTAGCCGTGTTCTCAAAGATAGTTCGGAAATCAGTGAGAAGACAAAAGTTAAAGTAAGAAAAGCAATGCAAGAACTCGGCTACACGCGCAATGTGGCGGCTCAGATTCTAGCATCAGGGAAATCTAATACGATTGGAGTCGTCTTTCCTCCTGTCGAAGACAAATCAAACCAACCTTTTTATATGAAAGTTTTGACTTCGATTAATGAAACAGCACGCAAATACGATGTTTCAATTGCTGTTGTGACTGGTTATCAAGAGAGTGAGCTGAAACAACAAGTTGAGTTGATGTATTCCGAGAAGCGCGTGGATGGTTTTATTGTCCTTTATGCGGGGAAAGCAGATAGTGTTCGCAATTACCTTTTTGATAACAAGATTCCTTTCGTTCTTTTAGGCACGCCAACAGAAAAGCAAAATGAAATTACACATGTGGATAACGACAATGTCTTGATGGGGCATGAGGCGACCAAATATTTGATGGATTTGGGGCATTCGGAGATTTCTTTTGTGACCGATACGAAAGATGGTGAAGTCTTTGAGGAACGCTATCAAGGCTATCAAGATGAGATGCTGAAAAAACAGAGCAAGCCGAATTTACTCGTTTTTGAAGAAAACATGACCTTGAAAGAAGAAACAGGCCTTGTTGTTATGGATGAAGTCTTAGCTTTGAAAGTAATCTCTCGCTTGTCAGAGCAAGGTGTAAAAGTACCAGAAGATGTTAGCGTGATTACTTACAACAACTCTGCCTTTTCAACACTTGTTCATCCTTATCTGACAACCTTTGACATCAATATCGTACGTCTTGGAGCAGCAACAGTCGAGAAGTTTCTTGGGCTGACACAAAATGAGGAAGCCTTCCATGATAAAACAATTATTCCTTTTGAGCTTATCTTAAGAGAAACGACAGCGCCTAAAGAAAAAGAGTAAAGAAAAACAGTGAAGAAATCCCTTCACTGTTTTGTAATGAGTAAATTTCAAAAAAAGATTGGCTTTCACCTCCTTTTAGCTTTAAATAAGAAAAAAAGGTCATAATAGTGTAAAATAAAGGGAAGGATGGGCAAATTTCTCGTGTAAATTTTCCCGTTAGTGTAAGAAAGATGGATGCGATGATTAAAATATTATTAGTTGAAGATGACCTCTCTTTGTCAAAATCAGTTTACGATTTCTTGAAATCTTTTGCTGAGGTAAAGCAAGTTTTTGATGGCGAAGAAGGACTTTATGAAGCAGAAATGGGGATTTATGATTTAATCCTCTTAGACTTAATGTTGCCTGAGAAAAACGGATTCGAAGTACTCAAAGAATTACGTGATCAGAATATTGATACACCAGTTTTAATTATGACTGCAAAAGAGTCTTTAGATGATAAGATGCACGGTTTTGATGTTGGAGCAGATGATTATTTGACGAAACCTTTCTATCTTGATGAGTTGAAAGCGCGTATTCAGGCGCTCTTAAAACGTACAGGAAAACTGGAAGATGCTAACGGTCTTTCTTATGGCAATGTGCGTTTGAATTTGACCAATAAGTCAGCATTTGTGAATGACACACCAGTGGAATTAATCGGTAAAGAGTTTGATCTTGTAGTTTATTTGATGCAAAACCAAAATGTCATCTTGCCTAAAGAACAAATCTTTGACCGCATTTGGGGCTTTGACAGTGACACGACAGTAACTGTAGTTGAAGTTTATATGAGTAAAATCCGTAAAAAACTTAAAGATACAGACTTTGCCCAAAATCTAGCTACATTGCGTAATGTCGGCTATATTTTACGGTAAGCTTTATGAAAAAGATAATTGAAAAAATAAAATCGATGCCAATTGTGAAAAATGATGGGAAAAATTTCCTTCATTTTTTTCTAGATTTCACGATCATCTTCTTTGCACTCACAGTAATTATTTTGCAAGTGCTCACAAGCGGGGTCTATAAGTCCACTGACCAAAATTTACGGGATTTAGCAGCTAATCCCGATATATTAAGAGCGCTGGCACTTGATCAGGCGGGAGTTAATCAAGGAACATTTGAAATTAATCAAGGCAATTACAGTCCAACAAACAGTATCGTCATGTACGATGAAAAGGGCAATGTCTTAGGACCAACAGGCAGTGTTGATGCAACAACGAAACCAGGAAGCAGCAGTCAGCAACAAATCATACGTGTCGACCTCGTACGTTATCAACTTGAGAAGACAGCTAAGTTAGACAAGGACGCCCTTGGACAAATCAAGTCGATTTCTATTCGGAATCCTTATGGTCCTGATTGGCATTATCGATATGTTACCTTGGCGATGCCACAATCAAACCTGGACACAACCTATGGTGCAAGTAACATTGCTTATATTCAAGTTTTTAGTAACGTGGATCAACTTCAAGATAGCTTGAGCCGGAGTAATTTTATTATCATTACAACAATGGTTATGTTCTGGTTTATTTCCGTGATTATTAGCTTGTATCTTGCCAACTGGACGCTGCGTCCTGTTATGGTTGCCTATGAAAAGCAGAAAGCTTTTGTCGAAAATGCAAGTCATGAGCTAAGAACGCCTCTCGCTATTTTACAAAATCGCTTAGAATTACTTTTCCAAAATCCGAATGCAACAATAATTGAAGAATCTGAAAATATCTCGGAGAGTCTTTCGGAAGTACGTAATATGCGACTTTTGACGACTAATCTGTTGAACATGGCACGACAGGACAATAACATTAAAACAAATCCTGAGCCAACAGATAAGGAATTCTTTGAAGCCATCTTTAGCAATTACCAGCTCTTGGCAGAAAGTTCTGATAAGTCTTTAAAAACTTCCTTAAAATTTGAAGGAGCTTTAAGTCTAGATCAAAGCTTAGTGAAGCAACTTTTAACGATTTTGTTTGATAATGCGATGAAATATACAGGCGAAGATGGTGAAATTCAAGTTGATGTTCAAAAAAATGGAGCAACCCTTCTACTGAGTGTGTCTGATAATGGAGAAGGAATTACAGCAGCTGATAAGAAAAAAATATTTGACCGATTTTACCGTGTGGATAAAGCAAGAACACGACAAAAAGGTGGCTTAGGTCTTGGCTTATCCCTTGCACAGCAAATAGCTGAGGCACATAATGGCCGAATCACGGTTGAAGATAATCAACCGCGTGGTACAAAATTTACTGTCCGTTTACGGACAAGTCCATCTCCCAAATCAGCAAAAGTGAACAAAAAGTAATAGAATAGATTGTAAACTTATGCACTATGAATAAAAGTGAAAAATGAGTAGAAAGAGGCAAAGATGACTATTTTAGATAAAGTAAATGCGCCAGCAGATTTAAAAAAGCTAAGCGCTGCTGAATTAACCGAACTTGCTCAAGATGTTCGAGGAGCAGTGCTCAATAAAGTCAGTCAGATTGGGGGACATACAGGACCAAATCTGGGTGTCGTAGAATTAACCATTGCTTTGCATAAAGTCTTTCAATCGCCTGTGGATAAATTCGTTTGGGATGTTAGCCACCAAACTTATCCACATAAAATTCTAACAGGACGTAAACACGGTTTTCAAGATGGTCATTTTCATGACATCACGGGTTATACAAGTCAACATGAATCAGAACATGATTTTTTCACTGTTGGACACACCTCAACGTCTGTTGCAAATGCGATGGGGCTGGCTAAAGCACGTGATTTAACAGCGCAAAAAGGTAATATTATTGCTATTTTAGGTGATGGTTCACTTTCTGGTGGCTTAGCATTGGAGGCAATCAGCAATGCAGGTGCTTATGATAAAAATTTCATCCTGATTCTCAATGATAACCAAATGTCAATCGCTGAAAATCATGGTGGGATTTATAAAGGATTAGCTGAATTACGCGCAACAGATGGACAATCACCAAATAATCTGTTTAAAGCATTTGGATTAGATTATAAGTATTTAGCAGATGGTAATAATCTTGAGGCGCTCATTTCTCTTTTTGAAGAAGTAAAGGATATTGACCATCCGATTGTTTTACATGTCAATACCGAAAAAGGACATGGTTATCAACCTGCTGTTGACATGAAGGAAGCCTTCCACTGGCGCTCTCCCTTCAATTTAGCAGACGGCTCTTTGAAAAATATAAGTTCAGCGAAAAATTATACCCGTATTATTCTTGATTATATGGAAGAAAAAGTTGCTGAGGGTATGCCTTTAGTCGCAGTCAATGGTGGAATTCCAATGGTGAATAACCTAAAGGAATTTGCTGAAAAGCACCCAGAAAACTATGTTGACGCTGGGATTGCTGAACAATATGTGACGACCTTTGGCGGAGCGGTTGCAGCAGGTGGGGCACGTGCAATGATTTTTCACAATTCGACCTTCATGCAACGTGCTTATGATCAATTTTTACATGACTTGGCAATCAACAAGGAACCAGCGGTCGTTATTGTAAAATCAGCCTCCATCTCTGGTTCGGATAAAACTCACCAAGGGAGCTTTGCAATAGGTATGCTCTCTAACATTCCTGATTTGGTCTACTTGGCGCCAACGAGTGAAGAAGAGCTTGTAGCGATGTTGGATTGGGCACTGACACAAAAAGACCATCCAGTGGTACTACAAATTCCTGAGCATGGTGTGGAAAATCGTTCAACCGTGTTGACTGATTTCAGTAAAGCACAGTATGGAATTGTGCGTAAAGGTGAAGAAGTTGCCATTCTGGCCTTGGGCGGTCTTTTTAGTCACGGTCAAAAAGTAGCAGAAGAATTGGAGAAATTACAGATCAATGCTACGCTAGTTAATCCAATGTTCGTTGCAGAACTTGATAAGAAAACCTTGAAAGAATTGACTGGGGACCATAAAGTCTTTGTGACCATCGAGGATGGTATTCTTGATGGCGGTTTTGGTCAAAAAGTTGCTGGTTATCTTGGACAATTTGGTGTGAAAACATTGAATTATGGTGCAGATAAAGAGTTTAATGACTCTGTTGCTGTGGATGAACTTTATGATCGTTATCATTTGACGCCAGAACTGATGATTGCAGATATTCTAGAAGCCCTAAAATAAAAGGAAAAAATGAAAAAAGTTTTAGTCAAAACTGTACATGGTTATCAGAGATTTATTTCCCCTCTGTTACCGCCGGCTTGTCGTTATTATCCAACTTGTTCGAATTATATGATTCAAGCTATTGAGAAGCACGGAGCGACCAAGGGAATTGCAATGGGAACCTCAAGGCTTTTACGATGTCATCCATTTTGTAAACCAGGTTATGACTTGGTACCTGATAAGTTTTCCCTGCGAAGAAATTACGAGACACCTGAGGATAAAAAGAAGAAATCTTGAAAAATTTGTTATAATCATAGGTGAGGATGAATTTCCAAGACAGATTTAAACAAATTCATAATTAAAATAAGTAAACAGGACAACCTTCAAGTCATTGGGCTTGGGGGTTTTACTCTTGTA
Organism: Lactococcus petauri; assembly: GCF_002154895.1. Taxonomy (GTDB): domain Bacteria; phylum Bacillota; class Bacilli; order Lactobacillales; family Streptococcaceae; genus Lactococcus; species Lactococcus petauri. Next base: position 329,938 of record NZ_MUIZ01000001.1, on the reverse strand, counting down.
ATTCTTACATTATAAGTAAAACGATAAAAGATCAAGATAGGGAAAATATCTGACTTAAAATAATTTAGAAAGTACTTGTTAACTTTTATAAAGTATGCTTTAATTAAATATGTAAAAAGTATTTGACATTATTGGCATCTTCGAGTGACTAGAGCTAAAAAGGAAGAACTCATGTATTTTGGGGCAAAAAATTTAAATGTATATTACGGTAAAAAGCAGGTTCTAAGAGATGTATCTTTGGAAATTGAGCAGGGAAAAACGACAGCGATTATCGGAATAAATGGCTCAGGGAAGTCGACATTACTCAAAGCCTTGGGACGTTTAATCAAGTATGAAGGGGAAGTTATCTATAAAGATGAACGTCTTTCTAATCGTAAAAATCTAGAAATCGCTAAAATATTGACCTTGCTCCCACAAGCCATGCAAGCCCCGAGTGATATAACTGTGTATGAGCTGGTCAGTCTTGGCCGCTTTCCACATCAAAAGCTTACTCAACAGAACTTATCTGAAGCAGACAAGCGCTTTGTGGAGCAAGTCATGAAGGAAACTGAGATTTGGGAGCTACGTAACCAAAGAGTTGCTCAACTTTCTGGCGGACAGCGTCAGCGTGCTTTTATCACGATGATTTTAGCGCAAGACAGTGAAATTATTCTTTTGGATGAGCCGACAACGTATCTCGATCTTTTGCACCAACTTGATATTTTAAAACTGTTAAAAACTTTTGCGAAAAAGATGAACAAAACAGTAGTTTATGTCATCCACGATTTAAACCACGCTGCGCGTTTTGCGGATAATTTAGTTATTGTAAAAGAGGGTGAAATCTTTGCTTCAGGTCCGGTGGAAGAATTATTTACAGAGGAAATTATTCATGAGAGCTTTGGATTACACGTTCGATTAGGTCGTGATCTTTTCTGCCAAACTCTTATGATTACAGGGGTTAAAAATGAAGATTAGGAAGTTTTCTTATCAAGTTGCACTGGCTTTGGTGACAATTATGGTCTTGTCTTTCTTATATCTCATGCTCGGTGATCAAAACTATAGTTTCAGCCAGATTTGGCACGAGAGTGTCGTCTTGCACTTGCGTTTACCGCGCTTATTGGCCTTAATGTTTGTAGGAATTCTCCTCTCCAGTAGCGGACTTCTGGTTCAAAGTATGACAGGTAATCCTATTGCCGAGATATCCACATTGGGGATATCAGGTGGTGCAAGTTTTGCACTTGCTTTGCTTTTAGTGTTCAATCTTTCCACAGGTGGATGGTTGGGCACTGCTGTAGCAAGCTTAGGAGCATTTATTGCTCTCGTTACTGTAGCTGTCCTTACCGTGAAAAGTAAATTTCAACCGATGAAAGTTGTTCTTGTGGGAACTTCTGTTGGCCTTTTTGCGACAAGTCTGGCAAGTATTTTGACCTTTTATAGTAAAAATATGCAGTCTTATTTTTTATGGATTGTAGGTTCCTTTTCCGGAATCACTCCACTAAAATTGGAAATTTTAATGGTTGTGACTGTACTGTTTGTATCAATGGTTCTTTTATTTGCAAATCAAATAAAAGTTTTATCCTTTGGTGAAGAGATGGCAACCAGTCTAGGTATTTCTGTAAATCGTCTCAGATTGTTGATTATGGCTATGGTGGCTCTGGCAAGTGGGGTGACAGTTTCGAGTGTCGGTGTGATTAGTTTTGTCGGACTCATGGCGCCACATTTGGCAAGGCGACTGGTAGGAGGACATTTTTTAAAAAGGTTCTTTATGAGCAATTTATTAGGCGTGATGCTATTACTTGTAGCAGATGTGTTGGCCCGTAATTTGTTCAAGCCTTATGAATTCCCAGCAGGCAGCTTAACTCTTTTATTTGGCGCAATTTTCTTCATTTATATGATGAGTAAGGAGGAAAAATGAAAAAGAAATTTTTATTTTTAATATTCCTCTTGGTTGCCTTTATTATTATCGACTTGACGCACTTTTCGACAGATTGGGATTTACTATCCATATTGATTCCTCAGTTTAGAATGCCAAGGACACTTGTGGTACTTATTGCAGGAACTGCTTTGGCTATGGCTGGCTATATTATTCAGACTGTAGTGGATAATCCTTTAGCAGATGCGGGTACACTTGGAATTACAAGTGGGGCCAGTGCAGGTGCGGTACTGTTCCTTTTTCTTAGTCAGTGGTTGAAACTTTCGGGCTCTTGGATCTTTATGTATCCTTTATTTGCCTTGTTGGGAGGACTTTTTTCCTTTACCTTGCTCTATCATCTTGCGCTAAAGAAAAATGTAAGTAATATCCAAGTCCTTCTGATTGGATTAGGAATTACCGCTCTATTTCAGGCCTTGATTACCTTAGCTCAACTTTCCATTAATCGGTTTGATTTTCAGCAAGTAGCGGTTTGGTTATCCGGAGACATCTGGCAAACAGATAAAACCTTTATTAGTGTGAATCTGGTCCTGTTGATAATTGGTCTGGTTATTTTCATTTTTTTCCGAAAAGAGTTAGACTTACTAAGTTTGGGTCAAGAAATGGCAACAAGCCTTGGATTAAATGTGAAAAAGAGTAAAATACAATTTTATATATTGGCACTACTTTTTGCATCAATTGGCGTTTTATTAGTTGGCGGTCTTGCCTTTATTGGCTTGATTGCACCACACATAGCCCGCGAACTGGTGGGATTTGAAAGTAAAAAACGAGCTTTGATGACTGCTTTGGTCTCAATGATTATTTTACTTTTAGCAGATAGTTTATCGCAAATTATTATTGCACCGTCAAGCTTACCGCTTGGTTTTGTGGTTGCTCTTATAGGTGCGCCTTACTATATATACTTAATACAAAAAATTTGAAAGAGGATTTCATGAAACACCTTAAATTATATTCTATAGCTTTAGCAGCAGTTGGCCTTTTGGGCCTTTCTGCATGTTCAAACTCAGATGTATCACAATCCCAAAAAGAGGAAAAGGTAACCTTCACTGCCTTAAATGGTGAAGTAGAAGTTCCTGCGCATCCGGAACGTATTGCAGTACAGAATTATCCGGATGATGTTGCAACCTTAGGTGGAAATGTAATTGGGACGGATTCTTGGGCTTTTCCTAATCCTTATTTGTCAGATAAACAAAAGGAAAATATGGTTGATCTTGGTTCGCCAAGCTTTAATATTGAAAAACTTATTGGTCAAAAGCCTGATTTGATTGTGACAGTGGATAAAACTCAAGTTTCTGATTATGAAAAAGTAGCACCTACTGTACTTGTTAACTATCAAGATTTGAATGATATGGATAAATCTTTGGATTTCTTTGCCAAATTGTTGAATCGTGAAGATGAAAAGAAAGAGTTTCTCAAAACTTTTGACAAAAAAGCTGAAGAGCAAAAAACAAAGCTAAAAGCTCAAGGCATAGATACTGCACAATCAAGCATTTCCTTGCTAGAGCTCCAAGGCGATAAAATTTACGCTTATGGCGATAACTTTGCGCGCGGTGGTCAAGCACTTACGCGTGGTCTCGGATTCCAAGAATCGCCAAAAATGTCGGAATTATCCGAAGGAACAGGATATGCAGAAGTCAACGCTGAAAGCCTCAAAGATTTTGATGCAGACTATATTTTTATCGATTTTAAAAATGCAGATAAAGCACAATATGAAGCACTTCAAAAAAATCCTGTGTGGAAAAATCTCAAGGCAGTTAAAGAAGGGCATGTCATCACAATGGATTATGAGAAGGTCTATTTCTTTGGTGGTCCCACAGCTTCAATGGCGCAGCTGACTGATTATACAGATGCACTATTAAAACAAACGAAATAAAAATTTGGATACATAAACTCTTGGAAGCTTTTTCGAGAGTTTTTTTAGACAAAAAGAGGGATAGTGTTATTTAAAACTCTTTTTTTGAGCAAAATTCACAAGAAAACAAGAAAAACAGAAAATTTTAGACTTTTATTTTGCTATAATGAAAATAAGCATATAGTAGATGTGTTAAAGTCTCAAATGTTAAAAATAAAAAGGATTTTGCGATCCTTTTTAAAAAGGAATTTTTTCATAAAAAAAAGATGAAATACCATGATTTCATCTTTTTGCTGTCGACTACATTTGGAAATTTTTCTTTATGAAGCAGGATAAAGACGTTATCCAAGCCATCAGAGGCATTTTTCAAATCTACTTAGCACTTGCAAATTATTTTTATTATGGTACAATTTTGTATTGTAAATGGTTTGTATCATCAAAATATCAGGAAGTACAAATGAAAACAGATTTTGACAAAATTAATGAATGGTTGATTCAACTTTTCCACGACTGCATGAACTTAGAAGAACAGTTCTTGAAGGATTCTGATTACCCAGATGTAACTGTGAAAGAACTTCAACAAATGACACTTATCCATACTTTGGGAACTTGCCGCGCTACAGACATTGCAAGGAATCAAAAATTAGCCCTTTCAACAATCACCATTACACTCAATCGCTTGGAAACTAAGGGATATATCAAGCGCGAACGATCAGATCGTGACCGTCGTGTGGCTTATATCGTATTGACTGAAAAAGGTATGGCTCTCTGTGCATCGCACAGCGAATTTTTCCGTAGCATTTCAGAAAAACTTATGTTAAGTGTTTACGGGACTACCGAAAACAAACTTGCAGGCGAACTTGAAGAATTACATAAGTCATTGGAGAATATGAAATAATGCCTTTCGCTAAAATTACCCAGGTGGCACACTATGTGCCCGAAAATATTGTGTCAAACGATGATTTGGCAAAAATCATGGACACGAGTGACGAGTGGATTTATTCACGGACGGGTATTAAGCAGCGACACATTACAGTTGACGAAAATACCAGTGATCTGGCTGCTAAGGTTGGTGAACAACTCTTAGCTCAAGCTGATTTGTCAGCAGACCAGATTGATTTTATTATCGTGGCGACTATCTCACCTGATAGCAGTATGCCAAGTACGGCAGCCTTGGTCCAAGCAAAAATTGGTGCACATCGTGCCTTTGCTTATGATTTAACAGCTGCTTGTTCGGGTTTTGTTTTCGCTTTATCAACGGCTGAGAAGCTTATTGCCGGCGGCTACAAACGTGGTATGGTTATTGGTGCAGAAGTTTTGTCTAAATCTTTGGATTGGTCGGATCGTTCTACCGCTGTTCTTTTTGGAGATGGTGCAGGTGGTGTTCTTTTGGAAGACACAGGTACACAACCTTTGATTATCGCAGAAAATCTAAGAACAGATGGCTCTCGAGGTGATTCCCTTACCTCAAATTATTTAGCACTTAATCCTGAACTTAGTGGTCAAGTTAACCATGTTACAGAGTTCATAAAAATGGACGGACGGGCGGTCTTTGACTTTGCGACACGTGACGTTCCAAAGAATATCCAAGAAACCTTGGAAAAAGCAAATCTGAAACCTGAAGATATTGACTATTTTTTATTGCATCAAGCAAATTCTCGAATACTTGATAAAATGGCTAAGAAATTAGGTGCTGAACGCAGTAAATTCCTGCAAAATATGCAAGAATATGGCAATACAAGTGCAGCTTCGATACCTATTCTCTTGTCAGAATCGATAAAAAATGGTAAACTTTCTTTGGACGAAAATTATAAAATTGTCCAGACAGGTTTCGGTGGCGGCCTCACATGGGGGACGCTCATTATTAATCTTTGATAAGATTGATAACATTTAAATTTGGTTATATGAGTGATTTATCACGCTATAATATATATACTTTCTACACATTAAAGGAGAAATAACATGGCAGTATTTGAAAAAGTACAAGACATCATCGCTGACGAACTCGGCAAAGAAAAAGAAGAAGTAACACTCGAAACTTCATTTGAAGAACTCGATGCTGACTCACTTGACCTTTTCCAAATCATTAACGATATCGAAGACGAATTCGATGTTGAAGTAGATACAGAAGCGGACATGAAAACTGTTTCTGATCTCGTTAAATATGTTGAAGCTCAACAATAAGAGAATTAATGGGGTGAAAGCCCCGTTTTTCACTTATAATAAATTTTGAAAATTAGGAAAGTGTCACAAAAATCTAAATTTTGTGAAATCTTAAAAATATGAAAACAGCATTTCTTTTTTCTGGTCAAGGCGCTCAAAAATTGGGTATGGCTAAAGACCTTTATGATGAATTTGACATTGTCAGAGAAACTTTTGATCAAGCAAGTCAAGTCTTGGGTTATAATCTTCGGGAGTTAATCGATAATGATGAAACAAAACTCAACGAGACACAATATACACAACCAGCTATTTTAACAACATCTGTAGCAATCCTTCGTTTGCTTTCAGAACAAGGTATTAAGCCAGATCTTGTGGCTGGACTTTCTTTAGGCGAGTACTCTGCATTGGTAGCCAGTGGTGCACTTGATTTTGTGGAAGCTGTTGCTTTAGTAGCAAAACGTGGTCAATATATGACTGAAGCTGCACCAACAGGATCAGGTAAAATGGTTGCTGTGATGAATACTGAAGCTGCTTTGATCGAAGAAATTTGTGAACAAGCAGCGGAACGTGGAATTGTAAGCCCAGCAAACTATAACACTCCGGCTCAAATTGTTATTGGTGGTCAAGCTGAAGCCGTTGATTACGCTGTTGAACTTCTAAAAGAAGCTGGCGTAAAACGTCTGATTGAGCTGAAAGTATCTGGTCCTTTCCATACAGCCATCTTAAAACCCGCGAGCGAAAAGTTAGCCAAAGAACTTGAACAGGTTAATTTTAATAGTTTTAAGTTGGAACTGATTTCAAATACGACAGCGAAAGTGATGAAAGACTCAGAAGTAAAAGAACTTCTCACGCGTCAAGTTATGGAGCCGGTACGTTTCTACGAATCCATTGAAACAATGAAAGCACTTGGTGTACAGCGCTTTATTGAAGTTGGACCTGGTAAAGTTCTTTCTGGTTTTATAAAAAAAATCGACAAAGAAGCAAGCTTTACGAATGTTGAAGATCTTAATTCATTCAAGGCTTTGGTGACAGAAGAAGCTTAAACTTATTTAATGAGTAAAAGTTGTCACTGTAGAACTTGGTTTGAGAGCAATTAAAAATCATAAGAACAGGAAAAAATAATGGAAATTAAAAATAAAAATGTCTTTGTGACGGGCTCAACACGTGGTATTGGTAAGGCGATTGCTTTACAGTTTGCTCAAGCTGGGGCAAACGTAGTTATCAATGGACGTTCTGCCATTTCTGAAGAACTTTTGTCAGAGTTTACTTCTTTTGGTGTTAAGGCTGTTGGCGTATCTGGTGATATTTCCCAGTCGGAAGATGCTAAACGTATGGTTGCTGAGGCAGTAGATGCTTTGGGGTCGGTTGATGTTTTGGTTAATAATGCGGGAATAACTCGTGATGGTTTATCATTGAAAATGAGCGAAGAAGATTTCGAAGCTGTTTTAAAAATAAATCTCACAGGTGCCTTCAATATGACACAGGCAGTTCTAAAACCAATGACGCGTGCGAGAGAAGGGGCAATTATTAATATTACTTCTGTTGTCGGTTTAATTGGGAATGCCGGCCAAGCTAATTATGCAGCTTCCAAAGCGGGATTGATTGGTTTGACAAAATCAATTGCACGTGAAGTTGCTGGGCGCAATGTCCGCGTCAACGCTGTTGCTCCAGGATTTATCGATTCTGACATGACTGAAGTCCTTTCGGATAAAGTCAAGGATACAATGAAGGCTCAAATCCCAATGAAACGATTTGGTCAACCAGAAGAAGTTGCTACAGTTGTGAAATTCCTTGCAGAGCAAGAATACATGACAGGGCAAGTATTGTCTATTGACGGTGGTATGGCAATGTAGCCTTATATCAGATTAGACTAAAAAGAAGTTTGTAACAAACTCCAAAGGAGAAAAAAATATGAATCGTGTAGTCATTACAGGTTACGGTGTAACCAGTGCTATCGGTAATACACCAGAAGAATTTTGGAATGGCCTAAAATCTGGTCAAACAGGTATCGGTCCAATTACGCGCTTTGATGCTGAAGCGACAGGAATCAGTGTAGCAGCTGAAGTTAAAGATTTTCCATTTGAGAAGCATTTTGAGAAAAAAGATGCCCGTCGTATGGATACTTTCTCACTTTATGCTGTCTATGCGGCTCTTGAAGCTATGGAAATGTCAGGCATAACTCCAGAGAACACAAATTACGATCGTTTGGGCTGTATCATGGCCTCAGGCATCGGTGGCTTGGAGCAGACACAAAAGAACTCACAAGCACTTCTTAAAGGTCCACGTAAAGTAACACCACTTTATGTACCATTGGCAATTGCCAACATGGCGACAGGTAATGTTGCCTTGCGCACAGGTGCTCGTGGTGTGTCGCGTGCTGAAGTAACAGCATGTGCAGCAGGTGCAAACTCTATTGGTTCAGCTTTCCGTGAAATCAAACACGGTTATGCAGATGCTATTATCGCTGGTGGTGCTGAAGCTGCAATTTGTGAGCTTGGTATTGCTGGCTTTGCCAACTTGACTGCTTTGACAAAAGAGGCAGACCCTTCAATTGCTTGCCGTCCATTCGATAAAGACCGTTCGGGCTTTGTGATGGGTGAAGGTGCAGGTGTCTTGATTTTGGAAAGTCTTGAACATGCTCAAGCACGTGGTGCAAATATCTTAGCTGAAATTGTTGGTTATGGTAACACAAACGATGCTTACCATATGACAACTCCATCAGGTGTTGGTGCTGAAAATGCGATGAAGCTTGCTTTAGAAGAAGCAGGGATTTCTGGAGCAGATGTTGATTATATCAATGCACATGGTACATCAACACATGCTAATGAAGAGACGGAAGCAAAAGCTATCCACAATGTTATTGGGGATAAAGCTCTGGTTTCATCAACAAAAGCTTTGCACGGGCATGCTCTCGGAGCGACAGGAGCTATCGAAGCAGTAGCAACTGTACAAGCTATTTTAAATCAGTTTGCACCAGTTAACGCTGGAACAAAAGAATTGGACGAAGGCATGACAATTAATGTCGTTCTTGGCCAAGGTCAAGATGCTGAAATCAATTATGCATTGTCACAAGACTTTGGGTTTGGTGGACACAATGCCGTATTGGCCTTTAAAAAATTCACAGATTAGTTTAAAAGAAAGATAAGCACTCTGCTTTCTTTCTCAGAGTCTAAGTGCACTTTAACTTAGATTGTGGAAAAGAAAGCGAGCGGGATATAAAAATGAATATTAATGAAGTAAAAGATTTGATGACACAGTTTGATGGTTCGAGCTTGCGTGAATTTTCTTGGCGCACAGCAGAAGGAGAACTGTCTTTCTCAAAAAACGAAAATAAAATTCTTGCAGCGCCTACAGGAACAGCACTTCCAGAAACAAAAGTAAGTGCACCAATGCCTGTAAGCGAAAGTTCTACAGAACTTGCAGTAGAAACAGAACTTGTAGAAGAAGTTGCTACAGTAGAAGGTGAAGCAGTAACAAGTCCTTTAGTTGGTGTAGCTTACTTACAACCAGCTCCAGGTAAACCTGAGTTCGTTAGTGTGGGAGATTCAGTTAAAAAAGGTCAAACCTTACTCATCATTGAAGCAATGAAAGTTATGAACGAAATTCCAGCACCTAAAGACGGTGTTATCACTGAAATCATGGTTAATGCTGAAGATGTAGTTGAATTCGGTCAAGAGTTAGTACGCATTAAATAAAGGAGCGGTAAAAATGGCAGAAGTAAATATTGACGTCACAAAAATTATGGAGGCATTGCCTCACCGTTATCCTTTCCTTTTAGTGGATCGTGTTATTGATATCGCGGATGATGAAATTACCGCCATTAAGAATGTGACGATTAACGAGGAATTTTTCCAAGGGCATTTTCCCCAATATCCAGTAATGCCGGGTGTTTTGATTATGGAAGCCTTGGCACAAGCTGCAGGTGTTTTGGAACTTTCAAAACCTGAAAACAAAGGAAAACTCGTATTTTATGCAGGAATGGACAATGTAAAGTATAAAAAACAAGTTGTACCTGGCGATCAATTGATCTTGCATGCAAAATTTATCAAGCGTCGTGGGCCAATTGCTGTTGTTGAAGCGGAAGCTAAGGTTGATGGTAAATTAGCTGCAAAAGGCACACTAACGTTTGCTTTAGGAAAATAAAAAAATAATCAATGCCACAGTTAGTCTGTGGCAACTTTTAAAAGTAAGTATACTTTGAAGTTTCAAAGCTTTGAGTTTACTGATCGTGGCCTTTGCCACTATAATCCCAAATAATGCACCGAGCTCAAGGCCTGGTGACACTCTTTTATACCAGAAACAGAGGATAAAAGAGAAATTGGTAGGAGTTATCAATCTATGTTTAATAAAATTTTAATCGCCAATCGTGGTGAAATTGCTGTACGTATTATCCGTGCGGCACGCGAACTCGGTGTCGCTACTGTTGCCGTATATTCAGAAGCTGACCGTGATGCATTACATGTAGCACTGGCAGATGAAGCTATTTGTATTGGCCCAGCCCGTGCAACAGAGTCTTATCTGAATATGAATAATATTCTAGAAGCCGCTGTTGCTACTGGAGCCCAAGCTATTCATCCAGGTTTTGGTTTTTTGAGTGAAAATTCAAAGTTTGCACGTCTTTGTGAAGAAATGAATATCAAATTTATCGGTCCCTCAGCCCAGGTCATGGATATGATGGGAGATAAAATTAACGCGCGTGCAGAAATGGTCAAAGCAGGCGTTCCTGTTACGCCAGGTTCTGAAGGTGAAGTGTATACGAGTGAAGAAGCACTGGATTTAGCCAATAAGATCGGTTATCCTGTCATGCTGAAAGCCTCAGCCGGTGGTGGCGGAAAAGGTATCCGTAAAGTCAGCAATGCTGAAGAACTCGTCCCCGCTTTCGAAGCAGCTACCGCTGAAGCCAAAGCAGCTTTTGGCAATGGTGCAATGTTTATCGAACGAATGATTTTCCCTGCACGTCATATTGAGGTCCAAATCTTAGCAGACCAACATGGTAATGTTATTCACTTAGGAGAACGTGATTGTTCCCTCCAACGTAATAACCAGAAAGTTCTTGAAGAAAGCCCATCTGTCGCGATTGGACATACTTTACGCGAACGTATCTGCCAAGCAGCTGTCAAAGCAGCAGCGCATGTGAACTATGAAAACGCAGGAACAATTGAGTTTCTTTTGGACGAAGCTTCAGGCGATTTCTTCTTCATGGAAATGAATACACGTGTACAAGTTGAACATCCCGTAACCGAGTTTGTTTCAGGTGTGGATATTGTTAAGGAACAAATTCGAATTGCAGATGGTCAAGAACTGTCTGTGAAACAAGAAGATATTGAGTTCAAAGGACATGCTATTGAGTGCCGTATCAATGCAGAAAATCCAAAATTTAACTTTGCCCCAAGTCCAGGTAAAATCACGAATCTGTTTCTACCAAGTGGTGGTGTAGGCTTACGTGTGGATTCCGCTATGTATACGGGATATACTATTCCACCTTATTATGATTCAATGATTGCAAAAGTCATCGTTCATGGCGAAAATCGTTTTGAAGCCTTGATGAAAATGCAGCGTGCCTTGATGGAATTCGATGTGGAAGGTTTAACAACTAATATTGACTTCCAACTGGAATTAATTTCAGATGATAATGTTATTGCCGGGGATTATGATACTAGCTTTTTAGCCAATACATTTTTGCCGGAATATTTGGAAAAATAAAAGCATGAAGTAACTTGATGAGTAAATCATCAAGTTTTTCTATCCTTGTAAAGTTATGTTGTGATGTAGGTAAAGTATATCTCGCAGTTTTAAACCTCTTGCTATTAGCTTGGTGCGATGTTATAATGAGAGTAAATAAAAAGGACTTGCGCTAACAAGTCCCAAGTAGCCGTATTTAGAGCGGTAGCCGATTTTTTGTTATAAATAACGTCAACGGGCTAAAGTTGGACGTTATTTTTTATTGTCTTTATCATAAACTTTGAGCACTAATAATGCAAATGCAATCATGAGTGTCAAGGTTTCATAAGTTGACAAGAAAAATTGTCGCCTTTCTGCATTGTGAAGTTATCGCCTACAATTTTTCATAAGCATCACCTCCCAGTTGGGCTACCGTCCATAAACTTCTACTTTCATTATTATATCACATGAAAAGCAACTAAAATAGGCCATAATTGGCTTATAATACTCACAGACACAATAAATCCTATCGTCAAACGATGGGAGTTATTTTGTTACAATATTACTTAATGTAACTAAAATGAAATCGTTTTATCTTAAAAGACACAAATGGTATAATGGAATTGGGTCTAACCGTAAAATATAAAAATACTTGATGGGGTAAAATTGATGTCTTATAATCTTTCAGCACAGCACAGCACAGCACAGCACAGCACAGCACAGCACAGCACAGCACAGCACAGCAATAATTTTCTGTCTAGGTGTAAGCTTTCTTTGTTTTAAGGAAAGGGGAAGCTTATGACACCAGAAAAGAAACGGAAATTGCGTAATATTGCACTTCTAACTTTATTAGGCTTAATCGGTGGAACCTTTGCCTTCATAGCCTTCAACCAACAGGTCATTAATGACCGAGCAAATGACATCGCAACCAATGTTACCGGACGTGTGCACGACTACTACAACCGTGACACAGGCAACAAGGATGTCTTTGTCGAAAACTACGGGCATGATGTGGCAGCCAATCCTGTTATGGTGCGCATTCGTCTATCCGAGTACATGGAAATACAAAGACAAGGCGAGGATTATCCCACACCTCTAGTTGATACTGCCCAGCGTGAAAATATCAATACTTGGACCACTTATCTCCCAGAAGAAGGGAACATTAATCAACGTAGAGGAGAAGATTCCTCACAATTTAACCGCTATTCTAACCTGACCTTTGGGCGAGAAGGTACAGCCCCTTGGTACATGCCCACCTTTAATCGTGACCTCGCAGACCTTAGGTCAGCCGCCGCAGGTCATGCCCGTGACTATATCCAAGGTGGTGGTGCAACAGATGCCGAAACAGACGGTAGGACACACCCGGGAGATGGTACAGAGAATTACTGGCAGGAAGGACAAAGCTATGACAATAGCGATGGTGATTGGCCGGGCGAAGCTATTGAGCAAGACACTAAACAACACTTGCAAGAAGACCGCCCACCGATGACTATTGAGCAATGGAACACGCTCTCTATCAGAAACAGAGTGGGAAATTACTGGGTCATTGACCACAATACAGGCTGGGCTTACTGGGCAAATCTTCTGGAGCAAGGTCAAGCCACCTCTTACCTGCTTGATGCGGCTAATATGACTGATGAAGTCGTGACCTCTATTGTCAATGGTTCCTATTATTACGCTATTCATGTGGATAGTCAAGCCATCTCGTCCGTGAATATGGATCGATTTTTGGAGGAAGACACGCAAGGCAATCATGACACACGCTTAGCGGCTTTCCTTGAAGGGGTCAAGAATGGTTTCTATGGCGATGGAAACCCACCAGCAAATGAGAATAATAATCCGAGTGAGTTCCAGTTCCACCTCATGAGTCCGGGGCGTCTCTTTAGAATGTGGGGGCATGACTTCCGTTATCTGGAAAATATGGGAGATGGTTACCATATGATTATCCGTAATGAAACAATTGGGGGAGCGAATTGGAATGACCTAGACAATGTACTGACCAGCTGGTACACTAACGATGTTGTCACAACTGTTCCAGCTATTCGAGCGCAGCGGGAACCGTATATTGCACCAGTAGCCAGCTCTTTCCCTACTACAGGCACTACAGCATTCGTGCCTTGGGAGGGTCCTGACCGTGCGGATGATGGGACTATTCCTAATCTGTCTAACTGGTCTGTTCCTTATGGAGATAGAACAGTAGTTGTCCCAAACGGTGTCCGTCGTGCCTTTGCTCTTTCTGTCGCAGATGTGAATCATTTGACGGCCATAGGCTCTTTCTCTAGTGTGGCAGACCGTGGCACTGGTGCGAATTGGTGGTTACGTACTCCTAATAATCCTACCTTTGGTTGGCGCGTGACTACCGCTGGCGTGTGGGGTCGCAGTAATTACTCCACTCCAGGTACTGCAGTTCGTCCAGCCCTTATTATTCATCAGCAACCCTAATTCCATTTTTCATCGTGAAAATACAAAAAACAGAAAGTTCCCACTTTCTGTTTTTTTATTTATCAATATTATCCTCTTTCACAAAGTAATTTGGACGTTGTTTGGTTTCGAGGAAGACCTTAGAAAGGTATTTTCCAATGATACCGAGAGATAAAAGTTGTAATCCACCAAGCATAAGAATAAGAATAATCAGAGTAGGAAAACCTTGTACAATTTCGCCCCAGATGATGGTTTTCAAAGCATAAAAAAGGCTCATACAAAGCGAGATAAGGAAGCTAATAAAACCGATAAAGGTAGCTAGGCTAAGTGGGGCATCTGAAAAGTTAATGATACCGTCAATTGAGTAGTGCAACAAGCCCCAAAAGCTCCAAGAGGTTTTGCCAGCTACCCGCTCGACATTATTGTATTCCAAATAGAAAACATCGTAACCCACCCAAGAAAAGAGACCTTTAGAAAAACGATTGTGTTCAGGTAGCTCGAGGATGCTATCAACGACTTGCCGTGTCATCAAGCGATAGTCTCGCGCTCCATCCACCATTTGAGTGCTTGAGATTGTGTTCATAATCTTATAAAAAGCTCGAGCAAAAATTGAACGAATAAAGGGCTCATCTTTCCGTGAAATTCTTCGTGTTCCCACAATATCGTAACCTTCTTGAAGCTTATCATACATCTCGTTGAGCATACTTGGGGGATCTTGAAGGTCAGCGTCCATCACAGTTACAAAATCACCTGAAGCAGCACGAAGACCTGCCAAAAGCGCTGCCTCTTTACCGAAATTTCTCGAAAAGCTAATATATTTAACATTGGGATGCTTTTGACTCAGCGTTTTTATCACATCAAGTGTACGATCAGAAGAACCATCATTTATAAAATAAAAGGTTTTATCAAGTGGTAAGTCTAAAGTTTGGGCATTAACTTCATCAAAAAAGAGTTCAATCGTTTCTTCCTCGTTATAAGTAGGAACGATAATCGATAAAGTTTTATTTTTCATGAAAAACTCCCTTCTTCTTGATGAGAAATACGTACATAGACCTTGTATTTTAATAGAATTAAACTCTTCATATTATAACATAGTTTGAAAGAGGTAAAGGAAGTTATGACGAAGTTTTGGCGAAATGAATACGTGTGTGTTCTTATATAATTCCGCCATTTTTGGACACTTATCTAGTTCTTGACGAATTTAATTTTTGCGTGTATAATTATATAATTAGACAATTAAAATAAAAAGAACGTAAGCAGATAGAAATCTGCTTAAAGACGTTCGTTATCAAGATGTAAAAATTTTTGATACAAAGGAGAAATAATTGGCTCTCTTTCAAAAGAAAAAATATATTAAAATTAACCCTAATCGTTCAACAGTTCAGGGAGAAATGACAAAGCCTGAAGTGCCTGACGAGCTTTTTGCTAAATGCCCGGCCTGCAAACACAGTATTTACAGCCAAGACCTTGGTGCAAGTAAAATCTGTCCGCACTGTAGCTACAACTTCCGTATTACTGCGCCAGAACGTTTGAAGCTTTTAGTTGATTCAGACTCATTTACAGAAATGTTCACTGGAATTGAAAGTGAAAATCCGCTAGATTTCCCCAACTATAGGGAAAAACTTGCAGCGATTAAGGAGAAGACCGGGCTGGATGAAGCTGTAATGACTGGCACAGCGATGATTAAAGGCCAAAAAGTGGCTTTAGCAATCATGGATTCAACTTTTATTATGGCTTCTATGGGGACTGTTGTCGGTGAAAAAATCACACGACTTTTTGAAATGGCAACTGCTGAAAAACTTCCAGTGGTTATTTTTACGGCTTCTGGTGGTGCACGGATGCAAGAAGGAATTATGTCTTTGATGCAGATGGCGAAAATCTCAGCAGCTGTCAAGAAACATTCTAATGCGGGTTTGCTCTACATTACAGTGTTAACGGATCCGACAACAGGCGGGGTAACAGCTTCTTTTGCCATGCTTGGCGATATTATCTTGGCTGAGCCACAATCTTTGGTTGGTTTTGCGGGACGTCGTGTGATTGAACAGACAGTGCGTCAAACGCTACCTGATGACTTCCAAAAAGCAGAATTTCTGTTGAAACATGGCTTTGTCGATGCGATTGTTAAACGTCAAGAAATGCGTGAGAAATTAGCCTTACTCTTGAAATTTCACGGAGGTGTAAAAAATGTCTGATATAGCAGAAATTATTAACAAAGCACGTGCTAACGATCGCGTTTCAGTACGGGAAATTATTTCAGAAATTTTTACGGACTTTTTTGAACTTCATGGCGATCGTCAGTTTACAGATGACGAAGCTATTGTTGGAGGGATTGCAACTTTTCAAGACAGAGCTGTCACCGTCATTGGTATTCAAAAAGGAAAAAATCTTGAAGAAAATTTAGCAACAAACTTTGGTCAACCTAGTCCTAATGGTTACCGAAAAGCCTTGCGATTAATGAAGCAAGCAGAGAAGTTTAAGCGTCCAATCATTACTTTTGTCAACACTGCCGGGGCTTATCCAGGGATTGAAGCAGAAGAACGTGGGCAGGGTGAAGCGATTGCGCGCAACCTTTATGAGATGTCCGATTTGAAAGTTCCTGTTTTAACTTTTATCACTGGTGAGGGTGGTTCTGGTGGAGCCTTAGCTTTAGCAGTCGCAAACAAGGTTTATATGTTGGAAAATGCCATGTATTCGGTTCTTTCTCCAGAAGGTTTTGCAACAATCTTGTGGAAAGATGGCTCACGTCGTGATGAAGCAGCCGATTTGATGAAAATAAAAGCTGAAGATCAGCTTGAAATGGGTATCGTTGAGGGTGTTGTTCAAGAAGAAAACCTTATGGAAAACTTGAAAACGATTATTGAAAAAGATCTCAACAGCTTGGTACAACTTTCAGAAGAAGAACTTCAAGAAAGCCGCTACCAACGTTTTAGAAAATATTAATTTTATACAAGCAAGTAAGATATAATTGCTTGTTTTTTTGTAAAAAAAACGCTCTATGAACGTTTTAATTATCCTTTTTTCCGAATAAAGCGGAAGCTACAAGTACAACAATAATTGCACCAACGATTGAAGGGATGAGTGACATTCCAGCCAATTGTGGTCCCCAGTTTCCTAAAAGCTTTTGTCCAACAAATGAGCCTAAAAGACCCGCCACAATATTTGCAATACAGCCCATACTTGAGCCTTTTGATGTGATTGCTCCAGCGGCCATACCAATGAGAGCACCAACTATAAGTGACCAAATCATAAAATAATCTCCTTAATTTATATTCTTATCTTATTTTAACATAATCTTTATTTTCTTTAAAATTGCATCCCCCTGTAAAAGTAATAAAAACGAGCAGCTTTGCCCTAGTTTTTGTTAAAATAGAGAACAAGGGAGGATGACAAATGTACGACTTTTATGAATATCCTAAATGTTCAACTTGCCGTAAGGCAAAGGCGACTTTGGATAATCTAGATATTGATTATAATGCTATCGATATTAAGCTAACCCCACCAACAGCTGAGCAATTTGAAAAATGGTTTGCAGAGGTTCCTGTTAAAAAGTTTTTCAACACCAGTGGCTTGGTTTATCGTGAGATGGGCTTAAAAGACAAGTTAGCAGACTTGAGCGAGCACGAAGCAGCGGAACTCTTAGCTTCCAATGGGATGTTGGTTAAGCGCCCACTGATTGTTAAAGATGATAAAATTATTTTGATAGGTTTTAAAGAAGAAGCGTATCAAGAGCTTGCACATTAAGAAAGAAAAGCACGACAAAAGTCGTGCTTTTTAGATATTGATTTCTAAAACGATGGGAACATGATCTTGACGAGCACCTGAATCTAAAGGTTCTGCGCGTGTAATCTGCTCGGCAATGCGGTCAGAAACCAGCCAATAATCGATTCTCCAGCCAGAATTATTGATTTTAGCTGTACGAGAGCGTTGAGCAAACCATGTGTAGATACTACGGTCTGGCGCATAGTAACTTTCTACATTGCCATGAATTTTACGGAAGCTGTCTGTAAATCCAGCAGCTAATAAAAGCCCAAACTTTTCACGTTCTTGATCAGTAAATCCGGCAGAATTACGGTTTCCTTTAGGATTGGCAAGATCGATTTCTGTGTAAGCAGCATTAAAATCACCACATGCTAAGACAGGTTTTTGGAGGTCAAGCATTTGTAAGTAGGCGCGATATTGATCATCCCATTGTCCACGTAAGTCCAAACGGTTAAGACCATCACCCGCATTTGGTGTGTAAACTGTTGTGATGAAAAACTCGGGGAATTCTAAGGTGATGATACGACCTTCGCTATCCATGGGCTCTGGCGCTCCAATCTCAGGCATGGTGATGATTGGTTCAGGCAAACTTTTCTTATAAAGAAACATCGTTCCCGAGTAACCTTTACGTGCAGGTGGTGTACTGATACGGTGAACAATTTCATATTCTGGGAAATGGCTGGCTAAAACATCAAATACTTTGTTTGTTTTTTTGAGGTCACCATTGAGCTTGGTTTCTTGAATAGCGATAACATCGGCTTCAGATGTGGCAAGTTGGTCAACCACAGCCATTGATAGAGCTGCACGATCACTCGTACCGGTCAATGCCGCGTTCAACGAATCAATATTCCATGAGATAAATTTGTAAGTCATAATAAAATCCTTTTGTCTTTATTAGGTTAATTATAACATACCTTATCGATTGGCAAATAACACGGGAAACTGAGAGTAAATTTATTTTAGCGAAAAATCAGTAAAACTTATTTAGAATAAGATTTACTTGAAAAGGATATGCTATAATAGAAACAAGGCTTTTTTCAATCTACAATTGGAAAAATACTAATCAAGTGGCTTTCATTAGGGCACGAATTAGGAGAAAAAAATGACTGAAAACAAAAACTTTTATATCACAACGCCGATTTATTATCCCTCAGGAAAATTACATCTCGGTTCAAGCTACACAACGATTGCTTGTGATGTTCTCGCACGTTACAAACGTTTGATGGGCTTTGACACCTTTTATTTAACAGGCCTTGATGAACACGGCATGAAAATTCAACGTAAGGCTGAAGAGTTGGGAATGACACCTAAAGAATATTTGGACCCAATGGCGGAAGATGTTAAAGAACTGTGGAAAATGCTGGATATTTCTTATGACAAATTTATCCGTACTACAGATAAATATCATGAAGAAGCTGTTCAAAAGGCATTTGAACAACTTCTAGCACAAGACGATATCTACTTGGATAAATATGCGGGTTGGTATTCTGTTTCTGATGAAGAGTTCTTTACGGAGACACAGTTGGAAGAAGTTTACCATGATGCAGACGGTAAAGTCATTGGTGGTAAAGCACCATCAGGGCACGAAGTAGAATGGGTCGAAGAAGAGTCATATTTCTTCCGTATGAGCAAGTATGCGGACTGGCTCTTAAGTTATTATGAATCACATCCAGATTTTATCCAACCTGAGATTCGCAAAAATGAGATGATCAACAATTTCATCAAACCGGGCTTGGAAGACTTGGCTGTGAGTCGTACGACCTTCACTTGGGGGATTCCTGTAAAATCCAATCCGAAACACGTGGTTTATGTTTGGCTTGATGCCTTGCTTAACTATGTAACTGCTTTAGGTTATGGTTCAGATGATACCAGCAAACTAGATAAATTCTGGCCCGGTGTGAATATGGTCGGAAAAGAAATCGTACGTTTCCACACTATTTACTGGCCAATCATGCTCCATGCTTTAGGTATGCAACCACCAAAACAAGTCTTTGGTCATGGATGGTTGGTGATGAAAGACGGTAAAATGTCAAAATCTAAAGGAAATGTCGTTTATCCTGATATGTTGGTGAATCGCTATGGTTTAGACCCAGTGCGTTATTATCTCATGCGCGCATTACCTTTTGGTTCTGATGGTGTCTTCTCACCAGAAGACTTTATTGACCGTATCAACTATGATTTGGCAAATGATCTTGGAAACTTACTCAATCGTACAGTTGCTATGGTCAACAAATATAATGGTGGTGTTTTGGTTAAGAATGACGCAACAACAGAATTTGATGCTGCCTTGGAAACAGTTCTTGCTGAAACTTTGGAAAAATTCCACACAGCTATGGATAAGTTTGAATTCAATGTTGCTTTAAATGAAGTTTGGGTTCTTATCTCACGTACAAACAAATATATCGATGAAACAGCGCCTTGGGTCCTTGCAAAATCAGAAGATGACAAAGATAAACTTAATAATGTGCTTTATCATTTAGCAGAAAATCTTCGTGTTGTTGCGGCACTCTTGCAACCTTTCATGCGTGCAACAAGCAAGAAGATTTTTGGTCAATTAGGTTTAACTGAAGAAGAGTTTTCTTTAGAAGATTTAGCTTTTGGTTACGAATTTACGCATAAAGTTGTAGAAAAAGGTGAACCTGTCTTCCCTCGTTTGGATAAGGAAGAAGAAGTAGAATACATCAAGTTACAAATGGCTGGTGGAAAACTTCCTGAAAAAGAATGGGTGCCAGAGGATGTTAAACTCAATCTTACTTTACCAGAAATTAAGTTTGATGATTTTGAAAAGATTGAGTTGAAGGTCGCTGAAGTTCTGGAAGTCAGCCGTGTTGAAGGTTCAGATCGTTTGCTTCGCTTTAAGTTAGATGCAGGTGATGAAGAACCACGTCAAATCTTGTCAGGAATTGCCGAATTTTATCCTAACGAACAAGACTTTGTCGGTAAAAAATTACAAATCGTGGCGAATTTAAAACCACGTAAAATGATGAAGAAATATGTCAGTCAAGGGATGATTCTCTCTGCTGAATTTGATGGTAAGTTGCGTGTGCTTGAAGCGCCTGCTGACGTACCTGCCGGATCATTAATCGGGTAATAAAAATAGAGAGCAAGAAGTGCTCTCTGTTTTTATTTTTTACGCTTGCCCATTTGTTTCAATCCGAGATTAAAAAATTTAATATAAATTTTAGGATGCGCACGCGCTGTATGTACCATCATACGGTCCAAAAAGGAGTTGTAATAACGAGCTTGAGCTTTCTTATCTGTTGCAGCTTTATAAAAAACTTGTGCCAAATCCGCCGAAGTTGCTGAACTCCCAAAGTTACCACTGAGTGCTGCGCGTACAGTTTGAACTAAGGGCTGGTAAGGGCTATCTGGATGAAGATTTTTTTCGGCATTTTCCATAGCGATGGTACTCCAGTTGGAAGCAGTACCGCCTGGTTGTACAACGATTGATCGAATGCCAAAAGCTTTAACTTCCGTATCAAGAACATCAGACCATTGTTGCATTGCAGCTTTCGTCGCATGATAAAAAGCACCTAGCGGCATGTAGACATCACCACCGATACTTGAAATGTTAACGATTCGTCCAAAGTGTTGTTGACGCATGATGGGAAGGACCAACTGTGTCAATTCTACAGCTCCAAAGAAATTTGTCTCAAACTGTTTGCGAACATTTTCCATGGGAATTTCTTCAGCGGGACCATACTCACCGTAGCCGGCATTATTAATTAACACATCGATTCGTCCTGCATGATTAATGATATGTTGGATAAAGTTTTGGTTACTTTTGCTGTCTGTAACATCAAGTTTTAGTGGGATAATTCCCTCATCAGTGGGGATTTTTTCAACACGACGTGCGCCAGCATAAACCTGCCAACCGCGTTGAGCAAAAGTTTTGGCGGCTTCATAACCCATGCCGTTTGATGCACCGGTGATGATAACAATTTTTTGATTATTTTCTGTATTTTTCATAGCTTCATTCTAGTTGAAGCACAGCATCTTGTCAAGTTGAAACAAAAAATGACAAAATAAAGCACAAAATGTTAAAATTAAAACACTACTAATATAAGAAGAGAGATTCAGTTTCAGAAAGGAATTAAAGATGACATTTGAAGAAATTCTTCCAGAACTTAAGGCTGGAAAAAAAATAGTACGCACAGGCTGGGGAGGCGCAGAAAACTATGTTGCCTTATATGACAGTATTACACTTGATAATGGTGAAAAACTGCAAGTTACCCCTTACTTTCTGATTAATGTCACAGGAGAAGGTGAAGGTTTTAGCATGTGGGCGCCTACACCTTGTGACGTATTGGCGACAGACTGGATTTTAGTGAATGACTAATCAAAAATTTAAAGGGAAAAAGGTTCTAGTAACAGGAGCAGCCAGCGGAATTGGTCAAGCCCAAGCGCAGGCTTTTATACAAGCAGGTGCAGAAGTTATTGGCGTGGACTTACAAGAATTCACTGCAGATTTTAGGACTATCGTCTGTGATGTTTCCTCTCCTGAAAAGGTAGCACAATTAGCCGCACAGGTAGGTGAAATTGATATCTTGCTTAATACAGCAGGTCGGCTCGATGACTATCGGACGATGGAAGATACGGACTTTTCACTTTGGAAAAAAATCCTAGCAACTAATCTTGACAGTATGTTTCTCGTGACCTCTGCCTTTTTGCCTCAAATGAAAAAGCAAAAGTCTGGTGTAATCATCAATATGGCTTCAGTTGCCGGTCTAGTTGCCGGTGGTGGAGGTATTGCCTATACTGCAAGCAAGCATGCTATTGTTGGTTTTACAAAGCAACTTGCCTTAGATGAAGCGCAGCATGGTATCCAAGTTGCCGGTATTGCTCCTGGCGCCATCGATACACCGATGAACGCTAAGGACTTTACTGAAAATAATGGAGAAATGGCAAAATGGGTAGCAAAAGAAACTCCAGCAAAACGCTGGGCAAAACCTCAAGAAGTTGCAGATTTGACCCTATTTCTAGCCAGTCCAGAAAGTTCCTATTTGACGGGGGCAGTGGTTCCTATCGATGGCGGCTGGACAATCAAATAAAAACTCAGTCTTTAAGGCTGAGCTTTTTTATACCTCAGAGAAGTCTTTTCATTCTTCCAGAAAATTGATATAATATAAAAGTTGCAAATTATCAGCAATCCTCAGGACTTTTAACCTTTGCCTGAGCATATTACAGGCGGTATTCAGCCGCTAAAGGAGAAAAAATTGAAAAAATCTACTGTTTACGACATGGTGACGATTGCCATTGTTGCTGCTCTTTACGTTGTCCTTACGATGACACCACCACTCAATGCCATTTCATATGGTCCCATGCAATTTAGGATTTCAGAAATGCTCAACTTTACAGCCTTCTTTAATAAAAAATATATTATTGCTGTGACTATTGGATGTATGATTTCAAACTTCCTCAGCTTTACTTGGGTTGATGTTATTGTGGGTGGTCTGTCAACGCTTATCTTCTTGACTTTAGGAGTGCTACTTTTTGAACGCTATATGAAACAGTACTTTTTCAATGGTCAGCTTAATAAAGCCTTTTTCTACTTTGCAATATTTTTCTCAATCAGTATGGTAACTATCGCTTTGGAAATGCATTTTCTTTTCGGAATGCCTTTCTTCTGGACCTGGTTTACATTAGCTGTGGGTGAATTTGCAAGTTTGCTTATTGGTGCAATTATTATGGATAAACTGGGCAAGCGGATTGATTTGACCAGATAAAATAAGAGAATAAAAAAAGCAGTGTGTCTAGAGGACGCTCTGCTTTTTGGGTGTCTAAATAAAGTTCCAATGTTTAAAGGCATTCACAATACCTTTTTCTGTATTTTTACTGCTGATAAAATCAGCGATTTCTTTGAGTTCAGGTACCGCGTTACCCATAGCTGTACCATGATCTGCAGCAGCTAAAAGATGCAAATCATTTCGTCCATCACCGAAAGCATAGGTTTCCCCCTTAAAGTTGAGGACGTCCTTCACATGTGTAATCCCAGTACCTTTATTGGTCGAGATGTTTGTAATATCGATAGAAGTAGGAGCATTCATAAAGAAATTAAGCTCGGGCATCTGTGCTTTGTAATAATCCACTTGTGACAGTTTATCAGTCAATAACAAGAGCATATTGACTTCTTCTGATTTGTAACCTTCGGGGTCAATCTCGGGAAGTGGCATATGTGTATAAGCATAAGCTTGACGGACAAAATCCGTATGACGATCTACCCAATAGCCCTCTTTGCCATAAAAGGCAAGTGCTTCGTCTTGCTCGATAGCTAACGTGTGTAATTTTTCGATGTTTTCAATTGAAATAGGATCTTTATATATCGTTTGGCCATCTAAAACAATATATTGTCCATTCATAGCAACAGCACCGGTGATGCCAGTGGCTGCCATAATATTGTCAAGCTCAAAATGTCCACGTCCTGTGGCAATAAAGGGAAGGACACCATTACGGCGAATTTCGTGAATAGCATCGATGACATCAGGGTCTAGCTGACTCTGTCCGTTAAGTAAAGTTCCGTCAAGGTCAAAAAAGGCTAAAGCCTTGTAAGCGTTTATATTTTCCATAAGTTCATTGTATCACAATAGTATATTCTATTGTTAATAATCTTCTTTTAGTATTATCTATCCTGGATTATTTCAAAACCACTCTAAAAGTTATAAGTCAGAATTTTTTAAATAATATACGATAAATGTTAAGATGAACTTATAGCATAGAATGAAACGAAAGGATGTGGTTGTTTTGAGGAAATATCTGATTCTCTCTGGACTAGCCTTTGTTCTTTTAGTAGGCTGTTCCAAACAAGATAATCAAAGTTCTCATGAAGGCGAAGCTAAACAAAGCACTACGATTTCGACTTCACAAAAGGCAGCATCCACCAACGAAAAGGCAACTTCGAAAAAAGAGGAGGTCAAACCGATGAAAGTTTTAGAGGCTGTAACAGAAAAGAAGAGCTTATCTGAAATTGAAAAAAGTATCAAAGCTAATCAGTCAGATATTAATGAGAGAAATGCACAAGGAGAATCACCTTTACTTATCGCGACTCATGAAAATAATGTTGCCCTAGCTCAGCTATTGATAGATAATGGGGCAGATGTTAATTTACAAGATCACATTCAAGATTCGCCTTACCTTTACGCAGCGGCTCAAGGTAAAACCGAAATCCTGCGATATATTTTGCAGCACAGTAAACCTAACCAAAAAGTCTATAACCGCTTTGGAGGAAATGCTTTGATTCCAGCAGCTGAAAAAGGACATTTAGAAAATGTAAAAATGTTACTGGAAGACGGTCAAGTGGATATTGATCATCAAAATAATTATGGATATACAGCATTGATTGAAGCAGTGGCATTGAGAGATGGTTCAGCACACTATCAAGAAATCGTGAAGACCCTCTTGCAATATAAAGCAAACACTGAATTACGTGACAACAATAATTTAACAGCCTTAGATTATGCCAAACAGCTCGGATATTCAGGTATGATTAATTTATTAAGTTAAATAACATGGATATAAATCAGTTCAATGAGAAAAAAGTGATAAAAAACAAAAATTTTAAACTTTTTATTGGACTTTGATATGAAAATATCTTATAATAAAGAAAAGGAGGCGTTTACAATGAGAGAAAATTACAAAAATATTTTAGTCGCAGTAGATGGATCTGACCAAGCAAATCAAGCTATCCAAGAAGCTATTGAGATTTCTAAAAGAAACCAAGCATCTTTATTTGTAGTACATGCTAAAGATGTTGCGCAACTTTATGGCACAGCTTACATCATGCCAGCTGTTTTGGAAGAAGCGGAAAAACAATCAACAGAAATTCTTGATGAAGCAGGAAAACTTATTGGTGACAAAGTTGAGTACAAAGCTTTTCAAGTGAGTGGTTCTCCTAAAAAAGAAATCGTTGATTTTGCTGAGGAAAATGATATTGACTTGATTGTTATGGGTTCAACAGGTAAAGGCGCTATTGACCGTGTACTTGTGGGATCAACTGCAAGTTATGTTGTTAACCATGCACCATGTAATGTTATGGTTGTAAAATAATGAAGCAAGATAAAAGTCGAAAGCACAAGCTTTCGGCTTTTTAATGTCTTAAAAAGCCAGTATTGAAAGATAAGCCTGTAAAATGTTACAATAAAGAGTAATATTAAGTTTTAGAACAGAGAAATAACATGCCCGCAAAAAGAACAACAAAAAGTAAATCAAAACCAAAAGCGAAGCGTTCAACAGCAAAGAAACCATCGACTAAAAAGTCAAATACTAAATTTTGGACGGCTAATAAAAAAATGGCGGCTTTTTTTGGGAGCTTTATTATCATTTTATTTGCTTTAGCACGTTTGGGCTTATTTGGTGTCTTTTTATATAATGTCACCCGACTGGCTGTAGGATCATTAGCAATCACTTTCTTATTAATCGTTTTATTCGTCATGTTTATGACGGTTTTCAAAAAGGATTTCTTTCGTGAAAACAAACGCTTTTTACCAGGGTTAGCTCTCTTTTTCTTTGGACTTCTTCTTGTTTTTCATGCAAGATATGATGTCCTGTCTCCCAATAAAAATGCTTTAGTTTTAGCAATGTCTGATCTGAAAAAAGGACAGGTGACGCATTTTCTTGGCGGTGGTTTTTTAGGAGACTTGTTTTTTGGTCCAGCTAAAGCCCTCTTTTCCGTAATAGGTGTTTATATTATTGTGGGAATTCTGTGGCTTGTCGCATTGTATCTTATGGCACCCGCTTTGATTGCACGGCTACGCATTTTTCTTAAAAGAAATATAAGCGAAACACGTACGCGTATGGCAGATCGTGCTGAAGCAAAACGTGCAGCAGCACTCTTAGAAGAAAAAGCCAAAGCTCAAGAAGAAGCTGAAAGAAACTTACGGGCGATGGAAGCAGAAGAAGTTCCTCTCCCCAGTGAACCCCTGTTTGAAGAAAGTACAACTTCCGACTTTTCCGAAATTCCTATAGCTATTCCTGATACGCCAGTATCACCTACAAAAGAAATGGGGGCTATACAACCGCAAGAGGAAGTAGAGGATGACCAAGAGCCAATCAGTTTTGAACGTTCTGTTGACAACGAGTTTTATCAACTTCCGACAATTGATTTATTGGAAGAAATTCCAACAAAAAATCAAGCGGGAGAACGAGAAAATGTCCGCAAAAATATTCAAATCCTAGAGCGAACATTAGAATCCTTCAAGATTTCAGCATCAGTTGAATCTGCTGTTGTAGGCCCATCCGTTACCAAGTACGAAATTAAATTAGCTACCGGGGTGAAAGTTTCGCGTGTTGTCAACTTATCAGATGATCTAGCTTTAGCTCTGGCAGCAAAGGATGTACGGATTGAGGCACCAATACCTGGGAAATCCCTTATCGGTATCGAAATTCCTAACAGTGAAGTTGCAACCGTTGGTTTCCGTGAACTTTGGGAAAATGCTCAACCCAAAACGAACAGTTTGCTCGAGTTGCCTTTAGGAAAAGCTTTAGACGGTACGATTCACACTTTTGATATGACACGGATGCCTCACTTACTTGTAGCAGGTTCTACAGGTTCAGGTAAGTCGGTTGCTGTGAACGGTATTATCACTTCTATCCTGATGAAAGCCTTGCCTAGTGAGGTTAAATTCTTGATGGTCGATCCTAAAATGGTTGAACTTTCTGTTTATAACGATATTCCTCATCTTCTTATTCCTGTGGTAACGAACCCTCGTAAAGCATCACGTGCCTTACAAAAGGTGGTAGATGAAATGGAAAACCGCTATGAACTCTTTAGTCAAGCAGGGGTACGTAATATTGCAGGTTATAATGAAAAAATAGAAAAATACAATGCACAGTCGAATGAAAAATATCAAACCTTACCATTAATCGTCGTTATTGTCGATGAGCTCTCTGACTTGATGATGGTAGCCAGTAAGGAAGTTGAAGACGCGATTATCCGTCTTGGACAAAAAGCGCGTGCAGCTGGTATCCATATGATTTTAGCAACGCAACGTCCATCCGTTGATGTCATCTCTGGCTTGATTAAGGCAAATGTTCCTTCACGTGTCGCTTTTGCTGTATCCAGCGGGACGGATTCTCGCACAATCATTGATACAAATGGTGCAGAGAAACTTTTAGGACGGGGGGATATGCTCTTTAAACCCATTGATGAAAATCATCCTGTACGTTTACAAGGTGCCTTCTTATCAGATTCTGATGTTGAGTCAGTCGTGAACTTTATTAAAAATCAATCCCAAGCTGACTATGATGAAAGCTTTGATCCTGGTGAAGCTGAAGAAGACAGCAGCCGTGGCACAGCAGCACCATCAAATTCAGCTGATCCCTTGTTTGAAGAAGCGCGCAATATGGTTATTTCTGCTCAAAAAGCCTCGACGGCCCAGTTGCAACGTGCGCTTAAAGTCGGTTTCAACCGCGCTTCCGATCTGATGAATGAACTGGAGGCAGCAGGTATTGTCGGCCCAGCCAAAGGTACAACACCACGAAAAGTTCTCGTTACAAAAGATGGAGAATTTTTAGAAGGACAGGAGTTTGACGAAGCATGAGCGCTTTTGAAGAATTAGAAAAAATAAAAAAAGCAGGTCTGCCTCAAATATTGGTACTTTACGGAGAGGAAGAAGACCTTGTTCAAGAACTAAAAAGTCGACTTTTAGAGTATGTCCATTTTGACAGTACGGACTTAGGGCAAGCCTATTTTGACCTGAATAATGCCAATGCAAATCTTGCCTTAGAAGAGCTAGAGAGTTTGCCTTTCTTTGTTGAGCAAAAGCTGGTTATTTTAGAAAATCTCACAAATCTTACAACAGTAAAAAAAGCGGTTTTTGATGAAAAACAGACAGTGCGTTTTGAAAATTTTTTGAATGATCCAGTCGAAACTACACAGCTGATTCTTATTTTACATGGTAAGTTAGATAGTCGACTGAAACTCACGAAAAAGCTAAAAGCACAAGCCACTCTGCTCGAAGCACAAGAACTAAAACCTCAAGAGTTAAGTCGAGTTTTTGCCGATACAGGCCTTTCTGGAAATATTCTCCAAAGGATATTTGAAAAATCAAATTTTTCTTTTCCAGTAATCAAACAAAACATCTCCTTGTTAAAAACATATGTGGGAGAACGAGCAATCACTCTTGCGGATGTCGAAAAAGTTGTTCCTAAATCTCTCCAAGATAATATTTTTTTGTTAACTGACTTGATTTTGAAGGGTGATGTGAATCAAGCACGTGATTTAGTACATGATTTGACTTTGCAAGGTGAGGAGTTAATCAAAATATTGGTTATTTTGACAAATTCCTTCCGGCTTTATTATCAGGTAAAACTGATGCAAAATAAAGGTTGGAATGAACAGAAACAAACTTCTTATCTTAAAATTCACCCCTATCGTGTCAAGTTAGCAAACCAGCAAGTACGTAATATGCAGGAAAACTTTCTGGCACAAGCTACATTGTCCCTCATTGAACTTGATTATAAAATAAAAAGCTCAGGAGTAGATGCAAATTATTTGTTTGATTTAGCCTTGATTAAGTTAGCTTTGAAAGACTTATAACAAGCCATTTATCCGGATATTTGCCAGTGGATAATTGACTTGAAAAATTAAAAAATTTCTGCTATGATTAAAGATGATAAAACTTTGATATGAAATGATAAAAGAGGACGATATGGCAACATTTAAATTTACACCTAAAGATATCTATGAAGCTGACTTTGGAACAAAAATGCGTGGTTATGATAAAGAAGAAGTTGACGAGCTCCTCGATGACGTCATTCAAGATTACGAAGCTTTTCAAGCAGAATTATTGCGCTTGCAAGAAGAAAACGAGTTTTTGAAGAAAAAAATCGTAGAACTTGAATCTCAAGCAAGTCGTCCTAACCAAGCAAATTTGGAAGAAACACAACGTTTGGATAACATGAGCCGCGTGGTTTCAAGCCGAATCAATAAACCAAAAACAGAAATTGGTCAACCAAGTAATTTTGAGCTTCTTAAACGGATTAACCGTTTGGAACAAGCTGTTTTTGGTCCAGGAAGTACTTCAAGTGAAGAAGCATAAAGCTGACTTCATAATTTAATGAAAAAGAAAAAAACAGTTTTTGGATAACTGCGTGATACCTTTGGTATCATGAGGAAAGTCCATGCTCGCACGGGCTGCGATGCCCGTAGTGTTTGTGCTTGGTGAAATAATAAACCAAGGTAGGAGTGTCATGCCTAACGGCTGAAGAAAGTGCTAAGTCTTTTGATATGCATGAGTATTCTGTAAAAGTGCCAAAGAGACGAGGCTTACTGGAAACGGTAAGATTGGAACGTGGTAAACCCCTCAAGCGAGCAACCCAAACTTATGGTCGGGGCACTTGACTAGCCGAATTGAAGGCGTGGTCGAGGGGGAAGACTATCTTCCCCAGACAGATGGTTATCGACGGTCGCAAGACCTGAACAAAACATGGCTTATAGAAAACTGTATGACACGCTGGGCTAGTCCCAGCTTTTTTTAGAAAGAAACAAAGGAACAAATGAAAAATAATTTTAAGCTGATAGCGACTGCTGCAGCAGGTCTTGAGAGTTTAGTGGCTCGTGAATTACGCAATATGGAAGTCGAAAATGTTACGATTGACGATCGTTCTCGTGTTTTTTTTACAGGAGATACAAGAACGATTGCTCAAGCAAATACTTGGCTTCGTACAGCAGATCGTGTAAAGATTGTTGTGGGTGAATTTAAGGCACGTACTTTTGATGAACTCTTTGAAAATGTATATGCGCTTGATTGGGAAGATTATATTCCTTTTGGTTCAGCCTTTCCTGTAAGTAAAGCGAAGTCTGTGAAATCAACTTTACATAATGAGCCAAGTGTTCAAGGGATTACTAAAAAAGCTATTGTGAAGAAATTGCAAAAAGCCTATCATCGTCCAGAGGGCGTACCTATACCAGAAAATGGTGCAAGCTTTTCCATCGAGATTGCGATTCATAAAGATAATGCGACGGTAATGATTGATACCACCGGCGATTCACTCTTTAAACGAGGTTATCGTGTTGAAAAAGGTGATGCACCATTAAAGGAAAACATGGCAGCAGCGATTATTATGTTGACAAACTGGCTGGCAAATCCAAAACGTATGTTTGTTGACCCGACATGTGGTTCAGGAACATTTACGATTGAAGCTGCGATGTTGGCACTTAATATGGCACCCGGTCTTAATCGCAAGTTTGCCTGTGAAGCATGGTCATGGATGAAGCCAGATGTTTTTGAAGAAGTACGCCAAGCCGCAAAACAAGCTATACGTAAAGATTTAGAGCTTGATATTCAAGGCTTCGATATCGATGGTCGAATGATTGAAATTGCAAAAGGAAATGCACTTGCAGCTGGACTTGACCATGTGATAAAATATAAACAGATGCGTCTGCAAGATTTTCATACAGATGCCCTTGATGGGGTTATTGTATCGAACCCGCCATACGGAGAACGTTTGGGAGATGAAGATTCAGTTGCAGGGCTCTATAAAGAGATGGGTGCAACTTTTGCGCCCCTCGAAACTTGGAGCAAATATATTCTGACAAGTGATATTGCTTTTGAAACACATTACGGAGCTAAAGCAACGAAAAAGCGTAAGCTCTATAACGGAACATTGCGTACAGACTTGTATCAATATTTTGGAAAAAGAATAAAAAAATAAGCAAATGCTATGGAGATCTAAATGACAGAAGAAAAAGATAAAGATATCAAAAATTCTGGCGAAAAAGTCTTAAAACTGGGCGATGTCTCAGATTTCACTGTAGGCGAAATTGTAAAAAAAGCGCAAAGGGTAGATAAAGAAAATAGTGAAAGCGAAAGCGTACTTGACAAATACATTCGTCAACATCGTGGAGAGATTGAAGCTGTTAAAAATCAAGCCTTAGAAAAATATATCCAAACTGAGCGTAAGAAAATGGATCAAGAAGAAACTGTTGATCCTAATGAAGAAGTGATTGTGGCTAAAGAAGAAGAAGCTGAAGAAAAGTTAGCTGAGGCGTCAGAGACACAAGATTCAGAAACTGGCACTCAAGAAGCAGAAACAGTTACTCCATCTAAGGAACCAAACTTCAAAGAAAAAAATAAGTCAGAGTTTGATAAAGTGGAGATTGCTGATGATGTACCTCCTGTTGTTCCTGTACCGGTAGAACTTGTCGATAAGGAAAGTGCAGCTGAACAAGCGGAAGAAACAGAAAGTACAGCACAAGATTTCCCAGAGCTTTCCAATCAAGTTCCTGACTCAAAAGAAGAAGTTGCGGAAACAAGCCCTACAGAAGAGTCAGTTTCGACTGCTGACGAGGAGCTGGAAAACTCAATAGAAGCAAATGAAAATGTACAAGATGAGGAAAAAGAAAGTGCACCTATCGAAGAGGCACAGCTTTCACAAGAAGAAGTTGTTGTGCCTCTAGAAAAAGCACCGGTTGCCGGTGAAACTGTGCCAACACCCTTACCTGTTACACCCGTAGTTGAGTCGGAAGCTTCTGCGCAAGAAGAGCAATCAGAGAAAAAGAAAAATAAGAAACCTTTGATTATTGGACTTTGTGCATTGGTCCTTTTGGCTGCAGGAGGCGCTGGTTATGCACTCTATAATCATAATAATAATGAAAAAGCAGTCAATCAAGCAGCTGTGGAAAACAAAGCTAACTTAAATGCTTTTAATAAAGCTTACGATGAATTTTTTACTGACTCAGATCATCAAGTACTGAAGAATTCTAATTTTGATCAATTGTCAGCTTTGAAAAATAAGCTCAAAACTTTAAAAGGAAGCGATTTTGATACCGCAGAAACAAAGGTAAATGCGCTTGAAGCACAAATAAAAGCAGTTGAAAAAGTTAACGCTCTCTTTAATAAATCAGCTATTGTAGATGGTGAACTTAATAAGGAAGCTCAAGTAAAAGAGGCAGTAAGTATACCAGCGGTTCCAAAGACTGAAAATGAGAAACTGAATAAAGTATTGGCTCAAGCAATTAACTTAGCAAAAACACAGCAATCAGAGGCTAAAGCTAAAGAAGAGCAAGCAGCGACGGCTACGCAAAATAATGCAGCTACTCAACCTGGAAATCAAACCTCAGATCAAACTGCAGGAACATCAGCTTCTACTGATACATCAAATGGAACAACAGGAGCCCCAACACAACAACAAACAGATAAAAATGCAGCACAAGGTGGAGCTTCATCTGCCACAGCCGTAGCGGCTGATGGTGCCCAAAATCCGACAGGTGCTACGCCAGATAATTCCAATGCGCGTGTTCAACCCCAAGCTAATCTTAATCCTCAAGATCCAGCTTTCACTTGGAATCCTGGAATCAGAGATAAAGTATTGAATATTGCGCGTCAGCGTGGTTATATCTCAGGTAATGATTTTATTCTTTTACCAGTAGCTATTCATACAATGACTTCCGGTTTCATGGCTGGTCAAGTTGCAGGTTATTTCAACTTGTATCGTCCAGACGGCAGTTACCTATTAACAATAAATAATAAAACGGGATATTTCTTCGGAAATGGTAAAGGTTTACCTACCGACTTTGGATAAAATAAAAACTTCTTTGTGGATAACAAAGAAGTTTTTTTATATCTAAAATTATATCTATTGCTTTTCAAGATTTTGCACAATTCTGGATAGAATTAAATCAATAACTGCGACCTGAAAAGTTCGAGGGGTAACATCATAGTTGTGGTAGCTAGCAGTCGAAGTATTAGTAGAGATATTTATTTTGCTTAAACGCCCTAGATGACTACTTTTAGCATTTGTTAGCGAAAGAACTGTGGCACCAGTATGATTGGCTTTTTGCGCAGAATTCGTCAGCCGTTTCGTCTGTCCTGATATGGAGACGTAAATAACCAGACTATGGCGATTAAGAATATTAGGCAATAAATCTAGGAGGGTAGCATCCGAAACATGAACGGCAGCATAGTCAAATTGATTTAACTTATGGCTGAAGTAAGTAGCAAGAGATTTAGAAGCTTCAACCCCGGCGATATAAATAGTTTTCGATTTAGATATTTCTTGCGCAAATAACCGCACTTTATCTGTGATAATATCTGTGGATAAAAAATTGCAAAAGTTTGTAAGCTCCTCTAAAAAGGAAATCTCGTATTTATTACTTGTCAAACTGAGCAGTTTCTGTGTTTCAAATTTAAACTCCGAAAATCCTGAAAATCCTAATTTTTGGCAAAGTCGTATGATTGAAGTTCCTGAAGAATGGAGCTCGACTGCAAGTTGTGTTAGATTATTATCTAAAAGCTCTGGCTGGCTATCCAGCTTTAACAATATGGATTGTTCTGTGTTGGAGAGCTGTGTACTCTGATAATTGTCAATAAATATTCCCATAAAATTATTATAACATGATTGTGGAGAATTCTCCGTTTTTTGGAGAAAGCGTTTACTTTTTCCGTGTTATAATATTTAAGAAGTAAGGAAGATAAATATAATGTTTTTCTTATAATAGCCATATCAAATAGGAGAGAATATGAATTTTGGACTTATCGGGCTTGGTAAAATGGGACTTAACCTTGTAAAAAATGCAGTTGATAAGGGTATGAAAGTGACTGTCTTAGACAACGACGAAGCACAAATCAGAAAAGCAGAACTATATTCTGAGCAAGTGATAAGCTGCTCTACTTTAGAAGAATTTATTGAAGTCACACCACAGCCACGTGTCATTTGGCTGATGTTGCCTGCAGGAAGCATAACAAATAGTATCGTTGAGGAATTAACCCAAAAGTTATCCGCTGGAGACATCCTTATTGATGGAGGAAATTCATATTATAAAGATAATCTCCAACAAAATGAAAAGCTAAAAGCTAAGAAAATTGATTTCTTTGATGTTGGTACTTCAGGGGGAATGGCTGGTGCACGTTCGGGGGGAAACTTTATGATTGGTGGTGATAGCAAAAAATCTTGGGAAAAATTGGAACCCCTCTTTCAAAAATTGGCCCAAAAAGATGGCTATCTTTATACAGGTCCGCTTGGAAGTGGCCATTATCTTAAAATGATTCATAATGGCATTGAGTATGGCATGATGCAAGCTATTGCAGAAGGCTTTGAGATTTTAGAAGCTTCTGCCTTTGAATACGACTATGAAGCAGTAGCCAAATTATGGAATCATGGGTCAGTTATTCGTTCGTGGCTTATGGAGCTTGCGGAAGAACAATTTGCAAAGGATGCAAAATTAGATCAAATTATAGGGCGAGTCCAAGCCTCGGGAGAAGGAAAGTGGACAGTCGAAGAGAGTCTAGACTTAGAAGTTCCTGCACCTGTAATTGCCATGTCTTTAATGATGCGTAATCGTTCCTTACAGGAAGATAGCATGAGTGGAAAAGTAGTCGCAGCCCTCAGGAATGGTTTTGGTGGACATGCTGTGGAAAATAAAACTAAGGAGTAAGAGAAAATGGCGCAAGATTTTAATATAATGGCGGAGACTATTCTGCAAGCAATAGGTGGAGTCGAAAATGTTGAAAATTTAACACATTGTATGACACGACTACGTTTTATCTTAAAAGATGAAAGCAAAGCAGATGATGATAAAGTAAAAAACATCAATGGGGTAATGGGGCTTGTCAAGCAAGGTGGGCAATACCAAATTATTGTT
This sequence comes from Lactococcus petauri, assembly GCF_002154895.1. Taxonomy (GTDB): domain Bacteria; phylum Bacillota; class Bacilli; order Lactobacillales; family Streptococcaceae; genus Lactococcus; species Lactococcus petauri. The sequence continues at coordinate 294,595 of NZ_MUIZ01000001.1, read as the reverse complement.
GGGAACAATGTAGCCGCAGCTTACGCAGCTATCTTAAAAAAGGGTGTTGCTGGCGGTGCTGTGACGAACGAGTCAGGTAAACCGAAAGAAAAATTAACCTTGAAAAAAATAGGAACAAACATCCTTGATGCCATTATTGGAACTATGTCTCCTTTGATACCAGCTATTATTGGCGGTTCAATGATTAAGTTGCTCGCGATGCTTTTGGAAATGACGGGGCTTCTAAGTATTGATGGTTCAACCTATAACATCTTGAATACCATTGGGGATGCTTCATTTTTCTTTTTACCACTATTAGTCGCTGTTTCTGCTTCTAAAAAATTTGGCTCAAACACTTACTTAGCGATGGCTATCGCTGGTCTAATGGTACATCCGGTCTTTATGGAATGGATGGCAAAGGCTGCTGAGGGTACTACTGTAACTTTTGCGATGATCCCTATGACATCTGTAAAGTATACTTATACTATTATTCCCGCTATCGTGATGACATGGCTCCTTAAATATATTGAAAATTATGTTGATAAAATCACGCCTGTGGTAACGAAAAACTTTTTGAAGCCAATGCTTATCCTACTTGTAGCAGCACCAATCGCTATACTTTTAGTAGGTCCAGCAGGAGTTTGGTTAGGGACAGCTATTTCTAATGGTGTGTTCTTTATTCATGATAAACTAGGGTGGTTAGCAGTAGCAATTGTTGGCGCACTGTGGCCGTTGCTTGTCATGACAGGAATGCACCGTGTCTTCACTCCGACAATTGTACAGACTATTGCGGATACAGGTGTTGAGGGAATGGTTATGCCATCAGAAATTGGTGCCAACCTCTCATTAGGCGGTGTTTCTCTAGCAGTTGCTTTGAAAACAAAAAATAGAGAATTACGGCAAACAGCTTTAGCCGCAGCATCTTCAGCTATCATTGCAGGGATTACTGAGCCCGCACTTTATGGTGTAGCTGTACGTTTGAAACGACCGATGATTGCCTCAGTGATTACAGGTTTTGTTGCCGGAGCTGTAGCTGGAATGGCAGGACTTGCCAGCCACTCAATGGCCGCTCCAGGTTTGTTTACGAGTGTTCAATTTATTGACCGTGATAATCCAATGACCATCGCTTGGGTAGCTATCGTGATGATTCTCTCCATTGTATTGTCATTTGTCTTAACCTTGGTTATCGGGTTTGAGGATTTGCCTGTGGAAGAAGAAAACTTAAAAGAAATCCATCTGGATCAAGTTGCTCAGACTGTAAGTATTAAATCTCCAGTAACTGGAAAAGTTAAAAAACTTTCAGAAGTTGCAGATGAGGTCTTTTCAAAAGAAGTACTGGGTAAAGGCTTTGCGGTTGTACCAAGTAATGGACAAATTGTTTCACCAATCACAGGGACGGTTACAGCTGTTTTTCCAACAAAACATGCCATTGGAATTACCAGTGATAAAGGATTAGAAGTTTTGGTCCATATTGGTATCGATACAGTAACTTTAGAAGGCAAAGGTTTTACTTCAAACATCAAAATGGGCGATAAAATTTACCAAGGAACTCCAATAGTAGAAGTTGATTTAGCACTGATTGAAGCAGCAGGACTTGCCACAGATACGATAGTTGTTGTGACAAATTCTGCAGAATATGCGAATTTTACGCTTTTAGAAAAGGATGAAGTCAGTGTGGGAGAGGTAATTTTAAACGTTGAAAAATAAAAAAGAAGCAGGAAAATTTCCTAAAGATTTTCTTTGGGGTGGAGCTATTGCGGCAAACCAAGCTGAAGGAGCATGGTTAGAAGGGGGGAGAGGAGCCAGTAATATTGATATGCTGCCTTTAGGTGAAAAACGCTTGCCCGTTAAATTAGGTGAAATTTCTCATCCAATCTTAGAGGAATCAGAATTTTACCCCAGTCATCAAGGCATTGATTTTTATCACCGCTATGAACAAGATATAGCACTGCTCGCAGAAATGGGATTAAAAATATTCCGCACATCAATCTCTTGGTCTCGTCTTTTTCCCAAGGGTGATGAAAGTGAGCCTAACAAAGAGGGGATAGCCTACTATCGTCAAATGTTTGCAGAGTGTAAAAAGTATGACATGGAACTTTTGGTAACCTTAGGACATTTTGACGTTCCGATGGGATTAGTTGAAAAATATGGCTCTTGGCGCGACCGTAAAATGATTAGCTTTTTCGAAAGATACGCTCGGACATGTTTTGATGAATTTGGAGACGATGTAAAGTACTGGATTACTTTTAATGAAATAAATATCATTCTACATAGCCCCTTTTCAGGAGCAGGATTGGCCTTCCAAACAGGTGAAAATAAAGCGCAAGTAATCTATCAGGCTGCCCATCATATGCTCCTTGCAAGTAGTTTGGCTGTGAAAGCTGCACATAAATTGGATAAGGATTTACAAATCGGCTGTATGATTGCTGGAGGTGCTTTTTATCCCTATTCCTGTAAACCTGAGGATGTCTGGCAAGCCTTGCAAGATGAACAGATGAATACATTTTTTACGGATATTCAAGCTCGAGGGTATTATCCTTCTTACACACAAAGGATTTTCCGCGAAAAAAATATCGAGTTAAAGATGGAAGTTGGTGACGAAGACATCTTGAAGCACACTGTGGACTTCGTTTCTTTTAGTTACTACGCTTCGCGTTGTTCAGTTGCAAGTTTTGATGATTTAGAAGTTAATGCAGGAAATGTGGTCAAGTCGGTGAAAAATCCATATCTAAAAACAAGCCAGTGGGGGTGGGCTGTTGATCCACTTGGGTTAAGGATTACCATGAATCAAATTTATGATCGCTATCAAAAACCTATTTTTATAGTTGAAAATGGATTGGGAGCGTCGGATAAGATTGTTGATGGAAAAATCAATGATGATTACCGTATTGCGTATTTAAAAGAGCATATCAAAGCGATGGCAGACGGTATTTCCGATGGAATACCCTTGATGGGTTATATCGTTTGGGGAGTCATTGACTTAGTTGCAGCTTCCACAGGCGAGATGAGTAAAAGATATGGTATGATTTATGTGGATAGAAAAAATGATGGATCAGGCTCGCTTGCACGGATGAAGAAAAAGTCGTTTGATTGGTATAAGTCTGTTATTGCATCAAATGGAAATGATTTATAAAATAAAAAGGCAATGGAGACTTGCCTTTTTTTGAAAGGAAACACATGGATTATTTAATAGGTATAGATTTAGGTACCACTGCGACAAAAGCAGTTCTCTTTGATCAATCAGGGATTCAGATCGCCACAAGTTCTCAGTCTTACCCACTTTATCGTGATGCCCAAGGAATGGCGGAAGAAGATTTAGAGGAGATATTTACTGCGATGATAAGTGTTGTTGAAAAAATAACACGCCAAATAAAAACAGGAGATTCTATTTTAGCATGTTCTTTCAGCACCCAAATGCATGCCTTGATTGCCTTTGATCAGGAATGGCAGCCTTTAACGCGTGTCTTAACTTGGGCAGATACTAGAGCTGAAAAATACAGTAACGATTTAAAAAGTGAAGATACTTCAAATGCTATATATCATAAAACAGGAACACCTTTACATCCGATGTCGCCTCTTGCCAAATTATTATGGCTCAAGAATGAAAGAAAAGAGATTTTCAAAAATGCAGCGCATTTTATGGATCTCAAAGGCGCAATCTTTCAACGCATTTTCCAAAGTAATACGATGGATCTATCAGTTGCTACAGGTACAGGTTTTTTTAACAATCAGAAAATGACCTGGGACGATGATATTTTAGACCTGTTAGGTATTTCAAAAACAAAACTTCCTAAAATCGTATCACCTTATGCAATAGAGAAAGGTTTACCAGAAAAATGGATACGAAAGATGGGGCTTTCACCAGATACCGTTTTTGTATATGGCGCTGGCGATGGTCCTATGTCAAACTTAGGTGTTGAGGCAATTAAAAAAGGTGAATTGGCAATTACAGTAGGTACTTCAGGCGCCCTTCGCATGGTAAGTGATGTACCTCAGCTAGATGAAGCAGCGAGAACTTTTAGTTACGCACTTGATGAAGACCATTGGGTAAATGGTGGAGCGGTAAATTCTGGAGGCGATGTTTTTCGGTGGTTAAAAGATAACATACTTGAGAAGTCTTATGACTTTGCAGCGATTACTGATTTAGCAAGAGGTGTGTCTCCAGGTTCGGATGGATTAATCTTTCATCCTTATCTAGGTGGAGAACGAGCACCATTGTGGAATGCAGCAGCTAGGGCTTCTTTTTTTGGACTTAGCTATCGTCATACAACAAGTCACATGGCGCGTGCAGTTCTTGAGGGCATTTCCTTTAACTTGCGTATGTTAGAGGAGACACTCACAGAAAATTCAGCATGTCCTACAAGTATCAAAGTTACGGGAGGTTTTTCTCAGTCGGAGCTTTGGTTGCAAATTCTTGCGGACATTTTTGAGTTACCAATAACGGTTCAAAAAGACCATGAGGCGGGATGCTTTGCAGCACAGATCATGGCTCAAAAAGCTTTGGGGATGATTGATAGTATTGAAGATGTTGCTAGTGGAACGATGGAAATAGTTTATAAGCCTCAGCCAGAAAATTTTAAATACTACCGCGCTTTATACCCTCTCTTCAAAAATTTAACACAAGAGTTTGCGAAAAGCTATGCCGAAATAGCTAAATACCAGCAAGAATTTTCATAAGCTCCGTACAGTTTGAGCGAGTACCGGGGGAAAATAGTGTATAATATGTAAAAATAGTTGAGGAGAGTTACTATGCTCAAAATCGCATTTATCTGTGTGCATAATTCTTGCCGTTCACAAATTGCAGAAGCTTTGGGGAAAAAATTAGCTGGGGATAAGTTTGAGTTTTACTCTGCGGGTACTGAGATAAAGCCACAAATTAATCAAGATGCTGTCCGTTTGATGAAAGAAATCTATGACATAGACATGGAAAAAACACAAAGTTCAAAGCTCTTACAGGATATTCCACCTGTGGATATTGTGATTACGATGGGATGTAACGTTGACTGTCCTTATCTTCCTTGTCAATATAGGGAAGACTGGGGCTTAGAAGATCCAACAGGTCAAAGTGATGCAGTCTTTAAGGATATCATCCAGCAAATTGAAACGAAAATACTTGCTTTAAGAAAACGAGACTTTGGTTAATAAAAAAAGCACTGATTCAGTGCTTTTTCATTTTCGATGACTTTAGAAAATCATCAATTCTTTATTTGTTTTAGTTAAAGGCTCACATCCTGTTTCAGTGACATAGAGACAGTCCTCGATACGTACGCCAACTTTACCTGGGATATAAATTCCTGGTTCATCAGAGAAGCACATGCCTTCTTCGATGATGATGTCCTCAGAACCACCAATAGATGGGAATTCATGGACATCCATACCGATACCGTGTCCAAGGCGGTGGACAAAGTATTCGCCATAACCAGCTTTAGTAATCACATCGCGGGCTACTTTATCAATCTCAAGTGCAGATACACCAGGTTTTACGAAGTCCATAGCAGCCATTTGTGCTTCAAGTACGATTTTGTGGATATCTGCATCAAAATCAGAAGGTTTACCGATTGAGATAGTACGTGTAGCATCAGAAGCGTAGCCATTTTTCATAACACCGAGGTCAAAGAGCAAGAGTTTATTATCTTGAATTTTGACATCTTCTGGCATACCGTGAGGATTAGCTGCACGAGCGCCTGAGAGTACGATTGTTTCAAAACTCATTTGAGGTACGCCCATACGCTTCATTTCGTATTCGATTTTTGCAACAACATCTGTTTCTGTACGATCTGAATTTGCATATTCAAAACCAATTTCGAAACATTTATCTGCGTAATCCCCAGAAATTTTCATTTTTTCGATTTCATCGGCAGATTTGATCAAACGCATACGTTCTACCAATGGTGTCAAGTTGACAAATTCAACACCAGAAAATTGAGATTTGAGCCCTTCAGTTTTTGACAAAGGGATGTCAGAAAATTCGACTGCAATTTTTTGGATATTTTTTGATCCCAAATGTTCTTTTACAACAGCCCACGGATTTTGTGAATCTTCATAGCCAAAAATATCAAAGCCAGTAGTGTTTTCTTTGGCTTTTTCTACCTCCAAAGCTGGAGTGAAGAGAGATGGCGCTTTATCCGGGAAAACCATCAAACCAGCAATACGTTCATGCGGGTCAATGGCAAGACCTGTTAAATAATTCAAGGTCGTAGGATTGGTGATGAAAGTCATGTCGACTTCATTTTCGTTCAGAAAATTAGAGATACGTTCGAGTTTGCTCATAGTATCCACCTTTCTATAATTATTATCTCTATTGTACGCTAAATTCTGAAAAAAATCATGTGCGACAATATCTACAATATACTACCAAAAATTATTGAAACGGTTTTCAAAAAGTGATATAATTAAATTTGGAAAAACTTTTCATAAATATTAAAAGATATAAAAAACAGACAAAGATTATTATAATTGAGGTTTAAAAAGAATGGAAGAATCAACAACAACAATTTATGACGTTGCTCGAGTTGCGGGCGTGTCAATGGCTACCGTAAGTCGTGTAGTCAATGGTAACGCCAATGTCAAAGAGAAAACACGTCAAAAAGTCCTTGATGCAATTGAAGAATTGGACTACCGTCCAAATGCGGTTGCACGTGGATTGGCAAGCAAACGTACAACGACAGTTGGGGTTGTTCTCCCAACAATCACGTCGCCATATTTTGCTGAAATCGCTCGAGGCATTGATGATATTGCTTCAATGTACAAGTATAATGTCATTCTCGCAAATAGTGATGGTGATGAAGAAAAAGAACTTAAAGTTATTGAAAGTCTCTTTTCTAAGCAAGTTGATGGTATTGTTTATATGGGCAGCTTCATGACAGAAAAAGTTCGTAAACAGCTTAAATCAACCCGTACACCGATTGTTCTTGCTGGAATGATTGATGTTGACAAACAAATGTCATCTGTAAATATCGATTATCATCTTGCAGCACACCAAACAACTGCTGAACTGGCAAAAAACAATAAACGTATTGCTTTTGTGTCAGGTTCTTTAGAAGAAGTTGAAAATACAGAACGTATGGTTGGTTATCAAGAAGCTTTGAATGAAGCTGGTATTGATTTTGACGAGTCACTTGTGTTTGAAGGTAATTACACTTTTGAAAATGGACAAGCTTTAGCAGAACAAATGCTTGCCAAGAAAATTAATGCTGCCATCGTGTCTTATGATACTGTAGCAGTTGGCTTACTCAATGCTTTGCTCTCAAAAGGTATCAAAGTACCTGAGGATTTCGAAATTATCGCAGGTTCAAACAGCCCGATTACAGCATACACTTACCCAGGTTTGACTTCTGTCAATCAACCGCTTTATGACTTGGGTGCAGTTTCAATGCGTTTGTTGACAAAACTTATGCACAAGGAAGAAGTTGAGGAAAACCAATTGATCCTCGCTCATCAAATCATTAATCGTGGTTCGACAAAATAAAAAGAAAAAGATACAGTGACGTATCTTTTTTTTATAAGCTCCAAGATTGAGGGATAGCACGACTTTGCGCATGGTGAGGAGAAGCCATTTGACTTTCTGGACAAAGCATGATACTATTAAGAGGTAAATTTAGTCTAAGTTATATATTTTTAATGTTTTCTTTCACATAATGATTTACAAATATGACGAAAGGAAAATATATACTATGACAAAAGGAACTGTAAAATGGTTTAACGACTCTAAAGGTTTTGGTTTCATCACTGCTGAAGATGGTACTGATGTGTTTGCACACTTCACTCAAATTCAAAGCGATGGCTTCCGTAAACTTGAAGAAGGCGAAAAAGTTACATTTGATATTGAACAAGGTCAACGTGGCCCTCAAGCATCAAACATTACTAAAGCATAATGATAAGGCACTCTTGGGAGTGCTTTTTTTATTTTAAAGTGCAAGATTAGGACTTTAGCTAAAAGTGTGTTACAATAGGTGTACCATTTGGATACATCCATAATGGAAGATCTCGTCCACTCAGTTATAGCGTGACTTTGGGATAGTTCAAATTTCTTCCATTTTTATTAGCGCGGGATGGAGCAGCTAGGTAGCTCGTCGGGCTCATAACCCGAAGGTCGTAGGTTCAAATCCTGCTCCCGCAATTGAGATATAGATTCCTGTTTTTCAGGAATTTTTTATTTAGTTCAATTGAAAAAATATCTTCAGTGACGTTCAGGATTATGTTTGGTACGCATGCAAATGTGTGCTAAACTTAAAATATGAGGAAAACGAAAATTGTAGTACCCGTTCTTCCGACAACAGTGGCGGAAGTACAGGCATTAAACGTAGAAAAGTACAGAAAGGCTGACATTATTGAATGGCGGGCGGATTTTTTGGGAGATATAGAAAGCATTCTTCAGGCTGCGCCTTTTATCTTTGAGAAATTTAAAGATTTTTCCCTTCTTTTTACTGTACGCACAGCCAATGAAGGCGGCAATATCTCCATTTCTAAAAAAGATTATGTCACTCTTTTAAAAAAAGTAGCCAAATTTGACCCAGATTATATTGATATTGAATATTTTTCCTATCGAAAAGCCTTACCACAGCTACTTGAATTTAAAGAAAAAATTGTCTTGTCTTATCATAACTTTTTCGAGTCACCTACAGATTTAACTGCTCGAATGATGAAAATGCAAAGAGAAGAAACAGGCTTTGTAAAAGTGGCGATTATGGCACAACGCGAGTGTGATGTTTTGGATTTGCTACAGATTACACGTGATTTTACGATGGAATATGGACCAAAATTTATCGGTATTGCAATGGGAGAACTGGGTAAAATTTCCCGCGTTGCCGGAGGTTTGACCGGATCTGTATGGACTTTTGTGGCACTCGATAAGGAAGAAGGAAGTGCTCCCGGGCAATTGACATTACCTCAGATGCTGGATGTTCTTGATGCCTTAGAAGCTTAACATTCGTCTTTTCCACATATTCCGTCAATAAATTGAGAATATTAGAGAAATTCCCGAAAAAATTTCTCCAAAATGGTATAATTTATAGTAAGTTAGAAATTTGGAGGAACTATGGTTATCAATCGTTACAGTCGCCCAGAAATGGCGGCAATCTGGTCGGATGAAAACAAGTATAAGGCGTGGCTTGAAGTCGAAATTCTTGCGGATGAAGCTTGGGCTGAACTCGGAGAAATTCCAGCAGAAGATGTAAAAAAAATTCGTGAAAAAGCAAGTTTTGATGTTGATCGTATCTTGGAGATTGAAAAAGAAACGCGCCACGATGTGGTTGCCTTTACGCGTGCTGTTTCTGAAACACTTGGCGAGGAAAGTAAGTGGGTACACTATGGACTTACTTCAACCGATGTTGTAGATACAGCTTATGGCTATCTCTACAAGCAGGCTAATGATATTATCCGCCGTGATTTGGCTAACTTTTTGGAAATTATTGCTGATAAAGCGCGTGAGCACAAGTACACTGTATGTATGGGACGTACGCACGGTGTCCATGCAGAACCAACAACTTTTGGCCTTAAATTAGCAACTTGGTATTCTGAAATGAAGCGTAATATCGAGCGTTTCGAACATGCAGCTAAAGGGGTTGAAGCGGGTAAAATTTCTGGTGCTGTAGGTACATTTGCCAATATCCCGCCTTTTGTTGAAGAATATGTATGTGGCAAACTTGGAATTCGTCCACAAGAGATTTCGACACAAGTATTACCCCGTGATTTACATGCAGAATACTTTAGTACACTGGCACTGATTGCGACTTCGATTGAGCGTATGGCGACAGAGATTCGTGGTCTTCAAAAATCAGAACAACGCGAAGTAGAAGAGTTCTTCGCTAAAGGTCAAAAAGGTAGCTCAGCAATGCCACACAAACGTAATCCAATTGGTTCTGAAAATATGACTGGCTTGGCGCGTGTTATTCGTGGACATGTTGTGACAGCCATGGAAGATGTTGTTTTGTGGCATGAACGTGACATTTCACACAGCTCGGCAGAGCGTATCATTACCCCAGATACAACTGAATTAATCAACTATATGTTAAATCGTTTTGGTAATATTGTTAAAAATCTGACTGTATTCCCAGAAAATATGAAGCGTAATATGGATGCAACTTTTGGATTGATCTATAGTCAACATGTTATGCTTATGCTTATTGAAAAAGGCATGACACGTGAAGAAGCTTACGATTTGGTTCAACCATTGACAGCAAAAGCTTGGGATGAACAAATCATGTTCCGCCCACTGGTAGAAAGCAATGAAAAAATCCGTGAAAAACTGACAGATGAAGATATTGATGCAGCTTTTGATTATAATTATCATTTGTCACGTGTAGATGTCATCTTTGAACGTCTTGGTTTGTAAAAATAATAAGATCCTAACACTTTCGTTTAGGATTTTTTTGTACAAAAAATTTAGATTTGAATAGATTTAAACAATTCAGTATTGACTAATATGAGTAAGTTTGATAACATATTAGTACAAACTAATATAAAGAGATGAATAATGAATTTAACCGAAAAACGTCAAAAAGTGATTCATGCCTTATCTAATACGACAAGGCTTAATGTCCTTGAAGCATTACGTGAAAAGGAAATGACAGTCACAGAACTACTTAATAAAACTAAATCAGGACAATCTAATCTCTCGCAACATTTATCATGTTTGCGTGATTGTGGGTTAATCACAAGTCGCAAAGAAGGAAAATATATTTATTATTCCTTGACAACCCCTGAGCTTAACCATTTACTAGAAGTCATTGATGCTACAGTTGAGTCAATGCACTGGTCCCCAACAGAAGATATCCATTGTGATACATATATAAAATAAAAGGAGTTTCATATGTTTAAATCTACTCAAAACAAGGCAACACATGATGCACGCTGTGTAAAAGGTACATGTAATTGCCTCAATCACAAAGCCAAAGCAGCTCTTACTACTGCTGAAGAGAGTGAGGGCTCAAGTAGCTCAGAAGTCACAGGGAGTTCTGACGATTCAGACCCTGCCTGTTGCAACACAACAATACATCTAAATACGAGTTTAGATGAAGGTGAAGAAGAGGGTAAATATGAGCTGTTGATTATTATCATCACCGCTTTATTATTGGCCGCCTTAAGTTTTTTAGACTTTACACCACAGTTTAAAATATCACTTTTCATTTTAACGTACTTGTTGATTGGGCACAGTGTTTTGCTCAAAGCAATCAAACAATTGCTTAAAGGAGATATTTTTAACGAATTCTTCCTCATGAGTATTGCAACTGTCGGGGCATTTGCTTTAGGAGAATATGCTGAAGCAGTTGCTGTTATGCTTTTTTATCAAGTCGGAGAATATTTCCAAGATCGTGCGATTGGGAACAGTAAAAAGTCAATCACAGCTTTGATGGACCTTCGACCAGAAGTTGCGACTGTTAAGCGACAAGGAAAACTTATTGATATGTCTCCAGAAGAAGTCAATATCGGTGAAGTTATACAAGTGAAGCCTGGAGAAAAAGTACCACTTGATGGTCTTGTATTATCGGGAAAATCAAGCGTTAATACAGCAGCTTTGACTGGTGAATCACTGCCACGTGAGGTGAGCAAGGGAGAAGAAGTTCTTTCAGGTTTTTTGAATATTAATAGTCTGCTGGAGATCAAGGTTGAAAAAACGTTTGGGGAATCATCAGTATCTAAAATTTTAAATCTCGTTGAGAATGCTCAAGAAAATAAAGCACCGACTGAACAATTCATTTCAAAATTTGCACGTTACTATACTCCAGTTGTGGTATTTGCAGCAGCGATAATCGCTCTGGCACCTCCACTTTTCTTCCGGCAAGATTGGTCAGACTGGTTAACACGCGCCTTTACGTTTTTAATTATTTCGTGTCCTTGTGCGATGGTAGTTTCCATTCCCCTTGGATTCTTTGCTGGGATTGGCGCTGCATCCAAAAACGGTATTTTAGTTAAAGGAGGTAATCACCTTGAAGCTATGACCAAGATAAAACACGTGCTCTTTGATAAAACAGGTACGTTGACACAAGGGAACTTTAAAGTTACTCAAGTTTTCCCTGCAGAAGATGTTGCACGAGAAGATTTGCTCTATCTGGGAGCTATCGGTGAACTTAACTCCACCCATCCCTTGGGACTTGCGCTTAAAGAAAATCAAAACTTAGATACAGTAAATGTAACAGAGTCGGAAGAAATTTCAGGTCATGGTACACGTACAATCTATGAGGGTGATGAGATTCTTGTCGGAAATGCAAAACTGATGAAAATGTACAACGTTAACTTTACCAAAAGCGACGCCTTAGGTTCTTTGATTTATGTTGCTAAAAATGGTATATATCAAGGTGTTATCCTTGTAGCGGATGTCCTTAAAGAAGATGCTGAAGAAGCAATTGCGGCTTTGAACCAGCTTCACATTTCCCAAACGATGCTGACAGGCGATAGTGAAAAAGTTGCCGCTCAGGTTGCTGGGAAACTGAACATCACGGATTATCATGCCAATCTTTTACCGGAGGATAAAGTTACTTTATTAGAGAAAGTACTTGATAAAGGTGATGGTCTTACCGCTTTTGTTGGTGATGGAATTAACGATGCACCAGTTATTGCGCGTGCTGATATCGGTTTTGCGATGGGGGGATTAGGCTCTGATGCTGCGATTGAAACAGCTGACGTGGTTTTAATGACAGATAAACCATCAAGTATCGCGAAGTCTGTTAAAATCGCCAAGAAAACTAAACGACTGGTGGTCCAAAATATCGTTTTAGCTCTTGGTGTAAAAGCCGTTTTCCTCGTCCTTGCGGTCTTTGGTATTGCCACGATGTGGGAAGCAGTTATCGCAGATGTTGGAGTAACACTCATCGCTATATTGAATGTTTTAAGACTCTTAAAATAAGACGAAACTCCCAAGATGGGAGTTTTTTTGCGCTTGCTTTTATCAGATGAAAATATGCTAAAATAAGGACATGAATGGTTTAAAAAACGGTGTGATCTTGCTTTTCAACTTTGCAAAAATCCAAGCCGCTTGTTGTCTCTTTCCACTTGCCGTTTTTGCTACCTTAGCGATAACACGTGGATTGACTTTTCCCAATATCCCACGTTATGATTTAATTTTTGTGATTTTACTTGTGTTTCAAGTTTTGATGGTTAAATTAAAATTTGAAACACTTGAAGAGTTAAAAATTATTTGCTTGTTTCATATCTTAGGGTTAATTTTAGAGATTTTTAAAGTCAATATCAGCCATAGTTGGACCTACCCTGAGCCGGCTTACTTAAAAATTTGGAATGTCCCTTTTTACTCGGGGTTTATGTATGCCAGTGTCGGGAGTTATGTTGTTCAATCGAGGAAAAAGTTGCAGCTAAATGTGGAATATTGGCCGCCATTAGGGCTTAGTTTTGGCTTATCCACAGTTTTGTATCTGAACTTTTTTACCAATTATTTCTTCCATGATTTACGGTATTTTATTATTCTGGCTATTGTCTTAATCTTTTGGCGCACTCAGTTCACTTTTTGTATTAATGGAAGAAAAAGATATAAAATGAAGGCACTCTTCTCTTTTGCTCTGATTGGCTTCTTTATCTACATAGCTGAAAATATTGCTTCATTTTTTAATGCTTACCGGTATCCTAATCAAGCAGAAACCTGGCATCTCGTAGGATTTGGGAAAATGTCTTCATGGTTTTTACTGGTCATTGTCAGTATTGTTTTAGTCGTTAATCTCAAATTAAAGCAGTCATCGAGAGAAAATAAGTTAATAAAAAAGACAAGGTAAAACTTGTCTTTTTTTGTTTAAGTAGGAAGGTTTATAAAACATTGCACAAATGCCGCAATCATAAAAAGAAACAATTCCCTTCACGACAGATAGTTCCAATTCATGATTAGCCCCTCCAGAATATGCTATAATAAGACCATGAATAACACGATTAAAGCAAAGCTGGAGCTCTTACCGGATAGTCCAGGATGCTACTTACATAAAGATAAAAATGGGACAGTTATCTATGTAGGGAAGGCGAAAAATCTGAAAAACCGCGTACGCTCCTATTTTCATGGCTCCCACAATACAAAAACTGAGCTTTTAGTCAGTGAGATAGAAGATTTAGAATGGATTGTTGTTGAATCAAACATTGAGTCTTTGGTTCTTGAAATTAACTTAATTCAACGTTACAAGCCCAAATATAATATCATGCTTAAGGATGATAAATATTATCCTTTTCTCATGATTACAAATGAAAAATATCCACGTTTGATGATTACACGTCGTGTCAAAAAAGATGGGGCAATGTATTTTGGACCTTATCCCGATGTTAAAGCAGCCAATGAAGTTAAGCGCCTCTTAGACCGCATCTTTCCTTTTAGAAAATGTGGTTTGCATGAAAAGAAAGTTTGTTTCTACTATCATATCCATCAGTGTCTTTGTCCAGTCGTTAATCATGTAGACCCTCAAGTTTATAAAGATATGGCTCAGGAAGTGAAGCATTTTTTAACGGGTGATGATAAAAAAATCATCAATGAACTTAAAGCAAGAATGTTTGCAGCTTCGGAAAAAATGGAATTCGAGCAAGCTGCAGAATACCGTGATGTGATTAATTCTATCGGTACTTTGAGAACAAAACAACGTGTCATGAACCACGATTTAAAAGACCGTGATGTTTTTGGTTACTATGTAGATAAAGGTTGGATGTGTGTGCAGGTTTTCTTTGTACGACAAGGTAAAATGATTCAACGTGATGTCAATATGTTCCCTTATTACAATGATGCAGAAGATGATTTCTTAACTTATATCGGACAGTTTTATCAAGAAGCTGAACACATGGTACCTAAAGAAATTTTAGTACCATCAGGAATTGATGTAGAGGCTGTTGAAGTGGTAACTCAAACTAAAGTTCTCAAACCAAGTCGTGGAGAGAAGAAGCAACTTGTAGCAATGGCGACTAAGAATGCACGCACACAATTACAATTAAAATTTGACCTCCTTGAAAAAGACCTGATTAAAACTCAAGGTGCTATCGAAAATCTCGGTAAAATTCTCAACATTCCTACACCAGTTAGAATCGAATCGTTCGATAACTCTAACATAATGGGGACCTCACCTGTTTCGGCAATGGTTGTCTTTATTAATGGCAAGCCCTCAAAGAAAGATTATCGGAAATATAAAATCAAAACTGTCGAAGGTGCCGATGATTACGCATCAATGCGTGAAGTGATTACGCGCCGTTATAGTCGAGCCATGCGTGAAGGGACTGCTTTACCTGACTTGATTGCAATGGATGGTGGTGCAGGTCAAGTCAATGCAGCCAAGGCTATTCTGCAGGAGATAGGGTTAGATATTCCTGTTGCAGGTATGGCTAAAAATGATAAACACCAAACCAGTGAGTTACTTTTTGGCGATCCTTTGGAAGTTGTGCCATTGAGTCGACAATCGCAAGAATTCTTTCTCCTTCAACGCATTCAAGATGAAGTTCACCGATTTGCGATTACTTTCCATCGGCAAGTACGTGGGAAAAATACCTTTTCTTCAAAACTGGATGGTATTACAGGTCTTGGACCAAAACGTAAGCAAAAATTAATGACGACCTTCAAGTCACTTAAAGCCATTTCTGAGGCTGATGTTGCTCAAGTCGCTGAAGCAGGTGTACCATATGAGGTCGCTGAAAGGGTAAAGGAAGTTTTGGGAAAAGAAAATTATTAATTCTTTCAGAAAAAATTCTCTCAACGAGGGATTTTTTTATTACAAAAGTGTAAGAAATTTGCTTTAAATTAGGAGTAAAATAGTTTTGAAAATAAAAATTGAGGTATAAATAAATGAAAAAAATATTGGTGACTCTTATTGCTGGAGCATTGTTGATTATTGGTGGCGGCTATACTTGGTATAATTACGAATATGGCGGTCAAGAATATTATGTTCAGATACACACAGATGGGGATAAAATTTCGAGCAAAACTACTGATGGTGGAACTTGGCAGGGATTTAACTATAAACAAAAAGGTTATGCAGATTCTGGCAAAGAAAAGGATCTAGAATTTACTTCAATTCATAATCTCAAGCATGATGCTTATTTGAAAGTTACTTATAATAATAAGAATGGTGTGACTAAATGGGAAGAAGTTCAAAGAAAAGATGTGCCCCAAAAAGCATTAAATAATATTTAATTAGCAAGCCTGTTTAGGACAGGTTTTTTTGTTCCCCAGATAAAGTCCTCTTTAAGAGCTTACTATTTGACTTTGTTTTATATAAATTTAATAATAGAGCTTATGAATAAAACCGAAATAGAAAAGTTCCAGCAGGATTTATTAGGATGGTACAATATTCACAAAAAGCCTTTGCCGTGGCGTAAAAATACAGAGGCTTATTCTGTTTGGATTTCTGAAATCATGTCTCAACAAACACAGGTTGAAACAGTAATGCCCTATTATCTGCGCTTCATGGAGAAGTATCCTCAGATTGAGGATTTGGCAGCCGCAGATGATGATGAGCTGCTGAAACTTTGGGAAGGGTTGGGTTATTACTCGCGCGCTCGTAATTTAAAAATTGCAGCTCAGCAAGTCATGACAGAATTTGATGGGCAATTTCCTAAACAATTAAAAGACATTCAAAGTTTGCAGGGGATTGGTCCTTACACAGCAGCGGCTATTGCTTCGATTTCTTTTGGCTTACCTGAACCGGCCATTGATGGAAATTTGATGCGCGTGACCAGTCGATTATTTGAGATTGAATCAGATATTTCTAAGGCTGCTTCGCGGAAAATATTTGATGAAAAGCTGAGAGAGCTAATCTCGGAAGAAAATCCCGGAGATTTTAACCAAGCACTCATGGACATAGGTTCCATGGTTTGTACGCCCAAAATTGCCAAGTGTGAGATTTGCCCCTTAGCTGCGTATTGCCAAGCCAGACCTAAAGGTACGCAACTGAAGTATCCTGTCAAAAGTAAAAAGATTAAGCAGCAGCATATTTACTACAATGCTTATGCATTAAAAAATTCGCAAGGCGAATACTATCTACAAAGACGTCCTAGCACAGGTTTACTTGCTAATATGTGGACTTTTCCTATGCAGGAGATATCTAAAGAAGAATTCAATAATGATAGGTTAGTGCCGCCAATAAATGTGCCAGATAGCATCTCACGTATGACAAAAGTTGGAGAAATCACACATGTTTTTTCTCACTTGAAGTGGTTTGTTCAAATTATTGAATGTATCCCTGAGGAAAATTTTATTGTTCAAGAAGAAAAACTGGATGAAAATCAATTTTGGGTAAAATTGACGGACCTTTCAAAAGTCGCTCTGCCTACACCACAAGTCAAAATGTTTAAGTTTTTTAAAGACTAGTTTTCACTTTATAAATGCAAACGTTTTACTTTTTTGGTATAATTATAGGAGTTTAGAAAACCGACTTTTTGTGAATATATTATCAAGAAGTCAAAATAATGGAGGCAATCATGACAACTATTGATTTTACTGCAGAAGTAGAAAAGCGCAAAGACGCAATGCTCGAAGATTTGTTTGAACTTCTTCGTATCGATTCAGCAATGGACATGGACAATGCGGACAAAGAAAACCCATTTGGCCCTGGACCTCGTAAAGCCCTTGACAAATTTTTGGAATTGGCTGAACGTGATGGCTACCAAACTAAAAACTATGATAACTATGTTGGTCACTTTGAATACGGAGAAGGTGATGAAGTTTTAGGCATCTTCGGTCACTTGGATGTTGTACCTGCCGGTTCTGGTTGGGATTCAAACCCATTTGAACCTGAAATCCGTAATGGAAACCTTTACGCACGTGGAGCTTCAGACGATAAAGGCCCAACTATGGCTTGTTACTATGGTTTGAAGATCTTGAAAGACCTTGGTGTGCCATTATCTAAAAAAATCCGTTTCATCGTTGGTACAAACGAAGAAACAGGTTGGAAAGATATGGATTACTACTTTGAACACTGTGAATTGCCATTGCCAGATTTCGGATTCTCTCCAGACGCTGAGTTCCCAATCATCAATGGTGAAAAAGGTAACGTTACAGAATACCTTCACTTTGACGGAAAAAATGCTGGTGCTGTAGTACTCCACTCTTTCAAAGCTGGTTTGGCTGAAAATATGGTCCCTGAATCTGCAACTGCAGTAATTTCAGGTGCGACAGACCTCCAAGCAAAATTGGAAGCATTTGTTGCTGAAAATGCAGACAAAAACTTACGCTTTGACCTGGAAGAATCTGACGGTAAAGCAACAGTAACAGTTTATGGTAAATCTGCACACGGAGCAATGCCATTTAAAGGTATTAACGGTGCAACTTACCTTGCTAAATTCCTTAACCAATTTGACTTTGAAGCAGGTGCAGCTGCATACATCAAACTTGCTGCTGAAACATTGATTGATGACCATGAAGGTGAAAAATTAGGTACAGCCTACAATGATGACCTTATGGGTGCAACTTCAATGAACGCTGGTGTTTGGAACTTTGACGAAAACGGTGAAGGTACAATTGCATTGAACTTCCGTTTCCCACAAGGTACTGACCAACACAAAATCAAAGCAGTTCTTGAAGCTCTTGAAGGCGTAAAAGAAGTGACTATGAACGATCACGTGATGGAACCTCACTACGTACCAATGGAAGATGAACTCGTTTCTACATTGATCAGTGTTTATGAAAAACACACTGGCCTTAAAGGTTACGAAACAGTAATCGGTGGTGGTACATTTGGTCGCCTCCTTAAACGTGGTGTTGCTTATGGCGCAATGTTTGAAGGTGAAGAAGATACAATGCACCAAGCAAATGAATACAAACCATTGGATGCTCTCTTCAAATCAGCAGTTATCTATGCTGAAGCAATTTACGAATTGGCTAAATAATATGAGAAAATTAAAATCCCCCTTATCGGGGATTTTTTTTTATTATTTTTTACATGAAATTTCATTCCATTATTTAAAAAACGATTCAAGATAAATTCAGTTAAACAACGGTTTTACAGGATTTATCTTTTTTATTTAAAAATAATGTGGAAAAATTTAAGTAAATTGTTGAAATAAAGTTTTGGATATGTTAAAATGAATGCGTTAACAAAAGAAATAAAGTTTCAGAGATAGAGAGGTGTTTATGTTTGGCTTTTCAATTTTTATGAATGAAGATCTTTCTACAAAAGATATTCATTATATAAAAAGTATGAAACAAGCAGGATTCAAGGGGATATTTACTTCAATGCATATTCCTGAAGATGATGCTCAAGCGTATAAAATGCGCTTAGAAAAATTAGGAGCTTGTGCTAAAGCAAACCAATTGGAGCTGATGGTAGATATTTCAGGTGAAGCTCTAGAACGTGCAGGTTACTCATTTGATCATTTAGAAGAACTTATTCACCATGGTGTCACAGGTTTACGGATGGATTATCATATTGACAATAAACAGATTGCCAAAGCCAGCCATAAAATGAAGATTAGTTTAAATGCCAGCACGTTGGTAGAAGATGAGATAGAGGAACTAAGAAGATTAGGAGCTAACTTCTCTAATTTAGAAGCTTGGCACAACTATTATCCTCGCCCTGAAACTGGGCTGGATACGGAATATTTGCTCAAGCAGAATCAATGGTTGCAAAAATATGGTCTTAAGCGAGTTGGTTTTGTTGCTGGCGATGCTCAGAAACGTTTACCTTTAAGACTTGGACTTCCGACACTCGAAAAGCATCGGGATAGACATCCGCTGGCTGCGGCTCTTGATTTATTAAAGTATGAGACGGATGAAGTTTATATTGGCGATGGAGATTTAGCAGCAACAACGATTGATCAGTTTGAAAATTATCTGCAGTGGGATAAAATAGTTTTACATGTAGAAAACCATGATTCAGCTTATTTTACGTCAGTTTTAGGAGAACATGACAATAGAAATGATCAATCTCCTGACTTGATAAGAAGTGCAAATGCCCGCTTTAAGAAGGTTGAACAAATTCAAAAAGAACATACAGAAAAGCGCAACAAAGGGGCGGTAACACTGGATAATGAACTTTATGGACGCTACATGGGTGAAACACAAGTGTGTAAAAAATCACTACCAGCTCACCCTAATATTAACGTTGTAGCGTATGTTATCGAAAAAGACAGAGATTTACTCGATGTAATTTACTCGAAGCAAAAGTTTGAATTAAAAGAAAAGGAAAGAAAATGAATTTAGAAAATTTGACAACAGAACGACGTAATGAAGAAACTTTTGGATTGGACGAAATGTCGGTCTCAACTGCTCTAGAAAAGATGAATAAGGAGGATAAAAAAGTTGCAGAAGCTGTAGAAAAAGCACTTCCGATGATTGAACCAGTTATTGAAAAAACGATTGAAAGTTTCAATCATGGGGGGCGACTTATTTATCTTGGTGCAGGGACCAGTGGACGTCTAGGTGTGCTTGATGCTGCAGAGTGTGTGCCTACTTTTGGTGTTGAAGCAAGCATGGTTGTGGGACTTATTGCAGGTGGAGAAAAAGCAATGACTCTTGCTGTGGAAGGCGCAGAGGATGACCTTGAGCTTGGCAAACAAGACTTGATTGACCTTCAGCTAACCAAAAATGACATGGTGATTGGAATTGCCGCAAGTGGACGTACCCCTTATGTGATTGGTGCGCTTGATTATGCGAAGAGTATTGGTGCACATACAGGTTCTCTAGCATGTAATATGAATGCCGAAATTAGCCAACATGCTGAATTTCCTATTGAAGTAGACTGTGGCGCTGAATTTTTGACAGGATCAACCCGCCTCAAATCAGGTACAGCACAAAAATTAATTTTGAATATGATTTCGACAATAGCGATGATTGGTATTGGAAAAGTATACAACAACTTAATGGTTGATGTGCGTCCAACAAATGAGAAATTAGTGGAGCGCAGCAAACGTATCATTATGGAGGCAACAGATTGTGATTATGAAACAGCAGAAAAAACCTTTATCCAAGCGGGAGAAGATGTTAAGCTGGCGATTGTCATGATTTTAACCAATAGTGCAAAAGGTGAGGCGCAGGAAAAACTCGTACAGGCAAAAGGATTCATTAAAAATACATTGAGCTAATAAATAAAAATTAGGAGATGAAGATGGCAGAAGATAAAGTAACACGTATTGCACGGCAAATTTATGAAGAAATTGGTGGACCAGAAAACGTTCAAAGTTTAGTTCATTGTATGACGCGCGTTCGACTTTCAATGATTGACGAAACAAAGGTAAATCTTGAAAAACTTAAAGCTATTGATGGTGTTATGGGAGTTGTTGAAGGTGAAACTCTACAAGTTATCGTTGGACCAGGGACAGTAAACAAGGTAGCCCAAAAAATGGTTGATACTGTGGGTGTTAAGCTTGGCGAACAGTTTCCACACTCAGCAGGACTCAGTCTTGAAGATCGGGCAGCTCAAACCAAAAAGGCAGCCAAGGAAAAATACAATAAACCTTCAAAGATAAAAGAAGTACTGAACTCGATTTCACGTATTTTTACACCGTTGATTCCTGCCTTTGTAGGTGCCGGACTTATTGGTGGTATTGCTTCTATCCTTGCAAACTTAATCACCGCTGGCACGATTGATGGTGCGACTTTTGCACAGATTGTTGCTGTCCTAGGTGTGATTCAAAAGGGTATCTTTGCTTATTTGGTAATCTATGTGGGGATTAATGCAGCGACCGAGTTTGGGGCAACACCTTCACTTGGGGGTGTTATTGGTGCTGTGACTATGTTGACTGGGATTACACCAGAAGCACCAATTAACAATATCTTTACGGGGCAGCCATTATCTGCACAACAAGGTGGGATTATTGGCGTAATCTTTGCTGTATGGCTTTTATCTCTTGTGGAAAAGAATTTACGGAAAGTTATTCCGGATTCGATTGACATTATCGTTACGCCTACACTTTCTCTCCTTGCTATCGGACTTTTGACGATTTTCTTCATCATGCCTGTTGCGGGAACAATTTCGACATCTTTAGTAGGCGGGATTAACGCTGTACTTAATGTTGGTGGTGGATTTGCTGGCTTCCTCTTAGGTGCTCTCTTCCTGCCAATGGTTATGTTTGGCTTGCATCAAATTCTTACACCGATTCATATTGAAATGATTGACAAAACGGGTTCAACTACCTTGCTTCCAATTCTTGCCATGGCCGGAGCTGGTCAAGTCGGTGCAGCTTTGGCACTCTGGGTACGTTTACGTAAAAATAAAGAATTTGCCGAAATTGTTAAAGGTGCTTTACCTGTAGGTTTCTTAGGCATTGGTGAACCTCTTATTTATGGTGTTACACTTCCGATGGGACGTCCATTTATTACAGCTTGTATTGGTGGAGGTATTGGCGGTGCTATTATCGGGTCACTCGGTCATGTTGGTGCCATTGCTATTGGTCCAAGTGGGATTGCTTTAATACCTTTGATTGCAGATAACCGTTGGTTGATTTACGTATTTGGTTTAATTGGTGGTTACGTTGGTGGTTTTGTTGCTACCTACTTCTTCGGCATTCCTCAATCTGAAAAAGATAAAGCAGACAACTATGTAGACGCAGCAACAGTAGCACAACCTGCTGTTGCAAATCTTGATAAAACAGTTGCTTCACCGATGTCAGGGAAAATTATTCCTTTAGCGAAAGTAGAAGATGAAGTTTTTTCTAAAGGGATGCTTGGGCAAGGTTTTGGTATTCAGCCTCGTGATGGGAAAGTTTTTGCACCATTTGATGGTACAGTGACGACAGTTTTCCCTACTAAACATGCGATTGGGTTACTTAGTGACTCCGGTGTAGAAGTGCTTATTCATGTGGGCTTAGATACAGTGTCACTAGAGGGTAAACCCTTCATCACTAAAGTAACGGACGGAAGCAAGGTTACTAAAGGCGACTTGCTTTTAGAAGCAGACTTAAAGATGATTGAAGATGCTAACTTGTCACCAGTAACTTTAGTTGTTGTTACAAATTCTGATGAATTTAAGCACATCTACATTGAAGCTCCTGAAGAAGTCTCTCCTGGAGAGCAAGTTATCATTGCGGAATAAAAAAATAGGTTGGGTGGAAGCTCAGCCTATTTTAGCTCTTTAAGCTGAGAATAAGAAGAATGATTTTAAATAAAGTATCTGAAAATTTGGTATAATAGAAAAATGATCTACGGTATAGGAACAGATAATGTCGAGATATCGCGCATTGTCCAAGCATTGGAACGCAATGATAAATTTGCACAGCGCGTTTTGACAATAAATGAGTTTGCTCATTTTTCAAGTTTTACTTCAAAAAAACGTCAAGCGGAATTCTTAGCAGGACGTTGGGCAGCAAAAGAAGCCTTTTCAAAAGCTTTAGGAACAGGCTTTGATAGTCAGCTTTCCTTTCATCATATAGAAATTTCTAAAAATGAAAAAGGCAAACCCTATTTTCTAGAACATCCCTTTGCTGGCCAAGCACATTTAAGTATTTCACATAGTAATCTAGAAGCAGTTGCTATGGTTGTTCTTGAAAGCAAAGATTGAGTATAAAAAGAAGGTAAATAATATGAAAGCAGCACCACATCGCCATACACCAGCGATTATTAAATTATCCGCAATTGAAAATAATGTCAAAAAAATGCGCGAACATATCGGTGATAAACCAGAACTTTGGGCTGTTGTAAAAGCGAATGCTTACGGTCACGGAGCAGTTGCTGTTGCGCAGCATATTGATGGTCTTGTAGATGGTTTTTGTGTGTCTAACTTTGATGAAGCCATCGAGTTACGTCAACAATTGATTATTAAACCTATACTTGTATTATCCGGTATTGTACCTGATCATGCAGAAATTGCAGCCAGTCAGCATATTACCTTAACAGCACCAAGTTTAAAGTGGCTCCAACAAGTCATTGATTCAAATAAAAATAAACACTTTTCACGTTTGCGTATCCATATCGCTGTCGATACAGGTATGGGCCGAATCGGTGTGACAACAGCAGAGGAAGCTAATCAAATTATCGAGCTAGCAGACCAATATAATATTAGTGTGCGAGGTATTTTTACACACTATGCCACTGCTGATGAAGAAGATACGACACAGTTTAAAGAACAAAAGGCAAAATTTGATGCCTTAGTTAGTCAATTGAGTCGTCGTCCAAAATATGTCCATTCGACAAATTCAGCGGCTGGCTTGTGGCAAAATCAAGAAGTGCAAGATATTGAACGTATTGGTTTAGCAATGTATGGTTTAAACCCAAGTGGTGATGAACTTGCTCTCCCTTATGAGTTGGAGCCTGCTTTGAGCTTGCATTCTGAGTTGACGCATGTTAAAAAGATCCACAAGGGAGACACTGTGGGTTATGGGGCAACTTTCCGTGCAGAAGAAGATACTTATGTAGGGACTGTGTCTATTGGCTATGCGGATGGTTGGACTCGTGATATGCAAGGCTTTAAGGTCATTGTGGATGGGCAATACTGTGAAATTATTGGTCGGATTTCGATGGACCAGATGACGATACGTTTGCCGAAAAACTATGAGATGGGTACACAGGTCACACTGATTGGAAAAAATGGTGATAAAGAGATTACTGTTCAAGATATTGCCAACTGGCGTCATACGATTGGCTACGAAGTTATCTGTCTTTTATCAGATAGAATTTACCGTGTCTATGAAGAATAAAAGCTGCTTTTGTGCGGCTTTTTTTCATTACATTTTCATTTAAAAATAAGTCCTAAGTTGAGTAATTTGACAATGACTTTAAAAATGATATAATTATATTAAATACATATGAGATAAAATTAAGAAAAGTGAGGGAAGGGATATGATTAAAGTATATACTGTCATGGCTTGCAGTTCTTGCAAAAAAGCCAAAGAATGGCTAACGAATCACGAACTAGAATTCGAAGAAATCAACTTGATAACTGACAAAATAGATCCCGAAGACTTTCTTAAGATTTTCTCTTTAACGGAAAATGGAACAGAGGAGATTATTTCCACAAGAAGTCGTGCTTACAAACGCTTATCTTTGGATTTTGAACGCCTTTCCCTTCATGAGCTGGTTAAGATAATCGAGGAAAATCGTACATTATTGCGTCGCCCTTTGATCCTTGATGATAAAAGGTTGCAAGTGGGCTACAATGAAGATGACATTAGGAAATTTTTACCACGTTCAGTACGCCGTGTCGAAATGCTTGAGGCGACCCATAATATTCGTCAGTTAGACATAGAACGAGCACTAGAAGAACAAGCGTAAGAGAAAAATGGAACAGAAATTGTTTCATTTTTTTTGTGTATTTAGTAAAAGAAATTCGTTTTTTCATTCCCGTCCGTGTTATAATTTAATAATCAAATTAAAAAGAGGGAACAATGAAAAACTATATTATTTGGTTGAAACATGAACTCAAATCTATCAATACAGCTGGCAGCGTAATGCTGGCTTTTATCATAGGCGTACAGCTTGCTTTTTTTCTTACGGGGCCAATAACTTTATTGTCTGTGATTACACTTTTTGCGACTCTTGTAGGCTCGGCTTGTACGGTCTATATGATGATTGGGCGGCCGATTAATGGTTTACTCGGATTAATTAGCGCTTTCGGCTTTATTTATATTAATTGGACTGCAGGACATTATGCTTCTGTTTTAGATCAAATCGTCTTTATCGCCTTTATTGATATTCCTTTAATCCTGACTTGGAAAACTTGGGGACATCGTATTGAAAACGGTGTGAAGTTTATGACGGTCAAAGGTTGGTTTATTGCAATAGCTTTAATGCTAATCGCTTGGTGGCCAATGATGCAAGTTTATGCACATTTGGGGGATACGAACCCTTTATGGGATTCTATTACGCTGATTATTGGCGCAACAGCTTCATTACTCGTTTTCAAAGGCTATGGTGACAGTTACTCTTTATGGTTACTTTCTAATATTGTAACCATTGTATTATGGGCTACAGCATTTGCACAAGGCTACTCTGCTAGTGCATTGCCGATGCTTCTCACCATCATCTTCTATTTGGCGACAGCGCTCTATGGGAAATATTTTTCAGTATGGAAAAGAGCAAACAAAAAAGCCTAGTTTAAAGCTAGGTTTTTTGTTTTCCTCTAGAAAAGCGAGACAAATCAATGACCACTTGTAACTTTTATCCCGATTAGTCCAACAACCAGCATCAGAACAAAGACCCAAGTCAGTGAAGGGACCTTGTCCTTAAAGATAAGGGCACCCACTAAGATAGCCCCGACAGCTCCAATTCCTGTCCAGATGGGATAAGCAATTCCTAAAGGAAGTTTCTTCATAGCTAAGGTCAAAAATCCAAAACTAACTAGCATTCCGATAATCGTTAAAATATCATACTTGATGATAGAAAAACCTTGACTTAATTTCATTGTTGAAGCCCAAACAACTTCAAAGATTCCTGCTAGAAATAAAAAAATCCACGACATATTACACCTCTTTCGAAAAGATTATTGAGCTAGCGTTAAAGGACCAGAAAAGAGCTAGCAAGTGATAAACAAAAAGAGTCATGTCAACTAACCACAAGGCCTAAGGTTAGTTGGCATGACTCTGATAAGCATCGCTCCGGCGAGTGATACTTTAGTCCTTCTTTATTATATTAACATTATTTCACATTTGCTACCTGAGGTCAAGTTCTAGACTTGCGAGATATGAAATGAACAGCAAAGAGATAAGCAACTAAGCTGATTTTTCTCAGCCATCATGAAAGGGATAAGTAAGATAAAAGTTAGAGGAGAGATTTAAATCAAATAATAAAACTGCTATAATAAAAACAGATAAATTTAAACAAAAAAGGAGTCCATGGTAAATACACTATGGACTCCGGGTTGATTTATACTTTTATTCTATCACTAAATCAGAGGTTTAGCTGACAATTTGATTATTATTTTGAAAAGTTTATGTAATGGAGGATGAAAATGAATCTTTTTATGACCTTTATAATCTATTCGGTTATTGGCTGGCTTTGGGAGACAGTCTATTGTTTAGTTAAATATAAACGTTTTGTTTTCTGCGGTGTACTCTTGGGTCCGTATTGCCCAGTCTATGGCTGCAGTATCGCTACGATTCTTCTTTTAACAAGAGATATTCAAAATTCCAATCATCTTTTTCTGCTCTATTTATTTATCGTCTTAATTGTTACGCTTATTGAATATATTGGCAGCTGGATATTGGAAAAGTTATTTAACATGAAGTTATGGGATTATTCAAATCTTCCCTTGAATTTTCAAGGAAGGGTAGCTCTTCCTATTTCTTTATTTTGGGGTATAGGTGGTTTGGTATTGATCAAGCTTATTAATCCAGTCATCCAAGATTTTTTGAGGGGATTACTAACAGTAACAGGCGATACACTTGTATTTATACTAGTGCTTATTTTTCTAGCCGATGTTGTTTCCACATTTAGCTTTACACTATCAGCTAAAAAGGATTTCATGCCGCTTGTTGATTCTTCGGACAATCAAAATCCTAACTTGAAAGAATTGAGGTTCAAGCATATTTTTGTTGCTGATAAACCCTCAACTAATCGTCAAAAAATATTGGAATGGCTTAGCAATAAACCGACCAAGTTTAAGTATTATAACTTAAAAAGGATTATCAAAAATCATCCTAATATCAAAATTATCAAAAAATAATAGCCAGATTCTGGTACTTTAGCTGAAAACGAACGTTCCCGAAAAATTTTTTCGAATCACGAAACACCTATTGGCACATATTTATGGAGTCTGATATAATAAATAGTATGAAAATAATTGATGGAAAAGCCCTTGCTGAAAAGATGCAAGAAGAACTCAAAAATAGAGTTATCAAACTGAAAGAACAAGGCATTCAGCCAGGACTCGCTGTCATTTTGATTGGAGAAAATCCAGCCAGTCAAGTTTATGTGCGAAATAAAGAGCGTGTAGCTGCAAAGCTTGGATTTAAGTCAGAAGTGATTCGTCTTCCTGAAACAACGTCTGAAGCGGAGCTGTTAGAGCTTATTGAAAGCTTTAACGAGGATCACTCTTGGCACGGAATTCTTGTGCAGTTGCCGCTGCCTTCACATATATCAGAAGAAAAAGTCTTACTCGCGATTTCTCCTGAAAAAGATGTAGATGGCTTTCATCCAATAAACATGGGTAAATTGTGGAGCGGAGCGCCATTAATGATTCCTTCAACACCAGCAGGAATCATGGAAATGTTCCGTGCCTATAATGTTGAACTTGCAGGAAAAAAAGCTGTTGTTGTGGGACGCTCTAATATCGTTGGAAAACCGATGGCACAACTGATGATGATGGCTAATGCTACTGTTACCATTGCACATTCACGTACAGAAAATCTTTCTGAACTTACACGTTCTGCAGATATTTTAGTCGTAGCCATTGGCCAAGACCGTTTTATCAAAGCAGAAGATGTAAAAGAAGGGGCAACAGTTATTGATGTCGGTATGAACCGTGATGAGAATGGAAAACTTCATGGAGATGTTGACTTTGAACAGGTGAAAGAAATTGCTGGATTAATCACGCCAGTTCCTGGAGGCGTGGGTCCGATGACAATCACTATGTTGATGGAACAGACTGTACGTGCAGCAGAAGCCTCTGTAAAATAAAAAAGAAAATTTCGTCCAGATTTATTTACAAGTCAGTACATGTAGATAAGCAGTGGATTTAGAAAGATTAAGGCATGACAGAGTATTTAACCGTATCAACTCTAACAAAATACTTAAAAGCAAAGTTTGACCGCGATCCATATTTGGAACGCGTTTATTTGACCGGAGAAATTTCTAACTTTCGCCAACGACCTAATCATCAATATTTTGCAATTAAAGACGAAAAGTCTGTCATACAAGCAACGATGTGGGCAGGTCAATTTAAAAAGCTCGATTTTAAACTTGAAGATGGAATGAAGGTGCTTGTAACAGGGCGTATCAGTCTTTATGCTCCATCAGGTTCTTATTCTATTAATATTGAAAATATTGTACCTGATGGTATCGGCGCTTTGGCAGTTAAGTTTGAACAGTTGAAGAAAAAGCTAACAGCGGAGGGATTATTTAATCCACAATGGAAGCAAGAGTTGCCGCTTTTTTCCAAAAAAATTGCAGTAATTACCAGTCCTTCTGGAGCTGTTATTCGAGACATTATTACTACCGTAAATCGCCGCTTTCCGATGAGTCAGATATTACTCTATCCGACAAAAGTTCAAGGAGCTGGCGCTGCGGAAGAAATCGCCGCAAATATTGAAGCAGTGAATAATCGATCTGATATCGATATTCTTATTGTTGGACGTGGAGGAGGATCGATCGAAGACCTTTGGTGTTTTAACGAAGAGATTGTCGTTCGTGCTATCTTTGAGTCTCGTATTCCCGTTATTTCTTCGGTTGGTCACGAGACGGATACGACCTTGGCGGATTTTGTTGCAGATCGCAGAGCAGCTACACCAACAGCCGCCGCCGAACTTGCAACTCCTAATACAAAACTAGATTTGCTGGCGTGGTCAAAGGACCAAGAACTTCGTATGAGAAATCGTGTAACACACCTCATCAAGGTCCAAAGAGAACGGGTGGAAAAGTTATCAAATTCGGTTGTTTTTCGTCAGCCAGAACGTCTCTATGATGGCCATATTCAGAAAATCGATCATCTCACTAGTCGTTTACAAAATTTAACTGAAACTAAGCTGAGTCGTGAGAAACACCGCTATGAACTAATATCAGGAAAACTAGTACCTGCTTTTGCAAAAAGCTATGAGCAAAAGAAAAATCAAGTTGATAACTTAGTACAGGCCCTTCTATTGATGGATATTAGTAAGATCAAGGCGCGTGGTTTTTCAGTGGTAACTGCGAATGATGGTAAAATTATAAAGAGTGTTCACGATGTTCAAGCTGGCGAGACAGTGAATATCGATTTGAATGATGGCATCGTTCATGCAGAAATAAAGTAAAGGATACATATGGCAACAAAAAAAGAAGCAAAATTTGAAGAAAATTTAGCAGAACTCGAAACAATCGTAAAAAAACTAGAAAGCGGAGATGTGGCTTTAGAAGATGCCATCTCTGAATTTCAAAAAGGAATGCTCCTTTCTGAAAAACTCAAAACAACATTAAATGAAGCCGAAAAAACACTGGTAAAAATCGTCGGAAAAGACGGATCTGAGAGTGAGTTTTTAGGAGAATAAAAAGATTGCTTAGGCAATCTTTTTTTGTTATGGCTTCCTGAATTAATTTTTTACACAAAGGTTTGGTGCTATAATAACACTAGCAAGTAAAAGTGAGGAAAAAAATATGAAAGTAGTAGTAGCGATAGATTCTTTCAAGGGATCAGCCACGAGTGCTGAGTTGAATCAGGCAGTAAAAACTGCGATTTTATCTACATTTCCCAAAATCAAGGTTGCGACGTTTGAAATTGCTGATGGGGGCGAAGGGAGTGTGTCCGCTCTTCAATCTGGTTTAGAGGGAAAACTTATTAATGTTAAAACGGTTGATTTAATGCAACGTCCCATGCAAGCCTCCTATTTACTCATCGATGAGCATCTGGCTGTGATTGAGGCAGCTGAGGTTGTTGGCATCGATAAGATTAAACCAAACGAAAAGACAATCAAAGAAGCCACAACTTTCGGACTTGGTGCCTTATTTCTTGATGCTAAAAAAAGAGGAGCGACTGAGATTATTCTAAGCCTGGGAGGGAGTGGCACCTCTGATGGTGGGTTGGGCCTTTTGGAAGCTTTAGAAGCTGAAGATTTTTCGGCGATAAAAATTACAGGATTAGCAGATGTTACTAATGTTTATGCTGGCGCTGAAGGATATGCCAAAGTTTTTGGAAAGCAAAAAGGCGGTACAGCAGAAATTCTGGAACAACAGGATAGAGCTGCGCAAGCTTTTGTCCAAAAGATAAAAAAAGAGAGAAAGATTGATTTACAAAAGATTCCAGGGACAGGTGCAGCAGGCGGTTTAGGTGGTGCTCTTATCCTACTAGGGGGTACACTTGAGCCTGGATTTAATAAAATAGCTGAGCTTTTAAAGATTGAAGAAGCAATCAAAACGGCGGATTTGATTATTACAGGCGAAGGGCAGATGGATTTCCAAACAGCCAAGGGCAAAGTTCCGTTTGGAATGGCAAAGCTGGGAGCGAAATATCATGTCCCTACAATCGCTTTTTGTGGCAGTTTATCGGAGGATTTAGGAGAGATGAATCAGGTATTACTGGCAAGTTATAGCATTCAGAGAAAGGTGCTTCCTTTAGCAAAAGCAATGGAAAAAGAAGTAACGCTAAAAAACATTGAAGTGTTAACGAAAAATGTCCTGAAAACATGGTGTTCTGGACAAAATGATTGTCAATAAAGACTTGTGGCACTGAATTTTGGTCATGTTTGAATAAAACTCGCTTCAGTACGAATCATTGATTTGTATGTCAGCACTTGTGCTATAATAAAACCATAAAAAAGGAGAAATTATGGATTTAAATAACCTTGTAGATAAAGCAAAAGATTTGGCTTCAAACGTGCCAGAGGATATGAAGCAAAAAGCAGAAGAAGTTATTGATGAGCAAGTGGATAAATATACTCCAGAAAATATGAAAGAACAAGCTCAAGGGCTCGTAGATGGCTTAAAAGGCAAACTCGGTCTATAATTCTGAAGTGCACGTAAACGTTCCTTATTTTAAAGAACGTTTTTTTCGTATTGAGAAATTATGTAAGAGTGAGGTACTCTATTTTCTATTGGACATTATTTCTGTGAAATGGGATAATATAACTAATGATTACCGATATGAATAGGCTCAATCAAGAGCTGATAAAATTTTATAAAAAAGCTGATATTCCTCAACATCTTGCAGATGCTGTGACTTACTCACTTGCTGCAGGCGGTAAAAGAATTCGTCCACTTTTGTTTCTGAAGATGTTAGAATCACTAGGAGTTACACTTGAAACGGCACATTATCAAGTGGCGACAACTGTTGAGATGATTCATGCGGGCAGCTTGATTCATGATGATCTACCCGCTATGGATAATGATGATTATCGCCGAGGTCAGCTCACCAATCATAAAAAGTTTGATGAAGCAACAGCGATATTGGCGGGAGATGCGCTCTTTTTAGATCCCTACTATCTATTGGCTACTGCTTCTTTACCAGCTGTAATGGTTGTTTCCTTAGTCAAAGAACTTTCTTTTGCAAGCGGTGCTTTGGGCATGGTTGCTGGACAGATTTTAGATATGGAGGGAGAAGGCAAAAACTTATCTTTAGAGCAGGTAAAGAAAATTCATCATTTGAAAACAGGAAGAATGTTAACCTTTCCTTTTGTTGCTGCTGGAATTATTGCTGAACAGTCTGAAGCAGTAATCGCAAAATTAAGAGAAATTGGTCAAAATCTAGGCTTAGCTTTCCAAATACGTGACGATATTATTGATGTTACAGGAACATTTGAAGAAATAGGAAAAACGCCTGGAAAGGACCAAGCAGAAGAAAAGTCAACCTATGTGGCCTTGCTCGGATTAAAAGGAGCTCAAGAAGCTTTAGAAGAATTATTAACGGCTGTGAAAAGTGATTTGGCACAGATAACTTCAAGTGCTGAAATTGTCGAAATTATAGAAAGTTTAGAAATAAAATGAAAGAAAGAGTAGATGTTTTAGCAGCAAATCAAGGCTTGTTCGAAACGCGAGAACAAGCAAAACGGGGAGTTATGGCTGGCTTAGTAGTAGATGCCAAGTCAGGGGAACGCTTTGACAAACCAGGACAAAAGATAGAAGAAGCAACAGAACTAAGACTCAAAGGTGAAAAACTTAAATATGTGAGTCGCGGTGGCTTGAAATTAGAAAAAGCTCTTTTAGAGTTTGGACTTTCTGTGGAAAATAAAACTTGCTTGGATATTGGAGCTTCAACTGGTGGTTTTACAGATGTTATGCTACAAAATGGCGCCAAACGTGTCTATGCTCTCGATGTCGGAACCAACCAACTGGCATGGAAACTTCGTAAAGACGAGCGTGTGGTTGTTATGGAACAGTTTAACTTCCGCAAGGCTGTCTTAGATGATTTTACGCAAGGACAACCTGAGTTTACTTCGATTGATGTGAGCTTTATCTCACTTGACTTGATTTTACCGCCTTTGTTTGATATTTTAGCTCAAGATGGTGATGTGGCTGCCTTGATCAAGCCACAGTTTGAAGCTGGTCGTGAGCAAGTGGGGAAAAATGGCATTATTAAAGACCCGAAGATTCACAAACAAACGATAGACAAAGTGATTCAAAAAGCTTTGAGTACTGGATTTTCAGTCAAAAATCTCACCTTTTCACCAATTAAAGGTGGCGCAGGAAATGTTGAATTTCTAGTACACTTAAAAAAAGAAGAGACAGCTACAGTGGCGCCTCTTGTTGATATTGAAGCTGTACTCCAAACAGAAAAGGAAACATTAGTATGAGAAGAGAAGAACGCCTTGATTTTATTTCAAGACTCATCACAACTAAAGAAGTACAAACACAAGATGAGCTTGTCCAAGAGCTTTTGGCTAATGATATTGATGTGACACAAGCCACAGTCTCTCGTGATATTAAGTCACTTGCCCTAATTAAAATTCCTGGAAGTCGTGGGGGTTATCGTTACGCATTGCCCCAACAACATGATGAAGAACAAAAGGACCTGCTGCATAATGAGTTAGCCAATGAGGCCATCTTAGAATTGAAGATGCATGATAATATGATTTCAATCACTGCTAAACCAGGGACGACCAGTGTGATTAAAAAAAGCCTCATCAATCGTTACAATAAGAAGATTTTTTCTATTATGACGGACGATGATAGTATTTTGATTATTTGTGAAACAAGACGGCAAGCAAATACCGTTTATGACGAATTAAGTTTGTAAAAGGAAAAAGTATGCTACAAGAAATTTCTATCAAGAACTTTGCGATTATCGAAGAGATTCATCTTTCTTTTGAAAGTGGGATGACCATTTTGACTGGGGAGACAGGCGCTGGTAAGTCAATCATTATTGATGCTATGGGACTTTTACTCGGTGGACGGAGTTCCAGTGATTTTGTCCGTACAGGTAAAGATAAGGCCGAAATTGAAGGTCTATTTTTTGCAGGGAAAAATGCAGAGTTGGATCAAAAGTTAGAAAACTTGGGCCTTGAAAGAAGTACTGAGCTCATTTTACGCCGTGATATTTTTGCTAATGGGCGCTCTGTTTGTCGGGTGAATGGGCAAATGGTAAATCTGACTACCTTACGTGAAATCGGCGAGCTTTTGGTTGATATTCACGGTCAACATGACAATCAAGAATTGATGAATGCTAAACATCATCTTCGACTTCTTGATGAGTTTGGTGATGAAAATTTTGAACAAATTAAGGCAGAATACCAAGTTAAGTTTGAGCATTATAAAAAAATTCGTCAAGCACTTGAAACACGTCAAAAGAACGAACAAGAATTTGCCCAACGTATCGAAATCTTGCAGTTTCAAGTTGAAGAAATTGAAGCAGCTGAGATTGATCTAAAAGAAGATGAGCAATTGCAGATCCGCCGTGATAAGCTGAACAACGCTAAAAATATAGCAGATGCTTTAAATACAGCCTATTTGGCTTTAGACGATGAAGAGGGTGATTTTTCAAGTCTGAGCGGAATACGTACAGCCATGGCAGAACTCGAAAATGTTGCAGAATTTGATCAAGATTACCAAGATTTGTCTGATAAAACGATGGATGCTTATTACTTGCTTGAGGAAGTTTCAACCAAGTTATCAACAGCAATTGAAGGTATAGAGTTTAATCCCACAGAACTTTTGCAAATCGAAGAGAGAATTCTCACTTTGAATACTTTGCGAAAAAAATATGGTCCAGAACTTTCTGACGTATTGAAAACCTTGGAAAAAATCCAACTTGAACTCTCAGATTTGATGGGTGGAACTGAAAATAGTGAGAGCCTTGAAGAAGCACTGAAAGAAGCGCAAGCAGAATTACTAATTGCAAGTGAACATCTTAACACAGCACGTCATGCAATCGCGAAAGAATTAGAGACAGATATTAAAAAGGAACTTGCTGATTTGTATATGGAAAAAGCTGATTTTTCTGTACAGTTTGAGAGTGGGAAATTCTCAAGCAAGGGTAATGAACAAGTAGAGTTTTATATTCAAACTAATCCAGGTGAGGGGTTCAAACCCTTGGCCAAAACGGCTTCAGGAGGCGAACTTTCACGCTTGATGCTTGCTATTAAATCAAGTTTTTCAAGACGAGAAAATAAAACATCGATTGTGTTCGATGAGGTTGATACAGGTGTATCTGGACGAGTAGCCCAAGCTATTGCTCAAAAAATTTATAAAATCGCTCAAGCAGGTCAAGTTTTAGCTATCTCACATTTACCACAGGTGGTGGCTATTGCGGATACACAATTTTATATTGAAAAGGCGTCGACAGATGATGTCACTACTTCAACAGTAAGAAAATTGAAACTGGAAGAGCGAGTTGAAGAAGTAGCAAAAATGTTAGCTGGAGATGACATAACAGTAGAAGCTCTCGCGCAAGCAAAACGATTATTAATGAAATGAGGAGATTATGTTTAATTTGAAAGAGTTCAAACAATCCTATCAAAAATTTTGGTTAGGCTATATTTCTTTTAAAGAAAGAACCAGTCGAAAAGACTATTGGCTCGCAATGTTAGGCCATATTTTAGTGACAGTTGTCCTACTTGCCTTTGCCACTTTGTTCCATCTTTTATCAAGTGATGTTTTACCAGATTTGTGGTCTGTATTTTCATATTTTTTCATTGCTTTATGGATATGTTATGGTCTAGTGGCTTTCTGCCCTTTCTTAGCTATAGCCGTACGTCGCTTACGCGATGTTAGTCTTCCTTGGGAATTGATTTTTGTAATTCTAGCTCCTTTTGGTGGTTTCTTCGGCATTCTTATTTTGAATGCTCTGCCTGCTGCTCAATCTGCAGCGGCCTTACCAGAATTTTCAGAACCGACTTATGGGCCAGCACGGATAGAAGAAAATGGTCAAGAGAACTTTTTGCAAGCGATCAAAAACTATTTTCTCGGTTATGTTTCCTTCAGAGGAAGAACAAGTCGCCTAAGTTTTTGGTTTGTTCAACTGATATTTGCTCTGGTATTTGCAGTGCTAGGAGTA
Source organism: Lactococcus petauri (assembly GCF_002154895.1). Lineage (GTDB taxonomy): Bacteria > Bacillota > Bacilli > Lactobacillales > Streptococcaceae > Lactococcus > Lactococcus petauri. The sequence goes on along the minus strand of NZ_MUIZ01000001.1, from coordinate 258,671 downwards.
ATGTTTGTGGGGATTCATTTCTTTGAAAACATCCTCTTCGGAGGTGCATTTATTGCGACCTGGATGATGCTTGCCTTACTCTTTCTTATCGGAGTTGGCTTCTTGTTACCCACACTTGCATTGTTTACACGTCGCTTACGCGATGCTGGCTTATCCAATTATGGGATTGGATTAATCTTTTTTGTAGCTTTGTCTTTGTTCTTATTGAGCAATATAAGCCACGCTGTAGATGCTGTTAGCTTTGGAATTCATGATTTTTCATTGCTCAATTATCTTCTCTTCCTTGCTGACTTTGTCTTCATTATTACTCTCCTCTTTGTTTTACTTCAAGACAAAGATCAACTTTTACAAAAGGAAAAAACACTTCTATTTAGAAGGAAAGGCTGAAATATTCAGTCTTTTTTGCTATAATAAATAAAATCACTAAAGAAATAAGGATATGTTTTGAATTATAAATTAAGAGAAATTTCAGCTGAAGAATTCGCTCAATTCAATGAAAATGTAAGCCAAGGGAGTTTTTTACAGACTCCTGAAATGGCAGAGCTGATGATGGCAAACGGCTGGGAAGTAACTTTATTAGCTGTCCAATCAGATAAAATTGAAATGGCTGCTCTTTTGGGTGCAAAAAATATGACTGGAGGAAAACACTACGAAATCCAGTATGGCCCAATTTACCAAGAGTACCAAGAAGACGTAGAAAAGTTTTTCTACAAAGAATTACGTCAGTTTGTTAAAGACCATGGTGGCATGGAACTTTTAGTTATTCCTAATACAAATTATCAAGAGTTTGATAGTGCAGGTAATGCGTTGACTGCCGAAAACAAGCAGTTTATTCAATCAATGCAGGAGTTAAATTACGAACATACGGGCTTAGAAGTTGGTTACAACAAACGTGGCGAGTCTACATGGCACTATGTGAAAGATCTTTCTGATATCGCAGATGATAAAAAACTTTTAAAATCTTATACGAAAGATGGACAATACTCTGTTAAGAAAACCCAACAGTTTGGGATTCGAGTGCGTCCTTTAGCTTATGAAGAACTTGATAAGTTCAAAAAGATTACTTCAGAAACGTCGGAACGCCGTGGTTATGATGATCATGATTTGCCTTACTACCAAAGTCTTTATAAAACTTTTGGCGACAAGGCAGAGTTTTTAGTGGCTGAGATTAATTTCGCAGACTATGAAGCGGCAATTTTAGCTCAAATGGATAAACTTACTGGACAGATTGAAAAAACGAAAAAAGAAGGTAAACGCAAAGAGTTAGAAAGCCAGCTAGAAACTCAAAAAGTTCGTTTAGCAGAAGCGCGTGAATTTATTGCTCAACATGGGCGCGAGGATATTATCTTAGCGGGATCACTCTTTATCTATGGTGCAAGTGAAACTATCTATCTGTTTAGTGGATCATACGAAGCTTTTAAAAAGCTATATGCGCCGTTTGCTATTCAGCATTACGTAATGAAGAAAACCCTCGATAAAGGCGTGAAAAGTTATAATTTCTTTGGAGTAGCTGGAACTTTTGACGGTACAGATGGCGTTCTGCACTTTAAACAGAACTTTGCAGGGTATGTTGTACGTAAAGTTGGTTATTTCAATTATTATCCAAAACCAGTTAAACACAAAGTTTTAAGTATGGTTAAGACACTTTTAGGTAGAAAATAATGGAATTCTTAGAAATCTCACAAGAACAATTTACAGCTTTTGCAGCTGAAAAAACGGAGTCATTTTTACAAACCCCACAAATGGCAGAAATGTTAGAAAAACGTGGTTATAAACCGATTTTCCTCGCTGTAAAAGTCAATGACCAGATTAAAATGGCAGCACTTATGACTTCTGTTTCTGTTTCAGGTGGTGCAAAGTTGGAAATTAACTTTGGCCCTATTGGCAATTTTGATCAGATGGTCTATAACTGTTTTATTCAAGAATTAAAAAAATATGCGAAAAATCAGCAAGCTCTAGAAGTGAAGATACGTCCAGCTGTCGACTATATGGTTTATGACAGCAAAGGTCAAGAACTTCAAGAAGCTAATGAGTCTTTCATTTCAGAAATGAAAAAGCTTGGCTTAACTTACAATGGTCGACATGTGGGTTATGAAGAGCAGGATGCCGTTGCCGAATGGCAATACATCAAAGATCTTTCTGAAATACACAGTGAAGAAGAACTTCTCAAGAGTTACAACTCTAACGCAAAACGTAACGTTAAAAAAGCGATAAAAAATGAAGTAACAGTTAAAATAGCTACTTATGAAGAACTCTTTGAAGTGGAACGTTTGATTGGTAACACAGGTGAAAAGCGTCATTTTGCAACCAAAGATTTGGCCTATTATCAAGAACTTTATAAGGCTTTTGGCAATAAAATCGAATTTTTGATTACTTATAAAGATGGAGTGGCAATTGCAGCTGGTGTCTTTATTGAAGTCAATCAAGAATTTCTTTACCTTTATGGTGGATCTGACGGCGCTTATGGCAAGTTAGGTGGCCCTTTCCTTATGCAGCATACAGCCATGCTTCATGCAATTGAGCGTCAGATGAAAACCTATAATTTTTATGGTATCTCAGGAAACTTTGATGGCAGTGATGGTGTTTTGAAATTTAAGCAAAATTTTGGGGGCTATATCACACAAAAAGTAGGAGAATTCTCCTACTATCCAAACCCTGTAAAATATAAACTTATTCAAGGAATGAAAAAAATATTAGGGCGTGTTTAACTTAAAAAGCTGACGAAATCGTTTCGTCGGTTTTTTGTGTTAAAGATGGATGGAATTTAAAATGTAAAAAACTTTTGACAAATTTGCTATAATGAAGGCATGGAAACTTTATACGATTTAACAATTATCGGTGCTGGTCCTGTTGGACTTTATGCCGGGTTTTATGCTGGGATGCGGGGAATGACGGTCAAGATAATCGAAGCTCTAGAAGAAGCTGGCGGTCAACCTCAAACACTTTATCCAGATAAAATGATATATGATATAGCAGGTTTGCCTGAGATTTCAGGAGCAGATCTAACGGCCAACCTTTTGTCACAACTTGCTCGCGTGCCACATGAACTATATTTAGATGAAAAAGTTGAAAATATTAGCCAAGAAGAGAAAAATAAGCATTTTGTACTGCAAACAAGTAAAAGTACACATCATTCGAAAGCAGTATTGTTAACAACAGGATCTGGCTTGCTCAGTCCGCGTAAGCTTAATCTCGAGAAAGAAGAAGAACTTCATGCATTAGGGAAATTGAATTACTTTATTCAAAACTTAGAAGAATATCGTGAAAAAGAAGTTGCGGTTCTTGGCGGGGGCGACAGTGCACTGGATTGGGCACTGATGTTGGAAAAAGTTTCCAGAAAAGTTCACCTTATTCATCGTCGACCTTCTTTCCGAGCTCATGCTTTAACAGTGGCAGAGCTGGAACAATCAACCGTTGAAATACATACACCTTATCTTCCGCAGGAGCTATCACCTGAAGGCCTTAAGTTGCAACGTGTAAAATCCGATGAGCTCAATCATTTAGCAGTAGATAAAATACTCGTAAACTATGGAATGATGACAAACCATGTTGATTTAAATGAAGAACTCGAACTAAGCCGTAGAGGAAGAATAACGGCTAACCGCCAACAAGAGACCAATATTTCAGGGCTTTATGTAGCGGGAGATGCCAGTGATTACGATGGGAAAGCTCCCTTAATGTCAGTTGGTTTTGGAGAAGCTGTACTGGCAATCAATGATATGACTCAAAAGCTTAAATTTAGCCATAGCTTACAAAAAGGACATTCTTCAAGCCTGTTTGGTAAATGAGGAGAAAATAAGGTATAATGGGTAGTAAACGAATGATTTACAGAAATTTAGGAAAACATTATGCTTATTAACTTACTTATCTTAATATTACTTATATGGGCCTTTCTGGTTGGCTATTCAAGAGGCTTAGTCTTACAGGCTTTATATAGCTTGGGGATCATTATATCTGCAATTATTGCCTTCTTAAATTATAAGGAACTTGCTTCAAAATTAACGATGTGGGTACCTTTCTCCAGTGCAACAGCAGATTCACGATTACTGTTTTTTGATAATAACTTGCTTTTCCAAATCGATGATGCCTTCTATGCTGGTCTTGCTTTTATGATTATTTTCGTTATTTCTTATGCGGTGATACGTCTACTCGGACTTTTTGTCCACATTACACGTTTGCAACCCTTCGGAAAAACTGGAAAAATTATCGCAGGTGTTCTTGCACTCGGAGCAACTTATTTCGGCCTACAAATGGCTGTTACTTTACTTGCGCTTGTACCCATGCCCACTGTTCAAAACCATTTGAATGCTTCCGCTTTGGTTCGCTTGATGGTTAGCCACACTCCGATTTCTTCGGGGATGCTGAAAAATATATTTATTGAAAATATAATAGGTAATATTTAGAATTTATGAATAAAAAAATTATCCAAATTTTAGAATTTGACAAGGTCAAAGAGCAATTCTTGGCCTTTTTAACAACCGCTCAAGGCAAAAAAGAGTTGGAAGAATTAGAACCCCTCTCTGATGCCACTAAAATCCAAAACTTATTTGATGAATTGGCAGAATTTGAAAAGTTAGCTCAAGAAAATGGGCAGCTTCATCTTTCAAAAACGGCCGATATCAGTGAAATTTTGCGCCGCTTAGAATTAGATGCTCAATTGAGTGGGCGAGAATTTGTCGAAATAAAAAAAGTTGTCCAACAAGGGCTTAATATTTTGCGTTATTTTGACGAAGCAGAGAATGTTGAAATACCAACACTTGAGGAACTCATCCAAAAATTTTCTGATCTTTCTCCTGTGCATAAAACACTTGGAATTTTTGATAACTCTGGGGCACTTTACGACAATGCATCTGCTGAACTGATGCACATTCGTTCAGCCATTAAACGTTATCAGTCAGACATTAAAAAAGTGATGCAGGAACTTTTGTCTAAAAATGCAGGTTCTCTCACTGAAAATTTAATCACGGTTCGTAATGATCGCCAAGTGTTGCCTGTACGTGCAGACAGTAAAAATAAAATAGCAGGTGTGGTGCATGATATGTCTGCCTCAGGACAAACACTCTATATTGAACCCAATGCTGCCGTTTCGCTTAACAATAATTTAAACCAAAAGAAAATCGAAGAAAAAAATGAAATGCTTCGAATTTTTCGAGCAGTCAGTGAAGAACTTAAACCCTACAGTTTGGATATTCGGCAAAATGCATGGTTACAAGGTCATCTCGACTTGATTAAAGCCAAGTATAACTACTTATTGAAGCATAAGGCTAGTATTCCTGAGTTAACCCAAAACAAAGACATCTGTTTTTATGAGGCACGTCATCCTTTGATTGATCCAAATGTAGTTGTGGCCAATGACATCAAATTTGACAGTAGTTTAAACACAATTGTAATTACGGGACCAAATACTGGGGGTAAAACAATTACCCTAAAAACTGTAGGTCTGCTTACTATTATGGCGCAATCTGGTTTGCCTATTCTTACCAGTACAGGCAGTCGTGCACATGTCTTCCAGGATATTTTTGCGGATATCGGGGATGAACAGTCAATTGAGCAAAATCTCTCGACTTTCTCTAGTCACATGACCAATATTGTCGCTATTCTAGACAAGGCAGATCATAACGCATTGGTGCTCTTTGACGAACTTGGTGCAGGGACGGATCCCAAAGAAGGTGCCGCTTTGGCCATTGCAATTTTAGAATATTTACGTGGTAAACACGTGAAGACAATGGCGAGTACGCACTATCCAGAACTTAAAGCATATGGTGTTGAAACACCTGAAGTTCTTAATGCGAGCATGGAGTTTGATATCGATAAAATGCGCCCTGTTTTTCGTCTGCAGCTGGGTGTACCAGGTCGCTCAAATGCTTTAGAAATTTCACGACGTTTAGGTTTGTCAGACCAAATCATTCAGGAGGCTAGTAATATGGTTTCTGATGAGGAACACGATGTCAATCATATGATCGCAAGCTTAGAGGAAAAAACGCGTGAAGTAACAGAAGCAGCAGCCAATATTAAGAAGTTAGAACGAGAAAATATAAATCTTCATAAAGATCTAACCAAGGTTTATGATCAGATTAATCGAGAGCGTGAGCATGAGCTAGAGAAAGCAAAACAAGAAGCCCAAGAAGTTGTGAAAAAGGCCAGTCAAGAAGCTCAAGAAATTCTCAAAACATTGAATGATAAAGCGCAGCTCAAACCTCACGAAATCATTGCAGCCCGTAGCGAGCTTGAAAACCTAGTTCCATCTGTTGATTACAGTAAAAACAAAGTTTTGAAGAAAGCTAAGGCACAACGTGGGTTGAAGCAAGGAGCTGAAGTGGTGGTTACAGCATATGGGCAACGTGGAAAACTTATTCGTCTTGAAAAAGATGGACGTTGGCAGGTGCAAATGGGATCAATAATGACCAAACTGCAAGAAGATGAATTTGAGCTAACAGAGGAAGAGCTTGCTAAGAACCAACCTGCAAAAACGAAAGCCGTAACCCGAAAAGTAAGCAATAAAGTGAAAGCACAGCTTGATTTACGTGGTATGAGATATGAGGAAGCAGAGCTAGAATTGGATAACTATATTGATCAGGCCTTGCTTGCTAACTTATTACAAATTACCATTGTTCATGGTATCGGAACTGGTGTAATTCGTGAAATGGTACAGAAGAAGCTGCAAAAACACCGGCATATTAAGAGTTATGAGTATGCTCCTGTGAACGCTGGCGGAAGTGGCGCAACAATTGCAACCTTGAAATGACTCAAAATATAAAAACAATCATAATATTTGTAAAGTAGATAAAAATTCGCTAGAATGTACTCATAATAAAGAACGAGGAACGAAAAATGGAATATAACATTACTGATGCTACATTTAAAGAAGAAATTAAAGAAGGACTTGTGCTTGTAGATTTTTGGGCAACTTGGTGTGGCCCATGTCGTATGCAAGCTCCAATTCTTGAACAATTAGGAGAAGAACTTGACGAGTCTGAACTTAAAATTTGTAAGTTAGACGTTGATGAAAATCCTGAAACACCTCAAGCTTTTGGCGTTATGAGCATTCCAACTTTGATCTTCTTTAAAGACGGTCAAATGGTGAAACAAGTTGTCGGTGTTCAAACAAAAGCTCAATTGAAGGCAATTGTAGCGGAACTTTCATAAGAAAATAAAAAGAATGCCTCTTGGGGTATTCCTTTTTTTGTTTCAAATTATTGGTTATGTTTGACAATAAGGTACAGTGCAATTAAAATGGAAGACTCACATGAACGAAAACAGCGTGACAAAAACTCGGCAAAATGGTATCATTGAAAAGTTGAGATGGAAATCTCTAGATATGAAGGATAAAGGAGACTGATGATGTCGAAGAAAAAAGATACAGAAATTGAAGTTATTGACACAAAAACAGGTGTTCAAGTCAAATCAGGTAAAAAAATCATCGCTGATATTAATGAAGAAAATGGTAGTTTTGTTGTGGTGGCTTCTGGTAAAGAACTGGCGGTTACCCGAAATTTTGCAGATGCCATGGAAGAAGCAATCAAAGCCTATAATTTAGGCGCCTAATTTTATTTTATATCTCAGAGGTTAGAGTTAATCCTTGAAATCCTCTCATGATTTTGATAAAATATTTACTGTTGTCGAAAGATAGACAGTGGGGTATAGCCAAGCGGTAAGGCAAGGGACTTTGACTCCCTCATGCGTTGGTTCGAATCCAGCTACCCCAGTTGGTCAAACAGGTTCAAACTGAGCCTGTTTTTTTTAATAATTTTTGATAGAATAGAGATATGTACACAGTAAAAATTGGACTCGATCCTCAACTACATGACAAGTTTGTTGCTGCCTCTGGTATGCCAAACCTTTTACAAACCTCAAAATGGGCGACCATCAAAAGCAGTTGGAAATCGGAAATCATTGGATTTTATCAAGATGATAAGCTGGTTGCAAGTAGCTTGGTCTTGATTCGCCCCCTTCCATTGGGATTCACAATGCTTTATATCCCACGCGGAATTTTGATGGATTATACAGATAAAGCTTTATTAAAGTTTGTTCTGTTAGAATTGAAAAAATTTGGTAAAAGTCAAAAAGCACTTTTTATCAAGTTTGATCCGGCTTACAAATTTGACGATGCATATGATCTTCTGACGAATTTAACAAGTGCAGGTGTTGAGTATACTGGACGTACTACAGAAATGCATGATACGATTCAGCCTCGTTACAATGCTGTCATTTATAAAGAAGATTTTTCAGAAGAAAATTTAGATAAAAAAACACGTCAATTTATTCGTAAAGCACGCAATTCTTATCCAGAAGTTACTTTTGGTGGAAAGGAGTTAGTTCCTGTTTTTGCTGAATTGATGAAGAAGACAGAAGCACGTAAAAACGTAAGTCTTCGTAATGCTGATTATTATACAAAACTTTTAGACACTTATGGCTCGAATGCTTTTATTACTTTAGTAAAATTTAATATGGCTAAGGTAAAAAAAGATATGGAAGCAAATGTTGAAAAGATTAAAGATAATCAAGCAAAAGCCAAAAATGAAAAACGCTTAAAAACTTTAACTGAAGAACTTGCTATTGCTGAGAAAAACGTTGCGGACATTACGCAGTTTATCGCAGAAAAAGGAGAGATTATTCCGGTAGCAGGAACTTTATCTATCAATGCTTTTGGCGCTGCTGAAACCCTTTATGCTGGGACAGATACAGCATTCCAAAAATATTATCCTTCTTATCTAGTATGGTTTGAAACAATTCAACATGCATTTGAAAATGGAGCAAATACTTTGAATATGGGTGGCCTTGAAAATTCCCTTTCCGAAAAAGATGGATTATTGAAGTTTAAAAAGCACTTCAATCCACGTATTGAGGAATATGTAGGCGAGTTTGACCTCCCTGTAAGTAAACTTCTTTATAAAATGGCAAACGCCATGTATATGCGTCGAAAGACCAAACATTAAGAACAAGAGAAAAAAAGTTTACAATATATTGTAAACCACTATACATTTTGGAGAAAAATGTTATAATGAATATTAGCTATTAGGGAAGGATGGCGTTTTTCGCCTGTAAACTTGTAAACATGGAATTCAAGCATGATACTGTAATGCTACACGAAACTGTTGATATGCTTGAGGTGAAACCTGATGGCATCTATGTGGATGCAACTCTTGGTGGTGCAGGTCACAGTGAGTATCTTTTGAGTAAGTTGACAACAGGTCATCTCTACGCATTTGACCAAGATGATACTGCCCACGAAAATGCAAAGGTTCGTCTTAAAGCTGCTTTGGCAGAAAACAAGGTGACATTGATAAAGAGTAACTTCCGCTACTTACGTTCAAGTCTTGCAGACTTAGGAGTTACAAAAATTGATGGTATTCTTTATGATTTAGGTGTCTCAAGCCCACAGTTTGATGACAGCCAACGTGGTTTTTCTTATAAGAAGGAAGCACGATTAGATATGAGAATGGATCAATCTCAAGCACTTTCTGCATATGAAGTTGTAAATGACTATCCTTATGAGGATTTAGTACGCATCTTTTACCGCTATGGTGAAGAGAAGTTTTCAAAGCAAATTGCTCGAAAGATTGAACAAGCACGTAAGCTTCAACCTATTGAAATGACGACAGAGCTGGCGGATATCATTAAGTCAGCACTTCCTCAAAAAGAGCTCAAGAAAAAAGGCCATCCTGCCAAGCGTATTTTTCAAGCAATCCGAATCGAAGTAAATGACGAACTAGGAGCAGCTGAAGAATCAATAGAAGAAGCGATTGATCTGCTTAACGTTTCTGGACGAATAAGTGTGATTACTTTCCATTCTTTAGAGGATCGTTTAACGAAAACAATTTTTAAAGAATACAGCACAGTTGACGTGCCGAAAGGACTTCCTATGATTCCGAAAGATATGGAAGCAAAACTCAAGTTAGTCAATCGTAAGCCCGTTCTTGCGAGTGAAGAAGAACTTGCTTTTAACAATAGAGCGCACAGTGCTAAGCTTCGTGTGGCTGAAAAACAAAAAGATTAAAACTGATGAAAAAGGAGAGAGGAGAGAAAAATATGGCAGCGCAACCTAAAGAATATTTTGACATTGAGACAGCGGCCAAAAAGGACAGCTATGCGATTTCAAAAGACTCATTAGCACCAGAAGTTTTGGCCAAAAAGTTCAAAAGATTTTCTGGGGTTGAAAAAGTATTTTATCTTTCTATGGTAGTCGTAGCCTTGATGCTTGCGGTTACTCAACTCTTCATTCAAACAAAAACGCAAGAAATTGAAAGTAGTACCTTGCACTATAACAGTCAAATTACTGTTAAAGAGCAAAAAAATTCTGAGTATGACCAGAAAATTCAGGAGTTAACATCCCAAGACAAATTACAAAAAGTTACGGATAAGTATGGTATCTCCTACAATTCTGATAATGTATTGAAAGCGACAAAATGAAAAATATTTTTCGAATAATTACTCTCCCTTTCAGACGTATTTCGAAAAAAGCGAAAAAAAGTCATCAAAGACCTGAACAAAATCGTAAACATGTAGGTAAAAGTCTATTTGTAGTAGCTATTGCTCTGTTTGCGATTTTTATATTTCGCTTTGTCTGGATTATTACAGTGAATCAAATCGGTGGTGTAAACATCTCCGAAATGGCTAAGACGAACTATTTAAACACAACGACTGTTTATGCTAAGCGAGGCACAATTTTTGACCGAAATGGTGTGCCACTTGCAGTTGATGCAAGTGATTACACGATTTATGCTGTGCTCGATAAGACACAAGTCGACAATAACAATAATAAGCTCTATGTTGATGAGGCTGACTTTCCGAAAGTTACAGAATTTCTTAATAAAGAATTGGGAATTGACAAGGATTTGATTGAGCAACAACTCAATTCTGGAAAAGCTCAAGTCCAATTTGGTTCGGCAGGAACAAAGATTCCTCTCGCTAAAATGGAAAAGATAAAAAAAGATGCAGAGAATGCTGGATTAGTAGGTATTGGTTTCACACCTAACTTGACACGTTCTTATCCAGAACCAAATTACGCTTCACAATTTGTAGGTATAGCTTCTTTGAAAACGCCTGGGGATTCTGCCTCTGGTTTGGTTGGAATCAACGGCTTAGAAGCCTCGTTTAATGATGTTCTCAGCGGTACAAATGGTGAGGAAACTTATGAGAAAGACCGTTATGGTCGCCCCTTACCAGGAACAACAACAGTAAGCAAGCAGGTAAAAAATGGTCAAGATCTTTATACAACCTTAGATGCCCGTTTGCAAGGTAATCTTGAATCACTGATGGATACAGCTGTAGAAAAGTCAGGTGGTCAGCAACTTTCTGCCACACTGATGGATGCACACACGGGTGATATCTTGGCTACAACACAGCGTCCAACAATTACCGCCAATAACTTTAATGATAAAGCAGCGCGGGAACAGCCACATTTCACAGAGAACAGCATGCTTTACCAGTCACAATTTGAACCTGGTTCTGTTATGAAAACTTTCTTGATGGCTTCAGCTTTGGACAGTAATAAAGTGGATCTGAATGCCTCTTACTTCCGTCGTGTCAATCTCTATGATGTCGTTATTAATGACTGGGATGCCAATGAAAGCGAAGATGGAACTTTTAAACTTCCATCAACAGTTACTTTTGCTCAAGGGTTCATGATGTCTAGTAATGCTGGAATGACACGGATTGTTCAAAATATGGGTAGCGACCTCTGGGATAGCTACTTGCGCCGCTTTAAATTCGGTGTTCCAACCCGTATTGGGATGGGTGGAGAACAGTTTGGTGCTCTTCCTGACGATAACCCAGTATCTCAAATTCAATCTTCATTTGGGCAAGGTATCAGTACAACACAAATTCAACTTCTACGTGGTTGGACAAGCTTTGCAAATAAAGGAGAAATGCTTGAACCTCATGTTGTGAATAAAATTGTAGACAAAGATAAAAATACCTATTTGCAAAGTAAGGCAGAAGTTGTTGGACGTCCGGTGTCCGAAGATGCGATAAATAAAACAAAAGATTTGATGGTAGGTGTTAATACTGACCCAACATGGGGAACTTCTTATCTGACAGTAGAATCGCAAGGGCATGAACCTGGCCCGCTCTTCATGGTTAATGGCAATACAATGGCTGTCAAAACAGGTACAGCACAGATTGCATCGGATACAGGTGGCTATATGAAGGGAATGCAAGATAATATTTATTCTGCAGTTGCCATGTATCCACCAGAGAATCCAGATTTCATTTTCTATATGAATATCAAAATTCCATCAAGCACTTGGTCATTGACTTATATCTCAGATGTTGCTAATTCTTTGATTACGCGCGCAGAGCAAATAAAAAACCAAGAAGCAGCTCCACAAGATACTTCAGGTCTGAAGGCTGGAAAAGTTACTCTCGAAGATTACACAGGGAAATCTCCAGGTAACGTTTCAGATAGTCTACGTCGTAATCTTTTAGCACCGATTGTGATTGGTCAAGGGACAAAAGTAACCAAACAATCTGTAGCTAAAGGGCAAGAAGTTGGGGCAAATACACCTGTCATGCTTCTTACTGATGGCGATCATATCATGCCAGATATGTTTAAATGGTCTAAAGAACAAGTTGAGCAACTCGCAAAATGGTACAATCTGAAAATTGAATATCAAGGTTCTGGCGACCATGTGAACACACAAAGTGTGGGAATGGGAACCAAACTTAAAGACAATCAAACAATCACAGTCACAATGAATTAGGCGAAAATTTTCGCCTCTTTCAATTTTGAGCTGAGTAAGCTCTATAAATAAAGGAAACAAAGTTTCTAAGTAACAGTCGGAGGCACTATGTTAATCACTGCATTTTTAGCAGCTCTAGTCGCGTTGGTTTTGACCGCAATTGGAATACCACGCTTTATTATGTTTTTTCATAAGAAAAAACTTGGGGGACAACCCACTCTTGAAGAAGTAAAACAACATGCAAGTAAGTCAGGCACACCAACCATGGGAGGTCTTGTATTTGTAGTTGCAGCCCTCCTAGTTTCAGCAGTATTTGCTCTGATTTTTGCACAATTTACTCCTATGTTCATCACAGCATGGTGGGTATTAGCGATGTACTCTCTGATTGGTTTCTTAGATGACTTCATGAAAATCTTTAGCCAAAAAAATCATGGCGGGCTTAAAGCCAGTCATAAACTCTTAGCCCAAATAGCCACAGGTATTGTTTCTTATCTTATCCTGATGCAGGTGGATAGTACAAATGTACTTAATATCTTGGGTTGGAAAATTGATTTAGGATGGTTTTTTGCAGTTTTCATTATCTTCTGGCTTGTAGGTTGGTCAAATGCTGTGAATCTTACAGATGGTATTGATGGCTTAGCCAGTATCACAGTGGCTATCTCTCTCAGCGCATATGCTGTAATTGCAGCTGCTCAAGGACGATATGATGTCCTACTTATCATTCTTTCTGTCATTGGTGGTTTGATTGCTTTCTTTTTCTTCAACCACAAACCAGCAAAGATCTTTATGGGAGATGTGGGCAGCCTTGGTTTAGGAGGTTTTATCGCCATCGTTTCGATTCTTTTACATGTCGAATGGACGCTCCTTTTGATTGGCTTTATCTATATCTTAGAAACCGTTTCTGTTATGATGCAGGTTTCGTACTTTAAAGTAACACATGGTAAACGTATTTTCCGTATGACGCCGATTCACCATCATTTTGAACTTGGTGGCTTCTCTGGTAAAGGAAAAGGATGGAGTGAATGGAAGATTGATATTGTCTTTTGGTGTGTGACAGCACTTTTATCTATTTTAGCTTTAGTCATTTATTTTAATATATAAAAAAGAGGGAGATATTTCCTCTTTTTTTGTCCTCTATTTAAGTTGAGTGCATTTTAAGATTATAATTGTATAATTTTAATTATCTTAAAAGGAGCCTACGCTCCTTTCATTTTATTTGCAACCGTAAGTGGGAAGGGAAACAGAGTAGTTTCTAAAGCTGATAAATTTCGCAGCCTCTGGTATAATAGACATATGTGAAAACTCTTTCAAGAATGGAAATGAATATGAATAAAGAAATAAAAACGACCCGCTTTGAAGTTGAAGAGTTTGAGAAACTCAAGCGAAATTTGGTGAAATATGAATGTGCTTTGGCAGTCATCATGACAGAGCTTTCTAATCTTAATGCTTATTACAATGCTTATGAACCTGTTAACCCGATAGAACATATCAAGCAAAGAATTAAATCACCAGAAAGTATTGCAGGCAAGTTGAAGAAAAAAGCCTTACCTGTAACGGCAGAAGCAGCTGAAAAAAATCTTTCAGATATAGCCGGTGTAAGAATTATATGTGCTTATGCCAAAAATATTTATGAAATCGTAGAAATCATTAAAAATCAAGAAGCTTTCAATGTGATCAGTGAAAAAGATTATCTTAATCATCCAAAGCCGAGTGGTTATCGTTCTTATCATATGATACTAGAAGTTAATCTTGGCCCGCTTTTTAATAATGAAGCTCGTCGTGTTGAGATACAACTGCGCACATCGGCAATGGACTTTTGGGCGACATTGGAACATAAGGTTCGCTACAAATACGGCGGTGAAATGCCAGATCACTTAAGTAATGAATTGCAAGTATGTGCTGAGCAGATTCACGCATTAGATAATCGAATGTATTTGATTCATGAACTGGTAGACATGATTAATGAGGAGGAAATATAATGAGTAAAACAATATATATTGCGGATGACGATGATAATATTCGCTTAGCAATCAAAGCTTTTTTGGAAAAAGAAGATTTTAAAGTAGAGGACTTCTCAACTGGTGATCAACTCTTAGAGCGTTTTAATGAAGAGCCAAGTGATTTTGTTATTTTAGATGTGATGATGCCTGGCTCTAACGGATTTACAATCTTGAAAGCTTTACGTGCACAAAGTATCGTACCCATTATTATGTTGACAGCTCGAGACAGTGACTTAGACTATGCGACAGGATTGGATTTGGGCAGTGATGATTACTTCACTAAGCCTTTCAGTCCGATGGAGTTGGTGATGCGTGTTAAAGCTATTTTCCGTCGAATCGAGTTTGAAAAACAAAAAAATGAAGAAGCAGAGTAAGGAGCGATGATGATTAGGAGAAAACCTCTCAGCATCAAGACGCGCTTGCTTCTGACAAATATTGGTTTTGTCTTCTTTGCTTTTCTGTGGATTATCCTCATTTTTAATATCTTGATAAACAGCTATATTAGCAATTCGGCCTCACGGCAGTTATCTCAAGTCAGGATTTATCAAGCACAAGTTACTCCACCCTCAGGAAGTACCTCTGCGGACTTAGAAGATGCACCTCGTGGAAGCTTTAATACTCACCCCGTTGCTTTTAATATCAATGATAATTATGAAGTACAGGATTTGGAAAAAGTTGGTAACTTTGAGAGAGATACAGCAAATAATATCGCACAAGCTTTAAAAAATCAAAAAGTTCCACTGAGTAAGGTAAAAAATTATCGTCTGGATACGTCAGGAAGTACCTTTTATATTGAAACCATTCGTCAAAGTTCTGGAGAGTATCAAGTCCTATATGTGGATATCACCGGGATTATTAATTTTACAAACTCGGTTAACCTGTTCTTGGTCTCTGTTGCCCTAGCTGTCATTGTCATCCTTAGTCTAGCCGTTACTTTTGTAACGCAGCGCTTGATTAAGCCTCTATCAATTTTAGCGAAATTTGCGACACGTATTGGCCAAGGAGATTTTACCGAATATCAAGGAACCTTTCAGGACCGCGAGTTGGCTACTTTAGCACATAATATGAATGTTGCTGCTCGGCAATTGGATCATAACGATAAAAACCAAAAACTCTTCTTTCAAAATGCCTCGCATGAACTTCGGACCCCTTTAATGGCAATAAAAAGTTATGCTGAGGGGATTTCCTATGAGGTGATGGACCCCAAAAAGGCAAGTGAAACAATACTTTATGAGACCGATCGTATGAGTGAGCTAGTAGAAGATCTTCTAACTCTCTCACGCTTAGACAGCCTAAGTGTGCATCAAGAGCTTGTTTACCAAGATGTTCGTCTAATCATGAAAGATATTGCCAAAGAGCAAGAGATATTTGCTGAGCAAAAAGGCATTAAACTCACAACCGTTTTTGATAAAAAAGCGGTGATGCTTACTTGTGATTATAAAGCGTTACGGCGCGCCATAAGCAATCTTGTTTCCAATGCTATGCGGTATGTCGAAACAGAAATTGTACTTACCTGTACAAAAAAAGATGGGGCAGTGATTATTTCGGTAGCTAATGATGGCAGTGGAATTGATCCTGAAACCTTGCCGCATATCTTCGAGCGTTTTTATAAAGGTGCTGGTGGTGTTCATGGAATTGGTTTAGCGATTGTCCAAACGATAGTCGAACAACACCAAGGGCAGGTATCTGTTGAAAGTGATGAACACCAAACGACTTTTACAATGACTTTTACTAAAATGCCAAAGAAAGCTCTTGAAAAGAAAGCATAAATTTGGTAGAATGTTATAAGTGCCAATTTGGCATAAATAAAACTGTTTATCCGCTGGGCCAATGGCTTTATTGATGAGCAAAAGGAGAAAAAAATGTCTATTTCATTGATCGATTCTATCAATGCAGGTCAACTTCGTTCAGATATCCCTGAATTCCGCGCTGGAGACACTGTACGTGTTCACGCTAAAGTTGTCGAAGGAACTCGCGAACGTATCCAAATGTTCGAAGGTGTTGTTATTGCACGTAAAGGTTCTGGTATCTCAGAAACTTACACTGTTCGTAAAATCTCAAACGGTGTTGGTGTAGAACGTATCTTCCCACTTCACACTCCACGTGTTGAAAAAATCGAAGTTATCCGTCACGGTCGTGTGCGTCGTGCTAAACTTTACTACTTGCGTGCATTGCAAGGTAAAGCGGCTCGTATCCCAGAACGTCGTAAATAATTTTGACTTGTCTAACCGCTCTGTTGAGCGGTTTTTCTTTTTGTTTTATTTTATTGCAAAAGTAGAAACGATAAATTTTATGCTATAATATTCATTGCCTCTAGTGGTATATGGATTTAATGTCTATGAAGTTTGAAGTTATTTAACGATATCCAGTATCAAATGATTTATAGAATGATAAAGGAGACGAATATGCGAAAAAATAAAGATAAAGAATGGTTATCAGGTCCAGGGCTTGTTGTTCTGGTTATTATGTCGCCAATAGTGGTCATACTTGCTGTGCAAGCCTTAACAGCAGTTTATACAGTTTTACACTAATTTTTAATTTTCTAAATAGCGGTAAAACAAGCTTGAAAATAATAGGAACGGCTGTTATAATACGCCTACAAGGATTCATAAATTTTATGTATTCTTAATCGTATAAAAAATGAAATAAAAGCGTTAATAAACTGTGGAGAAAAAATGAATTTTGAAAATATTAACTCAAGTCTACAAGAGATTTGGAACAGTGCACCAGCAAATTTTTGGTTGGCTCTCTTTGTGTTAGTCATCGCAATTCTCATTTTCTTTTTGCCCGTCAAAATTGCCAGTTCTCGGGGCTTATCTGGGGGACAAATATTCGGTGTTTTTTTGGCTACGATATTTGGTTTCTGGTTTCTGGGATTAATCCTAGCATTTGTCTTGCCTCGTTCAGTTTAATATACATCTGTACTATTTACTTTAGTCTGGAGCAGATGTTAGTAATAATAAAGGCATGTAAATATATTTCTAAGGGCTTAATAGCCCTTATTTTTATGGAAAAAAGAGGGAGTTAAATTATTTAGAAAAATGAATTGAACAAAACAATCTCATAAATCAAGGAAGCGTTTTCTTGAATGGAACAATTGTGTATGCTACAATGAAGAAAAAGAAAAGCGAGGTATATTATGAATAAGAAACTTCTCTCATTGTTAGCTGTATCAACTTTGTCATTGGGAGTTTTGACAGCTTGTGGATCTGGTGAAAAAAAATCAGAAGAAACAAAAACTGAACAATCAGCTGAAGTGTTTGCTGGGGCAACTGCAGGCACAGATAATTTTGATACCCTTTCTAAAGGACTTTCGAAGGATGGCGCTTGGATTGCGGCCATTAATAAAGACTTAGATGCATCAGACAAAACCTTGAATGTTGAAGGCGACTTTAAAAATAAAGAGGGCGAAGAAGCACGTAAATTAGCCCTTTATACGCAAGATGCAGACCGTAAGGTTACAGATCGCTATACACTTACTATAAAAAAACTTGAAGTAAATTCTCCACAGTTCTATATTTCAAATGGTACAGTTAAGGGAGATGTTGAAGTAAATGCTGAAGGCTTCCATGGTCAAACTGGGAAAGGTGTTGATGGAGAAGCAATGATTGATGGAAATCTTATCTTTAAAAATCAAGAGTTGTTGGATGCTTATAACAAACTTCCTAGCGAAGAACAAGTTAAAGTAACTGGGGAAACGACTGTTAAATAAAAGGGGGTTCCCCTTTTTATTTACCTTACGAGCAAATCGTCTGAATAAGAACGAAAGTATTTTCCGATATCAATTTCTTGTTTTCTCTAACTTTAAATTATAAAATGTTATTAAAATAATATTCAGAAAATTAACGTAGTTCAAGAACTATGAAGAAATCTTTGATTTTACTGGATTTTGTCCTTGCAATAAAAAATTATCTTTTAAGAAAAGATAATAAAAAGTATTTTTGGAGGTATAAAATGGTAGAAAGAATTTCCTTAGAAACAGCTGCGCTAGAATTTAGCGAAGCAAATGCGCCCCATCCTCGTATTTATGAACTACCAGTAGAAGAGGGAAGAAGCTTATTAAATGAAGTTCAGGATTCTCCAGTCGTAAAGGAAGACGTTGATATTGAAGATGTCGCTGTTGATACAGGAGACTGGGGGGAAATAAATGTCAGATTTATTCGCCCCCTTAATCAAGAAAAGAAATTACCTGTAATCTTTTATATCCACGGAGCAGGCTGGGTTTTTGGCAATGCACATACACATGATAAACTAATTCGTGAGCTTGCCGTACGGACCAACTCCGTTGTGGTTTTTCCTGAATACTCCCTGTCACCCGAAGCCAAATACCCAACGGCTATTGAGCAAAACTACGCTGTCTTACAACAGCTAAAAGATTTTTCTAACGATAAGAAATTTGATGTAAATCATCTCACTGTAGCTGGAGATTCTGTTGGCGGAAATATGGCCACTGTGATGACACTTTTGACTAAACAAAGAGGCGGTCAAAAGATTGGACAACAAGTTTTGTATTATCCCGTAACAGATGCCAATTTTGATACGGATTCTTACAATGAATTTGCGGAAAACTACTTTTTGACTAAAGAAGGAATGATCTGGTTCTGGGATCAATATACGACAAGCGAAGAAGAACGTAATCAAATCACAGCTTCACCGCTTCGTTCGACGAAAGAAGATTTGACAGATTTACCTGCTGCTTTGATTATTACTGGTGAAGCCGATGTTTTGCGAGATGAAGGTGAAGCTTATGCACGTAAATTGCGAGAAGCTGAAGTGGAAGTAACTCAAGTGCGTTTCCAAGCCATTATCCATGACTTTGTTATGGTGAATTCAATGAATGATACTAATGCGACACGTGCTGCGATGACCCTCTCCACTGAGTGGATCAACGAAAAAAACAGTAAATAAGATAATGAGATAAAAGGAGTCTATAAGATAGGCTCTTTTTTGTGGAAAATTATGCTGCATGATTTGACATATTTAAGCGTTTTTATTTTAAAAAGAAACTATGGTAGAATAAAAGATAAGTGAAAGGCTTAAAAAGTCAAAGAAGAGGATAAATATGCTGAGTTTTCAGGAACGCGTAAAAAATAAAGAGAATAAGTTAACAGAGTTGGAAGAAGACTTGGTAGACTACATCTTGAAAAATAAAGAAGCGGTGAGTCAGACCAAGATTGTTATTTTATCACAGAAATTTTACACTGTGCCCAATACAATAACTCGTTTCTGTAAAAAATTAGGCTATGAAAATTTCTCTGAATTTAAGATTAACCTCAAACAGGAGCTTACAACTCCTGAAAGTATGAATGCACATAAGCATATTCTTTTAAAAAACTTTGATCTAATCGATAAAGAAAGAGAAATGAAGGTTGTGCAGCTAATGCAAAGAGCCAAGAGTGTAAATTTTTATGCGCTAGATCAAACAGGCCTTCTGACGAAGATGTATGTAAAAAGTCTCTTTGCTCTCGATGATAAATTTCAATTTTATGAATATCAGCAGGAAATGAAAAAGAAGATTTTAAGCTCTTCTCATGAAGTATTCTTTTTTGTTTCTTTATCTGGGGAAACACCTTCTGTTTTGGAATTAGCAGAACTGGCCAAATCCAGAAATCATAAATTGATTAGCCTTACCAATTTAACTGAAAATAGTTTGGTACAAATAGCTGATATCCCTCTTTATTGCTTAACACAAAAGGAAGAAGTAAATGGATATGACACGACCGATAAGACACCTTTACTTTTGGTTTTGCAATCACTTTACTACACTTATCGTGGAATTTTACACATTAAAAAAAATACTTTCAAATGAGAAGGTGTTTTTTTAGTAATTTTTGTGAAAGCGTTTTACATTGTGGTAATATTAACTTACAACAAAAATATAAAGGTAGGTTAAAAGATGAGTAACCAAAAAAACCTCTATTCTCCTTTTGAGGGAGAAATTATCCCATTGCAGGATGTTAATGACCCTATTTTCTCTGAAAAAACAATGGGAGATGGGTATGCTGTAGAACCAACAGGTGAAACAATCTATGCACCAGTTTCTGGTACAGTAAGAATGGTTCAAGGACATGCTGCTGGATTTAGTACTGCAGATGATTTGCAGGTATTACTTCATATTGGTATTGATACGGTCAGTCTGGATAAGGCAGTATTTGAGTTTACCATCAAAGAAGAGGAAGCTGTTAAAGCGGGCCAAGTAATTGGGCGCGTGAATTGGAGAGCAGTCGAAGATGCGGGACTTGAAAAAACAGCCATTGTTGTTATTACAAATACAGCAGAAAAATTAAAGAGTATGACGATCAGTGCCTCAGGAAAGGTAAAAGGAGGTTCACCAATAGGAAAAGCTTTGGCTAAAGGTACCGAAATAAAAACTAAAGTGCCACAAGCCAAGAAAAAGAAAAAATTTGCCCTAGGTGGTTTCTTCCAAGAATTAGGTAAAACTTTTATGCTCCCTGTAGCCTTAATGGCTTTTATGGGTCTTCTTTTAGGGCTAGGAAGTTCGTTTTCGAGTCAATCTACTATTGATGCTTTTCCTTTCTTAGGAAACGAAGTACTGCAAGTAGTCTTTCGTTTCTTTTCAGCCATTGGTGGTTTTGCCTTCAGTAACTTACCCGTGATGTTTGCTATGGCTATTCCTCTCGGTTTAGCTAAGAAAGAAAAAGGTGTAGCAGCTTTCTCAGGATTCGTTGGCTATATGGTTATGAATCTTTCTATCAACTTCTTTTTGACTGAACGTGGACAGCTTGCTGATCCTGAACTCATGCAAAAGGCTGGGCAAGGTATGGCTTTGGGTGTCCAAACTATCGAAATGGGTGTTCTTGGAGGTATCATTACTGGTATTATTGTTTACAACCTCCACAAGAAATTTTACAACATTCAACTTTCAGATAGTTTTGCTTTCTTTGGCGGATCAAGGTTTGTACCAATTATTACTGCCTTAATTATGGCTTTGGTAGGTCTCGCGATTCCTGTCATTTGGCCACTGTTTGCCCTTCTTATCCAGCAAGTCGGCAACTTGATTCAACGTGCAGGTATTTTTGGGCCATTTCTCTTTTTCTCTGGCGAACGTTTGCTTTTACCCTTTGGTTTACATCACATTCTTGTTGCAACCATTCGCTTTACTCAGGCTGGTGGAACAGCGCTCATTGATGGACATGAAGTTTACGGTGCTTTAAACATTTTCTATGCCGAATTAGCAAATCGTTTACCAATTTCCGGCTCTGCGACAGCTTTCTTGTCTCAAGGAAAAATGCCAACGTTTATGTTTGGGCTCCCAGCAGCAGCTCTTGCCATGTATCGTACAGCAAAACCAGAAAATCGAGCAAAAGTCAAAGGGCTCCTGATTTCTGGTGTGATTGCTACTTTTGTAACAGGGATAACAGAACCAATTGAGTTTCTCTTCTTGTTTATCAGTCCTTTCCTTTGGATTTTCCACGTGATTATGACTGGTCTAGGGGCAATGATTGTCAGCCTATTAGGCGTAAAAATTGGTAATACAGATGGTGGCGTGCTCGACTTCCTTATCTTTGGGGTAATGCAAGGCTCATATACACAATGGTTCTTGATTCCTCTCGTGGGTGCCTTTTGGTTTGCGGCTTACTACTTCACATTTAAAAAGGTTATCCTATGGAAAAACTTGAAAACACCAGGACGTGAAGCTGTACTCGAACCGGAATATTCAGAGCAAGAAATAGCACATGGAGGCAATACATCTGGATATAATGCCGAAGCAATCTTAGCTGCATTGGGTGGAAAAGAGAATATTGTCACACTCGACAACTGTATTACACGTCTCCGTTTGATTTTAAATGATGGTGACCTTGTTGAAGATGACAAGCTTAAAGATTTAGGTGCTTTAGGAGTCGTACATTTAGATG
Source organism: Lactococcus petauri (assembly GCF_002154895.1). Classification (GTDB taxonomy): domain Bacteria; phylum Bacillota; class Bacilli; order Lactobacillales; family Streptococcaceae; genus Lactococcus; species Lactococcus petauri. The sequence continues at coordinate 236,114 of NZ_MUIZ01000001.1, read as the reverse complement.
ATACAAGTGTTCAAGTTATTATTGGAACGAAAGTAACGACTGTCCGAAACGCATTGGACAATTTGATTTAGAAGGAGAACAGTAAAACAAGACAAACGTCTTGTTTTACCATTTATTGATATGACAGAATTTGATAAAATAATTGAGCGAAAAGGAACGTTTTGTACACAGTGGGATTTTGTAGAAGATCGTTTTGGTCAGAAAGATTTATTGCCTTTTACCATTTCAGATACTGATTTTGCTATCCCAGAGACGGTTAATCAGGCACTGCAAAAGAGGATTCAACATCCGATTTACGGATATACGCGTTGGAATCACAAACATTTCAAATCAGCTGTCTCTGCGTGGTATCAAAAACAGTTTGATTTTGCGATTGAGGAGGACTGGATTTTGTATAGCCCAAGTGTGATTTACTCTCTTTCTCAGTTGATTGAAATCAAGTCTCAGCCCCAAGAAGGTGTTGTTGTCCAGACCCCAGCTTATGATGCTTTCTTTAAAACCATTACAGCCAACAATCGTTTGTGTGTGGAAAATCCATTGATTTTTAACGAAGGAAAGTATACGATTGATTTTATAGATTTAGAAGAAAAACTCGCACATCCGAACAACAAAATCCTTCTCTTTTGTTCGCCCCATAACCCTACAGGACGTGTGTGGACAAGTGAAGAGCTACAACAAGTGGTATTGCTTTGTCAAAAGTACGAAGTCTTCTTAATTTCAGATGAAATTCACATGGATGTTTTACGCAAGGATAAGCAACACCACCCGATTTTGCAATACGGTACAGAAAATATTGCTCTTTTAACATCTGCAAGCAAAACCTTTAATTTTCCAGGATTGATTTTTTCCTACTTATTAGTTCCTAATGCGAACCTTCGTGAAGAATTTTGTCAACATTTAAAGGAAAAAGATGGGCTTTCCTCTTGCAGCATTTTAGGAATGGAAGCAACGGTTGTAGCTTATCGGACATCGGATATATGGCTAAAAGAGCTGAATAGTTATTTGGACGATACGGTAGACTTCACGCGCGCTTTTTTAAAAGAGTATTTGCCAAAAATAAAGCTTATCGAATCAGAAGCAACTTACCTTTTGTGGCTTGATGTTTCAGAACAGGGTGTTCCTATGGATAAGTTACAACAAGCATTAATCAACATAGGAAAAGTAGCTATTATGGATGGAGAAGTATATGGTCAGGAAGGAAGGAACTTTCTCCGACTAAACATTGGCTGTTCACGAGCCAAGGTAAAAGATGGACTCGAAAGACTACTTAAAAGTATTCAAGCTTTATAAAAAAATATCCAAACATAGGGTTTGGATATTTTTTGGATAATTAATTAGTTGATAAGCTTACTGAGTATTTTTGTAATTTCTTCAGGCGTTTCTTTACGCTTACGACGAATCCAGGCCTGTGTAAGACCAAACATAGCATTAGCATAATAAGTCGCAGCATAAATTTTACCTAAGCGACCGAGGCTATTTCTTCTTGAATCTCTTGGAATAATTGAGTTTTCAATCATACTTTTTAACTTCGCTTGCATGAATTGATGGATTTCCTTGCTGCCGTTCTCAGAAAGCAGGGCTGCGTAGATTTCGTTATTATCTAAAAATTCATAGGTTTCAAGCATTGTTTTTTGCAAGTCACCATCATTTTTTTCAAAGACATATTGAATTGTGTTGATCAATGTTTTTTGATATTGATCAATCATTTCATACTTGTCTTGATAATGCGTATAAAATCCGCTCCGACTAATCTTTGCAACTTTGACAAGCTCAGTGGTTGTAATTTGATCAAATGGCTTTTCATGTAAAAGTTGAGTCATTGCATCGCGAAGACGCGCTTTTGTACGTTCTTTTCTATTCTCCACAGTGTATCCTTTTCCCTACACAGCAAGTGCTGTCTTAAAACTTTATATCACCATAATTATAACAATTTTTAGACGTTGTGTCTATAAAATGATTTATAAATTATCTTCTACTCTTCTCGTCAAATTTTTAAAAATATGATAGAATAACAATGTCAAATAGATTTTACAATGAAAATGTGGAGAAATTTATGAGTGAAGAAAGCAAATATTCTGATACACAAATAGAAGAAATTAAAACAAAGATTTTAGCAGCCTTGGAGACTGTTATTGACCCTGAGCTAGGTATTGATATCATTAACTTGGGCTTGGTCTATGAAATTTCCTTTGAAGACAATGGGTTTACTGAAGTTAAAATGACACTGACAACAATGGGTTGTCCGCTAGCAGACGTTTTGACTGATCAAATTCATGATGCGCTCAAAGAAGTTGAAGAAGTAACTGAAATCAAAGTCAACCTCGTCTGGTATCCAGCATGGACAGTAGATAAAATGAGCCGCTATGCTCGTATCGCTTTAGGGATTCGCTAAATAGAAATTTCAAAATAAGACCAAAGACCGAGCATAGAGCGGTCTTTTTTTGGTAGAATAGAGGTATGAATAGACGGATAAAAACATTTATTGTTATAGAGCTTTGTATCATAGTTGCTTTGCTTTTGCATATTATAAAATCACCGTACTTTCTTGTATTGCTTGCTTTAGCTATATCTTTCAGTATATTGTCACGTAAAATAACCTTTCTCCGTCCTGTCACAGCTGTGCTCTGGATTTTCTTTGCAGTAATGCTCTTGACAGCTGGATGGTTTTGGCTTGCTCTTCTCTTTCCTCTTTTGGTTGGGATTAGTTTTTGGAAAAGGCAAGCCTACACGATGCCAAATTCTTCTTATAGCCAAGCTTATGCGGAGAGTCAGGAAGACATCACACGGGCAAATGGAAATGATGTGATTGATCTCTACGATGTCAATTTTAGGCCTGAAGGAAACAGCTTGAGCATTAAAAAATCAGCAGGAAATACTAAAATTATCGTGCCGGAAGATGTTGCCGTAGCTTTAGAAATTACGGTACACAATGGCATTGTCAAGATTTTTGATGAAGAGACCGAAATTAACCCTGTAAATTTTCGTTATTTCTCAGATATGACAGAAGATACGCAAAAACGGATGCGTATTAAACTCCAGGTTGAAACAGGAAATGTTGAGGTGGTGAAAGGATGAAGAAATCAATCATTAAAACCTTTACCGTCCTTTTTATCATTATTGTTTTGGTTGATGTGCTATTGTTTTCAATCACAAGCGGTGTTTCAACAGCAAGTATTATGGGGGAGATTGCGAATAATTTTTATGGTATTTGGATTTTTCTCTCGGTAGCAGGATTATTGGCCTTAGTTTTTACTTTTTTCAATTTTTTGGAAAACAGCAAAATTAAGAGAGATTTTTATGAAGATATCCAGCGTGTGAGTCAAAATCAAGAACCGGAGCATCCGGAATTGAAGGCTCTTCATTTGCGCTTAAAAGAGATGTCTGTCGAACTTCAAGAACTCTCAAGTCAAAAATCAGCAAATAAAGCAGAAATTGTGGAAACGGAAAGAAAACGTATTTCACGTGAGCTTCATGATTCGGTCAGTCAAGAACTTTTTGCCGCAACGATGATTCTCTCTTCTGTAACGGGTAGCGAAGCTGAAAACTCTAATCTCACGCAAGATCAAATTTTGACGCAAACACGTTTAGTTTTAAAAATCTTGCATGAAGCACAAAATGAGATGCGAGCCTTATTGTTGCATTTAAGACCTATTGAATTGGACGGCAAGTCCCTTTCGGCAGGTTTAAATTCCTTAACGGATGAATTACAAGCAAAGATATCCGCCAATATTAATGTGAAACTCAGTGATATTCAAGCTTCATCTAACATTGAAGATAACCTCTTCCGTATGGCACAGGAAATTCTGAGCAATGCACTACGGCATTCACAAGCTGATAATATTGAAGTTGTTCTAAAAGAGCAGTATGACAATATTATTCTTAGAATAGCAGATGATGGTGTCGGCTTTGATACACGAGACAGTAAATCAGCCAGCTATGGTCTGGTCAATATAAAAGAGCGCGCGCTTTTGCTCGGTGGGGATGTTAAAATTATTAGTGCGCCAAATCAAGGTACAAGTGTCGAGATACGCATTCCACAAGTGAACCAATAAGAAGTTAAAAGGAAAAAATGGATAAAATAAAATTATTAATTGTTGATGATCATCAAATGGTCCGCTTAGGGCTCTCTAGCTTTATGAATATTCAGCCCGATATTGAAGTCGTAGGAGAGGCAGCGGATGGCGAATCAGGCTATCTTAAAGCAAAAAATTTAAAACCAGATGTCATTCTGATGGATTTGGTTATGGACCGTCTAGATGGCATTGGGGCGACGCAAAAAATCTTAGCGGAAATGCCAGAACAGAAGATTTTGATTTTGACGAGCTTTTTAGATGATGAAAAAGTCTTTCCAGCTTTGGCTGCTGGGGCAAAAGGCTATATTCTCAAAACTTCTCAGGCTGCCGAAATTGCCAGTGCTATCCGTAAAGTTGCGAGCGGGCAAGATGTTTTGTCGGGAGCGGTTAAAGAAAAAATCAATCAACAAAAGCATCGAAAACCTGAATTGTATGACAATCTTTCAAAAAGAGAAATGGAAGTTTTGAAAATATTAGCCCATGGGCTTTCTAATCAGGAGATTGCGGATCAACTATTTATAAGTCTTAAAACAGTTAAAACACATGTCTCTAACATCTTTAATAAATTAGAAGTGAATGATCGGACGCAAGCAACAATTTATGCTATCCAACACAAACTGGTCGATCAGTAAAAAATTTTAAAAAGTAGAAATCATCATCCCTAATTGTATGTACAATAGCGAAAATAACCTATATCTGGTATAATAGAGTCATGAAAGATTTAATCGAAAAAGCTTCAAAAATCAAAATTATTTTTTTCGATATTGATGATACTTTACGTGACCTAAAAACAGGCTATATCCCCGAAAGCTTACCCTTTATCTTTGAAACTTTACGCCAAAAAGGAATAAAAACAGGTATTGCGACAGGACGAAATTACTATAATGTTCTCCCTGAAATCCGCAATTTAAATCCTGATTTTTTTGTAACGATTAATGGTGCTTTGGTGCAAAACCAGGCGCAGGAGATTATTTACAAAAATCCCTTGGACAAAAAAACAGTTGATGAAATAGTGTCTTGGCTAAAGAGTGAAGGTGCTGAATATCTTTTTGTAGGAAATGAGAACTTAAAAGCTTCAAAATGGGAAGGATTAACTGAGAGCGTTATTCCCGCTGATTATGGCGTACTCGAAGTTAAACCAGATTACTACAAAGAGCATGATGTTTTTCAACTCCTTACAATCTCTGAACATGATCAAAGACTTCGACTGCCTCAACGTTTGGCTCAAAAAGTAAGAATGGTACGATGGCACCCGAATTCTTCCGATATTGTTCCGGTTTTAGGGAGTAAAGCCAATGGTTGTATGAAAGTATTAGAATATCTCGGTCTTGCACCAGAAAATATGATGAATTTTGGCGATGAGCTTAATGATAAGGAGCTTTTTGATTTGGCTGGACTTTCGGTGGCTATGAAAATCTCACATCCTCTCATTTTGGAAAAAGCAGACTATGTCACGGATACAGTACAGAATGATGGTATTTTAAAAGCTTTGCGTACACTTCAACTCATCGATTAAACTTACAAAAATGAAAGTCTCATCTACGAGATTTTTGATAAAATTTAGAAAAGAGAAACAAATGACTTACCCACAACTTAATCTTGAAGCATATGATGGAACAACAGCAATCATCCATACTAATCATGGGGATATGACTGTGAAACTCTTTGACGAGCTTGCTCCAAAAACTGTTAAAAACTTTGTTGAACTCAGCAAAAAAGGATACTACGATGGTATTATTTTCCACCGTATTATCAAAGACTTTATGATTCAAGGTGGCGACCCAACAGGAACAGGTATGGGTGGTGAATCAATCTATGGTGAAAAATTTGAAGATGAATTTTCACAAGATGCCTTCAACATTCGTGGTGCCTTGTCAATGGCCAATGCTGGACCAAATACAAATGGAAGCCAGTTCTTCATTGTTCAAAACCAAAACCTCCCTTATCCAAAATCAGCCTTGATTGATGGTGGTTGGCCTGAAGAAGTTGCTGAAGTCTACACTCAAGGTGGAACACCGCATCTGGATGGGCGTCACACAGTATTTGGCCAACTTGTAGATGAAAAATCATTTGAAGTTTTAGATAAAATTGCCGCTGTACGTGTCGGAATGCAAGATCGTCCAGTTGACGATGTAATCATCGAAAATATTGAAATTATCGAGAAATAAAATGATTGATAAATCCGTAAAAATTGGTGATAAAGTCACTGCTGAGATAATCGGGCTCCAAGATTATGGTGCTTTTGTAAAGTTTGCGGACCGTCAAAATACTGAACATAAAGGCTTGATTCATATTTCTGAAGTTCAGTCAGGTTTCGTCAAAAATATTCGAGAAGTTATCAAAGTAGGGCAACATGTAAAAGCCCAGATAATAGATATTGATGAGTACAATGGTAAAGTCAGTCTCTCCATTCGCAGTCTCGAAGAAAATCCACAAAATCATTACTTTTATCGTAAAAAACGATTCACAGATTCTCGTAATAAGATTGGCTTTAAAAGTTTAGCTGAGAAAAGAGAACTTTGGATTGAAGAAGGCGAAAAATATCTGAAAGAAAGAGCAAACTAAATCCACACGAGGTGAAGATGAACAACAATGTCTTAAAATATACCAAACGAGTTTTTAACGTGATTACAATTTTGGGTTTTATTGCTACTATTGTTGGTAGTGTTTACCTCTGGCATCTCGGGGCTTTTCAAGATCAAGAAATTTTGAAACGTCTAGTAACAGCGCATGCTTTGCTTGGTCCGATAATTTTCTTCTGTATGCAAATTATTCAAGTAATTATTCCGATTATTCCGGGAGGATTAACAATTGCAGCAGGGGTCTTAATATTTGGGCCTTTCTGGGGGTTTGTTTACAATTATGTCGGGATCGTTGTTGGCTCAGTGATACTTTTCCATCTTGGTCGAAAGTATGGACAGTCCTTAGTTCAGGTCTTTGTTAAAGAGAAAACCTACAATAAGTATATGGCTTGGCTCGAAAAAGGGCAAAAGAGATTTAATATCGCTTTTCTACTTTTAATTCTCTCACCAATCGCGCCTGATGATGCTTTGGTTCTCATTGCGAGTCAGACTCGTATGAGTTGGAAATTCTTTAACTGGGTGATGATTTTATGTAAGCCACTACCGATTTTATTCTATTCGTATGCTTTAATCTTCGGTGGAAACTTACTTGGAAATTTGTTCTAAGAAGAACTTTAAATAACAAACAATAATGGTTTTGCGAAAGCAACCATTTTTATATAAATAATGTATAATAGAGCCTATAGACTTTCTAGTGATGGAGCTTCATTTTGAATAATAAAACAAATACAATAAATAAAAAGAAAAAGCAGCCTAAAAATAAGCTAACTTTTGACAGTCGTATTGACTATGCGCTTATTCTGCCGGCTTTTCTTTTAACAGTTATCGGTCTTTATGCCATTTGGGTTGCTGTAAGTCATGATTATCCGACACAAGCGGTTAAGATGGTTGGACAACAAGGGACTTGGATTATTGTCGGTGTTATTTTAGCCTTAATTGTCATGCATATGGACTCGAGGCTGCTTTGGAACCTTACGCCGGTTCTGTATGGTTTTGGTCTTATTTTGATGGTGCTGCCCATATTCTTTTACAGCCCTTCGATGTATGAGCTGACAGGTGCAAAGAACTGGGTTGCCTTTCATAACACCAACCTTTTCCAGCCCTCGGAGCTCATGAAAATAGCCTATATATTGTTTTTAGCAAGGATTGTCGTTTCCTTTCAAAACAAACTGAAAAAACGTTATCTTAAAGATGATTTTATCTTAATTGGACAAATTGGCTTGGCTACTGTGCCCATTGCTATTCTTGCAGCTTTGCAAAAAGACTTTGGTACCTTTATGGTTTTCCTTGTGATTGCAGCGGGAATCATTCTTGTTTCAGGGGTATCTTGGAAAATTATCTTGCCTGTCCTCCTCATAGCTATCCTTGTTGCTGTGGGTGTTGTAGCTATGGTGATGAATCCTAAGGGACAAGAGCTCTTAGGAACTGTTTTCAGCCAATATCAGGTTAATCGTTTCTTAGCTTGGCTTCATCCCTTTGAGTACACACAAACATTCTCACTTCAACAATCTCGTGCTTTGATTGCTATCGGTGTCGGCGGTCTCTTTGGACATGGATTTGGAGTGGCAAATGTCAACGTACCAGTCCGTGAATCAGATATGATTTTTACCGTTATCGGAGAAGATTTTGGTTTTGTCGGTGCAACTTTTGTCATTTTACTTTATTTCATCTTGATTTATCGTATGATTCGGGTGACTTTTCAATCCAATAACCAGTTCTATATCTTTATATCCACGGGGATTATTATGATGATTCTGTTCCATGTCTTTGAAAATATTGGAGCAGCGATTGGCTTGGTCCCATTGACGGGTATTCCTTTACCGTTCATTTCACAAGGTGGTTCGGCATTGATCAGTAATATTATTGGTTTAGGGCTCGTACTTTCCATGAAATATAATCAATTGCCTGAGTTCGTATTAGTTCGCGAAGCAGGTAGAAAGAAATTAGAACATAAAAGAGCGCGTCTGTCTCGTTCATCCTATAAAAGAGTGAAGCCAAAAGGGAGACGTAGAATAAGTAAATAAAAAAGCTTTTCAAGGAAAAGCTTTTTTATGTGGAATACCGCAACAATATGAAGAAGTCCACGAAATTTATAAGCTAGAAATTTCACATACTTCACAAAATATGATAGTCTATAAGTGAAGGAACAAAGGAGGAATTATTAAGATGAAATATGCAGTAAGATATGCTTCACGAGGTGGAAATACACGTGCAGTTGCTGATGAAATTGCGAAAAAAATTGATGTGAAAGCAGAACGAATCTCTGAACCTCTAGAAGAGGAAGTAGATGTCTTGTTTCTTGGAGCAGGTGTTTGGTTTGCTTCTGTAACAAAAGACATGAAGGAATACTTGGCAGCTTTAGACAGTGGTAAAATCAAACAAATTGTTGCCTTTTCTACTTCGGGTCACTTGGAATCTGCAATTAAAAAAATTACTGCAGCAGCAAAAGACAAAGGCATTAAAGTTAATGAAGAATCTTTTGATTTGCATTTAAACATGCAAGGTATGACATTTTTCGCACCTGCTGGTGGTGATTTAACAAAAGAACAAATCAATGAAGTTGATGCCTTTGTTGATAAAGTTCTTGCAAAACTATAATATTAATTAACGCCCTTTTATTTAAAAGCTCCTTATTTTGGAGCTTTTTTTGTTTCTTTAAATTATATAGTGTATTAAAAACAAGTTACGCCGGTGCAATAATAGGTAATTTAAATGTAACACGATAAGCAGCTTCTGTAACAAAAATAAAAGGTTTTGTGATACAATAGTAATGTTAAAACAAGAAAACCTAGAGGAAGTAAATTTAAAATTTATGAAAAAGAAATTAATTATGACACTGATGCTTTCAACGGTTGTCCTGACTACAGGTGCTCCCTTAGCTGCTGTAAAGGCAGATTCAACGGAAAATAAGTTGGCAGCACAGGACTCAAAGATTGCAAACTTGAAGGATGAGGCCAGTCTAGCTCAAGCGAAAGTTGAAGCAGTTGGGACCCAAGTAGGGGCTCTAAAAGCTAAGCAAACTTCAATGCAAGAACAGATAGAAAAGCTATTAGAACAGCAAAAAGCGCAGTCTACACAGATTCGTGAATTGGATAAGAATATTGAGGAACGTAGTCACGCATTAGAAGCCCAAGCACGAAGTGCTCAAACTGATGGTTCAGCAACGAATTATATTTCAGCAATTTTGGATTCTAAATCTTTAACCAATGCCATTCAAAAAATCACAGCTATGTCGACTGTTGCAGGTGCCAATAAGGCAATGATTGTACAGCAAGAACAAGATCAAAAGAATGTTCAAGCGAAACTCAAAGATAATATGGAAAAATACGCGGAAGTCACGCGCTTGCAACAAGAGTTGAGCACTCAAGCCGATGAATTGGCAACACAAGAAGCACAACTTAAAGTTGCGCAACTTAATTACCAAGCCACAATCACATCTGAAGAAGGCAAAAAACAAGAATTGTTAACTCAAAAAGCTGAAGCTGAGCAAGCAGCACAAGAAGCTGTTCAAGCTCAAAAAGTAGCTGCACAAGAGTCAGTGGTAGCCCAACAGGAAAAGGTCAAAGAAACTGTAGTGGAAAACAAACCAGCTCCAGTGGCGCCGCCAGTTGTTGATGAAGGCAATCCAACTGTAGAACCTGAAATTGAGCAACCTAAGCCGCCAATTACAGATCCTAAACCACCAGTTTCAACGACGAATCCATATCCAGCTGGACAATGTACGGCTTATGTTTGGGATTACTTTGGTGGTGCAATTCCAACATATGTAGGCAATGCGGCAGACTGGGTACGTTACGCAAACAGTGGCCCAGCAGCGGGAACCATTGCTGTCTTTCCACCAGGAAACCAGGGTGCCGGTGGCGTTGGACATGTTGCAGTAGTCATCTCTGTTTCTGGCTCTACGATGAGAGTCAAAGAAGGCAACTTTAACGGTGGTTGGGGGACTGAACGTGAATGTTCAACAGCCGGCGTGAGCTTTATCCGTCCTTAGTAAAAAAGTAGACACAAGAAGCAAGGAGAACTTGCTTCTTTTTTAATTTTTCACCTCTAACTAGGAAAGGATAAGGTTTTTACTTCAATATATCTACTTAATAAGGTATACTAAGTTAAAAGATTATCATTTAATTTTAAGGAGGAAGGGATGCTCGAAGTGAAAAATCTCCGAAAGACATTCGGAGAACTTGTTGCTGTTGATGATCTGAGTTTTACTATTGAAGATGGTGAAATTTTAGGTTTTATTGGACAAAATGGATCGGGAAAAACAACAACATTTAGATTAATATTGGATTTTTTGATGCAAGATTCAGGAAGCGTGCTCTGGAATGGTAAGCCGCTCTCTAGTGATGAATATAACATTATTGGTTATTTACCAGAAGAAAGAGGACTTTATCCTAAAGATAGTATAGAAACTCAGTTGCGTTTCTTTGGTCAACTAAGAGGCAAAACGCGAAAAGAAATCGATGAGAAAATCGATTATTGGATGGAAAAATTTGAGGTTAAAGGCAAGCGCACAGATAAGGTTAAAACATTATCAAAAGGGAATCAGCAGAAGGTTCAGCTTATAGCTACGCTGATTCATGAACCGAAGCTTGTTATTTTAGATGAACCGTTCTCTGGTTTAGATCCTGTGAATGCAGAGTTGCTCAAAACAGCTGTAGCTGAATTACGTGAGCAAAAAGTCTGCGTTGTCTTTTCAGACCATAATATGCTGAATGTCGAAAAAATGGTGGATAAGATGATAATGGTAAAAGAAGGTAAGAAAATCCTCGATGGAACCGTTGATGCTGTACGTCAAAGTTTTGGGCGGACCAAAGTATTTATTGAAGCACCGGTATCACAAGAAGAATTAGCTCAGCTAGAAGGTGTAAAAGAAGTACAGGTGGAACGTAATGGTACTTATGAGTTAACTTTAGAAAATGAAGAAGCAGGAAAAGCTGTTTTTGACTATGTTACACAATCAGGATATATCCAGATGTTTTCACAACAACCACCAAGCTTGGAAGAAATATTCAAAATGAAGGCAGGTGATGCTCATGAATAGTAAGTTTTGGACAATCGTGAAAGAAGTCTTTCGTAAAAATGTTAAATCAGTTGCCTTTTTAGTTATGGTCTTTCTCCCGCTTCTTATTGGATTAGTTATTTATGTGATTGCAAGAGTAGCGGATGATGGAGCAGGTGATGTTGATCGTATTGCGGTAGTGACAAAAAGCAAGGAAATTGGAAGTGCGCTGACTGAAGTTAAAGGCAATATTAAGTATGAAGTAATGGACAGAACAGCGGCAAATCGTAAACTTAAAGATGAAGATGTAGGCGCGATTTTAGCTTTAGAGATGGAACAAGGGAAAATAAGCTCAACCTTAGAAACCACACGTTCTCTTGATACGGCAACTCAAATGACTGTCTCACAGACACTTACAGCAATCCAGCAAAGTGTCTTTGCCACTCAATTAGGCTTGTCACCAGAAGAAAAAACGAACCTTCTTTCTCCCGCGAAATTAGAGCCTGTGCATGTTGAGTTTGACGCGGATGGCAATCGAATTCAAGGTACAGATTATTCTGGTTTGAGACAGGTGATAGCAACAGTTTTGATTGTCATGATTTGGATTTTTGTTGCAACTTATGGTAGTATTGTGGCGCAAGAAATTGCCAGCGAAAAAGGAACACGTATCATGGAAGTGATTCTTTCAAGTGTTAAAGCCGAAACTCATTTTTATGGAAAATTAGTGGGGATTATCTTAGTCTGCTCAGTCAATGTTCTTGCTTATGCTGTTCAGATTGGGGTAGGTTATCTAATCTTCAGAGATAATGACATGATGCGTAGCTTCCTTAACGGTTTAAATCTTCAAGAAGTATTTACTGGACAATTTTGGCTCGTAATTCCGATTGTCATCTTAGGAATTCTCCTGTTTACATTTTTAGCAGCTCTTTCCGGTTCATTGATTTCTCGTGTTGAAGATGTACCTAAAGCACAAACACCAATGACAATGATTGGGCTACTTGGTTACATGCTTTCTGTAATTTTTGCTTCTCAACCTGATAATATCGTGATGACCGTGACAAGTTATATCCCTTTTATTTCGAGTTTTGTCTTGCCAATGCAAATTGCAACAGGTGTAGCAAGTAATTTACAAGTCTGGATTTCCATGGGGATTATGTTTGTAACGATGTTGTTTATACTCCTGTTCTCTGCTCGACTTTATAAATCAAATGTTTTAATCTATAGTAGCGATGGTTTACTTAAAGTTTTGAAACAATCACTTAATAATATCAAAAATGAAGACAAGTTAAAAAATAAAGCTTAATAAAAAAACCAAGTCTCTGAATTCAGAGGTCTTGGTTTTTTATTAACTCGCATGAATATGGAAGTCACGTTCTAATACAATATCACGTACTTTACGACTAATATCGCTCAATCTTACCTCACGAACAGGACGTGGGAGAAATTTTCGAATATCATCGTCATTATAACCAATCTGAAGGCGCTTGTCATCCAAAATAAGCGGACGACGTAAAATGGAACGGTTCTCTTTCATGATTGTAACCAGAGTATTTAAAGAAAATCGCTCAAGGTCTAATGATAAACTCTGATATGCACGGCTTCTTTTGGAAATAATTTCCTCCGTACCATTTTCAGTCAAAGCAAGAATTTCAAGAAAGTCTTCTTTCTTAATATCATCTGTAAGAAGATTTATTTCTTGAAAATCTACACCGTTGTCAACGAGCCATTTTTTTGCTTTTTGGCTTGAGCTGCAACCAGCAACTGTATAAATTTTTATCATATTATCCCCCTTGTCGAAAATCTTATTTATTTCTAATTTACTTATGAATTAATTATAACATTTTTACGGAAAGTGTCAAGGATATTATTATAAAAATTTAATTGTAAATTTATAATTAATTTTAAAAGTAGCATTTTTCATTTAAAATAAAGGGTTTATACTATATTTATAGAGGGATAATAGAATAATTTTTCAAAGAGCAAAGAACTTTTTTCTTTTTTTATTTATTAAATAGAAGGCGCTTTCTATTTAATGTAAATCTTATTACTGTTTTTTGATACAAGTTTTTTTCACTGAAATCTCTCAAGGAAGAGAGCTCTCAAAGTTTTCATTTGACTGCATCTTTAGAAAATGATATTCTACTAAAGATAAAACTTTTAAACTGGTCCAGAGAGGCTAGCAAGGTTGTGAACATGAATATTAAATCCTTTTGAATAAAAAGGGAATACTCTATCTTCTTTGCACTTGCTTTTTCTGGCAGGTGCTTTTTTCTTAAAATTCCTAGGAAATGAGAAAAATGTCTGTCAGAGAGTAGTACAAAGTTTATCTCACAGCTGCTTTGGAATTTTAGAAATGGGGATATTATGCCAAAACGTACGGATATTAAGAAGATTATGATTATCGGTTCAGGACCGATTGTTATTGGTCAAGCTGCTGAATTTGACTATGCTGGTACTCAAGCCTGTTTAGCGCTCAAAGAAGAAGGCTATCAAGTTATTTTGGTCAATTCAAATCCAGCAACGATTATGACTGACCGTGAAATTGCTGATAAGGTTTATATTGAGCCGATTACGCTTGAGTTTGTCAGCAAAATCCTTCGCAAAGAAAGACCAGATGCCCTCTTGCCAACCTTAGGTGGTCAAACAGGGCTAAATATGGCGATGGAATTGGCGGAAAGCGGTATTTTGGAAGAACTTTCGGTTGAACTTTTGGGCACAAAACTATCAGCAATTGACCGGGCAGAAGATCGTGAATTATTTAAAGAACTCTGTGAAAGTATTGGGGAGCCTTTGTGCGAATCTGAAATTGCCACAACGGTTGAAGAGGCAGTTGCTCAAGCAAAAGAGATTGGCTACCCGATCATTGTCCGTCCAGCATTTACGATGGGAGGAACAGGAGGCGGGATTTGTGACAACGAAGCTGAACTTCGCGAGGTAGTTGCCAATGGATTAAAACTTTCTCCAGTGACACAATGTTTGATCGAAAAATCAATAGCCGGATATAAAGAAATAGAGTACGAAGTAATGCGCGACTCGGCAGATAATGCCATCGTGGTCTGCAACATGGAAAACTTTGATCCCGTAGGTATACATACAGGAGACTCGATTGTCTTCGCGCCTAGTCAAACCTTGTCAGATGTTGAATACCAAATGCTTCGTGATGCTTCATTAAAAATCATTCGTGCTTTGAAAATCGAAGGAGGATGCAATGTTCAGCTTGCTTTGGATCCACATTCTTATAAATATTATGTGATTGAAGTAAATCCCCGTGTCTCACGCTCCTCTGCCTTAGCTTCTAAAGCGACAGGTTATCCGATTGCTAAGATGTCGGCCAAAATTGCAATCGGAATGACATTGGATGAAATCATCAATCCGGTAACAAACACGACTTATGCTATGTTTGAGCCAGCACTTGACTACGTTGTCTCTAAAATTGCCCGCTTCCCCTTTGATAAATTTGAAAATGGTGATCGTAATCTCGGGACACAAATGAAAGCGACTGGAGAGGTAATGGCTATCGGACGCAACATCGAAGAAAGCTTACTCAAGGCAGTACGTTCATTGGAGATAGGTGTGAGCCACAACCGTTTAGAAGGTGCTGAAGAAGTCACAGAAGAGTTCCTGTACGAAAAAATTATTAAAGCACAGGATGACCGTCTCTTCTATATTTCAGAAGCGATTCGCCGTGGTATTCCAATTGAGGAAATTGCGGCTTTAAGTAAGATTGACATTTTTTTCCTAGACAAATTACTCCATATCGTTGAGATTGAAAAAGAGTTAGAACTTAACGTTTTCGATCCAGAGATTTTGAAGATAGCCAAGAAAAATGGTTTTTCGGATAAAGAGATTGCTCGTCTTTGGAATGTGACAGAGTCAGAAGTACGTCGTCGTCGCAAAGATGGTGAAATTCTGCCAGTCTACAAAATGGTAGATACTTGTGCTGCTGAGTTTGAAAGTAGTACGCCATATTTCTACTCGTCTTACGCATGGGAGAACGAGTCTGTCAAATCTGAAAAAGAAAAAATCCTTGTTCTAGGTTCAGGTCCAATCCGTATCGGTCAAGGCGTGGAGTTTGACTATGCGACTGTTCATTCAGTTAAAGCAATCCAAGCTTTAGGCTATGAAGCAATTATCGTCAACAGTAATCCAGAAACGGTTTCTACTGATTTTTCAATTTCGGATAAACTCTACTTTGAACCTTTGACTTTCGAAGATGTCATGAACATTATCGATTTAGAGGAGCCCAAAGGTGTAATCGTTCAGTTTGGTGGGCAGACAGCGATTAATCTAGCGGAACCTTTGGAAAAAGCAGGAGTACGTATTTTAGGAACACAAGTAGCAGACCTTGAACGTGCAGAAGACCGAGATTCCTTTGAAAAGGCTTTGTCCGACTTGGATATTCCACAACCACCGGGAGCAACAGCCACGAATGAAGAAGAAGCAGTTGCCAATGCTGAAAAAATTGGTTATCCTGTCCTGCTACGCCCATCCTTTGTCTTAGGTGGACGTGCTATGGAAATTATTGATAATGAAGCAGATTTGCGTAATTATATGAACCGTGCAGTCAAGGCTTCGCCAGAACACCCAGTATTAGTAGACAGCTATTTGACTGGACAAGAGTGTGAAGTAGATGCTATTTGTGATGGAAAAGATGTTTTGTTGCCAGGAATTATGGAGCATATTGAACGTGCGGGAGTTCACTCGGGAGACTCAATGGCTGTTTATCCACCACAAACCTTCAGTCCTGAAATTATTGAGACAATCGTGGATTATACTAAACGATTGGCAGAAGGATTAAACTGCATCGGTATGATGAATATTCAGTTCGTTATCCACGAGGAAAAAGTCTATGTTATTGAAGTTAACCCACGAGCTTCACGTACGGTACCCTTCTTATCAAAAGTTACAGGAATTCCGATGGCACAACTTGCCACACAGATGATTTTAGGGAAAAAATTAGCAGATCTTGGATACGTCTCAGGTCTTGCCCCAGAATCTGAACTGGTCCACATCAAAGCGCCAGTCTTCAGTTTTAGCAAATTGGCAAAAGTTGATAGCCTCCTTGGTCCAGAGATGAAATCAACGGGGGAAGTGATGGGATCAGATACAACCTTAGAAAAGGCGCTTTATAAATCTTTTGAAGCTGCAAAACTGCACATGGCTGACCATGGGTCAATTCTCTTTACAGTGGCCGATGAAGATAAAGCAGAAACCTTAGAGATGGCAAAGCGCTTTGCTGATATTGGTTATTCGCTAGTAGCGACTTCAGGAACTGCACAGTACCTAAAAACTGCAGGGCTTTATGTTCGAGAGGTTGGTAAAGTGACGGAATCCACTGAGGACACAGTTATTGATGACATTCGTATGGGGCGTGTTCAAGCTATTGTCAATACAATGGGTAGCAAACGCGTATCAACACAAGAAACAGATGGCTTCCTCATACGTCAGGAAGCAATTAGTCGTGGTATTCCACTCTTTACAGCTTTAGACACAGCAGAAGCTATTCTTCGTGTGATGGAGAGCCGCTCATTTACCATGAATGTTATTTAAACAAAAAAAGCAGACTGGTACTGCTTTTTTTATGTGACATTTTCTTTATGGCAGGTGCGAAGCTGGACCACTTTTGGTACAATAGAGGAGATGATATTACTATTTAATAAACCCTTTGACGTACTCACAAAATTTACGGATACTGAAAATCGTAAAACATTGAAAGATTATATTGATGTTCCTAATGTATATGCTGCAGGACGTTTAGATAAAGACAGTGAAGGCTTACTTTTGCTGACAGATGATGGAAAGTTAAATCATAAGCTTACTGACCCCAAGTCCAAGTCTTATAAGACTTATCTTGTACAGGTCGAGGGAGAATTCACTGAGTCAGCAGCTCAAAAACTCCGTGCAGGTGTTTTGCTTAAAGATGGTAAAACACTTCCGGCGAAAGTTAGACGAGTTTCAGAACCAGAGTGGCTTTGGGAGAGAACACCACCGATTCGTGAGCGAAAATCAATACCCACAAGCTGGGTCGAAATCTCTATCAAAGAAGGAAAAAATCGTCAAGTGCGTCGAATGACAGCCAATGTTGGTTTTCCAACATTACGTTTAATCCGTACAAAGATTGGAAATTATGAATTGGGGAATCTTCCTTCAGGAAAGTATAAGATAATAAAATAAAAAAGAGCATTTGCTCTTTTTGTTTTATTAAAAACTCCGTCCACCGCCAGAACCTCCGCCACCAGAGAAGCCGCCTCCACTAGAGTTATTATTTCTAGGAATACGGCGAGTAGTAATGAAGGAGTTGACCAACGTATCGCTTTGTTTGGATAAGTTTAATTTTCCATTCTCTTGATAACCATAATTCCAGTGTGCGCCCATCTTTAATTGATAGCGAGAGACCAGAACAATAACAAAGGCACCAGCGGATATGAGTGCAAGAATAACTGCAATTAGAATATAAGCAGGACGGAAGGAACGATGAAAAGTAACGGCTCCCGTTTGCGGGTCAACCGTATATTTTCGTCCGCCAGGTATCCCCTGTTCATAATAATGCGTCACTTGTGCATAAAAACTCTCTATGGCTTGTGGATAATTCCCATCGGACAATTGAGGTTGCACAACATCTAAAATCGACTCAATCCGAGAAGAGGTAATGTAATACTTCAAGTTTCCTGTTGCCCAGATATAAAGTTTCCGCTGTGACATATTAATCACCAAGACAATACCATTGTTCCCTTGCCCGACTTTTTGTGCTAAATAATTGACTGCTAACTCTTTGGGCGATTCAGTATCGTCCATGGTTGTAACTACAAAAACTCCAGCTTTGGTCTGGTTTGCAAGCAGTTGAGCTTCTTGCTCAAGGGATTGTGTTGAGTCACTCAAAAGAGCAGCCTGATCGTCAATACCTACCTGCTGCGCAGAAGTATCTTTAGCAAAAGCAAACAATGTACAGAGTGTAATTACTGTAAAAAATAGTGTTAAAAGTATTCGTTTCTTTTTCATGAGACAAACCACCCCACAGTTACGCCAAGTATGAGTACAGTGATGAAAATAAGAAGTGCCACCAGAGCGACTTTCATTTTATCCACAGGAAGGATACCAGCGGTTTTACCTGTTTGCCCATTCATTGCATAATAGAAAAGTTTATCACTATTTTTTTGACGATAAGTCACGAGCCAGAGTGGTAAAAGCACATAATCACTTTCCAAATTTTTAATGCTTTGTTGAGAGTGAACACTGGTTACAGCAGTGTAGCCTTGAATTGTGTCGCGCATGAGCGCTTCGGAATACTGACGTAATTCGCTATCTACGCGTTCCTTGATTTCTGCATACTCAATATCTCTTTTTTCAGTTAAAAAACCGGAGAGATACTGATTTTTAAAAGATACCGCTTTGGATAAATCGAAAGGTTGGACCGCACCAACCATTTTTTCAGGTTCATTTTTTTTCAAGGCATTTTTAACTAAATCTTGAAAAGAACTGTTCCCTTCTCGGATAATTTGGTACTGCTTGGTTTCTGTGTATTCTAAATCTCCAACAATCCAGACCCGTATCCTATTGGCACGTGCTTGCAATTGTCCTTCTAAATCTGCACCAACAACCCAATAAGGAAAATAAACGCCTTGAAGTTGCTTGATTTGTTTTTTATCAAAGAAATCTTTTGGGACAAATCTCTTTTTCCCTACCCAGTCGAGGAAAGCTTTTTCAGCATCCTTCTGTTCAATCTGGAAAGGTAGAACTTTTTCTGGGAGAAATTTCCCAGAGAGACGTTCTGAAAGAACGACAGGATTGTGACAATAATAGCAGAAAGTAGAAGCAGTAGTTGCATCTGTCACAATTTCTGCACCACATGAAGGACAAACAAAGAGTCCAACCTGATCATCAATCGGTGTTTCTGCCTCATCAGTTTCTAAAGGAACATCTGGAATGCTTTCTTCTGGAATTCCCTTGTCTTTTTGTTTGGCTTCAAAGGCAGTAACTTCCTCTTCCGTAAAGGTAGATAAGCAGTACTGGCAATGAAACTTTTGACTTTTAGGATCAAATAAGAGGGGACCGCCACAATTAGGACAGAGATGGGTGAGAACCTTCGACTGGCTCATAATTTACCTCTTTTCTGATTTTTATAAAGGTTTAGCAACGAAAGGTTGTCCACATTCTGGACAGAATTTTGGAACACCATTAGCTAAATTAACGACTGCATTACAAGCTGAGCAAGCCATTTCAATCTTTAAGTTAGCTTGCGCTTCAGGTTTTTTCTCACCACAGTTTGAACAGAATTTTCCTGCATTTTCTGTACCACAAGCTGAACAAGTCCACGTGTCTTCCGATTTTGTCGCTGCCTTTTCCTGTTGAGCCATTTGGGCTTGATTTGAGGCACTGGCCTGACCAAGCACATCTCCCGCTTGGTTCATTCCCATGCCCATTCCCATAAAGGCTTGCATGGCCCCACCAGTATTGCTTCCAGCTGCTTCAATACCGCGCGCCACAGCACCTTGCATATACCCTTCACGCACACTTGGATCACCTAGCATTGCACCTTGGTTACGCATATTGATTAGTTTTTGGCTGTCATCTGTGTAACTGATTGAGCTTACAGCAACAGCGACCACTTCGATTCCACGAAGTTTGCGCCATTCTTCGTCAAGTGTATCCGCCATATATTTTGAAAGTTCAACAGATTTTGAAGGGAGGAAAGAAACGCGCTCACCTTGTGCTGAGTAGAGGTTGATTGACGTATTCAATGCTGTTAAAAATTCTTGGAGATATTGTTCATTGATATCTGAGATTTCAACTTGCGTTTGATTTTTTGGAATGGCATTAGCATAGAACAAGATAGGATCTGTAATTCTTATCGAATATGTTCCATGTGTACGGAGAAAGAGTTCCGCATTATAGAAGTTATCAAAGTATTGTAAAGGCGTAGCTGTTCCAAACTTAATGCCTTTAATTTCTTGAAGATTAATATAGTAAACTTCTTGTTTTTGAGGTGTCACACCACCAAATTTAAAACGAAAGAAGGCTTCTTGAACAGATTCTTTAAGTCCACCGTTAAACATAGAAGGTGCAGTATCATTTTTGACCGTATAATAACCTTCTTCTGCGGTATAGTCAATGATTTTACCGCCGTCAACAAGGAGCATCATCATATTAGGATAGACATGCACGACAGATCCATCTGTAATGACATCAGAAGTTCCTTTACGATTGCTACCACGTTTATCGTCCTTGCGCACCATAACACCTTTGGTCATCACAGTTTGATCGGACATATCTTCTGGTTCGATGACTTCAAGCCATTGATCGGCTAACGTTCCTCCGAGGCTACTTGTCGCTGCTTTAATGATACCCATATTTTTCTCCTGTCTTTATTTAAATTACACGCTTTCATTATACCATATAAAGAAAGGATTTTTTTACAACTTGAGTAGGATTTATTGATTCTTGTAATTCCTCTTAATTTAAGTTATAATACTTTAAAACCTTTAACTTAGTCCAGAGAGGCTAGCAAGGATACGATAAATTATATCCCCTTTGTTTCGCGTACTTTTAAGTATGAGAAAAGGATGATAGATGCTTTTTGTACACCTGCAGCCTCTCTGCGGGTGTTTTTATTATCATTCTTTCTGCTTTAGCAGATTAGAATGATAATACGCAAGGAGCAAAGCGAGTGGTGAACCATCAGTCATTCTTTCTGCTTTAGCAGATTAGAATGATAATACGCAAGGAGCAAAGCGAGTTGTAAAACATTAGTTATTATTTCTGCTTTAATATGCTGGTTCATTGTAGATAAAGAACTCTTGACCTGCAAAACGCATTGGCTAATGGATTCGTTTTATAAAAAGGAGGAGTAATGAAGCTTCAAGAAGAGATGCTTATTGTTAGTCAGAAAGAAGTTGCTGAAGATATTTTTGAGTTGGTGTTGCAAGGCGATTTGGTAGATGATATGGAAATGGCAGGACAGTTTTTGCAATTAAAAGTTCCCAGTCAAGAATTACTTTTACGGCGGCCAATTTCGATTTCGAGTTGGAATAAGCAGAAAAAAACGTGTACATTACTCTATCGTCGAGGTGATAAAACCACGGGAACCCACCTTTTGTCAAAAATGGTTGCAGGACAATCAGTGGATATTCTTGGTCCTTTAGGTAAAGGATTTCCAGTTGATGAAGTAACAGAAAACGATAAAGTCCTTATAGTAGGTGGAGGAATAGGTGTTCCTCCGCTGTACGAGTTAGCGAAGCAACTTAGTAAAAAAGGCTGCAATATTACGGTTTTGCTCGGATTTGCACGTGCGGAAGTCAAGATTCTTGAAGAGCAGTTCGCGCAGCTCCCTAATATTGAGGTAAAAGTAGCTACAGATAATGGTTCTTATGGCTCTCGAGGACATGTTGGGCATTTATTCAATCAGCTTGAACAAGAGGTAGATGTGGTCTATGCTTGTGGTGCACCAATGATGTTAAAAACCGTAGCAACAAGGTTTGAAACTTTAGAGCGCTTGTATTTGTCAATGGAAGCACGTATGGCTTGTGGAATTGGTGCATGTTATGCTTGTGTTGTCCCAGATAAAAAAGACCCAGAACATGCTTTAAAAGTATGTCAAGACGGGCCGGTATTTAAAGGAAATGGAGTAGTAATATAATGAATCGACTTGCAGTGGAACTTCCTGGATTGAATCTAAAAAATCCAATTATGCCTGCTTCAGGCTGTTTCGGCTTTGGCGAGGACTATGCACGATATTATGATTTAAATCAACTGGGTTCCATAATGGTTAAGGCCACAACCCTTAAACCACGTTATGGTAATCCAACGCCACGTGTTGCAGAAACAAGTGCCGGCATGCTTAATGCGATTGGTCTGCAAAATCCTGGTCTAGATGCAGTACTCTCAGATAAATTGCCTTGGCTGTATGAAAACTTTCCTGAGCTACCTATTATTGCTAACATAGCCGGTTCTGAACTATATGATTATGTAGCTGTTTGCGATAAAATAGGGACAGCACCAAATGTTAAAGCTATTGAACTCAATATTTCTTGTCCTAATGTGAAGCATGGCGGGCAAGCATTTGGTACAGATCCGAAAGTTGCTTATGATTTGGTCAAAGCTTGTAAGGAGGTAGCGGATGTCCCACTTTATGTCAAGCTCTCGCCAAATGTGACGGATATCGTAGAAATCGCTCAGGCCGTAGAAGCAGCAGGAGCTGATGGGATTACGATGATAAATACTTTAATGGGAATGCGTTATAATCTGCAGACTCGTAAACCGATTTTAGCCAACATTACAGGTGGTCTCTCAGGTCCAGCGATTAAACCAGTAGCTTTAAAATTGGTTCACCAAGTGGCACAAGCAGTGGATTTACCGATTATCGGAATGGGCGGTGTAATGACTGCTCAAGATGTTCTTGAATTTTATCTGGCTGGTGCAAGTGCGGTTGCAGTAGGGACAGCAAACTTTTCCGATCCCTATGTGTGTCCGAAAATTATTAATGAACTTCCTGAACTTATGGATAAGTATGGGATTGAAAGTTTAGAAGAATTACGTAAAGAAGTAAAAAAGGAGAAAAAAGAAAATGCATGAATCAAGACCAATGGTAGCCCTTGACTTCCCAAGCTTACGCGACGTAAAAAATTTTTTACTGCGCTTTGATGATCACGAAAAACTCTATGTAAAAGTGGGAATGGAGCTCCTCTATCAAGAAGGGCCTGTTGTTGTAGACTTCCTTAAATTTCAAGGTCATGATGTCTTCTTAGATTTGAAACTCCATGATATTCCAAATACAGTTGGCTCAGCCATGAAAGGTCTAGCCCGTTTAGGAATAGATATGATTAATGTTCATGCTGCTGGAGGGATTGAGATGATGCAGCAAGCTAAAGAAGGTTTGATAGCTGGAACACCTGCTGGAGAAAAGGTTGCAGATTTGATTGCTGTCACTCAGCTGACTTCCACTAGCCAAGAAAGTATGCACCATGATCAAATGATTATGACAAGTTTGGAAGAATCAGTTCTACACTATGCTAAATGCACAGATGAGGCTGGTTTAGATGGTGTTGTATGTTCAGCTCATGAGGTTCAAAAGATTAAAAGTGTCACACGTCCAGATTTCATCTGTTTGACACCAGGTATTCGTCCTGCAGGCACAGCCAAGGGAGATCAAAAACGAGTGATGACACCAGAAGAAGCACGCAATATCGGATCGGATTATATTGTTGTTGGCCGTCCAATTACTCGTGCTGAAAATCCAATTCAAGCCTATCAAACTATTAAAAATGAATGGAATGGGCGTGCATAATAAAGAAAAAGCTCTGAATGAACCAGAGCTTTTTAAAGTGGCTTTTTATTGGGCGTTCCCGCTTTTCGTGGGTACTTTTTCGGCGTTTCTTTTTTCTTTTCGATAATAGCAATGTGTCGCTCATCACCATTTGGAAGTTGATAATCAATCTGTTCGATAAATTTGCTTCCTAAGACGGCAATTGCATGTTTAGCATCCGAAAGTTCTTCATCAAATTTAGCCGCTTTGAGTGACAAGAGATGGCCATTTTTCTTAAGAAAAGGAATAGTGAGTTCAGAGAGTACACTGAGACGCGCAACTGCGCGTGCTGTAACAATATCAAATTGAGCGCGGTAGAGAGGATTTTGTCCAAAATCCTCAGCGCGACCGTGCAATAAAGTCACTTTCTCTAAGTGCAACTCTTTTGATAAAAGAGACAAGAAGTTGATGCGCTTGTTAAGCGAATCAATAATAGTTACTTGTAGCTCTGGGAAAATAATCTTCATTGGTAAACTAGGAAAGCCTGCCCCGGCACCAATATCAAGGATTTTTAAGGGTTCATTTTGAATGAGCTTGTAGAGAATCGGTGCAATTGAATCATAGAAATGCTTGAGAAAGACTTCTTTTTTCTCTGTAATTGCCGTAAGGTTAATTTTTTCATTCCACTCAACGAGAAGCTCAAAATAGCGTTCAAATTGTTCTTTTTGTTGATCATTTAAGAAAAGGTCAAAAGTTTCAAGTTGCGCATAAAATTCTTCAGGGTTCATTATAAATTCCGTTCCAAAAGTTTTCTTGTAACACTGCTAATGTTATCACGTGTTTGGCCCTCAGGGAGCTTATTAATTAGATTGAGAGCTTGATTAGTATAATATTGGGCCAACTCTTTAGTTTTAGTCAGCGCTCCAGAACTTTGAATGAAGCTGTAAACTTCTTCAAATTGTTCTTTTTGAATCAAAGATTTCACATGACGATGATCGATCTCTAAAGCAAAAAGAACGGGTGCAGAAAAGATACCTTGCTTGATGTCTTCATGTACAGGTTTTCCCAGGGTTTGACTGTCGCTAGCATAATCAAGATAGTCATCCATAATTTGGAAGGCAATTCCAATGTCCATCCCAATATTATAGGAGAGTTCAGATAAGTGAACATCTTGCATAATTAAAGGAGCGATTGAGGATGACATAGCAAAAAGTTCGCCAGTTTTTCCAGAAATATTTTGAATATAATCATCGAGCGTTTGCTCAAAATCAAAATGTTTGTTGAGTTGTCCAAGTTCTCCGCCTAAAAGGCGTTCAATAGATCCGATGTTTTTTGTTAAATTTGGCAAATCAAAAGAATATTTTGACAAAAGTTTAAAAACAGCTACAAAAAGATAGTCGCCAGCATAAACAGCAATTGACGGATCGTATTTTTTCGAGAGAGTCTCGACACCGCGACGTGTATCTGCTTGGTCAACAATATCGTCGTGAATAAGCGTTGCAGTGTGCAGCATTTCGACGCTTGCAGCAAGTGCGATTTTACTTTTATTATCCATAGCAGTGAAATCAGCAAACATTAATAAATAAGCCGGACGTAGCATTTTTCCACCTGCATCAAACAGGTCAAAAATGGCTGACTTGATTTCTTTATTTTTGATGCCAACCTGTTGCTTCATCAGCTTTTGAACTTTGACTAAGGAAGATTCTAATTTTGGATATTCTGACCAAATTGTATTTTTTACGTCCATTTTTTACTTTCTTTAATAAATAATAACTGTATTGGTGCTACACGCTGAATGATTTGGTTTCCACCAACACCGATGGCAAAACCAGCGAGCATACCGAAAAAAGAGAGCCATGGTAAATAAAGCATTACGGAGCTTGTACCTGTAATAAGCGAAGCAACAAGCAGTTGTCCGAGATTATGAAAGAAGCCTCCGACAACAGAAATGCCAATGAGAGAGACCCATTTGGGTCCTAGTTGCTTCATGAGGTACATGGCTAAGAGGCTTAAAATAGCTCCTGCCGCAGAGTAGATAACCACAGAAACACCTGTGAATAAGGCAGTAATTAGCAAGCGCAAGACTTGCATTGTCCAAACTTTTCGCCAATCTAAGGTGAAAATGGCAATAATCATTACCAGATTAGCTAGGCCAATTTTGGCTCCCGGAGCAAAAGCGAAGAAGGAGGGAATCCAGCTCTCAAAAATGCCCATAACAACAGCTACTGCAGTGAGAAGTGCTATATAAATATTTTCTTTTACATTCATCCGCTATAATCCACTCCAGATTCTGATTGATCTCCAATGATTTGAATGACTAAATCATGAGGTAAACAAACGATAGTATCGTTAACTTTTGAAATAAAGCCACGTTGCACATCAATTTGATCGCGACAAGAAGCCTTAACAACAGCAATCGCTCCATCCTTTACCTCTATTTCATTGTAATCCCCATCCTCAGAGCGATAAGTCCAGCGCTGATTTTTGCTTAAATCAAATGTTTTAATCACTTTCCCTTGCACACGTAATTGGGCCTTTGTCCCAGAGCTATTGTGAGGCAGGAGAAAAAAAACAGAAAAAGAAGCACAAAATAAGGCAAGAATAATGATAATATCCAGAGCTTTAATCTTGATTTCTTTGAAAAATTTCATCCCCTCCATGATAGCATAATTTAGGCAAAATAAGAAGTTCGGAATGATTTGTTCTTACAAGGAAAAAGGGGATAAGAAGAGCTGCCCAAGCAAATGCTGGACAGCCTTGAATTATTTTTCAGTTTTGCTTTCAGATTTTAAAAGTTCTTCTGCTTTAGCGATGATGTAATCATGTAATTCATCCTTGATTTGTGGATGATTGAGACCATATTCGATAGTTGTTTCAACGAAACCAAATTTATCGCCGACATCATAGCGTTTGCCAGTGAACTCGTGTGCAAAAACGCGTTGTGTTTTATTTAAAGTTTCAATCGCATCCGTCAATTGGATTTCGTTACCTGCACCAGGTTTTTGTTTTTCTAAAACTTGGAAAATTTCTGGAGTTAAGAGGTAGCGGCCGATGATAGCCAAATCAGAAGGAGCATCTTCAACAGCAGGTTTTTCGACGAATTCTGCAACATTGTAAAGACCCTTAGAAACTTCACCTTCTGGAGCAATAACACCATATTTGTCCACATCGTCATGTGGAACTTTCATTACAGCGATTGTTGAAGCGTGTGTCTTCTCATAGTCAGAAATTAATTCTTTTGTGAGTGGTGTACCATCTCCCATGATGTTCATAAGATCGTCACCAAGCATAACAACAAATGGTTCATCGCCAACAAAGGCTTTTGCTTGAAGAACCGCATGTCCAAGCCCCATTGGGTGGCTTTGACGAATAAAGTGAAGATTGATATCTGTTGTTTCTTCAACTAATTTTAAAAGCTCTGTTTTACCTTTTTCTTTAAGGTTTTGTTCCAACTCAATATTTGAGTCAAAGTGGTCTTCGATAGGACGTTTAGCTTTACCTGTAACGATTAAGATATCTTCAATTCCTGATTTTAAGGCTTCTTCAACGATAAATTGAATTGTTGGTTTATCAACGATAGGTAACATTTCTTTAGCAAGGGCTTTAGTAGCAGGCAAGAAACGTGTACCCAGACCGGCTGCGGGAATAATTGCTTTTCTTACTTTTTGTTTTGGGTTTGTTTTAATCATTTTAAAAATTAGCTCCTTTTGATTTAGATACTGAATTCGTTTTCGGTACGTGTTTCACGGCGCATAATGTCTAAGATGCCTTCACGGGCATCCATATTTTCATAAAGCACCTTGTAGATTGTCTCAGTGATGGGCATATCGATATGCATACTTTGTGCGAGTTCGTAAGCGGCTTTAGTTGTTGAAACACCTTCGATAACCATTCCCATATTTGCTTCGATATCCGCAAGCTTCTCACCTCGACCGAGAGCATCACCTGCTCGCCAATTGCGTGAGTGAATTGATGTACCCGTAACAATCAAGTCACCTACACCAGACAAGCCGCTATAAGTAAGCGGTTGAGCGCCCATAGCAACACCTAAACGGGTAATTTCTGCTAAGCCACGCGTGATGATTGCTGCTTTAGCATTATCACCAAAACCAAGACCATGTAAAGCCCCAGCACCGACTGCAATAATATTTTTCAAAGCACCCGCTGTTTCTACACCAATAACATCCGTATTGGTATAGAGTCGGAAATAATCGTTAGAAAAAATTTCTTGGGCATATTTAGCCGTCTCTAAATCATTTGAAGCAGCAGAGATTAAGGTAATATCACGTCGAATTGTTTCTTCGGCATGCGAAGGACCAGAAACCACAACAATTTCGCTTCGGTATTCTTCTGGAATCTCTTCTTCGAGTATTGAAGAAATACGTTCATGGGTCCCTTGTTCGAGCCCCTTAGATGCATGCATGATTGTCACTTTATGTTTAAGAACTTTTGCGACTTGTTGAGCAACCAAACGTGTGACTTTTGTTGGAACAACGAAAAGAATAGCATCAACATCAGACAAGGTAAATTCGAGATCGGTATAAGCAGAAATTTTCTGATTTAAAGTGATCCCTTTGAAGTAACGTTCGTTGGTATGCTTTTCATTAATTTCAGCAATTTGGTCAACATTGTTTCCCCAAATACGAACTTCATGTCCATTGTCATTAAGAACTTGAGAAAGAGCAGTTCCCCATGATCCAGGGCCGAGCACGGCAATTTTTTGTGGATTCATATTTTTTCCTTTACTAATTTATCCTAGCTTATAAAAGCCCAATACATCCTCATTTTACCATAATCTATATTAAAATTCACTGAAAACCCAAGTGAGAAAATAAAACAAAAAAGAAATTTTGCTTAAAAGATGTCAATAATACAGTAAACGCTTTTATTTACAGCGGGTTCATTGTATAATAAAGTCTAACTATTTTATTATGAGATAAGGAAGGTGAATATGCAAAGACAAAAACATATTGCGCTTTTGGAACGCTGTGTGGAGATTTCCCAAAATGCTCGCAATCATGGGAATACTCCTTTTGGTGCACTTTTGACAGATAGCAAGGGAAATATTCTCCTAGAACAAGAAAATATTGAAATTACAGAACAGATTTGTACGGGACATGCAGAAACCAGTTTGGCTGCAAAAGCTTCCAAGCTTTATTCCAAAGAATTTTTGTGGCAATGTAAACTTTATACTACAGCGGAACCTTGTGCAATGTGTACCGGAGCTATTTATTGGGGGAATATTGGAACTATCGTTTATGCTCTAACTGAAAAACGTTTGTTAGAACTAACAGGAGACAATGAACAAAATCCCACTTTTGATTTGCCTGCGCAACAGATTATTGATCGCGGACAAAAGCTCATACAGATTATCGGACCCTTTCCAGAAGTAGAGGAAAAAGCTAGAAAAGTTCATGAAGGATATTGGAAATAAAAGCAAGGAGATTCTAAAATGAAAATCAGAGCACTAGAAAGAACAGACTTAAAAAATATTCATATCATCAACAATGAAGCTAAAACTATGCATTTATGGTTTCAAGAACCTTACGAATCCTTAGATGAATTAACGGCTCTATATGATAAGCACATTCATAGTATGGATGAACGTCGTTTTGTTGTAGATGTGGATGGTGCATTTGCGGGCATAGTAGAATTGATGGAAATCAACTTCATCCATCGTAGTTGCGAAATACAGCTTATCATTACAGAAGAGTATTCTGGTCGAGGCTTGGCACAAGAAGCATTTCACCAAGCCTTAGAATATGCTTTTAAAGTATTAAACATGCATAAAGTTTATCTTTGGGTTGATGTTGATAATGCTCCTGCTGTTCATATCTATGAAAAAGTTGGGTTCAAAATTGAAGGAACAATGAAAGAACATTTCTTTGCAGCTGGAAGTTACCACGACAGTCATTTTATGGGTCTTTTGAAAAAAGATTATTTAAAATAAAAAGGAGAAGAAGATGACAAGGATTCGTCCGGCACATTATTCTGATTTAGAAGAAATAGCA
Source organism: Lactococcus petauri (assembly GCF_002154895.1). Taxonomy (GTDB): domain Bacteria; phylum Bacillota; class Bacilli; order Lactobacillales; family Streptococcaceae; genus Lactococcus; species Lactococcus petauri. Next base: position 206,211 of record NZ_MUIZ01000001.1, on the reverse strand, counting down.
CATATTAACGTAGACAATTGGCAAACGACATATGAAAGTATCTTGCCTCCTACTTATTTAGAAAGTTTAGAATATGATACATTTCAGAAAAATTGGGAGCAATTTCTTGCACAAGCTTCACAACATATTCTCGTCAAAGAGTTAGAAAATAATGTTGCAGGTTTCATTGCTTACTCAGAAAGTAGCGACCAGAGAGGTAACTTGTACATTGATTCCCTTCACATCTCCCAGAAGTTTCAAAGAAAAGGGGTGGGGACTCAGTTATTGTCACAGGTGTTGCAGCAAGCAAAAGAAGCCCAAATGACAGTTACCATTGCAATTCTTAAAAATAATGAAAATGCAAGAAGCCTTTATACAAAGTTAGGTGCAGTGCATTTTAAAGATTTTTCGGATAAGTTTGGGGATGTTACTACAGAGTCAGAACTTCTTATTTGGAAATAAGCTTATAATAAATTTAGAAAGAAGGTTTCTGTGCTATCCTTACTAATTGCGACCAAAAAATTATTCACTTCCTTTAGTTTTATCTTAAAAAAGGACGATACTAAAGCTTTGTTTTTCTTAATGGCAACAACCTTGATGAGTGGAACTATCTTTTATTCAACAGTAGAAAAATTTAGCATTCTCGATGCCTTATATTTAAGTTTTATGACCTTAACAACGATAGGATACGGGGACTTATATCCGATAACTACAACAGGTAAAATATTTACAATGATCTATGCTACGGTTGGTTTAGGTATCATGGCTATGTTCATCTCTGTTATTGCCAAGGCCTTTATATATTCCAAACAAAAGCACAAAGAATAAATGTGCAAAAAAAAATCAGTTGTATTTGACAACTGTTTTTTTCTTTTAATATTCATAAACGTTTAATGATGTTGGAGCATATACTGACGAGTCATTGGAAGACCAACACCTGAAGGCCCTTTTGTTAAAAGATATTGAACCACATCAATGTTCCCTGATTCAAAACTAGCGGCACAAGCTTGAAGATAAAGCGTCCACATGCGAGCAAAGGGACGGCCCATTTCCTTTTCAACATCTACAAAAACTTTACTGTAGTTTTCGTTCCAGATTTCTAGTGTTTTTTGATAGTGACGACGTAAAGGTTCCAAATCATCAAGTTGTAATTTTGCAGTCATAATGTGTTCGACATTTTCAGCGATGTTTGGAATATAACCTCCTGGGAAGATATATTTTTCGATGAAAGGATCAACACCTGCTCCACGATGTTGACCAGTAATTCCATGGATGAGGGCACGAGAATTTGGTTTGAGATAATCATAAACCTTTTGGAAATACATTTCTAAATTTTCTTTACCCACATGCTCAAACATGCCCACAGAAGTTACATAATCAAAGGTTCCTTCATTTAGATCACGATAATCTGTAAGGAAGACTTTGACTTTATCCTCAAGTCCGAGTTTTTTTGCCTTATTTACGATATAGTTGTATTGTTCTTCAGAAAGAGTAACACCTACAGTTTCTAAGCCGTATTCTTGTGCAGCGGTAAAGAGCAATGTTCCCCAGCCACAACCAATATCTAATAAACGTCCGCCAGGTGTACTGTTGAGCTTGTCAAGGATATGATGTACTTTAGCGATTTGTGCTTGTTCCAGTGTCATATTCTCATTTTCAAAATAAGCACAAGAATAAGTCATCGTTGGGTCCAACCATTTTCTGTAAAAGTCGTTCCCAATGTCATAGTGCTGATGAATATCCTTTTTCGATTGCTTTTGGGAGTGATTGCCCAAGAGCTCAACAATGGATTTTCCGAAGCCTGATTGATTTGTTAAAAAGCTATCTGCTTTACGATAAGCGGAAGCGACAAGTTCTTGAATACTTCCTTCAATTTCGATTTCATCGTGCATGTAAGCTTCAGCAAGAACCAGAGTAGGCATGGATGCTAAATCGCTAAAAGCGAATTTTTTATTGAAAATGATGTGTACTTGAGCTTCACCATCGCCATATTTCTCTGTTTTGCCATCCCAGTAAGTTACTTTTACTGGAATATCAAAGGCAGAGGCGAGAGCTTTGTTTAATACTGTTTTTTCAAATACCAAGTTATTTCCCCTTTTCTAACTTTGCTATAGATAAAACTATACTCCGAGTTTTTTTGAATGTCAAATAGTTAAATTTTACAGATAAATGAGGTTAAGTGCTTCATTTATTTGATAGTCTGTTATGACTTCAAGCCCAGCAAGTGATATAATGAATAGCATAAAGATGAGTTAAATTGATAAAAAGTTTTAAATCACCCAATGAATGAAGCGATTAACCATTGGTATTTAAAACTTCTTAAAAATAAATTTAAAAACAGAAAGATAACAATGACAACAACAGGACTTCTTATTTTAACAGCACTTATTATTTGGAACATTATTGTCTTTTTGTTTTATGCTATTGACAAATACAAGGCGCAACATCATTTGTGGCGGATTCCTGAGAAGGTGCTTATTTCCCAGGCAATATTGGGCGGTGGTTTAGGCGCATTTCTAGGTGGAAAAATTTGTCGACATAAAACACAAAAAACATATTTTATCGTTTCATGGTATCTTGGCTTGGCTATTGATTTAATTTTAGTGGTTCTGATTTTTAAAACCTTGCTCAAATAAATCAAAACAGGCTTTTCAAAAGGAGTTCACTTATGAAAAAGGTAAAATTATCCGCACGTGAAGAACAGATTTTAAACGATATTTATCGATTAATATTGGACGAATCCTTGACGATCCAAGAACGGGAAGTACTGACTAAGGCGAAAAACTTGATAGAGAGCGGTGACTATGTCCCGCAGATAGTTCAACGTATTCAAGTGAGCTTTACCTTGCTTGCCTTAAACGGAAAATTATCGCCAAATGCAAGAAAATTTAGTCAACAAATTCCTGAAAGGCTTTATGAAATTTTGCCTTTTGGAAGTGTTCCGCTGGGGATAAATCGACCTTTATGATTGATCTAAAATAGGAGGAATAATAATCTGGAAGAAGGAGATGAGAGATGAGGTTATGGCACGAAGATTTAATAAAGCATCTTCCGCGGATGCAATTGCTTGGACAGCACAGAGAATGCTGTGCTTTGAGAGGGAGAGGCTGGGGCAAGCCACACGCGACTGTAAATTATGTTTTTGATTATTCACCCTATAAATTATTTCAATATCATCAACAAGTTATGGAGGAAATGAAGCGAAGAGGATACAAACCGGCTAAGGAATGGGAAAGTCCCTTGTACCGTGGAAACCATTGTTCAAGTTATGAGTCACTGGAGACTATGTCTTTGACTGTTCCTATTTATCCAGAGCATAATGTAGATTATTTGATAGAATGCCTGGATAACTTAAAGGCTAAAAATGTGCTGATTGAACTCTAAATTATAAGGAGTTATATTATTAAAATTAAAAAAACAAGTGCAAAAATTTCAGTATCTATTCGCTCTCTTTTGATAATCCTAGTTGCTGCCCTATTGATTTATTTCAGCCCACTTTTATTAGTGTTGGGTTCTTTTGCATTGACGGATATAAGCGCCAAAATGTATAGCCAACAAAATATTACGGACATTATTAACGATCCACAGATGCGAGGCGCTAAGATTCAGCAGGATAAGGACAGTTCGAGTTTATCATGGGATGCCTTAAGCACTCCTATGATAAATATCAAAAATGCTTCTACCAAAGATCTGGAACGATTAGCAAAATCTGTTTATGGTAAAACAAATTATGACAGATGTGCCGTCAAAAAAATGAATCTTGACACTAAAGTAGAATTTTATAAAGAAGATTACCTTATTTATACTGTTAATTTTACAGGAAATTAGTGCTCACAGCCAAAAAGAAAAACAAGAAAGTCAAGGAGGAAGAGAAAATGGAAAATAAAAAAATGAGTTTAATAAATGCAGTAATGAGTGCCTTTTTAGGCAGTGTCCTCATTGTGTTGTCTCTTTTTGGCTTTCAACTTTTCTGGAATACTAATCCATACTTTAATGGGATTCACGGACACGTACCAGAGAACTGGAATCTTCAATTATTATTAGGTATGTTTGGTGTAACAGTAATTATTAGTATTATTTTGATTATTATGGGGGTTGTTGACCGTAAATCTTCAACAGAAAAAGATACTAGGCGTGCAGGTTTTTATTTTATCTTGGGCGGAATATTTGGATTGTTTCCATTTTTAGGCTTTGTTGGAGGAATCTTGACTTGGATTGGCAGTGGAATGAGTGTCAAGGATTAATAATAGTATTAACAATTACTTATGAAATAGAAGTTGTGGAAGGAATAAATTAAAATGAAAAAAGCACAACCTTTTGAAGCTTACTTTAATGATAATGACTTAAGTGAAGAAAAACTTGCGAGAATGCGACTTACACGACAGTTGGTCCATACTATCTATCCTGATGTGCAAGAACGTGTTTCTTATGCAATGCCAGGTTTTTACCCTAAACAGGCCAAGAAAGCGACACAACAACTTTTTTTACTAATGGCTAATAAGGGCTGGTTAGGTATTTATGGAACACAAGGTATGGAAGAAAACGATTTTACTGATTATGGTCTTGAATTTGGAAAAGGGTCACTCAAGATCCCCTACGATATGCCAGAGCTTGAGTATAAAAAATTGCTTCAACTCATAATGAGTTATAATGCTAAGAGAAATGGATTTGATATCTCTTAGCTATAAAGGTTCTATATATGTATCGTATCACTTTACTGATTGAGCTTCTAGAATAAAAAAATGATAAAAAAACAAAAAATATTTATTGCTCTTCTAGTAATGAGTTTCTTCATCATCTTTGCTCCCCATGTTCTGGCATTAGCTGGGGGCTTCCATGGAGGTGGAACTACGGGTGGTGGAGGTTTCCATGGAGGGACTGGAGGCATTCACACTAGTAATAACTCACCATCAAGTGTGGAAGGTGGTATATCAAATAAAGTAAAGCTTATGCTTTCTCTTGTAGGTCTTGGTATTATCATAGCTATTAGTGCAGTTATTAAACCTAAGGAAATATATACTGAGGGAGTTCATATTGATGATATGGAACTTTCTAATGCCATAAAGAAACAGTTCTTATCTATTCAAGATGCTTGGAATACACAGGATATATCAAGAGTATCGCAGTTATATAGCGAAAAACTTTATACCAAGCATACTAAAACTTTGTTAAGCTACTTAGATAAGCGAAAAATAAATCACACAGAAAATATTGAAATCGAAGGACTCAGTCGCCTATACTGGAAAAAATCTAACACTTTCGAGATAGATATATCTTTTAAAGCTGTTGATTACGTAATAGATAAGGATACTCAACAAATACTAAAAGGTCTTCCCAATTATCAACAAAAATTTAAACAAAGATGGACATTTGTTACTGATAAAGAAGGAATGAAGGTTGATAAGATTAAGGAATTTAAGATTTAAAACTATTATTTTCGAGATATTTACTTGAGGTTTACATTTTTATCATGCACCTCTTGATTAAAGTAGTGTTCTAATAAATATGAGTGCTGTACATCACTTTTACACATTGAAATGTTTCTACGAGTGAAAAAGGATAGTTACATTTATTGATGTTATAATTGGAAGTATTAACTCCTTTTCTAGGGAGGTAGTTCTATGTAATGGCAAATCCTAAAAATCCTTATAAAATAAAAAAACGAACATCTCTAGGTGTTCAGAGTTATTAAAAAGATTGGAAAAAAATCATGAAATTTATTATTTATAGTTGTGAAATAGTAGCAATAATTTTATTGTACTTATTTGCGCCATTAAGTCTTTTGCTTAAAATTATAGGTTTTGTAATAATTATTTGCATTTCACAGTACGCCCTTTCAACCTTAAAAGAGAATGAAACGAACGATACTCTTTCTTAAAATTTACGCTGAATTTTCAGTTTTTTCACTAAAGTGTGATGAACTCTCAAAATAAAAGGAACACTAATTCATGACTAAAAAACATATTAACCTATTGATCACGTTACTTTCACTTATTGCTATTGGAATAAATTTTATATTTTACAACAGCAATCCTTATGTATCCCTCGTAATTGCTGTTGTTTTACTATTCAATCTTTACTTTTCACTGCCTAAAAGAACACAGAAACCAAGCCAGACCACAAATAAAGAAGTATAAAAGAGATATGTTTGAGAAAAAGGAATGAAAAAACTTTTTTCTCTTTTTTTTCTTACGAAAAATTATATCTTCAGTCTTCAAAAATCGAGCTTATAATCTTACGATAAGCACTCTTATCTCAAATTAGAAATCATACGAAAGTCTGAAAAGTTTCCTTCAGAATATGATAAAATTAAAGTATAGCCAGTTGGCTGATGAAATAAGTAAAGAAAGCTTGTTATAACAGGAAAACAAGAATGGAGGCTAAAAATGCATATGACAGGAATGATGATGGGTGGAATGCATGGATTCATACGAACAATTCTAATTCTACTAGTGGCACTTTGGCTGATTAGCTTAATGAGAAACAAATCGAATAAAAAGAATAAAACAGCAAAAAAACCACCGCGTAAAGAAAATATACAACGCTATCAAGAAGCAGGACTTTCTGAGAGTGACATCGAAATTTTTCGTGACACTTTAGCAGATGCTAAAGAAAACATTGAAAAATGGGAAGCAAATACGAAGAAAAATGACGAGCTACAAGTTGTGGAATCTGTCACAGGTGGCCTTGAAGCAAGTAAACTCCTCTTCAAACATATCGTGCAAAACCCAACACAATTGACAAAACAGAATGATTTTCTCTATAAAGATTTGCCCAATATGGTAAAATTAACAGAGAAATATCTGGAAATGCAAAAACAATCTGTTAAGTCTGATGATGTTAGTCGTGATATGGATGAAACACTGCTTCTGATTAAGACACTGGCAACAAATATCTCGAAAAATTATCATGAAGTTTTGATGGATGATGTCAATGTTATTAAGCATGAAGTAAAGTTTGATTAAGGAGTGAGAATGGAAAACCCTATTTTAGATGAATTAATTAATGATGATAAAATCGTGAAAGAAGCAGAAGCGCTGTCTGAAACTCAAAAGACAGAACTTGTTGATATGCATCAAAGAGCTTCTTTGCGCGCGATAGATGCTCTAAGTCCAGAAGAGCGTGAAAAAGCGAAGGAACTGGCTAAACAACTCGATGAGAATAGCTCACAGTCTGTGATTGCTTATGGGGCAAATGCGCAAGATAAGATTTCAGCTTTTTCACAAAGTGTTTTGGATAAAGTACAGGCGCAAGATTTAGGAGATGTCGGCGGCTCTTTGACTGATTTGATGTACAATCTCCAACAAGCAAATCCTAACGAACTTGTTGCTGAAAACAAAAGTGTTTTCCAAAAAATGTTTGGAAAAGTTAAAAAATCAATCTTTGAAGTCACTCAAAAGTACCAAAAAATTGGTGCTGGAATTGATAAAATTTCGGCAAAACTTAATAATGAGCAACAAGGGCTTCTTCAAGACAATGAGATGCTTGATAAGCTTTATGATGAAAATCTCAACTATTTTAAAGCCCTTAATGTTTACATTGCAGGAGCAGAATTTAAGATTGAAGAGCTAGAACAAGAAATCCTACCAGCAGCACGTCAAGAAGCTCAAGGTGCTGGTGATGATGGGGCTTTAGCAGTTCAAAAGGTAAGCGATCTTGAAGCTTATAAAAATCGTTTAGATAAACGGGCGCACGACTTGCGTTTGGCGCGTCAATTAACGATTCAGCAAGCTCCCCAGATCCGTTTGATTCAAAATACAAATCAAGAGCTTGCAGAAAAAATTCAAACCTCAATCAATACAGCGATTCCTTTGTGGAAAAACCAAGTCGCAATTGCCTTGACTCTATTGAAGCAAAAAGATGCTCTAGCGAGTCAACGTATTGTTTCAGAAACAACCAATGATCTTCTACGTAAGAATTCTGAAATGCTTAAATCTTCAACGATTGAAGCAGCTGAAGAAAATGAACGTGGACTTATTGATGTGGAAACATTAAAAGTTACACAACAAAATCTTATCGATACAATTCAAGAAACTATGCGCATCCAATCTGACGGACGTCAAAAACGTCAGCAAACTGAGCAAGAATTGGTCAAAATGGAAGATGAAATTAAGCAAAAATTGCTCGAACTTTCTAATAAAAAATAAGCAAAAAGTCAAGTATTGATATATACCAATTCTTGACTTTTTTAGTACCGAGTGTTAAAATGTTGGAGAATACAAAGTATCGGAGGAACCCTTTTATGACTTACTATATTAAAGCAGACAAATTTTTCTATCCTTATGAAGTGAAAACAGGTGGTTTCCTGCAAATCACAGACGGCAAATTTGGAAAGTGGGCAGCAGATGCTCCAGCTGGAGCTGATATTCTAGATTATTCAGGTCAATCCATTGCTCCTGGTCTGGTAGACACACACATTCACGGTTTTGGTGGAGCAGATACTAATGACCGTAAAATCGAAGGTATCGTCCAAACAATGAGTGAAGGACTTTTAGCAGCAGGTGTTACAAGTTTCTTCCCAACAGCTGTGACTGCAAGTCATGAAGAATTGTTGGAAGTCGCTGATGAAATTGGTTCAAATGTAGATAAAGCAGCTGGTGCTAAAATCCGTGGTCTTTTCTTTGAAGGTCCTTACTTTACGGAAGAATTTAAAGGTGCTCAAAATCCTAAATACATGCGCGACCCTTCATATAGCGAACTTGCTGAATATGGTGAAGCAGCCAAAGGTTTACCTATCAAAATTGGTATTGCACCAGAACGTGAAGGTTCAACTGCCTTTGTGAAAGAAGCGGTAGAACATGGCTTTACAATCGCCCTTGGACACTCAAATGCAACTTATGCAGATGCAGTTGCAGCAGTTCAAGCTGGAGCTACAATGTGGGTACATGCTTTTAATGGAATGCGTGGTCTTAATCACCGTGAGCCTGGTATGGTTGGTGCGGTTTTCAACTTGCCAAATACTTATGCAGAATTGATTTGTGATGGCTTCCACGTACGTCCAGAAGCATGTCAGATTTTGATGCGCGAAAAAGGTACAGACCATGTCGTATTAATTACAGACTCAATGCGAGCTGCTGGATTAAGCGATGGTGAGTATTACCTTGGCGAATTCCCAGTAATCGTTAAAGATGGTGCCGCACGTTTGAAAGAAGGGGGCAACCTTGCTGGCTCTATTCTTTTGCTCAAAGATGCAGTGAAAAATGTTGTAGATTGGCAAATTGCAACACCAGCTGAAGCTGTAAAAATGGCTTCTTTGAATGCTGCTAAATCTACGAAGATTGATGATGTTTGTGGTCAAATCAAAGAAGGTTTAGATGCAGACTTTATCGTTCTTGATGAACACCTTGAGCTTGTTGCAACTTATCTTGATGGTGAAAAACGATATCAAGCTTAATAAAAATGATATGAATAAATCGACCAGACTTCTTCCAGAAAGAATGTCTGGTTTTTTTTATGTGAAAATCAGTTTGGTTTGCTTTTGAAAGTCTCCAAAATTCTGGTAGACTTGGAGTATATAGTAAAATATTATCGTCATAATGCTTGTTAATAAGGAGAAGACGCTATGCACCCAACACCAAATTGGTTAAAAACCATTCCTAAATTGCCGGAGTTTAATGACAATATCAAGTTATTTGGCGGACATAAGCAGAAAGTAGCGGCTGGTTGGTCTGTTGATTGGGAACGCCATTTCGCTTTTGAAATTCTTTTTATTATTGAGGGTATCCAACACACGGAGCTTTCAACACATCACTTTGATTTTAAGGAGGGCGATATTCTTTTATTTCCTCCTGGACTTTTGCATCGAAATTCGTGTCATTTAGGAGACGGCTTATCTTATTTTTGCGTCCATTTTGATATTGATAACCCAGAATTGCAACGTAAACTCATAACTAATTGTTCGATTCTTTTAAATAAAGACAATGCTGCACATATCCAAATCCGGAAAACCTTGCAAGAATATATTAAAATTCTCGATAAGCCAGAGTTTTCTTTACAGGATAAGTTTACAATAGAAAAATTATTACTGGAGCTGATCATCCATTTGATTTCTTATAGTGATTGTGAGTCTTCACAACAAAGCGGAGATAATCATCTTATTTTAGCGAAAATGATTGCTGAAACTATTAAAAGTAATTTTGTAAAATATACTCATCAACCTGTTGACGAAGGAAGAAAGTTACTGTCCTTGAGTCATGTTGCGAGGTCGTTAAATATCAGTGATTCAACAATGCTGAAAACTTTTAAAAAAATGTATTTTATTTCGCCCAAACAATTTTTAAATCAGTTAAAATTTAATGAGGCAAAATATTTGCTCAATCAGCCAGAAATGAGTATACAAGAGATTGCTGAATGTATAGGATATCAAGATGTCTCTCATTTCTCACGCCAATTCAAAAATTGGTATGGAAAATCCCCTAGTGAATATAGGAAAAGAGCACATACTGCATCATAAAAAATAGAAAAGAAATAAAAAGTACTTATGAAGAGTACTTTTTTTGATGTCTTTTATCTGTAGAAATATGGAAAATGGTAAATTTATGATTTTTTTTGGTATTTTCCATGTAAATTCTTTTTGATAAGATGATATCAGAAAAAGAAAACGCTAACAAGGAGAAACAATGACTATTATAAAAAATCCGATTATTCCCGGTATGGCACCCGATCCATCCGTAATTCGAGTGGAAAATACCTACTACCTCGCCACCTCAACTTTTCACTGGCAACCGGCCATCCAAATTTATGAATCGCAAGACTTGGCTAATTGGAAGTTGGTGAATTATGCGCTGAAGTCAGGACAAGTCAACTTACAAGGCACGAACACTCCCGCAGGTATTTGGGCACCTCATTTGTCTTATGACTCCTCTTCTAAAAAATATTGGTTGGCTTATTCCCATATGGTCAATATGGGAGGACGTGAGTTTAATGCTGACTCATATATTATGTTTGCGGATAGCATTAGTGGTCCATGGTCAGATCCAATTTTTGTAACGGCTATTGGTTTTGATCCCTCTCTCTTCCATGAAAATGGTAAACATTATATCAGTATTTTAGAGTGGGAAAGTCGTTCAAGATACCAAGCACCTGGTCACATCGTTATTGCCGAGATTGACTTGGCACAAGGTTCTATCGTGGGAAAATGGCACAGAGTAACGCAAGGTTTTACAAGTCGTGGCTGTGCAGAAGCACCACAAATCTACAAGAAAAATGATTATTACTATCTTCTCATCGCAGCAGGCGGCACTGGTTATGCTCATGGCGTGGAAATTGGGCGTTCCAAGCATATCTTTGGACCATATGTGCCCCATCCATCTGGGGAACCCATCATCACTTCATCTCCAAAACATCTCTTTTCACTTGGAGATCCTGATGCGGGACATTTTGAAATGTACAACCCAAATTCTGCTATGCAAAAAGCAGGACACGGTTCTCTAGTGGAAACATCGACAGGCGAATGGTACATCACCCATCTCATGTCTCGTCCTTTGAAAAATAAACTATTGAATCCTTTAGGGCGTGAAACTTCTATTCAAAAAATGATTTGGACTGATGATGATTGGCTAGAAATGGCTGATGGTTCAAATATTGCCAAAATGGAGGTAGAGGGTATTTCGGGACTTGAGTTTGTTCAAAATTTTGACTGGGATATTTATGATGATTTTAATGCTGACTTTGATGCAAGATTTATGACTCCTTATCGTGAACAACACAAAGATTGGGTCAATACAAGTGAACATCAAGGACATTTAAGAATACATGGAGAAAATTCACTATTTTCTCAAATCAAGCCAGCAATCATGGCGACAAGAGCAACATCATTTAACTATGAGTTGAAAACTAAGCTTGAGTTTCACCCTAAACATTATTCGGAAACCGCAGGAGCGGGCTTGTACTATGACTGTAACAATTGGTTGTATTTGAATTTGACTTATTCTGAAGAGCATAAGTCGACAATTTTAACCATTTCGCAAGCAAAGCTGGGGCAAAAGATAGAGTATCCAGATCATAGTGTAAAAGTCTCACATGATAAAGCAGAGCTGAAAATCACCTACAAGGACGGTTTTGCAAGTTTATTCTATAAGACAGAGTATGAGGATTGGGATAATGTGTTGCGTAATCTTGATGTGAGCTATCTTTCGGATGAAGGCGTCAATGGTGAGCCTGGAGAAATAGGTGGTTTTACAGGACTCTTTAATTTTATTGGTGCAGTAGATGCGCATCAAAGAGAATCTTATGCTGATTTTGATTACTATCAAGTAGTCAATGAACAGGAGGAAAATAAATTATGAAAAAAGAAGTAGCAATCAAAAGGCTCGTACCAGCTTTGATCATTGGTCCGGCAAGCTGGCTTGGTCCTTATATAATAGCAGCCAGCTTGTTCTTACCAATCTTACTTCAAGAAATTGATGCGCCTAATAAAATTAATCTTTTAGCCTTGTTTTCGACTTGTGGAATGATTGTTGCAGCTCTTTCTAATATGACTGCGGGTTATCTTTCTGACAGAACCTATTCTAAGTTTGGAAAACGTACACCTTGGCTACTTGGGGGGAGTTTTTCATTCATGATTGTGATGATTTTAGCTTCCTTTGCACACTCTGTTCCCTATCTTTTAGTTATTTGGATGCTGGGTCAAGTTGCTCTAAACTTTATTGTCGCACCAATGGTTGCTTGGATTGATATGGCACCCGAAAATGGACGCGGAACGGCTTCAAGCGCCTATGGTGGACTTGGGATGGCTTTGGGAAATAATGGCTTTATTATTTTTGGTGCGATGCTCATTAACCAATTCCGACTAGGATTTATTATCTTTGGAATAATAACTTTTTTAGGAACACTAATTGCAACGCTTATTGTCAAAGAGCCTTCAAATTTAGACGAAAAAAAGTTAAATGCAAATCAAGCAAATAGCAAAAAAGAAAAGAAAAAAATAACACGTGATTCTTTGAAAATTTTTCCAACTTGGAAGATTGGACGGGATTATTATTTAGCCTTAATGGGAAAATTATTACAAGGAGTAGGTAACTTTGCTGTTACAGGTTACATGTTATACATAATGACAGATTTTCTCGGCAAAAGTACAACAGGGGCGCAAAATTCCATCCAAATTGTCAATACAATAATGCTCGTTTTTGGTATTAGTATGGGATTTCTAGCTGGTCCCCTTTCAGATCGCTACAAGCTATTAAAACTCCCGATTGTATTTTCGACACTTTTTCTAGCTTTGGGAGCTTTGAGCATCTTTTTCCTAAAAAATGATACCAGTATTTGGATTTATGGATTTACAGCAGGGCTTGGAATGGGTATTTGGAATTCTTTGGATAATTTATTGAATTTAGAAGTTATTCCTGATAAAAATCGTGTGGCTTTCTTCCTTGGAGTATATAATTTAGGAAATACAATTACACAGGCTTTGGCACCTGTTCTAGCGGCAGCAGTTATTAGTATGTTTGGTTTCTCAGCTATTTTTATGGTGTCTTCAGTTTTTGCTCTATTAGGAGGAATCTGTATCTTTTCAATTAAAACGATTCGTCGATAATTTGAAATCATATATTTATCCTAATTTTGCTTCAAAAGTAATTTATGCTTGAGACCAGTTTTAGACAGTAATAATCTTTTTGTAATCTGAAAACCATTACATTTGAAAAACTATAAATAAAAACGCTGTCATAGCGTTTTTATGAGATTTTTTTTTCGTATCGTGATATAATAAACAATGAAATAAAAATTGAACTTTAAATTTGCAATTGCAAATATAAGTATCAGATATGATGGAGGAAAAAACTTTAATGAAACGCATTGCAGTTTTGACTTCTGGTGGTGATGCACCAGGTATGAACGCAGCTATTCGTGCTGTTGTTCGTAAAGCGATTTCTGAAGGTATCGAAGTTTACGGTATCAACCACGGATATGCAGGGATGGTAGCGGGCGATATTTTCCCACTAACATCTGCAAGTGTTGGTGATAAAGTTGGACGTGGCGGTACATTCTTGTATTCAGCACGTTTCCCAGAGTTTGCTCAACTTGAAGGGCAACTTGCGGGTATCGAGCAACTTAAAAAACATGGCATCGAAGGTGTTGTTGTTATTGGCGGTGATGGTTCTTATCATGGTGCAATGCGCTTGACTGAACATGGTTTCCCAGCAGTAGGACTTCCAGGTACTATTGATAATGACATCGTTGGTACAGATTTTACAATCGGTTTTGATACAGCTGTATCTACAGTTGTGGATGCCATTGATAAAATTCGTGATACATCATCATCTCACCACCGTACTTTCGTTGTAGAAGTTATGGGACGTAATGCTGGAGATATCGCGCTTTGGTCTGGTATCGCTGCAGGTGCTGATGATATTGCAATTCCTGAAAAAGAATTCAAATTTGAAAGTATCGTACGTAATATCAAATCAGGATATGCCAAAGGTAAAAACCACCACATCATCGTAGTTGCTGAAGGCGTTATGTCGGGCGAAGAATTTGCTATGAAGCTGAAAGCTGCTGGTGATGATTCTGACCTTCGCGTATCTGTTCTCGGTCACATCCAACGTGGTGGATCACCTACAGCGCGCGATCGCGTTCTTGCATCACGCATGGGTGCTCGTGCAGTAGAATTGCTTCGTGATGGTATTGGCGGTGTAGCTGTCGGTGTTCGTAACGAACAACTTGTCGAAAGCCCAATCCTTGGTACTGCAGAAGAAAATGCCCTTTTCAGTCTGACAGATGAAGGTAAAATCGTTGTCAACAATCCACACAAAGCTGGATTGGAACTCTATCGTTTAAACGCTGATTTAAACAATCTTGACATCAAATTTAATTAAGTTATTGTTAGTAATCTTATTTGGTTGATGTCAGAGTGAAGTTAAAACACTGAATGCTCACATTGACTAAATAATGAGTACATTTATAAAAATAGGAGAATTACTCAAAATGAACAAACGTGTAAAAATCGTCTCAACACTTGGCCCTGCAGTAGAAACTCGTGGTGGTAAAAAATTCGGAGAAAAAGGATACTGGGGAGAAGAGCTTGATGTTGAAACATCAGCACAAACCATTGCTGATTTGATCAAAGAAGGTGCTGACGTTTTCCGTTTTAACTTCTCTCACGGTGACCACGCTGAACAAGCTGCTCGTATGGCAACAGTACTTCGTGCTGAAGAAATTGCTGGCCGTAAAGTTGGTTTCTTGCTTGACACTAAAGGTCCAGAAATGCGTACAGAAGTGTACGAAGATGGTGCAGACGAATACAAATATGTTACTGGTGACCAATTCCGCGTTTCTACAAAACAAGGTTTGAAATCAACTCGTGATAACATTGCTTTGAACGTTGCTGGTGGTCTTGATATCTTTGATGATGTTGAAGTTGGTCAAACTATCCTTATCGATGATGGTAAATTGGGTCTTACAGTAGCTGCTAAAGACGTTGAAGCACGCGAATTCGATGTTGTAGCACAAAATGATGGTGCTATTGGTAAACAAAAAGGTGTTAATATTCCTAACACTACAATTCCTTTCCCAGCTCTTGCAGAACGTGATAACGACGATATCCGTTTCGGTCTTTCACAACCAAATGGTTTGAACTTCATCGCAATCTCATTCGTACGTACTGCGAAAGACGTTAACGAAGTTCGTGCTATCCTTGAAGAAACTGGTAACACACACGTTCAACTTTTGGCTAAAATCGAAAACCAACAAGGTATTGATAACCTTGATGAAATCATCGATACAGCTGACGGTATCATGATTGCTCGTGGTGACATGGGTATTGAAGTACCATTTGAAATGGTTCCAGTCTTCCAAAAAGAAATCATCCGTAAAGTTAACCAAGCAGGTAAAATCGTTGTTACAGCAACAAACATGCTTGAGTCTATGACTGAAAAACCACGTGCAACACGTTCTGAAATCTCTGACGTCTTTAACGCTGTTATCGATGGTACTGATGCAACTATGCTTTCAGGTGAGTCAGCTAACGGTAAATACCCACGTGAATCAGTTCGTACAATGGCTACAGTTAACAAAAACGCTCAAACATTGTTGAAAGAATACGGACGTCTTCACCCAGAAAACTTTGATAAAGATTCAGTAACAGAAGTTGTAGCATCAGCAGTTAAAAACGCTGCAGAATCAATGGAAGTTAAACTTATCGTTGCTTTGACTGAGTCAGGAGCAACTGCTCGTTTGATTTCAAAATACCGTCCAGAAGCTGATATCTTGGCAATCACTTTTGATGAAAAAGTTGAACGCGGATTGATGATCAACTGGGGTGTTATCCCAATGCTTATGGACAAACCAGCTTCAACAGACGATATGTTCGAAGTAGCTGAAAAAGCAGCCTTGGCTTCAGGTCTTGTTGAATCAGGTGATAACATCGTTATCGTTGCTGGTGTTCCAGTTGGTTCAGGACGTACAAACACAATGCGTATCCGTACTATCAAATAATAAAAATTTTTCAAGAGCAGTTTTTGCTCAAAAAAAAAGCATCCAATGTGGTGCTTTTTTTGATTGATTTTCTTTATGGAAAGCTCACGAAATATAAACGTATCACGCTTTAAATGTAAGCGTTATAATGTGATATAAATCACTTTCCAATGTGACAAGAATGTGAAAAAATGCTATAATAATATAGTAAACATTATTATTGCATTCAGGAAAGGAATGAACAATTATGACTAAACAACATAAAAAAGTTATCCTCGTTGGTGATGGTGCCGTAGGTTCAAGCTATGCTTTCTCACTTGTAAACCAAGGAATCGCCCAAGAATTGGGTATCGTAGATATTTTCAAAGAAAAAACACAAGGTGATGCAGAAGACCTTTCACACGCTCTTGCGTTCACATCTCCTAAGAAAATCTATTCAGCAGACTACTCTGATGCACATGATGCTGATTTGGTTGTGTTGACTTCAGGTGCGCCACAAAAACCAGGTGAAACTCGTTTGGATCTTGTTGAGAAAAACTTGCGTATCACTAAACAAGTTGTTACTGAAATTGTAGCATCAGGTTTCGATGGTATCTTCCTTGTTGCTGCTAATCCTGTTGATATTTTGACATATGCAACTTGGAAATTCTCTGGTTTCCCTAAAGAACGTGTTATCGGTTCTGGTACTTCACTTGACTCAGCACGTTTCCGTCAAGCGTTGGCTGAAAAACTTGATATTGACGCGCGTTCAGTTCACGCTTATATCATGGGTGAACACGGTGACTCTGAGTTTGCTGTATGGTCACACGCTAACGTTGCGGGTGTTAACCTTGAGGAATTCCTCAAAGATAGCCGTGGCGTAAAGGAAGAAGAATTGGTTGAACTTTTCGAATCAGTTCGTGACGCTGCTTACTCTATCATTGAGAAAAAAGGTGCGACATTCTATGGTATCGCTGTAGCTCTTGCACGTATCACAAAAGCTATCCTTGACAATGAAAATGCTGTATTGCCACTTTCAACTTTCCAAGAAGGTCAATACGAAGGCGTAGAAGGACTTTACATTGGTCAACCAGCTATCGTTGGTGATAAAGGTATCGTTCGTCCAGTCAACATTCCATTGAACGACGCTGAATTGCAAAAAATGCAAGCTTCAGCTAAACAACTTAAAACTATTCTTGACGAAGCTTTCTCAAAAGAAGAGTTTGCTTCAGCATCTAAAAACTAAGTATAAAAAAATACCTAAATTTAGGTATTTTTTTTTGAGCTTTTTTCAATTTTTTTTCGTACTAAATAATAAGAATAAAAAAGTTGAGGAAAAAGATATGATATGGCTAATAAAGTACACTATGGAAAAGTTTTTCAAAAGATAAGGAAGAGAAGAAAGTTATCTCTAAAGGATTTCGAGGGGATCATTCCGCGTAGGAGTCTGTCTCGTTATGAAAGAGGGGAGACTGTGTTCCCGATAGTTAAACTGCAGGCATTATTGGAAAGTATTGACTTAAATATTATTGATTTTTATCATCTGGCCCACAAAGAGAAGATATATGGCAGATACGGAAAAATATTTACAAAAATCAGAAAACAAAACGGCTTTTCGCGAGAAGCCTTTACGCATCTTTCTATTTCTGCGGCACAACTGAAACTTTTTGAGTCAGGAAAAATTATGTTTGAGTTTGATAAACTATATGCGATGCTTATGGAGATGAATACAAGTCTTGAAGATTATTGTTCTCTCCTCGAAAAAGGTAGTGAAAGTCCTGTAGAGTATGTACTGAAGCAGGTAGACCTTGCTTATTATAGTGCTGATACTACGATGCTGAATAGTTTATATGCGGAGCTGGATGAGTATAGTGATCATTTTTTCCTATCCCTTTGCCTCAAAGGAATCTTGAATAAAATTTCTGAACAAGAGATGCTAGAACTAAAAAACTATTTTATTACAAGAGAATATTGGACAAATCAGGAGCTTTTTATTTTTCAATATAGTTCTAAGTTTTTAAGTTCAGACCACTTGAAGTTAATTTGTGAAAATTTGCTGTCTTCTAAAACAATTTTTAAAGGACAAAATATTTACCAAAGACGTTTAGTTTTGGCGGGCCTTGAAATAATGCTCGTAAGACTAAAGGAAAATAGTCTTATTGAAGCAGCATATTTCTTGAAATTTGCTAGAGAATTTGTTCATGAAACAGATGAACTTGCCAAAATTGCCTGTCTTTTTGTAGAATGTTTATTTAAATACAAACAAACTGGAAAAGTACAGTACAAAACTACAATGAAGTCTATCTGCAAAGCTTCTTATATGTATGATGGACTCATGAAAAACTGGTATCAGAAAAATTATGAAAGCTATGTAAAGTAGGATATATCTAATTAAATATGGATTATCAAAGAGCTCTAGATGATTTATATTTAAAGGAACTTTTATATAGAGAAAAAATAAGGAGGTTAATTATTTATAGTTGAGATGTGTCACCCATAAAAAATTGGAAAAAGAAAGGAAATATCGTGAAAAGGACTATTATTCGTTTAAGCAGCATAGTAACTTTATTCTTAGCTTTTGTACTATTTTCTGCTTCCATTGCTTATGCAGAAGACGGAGCGGGCGTTTCTTCATTAGTGGAATCTACTCTTGTAAGGGATTCAACTTTTGATTTAGAAGCTTTACCACAAGAGGGAGAAACTAAGACAGTGAGAGACAAGAATGGAGAAGAAATTCATTTTTCAGTAATACCTGAAAACAGTAATTTAAATCGTATAGCTAATGGAAGATATAGGATAAGCGCTTGGGGGATTGGCTGGAGAGTTACTTATTATATCAGAGTAGTTAATAATAGGATACTTTCCGCATATGATTTAAATTACATTATAGCAATGCCTGTTCGTTACTCTAATGTAAAAGTTGATCATAGTAGGCAAGCAACGGCACGCTTTGGTTTTAATACACCAATACACAATGTACTTTCTTGGACAGGGTGGGTTCGAGTAAGACTGGATAATTCTAATAGGATAGTGGTATATAATAATTGATTTTAGTTAGTATAGTTTTTATAATAATCATAGTTTTAATTGTCGTACTCGTTTATCTCCTCAAAAAACTTATTTTGAAAATAAATAAGTAACCATCCGTAATGATGTGATATATGATTCGATTAATCCTTATAAAATAAAAAAGCATCTCAAATTGAAATGCTTTTTGATTTTATTTCGTTTTGATATAGTTAACACCATCAGCTTTAGGTGCGACAGCTTTTCCAAGAAAGGCCGCAAGAACGATGATAGTCACTACGTATGGTGCCATTTGGAGGAAGGCAGAAGGAATTTCTTTGATAACGGGAATTTGGCCGCCTACAACTGCCAGTGAGGTAGAAAGTCCAAAGAGGAGGGAAGCAAGCATCGCTCCAACAGGATTCCATTTACCAAAGATCATAGCAGCCAATGAGATGAAACCTTGCCCTGCGATTGTAGCCACAGAGAAGTTACCCGAGATAGATTGGGCATAAATTGCACCACCAATACCACCAAGGATACCGGAGATGATAACCCCAGCATAACGCATAAGGTAAACATTGATACCGAGAGTATCTGCTGCTTGAGGGTTTTCACCTACTGAGCGGAGACGAAGTCCGAATTTCGTTTTAAAGAGAAGATACCAAGAGAGGAAGGCAACGAGAATTGCAAGGAATCCTGGTAGTGAAGTTTGTGAGAAGAAGATTTGTCCAATTACAGGAATTTTTGAGAGAACGGGGAAATTCCAGTAACCAATTTGGTTAGTAATATTTACCTGTCCAGCATTGTAAAACGTTTGAATTAAGAATACGCCAAGCGCAGGAGCCATTAAGTTAAGAACTGTACCTGAGACGATATGGTCAGCGCGGAAGTTAATGGTTGCTACCGCATGAATCAGAGAGAAGATACCACCAATAAATGCTCCAAAGAGGATGGAGAGCCAAGGTGTCATTCCACCAAATGTTTCTGTGAAAGTAAGGTTAAAGACGACCGAACTGAAAGCCCCCATTGTCATAATACCTTCTAAACCAACGTTGACGATACCACCACGTTCAGAGAATACTCCACCGATACTTGTAAAAATTAGAGGTGTTGAGTAAATAAGCATATTTGCAACAATAATTTGCAATGTATCTACGATATTCATTATGCTTTTTCTCCTTTCTTCTTAATATTTGGGAGAACCTTTTCGATAATATATTTTACGGCAATAAAGAAGATGATTGTAGCTGTGACAATCTGTACAATTTGCGGTGGAATATTATCGATATTACTCATATTTCCTGAACCTGTTTGAAGCATTGAGAACAAGAAGGCAGCAAATAGGATACCGACAGGATTTGTTTCACCTAAGAGTGCAACAGCCATACCGTTGAAACCAATGTCTAGTGTTGCGGATTGTGTAACGAAGTTTTGCATGTATCCAAAACCGTAAACTACACCGCCAAGACCTGAGAGAGCTCCAGCAACTAACATTGACATGATGATTGTACGTTTGGCTGAAATTCCTGCATACTCAGAAGCATCTGGATTTAAACCGACAGACTTAATTTCAAAACCAAGTGTAGTCTTAGAAAGGACAATAGCCATAATGACAAGAACGATTAAAGCAATAAAAAGGCCAATATTCAAGGTTGAATTATTTGTCAAATCTGACAACCAACCTGTACGGAAGGAAGCATTTGCACTAATCAATTTTGTTTGGTCAGTTGAGTTAGGCATCATGATTTTTGAACTAAAGACATCATGAATCAAGAAGGTTGACATAAAGAGGATGACATAGTTAAGCATGATGGTAGTGATGACTTCCGAAGTACCTAAGAAAGCACGTAAGATACCAGGAATTGCACCCATAAGAGCTCCAAAGAGCATACCGATAATGATTACTAATGGAATCATAATTGGTTTAGGGATGTCAGGGAAACTGAGGGCAAACCACATTGACATAATCCAACCTGCAAGAGCCTGACCTGACATACCGATATTAAAGAGACCGGCCTTCATACCAACAGAGAAACCTAAGGCACAAAGAATCAAAGGTCCCATAGTTTGAAGTGTTTCACCAATGGCACGTGGTGTACCAAAGGCACCGATAATTAAATCTTCGTAACCATATATAGGATTAAAGCCGAAGATGAGCATAATGATTGCACCAATTAAGAAACCAGAAAGTACGGCGATAATAGGTACAAGGATTTTTTTAGTTTTGCTGTTCATTGATATTACCTCCGACCATGAGAATTCCAAGTTCTTGTTTGCTTGTCGTTTCAGGACTGACAATTCCTTGAATTTGTCCATCGTGAATAACAGCAATACGGTCCGAAACATTCAGAATTTCATCTAATTCAAAAGATACAACGAGCACAGCTTTTCCTTCATCACGTGCTTGAATCAAACGCTTGTGGATATATTCAATGGCACCGACATCAAGCCCACGTGTTGGTTGAGCAACAATAAGCAAGTCAGGATTACGATCGACTTCACGCGCAATAACAGCTTTTTGTTGGTTCCCGCCTGAAAGTGATTTGAAAGGAATTTGTTCACCAGCACCGCGGACGTCGAACTCTTCCATAAGTTCGCGGGCTTTAGCATTGATTTTATTGTAATCTAAGAAACCGTACTTACTTAATGGTGCTTTGTAATAAGTTTGAAGCGCAATATTTTCAGCAACAGTCATCTCGAGTACTGCACCATCACGGTGACGGTCTTCTGGGACATGACCTACAGAATCTTCAATGATTTTACGAGGTTTGTGAGTGGTGATGTCTTTACCTTTGAGTTTAACAGAACCAGAATCAATCTTCATCAAACCAGTAATGGCTTTAATCAATTCTGTTTGACCATTGCCATCAATACCAGCAAGACCGACAATCTCCCCAGCACGGACATCTAAAGAAAGTCCTTTTACAGCGAAGGAACCACGTTTTTCTTTAACAGAAATATTATCAATACAGAGAACAACGTCCTGCGGTTGAGCAGCTTCTTTTTCCGTTTTGAAAGATACAGAACGCCCCACCATCATTTCAGCGAGTTCTTTATTTGACTTATCTCCCAGTTCGACTGTTTCAATAGAAACACCGCGGCGAATAACAGTAATACGATCAGCTACCGCACGGATTTCATCAAGCTTGTGGGTAATAAGAATGATGGACTTGCCTTCTTTAACCAAATTGCGCATGATTTCCATGAGCTCAGTGATTTCAGAGGGAGTCAGCACAGCTGTAGGTTCGTCAAAAATTAAGATATCTGCTCCACGATAAAGTGTCTTCAAAATTTCAACACGTTGCTGCTGTCCAACAGAGATATCGCGAACAAGTGCATCGGGTTCGACAGAAAGTCCATAACGTTTTGACAATTCCACGATTTTATTTCGAGCTGTTTTAAGGTCAAGGCTTAAGCCTTTCGTCACTTCACTTCCGAGCATGATATTTTCAGTAACAGTAAAGGCATCAATCAGCATGAAATGCTGGTGAACCATACCGATACCAAGCTGAGAAGCTTTTGTTGGAGAGTCTATTTGCTCGAGTTTGCCGTTAACATGAATCTCGCCTTCTGTAGGTTCCAGAAGACCAGAGAGCATGTTCATCAGAGTTGATTTACCGGCACCATTTTCACCGAGCAAGGCGTGAATTTCACCTTTTTTCAGCTCCAAGTTGATCTTGTCGTTTGCGACAAAGTCACCAAACTTTTTGGTAACGTTGATCATTTGGATAACATTTTCGTTGGCCATGGCGGCTCCTTCTAAAAAAATTTATGACATAATGCCTAAAGTTAAAAAAGAAAGACTTACTGGAAAGCCCTAATATAGCTACACTTTAGACAAAATAATTACATTTTATTATAACAAATATCGGGGCTTTTATAAAGAACTTTCTATACCTAAAAATGAAGCGTTTTCACAAAATGTTAAAGTTTTCAGTGTTTTAAAGGGTTTTTGACAATTTTTACATAGAAAATTTAACGGGACTTTGATAAACTAAAAAGTTCACAAAAATTATATGTGAACTTTTTTTATTTTATTTTTGCATTTTTGATGATGGTCTCATCAGGCGTAACACGAATAGTTTTTTGACCAGTATAAGTCACAAATCCTGGAGGAGTTCCTGTTGGCTTATGAAGTTTCTTCACATCAATCATATCAACCTGTACTAAGTTAGAATAACGGGCCTTAGAAAAATAAGCTGCGAGTTCTCCGGCGAAAGTTATCGTTTCATCTGAAGGATTTGCATTCCCAGTAATTAAGACATGGGAACCAGGAATATCCTTCACATGGAACCAGAGGTCACCTTTACGACTGAGTTTAAAACTGACTTGCTCATTTTGAAGGTTATTTTTACCGACAAGAATAATCGTTCCATCTTCAGCTTGATACTTTTCTGGAGGCAGCATTTTTTGTTTTTTATTATTCCGATATTTTGCCTTAACAAATCCTGTTTGAATGAGTTCTTCACGGATATCGGCAATTTCAACGACGTCAGCATGCGTAAGATTAGCTTCAACAGATTCCAAGTAAGAAATTGTCTGTTTAGTGTTCGCGATTTGATCGCCAAGAAACTTCACAGCCTGTTTTAATTTTTGGTAGCGGTGGAAGTAGCGTTGGGCATTCTGTGAAGGACTAAGTGCAAGATTTAGGCTAATCGTGATTGGCTCATTGGTATAATAATTATCTAAGGTCACTTCAGGCTTATCGTTTGGAACTTGATGAAGGAAGGTTGTAAGCAGCTCTCCTTTTTGGCGGAAAATCTCAGCATTCTCTGTAGCACGTAACTCCGCTTCCTGTTTTTTGAGCTTGTCACGATTTTTCTTAAGCTCATTTTGAACTTTTTTGATCACTTCACTAGCAACTTGCTTTACACGATCACGCTCGGCTTTATCCGCATAATAAACATCGAGCATTTCAGATAAGCTGGGAAATTCTTGATAGTCTTCCGCAAGTTGAATGGCCGAAAATTTATCATTAGGATAGATTGAAGGAAGGACTTTATGCAATTTTTCCTTGAATTCCGGAAGTGTCAAGTTCTCTAAAGCTTGGAGGCTATCACGCCCGATACCTTGAAAGGTTGACTGTAATGTATGTGTCTGCAGTGCCTCAAAAATCTTTTCGTCAGAAGCTGTAAAAGGATCGACCTTATCGCTTGCCGGAGGGGCAATATAAGTCGAACCAGGAAGAAGGGTACGATATTGGTTTTGCGAAAATCCGACATGTTTAATGGTTTCAATAATTTTATTGCTGCTTTTATCCATAAGGATAATATTACTATGTTTCCCCATGATTTCAGCAACCAGTGCAATCTTCATGGCGTCACCAATTTCATCTTTGGTTGAGATATGGAAAATCAATTGGCGGTCATTGCCTACTTGCTCAATATCTTCAATAAAAGCGCCAGACAGGTACTTGCGTAAAATCATGACAAAATTATTGGGATTTTGAGGATTTTGGAAGTCTGTCTTAGTGATTTGGATTCTGCCGAAAGTTGGATGAGCAGATAATAATAATTTATGTGATGTTCTTCCTGAACGAACCGTTAAAAGAAGTTCTTGTTCAAAAGGCTGATTGATTTTTTGAATTCGTCCTCCTTTAAGGATTTCAGAAATTTCAGCTGTCATATGATGTAAAAAAATACCGTCGAAAGCCATGTTTTACCCCGTGTTTCTTAATAATCTAATGCTTATTTTAACATAATTATGAAGGCTGTTGGTAAAAATTATGTTAAGATGTCTATAAAGAAAGGTTTAACAGATGAAAAGTTTAAAAGAAGAGATCCAAAAGCTTGCGGCAGACCTCAATATTCAAAAAATTGGATTTACAAAAGCGGATGATTTTGAATATCTTCGTGCCTCTTTGATTGAACAGAAAGAAGCAGGACACACGTCTGGTTTTGAACATAAAAATCTCGATGAGCGTTTACAACCAAAGTTGTCTCTCGAAGATGCAAAAACAATCATATCCATCGGTATAGCCTATCCTAATAAGGCAGAAGAAAATCCCGAAAAAACAGAATTTCGCCGAGGCTCCTTCTCCCGGGGAAGTTGGGGTGAAGATTATCATCATGTGCTTCGCCGAAAGTTAAAAGAACTTGCGGAAGGGATAGAAAAAATAGCGGGTCGTTTTAACTATACAGCCATGGTAGATACAGGGGCGCTTGTGGATGTCGCTGTAGCTGCGCGTGCAGGTTTGGGATTTGTTGGGAAAAACGGTTTACTCGTCAGCAAGGAGTACGGTTCTTGGATGTTTTTGGGCGAATTGGTGACCAATTTAGAGATTGAGGAAGATCAGCCTGTCGATTATGGCTGTGGCTCTTGTACACGCTGTGTCGATTTCTGTCCGACGAAGGCACTTTTAGGAGATGGGCGCTTAAATGCACAGCGTTGCTTATCTTATCAAACACAAACACGCGGGCCTATGCCAGAAGAATACCGTGAAAAAATTAAAACGGTAATTTATGGTTGTGATATTTGCCAAGTGGTTTGTCCCTATAATAAGGGAATAAACAGCCATTTCCACCCGGAAATGGAGCCCGATCCAGACTTGACAAACCCAGAGCTGCTCCCACTTTTGGATTTATCTAATAAAGAGTTTGCGAATAAATTTGGCAATATGGCAGGCAGCTGGCGAGGGAAGAATCCTATCCAACGCAATGCGATCTATGCCTTAGGAAATGCAAATGATCGCTCAGCATTACCTAAGTTGCACGAAATCGCTGAGAATGATGTTAGGGATTATATGGTAGATGCTGCCGAATGGGCGATTGAAAAACTCGAAAACAAGCATCGTATGCGACCACGAAAAAGATAGGAGCCTTAGAGCTGCTGTCTTTTTTTGGACAAATATGCTAAAATAGAGCCTATGGAACTATCTGAAATTAGAAATAAACTAGAGGCATATGGTCAGAAAGTCGAAGATTTTCGTGGCTCACTTGACTTAGATCGCTTAGAAGAAGAAATCGCTTTGCTTGATAATGATATGGCTGAGCCTGACTTTTGGAATGATAATGAAGCTGCGCAAAAAGTCATTGATGAATCAAATGCGCTTAAGGCAAAGTATGAAAACTTCATGTCAATTGCAACACTTCATGAGGACAGTGAAGTGTTGTTGGAGATGCTTCAGGAAGAAGACGATGAAGATATGCAAGTCGAGCTTGAAGAGAACGTTGAGAAGTTAGGTAAAAAGATTGAAACTTACGAGTTGGAAATCATGCTCAACCAACCTTATGACCACATGAATGCCATCTTGGAAATTCACCCAGGATCTGGGGGAACCGAGTCACAAGACTGGGGCAGCATGCTCATGCGTATGTATGAACGCTGGGGCGCTGCACACGGCTTCAAGGTAGAAGTTTTGGATTATCAAGACGGAGATGTTGCAGGTCTAAAATCAGCGACATTAAAATTTGAGGGCCGAAATGCCTATGGCTTCTTACGAGGCGAAAAGGGAGTACACCGATTGGTGCGTATCTCGCCTTTTGACTCACAAAACCGTCGTCATACTTCATTTACTTCGGTAGATGTCATGCCAGAACTTGATGATACAGTTGAAGTTGATGTTCGCGATGCAGATATTAAGATGGATACTTTCCGCTCAGGTGGTGCAGGTGGGCAAAATGTCAATAAAGTCTCAACAGGTGTACGTTTGACACACGTTCCTACTGGAATTGTAGTGGCTTCTACAATGGACCGTACACAATACGGTAACCGAGACAAAGCAATGGCCATGCTGAAATCAAAACTTTATCAATTAGAGATGGATAAAAAACAAGCCGAAGTCGACGAACTCCGTGGTGATCAGTCAGACATCTCTTGGGGAAGTCAAATTCGTTCTTATGTCTTTATGCCTTATCAGTTGGTCAAAGACACAAGAACAGAGTATGAGACAGGGCAAATTGATAAAGTAATGGACGGAGATCTTGATGGCTTTATCCATGCTTACCTACGTTGGAAAATGTAAGTTGGTAATTCAAGCGAAATTCATTTGTAACTTTAAAGAAAAACTGTAAAATAATTTATACCTAAAAATCTTTTTATCTGGTATAATGAGAAGAACTTTGTTTTTTTGGAGCAGAAAAAATAGTTTCAAAAAAGGAACTCCCTTCCCTCTTTATAGAGAGGAAAGGGGAAGAAAAAAGTTGCAAAACAATTCAATGGAGACTAGGGATAATGAGTATTATTAAATTAAATAATGTATCAAAAAAATACTCTAACGGTACAACAGCCTTACGTAACATCTCTCTTGACATCGAGGCAGGAGAATTTGTTTATATTGTTGGACCGTCTGGAGCTGGTAAGTCGACCTTTATTAAGTTGCTCTACCATGAACTAAAAATTGACAAGGGGACAGGCGTCGTTGCAAAGTTTGACTTGATGAAACTTAAACGTCGTGATGTGCCTTTGTTACGTCGTTCTGTAGGGGTTGTCTTCCAAGACTACAAACTCTTGCCGAAGAAGACTGTATATGAGAATATCGCTTATGCAATGGAAGTTGTCGGAAAACGTCCACGCGAAATCAAAAAACGTGTCAATGAAGTTTTGGATCTTGTAGGCCTAAAACATAAATTGCGTTCTTTCCCTGATGAACTTTCAGGTGGTGAACAACAACGTGTAGCAATTGCACGTTCAATCGCTAATGCGCCTAAACTCTTGATTGCTGACGAACCTACAGGGAACTTGGACCCAGAAAATTCATGGGAAATTATGAATTTGCTCGAAAAAATTAACTTGCAAGGAACAACTGTTCTCATGGCAACTCACAACAGCCAAATCGTAAACACATTACGTCACCGCGTTGTTGCTATTGAAAATGGACGTATCGTTCGAGACCAAGCGGAAGGAGATTACGGTTACGATGATTAGAAATTTATTTAAACATTTATTGGAATCACTGAAAAATCTCCGTCGTAACGGATGGATGACTGTAGCAGCAGTTTCCTCTGTAATGATTACTTTGACTTTAGTCGGACTTTTTCTCTCAGTTATTTTAAATACGGCGAAATTGTCCAGTGATATCGAAAAAAATGTACGTATTGTTGCATATATGGATTTGAATATTCATGATATGGATAAGAAAATTGAAGATCCAAAAAATCCTAAGAAAGAAATCAACAATCCAAACTATCGTAAAATTTATTCAGAAATTGAAAAAATCCCTGATGTTGCTTCAATCAAGTTCTCAAGTAAAGATGAACAACTTAAGCAATTGACAGAGACATTGGGCAGTACTTGGGCTCTTTTCCAAGGTGATGCTAACCCGCTCTACGATGCTTATATCGTTGAAGCAGATAACCCACAAGATGTCGAAAAAGTTGCCAGTGCTATTAAGAAAATCAACGGTATCCAATCTGCAAACTATGGTGGTGCCAATACAGAACGTATCCTTGCTTTAGGGAATAACGTGAAGATTTGGGGTGGTGCAGCAGCAGCTCTACTTATCTTAGTTGCTGTCTTCCTCATCTCAAACACAATCCGTATCACGATTATGTCACGTCAACGTGAGATTCAGATTATGCGATTGGTGGGTGCGCGTAATGGTTATATTCGTTGGCCATTCTTCCTGGAAGGTGCTTGGGTTGGACTCTTGGGAGCTATTGTCCCAAGTGTATTGATAGCTTGGCTTTATAACCTAGCTTTCACAAGCTTCACACCAAGCTTGAAACCACAAAGTCTATATCTACTTCCCGCAGACACCTTTGTGCCAATGATGGTTGGCTTACTCTTCCTTATCGGTATCTTGATCGGTTCACTCGGAGCAGTAACTTCAATGCGTCGTTTCTTGAAAGTTTAAAAATGAAAATAAGTCCTACTAAAAAGTAGAACTTATTTTTTTGTCCTTAAATTAACTTGTACCTTGAGTAAAAACTAGAAAGTCATCATTAAGAGTGCCCAGATATTATTGAGTGCCCAGATATTATTTTGAAAAACTTAGAAGATACATTACAATAAGATTATAAAATGTTATTAGCGTTTCTTATAGATAACAAAAACTTGACGAGGTAAATGCGATGGTTTATAATCTTTTAGCACAGCACAGCACAGCACAGCACAGCACAGCACAGCACAGCACAGCACAGCACAGCAGTAATTTTCTGCTCTTTTTCTGTTTACAATCCGACGTCCTTAGAACACAGGACGTTTTTGACTTTCTCCGCGGTATGGAATAAAAAACGAGTGAAAGGAGAAATGAGGCTATGAAGCAGAACAAAAAACAGAAACTAAGGAACATACTATTACTCTTCTTGCTTTTGCTTATAGGTGGTACTTTTGCCTTTAGAGCTATACAACAACAGACTATTACTGAACGGTCACTTGATAATAATGTCGGTGGGCGCGTACATGATTATTACGATGTAGAAACGGAGAATAAGGATGTCTTTGTGGAAAACTATGGTCAAGGTGAAATCATGGTACGTATCCGTTTGTCAGAGTTCATGGAAATCCAAGAACGTGATCAAGACACTCCGGTCTCTGTAGTAAGTGGTGCAAAACGCGAAGATGTAACAACATGGTCTGCTTATCGGCCAGCAGCAACGGATATTAATATGCGTGTAGGTTCGGGGAGTATTTACTTTAATCGCTTCTCGAATCTTACCTTTGGTCAAGCAGGAGAACTCCCTTGGTATTTACCGACATTCAATCATGATGAGATTGATTTGAGGACAGCTGCCGCAGGTGATGCACTCGACTATGTGGCAGGTGACGCAACTCATCCTGGAAACGGTGAAGCAGACTTCTGGGCTGCGGATGACTATTACGAGAATACTGCAGGCAGGTGGCCAGGTTCCACAGGGAGACGTGACACTGCACAAAATCTAAGTCAAGAGAAGGCCCCAATAACTATGGCAGAATGGCTTGAGCTTGATGATGATGAGAAAATCGGTAACTTTTGGGTTATCGACCATCAGACAGGCTGGGCATATTGGGCAAGTAAGCTGGAAGCTGGACAAGCAACCTCTTACTTACTGGATGCCGCGGAAATGACCGCACAAGCAAAGAGTATTAATGGTGTCGTTAATTATGCTATCCATGTAGCGAGTGATTTGGTCAGTCCTGAGCATCGTGAGGAATTTCTAGCCCCTGATGAGGAGGGGGAACATCATCCAAGTCTACAAAAGTTCATTGAAGGTGTTAATAGCAATGCTATTCGAGAAAACCACCTGGCAATGTACTTGTAGATATTGAGGACTTAAACTTTCGACTCATGAGCGCTTCAGCCGGAACTCGATTTACCGTGCGTGCGCCCGCTCCCTACAACCAATGGACATTCCGCTACCTTGAAAACTTAGGTAATGGCAATCACTGGATTATTCTTGACCAAGCTGTACGAAATTTTTCCATGGAAAACCAAGAGGCTGCACTTGAACACTGGTTCAACAACGCAATTCCACCAGCTCTTAAAGAAATGACCCTTCCTGTACAGGGAACCTTTGTCACAGGAAGTACTTTTGGGGCTGACATTGGACTTACTGCAGGAGGCTGGGTGGTCAGGGACTTTGCGGATCTAGATCTGCCTGAGGTTATTGCGGATAGGACAAGAGTTGTTCCAGAAGGAGAGGGTGGTGTGCGCCGTGCGTTTTCTCTTTCTCTAGCAGATGTGCAGCACTTGTCAACTGCTTCAAGTAGAGGATTTATGAGTGCATGGGATCGCCGCGGAATGTGGGAGGTTTTCTGGTGGTGGCTACGTACTCCTAATGCAACAAATAACCTTTGGGCTCTTGATGATAGCGGTAGACTGGTTGCAGATGCTTCCCCTGATATAGTTCAGACGCATGGTGGATTCCGACCTTCCCTCATTATTCGTCAATAGTATTCCACAAATTATCAACATCAAGAAAACAAATCAAAAAAGATTAGGAATCAATTCCTAATCTTTTCATCTTATTTCATACCAATCATATAGTCGTCATCTGACATAGCTTCAACTTCACCGAGCAGGTAAGAATTACCAACTTGACTAAAGAAGTCATGGTTTGATGAAGAAGTAGAGATACCGTTCATTACAACAGAGTTGACATCCGCTGCTGTATCGGGGAAGAGGGGATCTTGTCCTAAGTTCATAAGTGCCTTGTTGGCATTGTAACGAAGGAATTTCAAGACTTCATCTGTCCAGCCGATTTCATCGTAAAGCAAGTGTGTATAAGCTTCTTCGTTCTCATAAAGTTCGTAGAGCAAGTTATACATCCAATCACGGAGTTCACTTTGTTCTTCTTCAGATAACTCGTTGAAACCAAGTTGGAACTTGTAACCGATATAAGTGCCGTGGACACTTTCATCACGAATAATAAGTTTAATGATTTCAGCAGAGTTGATCATCTTGTTGTTGCCGAGATACCAGAGTGGTGTGAAGAAACCAGAGTAGAAGAGGCAAGTTTCAAGGAAGACACTTGCGATTTTCTTCTGAAGGGCTGTACCCTTTTGATAGATATCATTGATGATTTCTGCCTTCTTTTGCATGTAAACATTTGTATCGACCCAATCAAAGAGCTCTTCAATCTCTGATTTTGTATTTAAAGTACTAAAGATTGTAGAGTAAGATTTGGCGTGAACGGACTCCATAAACTGGATATTGTTGAAACATGCGATTTCTTGAGGAGTACGTGCATCATGTTTGAGCACCTCTGCACCGTCTACAGATTGTAAAGTATCCAAGAGAGTCAAACCAGCAAAAGCTTTCGCAAAAGTATCACGTTCAACTTGAGGCAATTTGCGCCAATCGTCAAGGTCATTTGAAACAGGGACACGTGTGTCCAACCAAAACTGGCTGGTCAGTTTTTCCCAAGTATATTTATCAATAGAATCTTCAATTGCATTCCAGTTAATGGCTGCATAGTAAGTAGGGACTTTTTGGTTATTTTGTTCAGACATAGTATTTCCTTTTTTTAAACAACACAGCTTTCACATTGGTTTGAGCCAACTTCCTCTTCATCGTCAGTAAAGGTACGGACGTAGTAGATAGTTTTGATACCTTTATTGTAAGCATAGTTACGCAAGATACTCAAATCACGTGTTGTCATTTTATTATTTGCAATTTTCCACTCATAAAGGCCTTCAGGTAAAGTTGAACGCATGAAGAGGGTCATAGACAAACCTTGATCGACATGTTCTGTTGCAGCGGCGTAAACGTCAATGACAGCACGCATGTCTGTATCGTAAGCAGATTTGTAATAAGGAATGGTATCTGTTGAAAGACCAGCGGCTGGATAGTAAATCTTACCGACTTTCTTTTCTTGGCGTTCTTCGATACGGTTAACGATCGGGTGAATTGAAGAAGAACAGTCGTTGATATAAGAAATTGATCCATTAGGAGCAACGGCCATACGGTAAGAGTTATAAAGTCCACCTTGCATAACTTTTTCTTTTAAGGCAGCCCATTCAGCTGGACCAGGTACAGCAATACCAGCGAAAAGTTCTTGGATTTCGTTTGGAACAGCGGCGAAATAGTCATGGTTAAGGTATTTGTCGAAGTAAGAGCCATCAGCATAAGCAGATTTATCAAAGTCTTTGAAGGTTGCTTGGCGTTCAACTGCAAGTGTATTTGATGCAACTAAAGTATAGTAGTTCAAGAGCATAAAGTAAACACTTGTAAAGTCAACAGCGGCTTTGCTGTCGTAATGGATATGGTTTTTAGCGAGGAAAGAATGAAGCCCCATAGCACCAAGTCCAATGGCACGCATTTCGTTATTTCCTTTACGTACAGTTGGTACAGAGTCAAGATTTGAAGTTTCAGAGATGAAAGTCAAGGCACGAACCATTGATTCAATTGAGCTTCCAAAGTCTGCGCCTGAAGTCATCATGTTCATGACATTTGTTGAACCCAAGTTACATGCAACGTCAGTACCTAATGTTGAATATGTTTGATCATCATTAAGCACAGAAGGTGTTTGAACTTGAAGGATTTCAGAACAAAGATTACTCATAGAGATAACACCATCGACAGGGTTAGCTTTGTTTACTGTATCGATGTTCACGATGTAAGGATAGCCAGATTCTTGTTGGAGTTTAGAAAGTTCTTGTTCCAACTCACGCGCGCTGATTTTGATTTTACGGATATTATCGTTTGCGAGCATATTGTCGTATTCTGCTGTAATATCAACATGGGCAAAAGGCATGCCATATTCTTTTTCAACAAAGTAAGGCTCAAAGAGGTACATATCTTCGCCCTTAGCTGCAAGTTCGTAGAATTTATCAGGAACAGTTACACCGAGTGACAAAGTTTTCACACGGATTTTCTCATCAGCATTTTCTTTTTTCGTTGAGAGGAATTCCATAATGTCAGGGTGGAAAATGGAAAGATAAACCACACCAGCCCCTTGACGTTGCCCAAGTTGGTTGGCATAAGAAAAGCTATCTTCGAAAAGTTTCATCACGGGAACAACGCCCGCTGCAACGCCATCGTAACCTTTGATTGGTGCACCAGCACCACGTAAATTGGTCAAGTTAAGACCAACACCGCCTCCGTTTTTTGAAAGTTGGAGGGCAGAGTTAATGGTACGACCAATCGAATTCATATCGTCTGTCAGCTGTAAAAGGAAACAGCTGACAAACTCACCGCGGCGTTTACGTCCAGCATTGAGGAAAGTTGGAGTAGCAGGTTGGTAACGGCGATTAACCATAGCAAAGGCTAAATTACGTGCAAGTTTTGTATCACCATCAGCCATGTAGAGCGCGTTCATCAAGACGCGATCTTCAAAGTTTTCCAGATAGAGTGTACCTTCGTTGTTTTTCATGGCGTATTGATTGTAGAACTTGTAAGCAGCCATAAAGCTATCAAACTTAAAGCCAAAGTCCAACAATTCTTGATGAAGTTGTTCAATGAAACTCATTTCATACTTACGGATGAAGTCTTCTTCTAGGTAATCACCTTCTAGAAGGGCTTCAATTTTTTCGGCATAAGTATCTTTAGTGAAAGTGTTAGGCTCAACATTTTCCTTGAAGAAGGCAGTGATTGCTTCTTTGTCTTTTGCTAAAGGAATAGAGCCGTTAACGGGGATATTGATTTGATTGTTAAGTGTAAAGTACGTAACATCTTCAAGATTTTTAAGTGACATATATTTCTCCGGGGCTTTGCGCCCGCATGCTAATTTTTTATTTTTAGTGAAATTTATGATTTGAGACTGATGTTTGCTCCAGACTCTAATCGAGCTGCAATGTCTTCGACAGCAGCTACATCGCTCGGTGTGCCATTAAATTCGAAATCGTAAACAATAGGAATTTGGAATTGAGCGGATAATTCTTTTGCGGTAAATATATATAAAGAAGCAAAATTTCGATTTCCTGTACCGACAATGCCTTTACAGTATTGTGCGTTATTGGCATAGGACATAAATTCAAAGACTGGGTCCATAATGTCCATGCTTTTTTCAGCTCCAGGAGTTTCATCCGCATAACTTGGGACGATAATCAGGAAATCTTCATTTGCTTCAAATTCGGGATCGTTAGGCAGAATTTCTTCATGCTCTAAGTTGGTTTTATTGACAAAACGACGTGTTTGGCCAGTTATACTGAAATAGATTAATTTCATGCCAATTTTGCCAATTCGCTTGGGTTAAAACCAGAGAATGAAACGTCGTCTTTGACAACGACAGGTGCAGCACGATATCCCATATCAAGCACTGTTTGTACAAATTCTGGTTTTTCATCAATGTTAATTTCTTCAAAGTCCACAGTGTGTTCTGTGAGCCATTTTTTTACCATTTTACATTGCATGCAGTTGTTTTTTGAGTATACAGTGACCATAATTATTCTCCAATTTTTTCATTATTTTTATTCTTTTATTTTAGTATAAAAAAAATACCTAGTCAAGTTATCGATACTAGATATTGTGGTCTATAATTATGTAAAATACTATATATTGTGTTGTTTGCTGAGGTTTAAGCCGAATGGTACCAAAGATTCTTCTTTATTTTTTATTCTCTTAATGTTACTCTTGTGTCGAACGATGATAATAGAAGCCAAGGCTAAAATTATTACCGAAAACAGGGGGTCGTAATCGGGTAAAATAAAGTGGAAATAAGGAAAAACAAGAACGCCAATCAGTGCAGCAATGGCTCCTAAAATAGAAGACAGGCTAATCATGCTGAAAAGGTAAAGCACGAGGAAGAAAACTACGGCCAGATAAAGGAGGAAAACGGGGTTAAATCCAAGAACAACACCAGCTGAAGTCGCAACAGCCTTTCCACCTTTAAATTTGTCAAAGACGGAAATGGTGTGACCAACGACCGCTAACAATCCAAAAATAAGTGGCGAAACACCATGAACATGGAAAATGAGAGGCAGAAGTGTGGCCAATGTACCTTTGAGAAGGTCAAAGATGAAAACAATGATGCCAGCTTTTTTTCCAAGAATACGGAAAGTATTCGTTGTACCAGTATTTCCAGAACCATACGCGTGCAGATCTTTTTTAAAGAAAATCTTTCCAATCCAAAGTCCTGCAGGAATCGCTCCAATAAGGTAGGCAGCGATGCATAAAATTATTATAGTCATATCATCTTTCTTTTACGTTTGTAATAGCTCTACAATTATAACATAAAAGTTGACGATTTTTAGCGATTCTTTGAAAGAAAATCTTTTCAAATTTAATTTTTTTAGGTAATAGGGATAAAAAAGCTCAGTTTGTATTATAAAGACTTTTGACAAAGGCTCTTGAAGAATGTAGAATAGGAAAGATGAATATTTCTGCTGGTTTATAGCTAGCTTAAATGGAGAATAATGAATGGTAGATATAAATAATTACGACGACAGCGCGATTCAGGTCCTGGAAGGGCTTGATGCCGTAAGAAAGCGCCCAGGGATGTATATTGGTTCAACGGATTCAACAGGCTTGCATCACTTGATTTGGGAAATTGTAGATAATGCTGTCGATGAAGCCTTGTCAGGCTTTGGAACAAAGATTTCGGTAATATTAAATAAAGACGGCTCTGTTACTGTGGAAGATGAAGGGCGTGGAATGCCTGTCGGAATGCACGCTACAGGCAAACCGACTGTTGAAGTTATCTTTACTGTCCTTCATGCGGGTGGTAAGTTTGGCCAAGGTGGCTACAAAACATCCGGAGGCTTACATGGTGTAGGTTCTTCCGTCGTGAATGCTTTGTCAAGCTGGCTTGAAGTAGAGATTACGCGTGATGGTAATGTTTATCGTCAACGTTTTGAGAACGGTGGACATCCTGTAACAACATTAGAAAAAATAGGTAAGGCACCAAAATCTAAAACAGGGACAAAAGTTACCTTTATGCCAGATGCGACGATTTTTTCGACGATTGAATTTAAATACCAAACAATCTCGGAAAGGTTAAACGAATCTGCCTTTCTTTTGAAAGACGTCACTCTCTCGCTTACAGATCAGCGTGGAGAAGAGGAAGTTAAGGAAGAATTCCACTATGAAAATGGTGTACAAGATTTTGTAGACTACCTCAATGAGGATAAGGATACGCTCACCCCCGTTTTATATTTTGCAGGGGAACAAGATTCTTTCCAAGTAGAAGTAGCTTTACAATATAATGATGGTTATTCGGAAAATATCCTTTCTTTTGTTAACAATGTTCGGACAAAGGATGGCGGAACACATGAAGCTGGACTTAAAACGGCCTTGACCAAAGCCATGAATGATTATGCCAGAAAAACAGGTTTACTCAAAGACAAGGATAAAAATCTCGAAGGCTCAGACTATCGTGAAGGGCTGACAGCTGTTCTCTCTATTCTTGTACCAGAAGAATACTTGCAGTTTGAAGGGCAAACGAAAGATAAACTTGGGTCACCCTTAGCACGTCCAGCAGTTGATGCTCTGGTCTCTGAAAAATTGACTTTCTATCTTCTGGAGAATGGTGAACTGGCACAAAATTTAATTCGTAAGGCAATTAAAGCGCGTGAAGCACGTGAAGCAGCACGCAAAGCACGTGAAGAATCTCGAACAGGTAAAAAGAATAAGAAAGACAAAGGACTTCTTTCAGGGAAATTAACACCAGCACAAACTAAAAATCCTAATAAAAATGAACTTTATCTTGTCGAAGGAGATTCTGCCGGTGGTTCAGCAAAACAAGGACGCGACCGTAAATTCCAAGCGATTTTACCTTTGCGTGGTAAGGTAATCAATACTGAAAAAGCCAAAATGCAGGATATCCTTAAAAATGAAGAAATCAACACAATGATTTACACTATTGGTGCGGGTGTTGGAGCAGATTTCACCCTTGCGGATCGGAACTATGATAAAGTAATTATTATGACCGATGCGGATACAGATGGTGCACATATCCAAACCCTACTTCTTACCTTTTTCTATCGCTACATGAAGCCTCTTCTCGAAAATGGGCACGTTTATATTGCCTTGCCACCGCTCTATAAGATGAGTCAAGGTAAAGGCAAAAAAGAAAAAGTTGCTTATGCTTGGACAGATGCTGAACTTGAAGAACTTCGTCAAACTTTTGGCAAGGGAGCAACGCTTCAGCGTTATAAAGGTCTAGGGGAAATGAATGCTGACCAGCTGTGGGAGACAACTATGAATCCTGAAACTCGTACATTGATTCAAGTAACTATTGATGATGCAGCGCAAGCTGAAAAACGGGTTTCAGTTTTGATGGGAGACAAGGTGGAGCCTCGTCGTAAATGGATTGAGAACAATGTTAAGTTTACATTGGAAGAAAACACAGTCTTTTAAGTAATTGCATATTTTTAGGAAAAATGAGAAAGGAATGTGATAAGGTGGAGCATTACGTAGTATTTGACTTTGAGACAACAGGATTTAGTACTCAAAAAAATGAGATTATTCAAATTGGTGCTGTCAAATATGACCAATCGCACCAAGAAATTGCGCGCTTTAATCAGTTGATCAAACCCACGCGTTCTTATCTTCCGACTAAAATTTCAGAACTGACTGGAATTTGGCCGGCTTCCTTACTGGGGCAACCAGTTCTCGCTGAAGTTTTACCTGATTTTATAGCCTTTTCAAGAGATAGCTTGATGGTGGCTCATAATGCTCCTTTTGATGTCAGCTTTCTTTATCAGGCGATAGTAGATTGTGAGATTGGTGATGCACCTCATTTTCAAGTCTACGATACACTTTCTGAAGCAAAAAAATTAGTGCAGATGCCCAACTATAAGTTGGAAACCTTCAAGGATGTTTTAGGTATTGATTTGCGTAGCCACGATGCACTCAATGATTGCCTTATCACCGCCCGTCTCTATCAGTACTTACAAGACTTGTCACGTCCACCAAAACCGCAACTAGTATCAAACGAAAGTTTACAAATGGATTTGTTTGGTGAGATAGATACGACAATCACGGAAGAAGTTCGCCGAAAATTGAGCTTACCAATTACTAAAGATTTGGTTTATTATCGTAGAGATACACAGCGAAATTGGCAAAAATTCGAGGTGACAGGCTTGGCGATAACAGCAGCTTATTCAACGGGTTACAGTCTGACAGCTACGCTTTATAATAATGAGACAGTAACCATTCATTCTGACTTTTTGAAGGAAATGCAGAAAGCTAACTTTACAAACGAAATAGAAAAAGAGGGATAAATATGGCATGGAAGATTAAAAATTTCGAAGAACTTACGCGATCAGAACTCTACAAAATTTTACAAGTCCGCTCTGAAGTCTTTGTTGTTGAACAAGAATGTGCTTATCAAGATGTCGACGGTAAGGATCAAAAGTCATTGCACTTGTGGTTAGAAGATGATGAAGGTGCCATTCAATCCTACTGTCGTATCTTACCGGCGGGGCTTTCTTATCCTGAGGCCTCTATTGGCCGTGTACTGGTGAAGGAAAGCCAACGTGGCAAAGGAACGGCGCGTAAAATGATGCAACAGGCTCTTGAGTTTCTGGCTCAATCATGGCGAGAACCTGTAGTGCGTATTGAAGCGCAGTACTATCTCCGTGCATTCTATGCTTCTTTTGGATTCAAGGAAGATTCAGAACCCTTTTTGGAAGATGGCATAAAACATGTTGAAATGATTTTGGACTTAAAGGATTTTGCCTCTTAAAAAACATTTTGTAAACTTAAAAATGAAATAACTGTTGGAGGACTAATGTCTAATATACAAACTCTACCTTTAGAGGATATTATGGGCGAGCGTTTTGGACGCTATTCAAAATACATTATTCAGGAACGTGCCCTACCTGATATTCGAGACGGCTTAAAACCCGTTCAACGACGCATCCTGTATTCAATGAATAAGGATGGCAATACTTTTGATAAAGCTTATCGTAAGTCTGCCAAGTCTGTCGGAAATGTTATGGGTAATTTTCACCCTCATGGAGACAGCTCGATTTATGATGCGATGATTCGCTTGTCGCAAGATTGGAAAATGCTTGAGCCTTTGATTGAGATGCACGGGAATAATGGATCGATGGACGGTGATCCACCGGCTGCTATGCGTTATACTGAAGCACGTTTGGCAGAAATTTCTTCGTATTTATTAAAAGATATTGAGAAAGATACAGTTGCTCATGCTTGGAATTTTGACGATACGGAAAAAGAGCCAACTGTACTTCCCGCAAGCTTTCCTAACTTGTTGGTGAACGGTTCAACGGGGATTTCGGCAGGTTATGCAACAGATATCCCACCGCACAATCTTGGAGAAGTTATTGATGCGACAATCTATATGATTGATCATCCTAAAGCTGATGTTGAGAAAATCATGACTTTCATGCCCGGCCCCGATTTTCCGACAGGTGCCATTATTCAAGGGCGTAGTGAGATCAAAAAGGCATACGAAACAGGCAAAGGGCGTATTGCTGTCCGTTCAAAAGTAGAAGTTGAAAAACTTAAAGGCGGTCGTGAACAACTCGTTGTTACAGAGATTCCTTATGAAATCAACAAAGCAACTTTGGTTAAACGGATTGATGATGTGCGCGTAAATGCCAAAGTGCCTGGAATTTCTGAAGTGCGTGATGAATCCGATCGTGAAGGGCTACGCATTGCTATTGAGCTGAAAAAAGAAGCCAATAGTCAGCTGGTGCTTAACTACCTCTATAAAAACACAGATTTGCAAATTAATTATAATTTCAATATGGTGGCAATTGACAATATGACGCCACGTCAAGTCGGTGTTCTTCCTGTTCTGCGCTCTTATATTGCCCATCGTCAGGACGTTATTGTTAAGCGTTCAAAATTTGACTTGAGTAAAGCAGAGAAAAGATTACATCTGGTTGAAGGTTTGATCCGGATGGTCTCTATCTTGGACGAAGTCGTTGCTTTAATCCGTGCATCTGAAAACAAATCAGATGCTAAGGAAAACTTGAAAGTGAGCTATGCTTTCAGTGAGGAACAGGCCGAAGCCATAGTCACACTGCAACTTTACCGTTTAACTAATACCGACATCGTAACTCTAGAAAATGAACAAGCTGAACTTG
The DNA here is from genome assembly GCF_002154895.1 of Lactococcus petauri. Lineage (GTDB taxonomy): Bacteria > Bacillota > Bacilli > Lactobacillales > Streptococcaceae > Lactococcus > Lactococcus petauri. The sequence continues at coordinate 165,477 of NZ_MUIZ01000001.1, read as the reverse complement.
AAGCTAAGATTTTAGAACTCCGTGCGATTATCAATGATGAACGTACACTTTATAACTTGATGAAACGTGAGTTACGTGAAGTCAAGAAAAAATTTGGCAAGGAACGACGTTCAGAACTACAAGATAATGTTGAAACGATAGAGATCGAGGCGCAACAACTGATTGCGGAAGAGGAAACGGTTGTTTCAGTTACGCGTGGTGGTTACATTAAACGCACATCACCACGTAGTTTTGCCTCTTCCAATATTGAAGAAGTTGGTAAACGTGAGGATGACGAATTAATCTTTGTTAAAGCAGGCGCACGGACTAAGCAGCACCTGCTGATGTTTACCAGTCTTGGAAATGTTATTTATCGTCCAGTCCATGAATTGTCTGATGTCCGCTGGAAGGATATTGGCGAGCATATCTCCCAAACTTTGAACAATTTTGCCAGCGATGAAGAAATTATCTTTGCACAAGTACTTGATAATTTTGAGTCTGGCGAAAATTACATGGTAGTCACTGCAGCTGGTCAAATCAAGCAAGTTGAACTTGATTCCTTTAAACCTTGGCGGACATACCGCTCTAAGTCAATGGTTTACGGGAAACTCAAAGGAGACAAAGACAGTATTGTAACCATCGCACCGATTGTTAAAGGTGATGAAGATGTGATGTTGATTTCTGAAAATGGCTACGCCCTTCGCTTTAACATCTCAGAAATTCCAGTTGTGGGGGCTAAAGCAGCTGGTGTTAAGGCAATGAATCTTAAAGCAGGAGATTTGGTCAAGGCCGCCTTCTTTGTGCAAACAGACAGTTGGTACCTACTCACACAACGTGGCTTTATCAAGCGGGTAAAATCTGAGGATATTCCGGAAACAAGTCGAGCAAATCGTGGCCTACAGGTTTTACGTCCTTTGAAGACCAATCCGCATACCGTATTCTCAGCAGGCAGTGTGATCAATACTGATAAGACACCACTTTCAGAGACAGTTGATCTTTTCAGTCCTGCAGAAGCAGAAGATACGCCAACTGATAAGAGCCAGATTTTGGAGGTAACTTCAGCAGTGGGTAAAGTCTATCAAACAGAACTGACAGACTTGAATTTATCCGATCGTGCAAGCAATGGCCATCCCTTAGCCGAAGATATTGATCGTGTGATTGAAGCAAAAATAAAATAAAAATGATCCTCAATGAGGATTATTTTTTTATTTAGAAATACTGTCAAAATAAGCCTGATTTACAAGGGAAAAGTATATTCAAAAGATTTAAAAACAACTGTAAACAATAAGAAATTATGGTATAATAGAGACAGTGTTTATACATTGAAAGAGGAGAACATGGAAGATAAAAATATCATAAATGTCAATCTTGCTGAGGAGATGAAAACCAGCTTTCGTGACTATGCAATGTCAGTTATTGTGGCACGTGCCCTACCTGATGTACGCGATGGTTTGAAGCCGGTTCATCGCCGCATTCTTTACGGAATGAACGAGCTTGGTACAACGCCTGATAAGCCACATAAAAAATCTGCCCGTATTACCGGGGATGTCATGGGTAAATATCACCCACATGGAGACAGCTCGATTTATGAGGCCATGGTACGTATGGCTCAGTGGTGGAGCTATCGCCACATGCTGGTTGACGGACATGGGAACTTTGGTTCCATGGATGGAGATGGCGCTGCCGCTCAACGTTATACCGAAGCACGTATGTCAAAAATTGCCTTGGAAATGCTTCGTGACATCAACAAAAACACTGTTGACTTCGTTGATAACTATGACGGAACGGAACGAGAACCAGAAGTACTTCCGGCACGTTTTCCGAACCTTTTGGTTAACGGAACAACGGGGATTGCCGTTGGGATGGCGACAAATATTCCACCTCATAACTTAGGAGAAACAATTGATGCGGTTGACTTGCTGATGGAAAATCCAGAGGCGACAACACGTGATTTGATGGAAGTATTACCTGGGCCAGACTTTCCTACTGGTGCTCTAGTCATGGGTAAATCTGGTATTCGCCGTGCTTATGAAACAGGTAAAGGCTCAATTACGCTTCGTGCGAAGACAGAAATTGAGGAATTACCTGGCGGTAAGGAACGCATTGTAGTTACTGAGTTCCCTTATATGGTCAATAAGTCAAAAGTTCATGAGCATATTGTCCGTTTGGCACAAGAAAAGCGTATTGAAGGTATTACAGCCTGTCGTGATGAGTCAAGTCGTGAAGGTGTACGTTTAGTGGTTGAAGTCCGTCGCGATGCATCGGCACACGTGATTTTGAACAACTTGTTCAAGCTTACACAACTTCAAACATCCTTTGGTTTTAATATGTTGGCCATTGAAAAGGGTACGCCAAAGATTCTGTCATTGAAACAAATCTTGACCGACTACATTGAGCATCAAATCGAAGTTGTAGAACGTCGTACACGCTTTGATAAAGCTCGTGCAGAAGCTCGTGCTCACATCTTAGAAGGTTTGCGTATAGCCTTGGATAACATTGATCGTATGATTACTATTATCCGTGAATCTGCAACAGATGCAATTGCTCAAAAAGCGATGATGGACGAATTCCAACTGTCAGACAAGCAATCGCAAGCTATCTTGGATATGCGTTTGCGCCGTTTGACAGGTTTGGAACGTGACAAGATTGAAAATGAGTATCAAGAGCTTATTGCCTTGATTGCTGATTTGGCAGATATCTTGGCTAAACCAGAACGTGTTAAAGCTATTATTCGAGAAGAATTAGGTGAAATTAGACGTAAATTTGCAGACAAACGTCGCACAGAGCTTTTGGTTGGAGAAGTCTTGAATCTGGAAGACGAGGATTTGATTGAGGAAGAAGATGTTCTTATCACTCTCTCAAATAAGGGATATATCAAACGTCTTAGCAATGACGAATTCCGTGCACAAAAACGTGGTGGACGTGGTGTTCAGGGCATGAACATGTCCGACGATGATTTTGTACAACATCTGGTATCAACAAGTACACACGATCATTTGCTCTTCTTTACTAATCTTGGACGTGTCTATCGGATGAAGGGCTATGAAATCCCAGAATACGGTCGTGCTGCTAAAGGCTTGCCTATCGTCAATCTTTTAAAACTTGATGAAGGTGAAAAGATTCAAACAATTATTAATGTTGTGAAGTCAGACGAAGAAAGATATCTGTTCTTTACAACACGTAAAGGCTTAGTCAAACGTACCAATACCCAACAATTTGCTAATATCCGAACTAACGGTCTCAAAGCTCTAAATCTTCGTGAAGGTGACGAGCTTATCAATGTTCTACTCACATCAGGCAAAGAAAACATCATTATCGGAACGCATAATGGCTTCTCCGTACGCTTTGAGGAAGCTGTAGTACGTGATATGGGCCGTTCTGCTACGGGTGTTAAAGGTGTCAGCCTGCGTGAAGGCGACTTTGTTGTTGGTACAGCGATTGTTCATGATGAACAGGAAGTCTTAGTGATTTCTGAAAAAGGTTTAGGTAAGAGAACGATTGCGAGTGAATATCCTGTTAAAGGTCGTGGTGGTAAAGGGATTAAAGTCATGAACATCACTGACCGCACAGGTAAACTTGCCGGTTTGACTGCTATCAATGGTGATGAAGATATTATGGTCATTACTGATACAGGTGTTGTGATTCGTACAAGTGTTGATAATATCTCACAAACGGGTCGTGCAGCGCAAGGAGTGAAAATCATGCGTTTGGATGATGATGCACAAATTGTGACATTTGCTCTGGTTGAACCTGAACAGGAAGAGGAAGAAATAAACGAGGCAGAGAGAGCTTCAAATACGGAAGAATAAAATGAAAAAATTATTTATATTCTTAACTGCAGCTGTCAGTATCTTTTTACTGGCAGCTTGTAGTTCAAATAAGGAGACCCGTGATCTTTTAGAGCAGCCAATCAAAAAAGATGCCACAACAATGGGAACATACATCCAAGTCACTGTCTACGATAAAGGTAAGGAAAAAGCGGTTGAAGAAGCTTTAAATATTGCTGAGAAATATAACGATTGGGTATCTGTAGATCAAGCAAAGTCAGTTGTCGATAAAATCAATGACAATGCTGGTATTAAACCTGTCAAAGTAAATTCTGAAATTTATCAATTGATCAAGCTAGGCTATAACTATTCTGCTAAGAACATGGGCTATGATATTACCATAGGTCCTTTGAGCAAGCTCTGGAATATAGGCTTTCCTGATGCACGGAAACCTTCACAAGATGAGATAGACAAGGTCTTACCTCTAATTAACTATCAATTTATCCAGTTTAATGAAAAGGACAGTACCGTCTATTTAAGTCAAAAAGGTGCCCGCTTAGATTTAGGTTCAATAGCTAAAGGATATACAGCCATGAAGATGGTTGAAAGTCTTAAAAATAATGGCGTAACCACTGGTATTGTCGATTTGGGATCAAGTTCTATCTACGTGATTGGACATTCTCCACGTCAAACAAATGATGCGTGGACGATTGCTATAAAAGACCCCAATGATCCAGAAAAATCGCAGTTAGGAATTTTAAAAGCAAGTGATCAACATGTAAATACTTCTGGTATTTATGAACGTTATTTAGAAGTGGATGGGCATCGCTACTCTCATATCCTTAACCCTAAAACGGGCTTCCCATTTGACAATGATATTGCCAGCATCACTCTTTTAATTTCTGGTGATGATGCTACAAATGGTGATGGTTTATCTACTATGATTTACGCTATGGGAACCAAAAAAGGTTATGAATATGTCGAAAGCCTGAAAAATGTTCAAGCTGTATTTGTGGATAAAGATAACAAGGTCTATATTACGGATGGCTTAAAAGATAAATTTGACTTAACCAGTGAAAACTATAAGCTCGGTCAAATTAAAGACTTAAAATAGAAAGAGGCAACATGGCGAAAAAAAGTAAGAGTTGGAAACGCGTGCTAGTCAATTTGCTTATTTTGGTTCTCTTTCTTGTGGGTTTAATCCTTGTTTTTAACAAACCTATCCGAAACTGGTTAATCGGCAGAAATACGGCGCATTATCAGATAAATAATGTGACGCGGGAAACGATTAAAGAAAACAAAGAAGTAAAGGGCAACTTTGACTTTGACAGTGTAGAGTCGATTAGTTTTGAACAAGTGGTACGTAACCAGTTAAACCGTCAACCCATGCCAGTCATTGGGGGCATTGCAATTCCAGATGTTGGCATTAATCTGCCAATTTTCAAAGGCTTAGCAAATGAGAACCTTGCTTTTGGAGCGGGTACGATGAAGGAAGACCAAGTGATGGGGCAAGGAAATTATGCTTTAGCCAGCCATAACGTCACTGGATTTAGCAGCGATGTTAGCCTACTCTTTACCCCGCTTGAACGTGCGAAAGAGGGGATGGTTATTTACGTCACGGACAAAAATAATATCTATCAATATCGTATCAACAAAATATCTGTCGTTTCTCCAGAACATTCAGAGGTAATCGATGATACACCAGGAAAAACGGAGATTACCTTGGTAACCTGTGCTGATCCAGAAGCTGTAAATCGAATTATTGTACATGGTACATTTGAGAAAAAAGTTGCTTATGATGCTGCGACACAAGAGATGAAATCTGCTTTTGACCGCAGTTATAATCAAGTACTTTAATAAAAATAAAAAAACTTCCAGAAATGCTCTGGAAGTTTTTTTCGATACTTTTATAAATCCTGTTTGCGAAGATAGAAAATACCAATGAGGCCGAAAACTAAGATTTCTATAATATGGTAACCAATACTGAAGAGACTGTTATTACTTACAAAGGTAGAACTAAAGTCTGAAGTTCCTACTTGTGCAAGGAAGAGGAAAAATAGACTCATTAAGACTGTTTGAAGAATGCGAGAGGTGAAATTAAAAGCAATGTATACAAATAAACCTGATGTTCTTCCGCGCGTGATAATAACGGCTAAAGCCATTGTTACCATCATAGCTACGAGTCCTAAAATATAAGAAAGAAGTCCCGTAAAAATATCGGCAGAATGAACGAGTAAGTCAAGCGATCGAAAGAGAGAAAAGACCGTTTCTTGGTTGAAGATAAAGAAGGTGACAAAGGGGACAACCAAGACAAGAAAAAGAGCAATTAATTGAGTCAAAATTGTTGTGCCAATCTTGACAAAGTAATATTTGACCCGAGAGACTCCACTTGCAATCATCAAACTCATGACCTTGTTTTTATAATCAATATTGAGCAGATGAAAAGGATATAAGAGGGAAAAGATAGCTAACCCAATGACGGCAAAGACAGTCGTAATCGAAAGAAAGGTGAGGAGGATGGGAAAGTTTTGAAAATCAATGTTTGTCAAACTGACAGCTAACCATGAAAAGTTAAGCAGTAAACTTAAAGAAATGAATACGGCAAGGACAATCATGTAAGTTTTATCCTTTATGTTTTTATACATTTCCATTTTAAAAATATTTTTGGCATTCATACTGAGTTCCTCCTATTTCACAAGTTCAATGAACTTGCTTTCTTTTTTAATCTGATAAAACTCAATATCTTGAGCTACAGCTTCCTTGAAGAATTCACGATACTTGTCTTCATTCATTTCAAAAATAGTCCAGTTTTCGGATTGCTGTGAAAACTTGACTTGTAACTCGGTTAGGAAGGTGTGAAGCGCTTGAGGCTGATTTGTTTGTACACGGTAAATATAGGTCTGATTCTTCTTATGAAGATCAAATTTTTCAACAAAATTACCATTTTCTAGGACTAAAACTTCATCGGCTAGAGTTTCAATGTCTTCTTGAACATGACTTGAAATAAGAATCATTCGTCCCTCTGTCTTTAAATGAAGCAAGTAATGTTTAAACCATTCGACTGTTTTTTTATCTAAGCCACGGAAAGGCTCGTCAAAAATGAGAATATTTGCATCGCTCATCAGGGAAATCAGAAGAATCAACTTTTTATTCATTCCTAAAGAATAACGGCTTACTTTTTCGTTCAGGTTATCGTAAATATTTAATTCTTTAGCTAAGATGCGGGTTCTCTCTTCATCAAAATTTCCACGTAGCCCACCAAAGTAGCGAAGATTAAACCAACCTGAGTAGTTTTTATAAAGTTCCATATCATCAAGAACAATACCGACAGAAGTCAGTACTTTAGGATTTTCTTTAATATTCTTCCCATCAATTTCGATGCTACCGGAATAGTTGGTAATAATATTAGTCAGCGTTTTAAAAAATGTTGTTTTTCCGACACCATTTCTTCCCACAATCCCATAAATTTTTCCTTGTTCAAAAGATACAGGGGATAAATTCAGGACATTGTGCGCTTGGTAAGAGAAGCGGAGGTTTTGGATGTTCAGCGTCATGTTTTTCCTTCTTTCATTTTATGAATAATTCTATCATGTGTGCGTTGCTTTTACAAGCCAATCCATAAAGTGTAATACCATATTTACAGCTTTGTTTATTGCGAGAATCATTACATTTAATGAAAAAGAATTTAGGGAAAACAGATGTGCAGGATAGGTCCTCTTTTGTTATAATAGGAGAGCAAGACTAGACTGGAATTGAGAGAATAAATGAATCCTTTATTAAATGGAATGAATGAAAAACAAGCAGAAGCAGTACAAACTACAGAAGGACCACTTTTGATTATGGCGGGCGCGGGTTCCGGAAAGACCCGTGTTTTGACACACCGCATTGCTTATCTTATCGATGAAAAAATGGTGAATCCTTGGAATATTTTGGCGATTACCTTTACCAACAAAGCCGCACGGGAGATGAGAGAACGTGCGCTTAATTTAACCCCGGCAGCTCAAGATACATTAATTGCAACATTTCACTCAATGTGTGTTCGAATCCTCCGACGCGATGCAGATCATATTGGTTATAACCGAAACTTTACGATTATTGATCCAGGGGAACAAAAAACCTTGATGAAGCGTATTTTGAAAGAAGCTAACTTGGATCCTAAAAAATGGGAACCCAAAACGCTCCTTAATACGATTTCAAACGCTAAAAATGACCTTCTCGATCCCGAGGCTTACGAAGGACAAATCAATGCGCGTAATCCTTATGAGTTACTGACAGCCCGTGTTTATAAAATCTATCAGGCAGAACTGCGTAAAGCGGAGTCGATGGATTTCGATGATTTAATCATGCAAACCTTACGTCTTTTTGATAAAAATCCAGATGTTTTAGCCTATTATCAAGGTAAATTTCAATATATCCATGTGGATGAATATCAAGATACTAACCATGCGCAATATCAGCTCGTCAAGTTAATGGCTCAACGTTTTAAAAATATTTGTGTCGTTGGTGATGCTGATCAATCGATCTATGGCTGGCGTGGTGCAGATATGCAGAATATTCTTGACTTTGAAAAAGATTATCCCGATGCGAAAGTTGTTTTACTTGAAGAAAATTATCGTTCCACAAAAACAATCTTACAAGCTGCCAATAATGTGATAAACAACAATGTGAACCGTCGTCCTAAAAAATTATGGACTCAAAATAATGATGGGGAGAATATTCTTTATTATCGTGCCAACGATGAGCGGGATGAAGCAATCTTTACAGCTTCGACAATCAATGAGCAAGTGCAAGCTGGACGGAAATACTCTGATTTTGCAGTCCTTTACCGGACAAATGCACAGTCACGTACAATAGAAGAAGCCTTCTTGAAGTCTAATATTCCTTATAGTATGGTCGCTGGGACAAAGTTCTACTCACGTAAAGAAATTCGTGATGTGATCTCTTATCTTAACGTGATTGCCAATCCTCGAGATAATATGAGTTTTGAGCGGATCGTTAATGAGCCTAAACGTGGTGTTGGTCCAAGTGCTCTGGAAAAATTGAGAAACTTTGCGGATATGCAAGGTAAATCTTTAGCAGAATCAACGTTGGATATTACTTTATCGGATATTCGAGGCAAAGCAGCTGGCGAAATCTACAATCTTGGGCTAATTTTTGATTTCTTGCGTAGCTTCATTGAAACATCTAGTATCACGGAACTTGTCGAAGAAATGCTCGACCGCACGGGCTATATGAAGTTCCTGCGAATGCAAGCAAATCTTGAAGCTCAGACACGGATTGAGAATATCGAAGAATTTCTCTCCGTGACAAAGAATTTTGATGAAAAGTCAGAAGTACCACTAGATGAAATGACCGGAGAACCAATCAAGGAAACCGGTTTGGACCGCTTGAGTCGTTTCCTTAATGAAGTGAGTCTTCTTTCTGAGGTGGATGAATACGAAGAAGCGAGTGACGCGGTTACCATGATGACCTTACATGCTGCAAAGGGTCTAGAATTTCCTGTTGTATTTCTTATTGGGATGGAAGAAAATATCTTTCCACTTTCACGTGTTAATGATGATCCTGATGAATTGGAAGAGGAACGTCGTCTTGCCTATGTGGGAATCACGCGCGCCGAAGAATTTCTTTATATGACCAATGCAAATCAACGTGTGCTCTACGGTAAAACCAGCTATAATCGTCCGAGCCGTTTCATCTCTGAGATTGATGATGAGTTATTGGACTATGGAGGGATTGCACGTAAGGCCAATTCAAGCTTCAATGCTAGTTATAAAATGGCTGGAGGTGCGACACGATTTGGTACTGGCATGTCCATGACAGATGCTCTTCATCAACGTAAAGCTGCAGTCAATCCTGGAGCATCACGTGTGATTGAAAAAGCAGATGTAGCTACAGAAGATTGGACGATTGGAGATACTGCCGTCCACCGCAAATGGGGTGAAGGTATTGTGTTAGCTGTTACTGGAACCGGTAAGAATATGGAGCTGAAAATTAAGTTTCCTGAAGTGGGTATGAAACGTCTTTTGGCTGCAATGGCACCAATTGAGAAAAAGGAGTAGTAAATGGATAAGAAGCGATGCAAGTGGTGTCTTTCTTCGGAGAAGATGATTCATTATCATGATACATATTGGGGTACTCCGGTCCATGACGATCAAGAGCTTTTTGCAAAACTCGTTTTAGATATGAATCAAGCAGGCCTCTCTTGGTCAACCATTTTAAACAAACAAGAAAGCTTCTATAAAGCTTATGATCAGTTTGAGATTGAAAAAGTAGCCAGCTATAGTAAGGAAAAGGAAGAAGAACTCCGCCAAAATGCGGGAATTATCCGCAACAAGCTAAAGATAGCAGCTGCAGTAAATAATGCTCAAAAAGTTTTAGAACTTCAGAAAGAATTCGGTTCTTTGGATAAATATATTTGGTCTTTCTCAGAAGGTCAAGTGTTGCAACATCAAATTACTGATGAGAGCCAAGTACCTGTTACTAATGCTTTAGCTGAAGCTATGTCTAAAGACATGAAGAAAAGAGGAATGAAATTTGTTGGACCAACAATCATCTATGCTTATCTTCAAGCTGTAGGCGTGATTAATGACCATGCGGATTATTGTTTCCGTAATAAAGAGCTGTTGTAGAAAGAGGAGCGTCTGACATTTATCAGGCGCTTTTTGATGCTTCTTAAAAATCAGCAAAATACTAAAGGTTAAGGTTTGAATTGCTTTGAGAACTCTTCCTTTTTTGATATGCTAATATTTAAAAAGGAGAAGAATATCTGTTTGGATTACGGATAAAATTTTAGGCTCCTTAAAGAAAATATAGAAAAAGGAACTCTATGAACACATCAGTCCCGCCAAATTGGCGGAAAAATTTTTATTTGTTTTTGATAGGTCAGCTCCTAACGGGCGTGACTTCAATGATTGTCCAGTATGCGATTATTTGGTATTTGACCCTTGAAACAGGTGAAGAATCTGTCCTTGCAATTGCTACACTTGTAGGTATGTTACCAATGGCGCTTCTAAGCCCGTTTGTTGGGCCATTCATTGACCGTATCAACAAGAAGTTCTTACTTATTTCATATGATGCTGTGGTGGCAGTAATAGCCTTGGGTCTTTTTATTTACGGGATTAATAATGATGTTTATCCACTTTGGATGGTCTTTGTGACTATTGGTATTCGTGCGGTTGCACAGACCGCTCAGATGCCAACAGTCCAATCTATTATGCCCACAATGGTACCAGAAGACGAAATTACTCGAGTCAACGGACAGTTCGGTATTATTCAATCTTTGATATTTATTGTTTCACCTGGGATTGGAGCTTTTATGGTAGCAACTATGCCGATTCATTGGGTTATTTTACTTGATGTGATTGGATTCATCCTTGGTGCTGGAATGCTGCTTTTGGTTAAAATTCCGGAAGTCGCTTCACAAGGTGAAAAGATTTCTGTTATTAAGGATGCACTTGAAGGGTTTAATATTCTCCGTGAGAATAAACCGATGTGGAAAATGACTCTCATTGGCGCCCTTTTTATGTTACTTTTTATGCCCGCAATGAGTCTCTATCCTCTAGTGACCACAAAATATTTTGGCGGTACAATTGTCCACGCGGGTTGGGTTGAAGTTCTATTTGCTGCTGCGATGCTGATTGGCTCTTTTGCTGTTGGTATTTTTGGAAAAACTAAGGACCGTATGCCCTGGATTATTGCGGCTTATCTTATCGTTGGCTTGAGCATCGGTGGTTCAGGCTTTCTTCCTGGCAATATGAACGGGTTTTGGGTTTTCCTTGTTTTGAATGTTTTTGCTGGAATTGTGGGACAGATTTATACCACAATGAATATGGCAATCACGCAGCAATCATTTGAAGCCCAATACTTAGGACGGGTTATGGGAATAGTCTCTGCATTGATGAGTATTGCCGGGCCAGTGGGGCTAATCTTCGCAGCTCCAGTAGCGGAATCCATAGGTGTTCAAAACATGCTTGTGATTGCAGGCTTTGGAGGCATATTAGCTGCAGCTCTATTATATTGTACGCCCTCAGTTCGGAACTATGATAAACATTTGCAAAGAAAGTTAGAAAATGAAGGACAATGAAATAAATGTCAAATCAATAGTTGAAAGAGCTTCCTTATGATAAAATGAAGGTATCACAATAGCAAGTATAAAAAAGAAAGAGGCGCTTATGGCTAACATACATCCTTATATTGCTCTTAATAATACCAAAGAAGCACTTGCTTACTATGAAGAAGTTCTTGGTGCAAAAAATATCCGCCGTGTTCCTGTTGCTGCTGAACAGGCAAAAGAATTTGGTTTATCTGAAGAACAAGCAGCAGAAATGACAATGCACAGTCAGTTTGATATCTTAGGAACGACTATTATGGCAGCAGATAATTTTCAACATGAAGCTTTAAGTTATACAGGAATATCGATCTTATTAGATCTTAATTCAGAAGATAAAGAGGCGATGGCAGAAGCGCAGGAATTTTGGAAACACTTATCTGATTCAGGAAAAGTGACAATAAATATGCCTTTTGAAGAACAATTCTGGGGCGGCGCTATGGGTGATTTTACTGATAAATATGGCGTACGATGGATGTTGCATGCGCAACCTTACTCTAAACTTGGAGAAATGTAAAAACGGGCAAAGTTCACTTGTATTTTAACGTAGCAGAAAATGCTACGTTATTTTTATGTAAATATTTTAAATTGAAGCGCTCCTTTATCTGAAATAAGTCTGAAAAAGTGCTATAATTATGTATCTATGAATGGAATTTTAAATGTATATAAAGAAGCGGGCTGGACATCTTTTGATGTTGTTGCTAAACTTCGAGGAATTTTAAAAACAAAAAAAATCGGCCACGGAGGAACGCTTGATCCACAAGTGACAGGAGTTCTCCCTGTAGCTGTTGGTAAAGCCACTCGCCTTCTGGAATACATGGAAGAGGCGGGGAAAGTATACGAAGGTGAAGTGACAATCGGTTTCTCTACAGAAACAGAGGATGCTGAAGGTGAAGTCATTGAAACTACACCTGTGCCATCAACCCTCTCAGACGAAGAAATTGATGAGGTAATGACACGTTTTGTCGGGGAGATTCAACAGGTCCCACCTATGTATTCAGCAGTTAAAGTGAAAGGCAAGCGCCTTTACGAATATGCACGGGCTGGGCAAATGGTTGAGCGTCCCATACGAAAGGTTACCATCAAATCATTTACGCGGACAAGTCCAGTGACTTTTGAAAAGGGCTGCGCACGATTTACGTTTCGTGTAGCTTGTAGCAAGGGTACTTATATTCGTACTTTGGCAGTTGATCTCTCTGATGCTTTGGGCTATGCGGGGCATATGTCTAAATTACAGCGGACTGCAGCTAACGGTTTGCATATTGCTGATGCACTGACTTTGGAGCAGATTGAGACTTTAGTTAAGGCTGAAAAACTTGATGAAATATTACAGCCAAACGAAGTCGCAGTCTCTGACTTGCCACGCCTTGATGTGACAGACGAACAAGCAGCAGCAGTACGCGTGGGTAAAAAGTTTGAAGAAGCTGAGTTTGCTAAGCTTGGCGAAGCCACACGTTTTGCTTTCTTTTATCAAGATCAATTGATTGCTGTCTATATGAGACATCCCGAAAAACCAGGAATATTAAAACCAAATAAGGTAATAAATTAAAATGAAAACTTTATATTTTGACGAAATTGAAAATTGGACTGAACCGACAGTTCTTGTCTTGGGCTATTTTGATGGTTTACATCGTGGTCACCAAGCTTTGTTTGCTGAGGCAAAAAAACTCGCAGCTGTTCTAAATTTGAAGATTGCCGTCTTAACTTTTCCAGAAAAACCGACACTTACTTTTCAAAAATTTGAACCAGATATGTTGCTTAAGTTAACAAGTGATAAAAAACGAGAAGCACTTTTTGCAGAAAATGGTGTGGACTATCTAATTTTTAAAGATTTTACTTCAAGTTTTGCTAAACAAACAGCAGAAGAATTCTCTAAAAATGTAGTGGAAAAATTCTTACCGAAAATTGTTATTACAGGCTTTGATCATAAAACAGGCTCAGACATGACACAACTCAAAAGCAATGATCAATATAAAGTGGTCGTTATACCAGAAGTTGCAGATGATGAAGGAAAAATTTCCTCTACTCGGATACGTGAACTTGTAAAAACTGGAGATATTGAAGCAGCAAACGAGCTTTTAGGTTATCCTTATGAGACAACTGGAATTGTGGTGCATGGTTTTGCACGTGGCCGAACAATCGGCTATCCAACTGCTAATCTAGCGATTAAAGACTTTATTCATCTCCCATCAACTGGTGTTTATACGGTAGATGTTCTTTGGGAGGGCCAACGTCAACGTGGCTTTGCTTCAATCGGCTATAATGAAACTTTTAATGGCAAAGAAAAAACAGTCGAAATCCATATTTTTGATAAAGATTTGGACTTGTATGGAGAAAACTTAACGGTTCTATGGCTAGATAAGATTCGAGAAATGATTAAATTTGACAGCATTGAAGCTTTGATTGTTCAGATGAAAGATGACGAAGAAAAAGCACGTCAATATAAAGTAAAAAAAGCCTAATTTTGATTAGGTTTTTCTGTTACCCTTTACTTGGTTCACGAGTTGGCGGGTAAAAGGTTGAAACGTTAATCCAAGCAGAAAGAGCCAGATTGTGATATACTTAATAAGAACAATTTTTAAGGAGAACATTAATAATGTCACGTAAACCTATTATCGCTGGTAACTGGAAATTGAATAAAAACCTCAAAGAGGTTAAAGAATTTATCGCTAACATTGACGGTAAATTGCCATCAGAAGACAAAGTAGAAGTTGCTATTGCAGCTCCTGCACTTTACCTTGTATCAATGGTACAAGAACGTGGAAATAATCCACTTAAAGTTGCAGCAGAAAATGTTTACTTTGAAAATTCAGGTGCCTTCACTGGGGAAATCGCTCCAGCTATGCTTGCAGCAGAAGGAATCGAATACTCAGTAATCGGTCACAGCGAACGTCGTGAGTACTTCCACGAAACAGACGAAGACATCAACAAAAAAGCTAAAGCTCTTATCGCAGCTGGTGTAACACCAATCCTTTGCTGTGGTGAAACACTTGAAACTTTTGAAGCTGGTAAAACAGCTGAATGGGTTTCAGCTCAAATCGAAGCTGGTCTTGCTGGTATCGACGGTAAAGATGTTGCAAACATGGTTATCGCTTACGAACCAATCTGGGCTATTGGTACAGGTAAAACTGCTACTGCTGAAATCGCTGACGAAACTTGTGGTGTTGTTCGTTCAACAGTTGAAAAACTTTACGGAAAAGAAGTTTCAGATGCTGTACGTATCCAATACGGTGGTTCTGTAAAACCTGAAACAGTTGCTGAACTTATGTCTAAAGAAAACATTGACGGCGCTTTGGTTGGTGGAGCTTCACTCGAAGCTGATTCATTCCTTGGCTTGCTTGAAATTTACAAATAAGATTAACATGCATAATAAAAAAGGGAACCTTTAAGGTTCCTTTTTTTATTTCATATAGTATTATTTACACTCATCTCTTCTTCAAATAATCCGAGTAATATTCCTTAAGGAGATTGATAATCTGCTTCCCAATCAAGTAATAATCCTCTGTAGGTAAGTTGGCTTGAGAGATGCGGAGTGTTCCGCTAGAAGCACCAAAACCTGTCCCGTCCATCAAAACAACGCCATTTTTGTCGGCGAGATTGAGCAAGAACTCTAAGTAATCAAAGTTTTCTTCCAAATAGATACGGAATTTTTTACCAAAACGGATTTCGGCAAGTTGGTAAATATCTACGAGCGTATAATATTTAGCATTCTCTTTCGAGTTGTCTGGCTCTAATTTCATGGCTTTAAGCAAATCTTGATAACGTTCATCAATAAGAGCATCACAAGCCTCAAAGTAAGGATCTGCCTCTTTACGATGAATCAAATGCGTAAAGGCAAAAAGAACTTCCATGATTTGTTGCGGTGTAGAGAGGCCAGCTGTGTGATAGAGACCAACAGAACGTGAATCCGCAACAATACGTTCGATAAATGGCAACTCTTTAGTGTCATGTGTTACAATATCATAGCGCTTGTCGAGTTTCTCAATATCCTCAGGATCAAGCTCAGAGATAAGACGGTCAAAGACATTATCTTCCTGCATGGCAATAAGCCCTAAACGCCAACCTGTTGCACCAAAAAGTTTTGAGAAAGAATAAACGAGAATGGTATTATAGGGAACAACACTATAGACAGATTGGAAATCTTGAACGAAAGTTCCATAGACATCGTCTGTAATAATGATGAGATCCGGATTTTTTTCAACAGCTCGTTTTAAAGCGTCAAGTGTTTCTTGACTGAAAGCTTTAGAACCTGGATTTGATGGATTAACTAAGAAGAATGCCTTGATTTCAGGATCTGATAATTTTTCGATTTCTGTTTCGGGAATGCTCCAATTGTCGCTCTCATCAGAAGTAATTAATGTTTCAACCAGATTGAATTCACTTAAACCAGGAAGTTGCAAGTAAGGTGTAAAGATAGGTGTGTTAATAGCTATTTTATCACCCGGCACAACTAATTTATTGCGCTTGAGTGAGTTGAAGATATAGACAATCGCAGCTGTACCGCCTTCCGTTGGGAAGATTTGTGTCTTATTTTCGAGGTGAACGCCATTATACAGAATTTTTTCCATAAAACGATTCAAGACAATTTCGGTATTTCTCAGACAGCGGCTAGGAACAGGATAATTATTTCCGATAGCACCATCGATAAATTCCTTAATCACATCGTCAATATTTAGTTTAAGATCAATTTCGATATAATCCATGACATCAATCAAGAATTTATCAATCTCATCATCGTCAGGTTCTAAGAAAGCCTCAAAGCGTTGCCCAATACCTTTCAATGTTGTGTATCCAGCCATATCAGCTTTTTCAATCGTACGAAGGGAGTCTTTAATACCAAATTCAATCAAGCGATTAAAGGCTAAACGTGCTTTTGTATTAATCCAGTTTGGATTGCCGCGACCGGCATTCAAAAAGATATTGGCTTTTTTATTTTTTTCTGCCAGTTTAAGCATTTCAAAGCTAACTTCAAAAGCTCCTAAACCGGTATAATCAGTAATGGTAACTTCTTTTTCCATGTGTTCTCCCATTTAAATTTATTGAACTTTTGTTATTAATTATAACACAATAAATAGAAAACAAATTGACTCAAATAGTCTAAAATGATAAAATTTTCGCTCGTTTTTTGTTACAATAGTAAGATATGAGTTTTTACCAGTAAAGGAGAGCGGCAAGATGGCATATTTACTTATTTTGAGTGCTGCTGTTACCTTATATTTTGCTTTGGGCTACGTTAGAGCCACACTCAAAGGCTGGGTTATTCCCAATAAAGTAACTTGGTTTCTCTGGGCTTTAGCGCCAATGATTGCTTTTTTTGCCACCTTTTCTTCGTCGGGGTTTAGCCTTGGTCAAATTCCTGTTTTTATGGCTGGCTTTACGCCCTTGCTTGTTTTTGGCGCTTCCTTTATAAATAAGCAGTCTTTTTGGAAAATAACCTTTTTTGACTTGTCCTGTGGAATAGTTTCACTGATCACCTTAGTCATCTGGTATTTGACACAGAATTCTAATCTGGCGATTTTATTGGCCATCATGAGTGATGCTTTAGCAGCTTTGCCTACCTTGATTAAAGCTTGGAGATTTCCTGAAACTGAAAGCATTAAGCCCTTTGCTGCGGGAATAGTGACCACGGGAATTGCCCTTCCCGCTACAAGTACTTGGGATTTTGCACATCTTGCTTTCCCTGTTTATCTTTTTCTATTAAACATCTTAATGACAGTGATTTTAAAAGTGAAAGATAAGTCGATAAAAACTAGCGTAAAATGAAAATTTGTAAAAATCATAGAAACAAATAATGAAGAGGAAATAAAGTGAAAAAGAACGAAACAAAAGCAGCTTATGTACATATCCCTTTTTGCTCACATATTTGTTACTATTGTGATTTTGCTAAAGTTTTGATGACGGGACAACCGGTCGAAGCCTATATTGATGAGTTGCTCAAAGAATATGATAGTTATGATATTAGTAGTTTAAAAACGCTTTATATTGGAGGTGGGACACCGAGTGTTTTACCTGCAGATCAGCTTGAAAAATTACTCACGCATCTGACAAAAACGCTTGACTTAGAAGAACTTGAAGAGTTCACAGTGGAAGCAAACCCTTCTGATTTAACAGATGAAGTCCTTGCTGTTTTAGCGAATTCGCCTGTGAACCGCATCTCACTTGGTGTACAATCGTTTGATGATAAACTCTTGAAAAAAATTGGGAGAACACATACTGAAGCACAAGTTTACTCTTCAATCGAAAGACTACGTGCTGCCGGATTTGAAAATATCACAATAGATTTAATTTATGGCTTACCGAACCAAACGATGGAAATGGTTGAGCGGGATGTTCAAAAATTCTTAGAATTGGACCTTCCCCATGTTGCCTTATATAGCCTGATACTAGAAGATCATACAGTATTCATGAATCGTCAACGTCGTGGACGCCTCCGTTTACCATCTGATGATCGCAATGCGGATATGTATGAGTATATTATTGAAATGCTGACTTCTAAAGGTTATTCGCATTATGAAGTTTCAAACTTTGGAAAAATCGGCTATGAAAGTAAGCACAATATGACATATTGGGACAATGCGGAATACTATGGCATTGGAGCTGGAGCTTCAGGTTATCTTGATGGTATTCGTTATAAAAATCATGGACCTGTTCATCATTATTTACGCGAGGAAAATAAACGTGTAAATGAAGAAATATTGACAAGAAAACAAAGGATTGAAGAGGAAATGTTTTTAGGCTTACGCAAAAAAAATGGTGTATCCATTGAACGTTTCCATAAAAAGTTTGGTCAAACACTTGAAGAAGTTTATGGCACAATTATTGAAGAATTGGCGTTTCAAAAAATGTTGTTTGAAGCTGATGGACGGATTCAGATGACGGAAAAAGGATTTGAATTAGGAAATGAAGTTTTTGAGCGTTTTTTGTTAGATTAAGTATGCATATCTGAAAGATATTGTTCTAATCTATGTTACAATAGTGTGAATGAAGAGTGAAAATAGTAATATGAGAAAAAAACTTACCCCTCTAGCAACCATGATTGTTGCTGGAATTTTTACTGCTCTGGTCTTTGCTTTTGGTAACCTAAGATACCAGGTTCCCGAAATGGCAGCGACGCATGAAAAAGAAGAAACGGTGGTTGTAAATAAATCATTAAGCAATGATGATGTTGATTTGAACCGTTTTGTAGTAGATATCTCCGCATGGCAACGCCCAGAAGATATTGATTATAATTTAATGAGTCAAGAAGTCATTGGTGCTGTCGTACGTGTACAGACAGGAAAGTCAAGTAAGGACAATGCAGCAGCTTATAAAAGTGGTGAAGATCGTCAATTTAAAACGCATATGAGCGAATTGCAAAAGCGTGGTGTTCCTGTTGCTGTATATGCCTATGTCAATGGTAAAAATGTTGAAGAGATGAAAGAACAGGCACGTCTTTTTTATGAGCGGGCTCATCCTTTTAAACCAACGTATTATTGGCTGGATATTGAAGAAGTCAGCATGGATAACATGAGCGAAGGTGTGGATGCTTTCCGTGAGGAGCTTAAGAGCCTAGGTGCCAAGAATATAGGTATCTACGCGCAAGATTGGTTCTTGACTGACCATAAGATTGACTCTAGCCATTTTAGTTCAATTTGGATGGCTGATTATGGTCGAAATACCGGGATGTGGGATACATCTCCTAAAACAGATTTGAACTATGACATGCACCAGTTCACGGACCGCGGACAATTGTCGAGCTATGGTGGACATTTAGATTTAAATATGATTCGTACGCAAGAACAGTACGATAAACTTTTTAGAAATCCCTAATCTAATAAAGGGAAGTAGCAGTAGACGAAAGTCTATTTTCTTTATGTTGTTTTTGAGACAAGAAGAAACAAACATTGAACGAGTAATAAGATAAAATCAGGAGCGAAGATGGCAAAGAAAAAACAAACAGGTTTGAAAGCAGGGGCAGGGATTCTAGGAACAGTTGTCGTTCTTGGTTTAGGATTTCTAAAGTCGAATCCCGAAATATTGTCGACAGTCACAGGAACACCATCACTGAATCAGCCAACGCAAAGCCAGCAACTTAAGAATTTTAGCAAGGTAGATTATGGCAGTGTCAAAGACAAAGTGCCGACACAATCTTTAGCACAATCAGTTTTGACACCTTCAATTAAAAAGAACCTCAAAGATTCAGTCACTTATAATGGAACTGGTGCCTTTATTGTCAATGACAATAAAACAGACTTGGATGCTAAAGTTAACAGTGCACCTTATGTTCAACTGGCAAAACAAGATGCTTTAGGTCGTCCCAAACTTGCCAATGCACTCCTCAACAAGACAAGCCGCCAGTACAAAAACCGTTCAGAAACAACGGGAGCAGATGGAAAGTCCAACAGTGCGAAAATAAATCCTGTAGGCTGGAAACAACTCATGATTCCTTCTGGTTCATACAGCACACTCTATAACCGAGGACATTCAATTGGCTACGCGCTAGCTGGAAATATTAAAGGCTTTGATGCTTCTGAAGCAAATCCACAAAATATCAGTACACAAACCGCTTGGGCCAATCAGGCAAGTAATGGCAATGAGGAAAATACAGGACAAAACTATTATGAAGGTTTAGTGCGTAAAGCGCTCGATAAGAACAAAACAGTCCGTTATCGTGTAGAACCTATGTATGATGGGAATGATCTCGTTCCCTCAGGGACTCATATGGAAGCCAAGTCGAAAGATGGAAGCTTAGAGTTTAATGTTTTCATTCCAAATGTGCAGCCAGGTATTCAAATTGATTATGCTTCAGGCAAGGGCATGATTTTGCAGTAGGAGAGTAGATTCCTGTTTGAATAAAATAAAAAACGTAGAAACAGAGTTTTTATTTCTACGTTTTTTATGTCTTTGAGAAAGAAAGACTAAATCTTATCGTATTGATCTAAACCGTAACTCTCAATCATTTGAATGAGCTTTTCAGTATAGGCTGGGTCAGTTGCATAACCAGAAGTTTGCACCGCTTTAGCAGCTTCTTTATAGTTTTTCGCAGCTAAAACGCTCGCATATTGCTTAGGGTTCCATGTTGTGCCCTTAGTAAAGAGATAGGCATGTCCTTCGACAGATTCTTTCCAACCATCGTAAACGCGAAACTGCGCTTTTACAGTCACCCATTTATCATTTTCAAATTCTTTGGTTTCTAAAGTTACTGTGGGGACATTTCCGTAAGCTTTGATACCAAAAAGATTGTAATATTTTGCGGCAAGTCCGCTTTGGCCAAAGTTACTTTCTAAAGCAGCCTGAGCCAAAGTCAGAGAAGCGAGAACATTATACTTTTCTTGTGATTCTTGCGCATATGGTGCTATAGTACGAATGAAGTTATATTCTGTAATTGTTTCAACTTGGTTGGCAAGCTCAGTGTCATTACGATTATCACTGGTTTGTATCACTCTAAAATTCAAGAGGTTAGCTGCAACAAAGAGAAAAATCAAAAGCTGCAAAATAATGCGAAAGAAACTTCGGATTTTAGAAGTCGCCTTGCGGCGCTTTTTATCATATGTCATGTCACTAGTATAACAAAAAAGTCTCAATTTGTGGATAGGTTCAACACTTGTTATGCTAGAAAAATATGCCAGTAGCTTCGCTTTTGAACACAAATAAAAAAGTTTCCACATTTTTGGAAACTTTTTTTCTTACTTTCTATTTCGCTCTTTAATCGTTTGAGTACCAAACTGAGGTAGACGTATGAATGAAAGACGTTGCAAGAGTTCTTGACGATAGTCAGCACGGCCAACAATCAAAGTGACCTTACTGAAGAGGTAACAAGACAACAATGTGACAGCAAAATTGGGTAAGGTAAGGTATGTGAGAAGAGAAAGACTCAAAACAATGACATCACCACCAAATAAAACTTTGTCTACTTTGAAGCTCCATTTTTCTTCTAAAATTCGTCCTAGAAGTAGGGTTCCACCAAAGGTTCCTTCAGAAATAATGACTAAACCAGCAGCTGTTCCTGAGAGAATTCCGTCGAAAATACCAGCAAAGACAATATTAGAAAACTGAATCCCTGTAATTCCGATTGCTTCATAAATTATCATCCAGACACTCATAGCGGCTGCACCCGGAATACTGAGAAGAAGCTCACGCGAAGATAAGTATTTACGGCCAAAAGTAAAGAGTGGCACATTAACGAGGAAGAAAGTTAAAGCTGGATTAACACCAAAGACAAAGTCCATCAATACAGAAAATCCAGCAACGCCATTACTGGCTAGTCGGTTGGGGATGACGAAAAGCTGTACAGATAGGACATATAGTCCTACGCCGATCAGTAGTATCAGTAAATCCCGCATAAAATATTTATCTATTTTTACGCCTAAAAGTGTCATAAGTTCTCCTTAACAGTTCGTTATTTCTAGGATATCCTTAAAGCTTTGAATAAATAATTTCGTATCTTTGTAATTGCTTTAAAAGGAGCCTATATTTATCAGTGTTGTAACTATTATTATTACATTTAAAACTTAATTAAACCTTGTTTAAGGTCAAAATTACTATTATATTATAGTAAATATATAAAAATTCAGACAAATCTAGAAAAAAAGATATTAATTCATTAAAAAAGCAGTCTTTTTTAGTCTTGGTTAAGAAGACGAATGTATAATATAACTATTCCAAATAATACTCTTTTTGTAACATCTTTAGTCCTCACCAATGTGAGGACTTTTTAAAATCACAAAATGTTATAATATAAGAATTAGTTAACAATTTAGTTTTTAAGGAGGGAAATAAAAATGAGCAATGCAAATGAGATAGGTGTTACAAGTGAGTTTGCACCACTGAGACGTGTAGTTTTAACACAATCGGAATTTATCTTACCTCACGAAGAACATACCAATGATGATGGCTCCTTCCTTGAAGATGATGTTCTTGATATGTTTAATAATAAAGACACCAGTGGAAAAAATTATGCAGAAGTATTTCCTGAAAGACAAAGAAAATGGGAAGCAGAGCGTACTAATCTACAAGCTTTGTTAGAAAAATATGATATTGAAGTTTTGCGACCACGTCTTCTCACGGATTATGAGAAAGAACAAGGAAAAGTCTATGGTGCTGCAAACTTTTTTGTACGTGACCCGTTCTTTACGATTGGTGACTCTTTGATTGAAGGGTCTATGCGCTTTTTCCATCGCCGCAACGAGGTTTTACCCGTAAGAAACTTACTCACTGAACAAGCCTATTCTAGCGATGCTTTTTACGTTTCTCTTCCAATGGCAGATACTTCACAAGGAGAAACGGATGAGAGGGGACCTTTCTTAGAAGGTGGCGATATCCTCGTTTTAGGAAAAACAGTATTTGTAGGAAATTCAGGTAAAGCGAGCAATCATAACGGCTATTTATGGCTTAAAGCTTATTTAGCACATTGGGGCTATCAGGTGATTGAGGTTAAACTTCATCATGATGTTTTGCATCTTGATTGCGCTCTAAGTCTAGTTAGAGATGGTCTAATGATTATCTGTGAAGAAGCCTTTCTAACGGGTATACCTGAACAGCTTAAAAATTGGGATAGAATAAATGTTCCTTTTGAAGATATTGCAAAGCTAGCAATAAATGGTCTACCAATAAATGACGAGGTATATATACTAGATTCTGAATTTAAATACATTGGTGAAGCTCTTGAAGCACGAGGTATCCGTCCAGAATACCTTGATTTTAAAATATCCCGAAGCTTGGGCGGTTCATTTAGATGTAGCACACAGCCTTTACTTAGAAAATAAGAAGTATAAGTTTAAAACAGAAAGCCAGCCCTAGGCTGTGATATAATTATCAAATGAACTACGAAAACTATATCTGGGATTTAGGTGGCACTTTACTTAATAATTACGAAAATTCTAGTCATGCTTTTGCTGCAGCACTTTGGCAAAAGGAAGAACGAGTAGTTTTGCATGACGATGTCTATGCAGCACTCAAAGTTTCTACAGCACATGCTGTGGACCAATACGCGAGTCATATACCGCAGTTTCTTGAAACATATCGGAAACTAGAAGCAGAAGCTTTGGACAAGCCAATTTTGTTTGAAGGTGCTGTTGATCTTTTGCATACTATCGTGAGCCAGAACTGCAAAAACTTTATGATTTCTCATAGAGATAAGCAAGTACTGGACATTCTTGAGGCAGCCCATATTTCTCAGTATTTTACTGAAGTTGTTACTGCTGATAATGGTTTCCCACGTAAACCAGCACCAGATTCAATAAAATATTTAGTACAAAAATATAATTTAGACCCCAAGAAGACGGTGATGATTGGTGACCGTCCTTTGGACATTGAAGCCGGTCGTGCAGCGGGTATTGCGACTATTTTCTTTGATAGCCTGCAGGAGTATCCCCAAGCAACGCGAAGCATCAAAAAATTATCAGACATTATGGAGTAAACTGAACCACAATGAATACTTTTCTTATATCGAATGAAAAAGCAGTTGGGCCAGGCTTTGGCCTTTTTAGTGCCAATCACTTTTTTGCCCTTGCTGTTCTAGCACTGCTCAGTTTTGGCTTGATTCGTATTTATCTGCGCGCAAATGACGAGAGACGTAAACTGTTACGTCTACTCGTTGCCTCGTTTACCTTGTTGCTCGAAATCATTAGAGATATCATTTTAGTGATGACTCATCAATTTTTGTACGCAGACTTGCCTTTGCAGCTGTGTGGACTTGGCATATTCATTATTGTTTTTGATGCAATGCGTTCAAATAAAACCAGTCGTGAGCTCTTGTATAGCTTAACTTTACCTGGAGCAATTTTTGCACTTGTGACACCGAACTGGGTAACCAATGATTTTGTTAATGTCTTTGTATGGCAGAGCTTTTTGATTCATTGCTTACTTATCTCGTATGTTTTAATGCGTCTGATTGCAGGCGATTTTGTTCCTCAATGGCGTGAACTCTGGCGCTCTGCTACCTTTTTGGCGATTGTTGTGCCAATTTGTGCAGTCCTCAATCAAGTTTGGAATCAAAACTTTTTCTTCCTAAGGACACCAGTTCCGGGAAGTCCACTTGAACCCATCTATAATGTGTTCGGTTCTTATTATATCTTAGGTTTAATTTTTATTGTATTGATGTTTTGGCTTGTTATTTATCTTCCTTGGTCATGGAAAAAATCACCGAAAGTTCGGATGAATTAAGAAAAAAGACGAAATATATTAAACAAAAAAGCAGCGAAAAGTTGCTTTTTTTCTGAAATTATTAAGATGGAGTAAAAGGTTTTATGGCTCGCAGTATATAGTAAAAAAAGCTAGAATGTGCTATAATTATAAGTAAGTATTTTCAAAGAAATGAGATTATTTTGAACGAAGAAAATAAAGAACAAATTGAAAAAATGGCAGAAGAATATGATGCCAGTCAAATTCAAGTTTTAGAAGGACTTGAAGCGGTGCGTATGCGTCCTGGGATGTATATCGGATCAACTTCAAAGGAAGGATTGCACCACTTAGTGTGGGAGATTGTTGATAACTCGATCGATGAAGCGCTCGCGGGATTTGCCAGCCATATCGAAGTGTTTATTGAACCTGATAACTCAATTACAGTTGTCGATGATGGACGTGGTATTCCCGTAGACATTCAAGAAAAAACAGGACGCCCTGCGGTCGAAACGGTCTTTACTATCCTTCATGCTGGTGGTAAATTTGGCGGTGGCGGCTACAAAGTTTCTGGTGGTTTACACGGTGTTGGGTCATCCGTTGTTAATGCCCTCTCAACACAGTTAGACGTTACTGTACATAAAGATGGTCAAAAATACTATCAAGAATACCATCGTGGTGTTGTCGTCGAAGATTTGGCCATTATTGGTGAAACAGATAAACGAGGGACAGTCGTTCACTTTACACCAGATCCAACAATTTTCACCGAAACTCAAGTTTTTGACTATGATAAGTTGGTGACACGTGTCCGTGAGTTGGCTTTCTTGAACCGTGGTTTGCGTATTTCTATTACCGATAAACGTGAAGGCCAAGAAGACAATCATGCTATGTTCCACTATGAAGGTGGGATTCAATCTTATGTTTCCTTTATCAATGAAAACAAGGAAGTTATTTTTGATACGCCAATCTATACAGAGGGTGAGTTAGATGGAATCACTGTCGAAGTTGCTATGCAATATACAGGAACTTACCATTCAACAATCATGTCATTTGCAAATAATATCAATACGCATGAAGGTGGTACGCATGAACAAGGTTTCCGTACAGCTTTAACGCGTGCGATAAACAATTATGCAAAGGCTCAAAAGCTTCTTAAAGATAACGAAGAAAACCTTACTGGGGACGATGTTCGTGAAGGTTTGACCGCTGTCATTTCTGTTAAACACCCTAATCCACAATTTGAAGGTCAAACGAAAACCAAACTGGGGAATAGTGAAGTAACTGGTATCGTCAATAAGCTTTTCTCAGAAGCTTTGCAAACCTTTATGCTTGAGAATCCTCAAGTTGCGAAGAAGATTGTTGAGAAAGGGATTCTTGCAAGCAAGGCACGTATTGCGGCCAAACGCGCACGTGAAGTAACGCGTAAAAAATCCGGTTTAGAGATTTCTAACTTGCCTGGTAAACTTGCGGACTGCTCTTCCAATGATCCTAAACAAACAGAACTTTTCATCGTCGAAGGGGATTCTGCTGGTGGTTCTGCTAAGTCTGGCCGTAATCGAGAATTTCAAGCTATTTTGCCCATCCGTGGTAAAATCTTGAACGTGGAAAAAGCGACAATGGATAAGATTTTAGCAAATGAAGAAATCCGTTCACTCTTTACAGCGATGGGAACTGGTTTTGGTGCTGACTATGATTTATCTAAAGCACGGTATCATAAACTGGTTATCATGACCGATGCCGATGTCGATGGGGCACACATTCGTACACTCTTGTTAACTCTTTTTTACCGCTATATGCGTCCTGTAGTTGAGGCCGGTTATGTTTATATTGCTCAACCACCAATTTACGGAATCAAAGTCGGTTCGGAAACAAAAGAATACATTCAACCAGGGGAAAATCAAGAACGTGAGCTGAAGCTTGCACTTGAAAAATGGTCTCAAGGTCGTGCTAAACCAACAGTACAGCGTTATAAAGGTTTAGGAGAAATGGATGACCACCAACTTTGGGAAACAACTATGGATCCAGATGCCCGCCTCATGGCGCGTGTATCTGTAGAAGATGCCGCTGAAGCAGACAAAATCTTTGATATGCTAATGGGCGATCGTGTGGAACCACGTCGCGAATTTATCGAAGCCAATGCACAATATTCTACTATTGACGTTTAATAATTAAAAAAGCTCTCAGCTATAAAACTGAGAGCTTTTTTTTGATTTTATTTGTTTTGACGATTGTTAAAATAATTTAAGTATCCAATTGATGATAACATAATAATCGCTGGAAGGAATTGTATTAAGTAGCGACTTCTACCAGCTTCGAATATTGATAAGTATAGAATAACCCCAAATAATACAATCTGCAGGTAGAATTCAAAATTAGAGGTCTGCCTAAATTTTTTAAAATAAGCAACCAATCCCAAAATTATTATAGACCAAGCGATTTGAAGGTATAGGGAGTAATTACCATAGTGAGGATTTCCAACATAGATTACTGATCTTATCTTTTGACCAAATTTAGAGTTTGTAAATTTGGTTTTAACAATATTTTGTTCTTTTAAAACATTTTCTGCAGTCCAACCTAGACTACCATCTTGTGTAAAAATTTTAAATTTAGTACTTTGGTGTTTGATAAGACCCAAAGTACTAAATCGCGAGAACCTTTTTTTAACATCCTCTTTAAGTTGAGGTTCCAGTTCAGATCTTGGTTTAAATTGACCCTTAGCGTCCAAAAACTTAACATCCTGACTGACTGCTGCATGATCTGCTCCTGTAGCAGTCAAGCCTAAGTCTACAAAAAACCAGGGACTCATAGTGTATTTTCCATCATATTCTACAAACTTTTGATTTTCCGCATAAAAATTAATAGCGAAAGTCATTGTGAGCATCCCTAAAAGAAGGAGTAAGCTCCGAATGAACAGGCGCTTAAGGTTCACTTGTTTCTTGTCGAAAATCATCCTATAGATAATCAGGAGGATTAAGGCGATAAGGTAAATAAAAATGGGTACTCTAATTTTGTAGGCAATACTAAAAAGAAGGCCAATAGCAAACCATCTAAAAATCCCAGCTTTATCTAAATTTATAATCACTAAATAACACAGCAGAGCCATTAGGAAGAAGGTAGCTGGATCGCTATAGAAAGATAAAAAATGTGGTTGTAACCCAAATAGAAATAGGCTTTCTAAAAAGACAATTCGAGCTAATTTTTCCCCCTTCAGATGATCAGCCAGACCAGTCAGCAATAAAATACCGCCATCAATAAGTAGAGCATTTAAAATTGACACGGTTAAAATAAGGTGCGGGGCTGTAACAATGCCGTTCAAGATTTTAAAGGTGATAAAAATGAGAAAGTTATTCGGAAATAAGGAGAAGTACCTAATGGATGAACCACTGTGTGTTGGTGGAGCGGTTGCTACCTTATATAGAATAGAAGCATCTCCGTTGGGAAGGCATTGGGCAAATACAGATATCACAATCTGACCTATGAAAAGTATTCCGATAACAAAATAACGATAAGTATAAAGGAGTTTGAAGATCTTGATAACCAAGGGTTTTAGAGATTTATAAAAGATGATTCCCGAAACAATTCCCAAAACAAGTAGTGATAAAAAGAATGTGTGACTTATACTTGGAAGAACATCCGAAAAAATATACCTTACAGACCAAAAAAGCCAATAAAACGAAAGTAAAAATAATAAGAAGAAAAGTATTCTTTTTATTCCGCTATCTATGTGTTGCATCCCCATTTTTCTTATTCACTCCTGTAAAATTAAAATTTTCCAATATTTATATTTTATCATAAAACCGAAGAAATTAAATCCTTATTTTATGGAAACACCAATAAAAATCAACGTTTAAAAAAACTATGTTTAAAATATCAATAAGTCTCCTCCAGTTCACAATGTTTTTTTTAATGATTATGATTTTTTGTGCCTAAACTGCATATCGCAAAGCTAAAATTTAACCTTTTTTATTCAGTTTACCTTAAGATACAAGACTTATAATACATATATTCCATAAAAAGAGTTGGAGATTTTCAAAAACTATTTTTTATCTCCTTGCTCTGTACTAGTATTATCGAAAAAAATGGCCATTAAAGTAGACCACTATTAGGAGGTCTCTTTTTATATGAAAACTTTTTCACTAATATTCCCAAATAAAAAAGAGGGATAACCTTGAGGGATTAAGCTTTCTTTATCGTAGTAAATTTTTGACAATTGATAATAAAGAGAATATAATACTAACAGTGTTAGATAATTAATAGTGTTAGGAATGGAAGATATGGATTACAATCAAGCAGCAGAAACTTTTTTATCTTGTGTGAAGAGTCGCAGTAAAACTGAAGTTATGAGCCGTTTTAGTAAGTATGCGCATGGTGAAAAACTCGTTTTGGTTGGCCTCTATAAAAATACTGGCTCACCAATTTTACCTAGTGACATTGCGAAGCAAACCAATATGAGTACAGCGCGAGTAGCAACAATTCTCAATAATCTTGAGGAGAAAGGACTTGTTACACGTGAAATTTCTCGTACGGACCGTCGTAAAATTTTAGTGGCTATCACGGCTAAAGGTCGTGAAGAAGCGGAGCAATCAAGAAAAGAAGCAGTGAGCCGTATTGTGAAAATCCTTGAACGAATGGGCGAAGAACGCACCAAAAGTTTTGTCGAAAATGTCCAACTATTTTTTGATTTAGCAATGGAAATATTTGAGGAGGAAAACGAAAAAGTATGACTGAAGAATTAACAAAAGATCAGCCACTCGATATTCATGGGAAACCATTTAATCGAGGGATTGTTCTTGCACTTATTTTGATTGCTACTTTTGGAGGGATGCTCATGCAAACCTCATTGGGTACAGCAATGCCCACATTGATGAATGATTTTAATATCTCTTTAGCTACGGGGCAACAAGCCACAACATGGTTCTTGTTGGCAAACGGAATTATGATCCCTGTATCGGCCTATTTAACAACAAAATTCCCAACACGCTGGTTGTATTTGATTTCTTATGCAATTTTATTGGCTGGAATGTTTGTCGCCTATTCGGCACCGACTTCGACATGGAGCGTCTTTTTAGGAGCTCGTATCATGCAAGCTATTGCCGTTGGTATTTCGATGCCCTTGATGCAGGTTGTTATGGTCAATATGTTCTCACCAAAACAAATGGGTGCTGTTATGGGTGCTATGGGACTTGTTATAGGTCTTGCACCAGCAATTGGCCCTACTTATGCAGGATGGATTCTAGATAAAGATCATGTCATTTTAGGATTCACTCTGGAACAATCATGGCGTACAATCTTCTTGATTCCAATGGTTGTTATTGCCATTTGTTGGGTATTGATGCTTATTTTTATGCGTGACATTGTGCCTAATCGTGACATGAAGCTAGATTTTATGTCATTAGTCGAATCAGTTCTTGGTTTTGGGCTCTTTTTATGGGGTTTTACAAATGTAGCTAGCGATGGCTGGGGTGATCTTCAAACGGTTATCCTACCTATCGTTGCGGGGGTAGCAATCATTGCTCTCTTTGTCCGTCGTCAATTGCATATGGAAACACCATTCTTAAATGTTTCCGTATTTAAAAATAAACAATTTGCTTTGACAACCGTTGTTATGGCACTTTCAATGATGGCTATGATGGGTGTTGAGATGATGTTGCCTTTGTATATGCAACAAGTCCACGGTCTTTCACCATTGAGTTCAGGTTTGACACTCTTACCTGGTGCCTTGATGATGGGGATTGTGAGTCCACTTGCGGGTGCTGCTTATGATAAAGTAGGTGCGAAACGCTTGGCCCGTGTTGGTTTTACCATTTTGGCCATTGGTACAATTCCATTTATGTTTTTGACAACAACAACACCAGAACACTTTATTACTGTGCTCTATGGTTTGCGTATGTTTGGTATTGCGATGGTAATGATGCCTTTAACTGCATCAGCCATGAACGCTTTACCACGCGAACAATCAGCACATGGTACTGCAGCAAATAGTACAGCACGTCAAGTTGCTTCAGCTGTTGTTGTGGCGCTCTTAAGCTCTGTTACGCAAAATATTATTACCAATTCACAACCTGCAGCAAGCTTGAAAGAGTCCAACCCACTTGCTTTTGCAGGAGATATGTTAGATGCCATGCTTAAAGGCTATCACGCCTCTTTCGCTATAGGGTTAGCCTTTGCTATCCTTGGGCTCGTGCTTTCATTTTTCCTTCAAGGGCATATTGTTAAAAACAAAAAAGAAGTAGGAGGTGAGAAATAATGATTATCATACTTATTGTTTTATTTACACTTTTAACCTTCTACGGCTTTATCCACATTGATAAAATATTTTGGCGTGGTCTTGTTGGTGGTTTATCATTAGTCCTACTCACAGCATCAGTTATGGCTTTGACAATACACATTAAAGATAACTGGGGTATGGAGAAAGTAACTTCTACTGAAACGAAGAAAATTTACACAGCAGGAGATACTAATGCTGCCTTTGGGATGCTTTTAAAAGCAGAAATCGGTCAAGATACTAATAATTATGCTTTAGTCTACCGTACAAACAAAGAAGATAAGGAGCCTGAAGTTCATTTCCAACCGGATCAAAAACATATGGTTGAAACTTTGAAAAAAACGGCAGACTACAAGCTGACGTCTGAGTCTGAAGCCAAAGTTGTTACAACAACAGTCAAATGGAAATTTAAAGACAACTTTATGAAGTTCCTTTTCGGTATTGGCGGAGAAGAAGGAAAGCTTGTTTCTCAACACGCGCGTGCTTACGTGCCTAAGGATACGTGGCTCGTCTTGACCCAAGATGAAGCTAAAAAACTTCAACAAGAAGTACCAGCGATGCAAGCTCAGCAAGAAGCAGCACTGAAAGCAAATCCTGCGCAAGCAAAAGCAATGATGGAACTACAAAAGAACAGCCCAGAGGAATTCACAAAACTGCAAGTTAAGCAGATTAAAGAACGCCTAGGCCTTAAAGAATAACAAGAGAGTCTGAATTTATTCAGACTTTTTTCTTTTAAAGTGTATAGAAAACTGAACTCTTCCCTAATATACGTAAAAAAACAGGAAATGTAACTAAATTGTAATTTTATTCGCTGGGAAATATTGTAAAATAGTGAACATAGAAAGGTTGGTATTATAAAAGTGAACTCTGATAGTAGAAAAAGAATCAGGAACTTGGTGATTGGTGCTCTTCTTACGGCTTTAGGGATTTTAATTCCGATGATTATGCCGGCAAAAATCGTAATTGGCCCCGCATCATTTACTCTTGCTTCACACGTGCCAGTTATGGCCGCTATGTTCTTTAGCCCTTATTTAGCAGCGCTTGTAGCTGTTGGGACCACACTTGGTTTCTTTATTAGTGTCCCAGTTCCCCTTATCTGGATGCGAGCAGCAACTCATATTGTAGTAATGACTGCTGGTGCTTGGTTCTTGAAGAAGAATCCAGATTTAGTTGACAAAAAAGTTAAACTACAAGTTTTTAACCTGATTTTGGGAGTTTTCCACGCAGGATTGGAGGCCTTGGTTGTTTTAGCCTTTTATCGTATTGGTTTTGCAGATCTTAACCCTCAAGCCTTAAATAGCTTGCTTATGCTTGTCTTCTTCGGTGGAATTGTTCATAGCTTTGTCGATTTCAACCTTGCATTTGGTTTATGTAAAGTCCTCAATAAAATTTATACTATTGATGTCTTTAAAAATTCAAAATTAAAATCATTAGCAGAATAACACCAGACAATTGCGCTCATGAAGAGCGCTTTTTTGTATCTTCTTCCTTCTTGGATATGATATAATTGAGTAACTATGGAAAAATTATCAGATGCGGAAATGTATACTTGGGAATTTTTGGAAGAAAACAAGTCAAAAGTTCAATTGATGTCAATTACTCAAATTGCTGAAGAAGCACATGTGAGTACAGCCACAATTGTGCGAACTCTCAAAAAAAGAGGATTTGATGGCTTTGCCGATTTCAAAAATTCTCTCAAAAGAAATAAAAATGGAGCTAATGCGGAAGAAAATAAGATAGTTGGTTTGTCTGATGAGGCTAATCAATATGTTTTTAAGAACTTGATTGAAGTTTCACGGACGATTGGTTTACTTAACCCTGCCGACTTGGAAGCTATTTCGAAAGCTTTAGTGGAAACGAAGATGATCATGACAGTAGCGCGTGGCGCAAGTGAAGCTGTAGCGGATGATATGATTCATCGGTTTCAAACGCTAGGGAAAAATGCAATCAGTCGTTACTATGATGATATGGAAATGTATGCTGAAAAACTGACTTCAGAAGATATGATGCTTATCGTTTCTTCAACAGGTGAGGAGAAAATCATTGTTTCTGCAGCTAAAAAAGCAAAGAAGAAGGGTGCAAAAGTAATAGTTCTGACAAGTAACTACCGAAGCCAATTGGCCCAAATGAGTGACTACTATCTACTTGCTTATCAAAGTAAATTAGAGAAAGAAGAACTCTATGGAGATGCTGGAAGTATTTTACCTTTAGAAGTCATTTGTCGTATTATGGTGGATATGTTTACTATCTATCGCGCAAAAGGTACAATCAGATAAAAGAAGACAAGTTAGTAACTTGTCTTTTTTTGTAAAGTTTTTCAAGATATTTCATGAGAAAGCGAATACATTTTCAGAAATGTTTAAGATATAATAATTATATTCTTTAAAGATAGCGTTTTCATGAAGCGCTTAAATATATCATATCGGAGGACTAACTGTGGAAGCACAACTCTCTACAAGTCAGCAAAATACAACACAAGAAGTACAGGTGGGCAAAGCTGTTCCTGTCATCCTTTTATTGATGATTTTTTCTTTGGTCATTGATAATTCTTTTAAAATAATTTCCCCTAAACTGGTTGAATATTTCCATGTTTCTGCGAGTACAGTAGCTTGGCAAGTGACCTTGGCCGGATTAGTTATAGGGATGGGAGCAGTCGTCTATGCATCCCTTTCTGACAGTATTAGTATTCGTTCATTACTTATTTTTGGTATTCTTTTGATTTCTGCAGGTTCCTTTATGGGTTACCTGGTTCATGATAATTACTGGTTGGTTGTTTTTGCGCGTGTCATTCAGGCAGCTGGATTGGGTGCTACTGAAACCCTCTATCTTATTTTTGTAGCCCGCTATGTTGCACCAGATAAGCAAAAAAAATATTATGGCTTTTCAACGTCTAGTTTTCAAATTGCGACAGTTATTGGCACTTTGACTGGAGGATTTATCACTACGCATTTGGCTTGGCAAACACTTTTCCTTGTGCCGTTACTTTCTTTATTGGTTATCCCCTTCCTTTTAAAATATCTTCCCAAAGAATCTGGTGAGAAAAAATATATTGATGTGATGGGAATTATGCTTGTTGCAGCTGTTGCTGTTACTGCAATGGTTTACCTGACCAACTTCTCGTGGCTTGTTCTGATTGGTTTTATTTTGGCAACAATTGTTTTCTTACTTTATATTTCGAAAAAGAAAAATGCTTTTATTACGATTGACTTCTTCAAAAACAAATTGTTTGTCTTTACTTTGATTGCTGCACTTTTGATCTACTCGACACAAGCTGCCTTTACCTTGAATACATTTTCATTTTTGCTTACAAATGTGTATCAAATGCAATTAGATAGTGTATCTTTGATGTTTATTCCTGCATGTTTAGCAGCTGCGATTGTAGGTAGTCTTTCAGGAGCAATTGCTTCCAAACTTAATTCATTTAAAGCCGTTATTGTTTCAATGGTGACTATTGTGGTGACAATTGTGCTTGCTGCATTGTTCATGGGAGCCTCAGTTTTCCTTTTCACAGGCTTACTTATTTTAAGTTCATGTGCTTTTGCCATGATGTATGCACCACTTATGCACACAAGTTTGGAAAAAATGCCAGAAGAAAATAAAGGAACAGCAATTGGTTTCTACAATCTTTGCATCAATATTGCAATGTCAATCGGGTTTACTTATTCTTCACGTTTTATTGATGGTGTAAATCTTCATGTTTTTGCGGCAACCGTCAAAGGACATTATAGTGAAGTTCTTCTCATGATTGCATGTGTAGCCATTGCGGCTTTAGCAGTTTTCGTTTTTCTCATCAAAGGGCAACTTCCGAACGAGAAAAGTTTTTCTGCATGAAGGTTTAGCTCTGGAAACCTATTCATCACTAAATAGTTTATAATGATAATATAGAAGTTCACTAAGTAAGGAGAAAATAATATGCCTAAGAAATTTAATCGTGTTCACCTCGTAGTTATGGATTCCGTTGGAATCGGTGCTGCACCAGATGCAGATAAGTTTTTCAACCACGATGTAGAAACACACGAAGCAGTAAATGATGTGAATTCGGATACAATTGGTCACATCTCAGAAATCCGTGGTCTAAATGTTCCTCATCTTCAAGAAATGGGCTGGGGCAATATCCCACGCGATACAGCCCTAAAAACTATTCCAGCTGCTGATCAGCCTAAAGCTTATGTGACCAAGTTACAAGAAGTTTCTAAAGGTAAAGACACAATGACAGGGCACTGGGAAATCATGGGCTTGAATATTCAAACTCCTTTCCCAACATATCCGGAAGGATATCCTGAAGATCTCCTTCAAAAAATTGAAGAGTTTTCAGGCCGTAAAGTCATTCGTGAAGCCAACAAACCTTATTCTGGAACAGCTGTTATCGATGATTTTGGACCACGTCAAATGGAAACAGGCGAGTTGATTATTTATACTTCAGCTGATCCTGTGTTACAAATTGCGGCACACGAAGATATTATTTCTCGTGAAGAATTGTACAAAATTTGCGAATACGTGCGTTCAATCACACTGGAAGGTTCTGGTATTATGATTGGTCGTATAATTGCTCGTCCTTATGTGGGTACACCAGGGAACTTTACACGTACTGATGGCCGTCGTGATTATGCCTTGAGCCCATTTGACGAAACAGTGTTAGAAAAACTTTATAATGCTGGCGTAGATACATACTCAGTAGGTAAAATCTCTGATATTTTCAACACAGTTGGTGTGAAATATGATATGGGACATAATAAAAACGATATGGATGGTGTCGATCGTCTTCTCAAAGCAATGCGTAAAGAAGAATTCGTTGAAGGCTTTAGCTTTACGAACTTGGTTGATTTTGATGCGAAATATGGTCACCGTCGTGATGTAGAAGGTTATGGACAAGCGATCGAAGACTTTGACGGACGTTTGCCTGAAATTCTTGAAGCCATGCATGAAGATGACTTGTTAATGATTACAGCTGATCACGGGAATGATCCAAGCTATGTAGGTACAGACCATACACGGGAATATATTCCACTTGTTATCTTCTCACCTTCATTGAAAGAACCAAAAGTTCTACCTTTGGGCCACTTCGCGGATATCTCTGCTACTATTGCAGATAATTTTAATATTGACAAGGCTGAAATCGGGGAGTCCTTCCTTGGAAGCTTGGTCTAATTCATGACTAAAAAAGTTTTTTGTCAATCTTGCGGTATGCCTTTAGCACAAGCGGTCGATTTTGGAACGGAAAGAAACGGCCAAGCAGCTACCGAATATTGTAGATATTGCTACCAGAATGGCTCTTGGACACAACCCAATATTACTTTGGAAGAAACAATTGCTTTAGGAAGTAAAGCCTTGGAACAACTGGAAATATCAGGAATTAAAAAATGGCTCCTCAAGACACTTTACCCGATGCAAATAAAGGGCTTGAAGCGCTGGAAAAAATAAAAATTAAAGGAACACAAAAATGGAATTGAAAATGAAGTTAGCTGAAACGACAAAATACCTCAAAGATCAAGGTGTTGGCGCTATTGATGTCGCTCTTATCTTGGGATCAGGTTTGGGAGAATTAGCAGGAGAAATTGAAAATCCTGTTATTATCAAATATGAAACAATCCCTCACTTCCCTATTTCAACAGTTGTTGGTCATGCTGGACAACTCGTTTATGGTGATTTATCTGGTAAGAAAGTTATTGCTATGCAAGGGCGTTTCCACTTCTATGAAGGAAATACAATGGAAGTTGTGACTTATCCTGTACGTGTGTTCTCAGCTCTTGGTACACCATCAATTATTGTTACCAATGCTGCAGGTGGAGTAAATAAAGACTTCGCACCTGGCGACTTGATGATCATCAACGATCATATCAACTTCATGGGAACAAACCCATTGATTGGCCCTAATGATGATGAAATCGGACCACGTTTCCCAGATATGTCACAAGCCTACGACAAAGCCTATCAAGAGCTTGCTAAGGAAACAGCAGCAGAAATGTCAGCTAAAGTTCAAGAAGGGGTCTACATGGGCTTCACCGGACCTACTTACGAAACACCAGCAGAAATTCATATGGCTCGCACGATGGGAGCTTCAGCCGTAGGTATGTCAACTGTTCCTGAAGTTATTGTGGCTGTTCATTCAGGAATGCGTGTTCTAGGGATTTCATGCATTACTAACTTAGCTGCAGGAATGCAAAGTGAACTTAATCACGCTGAAGTTGTTGAGACAACAGAACGTGTGAAAGAAACATTTAAAACACTTGTTAAGAATGTTTTAGTGAAAATGTGATAAAATAAGAGAAAACGTGTTAGCGTTTTCTTTTTTTAGTGAAGAAAGCTGGCACCAAAATAACCTAAACATAAGGAGTAACTATGTCAGTTCATATCGAAGCTAAAAAAGGTCAAATTGCAGATAAAATCCTCTTGCCAGGCGATCCATTGCGTGCCAAGTTTATTGCTGAGAATTTTCTCGAGGATGCTCAACAATTTAATAATGTGCGAGGCATGTTGGGCTATACAGGGACTTATAAAGGACACCGTATCTCAGTTATGGGAACAGGCATGGGAATGCCATCAATCTCCATCTATGCACATGAATTAATCACCGAATACGGCGTGCAAAAATTAATCCGAGTAGGCACAGCAGGTGCGCTAAATGAAGATGTGCATGTACGAGATTTAGTCTTGGCACAAGGCGCTGCCACAACTTCACGCATTATTAAAAATGACTGGCCACAGTTTGATTTGCCGCAAATTGCTGATTTTGATTTGTTAGATAAGGCCTATCACATTGCGAAAAACTTAAATATTCCAACCCATGTAGGAAATGTTCTTTCGGCTGATTTATTCTACAGTGATATTGATACGCTGGCTATAGGTAAATTGGGCGTAAAAGCAGTAGAGATGGAAGCAGCAGCTCTTTATTACTTGGGTGCAAAGCATAATGTCCAAACATTAGGAATCATGACCATCTCTGATAGTCTAGTGACGGGAGAGTCAACAAGTTCAGAAGAACGTCAAACTACCTTTACTGATATGATGCGTGTAGGGCTTGAAACACTTATTGTTTAGGAAAAAGTAAAAGTTAAAGCCGAACATTCAAAGGGTAAAATTATTAAATTTAGCATTTGCAAAGGAAATTTCCAAATGTTTCTGTTAAAATGATAAGAAAGTTATGGAGATTAGGGAGTTATTTAAAAGATGAAAACAGATATCGAAATTGCACAAGAATGCAAGATGGAAGCTATCACAGACGTCGCTGAAAAAATTGGTTTAAGTTTTGAAGATATCGAACTTTACGGAAAATATAAAGCAAAAATACCACTCGAAAGCCTTAAAAAGTTTGAGGATAATGCTGAGGGAAAACTTGTCTTGGTTACATCCATTAACCCAACTCCTGCTGGTGAAGGAAAATCAACGGTGACAGTTGGACTAGCAGATGCCTTTGCACGCTTGAACCAAAAGGTAATGGTGGCGCTACGTGAACCTTCATTGGGCCCTGTGATGGGGATAAAAGGTGGTGCAACAGGTGGAGGATATGCTCAGGTTCTTCCGATGGAAGATATTAACTTGCATTTCACAGGCGATATTCATGCCATGACAACAGCGAATAATGCTATTGCAGCACTTTTAGATAATCATATCTTCCAAGGAAATGCTCTAAACATCGATAGTCGTCGTGTTGTTTGGAAACGTGTCTTAGATATGAATGACCGCGAGCTTCGTCATATTGTTGCTGGCTTAGGCAGTGTAGTTAATGGTGTGCCCCGTGAGGACGGTTTTGATATCACGGTAGCCAGTGAGATTATGGCTGTTTTATGTTTGGCTACCTCATTGACAGATTTGAAAGAACGTCTTTCACGTATTGTTGTGGCTTATACTTATGATCGTCAGCCGGTCACTGTGGGTGATTTAGAGATTGAAGGTGCAATTACAGTCCTATTGAAAGATGCACTTAAGCCAAATCTGGCCCAAACTATTGAAGGGACACCCGTATTAGTACATGGCGGTCCTTTTGCCAATATTGCTCACGGCTGTAACTCTGTTTTAGCCACAAAAACAGCCTTAAAATTAGCAGATGTAACTATTACAGAGGCTGGATTTGGAGCAGATTTAGGTGGCGAAAAATTCCTTGATATCAAAACACGTCAACTGGGAAAAACCCCTGATGCTATTGTAATTGTTGCTACTCTTCGTGCATTGAAAATGCATGGTGGTGTAGCTAAAACGGAACTAACTGGCGAAAATGTTGCAGCCGTTACCCAAGGCTTTGCAAATCTGAAACGCCATATTAAAAATATGGCGAGCTATGGTGCGCCAATCGTTGTAGCCATTAATCAATTTGCCAGCGATACTGAGGCGGAAATAGCTGAGTTAACACGACTTGTTGAAGCAGAAGGTGTTGCTGTGAGTTTGACACAAGTCTTTGAAAAGGGCGGCGCAGGTGGAATTGATTTAGCCGAAAAACTAACAAGTATTTTCACGCAGGAAGCAAGAGAGTTCCATTATCTTTATGATTTAGAAGCATCGGTAGAGAGCAAGATTACAACAGTTGTGACACAAATTTATGGTGGCAAGAAAGTTAATTTTTCTGCAAAAGCAGCGCGTCAATTAACAGAAATTGAGGAGAATGGTTGGGATAAGTTGCCTGTTTGTATGGCGAAGACACAATATTCATTTTCTGATAATCCTAAACTTCTGGCAGCACCAGAAGGCTTTGAAGTTACCGTGCGTGAGTTGGTGCCAAAGATTGGAGCAGGATTCATCGTGGCCTTGTTAGGTGACGTGATGACTATGCCTGGCTTACCTAAAAAACCAGCGGCTTTAAATATGGATATTGACGAAACCGGGAAAATTACTGGTTTGTTTTAAGCAAAGGAGAACGATGGTAAAAGCAAAACTCACCCCTTTTATTACATTAAATGGTAAGGCCAAGGAAGCGATGACTTTTTATGCTCAAGTTTTGCCAGACACAAAGATTATACGGATGGAGTTTTATCATGAAAACCCAGCTTTTTCTGAGCTGAAAGAAGAACTTGTTTTATATGGAAGTTTGGAAATAAAAGGGACAGAACTTTTCTTTCTTGATATGCAAAAAGAATATGCAGCACCAACACCAAATTGGTCAAATTCCCTTCTTCTGGACTGTGCGACCGAGGCTGAATTTGATGAAATCTTTGCAGCTTTAGCAGACCAAGGAAGCGTGATGATGGGGCCGGAAGCTGTAGGAGATATTCGTAAATGTGCCTGGATCACTGACAAATTTGGCATTACATGGCAACCGGTCTGGAAATAAAGAGAAATAGTTATCCTTTTTTGCGGATAACTTTTTTGTTTGCTGATATTAAATAAATAAAATGCCGGCATAAAAAAATCTTAACCCCTCGATAAACAAATAATATGACAAACCAATAGGGAGCGTGATAAACTTTAAATATCAAAAAATTAAGGAGAACATTACTATGAAAAAGTCACTGAAGCTTTCACTCGCGCTCGTTTCGCTTATCGCCGCAGGAGCTTTAGCTGCTTGCAGTAATGGTGGTTCATCAAGTAAAGAAGAATCAAAAACCAAGCAAACGGAGATTGTTGTAGCTACAGATGGAGCAACTAAACCCTTTACCTATTCTGATAATCAAGGAAATTTAACAGGATATGACATTGAGGTTGCACGTGCTGTCTTTGATAAGTTACCTGAATATAAAGTAACGTATCAAGCGGTTGACTTTTCTGGGATTGTTCCAGGTTTGGACAGTGGACGTTATCAGATGGGAGCCAATGATTTTGGTTGGTCAAAAGAACGTGCAGAAAAATATAATTTTTCATCACCAATTTCTAAATCGAATAATGCAGTATTAACGAAAGATGGTGATTATAAAACCCTAGAAGATCTTGCAGGTAAAAGTACAATCGGTAATCCAGCTTCTAACTATACAAAGATTATCAATGATTGGAACAATGCGCACCCAGATAAGAAAATAAATATCAGCTACTCTTCAGATAGCACATCTATCAATACACGCTTTAACCAGATTGAATCTGGGAAGATTGATTTCATGCTTTATGATAAAATCTCTCTGCAATCAAGTATTAAGGATCAAGGGTTTGATAGCTTGAAAATTCAAGATATCGATACTTCAACAGGTGATCCTGAACATGACGGTTATGAGTATTTCCTCTTTGCAAAAGATGATGCTGGCAAAGAACTTCAAACTAAAGTCAACAAAGTACTTGCGGAGCTTGAAAAAGATGGTACCTTGAAAAAACTTTCAGAAAAATTCTTTGATGGAGATTTTGTACCTGAAGCAAGCAAGTTTAAATAAATATTTCACAGACAAGAAAAAATTTTTAGTTTCTTGTATAATAGTAGGAGTAGTGTAAAAGCTGTCCCTGAGTCTCTCACACACAAATGCTTGTGGCACGAGTGAGGGGTTCAGACAGCTTTCTTTGATGAAGAGAATAAAAATGAATAAAAATAAAAAAATAATTTTAGGCTTGGGAGTTTTGCTCCTGTTGATTATTTTGCCTATGCTTCCCTTTTTAATCATGCAAGGGCAATATAGTTTTGACGAATTTTGGACGATGTTTTTCACCAAAATTTTTAGTTGGAAAGACTTTACAGCAGCCTTTGTACCAATCATTAAAATGATTCCTATTTCATTGCAGATGACACTTATCGCAATGTTCTTTGGTCTTATTTTGGGATTGCTCCTTGCACTTGTCAGAATAAATAAAATTCCTATTTTAGATCAGTTACGTGCCTTGTTTGTTTCCTTTACACGTGGGACACCAATTCTGGTACAACTTTATTTAACTTATACAGGGATTCCCTTGATTCTTAAAGCAATCAATATGAATTACGGAACAAATTATACAGTTAACTCGGTTCCTGCTATGCTCTTTGTGATTGTGGCTTTTGCCCTTAACGAAGGTGCTTATAATTCAGAAACAATTCGCTCAGCCATTCAATCAGTAGATAAAGGTCAAATCGAAGCAGCACGCTCCCTAGGAATGACAAATTTTCAAGTTTTTTGGCGTGTAACCTTACCTGAAGCAGCTTCTGTTGCAACAGCGCCATTAGGCAATGCTTTGATTGGCTTACTCAAATCAACTTCACTCGCTTTTGTTGCTGGTGTAGTCGAAATGACCGCTCAAGCCCAAATAATTGGCGGTTCAACCTTCCGTCTTTTTGAAACCTATTTGGCTCTGGCCTTAATTTACTGGCCAATCTGTATCGTTCTGGAAATCTTGATTCGTAAGATTGAAAGCAAACTGGAAATCAAAATGCCTAAAGCAGCGCGGAAAATCTCACTTGGACGCAATCCTTTTGATAATGGGGTGACCAACAAATGATAAAAATTTCAAATTTAAGTAAATCTTTTGCAGGTAATGTTGTTCTTGATAATCTTAATCTGGAAATTAATGAAGGTGATGTCATTGCGCTTATTGGTGCATCAGGTGCCGGTAAGTCAACATTTTTACGCTCTATTAATTATCTGGAAGAAGCAGACAGTGGACAGTTAGAAATTGATAATTTTAAAGTCGACTTTGAACATATCAGTAAACAAGAAATTCTTGAGCTTCGTCGCAAAACAGGAATGGTCTTCCAGCAGTTCAATCTCTTTGAACGTCGTACAGCCCTCCAAAATGTGATGGAAGGTTTAATTCAAGTTAAGAAAATGTCCAAAGCAGAAGCACAGAAGCTTGCTGAGGAAAATTTAAGAAAAGTCGGTCTTGAAGATCGTATGGATTACTATCCAAAATTCTTATCCGGCGGTCAAAAACAGCGTGTAGGAATAGCACGAGCGATGGCAATGCAGCCAACTTTGCTCTTGCTTGATGAGCCGACATCAGCGCTTGATCCGGAACTTGTTGGCGAGGTACAAGACACTATTCTCAATGCAGCTAAAAATAAACAAACAATGGTTTTGGTGAGTCATGAGATGGACTTTGTCTATAATGTTGCTACAAAAGTACTCTTCCTTGAAAAGGGTAAAATCATTGAAGAAGGTAGCCCTGAGGAAGTGTTCCATCATCCTAAAAATCCGCGGACGAGTGAGTTTCTCTCTCGTCATGTTAAAACCATTGATATAGGAAGTTCAAATGATTAATTTAGTTTTACAGTTTTATCTTAAAGGTTTACTCATTTCTTTTTTAGTTGTAGGTTTACTCAGTCTTTTGTACGGTTTTATCTATTGGCTCCGTAATCATCATAAACCCCGAAATGTCTGGCGCAATCGTTTATTTGACATTATTTTGGTGGATATTTTGACGATTCCGATTTTGAGTTTTGCAGTTGTTGGTATACTGATTATTTTAAGAATCAGATGATTGTAAATCAAAATAATGGCAAATAATCAAAAGAGAATTTATAATGGTTCTATACTTGAAGAGGTGAATTATGACAGAAAAAATTTACGATGTAGTAGTTATCGGTGCAGGGCCTGCAGGCATGACCGCAGCTATGTACAGCGCTAGAAGTGAAATGAAAACCTTGCTTTTGGAACGAGGTGTTCCGGGCGGGCAAATGAATAATACAGCAGAAATTGAAAACTACCCAGGCTATGGTCAAATCATGGGTCCTGAACTTTCAATGAAAATGTATGAGCCTTTAGCTGATCTTGGTGTTGAAAATGCTTATGGCTTTGTCACATCAATCGTCGATAATGGTGCAACTAAAACAATCAATACTGAAGAAGAAGTATTTGAAACAAAATCAATCATCATTGCGACAGGAGCAAATCACCGTAAGTTAGGAGTTCCTGGAGAAGAAGAATACGGTGCCCGTGGTGTATCTTACTGTGCTGTCTGTGATGGTGCATTCTTCCGTGATCAAGATATCTTGGTTGTTGGTGGTGGTGATTCCGCTGTTGAAGAAGCCATTTTCTTAACTCGCTTTGGTAAAACAGTAACAATTATGCATCGACGCGACGAATTACGTGCGCAAAAAATTATTCAAGAACGCGCCTTTGCTAACGATAAAATAAAATTTATCTGGGATTCTGTTCTTGA
Source organism: Lactococcus petauri (assembly GCF_002154895.1). Lineage (GTDB taxonomy): Bacteria > Bacillota > Bacilli > Lactobacillales > Streptococcaceae > Lactococcus > Lactococcus petauri. The sequence continues at coordinate 121,286 of NZ_MUIZ01000001.1, read as the reverse complement.
AGAAATCAAAGGTGATGAACGTAAAATTGAATCTGTACGTTATAAAAACGTTAAGACAGGTGAAGTTACAGAAGCCAACTTCGGTGGTCTCTTTATCTATGTAGGTTTGGATGCCGTATCTGAATTTGCTCGTGATTTAGGTATTACAGATGAAGAAGGTTGGATTATCACAGATGCTACGATGAAGACAAGCATTCCAGGTATCTTTGCCGTTGGTGATGTTCGTCAAAAAGATTTCCGCCAAATTACTACTGCAGTAGGTGATGGAGCCCAAGCAGCTCAAGAAGCTTACAAATATGTAGAAGGTTAAACAAAAAAGAACGTGCATTACTGCCGTTCTTTTTTGTTTTTATCGTTCGTATTCTAGTAGCAAATGTGTTATAATCTTATTAGTGTAATTCTGATTAAGGAAGAAAAGTATATATGGATAAAGTAATTTACGACGTTTTACTCGTCATTATGTTGGTTATTTCTGCAATTTTAGTTATTTCAATTTTGATGCAACCTTCTAAACAAGATGGTGCTGCTGATGCTTTTTCAGGTGGTTCAGGCGAGCTATTTGAACGACGTAAAGCGCGTGGTTTTGAGGCTGTGATGCAACGTTTTACAGGTATTACTATTGGTATTTGGCTTGTACTTGGTTTCATCTTGGTCGTTCTCTCTACGAAATAAAAGAATGACAATATGCAAAATGAAGCGGTCGAAAAATAATGGACCGCTTTTTTTATTTAAAAAGAAAAATTTATAGACAAATGTTAACCACTAGTGTAAATTTTTTGATACAATTTAAATACATAATTTCATAATTTCAATTTACTCTTCAACTTGGAGAGTTTTTTCTTTTGACTAAAAAGTCCCTTTATCTTTTAAAGGGACTTTTTAGTATTCTTCAGGTATTTAACGATAAATTTTCGCAAATATAAATCGTGAACTTGGACCGACCAAAAGTAATTGAAGAGGAAGTGCAACGACGATGTTTAATGCCCATGTTTTACCATACAAGAGAAGAAGACTATCTGTTGTTGGTGTCCCTTCCATGATAATCCCAAAAATAGACATAAGGGTAACCATTCCTAGAATCATAAACAAGGAAATAAAAATACCAAGTTGCGCAGGAGAAGGCTGTAAGTTCTTTTTTTCGATATGAGAAAAGACAATTTTTTTCGCCAGCGGACCAACAAGTGCAAGATCAAGTATGACAGCGACAAGTAGAGCGAGTGGAAAACCAGTAGCTACATTTCCCCAACTTTCCATACTTATACCGCTGGCTTTAAAAACATTATACATGGTCATTCCAAAAACCATCATTCCAGCAATTAATCCGGTAAAAACAAGTTCTTCTTTAAAATTTTTAGGCATCTTTTTTTCTCCATTCTTTTTAAGTGCACTATATCATAACATAAATGACCGTGTCTTCGTAAGTGAAAACTTGATAAAGAACAAAAAAAGTAAAAATTCAAGGACAATTAAAGTAAGTTGCAGGATTTTAGTCACTAAAAAATTTTTGAAAAAATAATCTTAAATACTTGACGTTTACAAAAGTAAACGATATAATACAAATATAGTTTACAAACGTAAACGAAAAGGGACAAAAAATGAAAATTAAAAAAAACATAAAACGATGTTGAGGCTGTATCAAAAATAGGCAAGTCTAATCTGTATCAGAAAGAGGAAATGAAATGACCAACTATATTTTTAAACCCGGCGATGAAAGCCTTGCACCTGTTCTGGTTTTGCATAGCACAGGTGGTGATGAAGAGCAGCTGATTCCATTGGCTGAAGACTTATTTCCCAATCACCCTCTCTTATCCATTCGTGGACGCGTCAGTGAGCAAGGGATAAACCGCTACTTTAAACTCAAAGGTCCTGGTTTTACGAAAGAAAATTTTGACTTGGAATCGCTGAGCCAAGAATCCCAATGGTTAGCTACAGAAGTGACACGTTTAGGACAAAAATATCAGCTGGATCTTACGCGACTTGCAGTGATTGGTTATTCTAATGGTGCGAATGTTGCACTATATATGCAACTGAAAGGCATAATGCAATTTGATAGAGTTTTAGCCTTTCATGCCATGCAACTTACCGATATAGAAGAACCCGTAATTGCAGATGAAAGTAAAATTTTTCTGACTCACGCGGACAATGATCCTATCGTAAGTCGAGCAAATCTGGAAGAGCTCTCTTCTGACTTGCAAAAGACAGAATGTGAGCTGGAAGTATTTAAAACCAGTTTTGGTCACCAATTAAGCAATGATGAACTTGTAGCAGCAAAGAAATGGTTAGCAGCATGAAGAAAAAGATAAGCTTACATGAACATGTCTTTCCAATCGAGAAAATCATAAAAAAACTAAAAAAAGAGGAAAATCCCATGAACACAGAAATTGAAACACAAAATATCCTTGGTGGAGTTCACCACGTTACAGCAATCACATCAAGCGCACAAAAGAATTATGACTTTTTTACAAATATCTTAGGCTTACGTTTGGCAAAATTAACCGTCAATCAAGATGATTATGAGACTTATCACCTTTACTTCACAGGGGAAGATGGGAAAAGTCCAAATATGACCTTCTTTGACTTCAAAGATATTCCCAAAGGAATGCATGGGGCAAACAATATTGAGCGTGCTTCGTTTCGTGTACCAAGTGACGCTTCTCTTACTTACTGGACAGAGCGTTTTGAAAAAGCGCATGTTAAACATGGCGAAATTAATGTCAAATTTGGCAAGAAAACACTCGAATTTGAAGATTTTGATGGTCAAAAATACCAATTGATTTCCGATCAAGACAACACAGGTGATGCTGCACTGGATCGTTCATGGCTTCTCTCAAATGTAGCGCCTGAACATGGAATCATTGGCATGGGTCCAGTCTTTGTGAAAGTTACGGACACTTACAATTTACGGATTATTTTGGAAACAGTCTTTGGCTTCCGTTATGCTGGTCAAGAAAATAATTTGCATCTTTTTGAAGTAGCCAATGGAGGCAATGGTGCAGCTTTGATCATTGAAGAAGCGCAAGAAAATGAGCGTTATGCTTATCAAGGCTACGGTACAATTCACCATTTAGCATTAGGAACGACAAATCCTGAAACTTTAAATTACTGGATTGAACGTATTCAAGCCTTTCGTTTACCACATTCTGGCTTGGTGGATCGTTTCTACTTCTCTAGCGAATACGTGCGTGTAGCTCCGGGTGTTCTGTTTGAAATTGCTACATTTACACCAGGTATTGGCGCTCTTGATATGGCTGAGTCAGGTGATGGTGCTGTCGACAGTTATGAAGAGGCATTAATTACTTCAGGTTTCTGGATTGACGAATCAAAAGAAGAAGCAGGGAAAGACCTAAGTTTACCTCCTCATCTCTTCCCAGAAGATGAAGCTGTCAAAGCACGTACAGCAGCAAGTTTACGTCCTCTAGATACTTCGGATACGATGCGTGATCGTAGCCATGATGAATTATGGACTGTTGAAAAAGTTGTTGAACGTCGAGAAGGTGAAAGCCTTGAAGCTTTTGAACAACGTTATCTTGGAAAATAAATAATATAATAAAAAAACGTTTCTGTCCTTATGACAGAAACGTTTTTTATTATAAATTAAAGCGATAGCCCACGCCCCAAATAGTTTCGATAGGCTGTGTTGGCGACTGAACGCTTTTGAATTTTTCTCTTAGTCTTTTAATATGAACAACAACAGTAGCAACATCTGTATCATAAATATCCATCTCCCAGATTTGTTCAAATAAGCTTTCCTTGCTCCATACTCGATTTGGGTGTTCGGCTAAAAAGAGCAACAGTTGGAATTCCTTGTTCGTGAGGATGATTTCTTTGTCTAATACGTAAACCTTATGTGAATCCTTGTGGATGATAAGGTCATCTATCTTAAGAATATCGGAGTTTTCTTTAGGTTTTAAAAGTTTATAGTTCTGGATATGAGCTTTGACTCGTGCCACCAGTTCATTGGGACTGAATGGTTTAATCATATAATCGTTAGCACCCAAGCCAAGTCCGCGAATTTTATCAATATCTTCTTTTTTTGCGGAAACAATCATGATAGGCGTTTGTTTTTTATTTCGAATTGCTTTACAAATCTCAAATCCATCAACCCCAGGAAGCATAATATCCACGATAATTAAGTCAAAATCTAGATTTAGAGCAGTGATTAAACCAGCTGTTCCGTCTGTTTCAATCACAGCATCCATTCCGTTAATTTCCAAATAGTCCTTTTGTAAGTTGGCGATACTCACATCGTCTTCGATGATTAAAATTTTATCTTTCATTGTTACTCCTTATGCTTTAGGCAGAATTATTATAATACGTGTGCCTTTATTTAAAGTACTTTCGGCATGAACAGACCCTCGATGTTGTCCTACGATTTGTTTGACAATACTCAGCCCTAAACCACTGCCCTTTATCTGAGAAGTGCGCGACTTATCAGATCGGTATAAACGATCGAAAATATAAGGTAAGTCCTCAGGTGAAATTCCTCTGCCATTGTCTTCAAATATAAACTGGACACCTTTTGAGGTTTTAAATAAAGTGAGTATAATCTCTAACTGCTGCTCTGCTTGCGCAAATTTAAAACTGTTTTGGATGAGGTTTTGCATAACTCGGTCAAAGTAAGCTGTATCCAACAGCACAGGAAGTTCATCTTGTGGGAGCTGAAGGATAACATTGACATTTTCGTGTCTTGCAATTTCGGATTCAAACTTCTGAATATAGAAGGTAAAGTCGATTTTGCTAAAACTTAAGTTGACACTATCCATATCCAGCTTCGAGTAAAGGAAGAGTTCATCGATAAGTTCATTGAGTACCAAGCTCTTTTCATGGATGGTTGCCAAATAAAGTGCTCGTTTTTCTGGCGTCTGGGCAATGTTTTCCTGCAAACCTTCGACATAACCAAGGATTGAAGTTATCGGTGTTTTAAGATCATGCGAGATGTTGGCAATCAGTTCTTTGCGATTTTCTTCATACTTTTTCTGAACCAGACGTGCAGCTTGAAGATCCGTCCACATCTGGTACAAACTTTCTTTTAGCTGTTCAACCTCTTTTGCACCCTTTGAATCATCAGTAAATGGATTTTCCGTAAGTATATTATCCTGTTCGATCAGATAGCGGGCATTTTTTTCTAGAGTAACTAAGGGTTTGATGACGGTTTTTGAAAGCCGCTTACTGATAAACCAGAAAATAAGAGCAGATAAAATGAGAATGAACAGAATCATCCAGATGCCCCAACGAATGAAGAACTCAAATAAGTTAGTTTGTCTTTTTAAAATTAGAAAATCACCAAAAGTCCCATCTTCATATCTAAAGCTGTACTTGATGTAATTATAAAAACGTCCATTGTTATCCATCGTGCCTGTCGGATTAAGATTGCTTTCGTCGAACTCAGGCATATGAACCCGAAGTGAAGAAGCTTTCAGCTCTTCGGAATGATAGAGGACATTATTGCCTTTGCGAATGACGATATTAATATTTTGCTTTTCGATGCTCTGAATAATATCTTTGGCTTCGTCCTTTAAAGGAGGCTCAAGAAGATTTGGCGAACTTTTTACCAATGTTTGCAAAGTCAGAAAACTTTGCTTTTCTTGCTCTGAGAGAGGCTGGTTTGTCGTTAACATACTGTAAATATTTTTTATAGAAGGAATCTTACCCAAAGTACTGTAAGATACAACAGAAAAAATTAAGAACACAGAAACTAATGTCACTGCGATAGCACTGATGTAAGTTGTGATAAATCTATGTTTTATTGTCATATAGCTCTTTCTCAACCAAATGCTAAAAGTTTATAATTTGTTCATAATTTAGCCATTTGGAGTTTATATTTGCTTGCTATAATAAATTATACAATAAAAAAGGAGATTATCTTATGAAAGTTCAAAAAATAGTATTGTTCTCATCTGTCTTAGCACTTGGTGTCTTTGCAGATACTTATGTGTCAGATCACTCGACCCAAGCCAATCAGGTGTCTCAACATTCATCTTCACATAAAAACGATTCTTCATTAGGAAATCAATATGAAAAAACATTGTCACAGACAAACTGGCAAGGCACAAAAGTTTATGATGCGCAGGGCAATGATTTAACAAAAGAAAATAGTAACTTCATCGGCCTTGCCAAGTATGACAGCAAAACAGGTTACTATGAATTTTTTGATAAGACAACTGGAAAAACAAGAGGTGATGAAGGAACATTTTTCGTAACAAATGATGGTACAAAACGTGTTCTCATCTCTGCGACACAAAACTATCAAGCTGTCGTTGATATCACAGAGTTGAATCACCACAAATTTACTTACAAACGAATGGGTGTCGATAAAAATGGTCAATCTGTCGAAGTATATGTCGAACATGTACCCTATAAGGCGAAAAATCTTAAATTTACACATGGTCGTGAAAAATTGCATATTCAAACAGGCAAAATTGTGAAGTCAAAGCCCGGCAGTCAAATTCTTGGTAGTACCTTATGGCATGGTACAGTAGTACGTGATGAGCAAGGTAATGACGTGACAAAAGAAAACCAGATGTTTATTAGTCTTGCGAAATTTGATGCACAAACTAGCAAATATGAATTTTTCGATGTCAATACAGGCAATACCCGTGGTGATTTTGGTTACTTTGATGTGATTTTCAAAAATAAAATTAGAAGTCATGTTTCTATTGGTCAAAATAAATACGGTGCAGTATTAGAAATCACCGAGCTAAATTCTCAAAAATTTACTTACAAACGTATGGGGAAAGATGCAGCTGGTAAGGATATTGCGGTCTATGTTGAACATGAGCCATATAGAGGGGCTTTTAATCCAGCATTTACCTTCTAGTAAAAAAATAGAGTATTTTACTCTATTTTTTTTATGCCGATTCAAGGAGGGACAATAGAAAAGCATTTTATTTACATTCATACTTACTGCAGTTTATTAATAAATTCTTGCATAAATATACATATAGCTGTATAATAAATCCAAAGAAATACATAAAGAGGAAGAAAATGTCGCAACTTAAAAAAAATAAATTAACAGCAATTTCTTTAGCCCTGATGATTTTTACATCGGTGTATGGCTTTGGGAATGTTCCGCTCGCCTTTTTTCAAATGGGCTACGGATCAATCATTTGGTATATTATTAGTGCCTTAGTCTTTTTCATCCCATTTTCTTTAATGGTCACTGAATTTGGTTCAGCTTTTAATGCTGAGAAAGGTGGTATTTATACATGGATGGAAAAATCAGTGGGGCCATCCTTTGCCATGATTGGTACTTTGATGTGGTATATGTCCTGGGTTATCTGGTTTGTCTCTGTAGGAAACCGTATATTAGTTCCTATTTCTAACATGATTTTTGGCACAACGATCTTACCAAGCACAGTTATTGTGTCACTTTTGGCCATTCTTATCATGTTTCTCGTGACGTTCATTTCGCTTAGAGGGCTTGAAACCATAAAAAAAGTGGCCTCAGTTGGAGGTATTGCTGTTGTTTCCCTTAATTTTATTCTCATCATCGGTGCCTTTATTATTTTAGCTAAAAGTGGTTTTCAGCCTGCAACGCCCTTAACGATAAAATCCTTGATTTCAACACCAAATCCAACATTGCAACCTACAAGTTTTGTTACTTTTATTGCTTTCTTAGTATATGCTATTTTTGCCTACGCCGGAGTAGAATCCGTGGGAGGACTGGTTGATGAAACAGTGGAACCGAAAAAGAACTTTCCTAAAGGTATCTTACTTTCGGCAGCCATTATTGGCATTGGTTATTCTTTCATGATTCTTTGTACAGGTTTTTTCATTAATTTTGATAAAGACTGGATTCCGGGGATTATGGATGGTTCAGTCAACCAAGGTAATATTACTTATTTTATGATGCAGCAGCTGGGTGAAAAACTGGCAGAATCCTTCAATCTATCATCTGGTGCTGTACATACTTGGGGAACAGTTTTTGCTCGTTATGTAGGTCTCTCGATGTTTCTCACTCTTATAGGTGCACTCTTTACTTTGATTTATTCTCCCCTTAAACAACTGATGGAGGGGACACCGGAAAAAGTGTGGCCAGGAAAACTTGGAAAAATAGAAAATGGTGTGCCTAAAAATGCTATGAAAGCTCAATTCATCATTGTGACTCTAATGATTTTATTGAATATGGGAATTTCACTCATCAATAAGGGAGCAGCAGATAAATTCTTCCTAGTCATTACTAACATGAGTAATATTGCTTCTAGTCTTCCTTATGTCTTTATCGTCTTTGCTTATATCAAATTCAAGAAAAATCAGGCGATCGAGAAACCTTTCACGATTATGAAAAATCAAGCCTTTGCTATTGGCATCTCTTGGATTGCAGCACTGATGATTATTCTGGCGGACTTCTTTACAATTATTGAACCCGTCATAAATTATCTCCAAGCGCCAGCTGAAATTCCTTTGGGAAGTGTGTATTCGGATATTATCTCAATGATAGCTGGACCAGTTGTCTTCAGTGTATTAGGCTGGTGGCTGATCCGAAACTATAAGAAGCAAAGCGTTAAGATATAAAATATCAGGAAAAGACGGAAATCTTTGAAGAGATTATTACAATTTTAGGAAATTCCTAACATTTCTTTGGAAATATTTTTCCTCACAATTTATTTTGAATTGATTCATGATATTATATGCTATAATATGATACTTTGTTCGGATAGCTATATTTACCCACCTCAGATATAATTAAATTTGGCTAATGTGTCAAAATGTGCCAAAATATCTTGAAATAATTCTTTAAACAAAAAGTAGAAAAATATTATTTTTCTACTTTTTTTGTATTTAAGTAGAGATTTTAGAAAGGTAATAAATGAGTAATACAGACGACGATATTATTAAAATCGTAAATAAAGCGATTATGGAAATCAGTAAGCGTGCTACTTCAATGAATATTCTGGCACTAAGCGAGCTTTTAGCTCATGTTAATGGAAACAAAACTTTAACGTTAGATGAATTTATTAGATATACTTCTGCTTCGCCAAAGGTTATAAGAAAATATATCAAAAGTGGATTTATCGTCCCCATTGTGTACCCAGATTATGAGTCCACTCATGAAATTTTCTTTGACCGAGAGGATGGAGATAAATTAATAGAAAAGTTTAAACGTAAAGGATTTATTCCAAAACTATAGGGGAAACGGTTATCTATGAGCCCAGAGACAATAAGAAATTATTACCTAGCTGAACAGCGGTTTCAACTAGAGATTGCCCGTGAATTGGCAGAGCCTTTAAAAGATAAAATCAATGAGCTTCCTTTTGAAATGTTAAGTGATATTTCAAGAGAAAGCCTGACCTACTATACAAAGGATTTGTCTTTTGATGTAGACACCCACCATGAACTACTAGTTATTTTAAAAACACTCAGACATTATCCTATAGACCAGCGTCAATTAAGTTTTTGGAGAAGGGTAGTGGATGATCTCTATCGATTTATCAATTTTGATATTCTACCGCGTCAGCTATTGATTGACTTTACGGATACCTTTATTGCTGAGCGACTTTTAGTCGGTATCCGGCTAGTTGTACTTTATGGTACGCTTCCAAGAATTTCAAAAGATATTTTATGTGATGCTTTAAATTTTTCTGAAAAAGAGCTTGAACTTTTTGTGACGATACAGAGATTTGGCTTTAACCCAGACGCATTCTTATCAAATAATGAATATCTAAAATCGCTTGTATCTAAGTATAGAAATAATCCATTTACTTTCACTTCAGAAACTTTCAAGTACTACGACGAAGGACATTTGCTTATTCCGATTTTCATTTGTTATTTGCGAAGTATTTCCAAAAGAAAGACACCGGAAGTTCTGAATCGTATTCTAAGAGGAGACAATCTCTACTTTGCAAAAAAAGGACGAATAGAGGTGTACACTTTCGGACTACATATTAAAGGCTATTCTAATCCGAAAATAGTCGATGATTTACTTGACCGCACTTATGATGTAGAGGAGTTTAAGACAATTTATGGGATATCAGACTAAATTTACGCAATTACAAAAGTCATTCTTAGGCACGGCTTCGATGTTTTATGATTTGACCTACAGAGACCTTACGAAGATATGGTCGTATGCGGGGGGAAAAACCAAAAAGCCTCCATCTTCTTTACTTAAGAAGGCAGAGCAGCTGAATATTTTGACACTAAGTACAGATGATGCTGACAAAAAAACAAAATATAATTTTAATTCTAAAAAATTAAATGGCTATTTTGAAGTGAATATAAGACCCAAGAGTACCTTTGAAGAGCATTTCGAAGAACATGACCAGTATTTAAGGAAGCTTGCCTTAGAGGTACTAGAATACTTCACAGGGTACCAATTAGAATTTCCCGTCAATAGAACTTTTAAAAATCATGTGCCAGACCTTATCTTCAGCAAGACGAATCATTCTATGATTGTAGAGTTTGATAATTTGACAGAAAAACGTTTTGATTTTGTTTCAAAGTTCCCACGCTATATAGACGATTTCGAGGAAGTTCCTAAAGGTGAGTTTATTGACCTTATATTTGTCTTTAAAGGAGCTCCCGTTCAGAAAATGACAAACTTTTTAGAAACAGTAAGCCATATAAAAACGTATGACGGAAAATCTCTTCTTGAATGGTTAACACTGTACCCAAATATCAATATTTATTATATTTCAGAATGGAGCTGGTCACTATTGTCACGCGCCCTGGTACAAAAGACTAATGCAGTGGATGTCCCATTAGTTCTAGAATATGCCAAAGCTCTGCACTACTATAATATCAAGTATTACTTAAAGCTATTGACTTTGGAAGAAAGACGACTTGCTTTTGAAAATATCGTATACAGTGATATAGAGTCTTTACCCCAATTAGATATTATGTACCCTTCACGCGCAGACCCCTCGTTATCTTTAAACAGCAAAACAGTAGGGAAGTTACTGAGAGGTTTGGATACTTCTTCAGTGAAGGAAGATATTCCAAGTAACCCAGACTCTCCAGAACCTCCCCCTTCTGTTTCCTTATTCATGTAAGAAGATAAAAGCAGTAATCAATTCTAGAAAGAAAATACAATGAAATTTTTTAATAAACCACAAGTGCTTGTATGTACTACATCACAATCAACCTTTAGCATGCTTAAGGAAGCATATGGCAAAGACTTTAAACTCACACTCCTTCGTGGCACAGATGCACTTCGTACTGCATTAAGTAAAAAAGTCCTACCAGTCATCTTTGATGGGAGCATATCTTCTCTTGAAAGCTGTATGGAATATATGGAAGAGTATGAAGAAAAATATTCGGAAGTACAACCCTATCAAGCTTTCTGTTTATTCCTATCTGATAAGCAACTAGAAAAAGAACTTAAGAAACAAGACCCTTCTGGGAAGGAAAATATTCTAAAAGAAATCTATGAAAGTGATATTGTTTCTTCAATCTCTAATATTAATAACAAAGAAAGTTACGCTCTTGCCTCAGAGATTATAACAGTCCCAGAGGAGGCGAATACCTTTGAGGAAGTTTTAGACATTTTCCCTAAAGCAAAAGCTGAATATTCTAGTAATAGTAATTCAAGCCCTGTAACTCCATCTGCGTTACCTGAAGTTCAAGAAACTGAGATTAGTGAAGAGGTTTCTCATGTATCTATCGGTGAAGTACCAAATATCTCTGAGCTTATGGGTTCTATTTCTACACAAGCGACAGTACCTGGAGAAATAAATGAGGTTGAATTGGCATCAGAGCAAGACACAACTCCAAGTACTCAAGTTAGCGAAGTAGACGCAACACCTTCTCTCCCACAAGTCCCTGAGGCACCAGCCACATCAGTTGCACAAGAACCGCATTTAGGGAATGGTACCTCTGGTGACGAGGGAAAGACTTCCCAAAGTAAAAGTAATGGTATTGATTATCAACTGGCTTTTGAGGAACTTAAAGCTAAACACGAAGCCTTTATTGTTGAAGCTCAGTCAACAGCATCTAATTGGAGTGAAGCTTATAATCAATTGAGTGCGGACAAACAAAAAATTGAACAAGAGCTTTCTGAGGTAAAACAAAATAGTGTTGACTCTCAGTCTAGTGTAAGTGCCCTAACCTTACGTAAAGAGTTTGAAGCCCATGAACAAACCATGGTTAATATAAAGAATGCGATCAATACCCAAGCTGAGAAGGAGATAAAAGACAAAGAAATCCTTATTAAGAGCCAGAAAGAAACAATTAAAGACCTTCAAAGAAAGCTTGAAGAAAAAGAAAAGCAAGCTGATGCTGAAGCTGTTAAACGCGTGAAACTACAAGATGAACTTGAAGAGTATAAACAGTTAGGTACTCGATTCCAAGAGATGATGAGTAGCTTTCCGTTCGCCTCACCAAACAATCGTTCAAGTCAATCGACACAGTCCGTAAATCGTTCTGTAGAGAATAGGAACAATTCTAAGGATCAGGTATCTTCAAATCAGGATTCTCAATCTCATTCAGAAAATAAAAATCCGCATGGAAAAGCTTCTAATCCTTCGAAAAAGGTGAAGAATAAATCCATGCAAGATATGATTCAATAAATATCTTTTCTTACTCTCTGTGGCCTGTGTCACGCGCGTGAGAGAGGAAAGATAATATGTACAGGTTAACTCATTGGTTAGAGGACTACCCACGTGTAGTAGAAAGATGTTCGATTCACCTTATCTGTATAAGCCATAGTTTAATGGCTCTGTATTTTACCGCACTTTACTCTTGTGGGAGAAAACAAAATAACGAAGAAGGGAGCCTTTTGTTTTATGGATGAATTAGAGAGCGAACAAGAACTCTTGAAGATACTCCATACACTAAGACAACTTTATAAAGCACGGATGACTTCATTCCCTATAACAATATACACTCCAGTAGAAAGATATGTCACTCTGCTTAATGAGCGATCCCCTATATTGGGAGGTGATGATTAAGAAGTCTGGCAAAGTATATTAAAAGGGTTGTCCTACTTCCCTAATGCAACTTTTATTTTAGATGGTGTATATCATGAAAAGGTATCAGATTGTTCCTCTAAAGCTTACCCAGAAAAACAGCTAACCCTCTTTGATAATAGCTGATGAGCTCTATATGTGTAAAAGCAACACAGATACATGTGTAAATATTACACATGTACTTAAGTAAAAACTACACATTTAGAATTCACTAGTGTAAAAATAGCACATCTATATGTGCAAATATTACACATGTACTTAAGCAAAAACTACACATTTAGAGAAGATTAATACTTTATAAGAATATTACTATTGCTATTGCTATTAATATTAATAGCAATAAATCAAGGAAGAGAAAAAGCATGGAAATAATAAGGAGATTAATGCCTAATGTTTAATCTAGCAGAATTAATTAAAAGAATTTTAACCTATCATCCAACCCGATTTCAGTTTATTATTTTTGTCTTTCTAGCTATTGGAAATTTATTACTCTGCCGGTTAGTAATTGCTCTGGTTACAAAGAGTGATGACGCGTCAGAGTGACCAAACATTTTACTATTACTATTGCTATTAATATTAATAGTAGCGACAATAAAAAATTGAAGAATAGGGAACATGGAAAATCATATACAACAAAAGTTAGATAATCTGGTCTCTGAACACCCAGGTATCTCCATAGCTGAGGTTGCTCATCAAATGAGGTGCAAAGAAACTCATATTCTTTTACTCATTAATAAATACAACCTTTATAGGGTATCAGGATACTACTCTCTTGTTATCGAAGGGTTAAAGAACGTTATTAAGAGACATCCAGAATATGGTTACAAATATTTGTCTTACAAGACAGGTATGGGTCAGAAACAAATTCAGAGATATTTAAAAAATGAAAACTTACCTCTTCCAAGCAATACAAGACGAGTGAAATGGGTGATGAAGAAATTTCCTGATTATTCATTAAGCCAGTATGCGAGTTACTTGAATTTATCAAAATCTCAGGTCTTTAGAATTATAAAGGAGTCCGAACTCTATGATGAAGTGTCAATCAAGAACCTCCTTATAAATTATCGTGAACTTCAAGATGATTATAAGGATCGAGAACATAAAGTTATGAAGGCAACTGTTTTAGGAAAAAATGCAAAAGTGATTTGTATTACGGATAATGAAATTATCGAAGCAAAGCGCGTGTTTTACAATAGGCCAGAATTAAAAACGGTTGAGAATGTTCCCCACTTCCAACGAAAAAAGTATAAAAGTAAAAACAATTTAAATGATTTTAATACTTATCTGTAATGAGGAAGTACGGAAATAAAAAAATCACTTTACTATTAATATTAATAGTAGATAGAAAACTTAGGAGAAAAAATCTATGTATGCTTCAGACACAATCCCAATGACACTAACGAGTGAATTCATTATTTTATTATTTATGACCATTCTACTTCCAATTTGGTCGCCATTCCTGATTATATGGTTGGTATTTGGGAGAATTCATCACTTTTTCACGCGCCTTAGCTCAAGATAACAACATTTTTCAGATGAGAGATAAGGTGAGTAAGTTTTAAAGACTAATGTTGCCATTACTATTAACGTTAATAGTAATACTTTAGAAGATTGGTATAAGTGATTCAAGTAGAAAAGAAGGAATTATGATTGAAGTAAAAACATGCACTGATGAGCAATCAAAAGATACTTTTGATATGTATGCCAAAGTAATTAATATTTTTAAACCTACCCCAGTACATTATCGAGGTGACTGGCTAAGCATTGAAGAAAGTTATGACCCAGCAGAGGGTTCCTTGTTTTTAATTGCGACGGATTCAAAGTCAAAGAACTCATCAGTTAAAAAAGAAGAAATTCTAGGATGCATGGGAGTTAAGAGATATGGGGAAATAGCAATTTTAAAACACGTTGCTGTTGATCTAAGATACCAGGGTACTGAAGTAGAAATACAATTTAATAATGAACGAGTTAAACGATATGAGAAACAATATAATATAGCAATATTCTTACTTGAAGAGCTAGAAAAGCTTTGTGTTAGTCAAGGAATTTTGACGTTGATTATTGGTACTGATTCTTATTACCCTAGTGGTCTTAAATTTTATAAGAAGAATAATTATTCTTCTCTCAAAGAAAATCAAATCTTAGATAATCAGGATATTTATTGTGCGTATCAAGATTATAAAGATATAGATGATACATGGTTGATTAAGAAGTTAAGCTATAACGTTATATAAGAGACAAAAATCAACCATTACTATTAATAGTAATAGAGAGGAAGGCATAAACAGGAAATGAAAAAATGGATTAAACAGCACCCGAAAAAATTTAAGGCGCGTGGCTGGAAAATTGTTTTCAGCATATTAGTCGCGTATATAGCATTTATTTGCTACGGCGCTTTTTCTCCTGAGGTTTCAATGCAGGACGGAGGTTGGGTACGGCAAGAAATAGCCGCAAAAGTATTTTACGATAATAATATGTCAATATCACAGCAAAAGTTAGTTGATGAAGCCTCAAAATTAACGCCATCACGTACTAAGGAAATACAACAGCTAGAGTCTTCTCTTTCCGATAGTTATGATAGAAATACAATTGATGGATATGCGGCCATTCAAGAGGCAATATGGAAAAAACAATCAGAGGATACGGAGAAAAGTTTAAAGCTTCTTAAGCAAAAAAATAGATTAAAAAGACAAGTTGCTATTGTATGGGATACCTTTATTGACATAAATGGCAAAGGTGCTGGTTTAATTTATGGTGCACTATATCATTGAACATAGTTAAAAAATATTTAACCCAAATTACTATTAACATTAACAATAATAGTAATAACAGGAATAAAACATTAGAGTATCAATCACGCGCCGTATTAGAGGACTTAATTGTCACCGTAAATTACTACGATTACGATTACTATTGCTATTAATATTAATAGCACCAGAGATTTCTTAGGATAAGAGTTAGTTAAATGTCACTTTGATTAATTGAGGGTTCGACTCCCTTACTTCACTATTAGATTTAATAAATCTAAATTTCTCTTTGTTACTCTTAACATTACTATTGCCATTAATATTAATATTAATGGCAATAAAGAGAAGGAAATATAATATAACGTTAAAGCTTTTCAAGTTAACAAACTAAATTGGAATTAAGATTAGGGGAGATATTTTGTCAGTAAAAAAATACAGAAAAAAAAATAAGGGGTATGAAAGTCTTAGTCGTGAATTCTTACAGCGTAATGATTTGAGCTTAGAAGCACGAGGCCTACTTGCTTATATGGAAAGTATGCCAGATGATTATGTTTTTCATAAAACACAGCTTTACAATTGTTTTGAAAAAAATAAAAAAACATCTGTAGAAAGAATATGGAATGAGCTTCTGGATCATCACTTTATTATTGCTTTCTCTAGAGGTTCAGGTCCAAAACAAGAATTTGATTATTTGTTTACACATAACTCATTTTCAGAACAGGACATAAATGAATTAAATAAACAATATTTTAAAGATGGTTGGGAAGTTGCTTATCGTTCTGGATCTAATAGAAAACCACCCTCCTTTTATCGAAAAAAGGCTAAAAAAGAGGAAAATAAAGATAGCTACAAACCCAGTAAACATCAGGGTGTTGAAAATCAACACCCTGATAACAGTGGGATTCCTTTGGGTGTTGATTTTGAACAGCATGATTTGAACAGCACAAAATCAACAGGTAATAAATTAACTAATAAAGGTTTTATATTAAATGGGGATGAGGAGGAAGAAAAGAATAATAAAAAAAGAATTTCTGCTTTTGAAGAAATCGCCAAAAAAGAAATTCCTGAAACTTTAGAGATGATTGATTCTATTTCTAAACAGATGATGGATCCAGAACAATCTAGAAATATTATTCGCTTTGAAGTTGTAGAATCATTAGCTTCATTACCTAGTCCACTACAAGTGAACATATGGTTGTCTGATGCAATAAGCTATAGCTCAGAACATTGTAACTCTTTCTCTCATTTAGCAGAGTATATTGCCAATAACTATAAAATGCGTGTTCAACGCTGGAATATAGAAAAAGCAAAAGATACTTTTAGAGAAAAAGCGCAAGAAAATAATAATTTCCATATTCCAATGGATGGGCCTTGGAATGGTAATTAATTCAGACTATCAATGCTGATAATAGGAAGATAGATTAATAAAATGAAAATAAAAAATTTACTACTTCAACCAGGTAATGTATCAATTTTAGGAAATCCTGGTACTGGAAAAACGACACTTTTAAAATTAATAGTGGAGGAAGCAATAACATTAAACGAATATGACAAAATTATTATTTACACTCTTCCAGTAAATAATATTGAATGGTCGGAGTTTAAAAAGAATAAAAAAATTAAACTTATAGACTCCCATATTTCAATTGATCCTCTGGAATACTTTATTAATGTTCGAAAACTTGTACGTTCTAACAAATCAAACTTAATAATAATTGATGACCTTGATAATTTTTTGGGAGATCTAATACAGAATAATAGCGTAAGAAAATTTCGAGTATCAGAACCAAATATGAGTTGGAATTTCCTTGAAAAAAGCGACATGGAACTTGCAATTGATCTTCTAAAAAGGGATATATGCAGTTATCCTCCAACACAGTCAAAATTTTGTATTGCGAATTATAGAGATGAAAACATCTTAGATTTTTCATTTTCCCATGAAATTGAGTTTAATGATTTGGAGAATACCTATGATATTGGTGATTTTCAATATACGACAAAACATAATCTTGGAAATTACTTAGAAGAAAATAGGGAAGACTACTGGGGAAATTACTAAAAGAAAAGGACAAAATGATGAGAAAAAATAAACTAATAAATTGGAGGCTTTACATCTTAACAAATACCGCTATTTGGGGTATTGCAACTTGTAGTAATGATATTACTATCTATAGCGTATTGTTTTTGTTTAGTACTGTTATAACAGCAAACTTCGCTATAAAATTTACTTTCTTACAAGCAATTAGTATGGCCAACCAAAAGGAGATTTTATAGTGAACAAAAATAATAATATTTCAACCGCATTCAAGATTTCAAAAACAGATTCAAAGATTATTGAAAACATAATAGAGTATGAAGGTACTCCAGAGGCCATATTACGCTTTGAGGAGCTTTCAGAACAACTTTCTGACTATTCGTATTGGTTTCTTCTATCGACGCTCTGGGTGAGTTATACAGGTTACACAGAGCTCCAAACTTGGAAACGACTTTTTAGTAATTCACGCGCGAACAAAAGTATTAGTTTAATGAAGCCTGATGAACTGAGAGAGCTGAAGAAACTACCAAATAAAATTCTTGCTTATCGCGTACATCGCAAGGATGAAACAGATTGGATTGCTTATACGCTTGACTTTGATGTTGCCCTACGATTTGCCAAGGAAAGAGAAACTGATGAAATAACCGTTTATAAAATTAAAAAGAATAGCATTTTGTCACTCTTTTTGAGACGTGGTGAATTTGAGGTCTTAGTTCTTGATAAAGATAGGGCACAACAGGTAACGACAATAAAAATGAATGACAAAACGAGTAGGTAAGTTTACTCAAACATAGAAAGAATAATATTATGGGAATAACAAAAAAAGTAAAATATGTTTTAAAAACAGGAAAAGAAATTTCTTATGATGAATTAGAGTTGATAAAGAATCAAGAGTGGGAGGAAAAATCAAGCGTAGAAATTGAGTCTGGCTGTCACGTCCTCATCGATCATCTTAAAAGGAATAGGAATGGAAGTGAATTAATTCAAATCCTCAACCCTAAATTTTCGACTAATACTTTTGTTGAAGAAGGTGAAGAAGCTTTATTGGATTGGGAAATATCTTCTGGTGATCAATTTTACATTAAGTTCGACGGAACTGTTAAGGGACTTTTGGCTGCTTTTAAAAATTTTTATTATAAAGCTAATCATAAGTTTCCCTCTTTTGAGGAGTGGGTTGTTATAAAGCCTGAGGAATATAAATACAGCAGTCGCTTTGAAATGTACCAAGGTTATGTTGAAGATATCATCAATGGGGAATGGGATAGTGAAGCACATGATCCTGCATTAATTGTTCCAAAAACAGTTGATGAATTAAAAAGGGACATGACTCTAGATTCTGACTTGAGAGAGGTGATTAATAAAGAATATTCTAGAGAATGCGGCTTTCATCATTTGTTTAATCAATTAGTTGATTCACCAGAGTACTGGAATAGTATTAAATATTTAAATATATTTAAGTACTGAGTTAGACATTCATTGACTTTAATTATATAAAGAAAGAAGAAAATTAATCTATGGATTATCAAAAAAGACTAGATGAGGCTACAAGCTTGGGGCATATTCAAGAAGTATATAACGAAGCTTTCGACAAGGCCACTAAAGAGATGGAAGATGGGGGCCAACAGCTTGTTTATGAGGATGGTAGCATCAACATTAGTTTAGGTGCAACAGATTTTTCTTTAATGCTTTCTGCAGAGTCTCATGCAGTGAAATTATTGGGAAAAAAGGAAAAGGGCCGGTGGATAAAATCAAATTTTGACTCTTTTATTTCTCAGAGACTCAAAGAATTAACGCAAACATCCTACTCCATTGCTTCTCCGGCAGAATGTATTGATTATGCAGAGTTGTTATTTGATGTGGCAAGACAAACAGATGAGGAAAATTGGGAATATTTTAGAGAAGAGGAGTATATCCACGCGCGTGATTTCCTAAACTATGGATACTATTCAAGAATTATTATGGCTAGGGCACCAGGTGAAAAGCATGGTGTACCTGTGGGATATATACAAGTAAGAATTTTGAAAGCTGCAGCACCTCAATTACTTTATAAAGACTTCTACCACAAAGTGGGCTTAAGTAGTGTTGACCTCTGGGAGAAGTGTGATCACTTCAAAGAAGGAAGTCCTGTTTACATTGACGTTATTGCTGTTAAGAGGAAGTATCAAAACAATAAAGCCATTCTAAATCTAATTCATCAAGCAACAGTAGATATTTTACGGGATATTTTTCTGATAGAGAAAGATTCATTCAATATCTTTGCGGTTGGTGTTACAAATAAGGGCAGAAAGATGTGTCAGTTACTGGGCATGGAGAAATTATCTGAAGTTGAGAGAGGTGAGGGCCTTAATTTACATACTCGTACATTATTCAGGTCAAATATAAATACCTTTGAAAAACAATTGGTAAAGTTTAGTCCCAAAAATAAAAAAAATAATAGAAATGAGAAAAAATAATGAGTCTACAAACTAAAGAAGAATTCTACTTTGGAACAGAAAAGATTTTACTAGAAAACCCTGTACTTTTTGTAAATGAACACCCTTCGATTAAAGAAGGTCTTAATAAACTCTATCGGAACTTTTTTGAAGGTATGGCTCAATTAAGTAGAGAGTATTTTAATTTTGAAAATGATTTTTCAGCGTATAAAAATATTGTTCGAATTTCTTTAAAAGAAAAAGCTTATGTCATAGCTAAAGAAACGGGAGTAGCTTATACAACAATTCATACTTTGAAACGTCATGAAGAACTTGACCATTGTAAATTTGAAACTTTTGAAAGAGTCTATCTAAAATCTAAGTCACTAATTAATATTGAATTTACAAATGACATAATTAACAAGTCAAACGAAGAGCTAAAACTTTTATTAATGGAATACCATAGCGAACTTTCAGATTTGGAAGTAACTAATCTTAGAAATTGGGAGCTCAAGTCTCTTCAACAATTAAAAAAAGCAGAATCCTTATTTTTAGGTTTGGTTACTAACCTAGACGTTCCAAAGAAGAAAGTTGAAGAATTTTTGAATTCTAATATAAAGCCTGAGGTTTTGAAAGAAACAGGATTGAGCTATAACTCAAGATATGAACTTGTCAAGGGAAAAAGAAAAATTGTAAAACTAAAATTGGAAACTTTTGAGGCGTTATATTTACTTTCAAGAAAAGGTACCCTTTAAATTCAAATTTATTTTCTGAGTATGGGTAATACTGACTGTGAAAAAAATGGATTAGCTCTTAATTCTAAGGTTTTAGTGGTAATTTCTAGAAAAAGATAAATGAAGATAAAATGATGGATCAATTTAAAAACTATAAAGAGGCAATTGATGTATCCTTTCCAAAAGTGATGGGATATGGATCGTGTTTGATTGCCAAGACCTTTGAAGAACGTACACCTGAACAAAATACTTCAGAGGAATATGTAAATGAGTGATAATCTGTTTTTAACACAAGAACAAGCCAATAAGTTAGTCGATGAATATGTAAAAAAGATTGCTCTTAGAGACTTTAATAGACCCTTTTTACATCAAGCAAAATTTTTTCCTTTCCAAGCACATACAGGAACAGCTGGTCAAGTAAGATTTCCAAGAGACAACGCCCCCATAATGGAACTCTATGCTAGACATTTCGCATCTCCTCGATTTATAAAAACAGTGAGGCATGAATTAATACATTATTTTCTCTTTATGGATAATAAGCCTCATGGTCACAATAAAGAGTTTAAAGAATGGTCTTGTCGTGTTGATGCAGGAGGAACATATCATCATGAAGGGGATGAGTTTCTCTATTTTAGGGGTTATTGCCCTGAGTGTGGCCAGATTAAAAGAATACGTTACGGAGATGACGAGAAACAGATGACCTGTTTGAAATGTGAACATCTAGGGTTAGAAATAGATAATTTATTTGGAATGAATGAAATTTGGATAAAGCAAGCTGATACTGCTAGAAAAAATATTATTGAAAATCCAAGATATATTGTTTTGTTACCAGATGGGAGCTACTTAAGAAGTGAAATGAGCCAACATCTATTAAAGGTGCCAAAAGAGACTACAACCAGCATGAGAAGTGCCTATGTTACTAGTGATCTCTCAGAAGCGTTGAAGAGGGCGGAGAGATACTTTGGCCAAGTAAAGAAATACTATACAGCGGACCATGAATTTATCGAATCACCTTATATTTACCAATGCAAAGAGTGTAAAAGGCTTGAGAGAAAAGACTCCCCCTTTTTACTCCATCGTTTAATTTGTGGACGTTGCAAAGGAGATAAATTTATTTTCAAGGGGATTAAGTAATCTTTGGACAATATGAAAAGTGTCTATTTTATGGTTCCTGATAAAAAAATAAGCGTTATAATAACATTACTATTAATAGTAATAGTAATAGTAATCATAACGAGGAGAAAAAATCATGATTAAAGTATTTGGTGAAGATAAAGAAAAAACAGTACAGAAATGTGTAGATTGGATGAGTGCTCACCATCTGTCTTTTGAGAGAGTGAAAAATACTAATGTTGATAAAGAAACTGTCATTGATATTTTAAAGCTGTCAGAAGGTGGATTTGATGATTGTGTAAAAAGTGGTTATCGTGCTGCAATGAATAATTGTTCATTTACTGAAGCTTTAAATTTTATTGTTAAAAATCCAAATTTATTACGTGAGCCAATTATATGGAATGATAATAAACTTGTTATCGGTTTTCAAACAGAAGAATTGACTACTTTTTTACCAAGAGGACATCACATTTAAGGTATTTAGTAGATGAGGAAAAACCAGAATATTTTAAACGGACGAAGAATTCTACGAAGACTGTTAAATTTAAAGGACCTGTTTAACTTTGACATTTATGATTATCAAAGAGATCAGCTCCCAGGAGCAACAGTATTCTTGTTAGTGCTCCATAAAGATAACGGGACAATTTTACGAAAAGTTCTAGCAAAAAGTTTCTCTGCACAAGATAGTAACGCGGTTTATATGATAAGTGATTCCTACCAGAGTCACGAACTTTTACAAATTAAAGCAAAAGGAAAAATATTAAAAAAAGGTAAATCAAAATGAAACGTGTACTGAATTATCCCGGGAGTAAATGGGGTTCTGCAAAAATTATCATTGATCTGATGCCTGAGCATAAATCATATTTAGAATTATTTGCAGGAAGTCTAGCGGTTTTCTTTAATAAGTCAAAGGATACCCTTGAAACAGTAAATGATATAGATGGACGTCTAGTTAATCTTTGGAAAGTTATGCGTGATAGGCCCGCAGAATTACAAAGAGCAGTTCACATGACACTTTATAGCCGTGAAGAATATGAAATGTCAAAAGAAATTTCTGACAATGAGTTAGAAGATGCAAGACGGATGTTAGTGCGTTGCTGGTTTGCGGTAGGAGGAAAAACCAACGCAGACGTAGGATTTAAGCGTAATATTAGCTGGAATGGCCCTTACAACACGTATGAGTGGTCCGAGTTACCCATGCGTATCCAACAAGCAGCAGAGAGGCTTAAAGATGCCCAGATTGAACGTAAAGATGCAGTAGAGTTACTCAAAGAGATGAATGATAAAGATACTTTAGTTTATGCGGATCCTCCCTACTTGCATGAAACTAGGAAATCTAAGCACTATGCAAACGAAATGAACTATACAAAACATGTTGAATTACTGGACGCTCTTAAAAATCATAAAGGCCCGGTTATTCTTAGTGGGTATGAATCTGATTTGTATAATACGGAGCTTAAGGATTGGTGGAAAATGACTTTTGACCAACAGGTCGGAATTACGACTAAAAAGAAAAGGACAGCTACAGAAGTCTTGTGGTTCAACTTTGAGCCTTCTGGCCAGATGAATCTTTTTGAGGATATGGATGATTTTTGCAATATATAGAGGGGAAAAGTTTCTAGATGAAAGAACGATTGAAGAACTTGCGGAGAGATTTAATGTTAAGCCGGAGACAATTCTCTTTTGGTCTTACCCAGCAAATATAAAACGAGACAGAGGAAATCGAAAAATAGCGGTTAGATTGGATTAAAAATGAAGAAGTGGTATCTATCGACTCCCATGAATGGGAAAACAGAAGAAGAAATTCAAGCAGCGTTGCAACGTGGTATTGACTGGGTAAAAGAACGAGGAGAAGAATATCA
This sequence comes from Lactococcus petauri, assembly GCF_002154895.1. Taxonomy (GTDB): domain Bacteria; phylum Bacillota; class Bacilli; order Lactobacillales; family Streptococcaceae; genus Lactococcus; species Lactococcus petauri. Next base: position 97,482 of record NZ_MUIZ01000001.1, on the reverse strand, counting down.
CTCTCCCTATAATCCAGATAATGCAGCATTTAACGATAAAAATGAAGTTCATGATCCTAAGCCAATAGCAATGTTAGCAAAAGCAATTGAGCCAATGGATGAGTGCACAGGAGTATTATTTATTGGTGACTTATGCGATTTATATGGTAGTCGAGGTTGCTCAGTGGAATCTTTAATTTCAAGAACTTATGGAATGGAGCGAGAAAAAATTGATTGAATAGAATTCTTTGATGTAGGTATAACTAGCATCGTTATACAACACGAATACTAGAAAACAATGTATTGAAATACTGGTCAATTAGGAGGAAAACAAATGGCACAATACAGATTTAAAGGACATCGATGGACACATGGACAAGGCTGTTTATTAAATATCTCAGCTGAACCAAGGAGAGAAGCGGTTTATAGTGAAGATGTTTTCGAAAGCTTGGAAGAAGCGAAATTAGAGTGGTTAAAAGACCCATGGATTGAAAGCCGAGATGGAAGAACTTGTACACTTACTACAGAGATTGTGAGGACTGAAGGATGGGATTAAAAAATATTGAACCACTTTATATTATTGGGCTTCCACGAATGGGGAGTTTAGAGCCAGAAACACTCACCATTGGGAATCGTGATGAAGCAAGTATTTATTATGGAGATTTCTCATGTTCAGAAATCAAATGCTACTCTGACAGACAGGTGTTAGATTTTGCGATAAGCTTTGCGGCATTTGCATTGAAAGAAGGCGAGCCAATTGACTTGGTGACCAGTGAGGACTACCAGAAACACGCTGAAGAGCTATTAAAAAAATATAAGGAAGAGAATTAGATAATACAACATCAAACACAATAATTGCAGAATCTGTTATTGGGTAATGGATTAATAACAAATATGGAGGCAATGAATGAAAGCATATTATTTATCAGTTGAAGGTAGAGATGATGATGGCGGAGCTGTTGTATTCGCTAAGAACTATAAAGAAGCCATAAATGAGTGGGATTGTGATTTAGAATATGAAAATTGGATTGATCGACGCTGTCACAGAGTTCCTGAATTTGATGGTATGGAAAATGCTTCTCACTATGAAATGACACTAAAACAATGGCATGAAGGCTGGTGGTTTAATACTGTAGTTCAATGTCCTTGGGAAGGGGAAGCCACTGAGGCAGAATTTAAAGAATGGTACGACAAGGAGTATTCAAAATAACCGAAACTTATACTCTGCATTCAAAAATGATTATTTATTTGATTACGTTATATCAGTAAAAAAAGTGTTGAAGCAAGCACTCTTAGAAATTGGGGATATTGATGAATAAGGCAGAAAAAAAAAGAGCTTATGAGCTAAATGATATGGCAGGTAAAATTCTTCCATTATCAGGTTTAGGGAGTAAAACTCAAACAACGATTGATATCGGTAAATCGTGGATTGCTCATGAACCACTTCTTAGATATTTACAAACAGCACTGGATGCTAACGTATGGTTGAGTGGTAATGATAAATCAAAAGAAACTCAGCAGTTTTATGGAGATAGATATAATACTGCTGTTGAAGAATTCTATGAATATTTGGGTGAAGCATTCAGTGGAGAGTCAAACAAAAGACCAGTAATAGACTGGTTATGAAGGGAACAGAGATGAATAGTGTAATAAAATGTCCGATTTGTCATGAGATGGCAGAGTTAAGATACAACGAAAATAGAGTTTATCAATGTCGTTGTCAAAATATGGAATGTCGTGAAACAGTTACAGTAACAGCACCAAACGGTAAAGCTGCTGAAGAGTTATTCTCTAAATTTGAAAAAGAGACGATCCAGCCCAAACTCAGCATATCGAAGAATATTGCGGAGGAATTGGATGATAAAAGTAGCACCTTGAATAATTTTAATTGGCAATTTTTCATGCAAAATCACAGGCAATCATTTTGGAGTTATTCAAATGAGCTCAATGAGTATGCTAAAGATATCCACAAGTATGAAGCAATTTGCGCCTATCTTAATCCAGTAACTAAACTATTTGTGGAGATTGAGGGATGATATGGATGTTATTGACCTTTCCAAAAAGAAACTTGAGAAAAAATATTCTGGTCGTTTCAAAGTAACAATCAAGACGATTGAGAGTAAAAATTCTATTTTTGTTCAATATTTAATTGAGGTAGAAGAAACTTTTACAGATGGCGAATGGCAGCGCAGAAGATCAAGAAGTAAATATTATCATGGGAGTGATCCAAAAAAGGAAGCTCAACGAATAATTGACCAGATTAAGAATGAAGAAAAACTTATTACTAATACGGAAAGTTATTATGCGGAATAACTGAAAAAACAACCCATTTTAACCAAAATAAAAAAAGCCTTATAAAGGCAGTGATTACAAGGGAGTACAGCTTATAAAGCCACTTCCGATTATATTATATATTTATTATAGTTAGGGGAGATAGACAAAGAGTGAAAACACATGTATTAAAGCAAGAAAGTAAATACTTTGAACAACAAGAATCTAAGGAAAAAGAGTTTGAAGTTCGTAAGAATGACCGTGATTATCAAGTCGGAGATATTTTAGAATTAAAGAGGTATCACAGTAAATTGAGTTATTTAAGAGCAGTTGAAATTATTTGTACTGATGAAGTTACTCTGGAACCTGTTAAAGGAAAAATATTAAAGCTGCGTGAAGAAGATGAAGCAGACACCATCAGAGTAAGAGTAACATGGATTCTCAATCAATTTGAAAATACAAATAAATGGAAAGCAGCTCTTAAATATCTTATGGATGCAAGCAATGAAAAAGCGGATGATACTGCAGAAAAGATAAGCGAAGTATTAGAACAATACTTCCATACAAATCATTTACCAGATGATTATGTTGTTCTTGGTACAGAGGTAGTCAAATGAAATCAAGCTGGAAAAAGCAAAGTCTTGTTACGAAGATGCTATCTGCTTATTCTACAAGGTAAACCTGTAAAAAAGTTACCATTACTATTAATATTAAGAGTAATGAAGTGCTATAATAGAATAAACAATAACTTTAAGAGTAAAAAAGGAAAAAACAATGAAAAAACTGTCAATCTATCACACTTTGAAAGAAAAAACTGGAGAATCTTTTACAACTAGTAAATATATAAGATTTATGTTTTATAGATATCTTGGCATATTTTTTATCGTATATATGATACAAAACCTATTACAAGGTAATTTTCTATGGGCACTTCGTCTTTGGTATATTTCAATAGGAAATCTAGAAATGATGATTAGTTCCTTGATATATGCAATACCTTTAACTTGGTTAGTAACACGATATATTATTAGTGATAAGTTTATTCCCGTCTTTAAAAGATTAAAAACGAGAGGCCTTGATCGTCACTATTGGATTTATCCGATATGTTCTTATGAAATCTTAAGTCTAGATAAATATTCTGTCATTAAGCGTGATATTCTTCTAAATTATCTCCCATTTATTTTCGGAAAAAAAGAGTATAGAGATAAAAATTGGACGGATGTAGCATTGGTTCTTCGTGCAATAATGATTTTAATTTTAGTGCTCGGTGCCATACCTTCATTAATATTTGATATATTTTACCTTAATGACACCTACTTTTTACAACAAATATTTTTACCAGTTGATGATTACTTACGCTATACTGCTATGCATGAGGCGTTACCTAAAGTGAAATTAGATGCCTTTCATCACCAAATGTCAGCCGCTATTCCAATTACAATTGTTTGGTGTACATTATTTTTACTGACATGTGTTGCACGTTCAAACGGCTTTACAAAAGCAAGCAAATTTATTTTCTTAGGCTGTCTACCAGCACCTAAAAAGGAACAAGAAATGGAGTAAACAATGAAGAGAAAAAAAGCAAAAATTACAAGTGTATTTCTTCCCAAAGGAGGAGGAATAAAAACAACAACATCACTTGGTCTTGCGTATGGGATTAAAATTGTACAACCAAAAAGCAAGGTTCTCTTAATCGGTGGAGACCAACAAAGAAATACAACAAAAACTGTCTCACCGGAGACACCGGATGGTCTAATGAGCCTCTACGGAGTATTAACGGCAAATAATGATACACGAGTCAATATAAACGACGTAATTGTACATGCTGGTCCAATTGATCTATTACCAGAATCAGTGATGATTGCTCAATTAGATATTGAACTCCAAAGTGTTTTAGGAAGAGAGTACAAGCTTCGTGAAGCACTAAAGCAACTTGAAACAGAATATGATCATATTATCATTGATCTACCTCCTGCTGTATCTATGGTGGTAATTAACGCTCTGACAGCTTCTGATGAGTTGCTGATTCCAGCAAAGCCGGATAAATATTGTTTAGATGGATTACTCTCACTGCAACAAACTTTAATGGCAGTCCACGATTATACCAATCCAAACCTGAAGGTTAAAGGTATCCTCATTGGTGATGTACGTGAAACGGTTTTAGCCCGTGGTTTTATTTCTCGTATTGAGGAAATCGCAAAAGAAATGGATACAAAAGTTTTTAAAACACGTATTAGACATACAGTGGCGATAGAAGAAGCTCAAGCAAGTTGTATGAGTATTTACGACTACGCACCTAAAGCTACTGCGGCTATAGATTATATGGCATTCGTCAAAGAATTTTTAGAGGAAGCATAACATGACAAAAAAAGATTTTTCAAAAACACCTGATTCTCAGTTAAACCCTGCACAAGCATTTTTTAGTACATCAACAGTTTCAACTCAACCAGCGTCCGCACCAGGTATTAAAAATGATTTAGATTCATCAAAAAATTATGTTGTTTCTATGAGCCCGAGACAAAGAGAAAAAGTTCGACAACGCTCGATTGAATTAGGATTTAATTTAACAAGAAGAGGCGAAAATATGGGTGATTTTAGTAAATATATTCGAAGTCTTCTTGAGAAAGATATTGAAGGATTCAATGACAAAAAATAAAAAGAAGGAAATTAAGTAATGTCTGATACAGAAAATTTACAGGCACTTGGAAAAAATTTTAATTCAGAAGGCTTATCACAAGCAGTTGATAAGGAACAGCTAAAGGAAATGGATTTTAAAATGTCTGAAGAGGAAGTTGTAGATTCGTTCTTAAGACAATCTCAATATGATGGTGGTTTATAATTAGACCACTTTTATGTTGCTATTAACATTAATAGTAATAGTAAAAATGACAGTAAAAAGTAAAACATTATGTAGTTTGATTTTTAAACTTATATGTCGTGTTTGACGCTCAAAATAGGTCACAGAATTTTTGGAGGAAAAGCTGATTTGAAGAGGAAAAGTTCAAAAAAGAACAAACATATTAAGAGAAGTAACCAGGTAATTAATTTAGGTAAAGAATGGCACCATCTTAGTAGTAAGCAGCGAGAATTTATCGTAACGGAAACATATAATTTTTATGATAAACTTAGTCCAGCCGATTTTCCAAATGACAAGGATAGACGAAGGAGTGCAATTGTCGCATCCTATAACTCTTTTTCTGATAAAGGGGGGTGGTGCAATTGGAAAAGTTTTTATCTAAAACTAAATTCCAAGATTATTCGAAGAAATAACAGGATTACTTTAGCAGAAAAAAGATTAAAATCAAAAGAGAACTTGGAAAGAGGCTTGAAGAGTCTTGAGAGGATAGAAAAATAGAAGTATCAACTATTATATTGTCTGTGTTAATGTGTATGGCAATTTCGATGAGCACTGCATTTATTCTTTTTGCGGCCTATTTAAAAATTGTCAGAAAAGAACCGTTTCTGGATTCTCTCTATCTCTTGTTTATGGATATATTAGTCATGGGTATTTTGAAAGAATATTTTCAAAGTCTAATTCCTAGGGTAATTTCTAAGAGATTTAACCGATAAGCTATTTTAAAAGAATGAAGGATTGAAATGAGGTGATCAATTTTTCAGACTACTTTAATATTCATAGGAGATATCGTTTGAAGTAACGTTACAAATATTTATTTCAAAAAGAAGTTGATAAAATCGACTTCTTTTTATTATTATTAAAAAATGAGGTTTTAAGTGTAATCAAGATACTATGGAAATGTGATATAATTACTTCTGTAGAAGTAAAAAGGACGGTAGCTTTGATTGGAGGTGATGCCATGGTTTTAGTGGCAGTATCTCACAAAACATGAAAGGCTTAAATTTTGAGCGTATCAGATAGCTTAATACTGATGATTACCTTTGGTAGTTTCTTATTAACGCTAATAGGTCTCGTTATTGAGATTGTAAAGAACGTAAAAAAATAACTGTCCGCTTTAGCTGAGTAGTGACAGTTATTTGAACATTATTTAGCTACCGTTCTTAAAACGGCTACATTGGACTTGTTGACGCAAGTCCTTTTCTTATTTCAATTATAACAAAAGCAGAAGTTATTTACAATATTTATAAATTTCTCGCTTTTGAACACATTTTATAAACGTATCACAAAGCCCACAGTATTAATCTACTGTGGGCTTTTTTGATTGACTATTCAATCGGTAATCTTTGCACTATCAGTATAGACCATTTAGCTTTAAAAGTCAAAAATCAAGTGAAAATGTTGAAGCATAATATTACAAAGAATCGTTATTCTTACGGGAGTAGAAGGGTTAAAGCGCAGCCTTTGCTAGAATAAATAAGATAAAGAATGAAAAAGGAGAAAAAGTTTGGGTGAAATACATGTCGGCTCAATTAACCCCCTAAAAAGAAGAGCAAGAAATATTTATGAGGCAATTGAAATATCTATTGCCGGTGATACAATCGTTTTACATAAGAATTTTACACTCAATGCACAACATGGTATAGAGGTCCCACATACCCTCTATTTTACGGCTGCAGAAAAAAGTATAACGATTGGTATCCCACCTGGTACGGTTGGTTTTTTTGTGCAAGGAAAAGCAAGTCTTGAATTTTCTAATATCCAACTGCTTACTGCAGGACAGGCAAATGCGATCCGCCTGTCTAAATTCCAAGGAATCTTAAGATTTCAAAAGAGTTCCATTCAATACCAATCAGGAATTGTGTTTAGAGACAGAAATCCATTACTGATCAGTGATTCTTCCTATTCGGGGTCTCTGGAATGTAGAGAAAGTATCCTTCATCAACTTGAAGCTACTTTTGAACATGTTTCGGTTCAAGAAAGCCAGATAGGTCTATTGCCGCTTGTCGGAGGTAAAACCAGTCCCAGCTTATTATATGGCAAACAGGTGATGATTGAGACAAGTGAGCTTTCTCATATTGATGTGGCTTCTGGACGTCCAGAACAAATGCAAGATATCTCAAGTTTTGGGAACCTTGAGTTTATTGGCCACTTTCATATCAATTCTCTAACTTTTAAGCCACTCTCACTTACTGAAAAAGAGGTAAAAGCCAAGAAGCGTTTAATTAATAAGTATGGCCAAGGGCAGATAAAGATTATCGAAAATTTTGCACTAAGAGTAACACGCGCACAATCTAAACTCCAAATTCAAAATCTGTCTGCACTTCCATCTTCTCTTCCTGAGGAATTGAGCCAGTCCGCTTTTCTTTTATACCAGTCAGACAGTCAACTTGAAATTCATCATGGAAAGATGAATATTTATCCCTTTAAAAGCATTATAGATGGCGAAGGGACTATTACTTTTGAGGACGTAGTAGATGAAACTCAATATAGTATAGGGAAAAAACCACATATTAGTGGAGAGCGTTCTATAAGTCCATTGCTGGAGACTATTGAGGTCCAAAAGAGAGAACAGCAACAAAATTCCAAAGCTCTAGAGGAACTTCAAGGGATGATCGGATTGAAAGAGCCGAAGGAAAAAGTACATCGGCTTGCGGCTACGGAGCGAATGAAGAGTGTACAAATCTCAAGGGGGATGGCGGCACCACTTAGAGGAAATAGAAACCTTATTTTTGCGGGACCTCCGGGAACAGGTAAAACCACAGTGGCTGATAAGATGGCACAAATTCTCTTTGATATCGGAGCTATAAAACGTAATGTGGTTTACGAGACAACGCCTGGGAAGTTAAAAGGGACAGTTGTTGGAGAATCTGGTAAGAACCTTATCGAGGCATGTGAGAAGGCCAAGGGTGGCGTCTTATTTATTGATGAGGCTTATAGTTTAACTACGGACGATCAATATAATAAAGATATTATCGATGAACTTTTGACTTGGACAGATGAAAAGCATTGTGAAGACCTCATTGTTATCCTAGCGGGCTATAAAAAAGAGATAGAGGAGTTGATTTATAAAACCAATCCGGGATTAGCACGTCGTTTTCCTACATGGGTAAACTTTGAGGATTATAGTAAGGAAGAGCTCCAAGCAATCGCCCTTTATGTCATCCAAAAAAGACATGCCCTTATTTCAGAGAATGCATTTGAGCTTCTCTTTAAGGTATTAGATGAGAAAGTTACCATCGCAAAAACTCTTCCTCACTTTGGGAATGCCAGCTATATCAATACTTTTGTAAATAAACTACTTGAAGCACGTGATGTTAGACTTTCTCAGTTTACACATTTAGAAGATTTATCCAATGAACAATTGATGACTATCACCGTGAGTGATATCCATGAAATTGGCCAAGGATTTAATTAAAAAGGAAAAGGAAAAAATGGTTACTCTATTTTTAGGTGCAGCCGCAAATCTCTTAAGTTTATTGGTTTGGATACCCCAAGCTAAAACCACATGGAAAAAGCGTAAAGAAGTAGAAGCTTTATCTGGTATTAGTTTAGGAACGCAATTAATCTCAGCCATTACCTCAATCACCTGGTGTGTATATGGTCTACTCATTCATGACGTCTGGCTCCCTTTAGGAAGTATTGTAGTCGTACCTTTGGCTATTTGGACGATATTTACAAAATATCGTGCTCAAAAATTATATGCAGAAAAATTATTAAAAGAGAAATAACACAATTCATAAAAACTTCCCCAAACCAGATGAAAAAGTGAAAAAATATTTTAAAAATTTTTCAAAAAAAAGTAAAAAAACCTTGAAATCCCTTTTAAATAGTGGGTTTGTAAAAACTAAAAAATTTTTTACAAAATCTAAAGCGTAGGCATTTCGTCCATTTGTAATATAAGCCCAGGGAGTTTTAGTGAGAAATAAAATACTTTGTAAAACTTTCCCCTAAAGTAGGTAAAAAAGTAAAAAAAATATTTAAATAAATTTTCAAAAAAAGCAAAAAAACCTTGAAATCCCTTTTAAATAGTGGGTTTATAAAAACTAAAAAAATTTTTACAAAATCTTAAATGTAGGCATTTTGTCCATTTGTAATATAAGGAATTTAATAAATTGATAGGAGAAAAAGTTGAACAAACGAATCAGGAAGAAGCATATATTTATTCGAAATAAAAAACATCCCTTCTATGGGATGAAAAGGGGAACCTATGAAGTTGCTTTAGAAGATACGAATGTGCATCAAGAAATATTTAGCGAAGTGATCATGCAAAGTAAAAAAATTAGAAATCAGAAAATATATTTGTGTAAGAAGAAAATTGGGATGCAAGATTATTGGTGGATTGAAACTTATAAAAGTAAGTTTAAACAAATTGAAGTTTCGAGAGAAGAGGCTCCACTCTTACAAGTAATTAGAGGGTTTTATATTAATCTATTTTAGATTAAAAGAACATAAAAAAGAGAGAGAAAAGATGGAACGACTATATAAAGAGGAATGTCAATTTTGTCATACTTCAAAAATAATAAATGGATTTGATTCCTTTGAATCAGAAGAAAGTCAGAGATATCCTGGTGGTTACGAAATCCCAATTTTTATTCATGTGCACAATAAAAGCACTGCCAAGGAATTTTTAGAGAGTGAAGGCTGGCGATATTATAAAGGAATAGTCTTTTGTCCGAGTTGCTTTAAAACTTTGGACGATGGATATGTTGTTCTAGATAAGTATAAGCAATTCTATAGTAAAAAAGTGATATGTGATGTACCCGATTTAAGCTTTATTATGAAACTTGAAGAAGCAGAAAGCATGTCTTTAGTTACTTACAATAATGAAGCTGTTCATTATACAAACGCACTTCCAGTTATTTGTAAGTATCTAAAAGGGGAATGGAGAGCAGATATTATCGGCTACCTTAAAGTACATTCTAATCAACAATTAAATCTTGGATATCCCAAGGAAATAGAAAAGAGGAATAGCCATTAATGACTAAAATAGGACAGATGAATGACTTTTCTAATAAAGAACGAGAACAAAAACGTATTGATGTATCCCTAAAAGCCTTGGAATTAGATTCCAAAACAAACCCCGAAGGTGATCCAGAGAAAACAAAGCGACTGCTTAATAAATTAGGAGATTCTACTATGCAAACGGTATTTGAGGAGAGTCCAAGAATTAATATTGACTTAATCCAAAGCAAGCAAGCGGCTTCTCAAATAATCTTTCTAAAAAATACGGAATGGGATATTGCAAATCCGCTTGATTCTGGTAAAAGCATCAAAGATATAAATGATAAACTATTTGGGTTTATGAAGATTCTGAGTAAAACAAACAGGAATGAACTATGGGTAGCTTATGAACAAATAGAATATGCACCATATATATTGACTCCAGTTGGAGAATTCTTTCTATTAGATAATGCTGTAGTTCGACAAATCCTAGATACAGGTATAAAACTAGAATTTCAACATTTAATTCAACTTGAAGGGGAGACATTGGAGGTTAAAGCAGAAAATGAGGAACTGATTGAAAAAATTGTCTTAGCTACTACACTTCCTCAAGAAAATGAGAAGTATATGGTTTATGTCAACCCCTATGTAGAACCTCATTTTGAATCAGGAGGATGGATAAAAAAACTTGTAGAAGATGACTACACTTGGGACAGTAACTTAAGAAGAGCAGCATTGCATCAGGGCGTATACTCTACACGAGAGGATGCAGAAAAAGCCCTCTCATGGGCAATGGAAAATGACATAATCATTTTTTCGAAGATTATTACTTTTACTCCAGAAGAGCTTTTAGCCCTAACTGAGGGAGAAAAAATATTTAAACAGATAGCACCGATTTGATTCACAACAAAATAACCTAACGTCTGCTCTATCAGCTCTTTATTAGAAATAGCAAAAATCAAAATCAAAATCAAAAACAAAAGTAAAAATAAAAATAAATATAAGGAAACATATGGAAAATACACACACAATCTCAAAATTATTTAAAATTAATACCTTCTGGCTCAACTTATTAGTCCTCTTTCGTGAGCTTTATCAAGCTTATTATAGAGTTTTTATTCCTGCAGCTCTCTTTTCACTCTTTTTACCCTTGCTGAAATCTTCTTCACAATTTATCACAGAAATAAAAGAAATTGAATCTATGCTTTTGCCATTCAGTCTTATTTTCCTTATCTTCATTGTTACATTTAAAATGATAAACTTGAACTTATTTAGAGAAAATATTTTGAAGGATTCCTTAAAGTTTGTCATTCGACATAGAAGAAAACTAATATTACTCTTTTTTGTTGGAGAATTTCATGGACTTTCTGAATTAACGACTTATTTATCTGACAAAAATTTTAATGAATTATATACAAGCATCGTTGTTGCAGCTTTAACTCTTTTATTACTTAATTACTTTATCTTAGAGTTAAAGGATAATATATCTGATGACATCTATAATAAATCTCATGAGTTTAATTCCGATCAACCTTTACTTGCCTTAACTTCGCTCGGAAAAGAAAAAGTTTCTGAGCTAACACTTCATAAACAATATGGATTACCTCATCTTGTAACAAAGGGGAACATTGAATTGCGTTTGAAAGGAGTACTCTCTCCGATTCGACGTCCCTTTATTCGATTATCAAATTCTGAGGAGGAACTCCTTAATTCATCTTATACTAACCTCATCTTTAAGCCTCATAAAATCGTTCAGTTCTTTAATGCTGCTCTTCTTGTTTTAAAAGGAGAAAGTTTAAAGCAAGCAAAAGAAGTTTATTTAAAAAATCAAAAGACCATGTCTTTAATACAAAAGGGAAGATACACTTTCTTTCTTAATATTTGTGCAGTTCTTGCATTTTTCGTTATCAAAGCATGGCTTAGTCAGTGAGGAAGATAGGATGTTAAAAAAAGATAAAAAAACTTGGTACAAGTTTAGGAAAGTTCAACTCATACTTGGAGGAATTCTGTTTCTTTTATTTATGATCAGTATGTTTACATTTCATTTCATTTCCTTTTTGCTATTTTTTGTATTTTCGTTAGTTGAGTTTATTGTAACCATACTTTGTTGGAAAGTTGAACCAAATTGGTATGAAGAAATAAGAAATGAATCAAAATTAAAAGATGTAAAATAATAATGATAATAAATATTGAACCAGTTAGCGGTAGACAATTTGTTGCTAAACCAATTGACATTAAAAGTTTAGAAAAAAGTCAGTGTTTAGGGAATGTTTGTAGCAGTTATTTACGATTAGTAGAGGAAAAATTAAATGGGAAACTTTTGGGAATTGATTAACTTTAATCTCTTTGGAAAAGATTAGTTGGGGGAAATAGTATTAAATGAATATTATAGGAATTGTGATTAGGGTAATACAATCAGGATTGGCAATATGGCTCATGATTAGTATCTATAAATTTTCACGTACAATGACAAAAGAAGATACTGAAGATGTGAAGGGAGTAAAGATAAATCTGTTTTATCCAGTAGTACTTATTACTTTAGCCTATTTTGGCACACTGCTTGCAGTAGGAATGATGGAAAACCCTAAATTGTTTAATCCGTTGGCTATGATTAAACATGTAATCATGGCAATACAATTCGTGATTATTATTTTATATCCCATACTTACAGTTGGAGAGCTCAGTACACGAATGCTAGGCTTCGAGATTACAGGTGCGCCTAGTTCAGAAAAGAGGACGAGAAATCTATTGAGTAACGTGCGCGTGTTGGTGTTTCTAACCTTTGCGATTAGTAATATCATCTATATAATTTTATAATAAAGAGATCTTAAATTTATTTGCAACTATGCTTACTAATTGAAAAAATCTCTCAGTTACACAAACAGCTGAGGGATTTTTGATAAATTCTTTAGAGCAGTGATAACATAAGTGTTTAAGTTATCAATTAAAAATATTTGATGTTATCGTTTGTAATGTAAAAGGAAAAGGCTTACAATATATGAGTGACAAATTTCATCTTTTTATTTTTAAATGAGTATTATCTTATACAACAAGAAAAAATTGATGACGAAGTAGGATTAAACAGGAGTAAAAAAATTGGAAGACTACAAATTTTATGAATTGAACGCAAAGGAATTTGAAAAATTTTCATCAAAAGAAGAACGAAGTTTTTTACAAACTCAAGCGATGGCAAAGGTGCTTGCACATCGCGGATTTACAATTAAATATTTTGCGGTTGCTTTAGGTAACGAAATCAAGGCTGCTGCATTAGTAAATGCAGTCCCTGTTTTTGGTGGAAAGCGGTATGAACTTAATTTTGGCCCGATTTTTAAAGATAAAATCTTTGATGAAGAACTAGAAATATTTTTTATGAAAAAAATCAAAGAATTTGTCAAAGTGCATCAAGGCATAGTCTTAGAATATTTTCCAGATCAAAATTATAAGATATTAAGTGCTACTGGAGAGCTTTTAGACAGTCCCCGACAAGCAAGAATTGAACATTACATTAATTCTGGTTTTACCTACGAAGGCGAACGACAAGGTTATGAATATTTGACCTCTGCTGTACAGTGGCAGTACCTTAAATCTATTTCTGAATTTTCAAGTGAAGAAGAGGTATTGGCTACGTACAACTCGAATGCCAAACGTGCCGTCAAGAAAGCTAAAAAAAATGAATTAGAGGTTCGTAAACTCAATTTTAATGAATTGAATCAGGTTGAGCACTTGATTACAGAAACAGCTCAACGCCAACATTTTGGTAAAAAAGATCTAGAGTACTATGAGCTTTTATATAAGGCTTTTGGGGAGAATATTGAATTCCTTGGGGTATTCAAAGAAAATGAGTTAGGTGCAGTTGGTATCTTTATTCAATCACGCCATGAATTTACATTTCTTTCAGGTGGATCCAATGCTGAACTTGCCAAACTCGGTGCATCATTCTTACTACAACATACGGCTATCCTACATGCACTTGGACGCCGTTGTACCCTCTATAATTTTTATGGCGTTTCTGGACTATTTGATGGCCAAGACCGGGTCTTACAGTTTAAAAAGAATTTTAATGGTTATATCCTCTCAAAAGTGGGTAAGTTTACATATGTTCCCCATCCAATAAAGTTTAAATCTGTTCAATTTTTAAAAAAATTACTGCATCGTGCTTAAACAAATGAAAACACTCTTTAATAAGATCTTATTAAAGAGTGTTTTCGTTTGTTTAAAAGTGGGAATGGTTTTCGCCTTTAATTGAATCGTGAATTATGGTAGAATGTTCAAGCAAAGATGCCCTATGCTATAGAAAAGAGATAAAATGAAATACAAAACTAAGGTTTTATTGATTACAACGACACTTCTTGGAGCTCTCACTCTGGCAGGATGTAGTCAATTGGAAATTCCGACGTCAAACAGTACAGTACCTCAAACAGATGCTGCTATTGAGCAAAAGCTAGTTGATTATACGAACCGACAAAGCTCTGGCCCAAATAAGAATTATTATTGGGAGAATGGAAAAGCAAAAGCCTCAAACTTTCTTGCACTAAAGAAAGGGAAGTATAAATTTACTTCGGATAAAAATGGGCGCTCAAGTGTTGCCAGCGCGAAACTGACTTATGCGCAGTATTTAGCTTCAAAAGGCTCACGTCAAGGCTCACCACTTGATCCTCCTTTTTGGCCTAAGAATAAAAAAGTTGCGATCTCTTTTAATCTTACAGGACGAGTTTATCATGGGTATATGTATAATCGAAGTCATTCAATCGCAGATAGTTTACTTGGAAAAGGTTCTTATACTTCAAAATACAATTTTACAACGGGAACACGAAGTCAGAATGTAGGCGCTGACCAAAATGGAGGCATGCGAGCTGCAGAAGAAGTGGCAGAGAATTATTGGAAGATGAATCCACATTCTAGTACGACTATTCAATATCAAACTACCCCGGTTTATCACGGAAGTGAAACTGTTCCGCGCGGGTCCGTTGTAGATATTAAATCCTCAGATGGCAAAGTAAATAAAGAGATAGTTGTCATTAATAGTGCTGAAAGCCATAAAATCAACTATAAGACCGGAGCCGCTAAATAATCAATACGCACAAACACTTCCTTAAAAACGGGAGTGTTTTCTTATACAAAAGGTGATAAATACTTATTGATATATTACAAAAGAGGCTATTGCCTACGGGAGTTATAGGTCTTTTTTTTATATTTTTATACACTAGAAAAGAAAATAAAAGAAAGGATTTATATTGAGCGGATTTATTCTCAATATAAATAGTGAGAACAATATGGAAAAAGGGCTCTTTAGAAAGATGTTTCAGAAATACTGGAGCAGTTACTTTATTTTGTTAGGACTTCAGCTCTTTATTTGGTGGGTATTTTAGCCATGAGAATGAAAAAAATTAAAAAAGAAGAGACACCTTTAGAAGAGAACATTGAGACTGAAGGAGTAGAAAAAACAAATAAAGTCTTAATTTTTTTAGATAAGGGAACTCAGAGTATTACAAATATGCTTCGAAAGATTCCGGGGGTGTCTCAAGGAAATTTAGAGTGGATTCCCACTTTGGAGCGTAGGCTTGCGAAACGGTACGATAAGGACGAGTTTTATAAAGTATTGAATGTTTTTAATAGAAGTATATTTAGTATTTCTGTCTTATTTATGCTGTCAACACTTGTGACTGCCCTTTTTATTACACTTATCCCCCCAATACTTACCTTATTTGGAGGGATATTGTTTATTTCAGTAGGAACTCTGTCTTTTAAGTACCTCATTGATATCACTTCATTGATGGACAATATTTTTAATGAAGTGGACAAGAAAAAGCAACAGGAAAAGAATATTAATTTTTACTATTTATTTATTGCTTTAAATATCTATAATATTCTAACATCTGCACTACAATTTTGCTTTCAGGATTACTTTGACAAGATATTTGTCATCAATCAGTATTTAGCGACCTCAAAGTCTACGGCGATTACTCCTGAAGTAGCCAATATCTTATGGGGGAGTCCAATTTTTGGCCACTGCATATACTTGATACCTGGGGTACTCACTGCAGTTGCTGTGTACTATGGGCGTAACTATGAGATTTATCAAAAATGGCCATTATACTTTGAACGTTGGGCTCAGGAAAGCTGGTTCACAAGCAAGAATTTTTATGAAATGTTTATCGGAAAGCGTAAGCCCTATGAACCTTATCTTCTTTTAGGGGTTGATATGGCTACGGACTCCTTTCTTTCTCTTTCGCCTATTGCGTTAGCGAATAACATGATGATTCAAGGACCAATAGGAGTTGGTAAGTCTCAAGCTATTTTTAGGCCCTTAGCCTATCAGTTCTATGCTTACTTTCTACAGTATATAAAACAATATACGCTTTATAGAAAAAAATACAAAGATTTTGACAAGTTCAAAAAGAAATTTTTTAATCGCCGTATTTCTGGAAAGATGTTGAATGGGTTTGTGGTTATTGAGCCTTCAAATGATTTGGCTTTAAGCAACTATGAGGACTTCTTAGACTCTGGGATGCCCAAAGAGATGATGACCTATATTAATCCTAAAGATCCAAAAACTCCAGGCTTTAATGTGTTCCAAGGACCGGTTGATAAAGTTGTCACGATTGTATCAGATTTATTATATGAATTTGCGGCTTCGTCCAATGCCTTTTTTGATAATAAACAAAAGGTTTATCTTACAAAAATGCTCTATCTTCTGAAATTGTCAGCCTTCTTTCCCAATGCCTTAGATAAAGACCTCAAAGGAGCTCCAACTTTTGAATCCTTTACAGATATGCTTGATAATAATATTTTGTGGCAAAGAAAAGAAATTTTAAAGAATTATTATAAGGTCCAACAAAACAAACTTGAGCAGCTCAAAGCCAAAGGTGACCCTATTGAGGTTCAAGATTTTATTTACAAATTAAAAATTATTGAAAATACCCTTCACTATTGGGAGACAAACTTATTTAAAGATAAGGATTCTGGAAGAATTGGAAACCTACAAGAAGAGTATGTCCAAGGTTTGATTGCGGTTATCGAAAATATCTCTAGTAACTTTTATATTAAACGTGTTTTCTTTCAAGATACAGATTTTAACATTGATACCTTCCTTAAATTTGGGGGATTTCTCATTATAAATACGGCAAAAGATGTCTTAGGAAAAGATGTAGCATTATTTGCTAAACTGATTTCTGTTGCACTTCAAAGTGCTGCCTTTCGTCGTCCGGCTTATGATGATCCTATCTTGCCTTTAATGTATGATGAACATCCAGAATATATTACATCCGAATTTACTGACTTTATAACTCAGAACCGTAAGTACAACATGCCAGTAATTGTTGCCTGTCAAAGTCGTTCTCAATATTCTAAAGCATTTGATGAAAACTTTACGGATATTGTCTTTGGAAATTTAAGAAATAAATTTGTCTTCCAAGATGTTACCTCTGGTGATGCGGAGTGGTGGTCCGAACAATTTGGGAAGAAACATCGAATTGTTCCATCTTATAATACAGGTGATTTTAATTTTGAACAAAATGATATTGCAAGAAGTGGTGTAGGTGAGCGGAGTGAAGAAGTACCAAACATTAGTTCCAGCGATTTAATGACGCTTGGAAAATTTGTGCTTGCTGGACACTTAACAGAGGATGGTCTCGTAAAACAATACGTTAAACTAAAAGCAACACCAGCTTTTGAATTAACCGACTCTCTTCCGCTTGCAAATGTTGACCAATTAAATGTTTGGTGGCAAGATTACCAAGAACAAATGATGCATGATAATTTGAATGCCCGTGATGATTTTGCATTATCGACTGAGAATAATGTAGAAACTGAAGAACTGATTGAAAAACTTTTGGTTGAAGAACGTAAAGCAGAAATGAAAAATGCCCCTGCACAAAAAATGTCTCGCTTCCTGATTGCGAATCAAGTGAAAGAGGAAGAAGAAAAACAAAAAGCGACCTACGAAACAAGCCAAATGAAACCTCAAACACTGGAGGATGTTACTCAAGGCGTCTTTAAAGGAGCAGCTACACGAGAAGAAGAGCGTAAATCTATGGCTTCTCTTTTACTCAATGCCGCGCAAGAAACAGAAGAAGTTTCTCAATAAGAAGGAAGGTAATATTTTAAAAGCCTTCATCATATAAACTAGAAAAAAGGGGATTAAAAAATGTCTTTAGATATTCGTGCTTATAGAAATATATGGCAAGTTCCAGAAAATGAAGTGAATTATGATCAAAATGGTGATATTGACTATAGTAATGTTCAAATTGTTGTCAATAAAGAAATTCTTGATTGGCAAAACAATGAATTTCCTCACCGAGCAGATGAACTTAAAGGCGGGGAATATTTTGCAAATAATTGGAAAACTGATTCCATTGTAATCAGTCATTCTTATAGTTATTATAATCGGTGGCGAGATGAACTCTATAAGATGAGTGTTGATTTTTACGATTTATGGGATTTTCCTGATAATGAAGGATATATCGGTAGAAGGCAATCTGAGAAGATGTATCTAGTGTTCCAAAAACATTATGACCCAGGAATGAAGATGGTAGATTCTGAACTCTATGAATTCTTTTATAAAGCGTTCGATTTTGGAAGACAAAATGGGCTTATCGTATTGAGTTAATTGAAACATTCTTTCTCACTCGTCAAACCCTTTCAAAATTTGGTTCCAAGAAAAAATACTGATGCTATAATGCCTATATCAAAGTAAATGAGGAGAAGAAAATTATGACTCAGTGTTCGAAAATCAAATATACAAAAATGGGGGCTTTGTTTGCGCTTGTAGAGGCACAAAAAGAACATAATGCATATAGACCCATACGCAGCTACCGTTGTTCTGAATGTCACCTTTACCATCTTACGAGCAAACAACACTTCGGATTCCAAAAAGAAATGGGAACTTTGGCTGAAGGAGGAGTAGCTTAAATATGCAAAAAAATAATATAAACTTCCAACTTGAGCATTCAGAACTTGTTGTAGATAATTTTGCGGGAGGTGGCGGAGCTTCAACAGGTATAGAAATGGCAATCGGTCGTTCCGTTGATATTGCTATAAATCATGACCCCAATGCTATTGCGATGCATGCAGTCAATCACCCAACGACGCGACATTATTGTGAAGACGTTTTTAATGTTGATCCTCAAGAAGCCACTCAAGGACGTCCGGTTGCTTTATGTTGGTTTAGTCCGGATTGTAAGCATTTTTCAAAAGCAAAAGGAGCTACACCTGTTTCAAAGAACATTCGAGGGCTCGCTTGGGTTGCAGTACGTTGGGCCAAAGCCGTTAAACCACGTGTGATTATTTTAGAAAATGTAGAAGAGTTTAAAACATGGGGGCCGCTGCTTGAAACTGAAAAAGGGGCTTATCCTGATCCAGAACATAAAGGCGAAACATTTGAAGAATTTAAACATGAACTTGAAAAATGTGGGTACAAAGTAGAGCATAAGGAATTGAGAGCATGTGATTACGGAGCGCCGACAACACGGAAAAGACTGTTTCTTATTGCCCGTTCTGATCATCAACCAATTGTTTGGCCAGAACCTACACATGGTCCGCAAGATACTTTAGAAGTACGCAGCGGTTTCAAAAAACCGTACGTCCTGCAAGTTCTTGTATTGATTGGTCAATACAAGGACAATCCATTTTTGAGAGGAAAAGACCCCTTGCAGATAATACAATGAAACGAATTGCAAGAGGTTTCAAAAAATTTGTACAAGATGCTCCTCATCCTTTTATTGTCAGGATTGGTCAAACAGGTTTTGGAGGAGATAAACTTTCCTATTCTCTTCAACAACCATTAACTACGATTACCACTAAAGCAGAACATCTCTTGGTTACTCCTACGATAATGGTTAATAACACGGGACATTCTGGAGGACGCTTAGATGAGCCTCTTTCAACAATTACAACAGGAAATCATCATGCTCTAGTGTCTACTTTACTTGAAAAGGAAGAAGCACTTACTGCCTCTTATTTGGTGAAGCATTATGGAGGAAACTATTCAGGTGCAGGCATTGATTTACGGAACCCAACCGACACAATCACTCAAGTGGATCATCATGCCCTGATACAAGCGTTCTTAATTAAGTATTACGGGTCAGACACAGGCCAAAGTCTTCATGAACCTCTGCACACTATTCCGACTAAAGATAGATTTGGACTCGTTCAAATCGAGAATGAAAATTATCGGATTGTAGATATAACGATGAGAATGTTGCAGCCGCATGAATTATCTTTGGCTCAAGGACTTCCCAAAGATTATATTATTGATCGCGACCCAGAAGGCAAAAAAGTAAGCAAAGCCACTCAAACTGCCAGAATTGGGAACATGGTTGTGCCACAGTGCGCAAAAGCACTCGTTCAGGCTAATCTCCCAGAGCTTTGTCATAAAGTTGCTAGACAAACAGCTTCATAATTTAAAAGAAGCAAATGATAAAAGGACAAACAATGAATAAAAAAGATGAACTCTGTCTCACGCATGAGGGGAATCTAACAGATTCAATCACACATTTACTTAATGGTTGTGCGCTCGTGAAAACTTTATCACGTGGTAAGAATCTGTTAATTAATCAAGTAACAGAAGATTTGGAAGTGGCTTGCAATAAGGCCCTTGATGACCTTAAAAACACACCTTATAGAGTGTCGAGGAAAGAATGGAATGACTACTTAAAATCAATGGGGTTGAAAGTATATGATTAATTTAAAAATATGGAAAGAGGTACTTCAAAGTATATGAAGCCCATAAAATTTTATTCCAGACTTCAATCTGAAGGAAAGGGAGTCTTTACAGAACAGAAAGCAAAAACATGGTTGAAAGAGCACAAGCTTGCATTTGAAGAAGTGTCTATTCAACGTTTGACACGTGACGACATTATCCACTTGCTTCAATTGTCAGAGGATGGTTTTGAGAGTATTATTTCGAAACGTTCGAGCTTATATAAAAACTTTATCCTTAATGGCGTACTTTCCCCTTCTATGACATTAACGGAGTGCATAGAACTGATTCAAAAATATCCTGCTTTAGTTCGTACCCCAATTATCATGGATGATAAAAAACTACAAGTAGGTTTCAATGAGGATTCTATGCGGAAGTTCATTCCAAGACCGCATCGAAAAGTATATCGAAATTTTTGTTTGAGATAAGGAATGTAAAATGAGTACAGAATTTGAGTTCACAAAAAAATATCCAAACGCATTTATTTGTTTTAATCCTGATGCCCTTCCTATTACTACAGAAGAAGAAAAACGTGAATTAGACGAAGCAATTGAAGAGATGTTCAAGATAGCCGATAGACTGCTTCATGACGATTCAAAGTGGCCAAAAGATAAAAAAACTTCTGCAACACCACAGCCCCTTAATACAGAAGATAAATCACAAAAAAAAGAATAAGGAGTCCCAAAAATGACTAAAAAAACAAAAGAAAAAACACTCGTAGCCCTTGATTTAGGAAATAACCAAATCAAAATTAAAACGGACAAAGAGGAGTTTTTATTCCCAACAGCTATGCTTGCGGTTGAGGATACCAGTAATGAATCTTTAATTCCTACTGAAGAGCGTCATGCCGTCTTTAAAACTGCAATAAATGATAATAAAAACTATTACTTTGGCTCAGAACTTAAAGAAATAGGGTATGAAGAACGCTGGATCCGTTCAATCGGTTATGGTCTTCGTCGTTATAATAATGAGACCTTTAAAGCGATGTTAACCTATGCTTTAGGTGTTTCAGTCGCATCAAATGGGCCCGGCATGCATACTGTTGATGTTGTCATCGGACTTCCGACTTCAGATGTAGGGGATCCCCGTTTACTTGATGATACAGAGGCAAAAAAATGTATTTCAGACTACCTTTTAGGGGCTCAAGCCCTCACAATATCGGGTGAAAAATACAGTATTAATGTTGAAGCAATAAAAATTGTACCTCAGTATTTTGGTACTTTGGTCAATCTTGTTTATGACGAAGCACTTGAGATAAAGGACGAGCGCATTATCTCCTCAGAAAATTGTATTATTGACTTGGGGGGCGGAACCGTCCTTGGTGATATTGTCAATGGTCTCACACTTGGTGGAAAGAAATTTGGAGATGACTGGGGTGTGGCAGATATTATTGATGAATTAAGAACCAAGGTCAATAATAATTATCAAAAAACAATTGATGCGAATGTTTTAATGTCGATACTAAAAGTAGGTAGCGACGAGTTGGGCTATCATTATGTCCCAGGAAACAGTAATTATCGCTTAGACTTGACCTCTGAAGTTGTTGAAATTCGTAATCAGTATACAAGTCGAATTCTGGCCAAAATGCGCACTGAAATTCGTCATCCGGAAAAATTGTCCGCTATCTTAATCACAGGTGGGGGCGCCAATATCATCTATGGAGACAAATTGAAAAAGGAGTTTCCAGAAGTTGAAATTGTAAAAGAATCTGAATTAGCAAATGTCCGCGGCTTTTATACCTTTGGAAAAATCTTTGGTTTAGGTGAATAAAATGGGCGAACAATTTCGACTAAACGTTATATTTTACGAAGGGGACGAAGCTCTTATTAAAACTATACGTAAAGAAGAGAGCTTCATCCCATATATAAAACGCCTCTTATGGTTATACAGAGAGTTTGAGGATGTCTTTGTAAAGGAATGTTCATTTTCTGATTGGATTAAGGAGCGCCGAATAAAAGAGCTCGGGACAAAAAGAAAAAGCAGTGTTATTTACTCTTTTGCCACAAATATCTCAAAAGACCTTGAACTTTTTGAGAGAGCAAGAAATAAAAGTGAATTTATTAAATATCTGATCGCGAATGAAACGCTCATTCTGTCTCAACTTTATCTCGCCTATACACAAGCCCCCCTCAGAAGCGTGCCAGAAGTCTCTCAAAACGAGTCGGAAGGTATTATACCTGAAGAGCCTCAAGTACCAGTGGTGCAAGAAGAAAGAGTTACACAAGCTCCCAAGCAAGAAGTGCAACGAGAAGAACCAAAAGTGATCCCTGCCAAAGAGAAAAGTGATGAAAAATTTGAAAAAAATAGACAAGCGGCACGTGCAATGTTTGGAAATAGTTTTATGTAAAAATCCGGTATAACCGGTTTTTTATTTTTGTTTATTTATTCCATTTTTTTATATTACAAATGGGCGAAATGCTTACGATTAAGATTTCCCCCTAAATTTTTTGGTTCTTTTGAAACCCACTATTTAAAAGGGGGAACAAGCTTTATTCTACTTTTTTTTGAAAAAAAATTAAAAATATTTTTTCACTTTTTGGAGATTATTTTTTTTATTAATTTTATTTGTCAAACGCTCTTTGAGCTTATATTACAAAACACTCTAATTCCTACGTGGGTGAAAAGGTGTTTTAGAACAATAGGATAAAATTACTTCAGCAAGTTGGAGAGGAGGCAGAATGCAAAATGTAAACTTTATTTTTACTGGCTCAGAAGATTTTATTAATAATTTTACATGGAAGTGGAACAAGTATTTAGGGACATTAGAATCAAGTATTTTAACCCCATCTAAAATGATTGAAACATTGAAAAACTATCTTCTTTTTAGAAGTGACGAAAGGGTCGCATTTCTAATAGATGAAATTCATGAGGATGCAACCCAAAAGATTTTTCGGATCCAAAAAGTAGTCAATGAAGAAGAACATACAAAGGTGCTTCAAGAAATATTTGCGACACTTCCTAAGAAATAAAAAAAGGAGAAGATTATAGGGGAAATCCACTATAATAAACAAGATTATGACAGAAAATTTACATGAGCTTCATGCTCACTCACAAGATTGGCTAATGAATTTTGCAAAACGTGAAAGTCAGCCAGATATCCTTTCAAAAGTCGCAGAACACCAAGCGGTTGGAGATTGGGTGATGGGAACTGTACAGAGTGTTTATGAGGATGTGACATTTACAATGTATGGGCGAGAAATGACCCAACATATGTTAGAAGTATTAACAGATGATGGGATTACTTGTTATGTACGTCAAGGACAAGCAGGTTTCTGGCAACCGGATAATGCTGCGTTTGTAACCATGATTGATGATCGTGTTCCTGTAAAAATTTATCAACGTCTTCAGATTGAAAATTCAAAACGTGAAGACGTAGCCCATATCGACTATGGTGAATATATTGTTATCGGTGAAATCTCTGGTGCAGAGTATGTAATTGGACAGGAGTTCGAAAAAGAGTTTCGAAATAAGAAATCTTGGTCTCATAAAGAGCTACGTGGTACAGTAAAATCAATCTATGAACCTAAACAAAATTATTTTGCAGGAAATGGTGAACGTATTGATACGCGACGTATCTTTGTGGAATATGAGGGAATGACAGTCGTTATTCCACTGACGGAATTTACACACAAAGCAAAATCAAGAGTTCAAAAAGTTCATGATTATGTGAAAGTGGGGGATCCGGTCTACTTTTATGTGACAGGAGTAAATCGTTTACCTGTAACCTCAACCATGAGGGAGAGAAATCCAGACATGAGCCCTGATGGAGACTATTATTTCTATACCATAACAGGCTCCGCAATTCATCGTGAAATTACACCTGAAGCCGCAATTACTCGACTGATTGAGAGTAAAGCATCCGCAACACGTGCTTATATAACAAACAAGGACATTAGTGGTTACTTTGTGGAACTCCTTGATGCACCTGGTGTGACGTTTAAAATGCGTCCTTCAGGAAACGGGACAGTGAAACCCAGTCAAAAAGACATAGACAACCATGCGATTGTTGCTGTGAAGTTGAAAAATCTTAAAGATAAAAAAGATAGTCGCGGTTTTTATGAAGGACATTTAGAATATATTCGGACGAATTAGGAGAAGTAACTATGGAAATTTTTAAATCCCTCCTTCCTAAATACTTTTCTAATAAAGAGAAGAAGAATATGATTATTCCTTCTTTAAATGTTGAAGGGGCTGAGGACTTCGGCATTGAAGATGACTTCTCAATGCTTGAGAAGGATATGACTACTTATCATGGAATGAATGATTTAGAGAATGCATTTATGGAAAAGTTTGATCATGACCCACAAATGATAGAAGTCTTCAACTTTATTGCGACATTTACAAATGTTCAAAAAATGCAGCTGAATAATTATTTCTACTCTTATGCCTCAAGCTTCCGAAATTTTTCTGAAAGTAAACAGAAAAAGCAGCTCCAAAGAGTGCTGACTCAGCTTCAAAAGGGAAGGTTCATCTTGAAATCCTATATTCCCTCACCCTCTGATAGAAAAATTCCTAGTTTTACACTTAGTCAATATGGCTTTCAACTGGCTGTTCATATGCGAAGTAAATTAAAATTGGATGGCTATATCCGGAACCCAAGTATGATTGAATATTTTAAGGAACGAAGTACACTTGTTAGAAAACAATGGGTCAACGTCGATATATTTCTTGCGGCTCAGACCCTTAAAAATATAGCAGGTTATAAAAATAGATTTACAAAGGTTCAAGAACCCGGAAAATCGCCTTTATTTATTAAAGAATCCCAAGCGGTTATCTCATTAGAAATGCAAAATGGTAAAATTTGTAATCTTATCACTTATACAGTTTTACCAGAACAAGGGTTTAAGTATATCAGTGTGGTCGCGGAACAATGGGGGATTATCGCACAGGATTACACAGACCATCCTATTCCGGGACTTGGGGGAGACCTTAATTTCTTAGCTATTATTGTTTATAGCCAAGAAGAAGCTTTAAAAATCGCTCAAGCCATTGGTGATAAGGTCCCTGCGGGCCCTGTCTTTATTGTTCTTGATATGATGCAAAAGGAAAGCATTTTAGAAGCTTTTCAATTCTGGGAAGAAGGTGAGCTACTAAGCTTTTCTAAGTTTATGGGTCTTCAGTCTAAAGGGGCTGAAGGTGTGGCTTAAGGAAAAGGAGAAGAAGTGACACGAACATTATATTTAGAGGGGGAGTATATTTCCCGTCCTAAGGTTAATCCCTTTTATCACAAATTAGTCCGTTCCAAAGCGCCTGTTCTTTACATTACTGATCAGATGAAACCAGAGTTAGAAGAATTTATCAAGGAGAAAAATCCAAAGTTAACATTAAAACATCTTCCACCAGAAGAGTCACTTTCCTTTTTAAAAGAAATTCAAGAAGAAGACATGCAATATAGCCTGTTTATTGAAGATCGTATTGGGAATATGGAAAAACAACTTTTTATCGAATTTTTAAATTCAGCATTATTTAAAAATGCCTTTGTAATGATTCGCTCAATTGATTGGACCACTTCCATAAAAGCAACACTTACCAGTGGTTTTGATACAGTGATGCTCTCAAAGACAGTTATTGTCTCTGAACAAGAACTCTTTAAATACATCAGTATTTTCCCAGAATCAGAACAGCAGTTGATGGATTGGATTGAAAGCTCGATTCAATTATCCGCAACTTCCTATTATGTGTTTAATAAACAAGTCACTCAAAATTCGAAAGTGCAACTTTTCATGGTTTTTGATGGGAATAGTCGACAGTTTATTTCAAGTGGAAAAGAGGCTGTTCCAATTTCTTCTAAGAAAACGCGGATTGAGATGATGTTCGAAAAACTTGAAGAAATGGGAAGCCAAATACATTATATTGGAAACTTGGTGGATAAACAGGACCAGCAAGAGGACAATAAACAGTCAACTATGGCTCAACTTTTGAATCAAGTAGAAGATCTAAAAGATGAATTTGGAAATCTTAAAAAGCAAATTCTCCTCTTTAACGATATAGATGAAGAAAGCTGGAATAAGATGGAAAACTCCACTTCAAAATATAAAATGGAAGAGTTTTTTGAAGAGGAGAGTCAAATAAAAACGGAAAAGGAAGCCGCAGGGAAGATTGTAGTTCTTCATGATGATGAACAGGAAAAGATAGTAGAAGAAGAAAATGAAGTAAGTGAGGCTCATGATTGAGACAACATACAACAAATTTTCAAAAACAAAACTATCAGCCTCTTCAACCTAAGAAAACACCAGAGAAAAAATTTGGAAAGATTTTAGGGTGGGGAATCGTTGCCCTGCTACTTGTAGGATGTCTCCTACTGTTCTTTAATGAACAGATTCGTGATTGGACGATTGCCAACAGAAGTCAACACTTTGCCTTAAAGCATGTGACTTCAAATGATATTCTCAAAAACAAAAAGAAAAAAGGAAACTATGATTTCTCCCAAGTTCAACCTATTGATTCTAAGACTATCTTATTGGAGCACCCTAATTACTCGGGAGTAATCGGGGCAATTGCCATCCCTGATGTCCAACTTAACCTGCCTATTTTTGAGGGTGTAGGAGGGGACAATTTATTTTATGGGGCTGGTACTATGAAAGAAGATCAAATCATGGGGAGTGGGAATTATGCGTTAGCTGGTCATCATATTTTCGATTCTCTTTACGGGGATAATAGTTCAATGCTTTTTAGTCCTTTACAAAATGCGAAGCAAGGCATGCACATCTATTTAACAGACAAAGAGACAGTCTATTCTTATCGGATTACCTCTGTTACAACAGTGGGTGGTGATGAGGGGGAGATTATCTATGATAAGGGAGAAAAAAACCTCCTTACGCTCATCACTTGTACGGATGCCAAGGCTACTGCCCGTATTGCAGTACAAGGGGAGCTCGTAAAAAAAGAAGCGTGGGAGAAAGTACCTCAGCTTCAAAGCGTATTCAATCAACCATATAACAAAGACTATGACTTACAAAACACGGTCTTTAATTAAAAAAACTGGATAATATTTCAGATTGAGAGGAAATTATATTTATGACACAAATTGTAATTACAATATTAACCATTGTTGTACCCTTCGTCTTTTTGGTGAGTGGGTTAGTTATCGCTATTTTATTCTACTTTGGGACGCGAAACTCCGTTGAAGGTGCAAAAACGCGTTTAGGCTTCTATGGTATTGCCTGCTTTGCGATCGGCTTAGGGTTTGGCGTGGGACCAAGGATTTTTAGTTCCCTGACAAGTCCACTTTCTGATTACCTCACAAAGGCATTACCCGGTGTGCCAGGAGTAGATGCCATCACAACTTCTGTCACAGCCCTTCTTGGTTTCTTGACCTTTGGGGCCATTCTTCTAGGAGGTTTTCAATTGGCCTGGGGCTCTCGCGATTCGATTGAAGGAGGGAAAAAACGTTATACGAGTCTTCTCATTGGTGGGATTACCATGCTTATTGTTTTTGCGGTTGCACCCAAAATCGCGACCTCACTCTTAGATATGGCTAAAAATAATATGAATAAATTCTTTAATTTTGGATAGTTCAGTTCAAGTTAAGTAAACAATACTATAATACATTTATTCCAATAAAAAATTTTTTTCATAAATACTCCTAAGCACCTTTTCGTAAGGTGTTTTTCTTTATGATAAACAATTTGCGGCACTTTCAAAGTTTTGGTATAATAAGTTATAAAATAATTTTTAATTTACTCTTCCTTATAGCGCTTGGAGCCCAGTAACTCATTTGAGTCACATTATAAACATGTCATAATGCGCAGAATGACTAGCAAACTCAAAATGAAAGCCACAATGCGTTTTGAATTGCGAATAAAAAGAAACGAGAAGCGTAGCCTAATCTTGTTTCATTTGTGAGCTTGACTTGCTTTGGTCGAAACTCTCTTAAACAGCTACACAACCGTGCAATACTTCTATTTTTTTGTGTGCACCAAAACCCTAAAATATTTCGGACAACTTGATCCGTTTTATGAAAAGCTTATAACAGGAGAACTCAACTTGAGTTCCCTTTTTATATATAAAAATTACAAACTATCAAAAGAGAACCATCCTTTGATTTGAGAACAAAATTCTCAAATTGGAGGTGGTTTTTTTGCGTTCTAAAGGAGGACAAAACAATGGAAAAATCATTTTCAAACAAAGTCAGCTGGCTTCAACATCATTACGCGGAATACTCCGTACAATGGTACACCAAAGAGCCAAAACGGACAGAAGCTATTTACCGTCGAGAATTTAGTCGTTTTAATAAAGTGAAAAAAATTGAGACGATAAAAAAACTAAAAGAAGAAAAACTAGAGGAAGTCTCAAACTGGGACCAATTAGCAGAGAAACTCTTCGGAAAAAAATTACGTGCTTTGTCATTTAAAGAAGTACAAGAACTTTTTTCGACAGATTTAAAAGTTTCATAAAAAAGGAGGAAAGAATAATGATTACACTTTATGAAAAACGTACCGTTGCAGATATATTCGCGGCTGTGAATAAAGAAAAATATTTTGAGGATTGTTTGGATGAGGTCATGTATACCTTCAGAGATAACGAATCAGGGGGACGAGAATTTTATTCGAGTTCACCTACAGTAGAAGAAGTCGCAGGACCTATTACTGCAGCACAGGATCAGGAAATACTCAATTTCTATTTGTCTTTAAGGGATGCGGTGCAAGATTTTATTGAAAACGGCTGTTATCTTACGTGGATTCAAAGTTTTACACCCGTAACCTATCGTTCATTTCTAACGGCTTATCTTGAAGAATCAAAGCTGAGAGAATTAGAGGATAGTGTTGTGGCTGGGGAATTTATTTTTGTTTCGGATTTTATAGAATATCTGGAACAGAAATATAAGGCATTGCCATACTATATTGTTAAAGAAAGACAAGCAGCATAAATACTCTTGAAAAATTTAATTTATTACACTGTTATGTTAGAATAAGGATAGTAGAACTCTTTTTACAGGTAATAGTGTTAGAGAATCAGAGTGAGATTTATGGAGAATAATATGGAAATGTACTTTAACTCAAGTTCAATTGAGGATGTTGAAAAACTAATAAAACAGATCAATCTGATTCATGAAAAATATTCGACTGATTATTTTGAGACAGGTATTGTCAAAAAATATAATCTTAAGAAAACTTTATCTACAGTTCCACAAAACCATATTTTGAATTATCGTTTAAATCTTCATGAAAGTATTAATGATTATATGATCTATGGTGATTTTAGAGGTTTGGATTTTCGGTATCGGGTTAAGACAACGGAAGCTATTTTAAATAAGATTCAAAGGTTCAAAGAACGTACAGAAAAGTATCCCGTCCATAAATGGATGAATGATATTTTTGGTGCACGGATTATCCTGTCTTCTGAAGAGTTTAAGAAGCTTGAGGAAAGCCTTGATTTCTGGACAAACGAATTTCATTTGAAAAGCTCTTATGAGAAAAGAACAGCGTCTTATCACGGCTATCATATCTATTTCCAAAATGAAAAAAATTACTTTTTTCCATGGGAATTACAGATTTGGGATGAAAAAGACGTCAAGAATAATATTGAGTCACATATAAAATATAAACGCAGTTTCAGCAATCTTTATTCTGAACAGATTTAATTTGAACTCAATTTTAGAAAAAATAAATTATAAAAGTAGAAACCGGTATATATACTGGTTTTTTTGTATGTAAAGGAGAAAACATGAAAACTATAAAACTTTTGATTCGTATCGCAGCACATGTCTCTGCTTGTCTCACGATAGGTATTGGTATCGTCTGGTCATTTACCTTCAGCATTCTTGGAGACTTTTCAGATCGCTCTCTAGGGATAATGGCAGGGCTTCTCTTTGTACTTTTCTTTGCTTTAGACCTTCACTTTTTGAAAGTTGAAAAAGAAAAGAAAAAGCAAATGAGAAGGCAAAAATTTGTATCAAAAGAGTCGTTAAAAGTAGATCAGTCTAACATGGAGTCGGTATATATTCCACGTCAAACGATGAATAGCATTGAGCAGATGAACTTAAAAACGCCTGCAATCTACAAAAATTTTAAATAAAGAAAAGGAAGAAAAAATGAGTTTACAAAAATTAAATATTCAATCCACTGAAGAATTTGAAGAAATTGAAATCACGCTAAAAAACAAAGTTGTAAAAGGGCTTGTTTCTAATCTGCGTGTTGAACGTTCTTCAGTACCTGAAGGTGTCTACGTTGTAGGTATTCGAGAGGGTGATTCTGAAATTTATGGCCAATTAAAAAATTATGTATGGGTCAATCATCTTATTGATATAATTATCAAAGAAGAGCTCACTCTACCGGAAGAAGGACTCTATTTCTTGGATGAGGAAGATGATAAATTAGACGCTGAGTGTTATAATCTAAATTACCTGGGTGGTCAAATGACTCTCGAAGCATTTTTACAAAATTAATTTGAAAAACCAAGTTAAAATTTAAATGAAGAATTTGAATAAGATATCGACTTTTACTAAAGTTGGTATCTTTTTTTTACATAAAAAATCTTTTCTTCATTGCATCAGGGAGTTATTTTTTGGTATAATGAGTTATAAAATAATTTTTTATTTACTATTCCTTATAGCGCTTGGAGCTTTGTTACTCACTTGAGTCACATTATAAACATGTCATAAAGCGCAGAATGACTAGCAAACTCAAAATGAAAGCCACAATGCATTTTGAATTGCGAATAAAAAGAAACGAGAAGCGTAGCCTAACCTTGTTTCATTTGTGAGCTTGACTTGCTTTGGTCGAAACTCTCTTAAACAGCTACACAAACGTGCGACACTTCTATTTTTTTGTGTGCACCAAAACCCCAAAATACTTCGGACAACTTGATCCGTTTTATGAAAAGCTTATAACAGGAGAACTCAACTTGAGTTCCCTTTTTATATATAAAAAATTACAAACTATCAAAAGAGAACCATCCTTTGATTTGAGAACAATATTCTCAAATTGGAGGTGGTTTTTTTGCGTTCTAAAGGAGGACAAAATAATGGAAAATCTAAAAGAACAGGCAATAGCCCTGAAAGAACAATTTGAAGAAATGTATTCTGAAATAGGATATTCAATTCAAGAACCTAATGGAAATCCAGCTTCTGGATGGCAAGGCTATCCTTTAATTTCAATTTGGGATTATTCCTCAAATTTTGAAGCAGGATTTTGCTTAAAAAACAATTTACTCAAAAGAGTGTATTAAGGAGAGGAAAAATGACTAAACTAAAACTTTTAAGCAGCTATAAGCAATATTATGTTTATGATAAAGAAGGGAACTTTGTGGACTGTGGTTCCTACTATTGTCTGCTTCATCGCTTAAACCTGAACCAAACAACTTTTAAAACGAGCTTGCATAAGTTCAATAAGGGAATAAAAAGTTCAGAGTACATTATAGAAGAGTTTAAAAGAGAAGAATTAAAAGATTTGGGATTATTCTATGATCTACTTATCACTTTAAATCCAACTGATGTGAATCCGCTTATTGTAAATGAGGTGAGGTTAAAATCTGACCAGCATCATTTTGCGGATACATTAAGCAATGGTGAAAATTCAAGTACTTCGAAGCTTTCTTTAATTAGTGAGCTCTACAAAACGTCAAATAGAACCGCACAAAAGTTTGTAGTTTTGGCGTATGCGGCACTTCAAGCTTCGGAATTTTCGCTCTATGAAGAAACTGCACAATTCTATGACCTACCTTTATGGCTCGTAGAATTTGTAGGTGAAAACTTAGAAAAAATATTTAAAAAATAGAGAGAAGACCAAAGGGTCTTTTTATTTATAAAGGAGAAAAAATGAAACTTCAAGATATAGAAAATGTAGTAGAAAAACAAAAAATGAAAAATGGAGAAACTGTAGTCCTTTCCTATGATGAATGTGACCAAAATTTTAATGAAATTGTAGGAGACTGCTACTCTGGGTTTTATCTGGTAGAGGGCAAGTCTTCGTTACAACAATGGATCAACCGTCATGTCCCTCAAGATACTCAAGAGCAGCGAGAAGAAATTGTTGAGAAAATCTTTCTGAGAAACAATTGTACAGAAGATTTCATCAAGGAGATGTCAACTTGGCTAAAAAATAAAAATTTTTTAGCATTACCTTTATATATTCATGAACATTCAGGAGTCACATACTCCGTCAATCCGATTCCCTTAGGAAATCAATTTGACGGAGGCTGCATACCTGGAGGGTTTATCATTTTAGATAAAGTGAAAGTAAGACATTTATTTGGCATAAAGAAATTAACAACAAAAAAAGTAGAAAAGGAAGTTAAGGCGTTTGTTCAAGACTATATGTCATGGGCAAATGGCTCTATTTACAGCAGTTACCTTATTAATGAAGTGGACGATGTTATTGATGAAATACATGGGATGCTTGATAATGGGCAATCAGAATCAGAACAGTTAGAAAGTATTATTTCTAATTACTTTGAGGTAGATTGCGCTTTAGCTTCATAATAAAAAAATAAACGGTACCATTTTGGGCCGTTTTTATAAAGGAAAAAATGTTTAAAGAAAAAGTTGAATACTATCGCACTCTTTTAACGGATACTTTCCCACTAACAAAGAGTGACATGCAAAATATCGTACGAAATGACATGAAACAATTATTGCTATTAGGACAAATTAGCATTAGCGAATATGAAAAACTATCGAATATGTTTTTATAAAAATAGAAAATGGAGAAAAACAATGAAATTTAATAAAACAGAATACTACCCGACCCCTAAAGAACTTGTCTCAAAAATGCTTGATGGCATTGACTTTGCAAAATGCGCAACCATTTTGGAACCTTCCGCAGGTACAGGACATATCGTAGAAGTTATTAAAAATAAAATGGACCAACGGCGCTATCAAGCAGATATTGACTGTATAGAAGTGGACCCAGAACTCAGAAGTATTTTAAAAGATAAGAACTTTCGTGTAATCCACGATGACTTTTTAACTTTTCATACGTTTAAGGAATATGACTTGATTGTCATGAATCCACCTTTTTCAAACGGTGAACAACACCTTTTGAAAGCCCTGGAGCTTCAAAAATCAGGAGGACATATCATTTGTTTACTTAATGCTGAAACGCTTAATAACCCCTTTACTTTAGCGAGAAAAGAACTATTACGCGTACTAGAAGAAAAGACAGATTATTCTTGTGAAATTTTGTCAAATTCATTTAGTAGTAGTGAACATCAAACCAATGTTGATGTGGCACTTCTTAAAATTTCAGTTAAAGAGGAAGAAAAGTTCTCGTACTTTAGAGAAGAGTTACGTCACGCGCAGGTACAAAAAGAAGTTCAATCGGAAGAGAAGAACTTCATTGCGGAAAATGATTTGATTTCACAAATCGTAAAACAATATGATTTTGAAGTAGAACTCCGGACAAAACTAATACGTGAATTTCATGCGACAAAACCCTATATTTTAAGGAGCTTTGATGATCCTGATACTGCGGCTTTTCGTCTTGTTGGAGCACATGATACACGTTACTCTGATTTAACAGTCAATGAAGACATTAGAGCAGTTCGTCGTAAATACTGGAAAACACTATTTGCGCATAAGAGTTTTATTGAACGATTAACGTCATCCATGCGTCAAGATCTCTATGAGAGGATTGATGAACTTGCAGATTTTGACTTTTCATATTTCAATATCAAACAACTACAGCTTGAAATGACACAAAATATCGTCGGAAACTTAGAAAAAACGGCCCTTGATATTTTTGATAAGCTCTCACACCAATACAGTTATGAGTCATATTCTAAGAATATCCATTACTATAACGGCTGGAAAACCAATAAGTCATGGTTTGTGAATAAAAAGGTTATTCTACCTTTCTCAGGCTTTTCACGTTGGGGAGATGCCAACTTAGACCGTTATACTATTTCCGCAACCTTTAATGATATTGAAAAGGCCTTAAATTTGTTTAATGGAAATAAAACATTGGCGATTGACTTAGATGAAACTATTAAAAAAGCGATTAATGAGGGTCAAACCAAAAATATCGAATTTAATTTCTTTGATGTGACTTTTTATAAAAGAGGAACAGCGCATATCGTCTTTAAAAATATGGAAGTTTTAAAACGTCTTAATATTTTTGCAGGACAAAAGAAAGCGTGGCTGCCTCCTGTTTATGGTAAAAAAGCCTATCAAGAAATGACGCCAGAAGAACAAACAGTCATTGATGAATTTGAGGGAGAAGAAAGCTATAGGGAAGTCTATGAACAACCAGAACATTGGTTGATGGAGAGTTCTTCACTTCTTTCAATTGAAGCCCCTCAAGTTCCTCTCAATGATTACTAAACACCTTAAAACCTAAATATAAATTGGAGAAAATACAATGACAAAAAAAGAATTTACTACCCTTGTTGACAACTACTGTATGGACAATAATTTTACCCCAAAAGAGATTTCAGCACTCGAAGGTAGAATTGTTGATTTACAAAAGACCCACTATAAAATGGGTTTTTGTAAGAAGAAATCCTACGAGATAATTGGGGAACATATTGCTAGAGTATAAGACAAAGTAAATAAAAGAAGAAAGAGGAAAAACCATGAATAAAACAACATTTAAACCCATTGTATCCGTCATCAGAAAACAAACTGCGGCTACAAAAAGCCAGGGGAAATTTACACTGAAAGAGGACGATAATCCTTATCAAGTAGTACAAAAACTAACAAAATTTATCGCTAAAAATAGTGAAAAACCTTCAAATGAAGAAATTCTTGACGCACTTGCTTTTTTCTATCCGGATGCAGCTTTTGAAGCTATTGAAGATGGATTTACACGTACGACATCGCAAGGTGAAGCAATTGCTAATCTCAAACAGATGCAATTACGATTAAAAGGTTTTTCGAAAGCTGTTCCAGATTGTAATAGTGCGGTTCTTTTTTCTAGAACTACACGCAATAGAAAAGATGAAGAAATTAAAGACCTCTTTATTTTGAGTCCTCTTGCAGGTTATACGCAAAACCAATATACATTTTGGAGCAATAATGAGAGAAATGGCTTGGCACACTCACAGTATAGCCGAATATTTCTCTTGTCATTAGACAAGCTTGTCGGACAACATAAGGTGTATAATCTTCTTCAATCTTACTTGTCAAAAGAATTTTCGACATTTGCGACTGAAGAAGCTTTGGTGGAACTCTTCAAACATACTTTTTGTCGTCCGGAGTATGCCTCAAAGAAGAAATATCGCTACTACTGGACAGAAGAGCTACAAGACATTATGGAATGCTTTTATTGTGATGAGCCAGAAACTTTTTCTCGTTTAGTGAAAAAGGAGGGGTACACCATTGAAATAAAAGAGGGAGATAATGCGTATGAATCTTTAATGAAGTTCAAAAAAGGTGGGGCCACTTATTTTGTATATCCAGCGAATGATAAAAAACGTTATCAATTGACTGCGACGATAAAATTTGTGATGGAAACTCTTTCTAAACTTTATCGGGAAGACCAAAATGTACAGTTGTTAAATACCTACGCGAAGAGTGCAGCATCAACTTATGCGACGGCTTTTCAAACGAAAAAGAATATTCCTGAGCGCATTCAACTTGCCATGTCCCAATCTACCTTTTCAAAAGACTTCTCTTTTGTGGAATTTGATGAAACAGTCGATTTGGACAAAATACGAGTATTAGAAAACGAGTGGGAGATATACAGAAAAATTTTACCTCACGCGCAAAATGGAAATACTCCAGATTTACGCTTTCGTTATTTAGGAAAGCATAAAGCGAACGGTATCTTTTTTCCAGGAGCTAATTCAATTGGGGTAGATCCACGTCATGGGATTCAATCCTTTAGTCACGAGTATGGGCACTTCTTAGATTTTAATAATTCTAGTGAAGTCCCTTTGTCTCTACACGACGAGTTCTCTCCTATTCTTCTTGCTTATCAAGAAGCTTATGATTGTTTAGCTGAGAAGCCAGCAACAACAGGTAAATGTTCAGATGATTACTTTAAGACCCCTACAGAGGTTTTTGCGAGAGCGTTTGAAGTTTATCTGGATAGCTTTAAAGACGTACAAACAAGCTTTAAGAAAAGTTCGTTAGAATTTTCTTTAGCGCATAAACCATTTGAGAAAATTAAAGACGACGTTCAGCATTATTTTGATCAACTCTTTCCAGAAATGCGACAAGCTGTAGAAGTTGTAAAAGCACTTCAAAATCAGCCTTTATCTCCCGTGTCAGTTCTTTCTGAACCACGAGTGATGCATAAAGTTGTGGAAGAAGTTGAACCTCAATTTTTTGAACAATTGAGCTTGTTTTAATTTTCATTAAGTCCTCCTTGATTGTGTGATATAATACATAAATATAGACCAGAATAAGTATTGGTGTTTATATTTGAGTAGAAAGAGAGAATTTATGGATAGTGTAAAATTAGCTAAAATAATTTATGGTTTAGCTCAATATGAAGGCTATAATACGTCTTTTCTTCAAACGAAAAAAAATCTTTCAAGCCAACCTGAAAAATGGGAATTTGCAAACGAAAGTGACTATTTTATCTTTGAAGACCTGCTTAAAGCGATTCAGTTTGCATCAAAGCAAGAGAAGTTAAGTGTTGAGATTTTTAAAGAAATTAATGCTCAAATGGATTCTGGAAAATCGGGGCAGCCTGAACATCCTGGAAGGTTAAGACAAAATGTTGAAATTTCTGTAGGAGATTATATACCACCTGTTACAGTTACGGAAGCAATGGTTCAAAGAGAAATTGATAGTGTAGCTCATACTGATATTGCTTCCGGCTGGGAGCTCTATGCAAAGTTAGCGAAACTTCAAGCCTTTGATAATGGTAATAAGAGAACAGCTTTGATAGCCGCAAATCTTTTAACCGGAGCATTGAATAAAGGAACAAACAAGTATTTAATAATTCCAACAGATTTCAGACGTTCTCAGTTTGACACGAACTTAGTTTATTACTATGTGGCAGATGACTGGGATGACCATCTTCCTGATGTAGAAGAATCCCTTCAACAATTTGTGAAATTTGCGACCGATATCTCATTGTCTCAGAAGTAATTTCAACTTAGGAACTGTTTTAAAATGCATCCTTGTAAAAGGGAAGTAGTATTTCATGTGAATTTTGTTTGTAACTAATTTTAAATAATATAGAGAAACTATTGAAGACATCGTTATGATGTCTTTTTTTGTTTATACTAACACCGTTAATATGAAGAGAGGGAGTGAAATTTCATCATCTAATTGGCCAGTAATAAATATAAAGGCTTATTCTGTTAATTGAGAGTATATTATTAAAACATCAGCGCGCATGTTATTGGTTGAAATAAAAAAATAAAAGGCTTACAATATGAGGGTACCAAGTTATTTATAACTGATGCTTTTGCGTCAAGGAGTACCCTTGTACCCTTAATTCTTAGTGAGAAGTGATTTAGCGCTCTATCGGTGAGGTTCTAGGTCACTCTTTTGTTTTGCCAATAAGACGTTTTAGGAAGCTAAAATAAACGAGGATATCAATTGCATGAAAAGAGAAAATGACTTAGAATATAAAAGTATCCAAAGAGAATCTCCCATAAGGGAAAAATTTTAGTCTAATTCAGTTCCAATCCTAATGAGGAACTGGATTTTTATTTTGTTTCGTTTTATGAATAAATTAGGATATTGGTTGTAGTCTTTATCACATGTTTGATATACTCTAAGTGTTGTCTCCCAATTGCTTTATCAGACACTTTTTCAATAAAAGAGGCAACATGAAGAAGGAAAGACACTTGATATAGTGTCTTTTTTGCTTTTTGAATCATTTACGACTATAATGCAACTATAAGGTGTTTTTATGAGTGGCACATTAATTGTAGCCAAATAATCTGATTGGAACATCGGAAAGAAGCGAAAAACAAAATGAAAAAGAATAAAATAATTACTGCCGGACTAGGTATTTTCCTCCTTGTATTTTTACTTATTTCTGTAAGGTTCTTTTCTGTTACTCGTTATACAGAATCTCTTTCAAAGAATTGGAGTTATTTCTTTACGGCAGAAAAAAAATTACCGCTTTATAGTAAAACCTTATCAGAAGAGGACGATATTTCGGAAGACAAAATACAAATGTATGTTTTTTATAAGGTAGGGTGTCCTTATTGCGATGCAGCTCACCCAGTCATCAAGAAAAAAATTGAATCCCTTCCCCGAGTTCTTCAAAAAGAGGTACATTATGTGAATACAGAATCCCTTGCAGGACAATATTTAATCTATAAGTATGGTGTAAAAAAAGCAGCCACAATCGTTATTGATGATGAGACCGGAAATAAGGTACAAAAGTTTGCGGAAGCCAGTAAAATAAAAGGAAAATTTTCTCCCAATCAAGCCTCTATACAGAGTGCCTTTGAACAACTTCAAATATTAAATCATTAAAGAGTAAGAAGCTAAGGAGTCTTAGCTTTTTTTATTAGGTATAATTTTACATATGAGGGTAAAAAGTATAAAATTAATTTTGGTAAGCCGTAAGAGGTATATATTTTTGGAGAAAAACGTTCCAAAATATGGTTCTCAAAATTATTTTAGGACTTATAATACATTTGTAAGTTTTAAATTTAAGGAAAGGAGTTGAAGTGAACAGCTTTATAACCGAGAAATTTCGTTTCGAATCTCTGAGTTTAGAAAAGGTAAAAGAATTACTTCTTAAACCCGATGAATTATTTAAACCAAAAATAGAAAATAATATTGAAAAATTTGGTCAACTTGTTTTACAGGTTCAAGGTATCCCAGAAGATAAAAACACTTATATTAATTTGATCTATGACCTAGGGCATTCCGACAAGTTTTTATTACTGGAAGAGCCACTTGAAAAGGCCATAGAAAATCAAAACTTTCAAAACCTTCAAAGAATATATAGTCTTTGGCAGGAAAAGCCAACGCTCTCCATGAATAGAATAGCAGCTTTCATGCAAGGTTTTAATCTACTCCCGAAAGCCTATTATTCAGAATCCTGGCTCATCCACTGCTACTTGCAATGGTTAGAAAAGCTTAATGAAAAGCGGACCCAGGCAGGGAAAGTGAAGATTGACCACCAATTTCAACGCATTTTTACGGACTGTGTAAAATGGAGCTTCACCTATCTTCAAGAAGAGTTGATGAAAGAGCGATCGAAGTGGCGTATTCTCTTTTGGTATAAAACAACTCCATTAACGGACAGTCACATTTGGTTCATTGAATTAGCTCAAATTCTAGGATTTAGTTTGCTCTATATTGATATTACTCAAGAATATTTGAGCCCGGAAATGCTGAGTTTAAACTTGCCTCTAAGTTCTGATCCCTTGCCCTTTCCAACGGAAAAGAAAGCCATTGTATCTACTGTGGCTAAAGAAGCGTCCGTTGAATTTGAGGGGCTTATGAATCAAGAGAGTTCTCTCTTCTTTAAACCTTTTCAGTATAAGAATGCGAAGATACAAACGGTAAGATTACAAACCACATATGACGAATTAAAAATCATTGGAAACTCAGAGGCTTATTTGCGACCGGCCTTCCGTGCAACATCCCAAGAGGTGACCCTCCCCGTTCTTTTTTGTAAAGTCAATGGCGTATTGGATAATGAAGGAGAATATTGGGCACAGATTCAGAGTCTCAAAGGAAGTCTAGAAAATGTGCAATTTATTCAAGAGTTTCCTATTTGTAAAGCGCAAGCTGAAAGTTCTGAAAATCGAATTTTAGCACGAGATTATGCCATGCATGGCTTATTTATGGCAAGTGAAGACTTTGTCCCAGAAGCTCTCTTGAGTCAACCGGATTGGCCCTACAATAAGTTGCCTAGAGGTACACAATTGGCTTTGGCTGAACGAATAATTTCGTTTTGTATATCTCCTCCGGTTCGATTGAAGTACAAGGAAAAAGTAGAAGTGCTGCAGGCTCATATTTATGAAGTATTGCTTCATCTTCCAAAAGCCTGGGTAGAGGTCTTTCAAACAACAGACTATCC
The DNA here is from genome assembly GCF_002154895.1 of Lactococcus petauri. Classification (GTDB taxonomy): domain Bacteria; phylum Bacillota; class Bacilli; order Lactobacillales; family Streptococcaceae; genus Lactococcus; species Lactococcus petauri. The sequence goes on along the minus strand of NZ_MUIZ01000001.1, from coordinate 56,849 downwards.
TCGTGCTGTACCGAAAATTTTGGCTTTTGTGGACAGTGCAGAAGATGAATTAAGTCGTGAAGATGCGATTCTCCTTTCTTTTATGTCATCAATTGGTTTTGATATCGTGATTTACAATCCTTTAGGTCAGAACGATATCGAAAGCTATATTGAAGATGACCTTATAGATATTCATTGGTTGGACCAATTAAAATCTGTGAGTCAAGAAGAAATGAACATACATCTCACAAAGAAAAAAATTAAATTTTTAAATTTTATATAGGAAAGTAAAGGAAAAATATGGATTTACACCAACCTGGAAAAAAAGTTGAGGAAAGTATTACAGCGCCTGAAGTTCAAACGCAAGCCTTTCAAGAGGTGCAGACACTGACAGGAGAAACTCTCCCCATCACAGTTGAAGAAGTGGCTCCGTTGGGAGAAGCACAGAAAGAATTGATGACAGACCCTCAGGTTGTTGCATTGGCAGGTCAAATGGACTTGAAAGATGAAGTCTCAATCATGGAGCTTGGAAAAGAGCCTGCAGAAGCCATTTCTTCTTTTGCCAGTCGTATCTTAGAAGGTATGAGTGTGGCAGATACTCTGGCATCCAATAAATTAATGGACCAACTGGGTAAGCTTATGGATCAGTTTGATATGCAAGAGGTCTTAGGAGAAAAGAAAAGCGGTATTGCAGGTTTCTTCCAGAAGAAAGGGCGGGATTTAAAGCGTCTCTTGGCTAAATATCAAACCTTAGGGGGTGAAATAGACAAGGTTTATCAGGAACTGGTCAAATATGAACAAACAACCAAGCAATCCATAAAAACAATGAAAGAACTTTCCGAACAAAATATAACTTATTCACAAAATTTGGATGGTTATATTGCGACAGGATATGTTCTGCAGAATAAATTGAGTCAAGAGATTCTTCCACAGCTTCAAGCAAAAGCAGATACGGGTGATCAAATGGCACAAATTCAGCTGGGACAAATGCAGACAGCACGTGATGCTGTGGACCGCCGTACGATGGACTTGGAAATGTCTAAAACAACGGCACTGCTTACCAGCCCCCAAATTGACATGATCCAAAAGAATAATGTGTTGTTATTGGCTCAACTTCATTCTGCTTTCATTACGACAATCCCTCAATTTAAAATTGCAATGATTCAGGCTGTAGAATTGCAAAAACAAAAAAATACTCAGGCAGGACTTGATGCACTTGCCGCAAGAAATAATGAGTTGATCAAACGAAATGCTCAAAATCTTGCTTCAAATTCTGTAAATATCGCACGTAGTGCAAACAAGACTTCAATTTCAGTTGAAACCTTAGAGTTTGCCTATAATACAATGAAACAAGCGATTGTGGACACGAAGGCTATTGAAGCTCAAGCACGAGCAGACCGTCAAACGACACGTCAACGTCTTAACGACTTGCAAAATATTATTCAAGAAGCAGCCTTAAATTAAGTATTGAAAAAACAGAGAAGACGCACAGGATGAGAGTATGTGCATGATTAAAGGAGAACACTATGGTTATCAATTTATCGAAAGGCCAAAAAATTAACCTTTCAAAAGAAAAAGAAACACTAAATAAAATTACTGTCGGTTTAGGTTGGGATCCTGCTACAAGTGGGCGAGATATTGATGTTGATGCGTCAATACTATTGCTAGACTCAACCACTGGTGGGGAGCGTATTGTAGAAAAGAAAGGTTTTTTGGGGTTTGGGAAAACACACCGTGTGCCGTTAAATAATGTTCCAGACCATGAGATTGTCTACTACGGCCATAAACGTTCAGGAGACGGAGCTGTCAAACATGCGGGGGACAACTTAACCGGAGAAGGTGAGGGTGATGATGAACAAATCTTTGTGGAACTTCAAAAGGTTAACCCTAAATTTGATACCTTATCTATCGTTGTAAATATCTATGATGCTTTCCGCCGCAGTCAGGACTTTGGCGAAATACAAAATGCTTATGTTCATATTATGGACGATAAGGGACATGAATTAGTACGTTATAACCTAACGGAAAGCTACGAGCAAAGCACAGGTATTTTAGTAGGAGAATTAAAACGTGTAGCATCAGAGTGGGAATTTAAGGCTGTTGGTGAAGGATTAAAAGTAAGCCAAGTTTCAGATTTCTTGAAAGAGTACTAGGAGGACAAACAAATGACAGTTTCATTAGTAAAAGGACAACGTACAGACTTAACAAAAACAAATGCAGGGTTAACACATTTGCATATTGGTCTTGGCTGGGATGCCAATGCAATGGATGGCGCAGCCTTTGATTTAGATGCTCAGGCTTTTCTCTTGAATACAGAAGGGAAAGTTCGAACTGACGAAGATTTTATTTTCTATAATCATAAAGCTTCTGAAAATAATGCGGTTGTGGCTGGAGAAGACAACCGTACGGGAGCTGGTGATGGTGATGATGAATATTTAAAAGTTGACTTATCAAAAGTTCCGGATGATATTACTAAAATCGACTTTACAGTAACGATTGATCAATATGAAGAACGCCGTCAAAACTTTGGAATGGTTAACAATGCTTTTATCCGTATTGTTAATGATGATACGAATGAGGAGCTGATGCGTTATGATCTTACAGAAGATGCCTCCATTGAAACCGCAATGGTAATGGGAGAACTCTACCGTGCCGGAAGCGAATGGAAGTTTGTGCCAGTAGGTGCAGGTTATCAAGGGGGGCTTGCCGCATTAGCTGTGGGCTTCGGTGTAAATATTTAAAGGAGTAGCGAGATATGGTAATTCGACTTGAAAAAGGAATGGGAATCAACCTTAATAAACAGGGGGAGACTTTAACAAAAGTACGGCTAGGTATGGGGTGGGACCCTTCTCGTAGCAGTGCGGCATTTGATTTAGATGCTTCTGCCTTTATGCTCGGTAGCAATGGTAAAGCTACACGGGAGGAAGATTTTGTCTTTTATAACAATTTATCTGATGCAAGCGGGGCTTTAGAACATTCTGTAGATGATCGTACAGGTGGCTCAAGTCTTGATGGAGACGATGAATATATCATTGTTGACTTGTCAAAAGTTCAAGAAAAATACGAAAAAATTATTTTTGTTGTAACTATAGACGAATATGAAAGTCGCCGTCAAAACTTTGGTATGGTGGATAATGCCTATGTCCGTTTAATTAATGAGCAGAATGGCAGCGAGATTGCCCGTTTTGATTTAACAGAGGATATGTCCACGGCAACTGCTCTCACCTTCTGTGAATTAAAGCGTGAGTCAGGAGACTGGAGTTTTAATATTATTGGACAAGGCGAAAATGTGAATTTAAATGCCTTTCTTATGCGTTATGGTTTAGCATAATGAATAAAACCTTAAATTTTTGATAAATGTGAATTAAAGTCGTTTAATGGTAAGACAACTACTGAAGTAGAAGACAGCGGTTCGATTCCGCTCTTTGATTTTTACTCATTCAGAGTAATAAAATATATTTTTAGGAGAAATTTTGTGAAACATTTTCGAGGTTCAATCCTTATCACAGTCGTCGCATTGATCGTCGCCTTTTTATATGGTGGGTTAAATGCATTCATCTTAGCTGCCATCTTAGGAATAATGGAAGTCTCCCTGTCCTTTGATAACGCCATTGTCAATGCTCGAATTTTAGAGAGAATGTCGCATAAGTGGAGAAATCTTTTCTTAACTTTAGGAATGCTTATTGCCGTTCTCGGGATGCGTTTCTTTTTCCCGCTTGTTGTGGTCTCTATATCTGCACAAATGAGCCCAGCAGAGGCTTTAAAACTTGCCTTTGCGAAGGGTAATCCCGAAGTACCCGGTACTTATGGTTATATCCTCGCACACGCACATCCAATGATTGCGGCCTTTGGGGGAATGTTCCTCTTGATGCTTGCCTTAAATTTCTTTTTTGATAGTGAGAAAGATTTTCATTGGTTTATCTTGCCCGAGTCTGTCTTAAGTAAAGTAGGGAACTTTCCAGCCGCAACACCATTAATTTCTATGCTTGTCCTTATGGTTTTGGATCACTTTATCGCAAAAGATTCCTTTACGGTCATGTTTGCGGGTGTTGCGGGTATGGCTCTCTACTTAGCAGTAGAAGGATTGGGTGCTATTATGGAAAACCATGGGGCATTAGCCGAGACTGCGGCAGAAGTAGAAGATGATTTTGAACATTCCTCAGGTCCTCATCAAGTCCCACTAGTCGCAGGTAAGGCAGCACTTGGGTTGTTCCTATACTTAGAGATGGTAGATGCCTCATTTAGCTTTGACGGGGCAATCGGCGCCTTTGCGATTACCCCTGACCCCATTATTATTATGTTAGGACTTGGGCTTATTGGGGCAATGTTTGTTCGTTCCTTGACTATTTTCTTAGTGGAAAAAGGGACTTTAAATGACTTAGTCTATCTGGATCATGGTGCACACTGGGCCATCTTGATTCTCTCTATCTTATTATTACTCTCTGCACAAATTGAGATACCAGAAGTTGTGACAGGATTAATTGGAGCTATTATTATTTGTGCTTCATTAATCTCAAGCCTTATCTATAATAAAAAGCATAAAGTATAAAATATCTCTGATATTTACTAAAGAGAAACAGTCTAAACATGTTGTTTGGATTGTTTTTTTTATGGTATGGTATCAGTTGTCTAACTATTCACAGAGTGCTATTATATATTTGCGAAAGCGAATACAATTTAAAGGGAGGTGAAATTTTTATCCGAAATGACAAATGTTTTCTACTAGAATATATGGAAGAGCCAATGGGAAAATATTAATATAATTAAATAGTTTTCTCAACCTAAAACTATTTAATTTTGACTGATATACTAATTTTAAGATAATTTAGAGGCCTCTGTTTATCTTATTGAACTACAGAATTAGAAGGAGACAATATATGGCAGATGAAATGGTGTTGGCTACGCAAAAGTGGTTAAATAAAACTTATTGAATTAGATATCCCAAATAATAGTCTTTCTCCAAATTTTGGACCAACAACTTCACAAAAATTTGATGAGCAAGTAACACCCAATTTAATAAATGGTTTTAAGGGCAATATAGTTTTTCTCATCCAAGGAGCTTTTTTGGTGTAAAGGTATTGGACCGGCAGCATTTGATGGAGTATTTTCGGACTATACACGGCAAGCTATTTTAGAACTTCAAGGTGATGCAGGTTTCGACCCGGATGGAGTATTCAGTTCTATGTGGGCAAAAGCATTATTTGATATGAGTGCATTTGTTCTTGTACCTGGGGGCGATAATAATATTCGTACTATTCAACAACAGCTCAATAAAGCATATAATGATTATTTTGGTATCTTACCATGCGATGGCATTTATGGACCAGGAACTACATCAAGGACACCTGTACTTTCTCCAGGAGATGACAATAAATTTGTTACTATTCTAGGATACGGACTTTATGTTAATGGCTTTTATCAGGATCATGATTTCATCCCTAATAAACCGGATACACTTTTCACAAGTGAAATGGAAAGTGCGGTTGTAGAATATAAGAGATTTATGGCACTAGGACAAGGTCCAGTAACTGGAATTGCTGATTTATCTGTTATGAAGGGACTATTATCAAGTGCTGGAGATACAGATAGACCAGCAAGTGGTGCTGATACAGCTACACAGCTTACTAAAGAACATATTCAAACTTTAGTAGATGAAAAAGTCACAGTAGTTGGGCGTTATCTTACTGGAAGCGTAGGTACAGGAGATGATAAGAGAGATAAATTCCTTACCATTGAGGAGCTACAAAATCTCTTCGAAGCAGGTATTAGCGTCTTTCCTATTTACCAAGATGGTGGTTGGTATGAAGAATACTTTACATCTGAACAGGGGAGTACAGATGCCAAAATTGCAGGTCAAACTGCATATGATTTAGGAATTCCAGTTGGAACAACCGTATATTTTGCAGTTGATGTTGATGTACAAGATGGAAATATTCCTGGTACAATTATTCCTTACTTTAATTCTGTATTTCTTTCATTAAAAGACTACGGATATGAAGTGGGTGTCTATGGTACTCGAAATGTGTGTAGTAGGGTTATCGAAGAAGGTTTTGCAATTAATGCATTTGTTTCTGATATGTCCACTGGATTTAGTGGGAATCTAGGATTCAAGATGCCTAAGGAATGGTCATTTGATCAATTTGTTGAGCTTTCAATAGGTGCTGGTGCTGGTCAACTTGACATTGATAGAGTTGCTGTATCCGGTCGGGACTTTGGGTTCAGTAGTTTCGAAGATACCAAATTACAAGAAATCCGGAAGAAATTGATAGCTATTGGTGATATTATCCCCATATTAAAGGGACCGGCAGTCGGTACAATTAGTTTTAATCATGAAGAAATGATTCCATATGGTCCTTACCATATTTATGTGAATTTAGAGGAAAGTGCGGTGGGAGATGATGGACCAACTGCAATCAATATAGAGAACGGGAAGATTTCTACAAAACTGACAGATCAACTAAACACATTCTACGGTAATATCGTGCTTCCAATTGAAAAACAAAAAATTGAATTTTACAATAAAATCGCAGAAAAAATTCAAACGGGTTCTATTACTGTTACTCGAGCCAACCGAGTTACTGAGTCAGATTATGGTGTAAAAACTGTTTATGAGTTTAAACCCACTGATGATACAAAGATTTCTACAAAATGGACGGTTGAGGTTTATTTACGTCGTAATACAGTTTCAGAAATACAACCTGATGATATGGATGCTTTTGAAAATTTGTTAAAATTAACTGGGCATGTTACGAATTCTAATGAAGCTGCCGATTTGGTGCGGATGTTCGAAATATTTTTAAGTATGACAGTCCAACCACCATCAGTAACTTGTCTTACGATTGAAGCAGGAGGAATGATTGCATCCTTTGCGTTAGAGATGTTACTTGTACTCGTCCTCTAAAAAGACAAATGTTGTATAAATGTATAAAATAGTTTAAGATATAGAAATGATAAAAAAATTAGTTTGTTATTTCTTTCTCTTATTGCACTCGTGACATTTTTTGGATGTACTGCACAACCTAAAAAAAATGTACTATCTTCGAATGAAAAATTTAATACCACTGGGCATTATATTAATGCACACTTCAGTGAGTTAAGGGATGTCTTTGGCAAAGATACGAGTTATGAAATGATATCACCATTTGGTGTCAATAATAATTATGACTTTGAACTGAGGTTAAAAAAGTAGAACCCATGTCTCAAAGTTCGTTAGATAATATTAAAGTAAAAGCAACCCCTTTTATTAGAAAAATCTTGAATAATATGAAAGAACTTGGAACTCAGAATCCAGAAATTAACTTGAAAATATTGAACGAGAACGGGTCACCATTAAAAGGGAGCGAAAATTTAATTACAACATATAAAATTAAGCTTTAAAGAAAGAGGAGAAATTGAGCTTATGAAAATAATAAAAGGGATTTTATCTCTTGGAACTCTATTTATTCTGTGTTTACTCTTATTTACTAATATAAATGTCTCTGCTTCTGCGAAAGTAGGAGAAGTTAGAGAAGGACAAGACCCCGCTATTACATTAAAAGAGGTTTTTAAAGCTTACAAAGACACTGACACTATTGTAAAATTGTCAAGTGGAGCTCTGGTACACGGAAAGGTTAGCATTGCTAATATATCTGACCCCGATAAAATTATTTTCTCTATAGATACAGATAAAGATAGTAGAGCAAGAACTGTAGCTGACATTAAAAAAGGTGTAAGTCTTGAAACTGTTAAAACCCCTGATGTACCTTCTTTAAGAGACCGTACAACGCCACCAACTCAGCTGATGAACCTTGGTGAAGATTCATCCTCAACTCTACATTGGACAGCAGGAGGTGGTATTTGGAGATATGCAGCCTATGCTTATCAACCTGTCCCTGTTACAACAGCGGTTAAGGGGTTATGTTTCCATGCCTATCATGATACAATGCTAGCTGGAGATTCACAAGACTGGAATGATACATATAATACTGGAGTAGGACATGGGGTATTTTGTTATACAAATGAGCAAGCGAGCTATGTTAGTCAATGGGTAACATCGAATTTGGGAAGTAATATTTTATCTTGTTGGTCATGGAGCCCAGCTGCGGGATCCTACTATACAGTAAAAAATGGTGAGATACCTTTTTAAGGAGAGTTTTAGTGTTAAGAAAAAGAATAATTATTATCCTGTCTCTAATCGTTATTACTTTAGGAGTGGCTGTTACAATAATCTTTAGAATGAATATGGACCACCAAAAAGTAATGACCAGCAAAAGTTCATCCAGTTCTACTCTACAGAGCTCCAAAGAGGTGAGCTTAGATGGTCCTGAAACAATAAAGTATGATAATGCGGCTCATAAAGTCATAGGCGACAAAGAAATAATTCAAGTCCAAAATTGGGAAATTTCGAAGGATTCGTCAGGACAGCCGGTTCTAAATGTTAAAGTGAGCTTTGAAAATAAAACTTCACAGACTCTTTACATGCAAGAACTTGTGAAAGATAAAATTAGAATAGGTCAGTTTCGTGGAGAAGTACCTGGAAGAATGGATATTAATCCATCCAGTGTAGCAGATGTTGTAATTGATCCTAATCAAAAAGCAGAAGCTACAATTAGTGCTCATCCTATTTTTGATGTCCCCTTTGATATGGAAGATATGTCAAAAAATCAATTTGTCTTTCAAGTAATAGCACACCCAGATAAATCAGAGTATAAGGAACAACCTATCGAGGGTCTTAAACTTGGGTTTAATAAAGACGGTGAAAATACTTAGTGTTACTATATCTTTTAAAATAGTATGATTTCCCCAGTTTGTTTTTATTTCGTCTACAAGACAGAATACTATCAAGACTAATGTGAAAGCAATCTGACAAATGGGTATATAATGATTAAGGGTGATAATTTCATATTATGACTATAAATGCAAAGTGGATTTTGACATTTCATAGTTTTTTTAGATTTTAACAAAAGTAGCGGTAATAGAGGCATATGAATAAAAAAATAACGATTAACGATATAGCAAAGTTAACAGGTGTATCAAAGTCAACGATATCTAATTTTTTAAATGGTAAATTTGAGGGGATGTCTAAAAAGACGCACGATCGTATTCAGGATAAAATTAAAGAACTTGATTATCGTCCGAATCGTCAGGCGCGTGCTTTAAAATCAAGTTATTCTTCATTGATTGGAATTTCGGTTACGGATATTTCAATCCTCTATACTTCACGTTTGTTAAAAGGAATGATGGAGAGGCTACAAAATACTAAATACCACACGATTATTATGAATTCAGACCTTGATAAAGAATATGAACAGTATAATATCGAAAAATTATTAGATGAAAAAGTGGACGGGATAATTCTTCAGCCTCTTAGAGCAGAGTCAACAGATTATAAATCTATAGATTCAAGTCTGCCACTTGTTCAAGTTGACCGCTATCTGCAACCTTTGATGTGGCCTGCCATAATATCGGACAATGCTGAGCAGTCACGACTACTGGCGGAAAAAATAGTGGAAAAAGGATATCAGAGAATCGTCATCTTAAGCCCACCAATGGCAAATTCTGCAACACGGTTAAAAAGATACGAAGGCATTAAACAAGCAATTCAAAATACCGAAGTTGAGATAGAAGTAGTACTTACTGACGAAGTACAGGGCGTATTTTCTAGCGATCAGACAATCTGGGGAAATATCCGTGATTTCTGTGAAGACGATAAAAAAACAGTGATTTATGCTTTCAATGGTGGCCTACTTTATGGGGTTATCAAAATTCTTAAAGAGAAGAATATTTCAGTACCCAATCAAGTAGGTGTTGTCGGATATGATGATGGTGCTTTAGGAGAATTAATCAGTCCTGGTCTGACTTCTATCGTACAGGATCCGATAAAGATTGGCTATGAAGCAGCTGAACTGTTGGTAAAAAATATTGAAACTAAACAACAAAGAGCAGAGCTTCTCGTTGTTGAATCAAAATTAAAAATACGAAATTCATTATAAAATATCAAGGAAAATATTTCCTATGATATTTTTTTTGGGTTTAAAAATATTTTATACTTGACAAAATATCTGAAAGCGAATACAATAGGTGTTAGTAAATCGGTTTAGTAAAACGGTTTACGTCTGCTGAAATAAATAGAGATTTGGCCAATCAGTCTAGGAATTTCATTAAGCAAAGTAAAATTCATTATATTTAAGGGAGAGTCAGATGAGCAATCAAACAATGGACACACGCTATACACATTCACCAAAGGATATTGCCAATTTCACAACGCAAGAACTTTGTGAAGAATTCGCCGTAGAAACTATTTTTGAACCAAATTTTATTCATTTGGTTTATTCTCACAATGACCGTTTGATTTTTGGGGGAGTTGAGCCCACAGAGCAGCCTTTAGAAGTTGTTCTGGATAAAGTTCTTGGTGTAGAGTATTTCTTAGAACGTCGTGAACTTGGGATTATCAATATTGGTGGTGACGGAAGTATCGTTATCGAAGGTCAAGAAGATGAAGTTCTTCATCGTGATGGTTATTATATCGGCAAAGGTACAAAGGAAGTTATCTTTAAATCCAAAGATCCGCAAAACCCAGCAAAATTCTACGTAGCCTCAGCGCCAGCACATCAAAAATATCCGAATAAGAAAATCGCTTTGGCCAATATCAATCCTTTAACCCCAGGAGATGACGAACATATGAATAAACGTAAAATCAATCAATATGTTCATCCAAACCAAGTTGAATCTTGCCAACTCCAAATGGGTTTAACATCACTTGCTCCTGGCTCTGCATGGAATACAATGCCGTGTCATACGCATGAGCGTCGTATGGAAGCTTATCTGTACTTTGAATTGCCAGAAGACAATGCCATTTTCCACTTTATGGGTAAACCTGAGGAAACAAAACATTTAGTGCTTCAAAACGAGCAAGCAGCAATCAGCCCAAGTTGGTCTATCCACACAGGAGTCGCCACAAGTAATTACTCCTTTATCTGGGCAATGTGTGGCGAAAATATCACTTATGATGATATGGATATCGTCCCAATGAACGAACTTAAATAATAAAAAATAAGCAAAAAAAGAAAGAGAAAATTATGACTGAGAATATTTTAAATGCCTTTTCACTTAAAGGAAAAATCGCCCTCATAACAGGAGCGACTTACGGTATCGGCTTTGCCCTTGCTTCAAGCTACGCCAAAGCAGGAGCAACCATTGTATTTAATGACATCAACCAAGAAGCAGTTGATCGTGGTATGGCAGCCTACAAAGAAGAAGGTATTACAGCGTACGGTTATGTTTGTGATGTGACAGATGAAGCAGGAATTAATGCCATGGTTGAGCAAATTGAAAAGGAAGTCGGTATCATTGACATCTTGGTCAACAATGCTGGTATCATTAAACGTACACCGATGATTGAAATGTCAGCTGAAGATTTCCGTCAAGTGATTGATATTGATTTGAATGGTCCATTTATCGTTTCTAAAGCTGTTATTCCGGGCATGATAAAGAAAGGCGGCGGAAAAATTATCAATATCTGCTCAATGATGTCAGAGCTAGGACGTGAAACTGTTTCTGCTTATGCCGCTGCTAAAGGTGGCTTGAAAATGCTGACGAAGAATATTGCTTCGGAATACGGTAAATATAATATCCAATGTAATGGTATCGGCCCTGGCTACATTGCAACACCTCAAACAGCACCATTACGTGAGTTACAAGAAGATGGTTCACGTCATCCTTTTGATTCATTTATTATTGCCAAAACGCCAGCAGAGCGTTGGGGCGAAGCAGAAGATCTTGAAGGTCCAGCAGTCTTTTTAGCTTCTAAGGCTTCTGACTTTGTCAACGGACATATCCTCTACGTCGATGGTGGAATCTTGGCCTATATTGGCAAGCAGCCATAAAATAAAGAGCTGAACCTTGGAGAAAGAATTATGCCAAAATTTATAACAATAGGTGAACCTCTGGTCGTGATGGCCTCACAAGATTTGGATGTCAGCTTAGATGAAGCAGTACATTTCAAGAAATATCTTGCAGGAGCAGAATTTAATGTTGCACTCGGTATAAATCGTCTTGAACACAGTGTCGGCTATATTTCAAAAGTCGGCTCAGATACATTTGGACGTTTTATTGTTGAAGCTGCGCAAGAGGCTGGTCTTGATACGCGTAATCTAATTTATGATGAAAACCTCTTGACAGGTGTTTATCTAAAGCAGTGTGTCAGCAAGGGAGATCCTGCTACATCTTATTTTAGAAAAAATTCAGCTGCTTCCAATTTGAAGATAGAAGATATCGATATGTCTGCTTTGAAAGATGTCCAAGTGGCACATCTTTCTGGAATATTTGCAGCCCTATCTGATACAGCTCTTCAAACCTTTAAAACTTTTAATGATAAGCTCAATGAAAATAAGGTCTTGACCGTCTTTGACCCTAATCTTCGGCCAGCGCTCTGGAAAAATCAAGAGGAAATGGTCTCCACGCTTAATGACTTAGCTAAAAAAAGTCAGATTATCCTTCCAGGCATCAATGAAGGAAAGATTCTTATGGGTTCAAGTGACCCAGAAGTAATTGCTGATTTTTATTTAAAGCAAAGTGATTTAACGACAAGTGTTGTGGTGAAGCTAGGTGCAGAAGGGGCTTATGTTAAGACAAAATCGGGACAAGCCTATACAGTTCCTGGATTTAAAGTTGCTAATGTAGTAGATACAGTGGGCGCAGGAGATGGGTTTGCGGTTGGTTTAGAATCAGCTCTGCTGGAAGGAAAGAGTCTTAAAGTGGCAGTACACAGAGCGTGTGCTATTGGAGCTTTGGCTGTGCAAAGTGCGGGGGATAGTGAAGGTTATCCGACACGTCAAGAACTTATGGGCTTCTATAAGAGTCAGAATTATCAAGGAGATTTATAATGCAAAGAGCAGAATTATTGGAAAAGGTCATCAAATCTGGTGTGGTGTCTGTTGTTCGTGCAGACAGTGCAACCGAAGCTATAAAGATTGTTGAATCTGTTGTAGAGGGCGGTATCAAGAGTATCGAACTCACTTACTCAGTGCCGCGTGCAAATGATGTCATTGCTGATCTTGTAGCAAGATATGCTGATACAGATGTCGTGATTGGTGCAGGTACAGTTTTAGAACCAACTTCAGCACGTTTAGCAATTGTCGCAGGAGCCCAGTTTATTGTCAGCCCAACTTTCAATAAAGAAGTGGCGAAGATGTGCAACCTTTACCAAATTCCTTATATTCCGGGAGTAATGACTCCTTATGAAGCTCAAAAAGCGATGGAATATGGATCAGAACTCATCAAGCTTTTCCCAGGAGATATTGCAGGGGCTGCGATGATTAAGGACCTTAAAGGACCATTCCCTTACATTAATATTATGCCATCTGGTGGTGTTAATGAAGGAAATGTAGCGGAATGGTTTAAAGTTGGGGCTACGGCTGTAAGTGCTGGAGGCGGGGTTACAGCGCCAGCATTAACGGGTGATTTTGCTGCTGTTAAATCAAATGCCGAAAAGTTTATGAGCGCTTATAGATCAGTTCACGAAAACTAATTTCCTAAAGTATATAATGAAAAATTTTCCCAAAAAAGCTTATATCGCTAGATATAAGCTTTTTGAATTCTTATTTTCTGTAATAGGTGGGAAGATGACCATAATGCTCTTTAAACAAACGGTAGAAGTATGACTTGTTATTTATACCAACTTGCTCACAAATGTCGCTAATGGAATCGCTGCTTGTTTGAATGAAAAGAAGGGCACGTTTCATACGTTCATTGACTAAATGCTCTGTAAAAGTATGACCGGTCTTTTTCTTGATTAAGTTGGACAGATAGTTTTTATTATAATGCAGTCGGTTGGCTAACTGCTCCAGTGTAATTTCAAAATATTCCTCTGAAATGAGTTGAAGTGTTTTTGCGATGATATGATTTTCGGCCCGGTCTTTTTGAGGGTGGTTCAACTCATAAGGCGTATTACCAATAAGTTCCATAAACAAGATGGGTATCATGAATTTCATAATCTCATTTGAGAAATAGCTGCCCGTATAAAACTTATTGATCAATTGATGAATAATAACTTCGACGTTCTCATTACAGCTGGTCTCAAACTTGATGTAGTTTCCCTTGGAATGTGTGGACAACTCATTCATAAGAAAATTGAATAAGGTGTTATTTTCTAGGCCTAAGTTATTTATCCAGTTAATATCAAAGGATTTATGAGGAAAGATGATATTGATTAAAATATCATCTTGCCCAAGAGCTTTTATGGAATGATGGCAGTTGGGATCTAGAAGAATGAGGTCGCCCTTATTTAAAATTATTTCTTTACCATTGAGCTTTTGATGACAGCTTCCACTTAGCATATAGTTAAATTCAAAAAATTCATGATCATGCTCAGGATAGTCAGCGAAACGATTGTGCTTAGAAAGAAAAACTTGATTATTTTTTATAAAAAATTCCTTGCTGAAAGAAAGAAGCTCTTTTTCATCATTGGTTGCTTTAGTAGGATAATCAAAAACAAAATTTCCATTTTTTCTCTGACTTATTTCTTTATTATTGAGCGTAAAGAGATATTCTTTTGCAATATCATTTAGTAGTTCCACTGGGGCCTCTCTTCTTGTGATTTTTTTATCTATCTGTATCATATCATAAAAAATTTAGATTGGAAACATCTGTAAATTAGACACTGTTTTCTAAATGTATGATATTTTATGAAATCGTTTTCTTTTGTAAAATAAAGATATCAATTAAATAATAAAGAAAGGAGAAGGGAGTTTAGAGAAACTCATTACAACTGATTAATCAAGGAAAATCGGTCATTATTTTTGTGACGGAGAACAAAGATAATGTGGTATTCAACTTAAAAGAAATTTACATTGTTATTTATTTTAAAGGAGAAAAAATGAGAGTCAAAGTAGGAGACATGTCACTAGACATGGAAGAAAAGCGGGAAGCTGTAAAAATTGCACCCTTTAGCTTGAGAGATAAAATAGGTTACATGAGCGGTGATTTGGCCAACTGTTTTATCTTGGGATTAGTAAATAGTTTTCTGATGATTTATTACACCAATGTGCTTGGGGTGTCGGGAGCAGTGGTCGGAAGTTTATTTTTCTTCTCACGTATTATTGATGCTTTCGCTGATGTGACTATCGGACGCTTGTGCGATGTTTCGGTATTGACAAAAGAAGGGCGTTTCCGTCCATGGATTCGCCGCATGAAATGGCCGTTTTGCTTGATTACGATTATCTTATTCTTACCTTTTGCAAATTCGTTACCAATGGGTGGGAAAATGGCTTATATCTTTGTTACTTATATTATCTTTGGGATTTTCCTCTCAGCCATCAATATCCCTTATGGATCTATGGCAGCAGCTATCAGCTCAGAACCAGAAGACCGTGTAGCACTTTCAACATATCGTTCAGTTGGCTCAGCTATTGGGGGTGCATCTACTGGTTTCTTAATTCCAATCTTTATGTATGTTACAGCAGCGGATGGTCAACAAGTTATCTCAGGGAACCGTTTCTTTATTATTTCAATTATCTGCGCTAGTCTCGCCTTTCTGTTTTATAATGTAACTTATCGTATGACTACAGAACGTGTGCAGGTTGGTAAAAGCGAACCTGTGAAAGCTAAACATCTTGTTTCAGGTATGCTCAAAAATCGTGCCTTAATTATCTTAGTTATCGTCGATGTTTTTATTGTCATTAATCAGATTCTTGCAGGAACAAATATGACTTATCTGTTTAATGATTATTTTCAAAATAAACAAGCTTTATCTATTGCTCTTTTATTTACCTATGGTACAGTGGCTGTACTTGCGCCCTTTGCTTCCAAATTAACCTCAAGATATGGTAAGAAAGAAGCCTCCATTGCAGCATTGATTTTATCATCTGCACTCTATGTTCTTATGTTCTTCATGAAGATTAGTAACCCATGGGTATACTTAGTTTTCCTCTTTGTAGCAACACTCGGAGCTGGTCTCTTTAACTTAATGGTTTGGGCTTTCATTACTGATGTTATTGATTATCATCAATGGACAACTGGTCAACGTGAAGATGGGACTGTCTATGGTGTGAATTCATTTGCCCGAAAATTTGGGCAAGCCTGTGCGGGAGCTATCGGTGGTCTGATGCTTTCAATTATTGGTTATCAGGCCTCAACAACTGGTGGCGCTGTGCAAGCACCTGAAGTGGTGAATCGTATTTATACATTGGCTAACCTCGTTCCTGCAGCATGTCTTCTAATCTCGGCTTTGATTCTCTTCTTTGGTTATCCACTTAATCGGGAAACCACAGAACGCATGGGTCGTGAATTACGTGAGCTTAATAAGAGTCATTAAATAAATAGAAAAGGACTAAAATGGCAGTAAATAAGATTAAAATTAACTCAGAAAAATTTGCTTATAAGGTGATTAATAATTATCAAGTAGAAAGTACGGATAAGGAGAGAATAGCGAAAGAACATCTTGCACTTTTTCTCCAAAGCTATTTACTAGCAGAAGAATTTAACCACTTAGAAGATGATAAATTTAAACTGAGTAAAGATCCAGAATTCAAAAAAATGATGCTGGCTATGAACAAAAATATTAATGGTTTTTATTAACAAGGTAAGAGGACGATATGGATAATATTATTTTAGAAAAATTATTTGTAGAAAAAAGTATAGTTGAAGAAAAAATTGACTTAATGGTTAAAAATCTAACAACTATTAAGGATAACAGTGGCGAGTTTTTGCTTAACTTAGGTCCAAATGGGCAAAAAGTAGATGATAAAAGCTGGACTATCTGGAATTGGCCACAAGGCGTTGGACTTTATGGTATTTATAAAAATTATAAAATCACCAAAAATGAAAAATCTTTGGCAGTCGTAAATGAATGGATGGAAGGACGTATGAAAGAAGGGGCGCCTCCTAAAAATGTAAATACGATGGCTCCTCTTTTGACAATGGCCTATCTTTATGAAGATACAAAAGATACCAAGTATCTTCCTTACCTTGAAGAATGGGCAGAGTGGGTTATGAATGATATGCCACGCACAAAGGAAAATGGCTTGCAACATGCTACTTATGGACCTGCAAATACTGAACAGCTGTGGGACGACACATTAATGATGACTGTCCTTCCACTTGCAAAGATTGGTAAATTGTTGAACAGACCAGAATATGTAGAAGAAGCTAAGCACCAATTTTTGATTCACATTAAATACCTGCAGGATCCTAAAACAGGTCTGTGGTTTCATGGGTGGACTTTTGAAGGAAACCATAACTATGCCGAAGCTTTGTGGGCACGTGGCAACTGTTGGTTGACAATTGCTATTCCCGAAATCATTGAAATTTTAGAACTCCCAAAAGGTGATTTTTTAAGAGACTTTTTAATCAACACCCTTGAAGCTCAGGTAGCAAGCTTGACTAAATTACAAAATGAGTCAGGTTTATGGCACACCCTTTTGGATGATGAAAATTCCTACCTTGAATCCTCAGCTACAGCAGGCTTTGCTTATGGGATATTAAAAGCAGTACATAAGCGCTATCTGCCTCAAGAATACAAAGAAGTAGCTTATAAGGCAATCGCAGGCCTCCTACAAGAAATTAACGAAAATGGTGAAGTCCAAAAAGTTTCTATCGGAACAGGAATGGGTGATGATCTCGATCATTACCGTAATATCGGTATTACCGCTATGCCTTATGGACAGTCTTTAACGGTTTTGGCTTTAACAGAACTCTTGATTTCATTCTGTTAAATAGAAAGGAATAATATGTGGCAATTCACAATTCGGGGACATGATTTATCAGACATCACATCAGTAAAGGAACTCGCTCAAGCTGCTGAAAAAGTGGGTATACATCATTTGCAATTAGCGATGGGAATGAGTTTTCCAGACTTGGTTGATAAACCTACTAAGCTTAATCCCGGTCTCGGCCGTTTTGTCAAAGATGAGTTGGGTAAGCATGATGTTGATATAGCCGTATTAAGTTGCTATATCAACATGATTCATCCAGACGCAGAGGAAAGAGAATTGCTTCTTGAAAAATTCGAATCTTTTGTTAAAAATGCTAAGGCATTTGGTGCTGCCATGGTAGCATCTGAAACAGGTTGTGTTTTGCCACAGATTCAATATACCGAAAAAAATTTCACAGAAGAAGCTTTTGAGGATATGCTTCAGGTCATTCAACGTCTGGTAAAAAAAGGAGAAGAACATGGTGTCATGATTGGGATAGAACCGGGTCTCAATCATCCGTTACATAGCCTCGAAAAAATTCAACGTTTAATTGATTATGTGAATTCGGACTACTTAGGGATTATTCTTGATCCAACAAATCTTATCACTAGTGAAAATTATCTAGAACAAGTAGAAATGGTAAAAAAAGCTTTTCAGATGTTTGGAGATAAAATATGCGCTTTTCATTTGAAAGACTTTATTATTAAGGACAAGAAAGTCCTGCCAGTAAATGTATTTGAGGGACAAATGAATATAAAAGAAGTTTTAAAAATTGTTGCAGACTATAAGCCTTATTGCTATGTCGCTCTTGAAGAAACAAAAGATTTAGGAATCAAGAGAGCCATTGATCAGCTAGTTAAATATTAGTCTTAAATTCAAAGAGCTAATTTAGTTAATTGGCTCTTTTTATATTGTGCAGAAATCCTTCTAAAAAAGTGTGTATCTAGGTTACTTTTGTCCTATTTTAAGTTATTGTTGAAAGAGGTCAAAAGCTTTAAACTAAGGGTATATCAATGAAAAAGGAAGATATATATGGACTACATTGCAATAGACATAGGAGCCAGCAGTGGACGGTTGATACACGCTCATTTTACTGGTCCAGGTGGATACGACATGAATGAAATTCATCGTTTCAAGAATGGTTTTCATTTTAAAGAAGGTAGAGAGTGTTGGGATATTCATCATCTTGTAAAAGAAATCCTTCAGGGCTTAGAAAAGGCAAAGCAGCTTGGTATTGCAGAATGTTATGTTGGTATTGATACTTGGGGCGTTGATTACTGTTTGATTGACGAACAAGGAGATTTACTTTCAGAAGCAGTTAGTTATCGAGACAAGCGTACACAATCTGCGATACAAGACTTTGAAAAGAAACTCTCTCTTAATAAACTGTATAAAAAAACAGGCATTCAGATTCAGCCCTTTAATACAGTATTCCAGTTATTAAAGGAGAACAAGGAATACCTGGACAAAGCAGATAAGCTGTTATTGATTCCCGATTATCTTGGCTATATTTTTACAGGGGCTGTGATGATGGAGGAGACAAATGCCTCAACCATGCAGTTGCTCAATTTAAAAACACGGCAATGGGATGCAGAAGTTTTAAGCTCGGTCGATGTAAAATCAGAGCTGCTTCCTCCAATTGTAGCAGCTGGAAAAATATTGGGAAAACTGCAGCAAGAAAAGTTTAAAAGCTATGACTTACCAGAAGTGACCTTTATTACAGTGGCTTCACATGATACAGCTTCCGCGGTTGTTGGTACGCCGGGGAAAGGTGAGGATTGGGCATATATTAGTTCAGGAACATGGTCACTTATTGGTACGGAACTTTCGGAGGGAATTTCTACAGTAGAAGCCTTTGAGGCTAACTTTACAAATGAATGGGGGATAGATGGAAGCATTCGCTTTTTGAAAAATATTATGGGCATGTGGTTGATTCAAGAAGTTGCTCGTGCCCAAGATTATCAATACAGCTACGCAGAGCTTTCCGAATTAGCTACCAAGGAAACTGCTTTTCAGCAGTTTATAGACGTTAATGATTCTCGGTTTTTAAATCCCGAGGATATGATTGAAGAGTTACAGAATTACTGCCGAGAAACTCAGCAGACGGTTCCAGAGACACCAGGACAGATTGCCCGCTGTATTTATGACAATCTTGCCTTGTGTTATGCTGTTGAGCTTGAAAATTTGGAAAAAATAACAGGCAGAAAAATTAAGAAACTACATATAGTTGGAGGAGGGTCAAATAATTCCCTCCTTAACCAAATCACAGCTAATACTTGCAACCTTACTGTTGAGGCAGGTCCAGGCGAAGCAACTGCTGTAGGGAATTTAATGGTACAGATGATAGCGACAGAAGGCTATAATAATCTTGCAGCTGCGCGTGAAGATATTCGGAATAGTTCTGTACTTAAGCTATTTCAACCACAGCATACTCGAAAAGAGTATGAAGCAGTTGAGAAATATAAAAAAATGACGAGAGGATAAAAGGAAAACAAAATGTCAGAAGTAAAAAAACGTTACGAAGAAGCAAAAAAAAGATATGCCGCTATAGGTGTAAATACAGACGAGGCCATAAAGAAGATGGCAGACGTGAAAATTTCGATGCATTGCTGGCAGGGAGATGATGTGAAAGGGTTTCTAACGCCTCAAGGAGAACTTACAGGAGGAATCATGTCTACGGGGAACTATCCTGGTGCAGCACATACACCAGATGAACTTCGTCAGGATTTGGAGAAAGCTTACTCTCTTATTCCTGGTAAACACAAGCTCAATCTTCATGCTATTTATCTCGATACAGATGAAGAAGTTGATTTGAATCAAATTGAACCAAAGCATTTTACAAAATGGGTGGAATGGGCAAAAAAACAAGGTATTGGCCTAGATTTCAATCCTACTCATTTCTCTCATCCAATGATGAAAGATGGTATGACCCTTTCTCATCCCGATAAAGAAATACGTGATTACTGGATTGAACATGGCAAACGCAGTCGTAAAATTGCGGAATACATGGGGAAAGAGACAGGACAAACATGTATTAATAATTTCTGGATGCCCGATGGAATGAAAGATAATCCTATAGACCGTTACACACCACGTAAACGCATGATGGAAGCTTTAGATGAAATTTTTGAAGAAAGATTAAACGAAGAATACACAATGGAAGCCGTTGAAAGTAAATTATTTGGACTCGGTGCAGAGGCTTATACTGTAGGCTCGCATGAGTTTTATATGGGCTACGGTCTCACGCGCAATAAGCTTATTTGTCTTGATGCTGGGCATTTTCATCCAACAGAAGTAATCTCAAATAAACTTTCTTCGCTTGCCCTTTTTTCTAAAGGGATTATGCTCCATGTCTCACGTCCCGTGCGTTGGGACTCAGACCATGTCGTTCTTATGGATGATGAACTCCAAGATATCGCAAAAGAGCTTGTTCGCAACGATCTTTTATCTCGCACAAATATTGGTTTAGACTTTTTTGATGCAACGATTAATCGTATTGCGGCTTGGGTTATCGGCACGCGCAATACACAAAAAGCCTTGCTCAAAGCCATGCTTGAACCTATTCAAGATTTGAAAGAGATGGAGCTTGAATTTGATTTTACTAAACGTATGGCCTACACAGAAGAGTTGAAAGATTTCCCTTATGCCGATGTCTGGAACTACTTCTGTGAGCAAAATGGTGTGCCTGTTGGTTTAGACTGGTTAGAAGAGGTTCGCAATTACGAAGAAGAAGTCTTGATGAAACGTAAATAAATAGGAGAGAAAAGTGAAAAAGTTAGATATTTTAACAGCGCCTTATGTGCAAGAAGTAATGAAAACAAGTGCCAATCTTTATCGATTAGGTTGGGATGAACGTAACGGTGGGAATATTTCTTACTTGCTAGATGAGGATTGGGTTACCCCTTTTCTAGACGTAGCACAAGTGATACGTGAAGTTCCGATAAAGTTTGATGCTAGCAAATTAGCGGGTCGTTATTTTGCCGTGACAGGATCTGGAAAATATTTTAAAAATATTCAAGACTTTCCTGCAGAAAATATGGGAATTATCCGCATATCCGACTCAGGTAATACAGTAGAATTACTCTGGGGACTCGAGAATGATGCTCTTCCTACAAGCGAGTTACCTAGCCATTTTATGAGCCACATTGCCCGTCTAGAAGTTGACCCTGAAAATCGGATTATCATGCACAATCATGCGACGCATCTTTTAGCAATGACATTTACACATGAACTGAGTGAACGTGCCTTTACAAGAACTTTATGGCAGATGTGTACAGAATGTCTAGTTGTTTTTCCTGAAGGTCTATCTATTATCCCGTGGCTTATCCCAGGATCAAATGAAATTGGGGAAGCTACAGCAAGTAAAATGAAAGAAACACGTCTAGTCGTCTGGCCACAGCATGGTATCTATGGCGCAGGTCGTGATATGGATGAGACATTTGGCTTGATTGAAACGGCAGAAAAGGCTGCACAAGTCTACACCTATGTTCAAGCACAGGGAGGAGTAAGACAGACTCTAGAAGATGAAAATCTTCAACGTCTTGCAGATGCTTTTGGTGTAACCCCACATGAAGGATATTTAGATTAAGAGAAAATAAAGAGAATGAAAAAAGCAATAAGAATGCGTGTATTTCCCGATAAACAGGCCGAATATAAAAAACGACATGATGAATTATGGCCTGAAATGTATGAAATGCTTAAAAAGTACGGGTGTACCAAATATAGTATTTGGTTAGATGAAAAAACAAATTATTTATTTGGGTATTTAGAAATTGAGAATGAAAATTTGTTCGCGAAAGCAGCCGATACAGAAATTAATCGTAAGTGGTGGGATTACATGGCAGATGTTATGGATACAAATATGGATAATTCACCCGTATCTGTAGATCTAGTACAAGTTTTTGAATTATAAAAAAATAGAAGGAGCAGTGAAATAATGGTAAATCGAATGATTTTAAATGAGACTTCTTATCATGGGAAAGGTGCTATCCTAAATATTCCTACAGAAATAAAAAATCGTGGTTATAGATGTGTAGCGGTAGTCACAGATAAGAGCTTAATGGATTTAGGGGTGGCAACAAAAGTGACTTCTATTTTAGAAGCTGCAGGAATTGCTTATACAATATATGATGGTATTGTACCTAATCCAACAGTTCAAAATGTTAAAGATGGAGTTGGGTTTATTAAGAGTTGCAATGCTGATGCAATAGTTGCTATTGGAGGGGGTTCCCCACAAGATACAGCAAAGGCGATCGGGATTATTATCACAAATCCAGAATTTAGTGATGTATTAAGTCTTGAGGGTGTAGCAAATACTAAAAACCCATCTCTACCAATTTTAGCAGTACCAACCACATCTGGTACTGCCGCTGAAGTCACGATTAACTATGTTATTACTGATGAAGGGAAACATAGGAAGTTTGTTTGTGTGGATCCTCATGATATCCCGTTGGTAGCATTTGTGGATAGTGATATGATGATGGGAATGCCTGCAGGACTTGCGGCGGCAACTGGTATGGATGCGATGACTCATGCGATTGAAGGGTATATTACTAAAGCAGCATGGGAAATGACGGATATGCTTCATATCCGGGCTATTGAAATTATAGGGCGTTCTTTACGTGATTCTGTCAAAGGAGATGAAAAAGGACGTGAAGGAATGGCTTTAGCTCAGTATATTGCTGGTATGGGTTTTTCTAATGTTGGACTTGGTTTAGTACACGGAATGGCTCACCCACTAAGTGCTTGGTATAATATTCCTCATGGTGTAGCATGTGCAGCTCTTTTGCCGACTGTTATGAGATACAATAAAGACTTTACGGGGGAAAAATACCGTGATATCGCTGTGGCACTAAATATTGATGGAGCAGAGAAAATGTCTCTGGATGATGTACGAATTGCGGCTTGTGATGCGATTGATCAATTGAGTATAGATGTGGGTATTCCAGCAACAATTTCTGAGTTGGGGGTGAAAGTTGAAGATTTGCCACAAATTGCAGCGGATGCCTTTCAAGATGTTTGTACACCAGGTAATCCACGTGATACATGTACTCAAGAGATTATTGAGTTATATACAAATTTAATGTAATAAAGTATAAATTTTTTTTGGGGGGGAATGAGGATAAAAACTTAATCTTTTAGCTTAATTACGCCATAGAAGTGAGAAAAACAGGTTATAATGTTGTAAAACTACCATTTGTGGTAGTTTTTTATTTAC
This sequence comes from Lactococcus petauri, assembly GCF_002154895.1. Lineage (GTDB taxonomy): Bacteria > Bacillota > Bacilli > Lactobacillales > Streptococcaceae > Lactococcus > Lactococcus petauri. The sequence continues at coordinate 32,984 of NZ_MUIZ01000001.1, read as the reverse complement.
TGAATTACAAAATAACGATGAAAAAATCATATTAGGTGTAAAGGCACCAGAGGATGGAAAACTTCTTCTTACTCTACTTGATTCATATTTTTACAATTATTATTCCAAAGTGACCATTAAAAATACTGGTCACAAATCAAACTGGTTAGTAATTTAAAAAATGCTATAATTATAAAGAATAATATTTTAAAGATGGGAATTCAACTAATGGCTCAAAGAGATATGAATACAAACTTCTTACTTGATAGTGTAAACAAAGATATTCGGTTATATGGAAGTGGCTTTAGAGTCTATGTAGTTTATAAACAGGGGGTCATTATCTCTTATGTAGAAGCAGATAAACCAGTAAAAGATGAGGGGGAGAAGGACTCTATTTATGCTCTTAAGTTACAGGAGTTCAAGAAAAATATAAAAAAGATACAAGGGGCTCACAAAAAATTGATGACTTTAGGAGAGTTTCAAGATATATTAAATTTAGATTCATGACGGTGTTTGTTGAGGAAAGATAGTAGTTGATTTAATTGTTTAGATTTTGTTATAATGAGATATAAAATAATTTTTTATTTACTAATCCTTATAGCGCTTGGAGCCCTGTCACTCACTTGAGTTACTTTATGAACATGTCATAATGCGCAGAATGACTAGCAAAATCAAAATGAAAGCCACAATGCTTTTTGAATTGCGAATAAAAAGAAGCGAGAAGCGTAGCCTAACTTGTTTCATTTGTGAGCTTGACTTGCTTTGGTCGAAACTCTCTTAAACAGCTACACAACTGTGCAACATCACTATTTTTTTGTGCACACTAAAACCCAAAAATACTTCGGACAACTTGCTCCGTTTTATGAAAAAGCTTATAACAGGAGAACTCAACTTGAGTTTTCTTTTTATATATAAAAATATTACAAACTATCAAAAGAGAACCATACTTTGATTCGAGAACATTATTCTCAAGTCAGAGGTGGTTTTTTTGCGTTCTAAAGGAGGACAAAACAATGAACACACTAATGCATCAACCACAGCTGCTATATTACGGTGAAGTTGAAAAATTTATCACAGCTCTTATCTCTATTTCAGACCCTAAGGACCTTTATGAAAATGAAGGCTTTACCCCACAGTTTATTGAGAGATTTAAGAAGGAGAAAAATCTTGAAGGTATAGATATACTTGATTTCTACCAAGAAAGAGTACTCGCCTTTATCCAAATAGAAAAATGGGGAGAACACCTTATCCCTCTCTTCTTTAGAGGAGAAGGAGGCAGCTATGCTTATGCGGTTGACGTAATAAGAAATGATCATAGAGAAATCATTGGCTATAAGTGGGCAATTATCGATGGAGAGCTGAGAAATAGGTTTGGATACAAGTCTGAATGTGCTTTAGAATGGGCACGTGCCTATGAAGACTCTCCACTTGCTCAAAATATACCCGTCTATGCCGGAGAAGCTGATTTTCAAAAGGATAATGAAACTCAGGACGAACTATGCGTGAGCACAGAAGTTTCCTATGTGACATTATCAAGTATAAAACAGAAACTCTTGAACCATCTTAAAGAAAAACAATTTAAAGTAGAGCATGAGGCGCGACGTATCAATGCCTCTGTTTCATTTATCTTTGAGTCTTTGAGCTGGGAACCTATATCTGAATTTATTGATCAACAGGAGTGGGAAGAGACATTTGAAACAAGAAAAGGAGAACAAAAATGAATGAATTCATGAATTTTATCACGCAATTAAATAAAGTAAAAACTAAAAGCGATCCAGAATTTACCTGGTTAACTGATTTTAGCCACTATGCTTTTTTATCAAATGGAGGAGCTGAAGAAGAGAAGTATTTGGGCTTTGTCTCAAATCTTATTGGCTCTTACTATGAGCTCCTTTTAAAGCCATTTGTTAATGAAGAGGAAATCAAAGAGGGAAAGCATAAGAAGAATGCTGAAGCCTCACTTTTAACAAGTAGTAGAGAAGTCAAAGACCTTTTGACTAAAATTGTTTTAAGTGATGTTTGGCATATTATCGGCGAGTCTGAAGTTCAAGAATATAGCGGCTCTAATACCATTCGCGATCTTGTCCTTATTGGACTTCTTGTCGTGATGAATAAGCTAGAAGCCTTTGACGAGTTAAAAGCCATTCTTACCTTTATATCCCAAATAGAAATTCATGAACCTCATGATTTAATAGCAGTTTATGAATTACTTGCTGTAAGATATGAAACAAGAGAAGAGGACGGCTCGATCACAAGAAGAAGTGAACAAGATAGAAGTGTGGACTTACTTAAAATTCTACCCTTACTTTCTTTTAAAATTGAAGAAGCAGACTGTACCTCAAAAGAAATGCAGCTGATTATCTCTGAACTGGGAAAAAGTCATCATGTGAAAGATTATTTAGTAAACTTAAACAAACTTCGGGTTTTTGAGGTCCACTCTCAACAACAGAGTGATAATTTCAATCCGAAAAAGTTAAAGACAAGACTCTTTGTACATGGCACACGTAATAAAAATGTTTTATCTATCTTAGAAAACGGTATAGAGTCATCCCCTCAAGTTATTGCAACGGGCTCCTCCCTTGGTGTTGGTGCGTACTTTGCTAAAATGACGGAGGTAGGTAAATCTGCTCAATACTCAGATGACTATTTAATTATTGCGGAAGTTGCCGTAGGGAAAAGGAAATATACTAATCAAGTCCATGATTTCCGGCATGAAATTCTGGACCCAAGAACTCCTTATCAATCGATTCATTATCAGGGGGGAGCGTATTCTTCTTTTTCATACGATGAAATTGTGGTCTACAGTAATTCACAAATTAAAGTCAAGTATATAATGCAATTAAAATAATAAATAGAGAAGTAAGGGAATATGAAGAATCTCTTGCTTTTTTTTAGGAGAAAAAAATGAAAACAGTCAAATTACCCGGTCGTTTAGCACCTGGAATCTTTTTTGGTTCTAAAGCGATATTAAAAAATAATGAAGTCTCTGCAGTATTTATGGAAGAGCTACAAAAACAATTAGCAGGAACTCAATTTTCTTTTGAGTTCACTGACTCTAAAACGGAAGATGTGAGTAAAGATATTGAGGGAAACACTGAGGATTCAAGAGATAAAAAACTAGCGAATGCTTGTCTTTTATTTATTGAAAAATTTGTAGAGGGACTTTCTAAACAAAGAACGAGTTTGGATTTTAAAAACGGTTTGTCCTGTCTTTTTCTTGTTCCAGATCAATTAGAAGTTGAATTCAATTTCTTTGAACGGATCAATGAGCTTTTAGACGAAAAAGAGGTCGCCCTTAATTATTTCATAATGAAAACTTCAGAATATCTTTCCGCAAGTAAAGCACACGCATACTCGGTAGTCACTGATATTGTCCTTGAGTTTAGTCTCCATCGATCCTTTCTGATTACTAATTCTCAGTCTTTTCAGATGGGACGCCTAAAAGACACTTTGATTATTTTTTCAGAGCTTTTTAAAAGAGACGATGGCTTCGAAGCTGGTTATGCCTATTCTTATAAAGATTACTCTGAATATGGGCTGAGTAGTAAAGATTTAAGAAGTACCTTTTTTGCTTATCTGAGTGATGTAAAGAGTAATAATCGGTGGTTAAGTGATGCATACGAAGAGTCGAAAAGTCAACACTTTTACGACAGGTGGAAGATGTTATTGAAGGATATTGCTTATCCACATTCTTATTATCAATATTATCTTTATAAGGAAAAACCGTTTGATTTTAATCAGGCATTAGAAAATTATGGAGAAATGCAATCCGCACAGGCTCTAGGAAAAATCCAAGATTCTCATCTGCCATTTATTACTGCCGCACTAAATGCAGTACAATTTGGGGAATTAATCAGTTTTGCGGACTCAAATCGTGAAGAAATTAAAGATGAACTGAATTATAAAGAAGAGCGGAACATTGTAAAGCCGACTCTTGCATACGAAACATTTGGAAAAAATGGTAAAGCTTTTTACCAATTATAGGAGAAAAACATGAAGAAATATTACTTAAATCAACAACAACTCAATAAATACTTTCCTGTTAGAGATACAATCTTGACAAGAAATAAAGAAGAAATTTTGGAGAACCTTTCTCGAAAACTGTCCTTATCTAAGGAGATGGTAGGGCGTTTCTTTAATGCTTCACATATTGAAGAAGTAATGATTAATGAGCAACCTCTCTATTGCCTAAAGAAAAAGAACAAGGATACTTGGGGAAGTTATTTTTCAGAACAATTTAAAGAGAAGTTTTCTAATTTATCTTGGGAGAGTTTAAAAGAAGAGTTGGAAAAAGAACATATTGGTGTGATTAACATGCCTAAAAATATCACTGAACTTTTTAATAGTCATGAGATACTACATTCGATTTCTGAAATCAAAGAAAAAATTATTCAACCCGTACATTCATTAACACCAACGATAAAAGATGCACTTTTGGCTTCACTCTTTAAAAATATTTCATTTTATGAGGAACAAAAAAGAGCAATCAAAGAAGGAGTGAATGCCTGGCTACTCAATCGTCACGCGTTCCTCTTCCTTGGTGAGATGGGTGTCGGAAAAACAATGTGTACGACTGCAATGGTAGAAGTTTCTAAACACCTTAGAAATACTCCTCAAGCACAAACACTTGTGATTGCGCCAGACCATTTATTAACGAAATGGCGAGACGAGATACTTTGGGTATCACCCAGCATACAAGTTGAAATTTTAGATCAAAAAAAACTTGAAAACCTTTGGGAAAATAACCAAATGCTCCCTCAAGCAGAATATTATATTGTGCCACAGAGTGTTTTAGCTGTTGAAGTAGAAAAATCTTATAAATCAATGCTGATTCTTGAAGCATTATTTAAACCAAGCTTTAAACAACAAATCACCTATGCAATATGGGACGAAAGCCACTTGTTGTCAAGACCACTTTTTTCAAGTAAGCTACAAAAGTTGGCCAAGCTTGCAAAGTATAATGTTTTAGCAACAGGGACTTCTATTGCAGGATCAGTCGCAGATTTATTCCCACAAGCTCATGCATTTTTCCCGAAAGATGCAATTCGTCCAAAATCTGAACGCATTCAATTTATGGTTTCTGAACGAGTAAAATGGATTTCTGCATGTGAAAAAGCATTTGTGGCAAAATTTGGGGCTTACAGTATAAATGCAAATGGTAGAAATAAACAGCAACTACCGGGCTATAAACCTGAGATTGGTGTATCAAGTGAGTTTATTACGGAGTTCATTTTACCCAACAGTATTTTTCTTACGACAGAACAGGTTTGGGAAGATAAGATTGAAAATTTAATCTTTCCTCCCCTTTTGGTTGAAATGACAGAGGCACAAAAACTTGCGATGGCTTCATTAGATTTGGTCGCCAAAAATGCAGCAGAAAATGATAATAAACGTATCTTTGGACGCTACTTAAAGGTCGCAAACGAGTACCTTGACAATCCAAATGTGAAAGACATTACTTTTAAAGAAGAACTTCTTTGGTCCCCTGTCCCCTTCCAATTGGTTTATAAATTTGATGAAACTCTTCTGCCCAAAGAAGAAAAACTTATCGATGTTTGTACCATGGAAAAATCTCAGGACCGACCAGTAGTCGTTTTTGTAAAACATTTAGATCGCTTAAAGAATAGACTGACAGAAGTGCTTACGCATGCGGGTTTTAAAGTGGGGAGTCTTCCAGATTCAGTAAAAGCAGTAGATCGTCAAGATTATATCAATAAAAAACTGCTTAATGAAAAATGTGATATCATGCTTATTAACCCTGCAAAAGTTGCTACGGGTACAGATTTACTTTCTGCACCAACTGTCCTTTTCTTCAATACGGGCTTTAGTTACTTTGAAGTAGGGCAATCAGAAAGACGTTCTTATCGGATAGGCCAAAAGCGTCAAACTCGTGTTTACTATTTGGGATACAAAGGTGAAGGGCATTTCTCGGTACAAGAGCAGGTCCTTCGAATGATTGCAGAAAAGAAACGTGCCATGGAGTCTATTCAGGGAAATATTGATGAGGAAGGTCTGTCTTCTCTTTTAGGGAAAAACCAATCGTCAATTTTAAACCAACTGGTAGATAATATGAACGGATACACAGAAAGTGAAGAAGACCAAACGGTTGATTCAAAAGTGCAATATTATATGGATCATTTTGGAGAGCAATTGGAACTTGAAGATGAAGGACGCCCAAGTTTAGATGAGCATTTAAACTTTGTATGGCCTGAGAAAACAAGTACTGAAACTAAAAGAACACGTGTAGTATTTTCTGAAGCTCGTTTTGTGAAGTTTAGAAAAATTTCAACAAAAGAAGAGAGTAAGGAGATAAATTTTGAAAGTGAAATATTTAGTTTTGACGAAAGCGGAGAAATGAGCTTGTTTGACCTTTTACAACCAGCTTAAAAAATTGAAAAGAAGAGGAGAAAAAACATGGAAAACAAAATATTAAAAGAATAAAAAGATTGAGAGCATCAGAAATGATGCTTTTTTTTATCCCCTTTTTGGGTTCTGAATAAAAGGGGGTGTGCTATAATAAAAAAGTTGAATTTACAAGGGAGAAAGACATGCTCATCACAGAAGAAGAACAAATCAAGAACCAGATAGGGTTTGTGACTCAATCACTTGAAACATTAAAGTTGGAGTTGAAGTATTATATTCGCATTTGGCAAGGGTCACAAGGCCTGGGATCAGTGGATATTATTGTGGCAGGAACCAATACTATTATTTTAAAAATTCAATTTGAATGGCTAGAAATACGCTGCCCTGATGTTTTAAATGAAAAAACAAAAAAAGAACAAGAACTTATTTTAGAGACTTTAAAATCAAATAAGTCCTTAAAAAAATATAAAGTATGTGACTATTATTGAGGAGAATAGAGATGACGTTGAGAAAAATAAAAAAATGGATAAAAAAAAGACCAGAGCTTGCTGTACTCACGGGAAGCAATCTCATGACCGCAGGTTACTTGGGAACAGTTAAAAGTATGTTTCAAGGAGGCTATCATACGGCTTCTGAATATATCATGCATCACCAAGGTATTTTTGCCCAAAGTGTTGCGACGATTCGTATGCATCCTCTTATTCTAGTACCCATTGTCCTTGTCCTGCTTTTTATTTTAAGTATGGCAAAGCGTGTGATTGGTCTTCTCCTTTCTTGTTTGAGTCTTTTATTTATGGCTAAATTGGTTGGCCTTTTCTAGACTGGTGTGTAGCCACTCATTGCTAAAGTTCTAAAGAGTATTCTGTATCGAACAGAATACTCTTTTTTTGCGCTTTTAAAAGAAAAAATCCTTATATTACAAAACACTGGATTGACGACGTGGGTAAAATGGTCTTTTTTTATTTTTTTATAAACTAGAAAAATAGACAAGGAGACCTATCAAATGAATGAAGAAAACGGACATCAAAAGAGAATACGTAAGATGCAAGAAAGACTAAAGAGTAAAGAAGAGAAGCTTCAAAAGAAAAGTTTAAAAAAAGAAGCTCGAAAGACGACGCGAAAAAAATTCTTTGACTTTTCGATGATTTCGCTGCGATTTTTAAAAGAACATCCGCAAGGTTTACTTTATACCTTTCTAGTTCTCTTCTACTTGATGATGAATATTGGAATCTGTATTTTAGCATTAAAAAGTATTGGTATATTGCCGGCCTTGTTTTTTGCCGGAGAAACACTTTTACAGTTGGTTGGTTTATTTTATGCCCTGAATTATCTCAATATTAGAGACGTGGAGGAGTAATATGCAAAGGCAAACAAAACACATCGGATATGCGGTTACCCCACAAAGTTTCGATGAAGAAAAAGCTTTGATTCAAAATCAGTATAGAGATCAGGTTTTTTATTCTCAAATTTTCCAAATTAGCGGGACAGATTTTTCAGAGTTTATCACTCAAGACGACAAAATATTTTACGGTGAAGAAGTAACCTCCTTTTTGGACTCCAATCTCTTCCAAAGTAATATAACAATTGGAAATGTTCCGATTAACTTGAGTAAGCAGATTAATTTTTGGACACATAAAATCGGACGTTCCAGATATGAGGAGACGGCGAATCAAGCCCGGTATCTGCGAAATATGATCAGTAATTTGGCTCAAAAATATAATGAGCCTTCCTACTATATTGAAATGTTTAACTCAAACCAAGAAGTATTTAAAAATCTGGAGTACATGCTTCAAACTTCAGAGCGTATTATGCTCAAAAAAGTTACAGACCAAGAAGAGATAAAAAAAATAAAGCGTTCTGCTTTAAATCCAACCAGTAATCTAAGATAAGAGGAATCATGAGAACAAATAAAAGAACAATTAACTATACAAAAGAAGATAATAAACTTATGAATGAACGCAAACGCGTTCAAATCGAAAAAGAAGTGATCTCACGTCGTGGAGGTGATTTAGACTTTATCAATGCCATTGCCCCGCAATCCCTAGACCCGCTGCCAGATGATTATATCAAGACAGCGACGGGCTATAGCACTTGTATTCATATCGTCGATCTTCCAGATTTGGTGCATTATTTTTGGATACGCGATTTGTGTGCTTTTCCCAACTCAATTTTTACTCTTACCATGGCTAACGGCGATAAATCAACAGTGATAAAACAAGCAAACCGTGCGTATCAAGAATATAGCAGCCGTATTGGTAAAGTCAACTCACCTGAAAAAGAAATTGAGGCACGCGAACAAGCTGACAAGATGTGGACACAAATTCAAACCTATCGAAAAAATAATACATCTATAAAAAAAGCAGTCTTACGTATCTTCCTGTACACCAATACCTTAGAAGAATTAATGAATGAGCGAGACAAGGCATTAAAAGAACTTTTAGATAAAGGGTACGAGGCTTGTGTCTATGCCATGTATCAAAAAGAAGAGTATGAATCCCTTTCTTTACCCTTTAATGTTCAAACTTCGCTCGCAAAGCCCTTAGAGCTTAAAACAAGTGATATTGGCTACGGTGCGCCTTTTGATAAAGTGGATTTACTCGATCCCTTTGGAGCTTATATTGGATATACGGCATCCGGTTTAGTTTTATTTGATTTGCATCATGTGGACAATAAACGAAAAGCCGCAACAGGCGTCATTTTTGGGCAAATGGGATCAGGGAAATCCAATCTCACAAAGCAGATTATTGAAGCAGAACTGGCCAAGGAAAATAAAATACGTATCTATGTTATTAGTGATGAGTACGATAATATTATTGAGCAATATGGCGGGGTTATGATTAATATCTTTGGTGAGGAGAACAGAATCAATCCTTTTCAAATTTTTCCAACGGTTACAAGTAAAGCAGGTAATATATTAGAACATGGTAGCTTTACCGCACACATTTCAAAACTGGCCACAATGTTTAGAATGCTAGGGCCAACCATTGACAGTTTGGACCAGAATGTCCTAAGTTCTCTTCTTTTAATGTTTTATCAAGATTATGGTATTTTAAAATTTAAAAATTCAGAGTTCACAGAAATTGAACCTATTACTAGTCTTGAAAATGACGTTTACCCAATTGCATCTGATTTCCTCAACTACCTTGAAGAGAATGTAGAAAGTATTAAAAAGGCTTTACCTCTCCAAAAGAATCTGATGGTCTCCCTTGAAAAAATTAGTAGTGTTTTACAAATTATGACGGGGCTTCATGCTTCTATATTTAATGGTCCAACAGTACTTGAGTATGATGAGAATGAATTATTGGTGTGTTATGACATGCGCCAACGTGATATAGCAAGTAAAGAAGTTCGTGACTGTCAATTTTATTCTTCTTTAATGACCATTTCAAAGGAAGCTATTAATAAGGGACTAAGAGAGAAAAAATTATATACCACTAAAGAAAAGGACTTAGAAGATGTTATTCACATGACTGTCATCATGGATGAGGTTCAAAACTATCTGAATGCAGATATGGGCTATGCGGTGACCATTATCGCTAACTTTGTAAAAGAAATGCGGAAACTATTTGCAGGTTTATTGCTCATCACGCCATCTGCGCAACAATTTTTCCCAACCACGACGGATAGCGAAGCAGCGACACAAATGAAACAGATTTTCAATTTGTGTACCTATAAATTTTTCTTTAAAGCAAATGAGGGGGATATCAAACTTTATTCTGAAATCTTTAATAGTGCAATGAACCCCTCTCGATTGAAAAGCTTGACACAGTTTGGAACGGGAGATGCTTACCTTATTATTGGGGACAATAAAACCTATCGCATCAGGGTTCAGTTTGACCCAGAAAAAGATATGTTATACGCAGGAGGAATCTAATGATTGAAATAGATAAAACCACGACCTTTGATTATGTCATTGGGGGACGTTTCGGGATGAAATGGCTGGCTAAAATGGCCCTATTTGTTACATTGGCTTTAATTTTATCCAGTGTATTGCAAGTCAATATTGTATCGAAAGTATTGATCACTATTACTGCTTTAATTTTTGGAGTTTGGGCAACCGCAGATGCTTCGAAGATGAAGGGATGCTCGAATGGGAAGATGATTTTCCGAGCCTTTATTAAAGAGAAGAAGTATTTTGAAAAACCCCCTTATTTTAAAGAACGTGAGTACCTAGAATCCGATTCAAAAGAGGAGTGGTTTTAAAAATGATTAAACAAGCTCTAAAAAATATAATTCTTGGACAAAAAAAGAAAAACAGGAAGAACGATCTTGCAAGGAAGTACCGGAGGATTGGCATTGCGGTTGCCTCGCTTTTTCTAGTCGAAGTGATGATTGGTTACGTGGACGGTGGCTCAGGTAAAGTTACTTATGCGGCCCCAAAGCAGCTTTATATGACTCCAGATGAAGGTTCAAGTTCAATAAAAGCAGAGGTTTATTCGGTTGAAACTCTGCCGGACCACTCAAGCCGCACGATTTTTTATCTTACCACTGGTGAATATGATTATCATGAGAAGAAAATAGAAGCCAAAGCGGATAAAAAGGTCATCAAGGGAGAAATCCTGAACGATAGGTATTTTGCCGTAACGACACCTAAAGAGTGTGATACAGAACATCTCTCTGTGACCTTAACTTCAAATAATGGAACAGAGAATGTTCAAGTGATTCATTTTAATTTCTCTGTCAATACAGACAAATCAAGTGAGAACAAGTTTTCTCCTTATGACAAGAAAACCTATGACCTCCTCTATGTTCAATCACGTATCGAAGAAAGTCAAAAAAATGTAGAGCATTATAAAAAAACCATTGATGAGAAGAAAAAACAAATTCAGCTTAATAATGTGCAAATTACTTCGTTGAATAAGTCCTTGAAAGAAACCACGGTCAAGACGGACCAGAAGGATATTCAAACTCAAATTGATAATCTCCAACAAGCCATCCAACAATTAAATGGAACAGTGAAGGAAAATGAGAAGCATTTATCGGATGAAAATGGGCATCTTGATCAGTTGAGAAAGGAGAAAATTGATTATGAGAAAAAATAATTTTGAAGATAACACTAAAATAGAGGAAGTATTAAAAGACAAGAAAAACTTAATTTTTCTTTTGGTTCTTAGTATGGTCCTCTTTATCTTTTCCCTCTATATGCTCTTTAGTCTTTTTATATAGGAGAGGAAAATGGCAAGAAATAAAAATGTTACGCCTCCTGTCAATGAAAGCATAACAAGTAGCTTTATAAGACATGTTCTAGGACTCATCATAGGCTCTGTAATCCTTATATTTATATGGTCACTTATGATTTCATACGGGATTTTTAGTAAGGGAGAATTAAATGTAGGTAACGTGGAGCGTTTGGGACAACAAATGCTCAATGTGGCTCAAGGTAAGGCTTCAATAAAAACGTTGTTGCCAAATAATTACACGCTACCTGGTGGAACGACACTCAATACCGATTTGTTACCAGCACCTAAAAACCCCCCTCAAGAACTACCAAAAGCAGAGGAAAAGCAAGAAGTTTCTATCCTCCCCTTTACAAAGCAGAAACAATTTACAAGGAGTGCCTTTGATAGCTTAGGACGTTCAGTCAAAAGTCAGATTCAGTTACAATTCAAGGATATGGCTTCACAAGAAGGCTTAGAGCGCCCTCAACGAATAAATTATAATCCGGTCGGGTGGCATAATTATAAATTTTCTTTTGAAAAGGACGGAAAGAAGCGTAAGGCTTGGTTGATGAATCGTGGTCATTTAGTGGGATATCAATTTTGTGGCATTAATGATGATGGACGAAATTTATTTCCTGAAACGACATGGACCAATGCAGGAGATTATGAAGATATGGATGATTCAAACCAACAAGGACAGCTCTACTATGAAAATAGACTGGCACGTTGGCTTAAAGAACACCCCAGTGATTGGCTTGATTTAGAGGTGACCCCCCTTTATAGAGGTCACCAACTTGTTCCAGACAGGGTAAGCTTAAAATTCATCGGCTTATCTAAAGACGGAAAGAAAATTCCCATCACGATTCCAAGCAGTTATGCAAGTCGCCTGAAGGACGGTGGGGAAGAGGTTATTCTCAGTAATTCTAGCCCAAATGCTGTTATAAATTATGCGACAGGACAAGCAACAGAAAGATAAGGAGAAACTTTGAAAGATACAGTTACCGTTGTTTTTAAAAAGCAACGCCATGGGGAGCGAAAACTAGAGCGTTTCCTCAATAGAAAATTGAAAAACAGTGTTTTGAGCTTTAAGCAAATTGATCAACTCGACATTGCGTGTCGGATTTATAACAGTCATAAACCAAATGCCAAAGCTTTAAGACCAAATTACATTTTTATCGTCAGCTTTAGCAACTATTTTTTAAAAAGTATGGAGATTAGTGTTCAAAGTAATCCGGATGAGCGTTTAAGTTTAGAAATACTTAAAGCCGTTGAAGAACGTTTGGGTCGGAACTTCAAGGAGAAAAATCTTCAGGCTCAAGAAATTGTAAAAAAGGACCTTGCAGAAGTCTTCCAGAGTTTTTTGAACAGTGGCTTCTTAATGACTTCTAAAACATGGTCAGAAATGTTGTATACCGCACAAGCTGGGTATAAGATTTGGGAGCAGAAGAAAGGTGATGTGCCCCAAGCTTTAAGGCGTAAGATCAATCAAATGTTTGCGATTAATAAAAAAGAGGAGGTGCTGAACTTTGTTCGATAAACTGCTTCAATTTCCTTTTTTAAACACCATTGGAACAAATTTAGGGAGCTATTCTTCTAACGATATCCAACGTGCTGGGGTTGATATCCTGCATGCCTACAGTCAATATTTCCAAAAAGGTACAATCTTAGGGATGATTTTTAGATGGGTAGAATCCTTTCTCTTTATGGTTCTCTATAACATTGACCAATTGCTCACAAAAGTGATATTTACTGTACTTGGTGTGAATACGGCAAGTGACACGAGTAATGTTACCGCCGATAGTTTTCAAGGGAGTATTATTGGCTTACTTGGCAATGGCGAGATTCAAAAATTTATTTTGCTTGGTATGTCTATTGGGCTAGGGATGTTGGCGCTGGTATCTATCTACTTGTATGGGAAGATTCTGTTGGGTCACCGCGTAGAGATGTCTAATGTTCTCACCAATGCCCTCACCTCCCTCGTTCTGCTTGTTTCAATGCCCATTCTTTTAACTGTTTCTTTACGCATTGGTGCTTATTTCTTTGTAGGACTTGCGACGCGCGATATTTCACCTACGGCAAATGGTGGCTACCAGGTCAATGCGAAGAAAAATAGTATTGATGATTTCGTTTGGGATGTCACAAAAGGCGGGATTGTTAATGTGGGAAATGCGGTCTATGCACGGGATATCACTAAGGGAAGTGGCCCTTATTATCAAACCTTAGGGAATGCGAGTCTTCCTGGTAATCGCCCGGATGACAGTGTGATTGACGATCCTACAAAATCGAATGAACCTGCAGAAGATGCCGTTTTTGGAAATTTTCCGGTACGTTATGTACAAAATAGAGGAGCACAGCCTACACAAGTTGGTGAGAGTAACCTCGTTTCAGTTATTGGTGCCTCAGATAAGAATATTGTGACCTCTAACTGGATGGGACAATTGTCCTCTTTGATGGTTACCCCTGCGGACGCTAAGAATTTGAATGAGGGGCTAAAAGATGGTGGCTCTGGAGGCAAAAATGATGGCGGCATATTGGCAAAAATTGGTGGCTTTTTTAAAAAAGTTACACAAGTTGTGACCAATGGCTCACCAGATGATCCAGATAATCAAAATACATTATGGGGGGCCCTTTCAGCTTATACTTATAGAGATGCCGCTTATGATCCAACCACCAATATTCAAGGGGGACGCTCTCTTCCTCAACCTGTGGGGATGGCAGATGTTATTCCAGCCATGTCTCCGAACAGAAACTTTCAATATGCATTAAACCCTGCTTATCTTGTCGTCTTAGTTTGTGTGGGCCTCTTGTTATTGGATATCTTCTATAAACTTTTAGTTGCTTTCTTTGATATTTTAGTGGCCTTCTTTTCTGGGCTCACGGGCATGGCAATGACTGTGGAGTCAGGGCGTGGTAATGTCGTCTTTATTGAGAGTGTCTTAAACTACGGCAAGATATGCTTCGTTTCAGGAGCCTCAATCTTTCTTTTTATCACGACACAAGCCGCTCTTCCTCTGATGTTTAGTATGTCCGGCCTCACAGGTTGGATGAGAGTGCTCGCAGAGCCTATTACTATGTCTGTCATTGCAATCATTTTCCTTAATGGCTCACAAGTCTTTGTGAAAATGTTTGGTGCAGATGCAGGCTTTGGTGTTGCAGGAGGTATCTTTGGGGCTTATCTTGGTAAAGGTGCGGTCAGTAAAGCTGCAGGATCAGCTGGGAATGCCATTAAAGGCCTCACGAAAAAAGGTGCAGGCTCTGCCCGTGATCGTATGATGGGCGGGCAATCAAGAGAATCGCAAGAGTACTTGCAAAACTTTGAAAATAGAGCACTTGAAAAAAATGCGGCTAAACTTGAAAAGAACCCCAATGTCTCTCGTGAAGGTAAGGAAGCAAGTTTTGAATTGGCGAAAAACAAAGGATTTGCAGGAAGGAAGAGAACACCTCTTCAAGCTGCCAATGCGGAAGCCTCAATTTTACGTGGGCGTAAGAAGGCTGGTGCTGAGTTGACACCAGAAGAAGAGACAAAACTTAACGACTACAATATGGCGGCTACCAACCGTGTAGCACGCTCTCCACTTCAAAAAGTTACAGGCCTTAGTCGACAACGTGCAGATGAATCAGCTCGTTCAACAAGCAAGACTACTGGCTTTAATTCAGGTCCCATTGATGCGGCAGGTTTACAACGCATTAACCAAATCAATGAACGTCGTGAACTTATGCAAAATAGAAAACAAGATATGGTTCAAGATGGTCAAGACACCAAGGATTCTTCAAAAGTTTCTTTGAGAAAAATGCGACAAGCGAATGTTTCTGGCGAAATGAAAGAGCCTCAAGGCGTTCAAGACTCAAACTTTGATTTTGAAAGTTTAAACATGACACCCCCTCCAGGTGTTGAAGAATTTAATCAAGAAATGGCTGGACCAGATGCACGTGTGAATGTGAATGTAGGAAATGGCAAAGTTGAGACTATCGTCAACGATAAACGTACGCTTCAAACTTCTAAAGTGGATATTCCAAAACTCGATGCTTCAAAAGTTCGTGCGGAAGCTTCACAATCCAAACTTGAGCGACTTAGTCAAGACGCAAAAGGAGCAGATTCAGAAGTTGATGTACGTGTTGAAAATGGCCGTGTAGAGAGTAAAGTGGATGACCGTCGTAGACTCCAAACTACAAAAGTCGATTTGCCTCAACCAGATACTTCAAAAATACGTGTGGATGCATCTCATCCCCAATCAGCACGTGTGACAAAAGAAATACAAGGCGCAGATGTGGAGATGGATGTTCGAGTAAAACAAGGAAAAGTAAATACTACAGGCAGTGTTAAGACTCCTGCAGTCCCTAATCTGGCACAATCCAATAAGGACTCTTCAGGTCTAAAACTCCCACAAGCCCCTCAAGGAGGTATAAATGATTAAAAACGCACTAAAGGCAAAATTTAAATTTTGGCTTTTAGGGTTATTCCTTCCTATCGGGAGTCTCATAGGAGGTGTGTGTCTTGTCGTCATTGTCCTTGCATCTATTTTTGCGGCGCAAGGGCCGACCAATACTTGTGATGCCACCACAGATGGTGGAAACAATTCAAATGTACCCGTCAATGGGGATTGGACCCACAAAGGGACAAGTGCCTATAATAATGCCAAAGAAATTTTTGATCACCTCACAAAAAAACAAGGCTTTTCTGGAGCAGGTGGGTCAGGAGCAGTAGCGGTTGCCAATCGTGAATCTGGCTTTGATCCTCAAGCAAAAAACCCGGGAGGTGGTGTTGCAGGTGTCTTTCAGTGGTCGGGATGGGACAATACGATCAATGGGAATCGGATTCACTCTGAGGGCTCCATTAAGGGTACTGACAGCTCAACCTTAACAATGAGTAATGAGATGAAACTTGTAGATTTTGAGTTAAAGGGGGGGTATAAAAAAACAAGGCAAATTGTTGGTACTGCAACCGATCCCACGCAGGCTGCACTCGACTGGTCTGTGAACTATGAAGGTGTAGCACTTTCTGATGGGCAAACCAATAAGGATAAAATAATTTCAGATGCAAAAGCTGCCTATATCTTATTTGATGGCGCCTCTATTCCAGATGAAATCATTGATACAGGAGGTGGAGACGACCCTTCAGATGATGATCAAGACTCTTCTTCAAATGATGCATGTGATTCGGATTCTGCAGTTACAGATGGCGATATTTTGCCTGATAAATTTAAATCTGGGGGAACATGGAAGCCTAAGGATTTACCGGAAGAGTTAAAAAAATATGCACATGATCCTAAAGCATTAGGTTTACAGTTTGGGAATGATTCAGGTTGGGACCGTCCGGGTAATCAATGTATCCATCTGACCGTTTCTTATTTTAATAAGATATGGGATGTGGTTTATACACACTGGCCAGCTTCTGGTTTATACGGTTATGAAACCGCAAGTCATTTGGCTAAACAGTTTGGCGGAAAGGTTTCTAAAAATCCTGTAAGTGGTGCTGCATTTCAGATTCCTGCGGGACAAGATTCTACAGGAAGTGCAGGACATACGGGAATTGTAGACTATGTTTTCAAAGATGGCACCCTTATGATTACGGAACAGAACTACCATAATATGTCAGGTGAAGCCAATGGAACAAGTGATACATGGAATTTCCGCTTGGTTCCAAAATCAGAATATGGAAAGACTGGATGGGGATTTTATGTGCTTGAAGGTCAAAAAGCAAAATGGGGTAAATAATGAAAAAAAATATTACGATTGGCCTACTGGGGCTCATTCTTGTCGGCGTATTGGTATTTAGTCTTGTAAAGCTAAATAAAACATCGACTAAGATCAGCTCACTCACACGTGAGTTGAAGCTAGAAAAGAAGGAACATGATACTTCTAAAAAGGATTTGGAAAACCTTCAGGTTGGTTATTCTGAACTAGAGCATAAGAAAAATAATTATGTGGTCACTGATCTAACGGAAGCTGCGACTACATTCTTCAATGCTTACTTAACGTTGAACTATCAAAGCGGAAATAATGAAGCAAACCAAACTGATTATAATAAGCGTAAAGCAGAAGCACAAAAAGTCGCTTCCCAAGAAGTTATTGATAAGTATTTCCAACCGGCAGCTTCTAGTGCTGCGGTGAGCTCCGAGCTGGAAAACCTACAAGTCTTTGTGGAAAATAAGGAGAACACTATTGTTACCGCAATTGTAACCTACAACCTGCATGTAACTGTAGGAAATACACTTAATCGAAAAACTGGTTTTTATAATCGCATTCAATTTGATACAGCTACTAAAAAAATTATTTCAGCAACTAATGTGGGACAGGTTCCTTCAACGGTGAATGAATAATTGATTTATCCTTATGTAAATTAAAACTTACATAAGGCTTATGGTACTTCTATGTGTATAGTTGCCACTCACGAGCGCCAAGAACTCAAAAAGTGAGTAGTAAATAGGGTCGCACCCTATAGGTATCTTTAATCTGGATAAAGTAAGGGACAATAATATGAAGACAGATGCAATAATAAAAAAAGTCAAAGGGTTATTAGCACTCGCACGTGATCATAAGGACCAGTCTACCGTTGATGAGGAAAGTCAATTGGCTCTTGTGATGGCTAAAAAACTCATGTTAAAGTATCACATAAAAAAGGAAGATTTAGAAGATACGGAAATAGAAACGGTGGAGGTCGCAACTTTTGATCATTTTAGCTGGTGGGAAGAATCCATGAGTAGTCTTATCGGTCAGCATTTCCGAGTGAAAGCCTATTATTCTAAGGGAAGTCAATCAAAAACTGTGTTAAAATATTATGGTTTGAAAAAAGATGTGACACTCGCCAAAGACTTATATTTATTGGCTCTAAAAAGTGTCGCTTACTATACGAAACGTTTCATTACTATTAATAGTAATAGTAATAGTAATAGCAATGCACAAGACTATATTATTGGTTTTTTGGCAGGACTTCAAGAAAAATTTAATCGATTTAATCAAGAAGTTAGAGCGATTGCATCAAGAGAGCTTATACTCTCGCTAAACGTTCCTGAGCAAGTTGAGAAATCTTATACGACACTCTCTGCTCAATTTGAAAAGAGTGATCTCTCCCTTCCTCAAGTCGAGGACATTAAGAGCTATGAAGAAGGATTTTTTCAAGCGAGCTTATTACATTTTGATCAGAATAGACAATCAGAGATAAAACATATTACGGTTTAAGCCGAATTGAAAGAAGTAGTAGAAGAATGAAACTATTTATTTTAACAGAAAAAAATACCCAGCAAGCCAACCCTTTTGCGGAGGCGCTGTTTGGTCATACAAAGAAAAATGAAGATGGCTTTTACGCAGGATTCTGGCAAGGCAAGGAGACTGTGATTGGTTATTTAGGTGGCCACCTTTATGAGCAGTTACTGCCAGAAGAATATACGGAATCTTGGGATTCTCAGTTGGTTACTGCACGAGAGCTGATTCAATGTCAACCCCTTTTGCCATCGGTATGGAAAGTAAAGCCTAAAAAAGGAAAGGTTGGTAATCAGACGATTGCGCGCTTATTAAAAAAAGTTCAGAAATGGGGACGTTGGGCAGATGATATTTACCAGGCAACAGACCCAGATAGAGAAGGGACAGTATTAGGACGGGAAGCACTCCGAGAGCTTGGTCTTCTAGAAAAAACCAGTACACGTGTCTATGTGAATGATATGGCGAAAAGTCAGATTGTTCGTGCTTTCTTAAAACCAAGTCCTCTTGCGACGGATGATTTACTTTTCCTTGCGGGCCAAGAGCGTAGAAAAGTTGACTGGTTAGGTGGGATTGCTTGTTTTGGGCTTATGAAAGCCGAAAATCAGTTGCGAGGGCTTGAAGGTAAGGGAACAGGCTCCATTGGTCGAGTAAAAACAGGGGTAGCTATTTTTATCTACAATAATAATCAGACGATTGACCATTGGGACCCTGAGCTTCCAGAAAATAACAAGTATGGGATTGCCTTTCAAACTGAAGATGGCTTAATTTTAAAGTCAACGACTCAATTTTCGACAAGAGAGGAAGCCGAGCAATGGGTAAGGCAATATGGTCACACGTCACATGTTAATGTAGAGCGTAAAGACAGTATTGAGGATAACCAAGCACCTGCCTTATTAAAATTAAATGATATCCAGACTTGGGCAAAGGCACAAAAAATAAAAAAAGCGGTCTTGCCTTACCTCGAAGATTTGGCTTTAAAGGGCTATATTACGTATCCCAGAACTTCCGTTAATGTTGTATCTTCTTCATTTCAAGATGAAGCATTAGCACCTGTTGCAGAGCAGGTTCGCGATCTTCTTGGCTTAAGTATTTCCTTGCCTCAAAAAAACACCTTTGAGAAGCCGTGGGTCAATAATGCTAAAGTAAAACATGCGGGACACACGGCCAATACGTATGGAAATAATATCCCCTCTCAAAGTACTTTGGAGTCGATGGAGAAAGAGACACAAATGCTCTACCGTTTTATTTCTCTTCGTACTCTAGCACCGATGATGCCAGTAGGTAAGGATAATGTGGCTCACTATAGTGCTGTCATAGGAAATCTTACTTTTAAAGCGAGGGCTACTCAAGTCAAGGAATTGGGCTGGCGAGAAGTTCCAGAACTCACGAAATCAAGTAACAAGAGTGGAGAGTTGGATTCTCCTTTTATTTCTGGTGGTCAAAAAGCGATTCGTTTAGGCATCCAACGGATTAGGAAGAATCCACCTGTTCGTATTACGGAAAAGAACCTTCCAAAACTAATGGACAAATATGGTTTGGGTACCCCAGCGACTCAAGAAGGTATTATTAAACAAATGTTTGATTACAAACAAATTGAAAATAAGAAAGAAGGGAAAGGTAAAAATTACTTGATTGTCACATCAATTGGGGAAGGCTTGGTTCATAATCAACCGTTGTATACGTTTGAATATACCAAAGAATTAGGTTTGATGTTACAAGATATTCAAGGCTTAGGAGAGAGTGATACCCCACTCCCTGCTGGAATTGCCCTTCAGAAAATGGCTGAAAAGATAGTAGTATGGCGAGAATCTCTTTTGGAGCGTGTTTCACCTTCTATGACTTTCTTTAAGGCCAAGCATTCTATGAAAAATAAAGAAGGAAAAGCTATTTCCTTTAAACCTGAGTGGTCCACTCATAAGTTTACGGATACAGAGTTAGAGCAGTTGGCAAGGGGAGAAGAAATCTCATTTGTTAAGGATGGGAAAACAATTACTGGAATGCTAAAAAAACAAACCTATAAAGGCAAAAAATTTATTGGTTTTATGCCAGATTGGAATGATAAGTATGAAAAAGCAAAAGGAGTAGGAGAATGAGTGACTATAATAAGCGATTAATTTTAAGGTATGTCAAAGAAAATGGCTATTTGGATCGTGAGATGTATCAGGCTGTCTTATTGTCCTTAGATTTAAAAGAAAATGGGATATCTGTAAGTATGAGTAATGCGGTAGCCTATGGTAAACATCTTATCGGTGAAACTGCAAAAATTGATGTGAATGTTTATAATCAGTTGGTCTCACTTTCTAAAAATATTTGGCGGCTTCGTAACATGAGTACGAAGGAAGAAGAGGATGAATTACATTGCCCATTATGTCACCATCCCGTTCGTGTTATGCAGGAACATGTTGTGTGTGAAAATAATTTGTTAAAAAACAAACGAAGCTGTCCTTTTTATTTTCCTCGGACCTTTGTGCAGCATACTTTTAACGAAGAAGAGATTAAACTCTTATTGGAGGGAAAAGTTACGCCAGTAATTACTGACTTTCAACGCAAGAACCAAACAACATTTCAAGCACGCGTTTATCTAAACAAAGAAAATAAACTTGAATTTTATTCAAAGAAAAAGGAGCAACAATGAGAAGTAACCCTCGAAATTTACAACCCACCCAAGAAGAAGTACCACAATCTTCTCGTAAAAAATCAAGAAAAATACTTTGGGCAAGCATAGCCCTTTTTACTGTAGTGCTTGTAGGTTCAGCTATAGTCATGTTTAACCAACAAGAAGAGCATTTTAAACAAATACGAGAGAAAAATGTGGATCTCTATGCGACACAAAAGACTACTCAAACGTCTTCATCTTCACAGAAGAAAGATGAAAAGCCACAGAAAAAGACTGATAAAAAATCTGAGAAGAAGAAAACGTCAAGTTCAACAGAAAAAGTTACCCACTCCACACCCCTCTCAAAGGCCCCAGTTGAGGAATCTGAAGTTACCTCACCATTGAAAACCACAGAAGCGGCCGTAGAGCCGATAGAGGAGCCAATAGATGAAACACCTCAAGTTTCTACTGTTGATAAAGCAACAGAAGCGAATGAAGGCTCAGAAGGGGAAACGTCAGTAAATTCTTCTGAAGTAGAACCTACAGTTCCACAAAAAGTAATTATTCGTCCAGCCCGAGATATTGATTTAAAAGTGTATATTGGTCAAGATGTAGAATCAGTCACCGATGAATTGGTTAAAGAAGGTGCGGTTGTAATATGGAATTTTGTGAATGCGCCCTCCACACCGTCTCATCAAATTATGAGCGTTGAAGGACATGATAATGTGGCAACCTTTACAGTTGCAAGTTAAGTTCAGTGAGCAAAAAAACTCTCCCAATAACATAGATTTAAAAAGTTTGATTTTAATTGTAATCAAGCTTTTTTTGATGGCTGCGATAGTATGCATTGCATGAATAAATAGGTTTTGGTATAATATCTTTATAAATATTTTTTTAATTACCATTCCTTATAGCGCTTGGAGCCCTGTCACTCACTTGAGTTACATTATAAACATGTCATAATGCGCAGAATGACTAGCAAAATCAAAATGAAAGCCACAATGCTTTTTGTATTGCGAATAAAAAGAAGCGAGAAGCGTAGCCTAATCTTGTTTCATTTGTGAGCTTGACTTGCTTTGGTCGAAACTCTCTTAAACAGCTACACAACTGTGTAACACCTCTATTTTTTTGTGTGCACTAAAACCCCAAAATACTTCGGACAACTTGCTCCGTTTTATGAAAAGCTTATAACAGGAGAACTCAACTTGAGTTCCCTTTTTATATATAAAATTACATATACTACTAAAAGAAGAACCATCCTTTGATTTGAGAACATTATTCTCAAACTGAAGGTGGTTTTTTTGCATTTAAAAGGAGAAAAAAATGAACACCCACAAAGAAGAACCTTGATTTTAACGCATAAAAATATTTTTGTGTAAACACTGTATTACCTGTATCCATAGGATACCTTAACCCGTTAAAGTCCAAAAATTAGAAGGAGGCATACGATGACGGAAAAACAACAACTCATTATTGATTTATTTTTGAATAAAATTCAAAAAAATATCTTAGGCTACTCAGAAAGAGTACAAAACGTTCTTAATTCTTTTGATTACCAAGAGAAATTGGAATTTCAATTTTCAAAAGAAAGTAAAATGTATCCAATTTTTGTAAAAATGTTTAAGAACGATTCTCTAGAAGCCTTTCAAGATTATCAATTTTCAGTTTTCTCTCAACGTCCGAATCCTGAATATGATTTTCTTGATTATGGTGTTCAAGAAATTGTAGGGCAACTGATTGAAGATGATAAAGCAAAAGAGTCTGAGGAAGTGTATCAAAAATTACTTGCTCGTATGACTGGAAAAACTGATGCAAAAGAAGTTGATGTGATCAACTTAACTGTTGCTCAAATCATGAAGAAAGCAAAATCAGAGATTGAAAAAGCTCAAAGCTTTGGGTCAAAACTCTATAAAAATTTTGGAGAATACTCTTGGGATGGCAACTTATCTCAAAACTTGATGATTGGCCAAATTATGGATAATAAAAGCACGCTTACGAACATTGCCAATAAGTTAGAAAAAGCTTACTGGATGTATGGTCGAACTTCAGCGCTTGAAATTAAAGCTCGCACAAAAGTCGCAAGCATTATTAGTTTTATCCAAGGACTTGTCTCACAGTTTAATCGTTTATTTAAAACGGCCCAAGCTGTTAATCGGAGAACCTTGGTCGAAAGAGAGGATCTCATTGAGGCCATGCTCGATTTAAATGTACCAATCCACCAATTGGAACTCGTTGAATACAACGTTTGTTCTGGAAAATATAATGAAAAAAAGAACTTACTTTGTTCTAAACCGACTCTAACCTTAATTAAGGGTCAAAAAATTGCGTAAACTCATACTAATAAAGGAATAAAATGAAAAAAAATATTTTAAAAGCATCTGTAATCTCACTGTCTATACTTGTTGTACTGTTCATAGTTAATACTCTATTTTTAAAGGATTCTTTGAAAATGGTCGGTATTAGTTGGGGCTTATCAACACTCTATATGGTGTTGGCATTAGCAATGAGCGGACATTTTAAATTACATTCTAAGGGAGAAAAAAATGAAAAATAATTATATGAAGGCATTGAAATCAAGCTTCAGCATTCTCAACTGTTTGGGTTATGCAATAGGAACTCTCCTTGCGGGATTACTCAAGCACGAGTCGATGACTCTTTCTACTCCTCTTATAGTTTTAGAGGTGGTATTAATAGGAATATTTGTCGTGAATCCTTTGCTTGAAATGTTCAAGAATAGAAAAATAAAAACTAAATAACAACTCTTGTCAATGATAAGACTGTTGCACTCAGCCCACGAAGTTGTGGCTGTCAATTTCTCTCTATAGAGTAGAAAGGAGGGTGTGCTTATGCATAAAAAGCATAAAAACACTCGGTGCACGAGGTACTACAAACTTTCTCGCGTTCAAAAGAACAAAAGAAAAAGCCCTCAGAAAGTAAACGGCTTTCTGAAGGCAGTGGTACTGGGTTTGGCAGTGAAATACAGTGGTGATTTAATCATTACTGTTGTTCACTTCCTAACCGGTCTTATCAACTAGATAAGACCAGTGTACCAAAATATGCTCACGGAGTCAATTTCTTCGTGGGTTGGGCGCAGCAGTCTTGTTCTAGGCCAAGTAAATAAAACGGACTCTCACAATAGAGTAGTCAAAAATAAAAAATCAGAAATTTAATAACAACTCTTGTCAATGATAAGACTGTTGCACTCAGCCCACGAAGTTGTGGCTGTCAATTTCTCTCTATAAGAGTAGAAAGGAGGGTGTGCTTATGCATAAAAAGCATAAAAACACTCCGTGCACGAGGTACCTCAACTTTTCTCGCGTTCAAAAGAACAAAAGAAAAAGCCCACAGAAAGCCGCAAACTTTCTGAAGGCAGTGGTACTGGGTTTGGCAGTGAAATACAGTGGTGATTTAATCATTACTGTTGTTCACTTCCTAACCAGTCTTATCTCTAGATAAGGCTAGTGTACCAAAATATACTCACGGAGTCAATTACTTCGTGGGTTGAGTGGAGCAGTCTTGTCTAGTTCAAGCATATTGTCTTCTGTTTTTTTGATATAATATAAGTAAATTCCCTCTATTAAGGAAACTAAAAAATGATAATAAAATATTGTAATGGTCTCTCTCAGCAACTTGAGGAACACCAAAAGGTGAAAGAAATCCTTCAGGCATTGATTGAGCTTCCAGAGGATGCGGTTATTTTATTTTGGGATGAAAATCATCTCGAAAATTTCATAAGTTTACCGCTTCATACCTTGGATAAAGAAGATTTGGATGAGCACCATCCGATTTTACAAATCTTTGTATCCGATATGTTAGTCTATGCTGGACAACCATTAGAAAATTAACAACTAAAAAGAGAAAAGAGAATAAAAATGATAAATAATGTTACCTTAGTCGGACGTCTTGTACGTGATCCTGAACTCCGATATACTCCCCAAAATACTGCAGTAGCGACTTTTACTATAGCAGTAAATCGTCGCTTCAAAAATGCACAAGGCGAGCGTGAAGCAGATTTCATTAATTGTGTTATCTGGCGTCAATCCGCTGAAAACTTGGCCAATTGGGCTAAGAAAGGGGCATTAATTGGTGTGACCGGAAGTATTCAAGTACGAAATTATGAAAACAAAGAAGGTCGACGTGTATATGTGACTGAAGTATTGGCAGAACATTTCCAAATGCTTGAGAGCCGTGCAACACGTGAAGGTGGACATCCTGCAGCACCTGCAGCACAAAATACTACACCTGGACAAACTGGTACTCCAGACTTCGGGCGTAATAGTGATCCATTTGGAGGCGAACCTATGGAAATCTCTGATGATGATCTTCCATTCTAAAGCACCTTATTTAAAAGTTTAAAAATTTAATAATTAAAAGAAGAAAATACCTTATAACAAGAAAACCTATTTTTTTGTTAAAGGTATTTTTTTATGGAGAAGAGAATGTGTACAGAAATTAATGGCAAACAATTAAAAAGTAGCTTTTGGTTAGATTTTAGTATTGCGGAATATTTTGGTTCAAAGGCAATATTAAACTACTATTATAGAGCGATGCAAGATTGGGGAACAGATGTATCCTATGCGAAAGAGCTTGTTTTGGTGCTCAACCATAAAATTGCTCAGTATTATGAAAAAATGCCGCTATTTGCGGAACTATATTATGATTTATGGGAAAAAGCAGATGAACAATGTCGAACTTATTTTTCTGAACCAGGGCGTGAGTCTTCATTAGAAGAATATTTAAACTTTCTAGACTAAAGAGGGAGAACAAATGATTAAAATATATTTTGATGGTGAAGAATTAGAATTGAGAAAATCAACGTATTCAGAAAATAATGCTGTTTATATTGGTGCTTATAATTCTAAAGGAGAGCTCTATACAGATATTACTACCAATGTACAAACGTTTAACCCGTTCCTTGATTTTGAGTCAGGTGTACAGTATTTCAATGCTAATGGGTTACATGCGCAAGAGTTAAAAGAAGTACTAGTTCAAGAAAATATCATTGATTTAGATGAATGTGAAATGAGTATTCAAAGTGGTTTTGTTCTGTATCAGGCCTACCCTTTCCATCGATTAGAGGAAATGAACTCAGTTGAAGATTAAATATAGAGATAATTAAAAGGAGAAAAAATGACAGCAAAACTTTACAATACAACCTGGGCTTACGAGAGTATGATGGATAATTATACTTATCTTGATGAATCGTCATTTGACCTTGGTCAAGGAGATACGGAACATGAGAACACCGTAAAAGAATGTGAAATCTGGAAGCAATTGTATTCAACATTCCTACCTGCTTTAAAAAGTGTCTATTTCAATAAATTTGGAGAAGATTGGGAAAACACAGATGTTTATTTGGATTTTCTTATGGTTGATAATAAGACTTTACTTATAGGGGTTCGAAACTGGGGGAGTCCTAGTGATGAGAATACGTATTTCGAGATTAAACCCGATAAAAAATATTTCCCTTCAGGTTTTGAACTAATCGAAATGGGAAATAAAGAAGCATTGGTTAGTGTCATTAGTGACGGACCAGTTAAAATGAATAAAGAATATTTTGAGACAAATTTTTCGATTCAAGAACGTTTAGAACATGTCGTGGAATACTTCAAACTTAACTTCAATAACATTGCGATTGGAGATTATACTGGAGATCCATGCGATACATATTATGATGGTGCAGATTCTGACTTTCTTTTGTTTGATATGCGTAATGGAGCAGATGAGGTTATTGATTTTCCAACTATTGATGGAAGTTATGATCTCTTTGAGTATATTTATGAGCAATTTGGAATTGATTATAGACTTCAAGATAAAAAATAAATTTAGAGAATAAAAGATAAGACTTCAAAATAATTTGAAGTCTTTTTTTATTTATCTTATTGGAGCAAATCTAGGAAATTACAAATTGATTAAATAGAGTAAATTAGCAATTGTAATATTTTAGACTTAATATAATGCTTTCATATTAAATACTTTTGTTCATTATTTGGGTATTTGTTCATGTATCTATAAATCGTAGTTCTTGAAGCTCCCCAAGAATCTGCAATATTCTTGATTGGTGTTCCATTATCTACAAGAGTCTTAAGCAGTGCTATATCTTTTTCTGTAAATTTCTCAGGCCGACCGCCTAATCGGCCTCTTGCGCGTGCTGCAGCTCTCCCTGCAGTAGAACGTTCAAGAATAAGATTACGCTCAAACTCTGCAAATGCTGCGAATAGATGAAACATGAGTTGCCCAGTTGAGCTTGATTTATCCATCGTGATATTTTCTTGCAAGCTATGGAAACTCACTCCTTTATCATTTAGTGAGTTGACTATGCTGATTAAGTCCTCCATATTTCTTCCCAATCGATCTAATCGCCAAACAACAATTGTGTCACCAGGACGAGAAAATTCTATTGCGGATTTTAAACCAAGTCTATCTTTTTTACTTCCAGACATATGATCATTAAATATTTTTTCACAGCCATATTTTTTGATACTATCTTTTTGTAAATCTAAATTTTGTAGCCCAGTCGAAACTCGTGCATATCCAATATTCAAATTATTGCACCTCCGTTACTTTAATTGTATCATAACTTAAAAAATCACTTATAAATGAACATAGATTAAATTATGGGTTAATGACAATAAAAACACAAGATATTGTTGAAAATTATCAAAAATAATAAGTGTCCATAAAACCTCCATTTTATGAACACAGAATAAAAGCACTATTTAAAAGTTGTAGCTTTAAATATAGATAGCTTGATATTTTAATTTTTAAAAAGTGATAGAATCCAATTAACTTTTATTATAATTCTTTACCAAAAAAATATTTTCAAATATTACGAAAACACTTTTTATTCTCACCCACGAAATGTATATTGTATTGGTTTTAGTATAATAGAGACTATTGTAAGGAGACCATAATGACCACAAGAAAAGAAATGACAGAACTCTTAATAAGAGAAGTACAAGAATCAGCTCTATTAATTAAAGAAGGAAGATATGAGCAACTCAGACTCCTTAGAAGAGACCAGGATAAATTTATCAATTTACTTGAAAGTACCAGTTTTATAGAAGACTTCTCATCATGTAAAGAAGAACAATTCTCATCAAAAGAAGAGCATGCAGCTGACGTGGTGCGACCAAATGAAATACAAACTGAAATAGAGAAAACTAACCAAAGCGAACCAGAATCAAAACATCCCAACGACTTTATAATTAATAGCTATTCGGGCCCATTACTGGATTTCTTTAAAGGCCGTGATCTTGAACTTGTAAATAAATTCATTGACAATGAACTGGAGGACCACAAACAAAAAGAAGAAAGATTTAAGAAATATATTGACCAGGAAGCCGTCTTTAATAAATCTGGTATTGCACTTAATCCTGCAGCATTCGCACTTCAAGATTTTAGAAACTTGGCGCGTGAAAAAGAAGAAAATATAAACGCAAAAAGGGATGAAAATAAAAATCATCCAGAGGAGACAATCCTTAAGAAGGTGGAACCCTTAAATATAAAAGTGGTTAAGCGGGCTTCTACAGTTAAAGAGGAGAAAGAGAGAGAACCAAAAGTTTTAGTTGAAGGTGCTTTTCATAAACATGTATCTGGAGGAAATGTAAAAGACCATAATATATCTGAAGCTATTATACGTAGTATGTGTCTTGAGGATGGAGAAGTCCTTCGAGTGATAAACTCTCCACTGGGTGCTTGCCCGTATACAGTGGAGCGAACTGGACAAAAACAAGAAGTTAAGCCCTCTACATTACAAATTTTTAACCTTGCAATTGTTGAAAAAGACGAGCAAGAAAGATTATTTATCCAGAGAACTGTCAATGGTGAACTTCTAAGTGAGAGAACAAACCAATCAACTTTTTATCCAAATTCAAGGATGATCACACGTCATTTTTTAGAAGAAGGAAATCTTGTAGAGCTGAGATGGTTCAAGAATAGTCCTGAATCTATGAATGTGAGCTGGGTGTACAAACAGGAGGAAATAACGCCAATCCAACACTCAGAAAGAACCCGGATAATAAAAAAGGACAAAGCGCCTTTAAGCACAGCTCCAATCCAAAACTATGCATTTGACCTTCAGGGGTTAAAAGTATTGATCGTAGGGGGAGCACCATTCTGGCCAAATTGGAAACAAAGTATTGAAGCGAATAATGGGGAATTGACTACTTATGATTCTAAAAACAAAAAACCAAAACGTGAAATCTATGAAGCTCGTATTGCTAAGGCCGATGTCGTACTGTTTTGTCAAAACATGTTGTCGCATGGGACCTATTATATGGGTAAATCAATTTCAAAAAAATATGATGTTCCATTTACAAATTTCACGAGTTATGGCATCGGGAATATTTTTGAAACACTGAAGAAGATGAAAGAACAAGAACGAGTACTTCAGGATAATGAAGAACCTGCAGAACTTGACTATGAAAAATTCTTATCATGGACTAATCGTATGATAAAAGAAGTCTTTAGAGAAGAAGAAAAGTCACGAAAAAAAGAGATGCTCTCCGACTGGACAGCCTCTTATAATAAAAATAAAGGACACTTTAATCGGGAGCAACGTCGTAACCTCTCAAAACTTCATAGCAGCATGGACAAGTTCTCGGGAACCATAAGATAAACGAAAAAATGACTAAATTTAAGTTAGTCATTTTCTTGTGTCATTTTGTTTGCATCTTTGAGTAGTTCCTCTACCCAACGCCCTGAGGCTTTGAAGCCATAGACATTCTGTATATCAAGTGCATCTAAGTTATGCTTTGCGATATAAGATACGCGAGCATCATGTCGTAGTGCCCCATGTTTATGAGGAAGATTAAAGATTGAGAGTGCTTTACTTAATCGACTAAGAAGTGTCATATGAGGCATTTTACTCCCTTGGACATTAATAAAAAGAAATTCTTCTTCTGAGAGATGGCGAGGATATTCTCGTAAAAAAGCAGCTTCTTTTTTAGTCCATTGAAATAAGGGAAGAAGATGTGCACTATCAGGTGTCCCCATCATCTTTGTAGACCATCCTTTAGAAAAAAGAAGGAAGGCTAATTGAGAGTCTACTCTTAAATCTTTATTTTCTAGAATTTGTTGGGCCATTTGTGTCCAATCAAGGTGAAGTGCTTGTTTAGCTCTTTGTATTTTTTCAGTAGAGATAGCCCAGGTTAGAGGAGGTACTGGAAGATGTAACTCAACAATAAGAAACTTATAGTATTGATTAAGACATTGGTGAATCTTGTTATAAGTTAAAGGGGAATAAACTTGACTTATAATCTCGAACTGTTGTTGTATATCCTCTATACTTATTGTTGTTATTTTGTTTGTTTTTTGGAAGATAAAATTATTTTGCTTTAGACGATCAAAAAACACGGCTAACTTCCCGGCATAAGCTTGCGCTGTCTCTGGAAGTATGGCATCATTTTTAATTTTATAATCTACAAACGCTGCTTCATAAGGGAAACGGTCTGAAGGTATTGTTTTGTATTGTTTCATTGAGTTTCCTCCTTTTAAAAGGTATACTATGTTCTCTCTATTATAACACTCCAGAAGCCATCTACCTAAGGTTTCCACATATACATCAGGTTAATGTGCCTTTTGAAATTTCCACTTATAGTTTGATAAGAACTAAGGCATTTTGATATAATCAATATGTTAGACAAAACCTAAATTCATCAGATTACGTTAGGTCTTGCATCTGTCTGGCATTCTTCCTTGGTAGTGTCAGGGAAGTGTATGCTCGAATGGCGGAATTGGCAGACGCTGCGGACTTAAAATCCGTTGAATAATAATTCGTGAGGGTTCAAGTCCCTCTTTGAGCATTTTATATATTTATTTGAGAAATCGTTTTCAAGATGTTATAATTACTATGTAAATTTAATAAACTCTTACCTTTGACGCTGTGTTAAAGGTACACGCTCCCTTAGCTCAGTTGGTAGAGCACTTCACTCGTAACGAAGCGGTCACAAGTTCGAATCCTGTAGAGAGCATTCCTTAGTCAAATTGCGGTGGTGCTTTGTGGAGGCTACCTAGGGTTCTCTGATGCGTCGGAGAATCCTTTTTTTATTTTCAAGGTATTCTCTGTATAATTGTTAGCAAAAGTATACAATTTGATTTAAGAACTGTGGTATATTAAATGGGACAAATAGAAATTATTCCAAGTAGTTTCTTGTTATACATCCTCTAGCTCACACCTTATAGGTGTGCTTTTTATATAATGATTTGATAATAGGCGTTCGCGATGGTATAATCAATAGTACAATAGTCGCACTCACATAAAACCACTCCACCGGTTTGTGAGTGTTTTTT
Organism: Lactococcus petauri; assembly: GCF_002154895.1. Classification (GTDB taxonomy): domain Bacteria; phylum Bacillota; class Bacilli; order Lactobacillales; family Streptococcaceae; genus Lactococcus; species Lactococcus petauri. Next base: position 1,394 of record NZ_MUIZ01000001.1, on the reverse strand, counting down.
TGTTAACATTAGCTAACTTTATATTGAATTAACTATGCTATATTATAGACGGCAAAAATATAATATATTTGAATCAATTTTTATTTCTATACAGACAAAAACTACACTTTGCCAATGTAGTTTTTATTTTCTTTGTATAGAAAAATTCCTATGTTCTATAATAATGAGGCGTAATTTCTAGCTCTCTTTAGTATCTTGTTCGTAAGAACAATTTACTAAGGGGAGCTTTTTTTAAACCGCTGCTTAAAAGGGAACAATAGACCTTGAATGGCTAACTATTCCCTTTTTTGATATAATATCGAAGTAGATGTTTTAATAGACGGTGGCTCATGAAGGAGGTGAGGCTTATGATTGTAAGCTTAAAATCCAACGGAAAGGAGCTTTCTTATGGTGGCTGTAGCAATGTTAGTGACTGCAATTTGTAGTTTTCTGATCAGTTTGCTTACGTTTGTCATCTTGTTGATTGATAAAATCACAAAAAAATAAGGACCGTCTGACTTTGGCTAGTTACAGGTCCTTATGATCTAAATTACGCCACCGACTTTTAATCGGCTACATTGGACTTGTTGGAAGCAAGTCCTTTTTCTTTACCTATATATTATCATGATATGTTACCTTATGTCAATATAGTTGATTAAAATAACGTATATTCATATAGAAAAACAAAATTTTAGTTCGAAATGCTTATTATTAAGCATTATTAGTACTACTTATAAAAAAATGATATAATAAAGCCCTGTTCTATTAGGTGAGTCTCTTCAATCAGGGGCTCTATTTTTATAAATTTATTTTGGAGGAAGAAATGAACGATTGGTTTATAGATCTAGATGGCAGTACCAACTTAAAGTCCTACATGGAGGAAAATGGATATGTATTTTTAAACAGGAAAACAATTTATTGTATTTGTTGCAGAGAGAAGAACTAAAACTAGAATTAGACTTCTATCTCTTACTACAAGAAGGTGAAATATACAAAGAAATTGGCTATATCAAAGGGACTTACGATAATCTTAAAGAGAGCCTTAATCTTTTCAGGATAGTAGTCCATCCTGAGTATAGAGATAAAGGATACGGTACAAAACTCTATAAATTACTGGAAAATGAAGCATTAAATATCTTTCCGATAAAAGAAGTAGATGGAACAGTAGCTCAACAACCTGATCTAGAAAAGAGAGAAAGATTTTTTGAAAAACTCGGATTTACACTTAGGGATGGAAAAGTTGGTAAAATGAAAAAAAAACTTTAGGATATCGATTCTGGTCTATATGTAATATTTGATATACTTACTCTGTTGTCTCTCTACTTCTAATATACCTATAGAATTTTCCAAAGTGAGGACGACATATTACCTATTCCCATAAGTAGGTATTCATTAAGTCAGACACAGAAACTCAA
>NZ_MUIZ01000019.1 GCF_002154895.1 Lactococcus petauri | reverse complement strand
ATGGAAATGCGGTCGACTTCTCACTAGTTAGTGTAGATGCTTCAAAAGTTGATACTTCTAAAGCAGGAACATATGATGTTACTTATACTTATGATGGCGTTACAAGTACAGCCAAAGTCACAGTTAAGGACAAGCAAGCTCTGACTCCTAAACCAGATCAACCCTATGATACTGGAAATGGTGAAAAATCAAAAGAATATACCAAAGATAAGAAGAACAACCAAAACGATTCTAATAAAGGAATCCTTCCTGCAACTGGTGAAGTAAATGAGATGATTTTCAGTATAATTGGACTTCTTATTCTGGGCCTTGTAAGTATCGCATTATTATTTAAGAAAAAAGAATTAAAAAAATAATGAAATAAAAAAGAGGTTTCAAGCCTCTTTTTTATTTCATTATTTTTTCAGACAATAGAGTGGACTAATGTCAAATAATTAGACACAAAATGAGCTATATTTTCTTAAAATAGTTTTCTTCCTTCTGATTTGGAGTTAACCCATTGTTTGCCGAATGAGGATTATAGTTGTTGTAGAATTGTTCGATGTATTCAAAGCAAGAGAGTTGAACCTCTTGAATGGTGTGATAAGTTCTTCGCTTAATTTCTCTTTGTTTAAGGTACTTGAAAAAGACCTCAGTTACGGCATTATCATAAGGATATCCAGGTTTAGAGTAAGAAGCAAGTAACTGATGCTCATCTAATATTTTTCTAAAGGAAGCTGATTTAAATTGGCTGCCTTGATCCGAATGAAAAATGATTGGTTACTTAGGTTTTCTCTTATTTATAGCTATCTCTAAGGTGTCACAGGCGAGCTTAGCATCAATCCTATCGCTTACTTTCCAAGCGATACATTTTCTAGAGTAGAGGTCGAGAATGGCGCAGAGATAGACATGTCGTCTATGTCCGATTGAAATATAAGTGAAGTCGGTTGTCCAGACTTGATTCGGGGACTTCGGATTAAATTCTTGTTTAAGTAGATTATCAGAAGAAAACACAGGAGAGTGGTTTGATTTAAAGTGAGGTTTAATCGTTGACATTTTAGGGAGTGTCATAGATTTGAGAAGTCGGAAGATACGACCTTCAGAAATATTAACGCCATAATCACGCAGAAGAATGATTTTAAAAGCTCTCGTTCCAATTCTTTTCTTGGCTTTCATATAAATCTCAAGGAGGTGTTTTCTTAAGCGTTGGTTTTCTATTTCACGCTTCGAAGGCTCCTTGTTAATGAAATTATAGTAGGTGGAACGCTTGACATGTAAAACACGACAGAGCATAACTGTCGTGTGTTCAAATCAGAGTCTATAGACTGCTTTTAATCTCACTTGGAGTTTTGCATGAATATGGCACTCGCTTTTTTTAAGATAAGATTTTCTTCCTCTAGTTGGGCATTCCTTTTTTGTAATTCTTGAATCTGTTTAGCAGTCAACACCGTATTGTCTTCAAGACGAACTTGAGAGTACTGCTTGATCCATTTTGCAAGTGCAGAAGGGGAGACGCCATAATCTTTACAGAGTTCGGATTGAGTTTTACCTGTTTGGTAGAGGTTAACGAGAGATTGTTTAAATTCCTCGTCGTACCGTTTAAAGCCTGACATAAAAGTCCTTTCGTTTTTGTGTCTTATGAGACAGATTATAGCACACTATTTTGTGTCCACTTTTATAGTATAGCTCCAGTATTTGTATAGTTAAATATCTGTATACTATATACTAGAGAATTTTATTAGCTTTTTTATTATAGAAATCATATACTTCTTTTTTACCTATTTTTTTTATAATTTTTAAAGATTTGTTCATTCTTGTTTCACCTGTTTCTCTATTAATGAACCTATATTCATAGCACCCTAGAATTAAATTTTTAATATTTCTATTAAATGCCGTAAAAAAATCATCATCTAATTTATTTAATAAATAATTTGCTACAAGTTGGTTGTCTTGTATTATAAATTTATAAGTTGCTAGTAATATAATTTCAGTAATTCTACAACGAATGATGCTGCTTTTAAAAAGTATTTTTTGTTTTTTTAATAGTCCTTCTAAGAGATACATGGTATCCTTTTGAGAAAGATGCTCTAAGGAAAGAAATATAATGCAAAGATCAATATAGTTAAAAGTTGTAAGTTCATAAATATATGACGTAATAGTTTCACTATCCATAGGTGATAAGGAGGAATAGCAGCCTTTAGCAACTAAAGATATCATATGTTCCCCTTTTTCTATTAAATCCTTTTCTATTTGTTTTAGAGAAATTACATCATGAAACATCCAAGATTCTTCCATTTTTTGAACTGTGTCCTCTAAATAATGTGGCTTATAATTATTTAGTAGTTCCTCATAATTTGCAAGAGAATAACCTAGTTTATTTAAAGCAATATTTACTCGATCAAATCCCATCATTGTATTTCCCTCTTCGAAATTAAATAGTGAAGTTTTTGATATTCCTAGCTCGTTGAATGCTGAGAGAGGGAGACCTTTCTGAAGTCTTAACTCTTTAAAGATTTGACCATATTTTTTATTGTTCATATTTTTTCCATTTCAGATAATTATACGCTCAAACGTTCTTAATATAGAACGATTGTAAAAAAAAGCTTCTTTTAAGTTATTATACAATAAGGTAAAACAAAAAAACAATTTTAAAAATATTTTAATTATAGTGATTGGTATTTTAATGATGGGCTATGATATTGAGTTTACTGAAATAGGTGTACAAAATTTTTAAACAGGACTTTGTAAGATGATACAAGAAGTGGAGCCAAATAAAAAAGGAGAATAAAAATGAGAGTTTCCCAAGAATACTGTACCCCATCAGCCTCGCTTATTAGAATACTCATCACAGCGAACACTTACCGCCTGCCCTCTACTAGGAGCAGAGTGTTCACAATGGAAACAGCTAGTGAGTTGGAAGTGTAAGTACAGCTCGGGTCGCAGACTTATAAAGAAGACGAAGCAACAAGGAGACATAGCATATTCCTTTTGAGTCCATTCCTAAGAATAATGATTCTGGGAAATATCACAATAGTCAAGTGAAACATATAAATTTGTTAGAAAATTGGGGCGAAAAAATCCCCACAAAATATATTATACGAGGAGACAAACATGGAAATTAACGATAAAGAAAAACAAACAGATTTAAATAGCTTCGAGATAGAACTTGCAAGTATTATTCAAGAAGTTGAAGAAAATAAAAAGAAACTTGAATTTCTAAAAAATGAGAATGATCAACTTCGTCTAAAAAATATGACCTTGGAACAAAATGAAGTGCACTATGTCAATACTTTGAAACAAAAGGAAGCACAGCTCCAGCAATTAGAAAATAAGCCCCCAATGGGCCTTTCGGAAAAAGACCTTGTAGAAGTCATGCTTGATGCAAAACGTGTCGCCAAGGACATTGTTAAAAAGGCTCAAGATGAAGTCCTGTTGGTTGAACGTCAAAAAAAGGAAGCTCTGGCAGCCCTGAAGCAAGAAGGTCAATTGATACGAGAAGACATAGAGAAGTATAGAATCAAAGTCAATCAAGATTTGAATCAATGGATTGAGAGTCTAGAAAGAGTTATGGACAGTCCAGAATAAGCCGTTTAGAATCAATAAGTTAAGGAGGTGAGGAACAAATGATCAAGCTTTACAGAGGAAATATTATTGATGAACAAGAAGACACGTGTTTGTTTATGTTGGACTCTTTTGGACCTTCACAGTTCTTAATGCAAATGATCCAAAAGCAAGACAAACAACTTTCAGACTTAGATCATTCTCTCTTAGAGAAGAAATATCACTTCATGATAGAAGCAATGCTTTCTTCTGAACGTCCTGTTCTATCGCTGTTAGAAGCACTTGAAAAAACCTTCCCCCAAATCATTTGGACAAAAATAATAAAGACACCTTCCAATAGCTATAAGATTGAATTCATTCCGATTGCTTTCCAGAATGAGCGGCAAGAAGAAGATGGCATCTTGGCGGATGCCTTAGAAGAAATGGGGGTGCATGCGGCCAATCTTATTCCGACCTTTCGTGAAAAAGTCGAAGAGGTGTTAAAAAATTGGCAAGGTGCCTCACCTGTTGAAATTTCTCCAACTTTTGAAATGGAGGAGAAAAAAGAAGAAGCTTCTCATCATAAAGAAGGCACAGAAGATCCTCTTCTCTTACGCTTGAAAAAACTTCAAGATGAAGTGAAAAAACAAGGCACTCAAAAAGAAGCCCCACATGTCCAGAAAAACTCCTTTTTTAAGAAGAAAAAGCAAAATAAACATCAGAAACAAAATAAACATGAGAATAAGAATAAAAAAAGCTCACGTTTAAACAAGGGAAGCATTATCGTTTCACTTTTAATGTTTTTCGGCCTTTGCCTTCTGGTTCTCGGGCAATTTTATGGTGTAAGAACCGTAGAGGGGAACTCCATGGAACCCACATTGAAAAACGAACAGGTCATCGTTATTGAAAAGCAACCGAATCAATTACAGCGTGGAGATGTTCTTGCGTTTAATGTCCCTCAAATGGGGGATAAAGAATTCGTGAAAAGGATTATTGGTTTGCCAGGAGATACGATATATGCTTCTCAAGGCAAGCTTTATGTGAATGGCAATCCACTCTCTACAAACTATACGGGCTCAGTGACAGAAGATTTCACTTTGAAAGAAATATGTGGAAGAGAAACAGTACCAGAAGGCAAGCTATTTGTATTGGGAGATAATCGTTCACACTCCACAGACAGTCGAAACTATGGCTTTGTGGATCAGGGAGAAATCAAAGGTAAGGTAGTAATGAAATGAAAGAAAGACTAAAAAATAGGTTTAGAGAAAGAAAAGAACAGATTCGACTATTAGGTTTTTTAATCCTTCTTGTTGTAAGTGTCAGCTTTCTTGGACTGGCTATTCCTAAAATTATGGCAGGAGATACGGTTGTCTCTGATATTGTTCTTGAAGCAGAGACAGAGAATAAATCAATCGTTTTAACAGTGAAGGACAGTAATCAAGAGGATACAAAAATAGTTGTCCCTCTTCCAGAAGGGATCACTTATCAGTCGAATTCAAATCCTAGTATTGGCGTGACACAGGATATAGTCAACAATCAGTTAGTTATTGACTGGGTGGAGGGAGAAGAGAAACAAGTCACGTTACAACTTGAAGCTAAAGAAGAGGGGGGGTATGATTTCACAGCACGTACTGTACGTGAAGATGCTCCAATTACTTCCGCAATATGCTCAATCATCATAAAGAATGAAAATAGGGAAGTGAATGAAGAGACAGGATTGAGTGGTATGGAGACCTTTCCCACAGATTCCTTGCTTTTGGAGACAGAAGAAGCTACTAACGACAATGTATTAATTCCTGATCCGGCGTTACGTCAATTAATTAATAAGACACTAAGAAAACCTTCAGATTATGAACCAACTGCGAGCGACTTATTAAGCATAACAACGCTAGACTTAAGTTTAGGCCAGGGAACAATCTATGACTGGACAGGATTAGAACAGCTCACTAGATTAAGAAAAATTACCGATTCGGGAAAACCAAGTCAGCTATCTTCTGATACAAACTATGCAGGAATGGTTTCTAAAATGAATCAACTACCAGGTATGGAAGCGATAGATATAGGTCAGTCACTCAATATAGACTTATCGGTGTTTGCTAATTACAATCCTATTTCTAAAATTGTGGAGATCATTTTCCCTTTTAATTCTCGTGATTTACGATTTTTAGAAAATTTACTTCCAAATTCAAATATCAACCGTATAGTGTTTTTATATTCGGCTACCCAACAACCTCCATCTAACCCAGATGTTATATATAGAAATAATATCGGATTTGTAAGTATGACTCACCCTCTTCTCCCCGCAGGGTATAGTTGGGTAATCAATAATTTACCCACGAGTTGGGAATATAAAGATTCAAAATTAGCTTATAATGGTACACTGGAGAAATCATTAAAGCTCTCTTATACTCTGAAACCTTCAGGACCATTTGAAACTAAACTAAAATTTAGTACAAGTAGGTTCTATACTGAAGATTATTATCGGGAACAAATGTACGTAAGTGCTCAATCACAAATAATTACCCACTATGTAGATCAAAGTGGCAGAGCGTTGAGCCAATCTGAAACGCAACAAGCTGAGATTGGGAAGGATTATACCACTAAGAGGAAAGTGATAGAAGGCTATGAGGTGAAAGAGGTGCAGGGGCAAGAGATTGGTAAGTTTCTGGCCAATGATCGGACGGTTACTTATGTTTACGTAAGGAAACCTGGAGCCAATGTGACTGTAAGATATAGGAATACTCTGGGGCAAAATATTGCTAACGATGGCAAAGATGTTATTCTAAAGGGTTATATTGGTGACGAATTTAAAACAGAACAAAAAGACATCCCGGGTTACAAATTCAAAAAAGTAGAAGGCCCAACCACAGGAAAGTTCACAGATCAGCCTCAAACAATTACTTACACCTACACATCTGATATCCTTCGCTTCTATGATGTTCCAAGTGAGCTGAGTTTTAATGAAACTAAAATATCATCTCATACAGAAACCATCTCAAGACAAGATCCAAATTGGAAAATCATTGTCGAAGATACACGATTAAGTAAGAGAAATTGGCGAGTTACCGCTCAACTTGTGGATCAATTTAAAGATAGTTCAGGACAACCTT
>NZ_MUIZ01000018.1 GCF_002154895.1 Lactococcus petauri | reverse complement strand
TGTCTGGGTTAACCAATTGTGAATCATCCCCTGAGTATTTCAGCGTGAATTCTTTTGGTTTACCGTCATTCCAAGTAATCGCAAGACCTGAAGGAGCTTGCACTTCTTGAATGGTATAAGTGTCATCCACTTCCATTTGGTTCAGCAATTCAACATATTGACTTGAAGCCATATCCGCAAGACCATTTTTATCTGTTACTAAATTCCCAACAACAGTACCTTTGGTCTTATCTTTAATTTCGAATGTTGCACCAGCAAGAGAATAGTTATCTGTAATGTTTGTATTTCCAGATAAGCTATTTGTTTTCTCTACCTTAATAGCTTGAACTTGTTTTTTGTCTGAGAAAGTAACTCCTGTTGGATTACTTGCGTTTGTTCCAGGGACAACCTTGATTGGCAGGTCCGTAGAAGGTTTTTTTGCTGTTCCATCTGGATTTACAACGACAACCAAGTTATTTGAAAGTGTATAAGGCGCAGGAACATAGGTTTCACGAATTGTAGCAGGCGTTTGAGCTTCACCACCTGCAAGGTTTTCTGGGTCAGCCATTAAATTATTAATGGTTACTGTTCCGTCAGCCCCAGTGGTAAATTCGCCCCCATTTGGAAGTGCTTTGCCATCTGCATCTTTTGTGACCTGTTTGCCTTCTTTATTGAGTAGGATAAATTTAGTTCCTGGAATGATTTTTCCAGAGTCTGAATCTTTCTTTGTAATTTTAATTGAAGCAGCAGGAATTACACTTACAGTAACTTTGGCTTTCATACTCGGGTCAGTTGATGAGTACATGACGTTTTGACCTGGAGTATTATCTGTGTTCTTTGTAAACCAAACACGAACACCACCAGCATTTGCAGTACTATCAGTTTCAGAAATACCACCATTATCTAGGGTCACTTCTGTTTTTCCAGCTTTTGCAGGTTTTACAGATAAGACGTTTCCAGAGATAGAAGCTGCCCCTCCATTTGTGGCAGTAGCTTTATAATATGGAAGTGTATTAGTACTGTCTGTAAACTTAGCTGTATCCCCCATTTTAATTGTTTTTTCTTGCCCAATAAATGATACTGGTTTAATATGGGCATTGTATTGTCCCAATAAGTAATCCATACTATCCATCACAGCTTGATAGCTTTGATGACCATCATTCAAGTTTTGAGTGTAGTCATTCGCAGGACGATTTTCTGAAGCTGCGGCAGATGCAGGGAGACCATCTCCATTAGCAATATCCCAGATAATCATTTGAGCCGCAAAATACATGGCATCATTTGTAGCAGCACTTGCCTTTGTGTTATTAAATGATAACCAGCCAATCCATTGAAGTTGAGTCCGTTGGGTTGATGTGAGAGTTGCCCAATCTACTCCAACTGAACCGTTTCCTGAATCTGATAAAGTTGCGGATGCACCTGGCGTAAGTGGACTCGCTTCATCTAAACAATACACGCGACCTGGTGCGTTTCCTTCCGAAACAGCTCCCGTATTCGTTAAAGGATAAGTCAGCCATGGATTATTTGTACCCGGATGTTCTTGTTGTAGATATTGTAAAGATTTGCCTTCGGCATTAAATGCGTAAGGATTATCCAAATGAACAGAAATCGTTCCGTTAGAGAAGGCCTTAGCGTAACTGTTCACACTTGGTAACTGAAGCTTAGAACTTTTAGAATTTTTTTGAATAATTTTAGTATTATCCAATTCTTCTGTTTCCCCTACAATAGGTGTGGCTCCATCATTTGTATTTTCTTCTGTTACACCTTGACTTGTTTTTGGATCCGTTGAGGCTTGTCCCATAGCCTGAACAATAACTCCCCCACTTTGTAGAGCAGTTCCCAACAAGGTAAAGACAATCATTGATCCGTAGACCCATGTTTTTCCGCTTTTACGCATTGAATAGTGTGTAACTTTTGGTTCTGATAAATCTTTTTCTAATTTTTGTTTTTTCTTCAAATTCATTCGAATTTTTTTCCTTTCCTTTTCATCAAAAAAAGTATGAAAATTGAATTCATACTTTGTAAATAGTAATTTAATAAAAATATTTATTTTGCTTAGTTTTAACGATCATCTTCTTTCTACAATCCTTTTAATGTCTTAATTGAGGACTAAAAAAAGACTATCCTTTGATAGCCTCTACCTAAAAGTTATATTCTAATCATAAGATGCAACAGTAAATGACCAACACTTTCCTGCAGCTTGCAAAGCATACCCCGCAGCATATGCTGCATCTTCTGAAGTAAATAATCCTCCAAAGTGAATGTTCCCATGAAAGTCAGAATAATTTAATTCCCAATGATGAACAACTGGTGTTGGATCGGGTGTAGGGTTTGCCTTAACCACATTATCATAAAATCTCTTTAAAAATGTGGCCATCTCTCCCCGTGTGACATTTCCATCTGGATTAAATGTTGTGGGTGTATAGCCGGTTGTAATCTTTTTTGAATTCAACCAGCCAATATCATTCGCGAACATATTACCTGAAACATCTTTAAATGGTGAATCGTAATGAGCAGTTGATGGAGCTTTTCCTGTATCTTTTGCCACTCTATGTAAGAAAGCAGCCATTTGTCCACGTGTTACTGCTCCATTAGGGTTATAGTATGGTGCTGTTCCATTTGTGACTGTTGTGGCAGTCAACCAAAGAATTTGAGTTTTATATTGACCAACATCATAATAGACATTGAATGGGGCTGAATAACTTGGTGAACCTGCAAGTCTGCTTAGAAAAACAGCCATTTCTCCTCGTGTCACCGAATAATCAGGCTTATATGATGTTAGCGTGTATCCTGTCGTTATGCCAACATTGTATGCCCAGTTAATATAATTTTTATACTGCGAAGCTTGTGCATCACGATAAGGTGCATTTCCAGGATGCTTTATGGGTAATTCTTTTAAAGAAACAGAAATTTTTGGTAGATTTCCACTCCGCATTAATGATTGACCATCAATTGCTTTGATTAGTGAATCTGCCTTAACTTCACTTGTATAAGTCGCAAATAAAAATGTACTACTAAGTAAAAGCGCTGTAGTTAAAAATTTTTTTCTTTTTTTCATGAAAAACTCCTTATAGTTAGCCACTTGCTCTCAATAAGAAAAATTTGTAATTTATTTTCTCTTAAGAGAATTTTATTATAGTACTATAATACCACAGAGTCTTTTATGAGGAACCTAAAAAATCAGGATTTTTTTCTCAGACAAAGTAAGTTGATAATGGAGATTCTACGTGTACTTATTCAGCACCCTCTGCTCCGTATTATTCAGTTTTAAAAGCGTCCTCTCCTACATGTTTATACCTCCACTGATATTCTTTTATTCCAGTGTACAAAAATAAAAAAAACGACCATTTCACCCACGTAGGCAATCGGTCGTTTTGTAATATAAGAATTTTGGGGAAAATAAAGTTAAAAAGTGTTAAATTTAATCATAATTCCCAACTGTGAAAGACCAGCACTTCCCGGCAGCTTGAAGTGCATAACCCGCAGCATAGGCAGCGTCTTCAGAAGTAAATAATCCCCCCGAATGTATATTGCCTTGGAAATCAGAATAATTTAATTCCCAATGGTGAACAACTGGAGTTGGGGTTGGGTCTGGGTCTGGTGTAGGGGTTGGGTCTGGAGTTGGCGTAGGAGTAGGTGCTGGTGTAGGAGTTGGGGTTGGCGCCGGAGTAGGAGACACATTATTATTCGCATTCCCTCCATTAGTGGATGTATTTCCACCTGCAGGTGCCTGAGGAGCCACATACCCACCTCCTACATCAGTTGTATCCACTGCTGCATTCGCTTGTATTGAAGATGTATCCCCTGTTGTTTTTGTATTTCCTTGGTTTTCTACAGATGCAGCTTTCGATTTATTCTGTTGTGTTGTTGCTGCTTTTTGTGCTGCACGGGCTTTATTTGCTTGTGCTTCACTGTCTTTAATTTTTTCTGTTAATTCAGCTTTCAAGGTTTTGTTATAAGGGGACGTTAATTTTGCAACTGCTGTCTGAGCGGCTTTATGCTTTTGGTCATTCATGGCATCTTTTTGATAAGCCTCTACCGTTTTTCGTGCTGCGCCTTCAAGTTTTACACGAGCACTAATTCCAGATAACTCCTCATCAAGTTTTTTAGCTTCTTTGGTATCTTTTACCTTAGAAATGGCTTCTTTTGCACTTTTAATATTTTTACTGTTTGGAACCTTTTGAGCATTAAGAAGTGCAGCTTTAGCTTGTTTCAATATTTCTTTTGAATGATCCACAACTTTCGTTACTTTAGAAGAGCTACTTGAGGTATTCTCTTTTTTTACATCTTGTTTTGACCCACAAGCTGTAAGCAAAAGCGTACTACTAAGTAAGAGGGTTGTCATTACTGCTTTTTTTGTTCTTTTTATCATTATAAAACTCCTTATGTTTTTCTTTGAAATAAGACAACTATTCCTTGTTGCTTATTTCACTATTTTTTACTTTTTTATCATAGCATACAAATTTTTTCTGGGAACCAAAAATAGATATTTTTTTTGCTTTGTCATAGAAAAATAATATTTCTGACTTTTATTCCCTTATGCAATGCCCGATATAACTGGATTTGCAGTTTTTCTTAAAAATATTTTTTTATTCACAATTAAACACCGTATGCATTTTAGCAATTTGTAATATTTAATTCTATTACAGCATTACGATTTTGAACTCGTTTTTTGTTTCAACCACCCCTGATAAGTAGAATATAACCCCATTGTAAGCCCTAACTGATACTCCTCCAAATTTTCAATCGTATTTTTTGTGTTTTCTGGCAAAGTTCTCATGAGATGAGGCACAAAGACAACAGGTAAAACCTTATCAAGAAAGATTTCTTTTCCTTCCTCTGAAAATAAATGATAAGTTGTCTCAGGCTTGAGGTAAGCTTTACAAATCTTTAGAAAGTATTCCAAAGAATATTGTTTGGCTTGTTGTGTTCCTGATACAAGATCTTGAGTGATAAAGAAATTTTCATAATTGCCATAAACCCACTGTGAGTTATTGAGGTAAGGACAGATAATAGTATGAATAAAACTATTCAATTCAATGAGCTCTTGTTCTTCTATTCCCAAAATCTGAACAAAGCTTTCTAAGTCGAATACATCACACTCAACGACCCCTTCTGAGATATAATTTTTTTGATTTGGTTCGTCTTTTTCTGTAATTACCATTGAGCGAACCACAATTCTCCCAAGTTGATTTCTTTCCATTTTAATATTCTCTTTTCTTTTAATTTTATTTTACATGACCATTAGAAGTTTACAATTTATCTAATGCATCTTTTTGTTTTTCATCCACAATATGGGTATATAAATCCGTTACCTGGGTAGAGGAGTGCCCAAGCTGATGACTGACAAGAACTTGAGAGTTAGTTTCCTCATAGAGCCTAGTTGCTAGAGTATGTCGAAGCTTATGAGGAGTGATTCTAACTTTGAAACCCAAAGAATACTTCTCCACTATTTTTTCAATTGATGTTGTATCAATACGATTTGCCTGACCACGGTAGCTGGTTAAAAATAGAGCAACGTCTGTTTTTTCAGCACCATACCTCTTTTCACGAATTTCGAGATACTCATAAAGATAGGGCTTGGCAAAAGGGGAAATTCCAACAGCATCTTTTTTCCCACCTTTTCGAATAACTTCAATAATCAAGGTATTTATATTCAAATCTTTTAGATTTGCATTTACTACCTCCGATAAGCGAAGCCCAGAGGCGAGCATTAATGCAATAATGGCCAGATCACGTTCTTTATTTCTTTCAAACCAAAGTTTAGCCTTCGGTGAAAGCTCCCCCACATAATCCTCAGATATATAGTCTAAAAATCCTTGAGATTCCTCACCTAAAAATAGTTTCCCTTTTATATTTTCAGCTCTTGAGGCTAGAGTTGCTTTCGTCTTCTTTATTTTTATCTTTTTCATAACATTTCGATAAAAATAGGGTTCACCTTCACTATTTTCCACTTCTTCAGTTAGAAATTTATACAAACTGGATAAAGCAGCAATCGTTCGATTAAGAGTTGCCTGCCCAACCCCTCTCTGGCCAATCTGATTATTTAGAAGCGGTCTTTCTCTTAAATAAATAATAAAAGATTCAATATCAGTTTTCCCAAGATTTTCTAGGACTTCCACAGAAATTTCTGAGGTTGTCTTAGCTTGAGCTATATCTGAGTCAATTAACCATGTAAAGAAACGATCAAATTCTTTCAAATATTCATAGAGTGTTGCGTAACTGTAAGGTACACTTAACTTAGAATGATAATATTCTAGAACAAAGCCAGGCATCTTTTCTTTTATTTTTTCAATATTTTTTAGGATGTTTTCCTGTTTCAATTTCTTCCCTTTCAATTTTTTGTTGACACCATTATAACCTACGATTTTTTTCTGGGAACCAACAATTGGGAAAAATAAAAAAATGCACTACAAAAAGTACATTTTATCTTTAAGTGTCTAAAATCAATCTTCATCATCACCGAAGTTTCTGATTCCTCTTCTATAGAGAAAACGTGCGCCCAAATATAGAGGTATTGCTATCGCAATGATAATAATCAATGTAAAAATTAGCTTTGCAAATACCATGTAGAGTCCACATACAATTCCCGCCAAAACTATCAATCCAAAAATAGTGACAAGACATCCACCTAATCCTTCAAAAACTTGTCCAAAAATTAAAGCCGGTAACCATCTCATTTTTCTTCTCCTTCAATACTATCGTTGATCGTTTCTACATCAATTGCCACAAGGTATTTCTCCTTTTGATAAGCCTTGTATATAAATACTTCTTTACCTATGCATTCTTGAAATTTTTTAGCCAACATGTAAGTTGTATTACCTTGGGATACAATCCCAATGATTGCAATCTCACGCTCTGCCTGTTCTTTTTCCGTCCTATAAATGACTCTTATACCTTGTAATGGTTTACCAGACGCAGCTTTTTTATCTAAGTCCACTCTTCTAAGTGAAAGTATAATTGCTTTAAATCTTGTAGACGTATTCCAAC
>NZ_MUIZ01000017.1 GCF_002154895.1 Lactococcus petauri | reverse complement strand
TAATCACACTTGAAGCAAATACTTCTTCATGCTATAATAGTAGTGTTCATGTACTATTAGTAGCACAATTAGGTTTAACTTTTTTGTTTTACTTAATTGAGTTATTTATAATGTTGCAAATGCTCCAGTTATTGGGGCTATTTGCTTATTTTTATTTCAATAATTAACCGTTGCGATTAACTATATTTATATTTTAACCGATACAGTTAAAAATGTCAACTAATAAGTTAACAAAATTGGAGATTTTTTATTATGTTCTACGAACGCCTAAAAAAACTAGCTTCTGAAAAAAATAAATCATTTAATCAAATCGAAAATGATTTAAATTATGGAAAAAACACACTCTATCGATACAAAGTACAAAATCCTACTCAAGAGCGACTATTAGAATTAGCAAAATACTTTGATGTAACCACCGACTACCTTCTTGGACGCGAAGAAAATAAAACAGAGAATAATTTAACTGAAGAAGAAAATGAACTTCTTGCTGCTTTTCGTATGGAAAGCGAAGATATGACAAAAGAAGAACAAGCTAAATTTAATGAATCTGTCAAAAATATGATGAAAATTGCAAGAGAATTATTCGATGATGATTCTAACTGGAAAAAATAGAAAGCATTCTTCATATGGCAGGTATTGAGTATAGACATGTAAATGCTCCATTATACAAAATGTATATGGATATGGCTTCCATGTTATTAGATAATATTTCAAAATATACAAATAAAAGGAAAAAGTATATTATTTATTCTGACATCATTTCTTATTTTGAAGATAAATATAACATTCTTTTTACTTTCTTTGAAAGCTCAGCCAATCATCCACCTCTTCCCTCAGATGATTTAATCAAATATATAGATATTGTTAAAAATGCAAAGTTTAGATTTCTTGATGACGATCTAGCAAGTAAAACTTACGGTGTAACAATACCAGAAAAAGTTAACAATAAATCAATTATTATGATTAATCAAAGTATGCCTAAACAACGAATAATTTTCACAATTCTTCATGAGCTAGTTCACTTACATTTCCATAATACAAGTAAAACCAAGCACTTGATTTTTGCTTCAAAATTTTCAGGAAAATACTCTTCCGAAATGATACATTTTGAAGATGAAGCTAATGTTATCGCTTCTCTACTCTTCTGCTCAACAGAGCAATTAGAAGCGTTTCTCCTTCAAAAATTATCTTTTAACTCTGCTTGCTCTCAAATATGTATGAGTAAGGCAGCCATGCACAATAGGTTACTCAATTATTTTCAGCATATATTGAACATGAATTATCAGCAAGCACTAAATTATGTCTTAAGGCTTAGGGAAGGCGAAAAAAGAGCCTCTTACGAACTTAAAACAATTATTTCTCAAAAAAAGCAAAATGTAATTTATGAAAATATTTTCATAAAAATGAGTAACGGAATATCCGTCAAACAAAATGAATGTCAAAAAAATCTACAACTCAAAAGCATCCAAGAACTAATTTTAGAATTAGAATACGCACACGCTACACATAATCATTTACTTGAACAACTTGTAATGGACGAGTACTACAAAAAAGTAAAATAAAAAGTTGATTAGAAATAAAATTCTAATCAACTTTTTATTTGGAATTTTTATACGCTTTAGAATTTTCTTCAGCATATTGTTCATCACCAAAATTTAGCACCCCATCTTGATACGTATAAGGGGCATTTATCCATCCACTTATAATTTTATTCTTCTTATCCAATTTTACAGAAGTTTTCTCATCATCATTTATAATAGAAACATCATTCCCATGTATAATTAAACTAACTTCATCACTATAAGTTTGACTATCGTTATAATAATAATGGTACTTTCCATCCATATTACTCAAATTCATTTGTCTTATCACTAAGATAATACCAAATAAAATCACTCCCAAACTTACTAACCCAATAATATACCACTTTTTACTTTTCAATAAATCCCCTCCCAAACAATATTTTCAAATACTATTCTATCATAATCATACTTACAAAGTAAAAAGTCATTAGACTTTTTCTAATGGCTCTTTATTTTATAAATTTTATTTCAATATGCACACGTTTCATTGCTTGGTTAGTTTTTTGGTTAGTTTTAAATTTTTAATTTTCAAAACCTATATTTACTGCATTAAATACAAAGTTTAAGATAATGCTTTATATCGTTTTATCTCATATTCTTCCATAAAACTTTAAATCTAGCACCCTTTACACCCTTTTTATTTTGTATATTTTTTATCCGCATAATTAGATTTAAATTTATCTTTTTAAATCTAATATCTAATTGCAGTAAATCCAGTTTTTATGACAACACCCTTTATTTTACTCTAATCAAAACTAAAGGTGTGCCGTACATGACAAATTGTCCTTCCTCAACATATATAGCTTCTACTTTTCCAGATTCTTCCATAAAAATATCGTTTAGAATTTTCAATTCTTCAATGTACAACAAATAATCCCCTTGTGACAAGGTTAACCCTTTTGAAAGTTTATATTTAAAATGCACAAAACCAACTATTTTACTTAAAAATATTCTACATCCCACTAATCTCGTTTCCTTATAAAGTACCGAAATTTTATTATCATTTGAAGTAGTTTTTATATCTCCCAAAAGATTTTCTATAATGAAGAATCTATTTTTTTCATTTAACAATATCTCCTCCACTCTTATCAATAATCCTCTAATTTGATTGGCAAATAAACTTGTCTGAAACTATTTATTTCTACAAATTCTATTATTGAATCTTCTAATCCGTACACCCCCAGTACTAACTCTGACATCTTTTGATAAAACATTCTATTCTTAGTAGAATGAGAAATATTTTTAATAGAGGCTTCTTTTTCTAACCACTTCTTATAAAAGTATTCTTTTTTCTCTTCTATTTTCATATTCTTATATTTTTTTCCTAAAAATTTATCGTATATGGTACAATTTCGATCTTTTAATATCTCTATATCTACTCCGATTGGGGAGCTAGAAATTGCCAGAACATAATATTTATCTGAATTAGCAAAACTAACATAAAAAGGTAATTCTTTCAATTCATGTGCACTTTTTTCAAAAACTTGAATTAGGGTCATGCTAGCCAGATTATACAGGCGTAATATTTCAAAAGAAACTTGACTTCCTACAAGCAATTTTCTTTGGGTTTCTGTTCTAATGGCTTCATTATATCGTTTTAATCTTTCCCCAAAAAGATTATTTACAATCTTTTCACCACGATCCTTGTAAATATATACTTTAATTTTATTTTTTTTCAAAAAAATCATCCACTACTTCTACAATATTTTTTAATGATATTTTAGATTCATTTAAAATTTCCTGACTTATTTCTAACATATTATTAGTATAATTTTCTAGTTTTTCATAAAATTTCGATACTATATCCTCAATTTCACTCTCATTTTCATTTAGTAAAATAGCCGCACCTTGATTTTCAAATTTTTTTATATTCCATAATTGTTCATTAAAAAATGGAATTCCAATAAATGGAATTGCTTGACGAGCCATATCATATACTGTTCCTTGTCCTCCATGTATGATTGCAAATAGAATGTTTGTTCCTAAGGTATTAAAATCAACAAAATCTATTAATTGGACATCTTCTCTATCTATCTGTATATCTTCTCCACATGTAGTTAAAATATAGGAAAAACCTTTCGGAAGAGTAGCAACAAATTTTGTTAACCAAAGTTTATTAAATGATGTTCCAAAGCTTAATAATACTTTCTTCTCACCTTTAAATACACTGAAGTTTGATTTTTTTGAAGAAAAAAGTATAGGTCCAATTAATTTATAGTTACTCTGTAAATCAAAGTTATAAAATTTACTATAATCTGCAATTAGGTTTAAATCCCCTATAAAAAGCTCTAAACCCGTACGCATAGGCGGAGCTCCTGCCGCTATAATATACTTATTCCATGAGTCTACACTTTTCGAATATGAGAGGACTACATGTTTAATAGTTTCTCTAGCTTTTTCGTCATTGGCATTAATTTTTAATCTATAAGGAATGATGCCATCTATATTCCTGATTATTTCATCAATTTGTACTGATCCTGAAATAACCCAGATAAGAGGTATTTTTTCAATCTTACAACTCACAACTATACTTAAGCGATATCCCGTAAATACAGCATCAAACTGATATTTTTTTAAAAGGTCTCGTTCATAATTACAAAGATTTTTAATTTCCTCATCCGATAAAAAATTAAAATCCATGTCAAACGAAAAGAAATGTGAGTAACGTTCTTTACAATAAACTTGTGAATCATAATCACAATAATGGAAAATATATGAATCATCATTGAATAAAAATGGATAATAAACTTCCCCTAATATATGAATCTCATGACCTGCGCTTTGAAGAACTTCAGCAATTTGAGATAAACGTTGACTTTCTCCTAAATTCATCATGAAGGGTGCAAATAAAAACTTTTTCATTTAACTTTACCTGACTATTTTTCCATTAAAACAATAGATATACCACCGAATCTTGAATAAGCTATAATCAAATATATTCCACGAATTAATCTATTATTATTTAAAATAAAATCTAATTCTTCCCCTGAACCATCAGAAGAAAAACTTAGTTCATCTAATTTGTATATTGGAATATCTGTACTTTCAAGCCATTTTTCTACAACACAATATTCTTTTGCCTCTGTCTTTTTATTAGCATTCCATACAATTCCTTTGATGTTTTCAAACTTAATACTATTTTTGGATAACTCTAATTCAATAATAGTGTTCAAATATTCTCTAATTTCTTCTTCTGATTTCTTTACATTATCATATTTAATTTGTTCCGCACCAAGTATCTTAGCTTCTGTTATATTGGAGCTATTTTCTATAAGCATCACACTACAATAATCTGCAGGTATAAATTTATCTGTATCGTAACCTAATTTTTCCCAAGCTAAGAGAGATAAATCAGTCCATTGAGAAGCAGACACAATTAAGATATGTGATAATTTTTCATTTTTCATCATTTCTTCTGCATATGTTATTCCATCTGCAAAACCAACGTTTGAAGCAATAACAGAGACGGGACCTTTAATTTTAAATAAAATAGACAACATTCCTGCCGCTGCATTCATAACTGTAAAGGGAAATTTTGAAGCAGATACTTGATCATATCCGTCTACTCTAATTTGTTTTTCTATATCTTCCACTACTTCTAAAGGTCCAGATGAAGTTGTAAATAGGATACCTATCTTACTTAGATCTAACTTTCTTAAATCTAAACCACTTCGTTCAATAGCCTTGGCTACTGTAGTTGCAGACATTTTTGAAAAATTATCCAACCTACGGAATTGAGCAGGATTTATTTTGACTGAACTTGAAAAATCATTATAACGAAGACCTGTTATCTTACTAGTATTCTCTGATATCTCTACATATTTTTCCTTCAGGTCCCCTAATTTTTCAAATGTGGATGCATGAGATAGTATATTCATATTTACTCTTTCATTAGATACGTACGTTTTAGTAGCTGTACCATTTTTTGAAAGGAGGACTCCACTATTATTACCACCAAATGCAAAAGAAAAGTTAAGCGCATAAGTTATATCTTTTGGTATATTCTTATTTCTCACAAAATGATCTTCAGTATTATTTTCTATCGTTTTGGTAGCTGGTACTTTCTGCTCTTCCATTGCTAAAATACAATTGATGGTTTCAATTATTCCTGCAGCGCCTAGTGTATGACCTGTCTGTCCTTTCGTGCTACTAACCCTTGTCGTCAAAGGAAAGTTTTTTCCAATCAGGGATTTTTCCATACTATCATTTGCTCGAGTCCCTGTACCATGTCCATTAACATAATCAATTTTATCTAACGATACCCCTGATTGTTGTGATAAATTTAATGCAATTTGAGCAGCACCTTCCCCGGTTGCTTTGGGGGCTGTAATGTGGTATGCATCAGATGTGATAGATCCTCCTAAAATTTTTCCATATCTTCCGTCTTTTTTTTCCAGTACAATAAACCCTGCTCCTTCACCTAAACTTATTCCATTCCCAGTAGAATAAGGATGGCATGGAGAATCTTCATTAATCGCTCCTAGCGAGGTAAAACCAGCTAAAGAAATGTCACTTAACTCATCACACCCTCCACAAATTGCTATATCACATTTACCATCTTGTAGAAGTTGCGTCCCTAAAATAACAGCATTGTTACTTGCCGAACAGGCCGTTGATATAACATAGTAACTTGCTTCAATTTCATGATAGGCTATTAATTCATCAACAATGTGGTGTAATGAACGTTTTTCAAACATATCACTTGGGATATCCCGTTTTCCATCTTCAAAATCATAAAGTGCTTTTTGTCCTAATACTTTCCCCCCTAGCGACGTCCCCAAGCAAATAGCAATTTTTTTATTTTCTGAAAAATTAAGTTTCGCTGATGAAATCGCCTCTTCAAAAGCTAAAAATGCTAGCTTAAAATTGCGAGACTCCCCTTTGTATTTATCAGGAACATTCAGCTCATCTTCTACAGCTCCGACATAAGAATTAAGTTCATGATTTCCGTTAGTAAATCTTTTTTGTTTTATCCCCTCTGCTTGTGAAAATAAATTCTTTTTATGTTCTTGAATATTTTTCCCTAAAGACGATATTATTCCAACCCCTGTAATATTAACATCATTACCCATTATTTTGACCAACTTTCTGGAATAGTATAAGGATTAGATAATGTTTCTATCTCGACTCCTTCAGATGTAATAAAGTGTAATCCTGAGTGAGCATAGTACTCTTCAACTTGAAGCATGCCTAAATAATTCCGTTTAGGATTTTCATCTAGAGAGTCTCTCACCCAATAAACTTGGCCAATTTTATGACCGTCAAAGTAAATACTTTCGTTTACCTGAACTTTCTCTAAACTTGAAAACACAATACTTTGTGTGGTTGTTTCATTTATTTTATTTAAAATAGCTGCACGCCCTATAAATTCTTCCTTAGTAAAATCGAGATTCCATGCATAGCCTAACTCAAATAAGTTAGCATCACCATTATATAAATCTGAGACAGGATGATTTACCTCAAATTTAACATAATCCCCCACAAAATCATCATATACAGGGACAATCGAAAGAAAATCGTTAATAAATTGTTCAACAATATTATTATTCAAAATAAATTGATATCCAAATTCTCCGGAATAACCAAAACGAGCCATAATAAATTCTTTATCTTTATATACGGCTTTAGTAACATTTTTGAAAGCTAAAGTTGAAATTTCATATTCGTAAAATTGTTGTGCAATTTCCCCAGAATTCTTTCCTTCTATTTGAATTAAATTTAACTCATCTGAAACATCTCTAATATTAAAATCTCCTTCACTATCAACAAATAGAGGAAATAAATCATCTTTAGAAGCTAAAATATAACTATCTTCTAATTTATAAAAAATTATTTCAGAAAAAACATCTCCCTTATCAGTTAATATAAACGAAAATCCGCAAGTATCAATGTCCATGAATTCAATATTTTTGGGAATAACTTTTCCAAGTGCATCTTCCACATCATATCCTTTAAGTTCAAAAATTTTGCCCTCAAATTTTTGATATGCTTTATCTTTACGTAACTCAGTATAAATTTTATTCATCATTTTTCTCCTTTTTAACTAGTTGTTTTATTTTCACACAATCCTTAATATTTGATTTATTAGGTATTACACATCGAATCACCATCCTATTGTTTTCTTTGAAAGAATAAATACTCCCTTCTTCTACACTAATCAAAAAATAAACATGCTTACTAACATCATAAACCAAAAGATTATTCATCATCTCCCAAACAGGACCTTTATTTTCATACATATAAAAGTTATCATACTTCCAAGCCTGTACACGTCCTGAACAAGCCCATGAAAATTCTAGCTCTTTATATCTGTACTGAGTGGCTTTATTATCTCCGATATATATTTCACCTTTAGTTTTATTTATCTGATAAAAGAGAGGAGATCTTACTTGTGTAATATGATGCTTAACCGAATTCATTTGCATCGCAGTATGAGCACTAAATTCTCTAAAGTTTTTCCAATTAACTTCAATAATTTCTAATTCATTTAAGCATAAAATGTCATCGTGTATCGATAATCTTTCCAAATGAATACTATAGTTTAATTGCATATCTTCAATGGAAGTTAATTCCATATAAGATAAGGGACGATACTGCATTTGATTAGAAGAATTTGAAGAACAGTTGTATGTGAGTTTTAATTGTTCAGAATTAATAATATAACAAAATTTTTTCTTTTTGAACTCTTCAGCCCTTAAAAAATCATCTTGTTCGTTTGGAAAATATCCAGGAACATATGGAACATAATGATTTCCCTCTAAAATTAAATAATCCTGTTTCCAAAATCTCAACCCAAATTTCACAAATTTTCCGTAATCTCTTTTTGGAATTTCTATAAATTGATATTTATTGTTTATATTATTTGGAGATAGTTCAACGATTTTTTGAATATTTATATTCTCACCAATACAGTTAATATTTATCCTATTTTTATATTCATCAACTAAAAATATAACATCTTGAGGTAAAGAAAATTGTAAGAATGTGTCCTCTAATATCACTTCCCCAGAATTGTTAGTTATATATAGACTTCCATTATC
>NZ_MUIZ01000016.1 GCF_002154895.1 Lactococcus petauri | reverse complement strand
CTGTCAAGCAACAACTATACGTATGAACTATATTTATATGTATTTATTATAAACAAAAAGCTATAGATTAGTCCATAGCTTTCATAAAGTTCCTAAATACTGAGTTATAGCCTTCTTAAGATATTTTGCTATATTTCTTTTTGAATAAGCCTCTTGCTTTTCGGAAACGTATGATAGGTGTTTTTTTATTGCCAAAATTCCTCTTTTATTTTTCAATTCATCATATAGAGGATATACTGACATTTGTAATTCTGCCATTATTGATACTTCCATAAAGTCCTGGGGGAAAAGAAGATTATTTTCTAATAATATTTTTGTGTATTCGCTTTGCATTGCTTTTGCAGAATTCAGCATAATTAACTGTTCTTTTTCTTCTTTACTTTGAGTATAAGTTGGATCTTGTTGTTCCTTTTTATAATCTCCATTTACATCTGCAGCTAATTTTTTCCTTTCAATATGAAATTGTATTCGATCCATTGTTTTACCTTTTTTATGTTTATCATAAGAAATATTAAAATGAGTATGCTCATTAATTTCTAACACTGGATTTTTTATTACCCTTGCTTCTAAACTCTGAAAACGCGAGTATTCGTTTACTGTATCAGTTAATTCTCTGAGAGCTTTAACTGATATTGATGGGTTCTTATACTCTTCTATCTGTTCTTCTCTTCGTCCTCCTTTCTCGCTGTAGTGCTCATATTGGTTATAAAACATACATAACCACTTATAAAGAATTATTGAATATTTGCTGTTCAATCCCATAATATCAGACAAGGCATATTGGGTGAAATTCTTTTTTAAATCAATAAGATAAGGCATAATTGCCTTAGTAAAAGTAATACTTACAACATCACTATAATCATTCCATTTAGTTTCTTCTAGTGGGCTAATCACTCTATACTCATACTTATTTTTCTTATTATTTAATTCCCTAATTTGAAAAATTGACTGTCGATGTAAATTCACAATTGCCTTTTTAAAACGATTATGTTTATCTCCAGCTTTAACATCAAAAAATTTAAATAATTCCTTTTTAGATAAATAAACTAAATTATCTTTTGGTGGATTTTCAGTATCTATACAAGATACTGCCATTTCAAAAATTTTTAAAGATGTTTTATCCATCTTGGCAACCGAGCTAATTAAATCATTATGTTCAACTACTTTTCTCTTGTCAAGAGCATTTGTATTGATATTATTATTCATTGTCATTTCCTCAAGAATTAGAATAACACAATACAGCAACTACGTCAATTTTTTTATTGCTGTGAACATCGTTTTTTGTTGTTGTATACATCGTTTTTTGTTGCTATATACATCGTTTTTTGTTGCTGTATAAATCCACAAACCATGATTATTACTGAGTTTTTCTCCGCACAAAAGAAGAAAAGACAAAATATATAAGATAAATAAATATAAAAAGGACTTGCTAAGGCAAGTCTATTTTTTTATTTTAAATTTCTTTTTTCTTCACTGGAGTAAAACTCTCAATAACTTTTCCTAGTATTTTTGTTGTTTCATCTCGAGGAAGTAAAATATCTTCATAGAGTAAATTTCCCTGATCATCTACAGATTGATTTAATGACTCTAATCGAAGAACTTTATCTTCAACAGTTACACATTTGATATAACTTACACCTCTATCAAAATCAAGTACAGCACAAACTTGACCGTCATGATCTGGGCAAGGTTGTTCTTGAATTAATGCAATATCCTTATTATGATAGTCAGGCTCCATAGAGTCCCCTTTTATCGGTACTCCATAATCACTATTAACCTCTTTTGTCCAATATACCGTATAGGTAGACATATCATCTGAGATACCATTACCTTTTCCTGCAGAAAGAGCCTGATCTGAAAGAACTGGATAGCCAACCAAAGAATTATTAAATTCTATAATTTTAGTCTTTTTTGTTTCCTCATTTAGTTTTTTATGCGCAAAATCGATTGTTTCTTCTTGTCCTTTTTCAGATAACTTTTCCATAATCTGATTGATTTTTGTTCCTGATCTAACATCAGATTCTCCTAAAAGATAGCTAATTGAAACATCAAAAATATTTGCGAGTTCTTCTAATTTATCAGCACGGGGTCTGTTTGCTCCAGATTCCCATCTTTGGTATGGTGCATGTGTAATCTTCATCATGCTTGCAACTTCCTTTTGAGTATAGCCAGACTCTTTTCTTAATTTTTTTAATCTTTGATGAAATTCCATAATCTGACCTTTCTAAATTTATTAGTTGACAAATACGCTTTTAAAGCGTATTATATATTCATAGGGAAAAAATGAGACATGAATTTAGAATATATAAAAAAATACCTCAGTTCACACTCGACGAAGGTCTGAGTAAACCCAGGTATATGTCTCTTAATAATCACTTTATTGGTCGAAAAACAATAATGAAGTGAAACCTCAAAATTGATGAACAACACAATGTGCCTTAAAGCACCTTAAAAATGATGTAAGAAAACAATGTAAGATACTGTTATTATATCATAAAAAAGGGAATTTACGGCAGGTTTTTTTGCACAAAAATTTCCTTTTTTTGTGTTTTCTTCTAAAAATTATCAATAAGAAGGTCAAACAATGGTATATGAAGTTATGCAGATAAGAAAAAATAAGAAATCTAAAAATGATGATATACGAAAATATCAATTTGATTCTAAAGAAAAAGCAGAAAATTTTGCTCGTGCATCAAAGCACCCAACACAAGTTTACAGGCTTGAGAGAGAGACTGATTTAAGATGATTAGCTATTTAGATTTTGATGAAAATGAGTATTCAGATACTCTTCCATTATCAAATTGGGGAGTGCTCATCTTGTTAATAGTTGTACTTATCATAATGCCGCTTTTATTACTAAGTTTATTTATTGGTTCCATATACAAGTTACAACAATATTTAAGAGGTAATCAAAAAAATGACAAAAACAAAATTACAAATCATACGAGAACAGATGAGGCTAGATCGCTTTGAATTAGCAAATCATGTATCAAGAGGAAGTGATCAATCGATTTCATTTTGGATTTTCTTGATTAGTGCATATGAAAAAAGAGAAATAGAAATTGTAAATACGTCAAGATTAAGTAGATTAGCTTTAGCACTTCAGTGTCAGTACTCAGATTTAAAAGAAAATGATGGGGAGCAAAATAAATGACTAATACAACAAAAGACAATTTAGAAGATTACCTTGCCCCTTATGGCAAGGATGAAATTAAAAAAATTCGTGAAAATAAAATGCAGCTTGTAACGGCTTCTGAATTTAAGGCACTCCATAAAGAAAAATTGGAACTTGAGAATAAACTTTCTAAAGTCAACACATATTTAAAAGAGATTAGCGAACATGCTTCTAAAGAACATCGTGATACAGAATGTTTTCTTGCGGCTAAAGCTCTTGCGGAAATAAAAAAGAAGTAGCTTGAATAATAACTTAGGGTTATCCCTATGATGCAGATATAGTTTAAATGGAAAAATATGGTGAGTAAACTTTCTTCTCCCGAAGAATATTAATTGACCCTTACCTTGATGGAAGTTCGACTCTTCCTATCTGCTTATTGATCTTTGACAACCAAATAAAATCCCTAGTGAATAGCGTGACAAGTAACTGGGGAGGTTAACCCTGAAGAAGGGAAACACCATATACAAGACAAGGAGCATTGGCCATGACCAGATAGTCTTATCGAGAAAGGCTGCGAGCCGCACTTGTCAAGGGGTGAGAGGGAACGAGACCATAACCTCTGCGAAGGCTTCAAATTATGAAACCTGTATACGACACCTGTGATCGGGTAAAAAATGTGAGAGCTTACACGGACAGTATACGAAAAACAATAAGCTATTTAGCAGGTTCTACGGTGAATTTGAGGTTCGATTCCTCTAACCTGCATTGCCGAAAGGCTCAACAATAAATCTCGGGAGGAGAAGAAAGATGCAAAGGAGTACAACGTTCCCCTTAAGATGGCAAGATCTGGTTCAAATGAGCCGTGATCATAACCATACTTACATTGTGAAAACCTTTGATGGAGAAATTGGTAGAGTAACTACTCGGGGCCTTATTCTCGTTATTAAGGGTATAAATGCAACGACTAATAAACCTTTTAAATTGCAACAACTGTTGAGCTTCAAAGAAGCTTTTATCAAAGTGAAAAGTATATCTTCTACGCCAATTAAGGAGAAGCCAAAGAAAACACGTTTAATTGCGGATAGACGTTATCCCAATCAAAAATTGATGACATTTCCATATAGTAGTTATAATCGGTCAGAGCATACGAAATTCGAGAAGATGAAAACAAATTAAAAGAGCAGGCTTAATAAGTTCCTTAACTGCTTGTAAAGTCTAAGGCTTTATGAGAAAATAGAATTGAAAAATAACAGGAGAAAAACATGCGTATCAGTGACATTTTTTACTTATTTGAATTATTTATCTTAATGATTACGGCAAGCATTTATGTTTTAAAATATGGAGTGATCCTTTTTTGGTGGTTAAGTTCCCCTATCCGACGATTTTTTCAATGGATTTTCTATTTACCAGGTTGGGATGAGCCGTGGATAAAACAAACAAATAATTAATAAAAATTAGGAGTAAAAAATGAAAATTACAAAGAAACAATGGATCGTTGGTGGAGCAGTAGCACTTGTATTAGCAGGTGGTGGCGCAGGAGTTGTCGCAAATAACCAAGCACAAGCACAAGCTGAAAAAACAGCTCAAGAAGCCAAGACTGCACACGATAATTTGATTAAAGATGCAAAAAAAGAAACTGAAAAAGCAGAAACTTTTAAGGCTGAAGGGGATGTAAAATCTGCTCAAGACGCAATCAAAAAACTTGAGGAAAAAGATAAAACACCACTTATTGCACGTGTAGAAAAAGTGCGTCAAAACTGGGATTTAGTGAACAAAGCAGATAAAGCTGTTGCTAATGCAGAAAAAACTTCCAATGATGCTACTGTTAAGACTGCACAAACGGCTATTGATACTTTGAAAGCTGACATGACAAAAGCGAAAAAGTCTGACCTTCAAAAACGTTTAGATAAAGTAAAAACAACAGTTAAAAATAATAAAGCGAAAGCACAAGCAGACAAAGCCAAAAAAGAAGCTGAGGCAAAACAAAAAGCGGCCGCAGCTCAAACAGCTAAATCCCAACAAACTGCTCCAACAAAAAATACTGGTCAAGACCAAGCCGCACAAACATCAGATACAGTTTCTACGGCGAGTCAAGGTACTGGAAGTCAAGCAGATAATTCAGCGGCGTATCAACCAACCCCTCAAACTCCAACAGGTGGAGGCACAAGTAATGGCGGTGCATCAAATAATAATGTGACTCCTAGTCCAACGCCAGCTCCTACACCTGCACCGACTCCAGATCCAACACCACATCCAGAGCCAACGCCCACACCTACTGAAACATTTACAGGATGGGTTAAAAATAAAGAAGGTCAAATCGTTTGGTCACAAGGTGGCTTTAAAACATTAGATGAAGCAGGAAGTGCCGCTACCGCATGGTGCAATGCTAATGCAACAGGTGGTGGTTGGTCTTCTGGTGCATATTAAAAAACAAATATCAAAGCAATTATTCATAGAATGATTGTTTTTTTTATTGCCCTCAATCAAGGCATAAAAAGGATTGTGGTTAGGAGGTAACACAATGAAACGTTAGCTGTTTAATATTTAAAGAGAACCTGAGCCAAGACAGGTTTTTTATTTTGCGCAAAATAAAAATGAAAAATTAAAAGGAGGCACTCATGCCAACATTCAAAAAGAAAAAATTACAAAAAGCAATCAAAGAAGAAAAAGCTAAACGACTTCGTATGCGTAAAAAACAAATAGCGTCTATGGGGATGCTTGCGTTAACACTAAGTGGAACAGCTGTGGGACTTGCAAATGCGGATTCGCTTCATCTCAAGCTCTTTAATGCCCCTGTAAAATCTATCCCATTGCCAGATGACGGTCAAGTAAACTATCAGTTTTCAGGTACTGGTTCTGCAGTATGGTCTAAGGGAGAGACAACAGCAGCAAACTTTATGCAGATTAATGGAAAAACTTCATTTTGTATTCAGCCTTTTGTAGAAGTAAAAGAAGGAGCAACTGCTACAAGAGAAGCTCAAACTGCCGGCACTGATGAAACAATGAGTAAGATGACAGCGTACCAACGAAACATTGTTACCAACATCACTTATATTGGTTTAGTCAATAATGCGGAAGCAGATAAAAATATTAACTTGGCAACTCAAGTAGCGATTTGGATGGTTCAGGCAGGACAAAATAAAGTTGGTACAGTTTTACCTACAATTTCTGAATTAGATACTTCAAAATTGAATAAAACATTTGGGGATGTTTCTATGACAGACATTACGTCATCAGGGGCTGATATTAAGGAAGTTGTGAAGTATGCGACAACAATAGTTAAACAGGCTATTGCAAGCTCAAAAAGTCCTGACTTTAATCCTAATCCTCTTCAAGTTGTCGCAGGCTCAAGTGCGACAACAACAGATAAAAATGGTGTTTTGGCAGGGAAAGCAGGGGGATATGGTTTACCATTTGACCATATAAGCACTTCACAAGGGATTAAAGCAACACGAAAAGATGAAAGTCTCAATGTTACGGCGGATGTTTCGGCTATAGGAAAAGTTGGTAAAATTGAAGTTTGGAATAACAGAAAAGACTTTAATCCGTCTTATATTTATGGAACATTAAACCCAGATGGTAGCATAGGTCAAAAACTTTATGCAGCATCAGATCCAGCCAATTTAGAGGGGGAATTAAAAGTCAACGTTATTGGTTTAGGTGAAGCTATGCTTCAAAAGACTTCGACTAATAATGCCTTTTCAAATAAAGCTATGGCAGGGGCTGAGTTTACCCTCTTTAATGCAGACGGTAAGGCTGTGAAATGGTCTGACGGTCAAAAAGGTTACCCTATTACACCTCTTGCAGGGACAAAGGCAAATGATACAAATGTCGTCCTTAAAATGGGAACTGACGGTAAACTAGGGGTTAAAAATCTTGATTATACAAAAGAGTATTACTTCCAAGAAACAAAAGCCCCAGCAGGTTTTGCTTTGAACGCCGTTAAAATCAAAGTTTCCTTTGACAAAAATTCTAAGTTTGACGGTACAACAAACAACTATCAAGATGATGTCGCAACAAAAGATATTCCAACTGGTGCAACAACACTAACCAAAGTTGATGCGGACACGAATTCTTCTGAAACACAGGGAGAAGCAACGCTGAAAGGCGTGACTTATGGATTGTTCCATGCGGACGGAAAAGCGGTTGAATGGTCAGAAGGCTTAACCGATAAAACGGAGGACTCTACTGAAAATCTTCCAATTACAGCAACATTTGGTAAAAAAGCAAATGATAAGACAGTAGAGTTGACGGTTGATGATGCTAACAAAGTCGGTGTTCAAAATCTTCCACTTAAAGAGAATGGTCAAGCCTTTTACTGGCAAGAGTTACGTACATCGTCAGGCTATTCACAGTCTTCTAAGAAAATTCCAGTCGTCTTTGATGATAAGAGTGAAGTAGATGTTGCGACTAATGATTTCATTGATGAAGATAAAGCTTCAGATAGAGTAGATGTCTTTAATTTCATGCTTGAAAAAGTTCAAGAGGACAATGGCTCTCTGCCTGGTATCAATGGTGCAGTATTTGAACTTAAACAACAAAACGGTACCAAAGGTAAACCAATCTATGCAACCTCAGGTACTGGAACAGACTCTAATGGCTATACGAAAAATGGCCTAGTTGTTTTCGACGGTAAGGCTAACTCACTTGCAGGAAATCCAAGCAAAGACGGTATTGCAATTGGCGATTACCTCTTGACGGAAATCAAGACACCAGATGGCTTGAAACCAATCAATCCTATTGCAATCTCTGTAACAGCTAAATTGGATAAAAATGATGTACCTGTTTCTTATACCGCTACCTTTAAAGATACGGTAACAGGACAACAGATTGATAAGATTACAGTTGAAGCTTCATCACTGGTCGATAATAACTTGATGTTCAAAATCAATCTGGGTATGTTCACAGATAAAGTGAAAGAACAACCAAAAGTCACAACGACTGCGACTGATAAAGCAGACGGTGATAAAACATTAGGCGTGGGTGATGCTCAAATCAAGGATAAAGTTATTTTATCGGGCTTAGAAGCAGATACAGAGTATACGCTTGAAAGTCAACCTGTTTCAAAAGAGACAGGAAAAGCCATTAAGGATAAGGACGGTAAATCTTCTCTTGTCACTCAGAAAGTCAAAACAGACAAAGACGGCAATTGTACCGTAGATGTTACTTCTAAAGCATTAGATACGACAGGACTTCAAGAAAAGGAGCTCACTTTACTTACAAAAGTCAAGGATAAGGACGGTAAAGTTGTGGTCGAGGACAACAACTATAAGAACAATCCGACTGAAACGGTGAAAGTAGACAAGGCAGATGGGCATACAAAAGTCCAAGATAAAGAAATTACTGTAGGGACAACGACTGTTACAGATAAATTCTTCTATGAAGGCTTAGTCAAGGGCAACACCTATACAGTCAAAATTACCCAAGCCTATGACCATGACCTTAAAAAAGTCATTGATGTAGACGGTAGCTTAACCTTCAAGGCGAAAGATACCAAAGGTACTGTAGATGTTCCTGTTAAAGTGGATAGTTACAAATACAAAGGCCATACGCTTACGTTTTATGAGCAAACATATCCAGGGGACAAACCATCAGACAATGTGAAGCCAATCATTGACAATAAGGATAAAAATAATCCAGACGAAACCTTTAAAGTCAAAGTTCCTGAAACACCGACAACACCCTCAAAAGAAACACCAAGCACCCCTCTTGCGGACACAGGCGCAGCTCTAGGACAACACCTTTGGGGAATTATTCTTGCAGGACTTGCTCTTGTGGCAGGTGGTGTGACTTTCTTTATGAAGAAACGTAAAAGTAGCTCAGAAAAATAACTTTTCTTTATTCTAAAAACATTGACACTATAAATAGTGAAGGGTGGGACGGAGGTATGTTTGAGAAAGATGATGAAAAGTAAAAAAATATTTTCTGCTTCAAATGTGATGATGTTTGTATGTGTACTTGTCTTTATAGTTGGATTAACGGTATTTTTTAGTCCACAAATCAGTAAGTATTTCATTCAATCAACTGGAAAGCAAGAGATGAAGTTAACACATGAGCAGATGAAAAATAATTTGAAAAAAAAGGCCTCTTTTAATTCAGAGGAGATTTCTCCTATGACGACAAAGGAGTTGGTTGCTCATCAATTAGAGGATAAGGACATGGCAGGGATAGGCATTATTTCTATTCCAGATATTCATTTAGAGTTACCCATTTTTAATGGTGTAACCTATGAAACCATGATGTATGGCGCAGGGACTGCAAAACCTAATCAAATCATGGGGCAAGGGAATTACGCTCTTGCCAGTCATACTATTTTTAATGAATTTACAGGAGCTATCGTCAATGGCGTTCTCTTTGGAAACCTTGTTTATGCAAAAAGCGGTCAAGAAATTTACTTGACAGATAAAGACAAAGTATTTGCTTATCAAATTGATAAAGTTTCTATAGTCAATGTTAGTCAAGGAACTATCATTGATGATACCAAAGGAAAAAGAGAAATTACGCTTTATACGTGTACAAGTTTAGTAGGTACTAATCGTTTAGTCGTTCATGGGAAATTGGATAAACAATATTCTTATCAAGAAATGAAAGAGAAGTTTTAAAATGAAACAAAAAACTTGTGAACGAATTTGTATTTTTAGCTTAGTAGTAATGGTTATAGCAACATATATTGTAGTTATAAATACATTTTTAAGGTTAAATATGGATAATATAGTTGGTATATGCGTCTTATTAGTTCTAGGGTCAGGGTTAGTATTGTTG
>NZ_MUIZ01000015.1 GCF_002154895.1 Lactococcus petauri | reverse complement strand
GAAGATACCCTGAAACTCAATATCCAGATAATGTAATCAATCGTTCAACATTATCACTATTTCTTTAAATATTTTTGTTTTAGCTGAGAAAGCGTGGATATTATACCCTGAAACTCAGCAGTCTTATCAGTTTTTTGTTTGAGTGACTTGTTAACCCCTTGTCACCAAGAGCAAGAAAGGCATGGACTTTTAGGATAACAAACGCAATGAAAGTTGGTTTGGTTTCCGATTCACACGAGTTCTTCTGCTATTGCATAATGCTAGCATGAATCCTATATCCCAAAGGGCAGTTTCCTGCCACCTTTATACTCCTTCAGATTTTCTAGGCTCTCCTATCTCTCTGAAGTTGCTCCGCTCAGTCGTATCTTTCATTCACCTGCAGATTGTACACATTATCTCACTTTACTGTTGCGTACCCACCATCAGTCAATTAATCACACTTGAAGCAAATACTTCTTCATGCTATAATAGTAGTGTTCATGTACTATTAGTAGCACAATTAGGTTTAACTTTTTTGTTTTACTTAATTGAGTTATTTATAATGTTGCAAATGCTCCATTTATTGGGGCTATTTGCTTATTCGTTTTGTAGAACTATTTTCTACATTTATTATTGTAGCATTCAATTCTACAAAAGTCAAGAAATAAATCAAAAAAATTATTTTTATTTTAAAGGAGATAGTATGCTATACGAACGGCTTACAAAATTGATTGAAGAAACAGGAAAATCAATGAATCAAATTGAAACTGAATTAAACTATCCTCGAAATACCATTCAAAGCTATAAACGTTCAAATCCTTCTGCAAAAAGACTAGCAGAAATTGCTAAATACTTTAATGTAAGTACCGACTATCTCCTTGGACGTGAAGAAAATAAAACCGAGAATGATTTAACTGAAGAAGAAAGTGAACTTCTTGCTGCTTTTCGTATGGAAAGCGAAGATATGACTAAAGAAGAGCAAGCTAAATTTAATCAATCTGTCA
Source organism: Lactococcus petauri (assembly GCF_002154895.1). Classification (GTDB taxonomy): domain Bacteria; phylum Bacillota; class Bacilli; order Lactobacillales; family Streptococcaceae; genus Lactococcus; species Lactococcus petauri. Next base: position 8,940 of record NZ_MUIZ01000015.1, on the reverse strand, counting down.
AAAATATGATGAAAATTGCGAGAGAATTGTTTGATGATGATTCTAACTGGAAAAAATAGAAAGCAATTTTTATATGGCAAGTATTGAGTACAGAAAAGTTAGTGCTTCATCATACAAAGAGTATATGGAGATGACTTCAATATTATTAGATGATATTGCAAGCTATTCAAACAAAAATAAGAAATATATTATTTACTCTGATATTATTTCTTATTTTGAAAATACATACGATATTCTTTTTACTTTCTTTGAAGTAAAGAAGAACAATAAAATTATTCCCTCGACTGATTTAATTAAGCATAAAGACCTAGTTAGAAATGAAAAATTTAAATTTCTTGACGATGATCTAGCAAGTAAAATATCTGGTGTAACTATACCGAATAAGCATAACAATAAAATTATAATTATGCTTAATCAAGTCATGCCTAAACAACGAATAATTTTTACAATCTTACATGAATTAGTTCACTTACACTTTCATAATACCAATCAAAATAAGCACTTAATTTTTGCTTCAAAATTTTCTGGAGTATACCCATCAGAAATGATACCTTTTGAAGATGAAGCTAATGTTATTGCTTCACTACTCTTTTGTTCAACAGAACAATTGGAAACATTTCTACTTAGAAAATCATCTTTTAGTTATATCTGCTCTCAAACCTGTATGAGTAAATCAGCGCTGCACAATAGATTATTAAACTATTTCCAACATATTCTCACCATGAGCTATCAACAAGCACTGGACTATGTATTAAGGCTTAGAGAAGGTGAAAAAAAAGCTTCTTATGAACTAAAAACGATTATTTCTCTAAAAAAGCAATCTATAATTTCTAAAAATAGCTTTATAAAAATGAGTAGTGGTCTATCTGTCACCCAAAGTGAATGCTATAAATATCTACAAGGTAAAAGTTCCAAAGAACTAATTTTAGAATTAGAATATGCACACGCCACACATAATCATTTGCTCGAACAACTTGTTATGGAGGAATATTATAAAAAACAAACAAAATAAAAAACGCTAAAACTAGCGTTTTTTTAATTTATTAATATCTTTTTGCATAGTATTTTGTTTATTACTCATTAATAATTGAGAAACTAAGGCTAAATTTTGTTTGCGTTGAATTATATTTTGTTGTTGAATACTATTCAATTTTTGTTGTTGCTCTTGTTGAAATTTGCTAGTTCTTAAAAATTGAAATGCTTCTTTCAAATTATCGGCTTGTTGTGTTTTTATCAAATTGTACAGGGTTGCTACATCTCTGTAATTATAAAATTCTATTGGAAATTCTGCTTCATATTTTTTATAACTTTGAATATATGGTTTCAATTTTAAAGAATCCTGTTCCCTCAAAAGTTGTAACTCTTTGTTTTTCTTTTGTAAATTATCATACTTTTTAATTCCTTTGAAAAACTGTATTAAGAAAAATAAACCTATTCCACAGAAAAACAATATTGGTAGAATAGCTACTACATATCTAAATACTATATTTTGAGTTGTAGCTTGTTCTGTATAAGCTACAAAAAGACCCACACTCCCTACTAGTATTCCCCAAACAATAAAGATGATTCCAATGATAAGAAAACCAACTTTTACTCTCTTTCCTTCATTTTGAAGACCGTATACTTTTATTTAGAATATCATAAAACGGTTTTAATGTTTTTCCAACTTTTGATAAATAATCCAAAGAACTTTCTCTTACATCCATACTATTTCCAAATCTTTCATATTTTAAATATATTCTACCAAATAAAATATGCAAAGTAAAAAGTCGTTAGATATTTCTAACGGCTCTTTATTTTATAAATTTTATAACACACATTTTAATTGCTTTGCTAATTTCTTAGTTATTTATTATTTTCTAATCCTATATTTTTTTGATTTTTACTAATTGATTTCTTAATAGAATTATCTAAATAATATTTATAAAATATAAAATTGTTTAGTCAACAAATTCACCTTCATTCCATTTTTCTCTAATTATATCTAAGCGAATTTTTAGTTCAGCACTTGCCGGATTTTCCGGATATTTTTGTACAAAGTCATTAACAGCCATTATTACATAAGCAACTCTCTTACTTTGACTTCCAAGTTTTAATTTTTTATAAAATTCTGTTACTGTTTCATTTTCTCTATATTCTTCTGATATAATAATTTTAAAATCGTCATCTCGCCTATAAATCTCCGGTAATTTATTATTATCTGGGTGTAGTATCTCTGCATCCTCACTTGTACTATAATCTAAAGCTTTTTTGCTCTGGTTACACAGTTCACAAGAAAAAACTAAATTTCTTACATTATGAATTTCTATGTTAGTATGAGTTCCGACGTTAGCTTGGGCTACAAAATGGTCAATTTGATAATTACTATAATGATAAAGACTCATTGGTACCCCACAATAAGCACACTTCTTAAAATATATTTCTCTAAAAGCTTTATTATCATGTGACAATCTTCTATTTACATACGTATATATTTTTTCTGAATTTGCTGCAGGATGCCTCTCTATAAACTCTTGTAAGAATTTCTCTTTATCAGCTAAAATATGTGAATAGTCGCATTCATAAAATTTGCTATTACGGTAATCTATGTTAATCATAATTTTCAATTGTCTTCTTAAATATGTCAATTAACGCATCAATATCCTCTTTGTCTGGCATATTCTCAATATTCCCCTCAATATTTCCTTCAATCCGTTCTATTGTAGCTAAATCCACTCCAGACTGACTTAAATTTTCTATTACTTCAAATGATTCTTTAAGTTCTTTTATTGCTTTTTCAATTTTGGGAAGCAATAATCTATCATAATATTCTTTAGAAGCTAAGCTTCGAGCTTCGAAATCATCTCCGGTTTGAGGTCTATATTTTGGAATAATTGTACTTGTTTCAGCATTTTTATTAAATTGACTTAAGACCAGTATTTTTTTATGACCAAATTCTTGCTTTAAAATTTCTCTAAACTGCTCTCCCGTCAAGCCGCCTGCTTTGCCTTCAAATAATTGTGAATCCGTTAAAATTATTGAGGAAGTTCTTATTTCTTCTGCTTTCAATAAAGTTTTATAGGTAGATGATTTTTCTACTTCATAAAATTCTATCTCTAGCTCTTTCTCAGTTTCTATTTCAGCTAAATATGAATCAAGAAGTTCGTCATGATTATCATCCATATAGCATAATCTGATTGGTTTATTAATCATATTACTCAACTCCTCTCAAATTAAATTCTATATTAAATCCTTTATCTCCTTCAATCATTACGATTTCACCTCCTGTAGATTCTATAGTCCTGCGTACTATCCACATCCCTAATCCATGTCCATCTTCCCTGGAACTTTCATGAACCTCCATAATTTTAAATGGTTCAACTTTATATTTTTTAGAAAGTCCACAGCCATTATCCTTGTAACTAAAATTTACTTTTTCTGCTGAGGTTTCAAACATAATTTCAATACACAAATCTACTTGATTAAAATTTTGTTGAATAGAGTTCAGAATCAAATTGTCAAATATCACTTCTAAGATATCAGCTGTTATAAAAAAATCTTCATTAGATCCTTTTTTTACTATTTTAATGTCAACATTTTTATAGTCTTCATTCCAATGTTTTTTAATTTCATTAAGATATTCTTCTAGTGATGAAATTTTCTCCTTGAATTTTCTCTTTTCCATTTGCCCTAGTAATGTATTCAAAAACGTTACAAGTTTCTTATTTACTTCTTCTAATTTGCGAAGCATCTTGGGCACATTTTTAGTTGGAATTCTTTCAGAAGAAAGCTCTTCCCACATTCCTCGAGTTTGTAACTGTGCTGAAATCAAATCTGTTCCAGTTAGTAAAGTAGTCCTTCTAGTGCTTAAATCATGTGCTATATTATTTGCTCGTAAACCTTGAGTAGCTAATAAATTGAGAATTCTTGCATCATATCTATATTCCTGTTCTCTTCGGCTGTTCTCCTCTTTATTTTTTTCAACTTTATCTAAAAGATTTTTAACTTCATCAGCTGTTTTCTGAGCCTCTTCTTCAGAATATTCCTTTAATTTCTTAGGATTAGCAATAAACTTCTTAATATTTAACTCTTTTTCAACATTTAATTGTTCTTTATCAAAATTTTTCTTGTTAACTTGCCTAATTATATTTTGACGATACTCTTCAAATTTACCTATCGCTAAAGAAATAATCTTAACAAAATATTCATAAGAATCATTTTCTTCTAGACCCTGTCTGTTCGCCATATCAACAAGATTTTTATTTACCTCTTTATCTATACGAACAATACCAGAAAGTTGATTACTTCTTACCCTCCATTTCCCATTAGGGTGAGAAGCAGCAGCTGGAGATTTCCTTGCTCTTCCTCCTAAATCTAACCAGTCTTTTCTACCCTCCATTGAACTAATACTAAAAGAATTTCTGTAAAGTATTATACCCGTATTGAGCTTATCCCTCAAACGATAATGCTTATATTTAAAACGATCATAATCTTTTTTTATGCCCCCTTGAAGATTAAAATATAATTCTGCAGAAAAATCTCCTAGATCCTGTAATGTTTTATAAGTGATATCACCTCTCCTAATATCTTCATCATATTCATAGGAAAGGTCAACAATTTTAGTGAATTTTTTAATATTATCTTTTACAATATCTTGTACTTCTTCTAAAAATTCATCTGATTCAATATCAACAAGTAGCTTTAATTCATCACTGAAGTATTTTATTGTAATTTTACTAACAAAATTTTCTCCTAAGATTGGTTCAACAAAGATTGGTAGTACATTCAATTTCCTAGATTCTAATTCTGATATTATTTCAATCTTCATAACATCATCATTATACGCACGACTCAAAAAATCTGACAAATTATCAATATTTCTCTTATTCCACTTATCCCTTAGATGAGATATTTTAATCGTTGTTCCATTAGAAATTTTGTTACTATTTTCAAGTAATATTTCATCCCAATTGGTATACCATCTAATTCCGTTAAAATTATCTTTCTTACTACATAAATCTACTTGGTTTCCCAATCTTGCTAAAGCAAATCTCCCAACTCCCTTTGAACCTGATAGAACTCTACCGTTACTTTTATACCCCTTACCACTCTTCCCGATTTTCATCCAGCTTGATATAATATCTTCATGACTCATACCAGAACCATTGTCGATTATTTGAATACAATCTTCATTAAAAAATATTTGACAATGAGTTGCATTGGCATCAAAAGAATTTTTTACTAATTCGAGAATTGCTGATTCTTGCGTGCTAAAATTTTGCCTACCAAAAAGTTCTGCAATAGCATTATCTTCAATAACAAATTCTAATTTCTCTGATTCCATAACATCTCCTTATTCTATTTCATAAACATACTTACATCAAAACTTTTAATATCTTTGACTGATATTCTTATAGAACGACCATTCGCATTAATTGCTCTCTCCTGCAAATGGATGTACATTTCTTCTGATGTCAATATCTGATACGCTTCTTTCAAAGATAACTCTCCTTTAGGTACAATGAAAAACCCAGAATAAGGTATCTCATCTTTCTCAAGCTTATAAGCCTTAACAGAATCTGTTATAATTGATGAAATCATTATTTTAGGCTGATTCATCAAACGAAGCCCTTGACTCCTTCCATATTCAAACCAATATCCATCTGCTTTTCTTTGGTTTAATTTTTCAGAAAAAGTTTTTAAATACAAGGCAGCATTTGGAAAAAAGTTTAAATAATCTTTTTCTGTATATCTTACAACATTATCTTCTGAATCATATTTATATGGAAAAATTATTTTCTCATTTCTATTGATAGATTTACTACGTGGGCTACATGCTGCTCTCACTGCAGCCCCTTCCAAAGTCATCCCTTCAACTTTAATTTCTCCATTTTCCTCATGATAGTCCTGTATGACAAATGCTTCATTCAACAAGGTTGCAACACTATTTACAACTTCAAAATAATCTCCAAATTTTTTTCCCACTTCTTCATTCATTACTTTATCTGAGAAAATCCATTTATCTTTAAAATTTTCTTTTGGAATAATCAAATCATGATTTATATCAGGACTTGAATAAATTACTGTTGAGCCTTCATACGAATTATCTAAAGTGAGAATAGCAGGAGAAATTAAGGCTGATTCAAAAACATTCCTATGTTGATAATCTACAATTTTCTTTACCTTAGAAATCATAAGACTTCTAAGGTTTGTACCAAAGGTATTTTTAAAAATACTACTTGGAATAAGATAGGACATCTTACCAGTTTCTTTTTTTAAATCTTCTATACTTTTTTCTATAAAAGCATAGCAATAATCAAATTTACCATGTTTACAAGACTTAAATCTTGATTTTAAAGTTTCTCTCTCATAAGTATCTAGATCTCTATAAGTTAGATAAGGCGGATTTCCTACAATATAATCTGCGTCAATCCGTTGTCTGTATTCTAAATAGTTCTCATTTATTATATTCCATTGTGTATTTTCTATACCAAATCTCAAAACTAGTTCATCTAGTTTGTATTTACATTCCTCAATAATCTCTTCGTCTATTTCAAACGCAATAAAATTATGTTCTAATTTAGATTTCAAAGTAATATTGTCCATACTATTAACTTGGGCTGCTATTAAATATCTATGAACAGCCTCTAAAAGAATATTGCCACTTCCTACTGAATTTTCTAAAAATACTTTATCAAGAATACCTTTCCCTTGATAGTCGACCTCATCTAAAAGTTCTTGTACATATTCTTTAGGTGTAAACACCTGGCCTTTTTTATTTATCATTTATTTTTATTCCTTATTTTAAAATTATATCATAAAAGATTGTTATTAAAACTACCGATTAGCGCAATAGTCTCTTGAATTCACAAAGTAAAAAGTCGTTAGAAGGTTTCTAACGGCTCTTTATTTTATAAATATTATTACACACATTTTCTTGCTTGGTTAGTTTTTTGGTTAATTCTAATTTTATAATCTTACAATCACTTATTTACTAGAACTCTTGAGGGTTTAAATTCATTTTACCATGATTTGTATAATAAAAAGCATTCTCTGAGGAAAGAGTGCTTTTTTAAATTGTGTATCTCTACTTGGTAAGAAACAAAACCTACAGAATATAAAATTGCTAATTCTTTTATGCACCATATAAAATTTTTTTGCTTAATTCATTCTTCTTAGCCAATATCAGACAAATCTTTATTCAATAAAGATGCACGCTTTTTTTATCCTTAAATTTCGTTTACTCAAAGTATTTGATTATAGCTTTTTGAAAATGCCTTATCCATATCATCAGTTTTCTCAGAATAACTTATCTTCTTCTCAAATGTACCATTTACAATGATTCTATTCACTGCTCCTGGATCAGCACAAGTCACCAAAGTAATTTCGGTTTTTCCAACATGATCCTCAATAACTTCTGAATGCTCCGGTGAAACTACAGATACTGCATCAATTCGATACTGATAAATGTTTTCTTTGTCTGTAACATAGATGACCATTCCCTCTCTTGCATACTCTAAAGGTGTAAAAAGTAAATCCGTATTACTACTAAATCCTGTAACATTATGACTTGCTAAGGCATAATTGCCTTGCCCCATAATTTGATTTTCTTTCATTGTGCCTGCACCATAGGCTACATTTTCATTGGCTAAACCTTTAAATATTGGAAGGTTAATTCCTACTTCTGGAATCGCAATCCCACCAATAACTGGCATATATTGCGCATTGAGTTGACTACTTGCAATACTCTCTGAACTAATTGGCTTTACTCCATCAAAATCAAAACTCGCTTTTGCTTTCTCATTATCTTTAATAGATTCTCGAGACACTTTGTTGACTTGATAATGATTGATATTTTTACTAATCAAAAAATTTCTAATCGGTTTATTAAATACGAGAACTAAACCCACTATAAACAACAAAATAATAAAAATATTGATAATCTTATTCTTCCACGTTTTATTTTTCCCGGCTTTCATCTTCATTCTAAACTCTTCCTATTCTTCTTGAAACACATCCAATCAATTAATAATCATTTACATAAAAAACAAATTGCTTATTTTATAACAAATGTTAGTCTTATAATATCAAAACTTACCAAACAGAACAGACCCTTATTATACTTCCAATCTACGATAAGCCCGTGAGGTAAATTTTCGAATTTCTTCTGAATTAAATCCAATCATCAATTTATTTTCATCCAAGATAATAGGTACCTTTAATAATTCGGTATGCACTAGAATAAAGTCAACTGCTTCACTAAAATTCATCTGTTGAACTTCATTTTTCATTCTCTCAATATCATTCCCAGCTTTGCCTTTTAAAATAGCTGTAAATCCGTCGTCCGATAAATACAGAGCATGGAGTAACTCCCCTCTCGTTATACTTTGTATCCTTTTTATAGAAATTTCAATGTTCATACTTTTAAACCACTCTATTGCTTTTCTACTCGAAGAATTTCTTAAATCGTAATAAAGTCTAATCACTCTAATATTATCTTTTCTTTCCCTTATTATTAAATATATATCACTTTCATCAAATCATAATTCAATAATATTTCCTCACTATTTTTTGATAAACCACCTTTAAAGATATTTACACTCCGTCTTCAGTTGAATAATCTCAATCTCTTTATTTATAATACATCAATCAGGAACTCTAAACGATTAAGTATTCGTGTATTCATTTTCAAAAATAAAAAGCAGACAACTTTGCGAGTACCTGCTTTAGTAATGAATATATCTATTTATGATACATCTTTATTTTACCAAATTGAAATAAGCAGCACAATTAATAACAGCACTTTTTTACATATATAAAGTATACTGTTGTGGGATTAAAGATACTATTTCTTAAATCAATCTCCTCTCTTTAAAACCTCTTCTCTTTCTTTTCTAAACAACGTACTCCGTCGATACTCTGGTGGTAAAAACATTCGAATTTGATCTGGATTATACCCAA
>NZ_MUIZ01000014.1 GCF_002154895.1 Lactococcus petauri | reverse complement strand
TTTCTAACCTCACAGTATCGGATAAAGTCCTCCGTTGGTCAATGGAATTTGATAAGGTTCAAGATGTCAATGGTTCGCTTGTTGGTTTGAATGGTGCGAAATTCAAACTCACCCCTGTTGATAAGAATACGAAAGATAATCATATTAATGATTTTGGCTCAAATGGTGAATCAACTTCTGGAAGTGCAGAAGGATTTGACGGCTATATGGTTAACGGTATGGTTGTTTTCAAAAATATTGCCATTGGTAATTACTACTTAGATGAAGTACAAGCACCTAATGGCTTGAAGAAAATTGACCGTATTTTGGTACAAGTAAAACCGGACACAAGTGATCAAGGTGCACCTGAATCTTATACTGTAACTATGACTGACACTGTAACTCATCAAGAACTCTTCAAAACAACGGTTAAAGCAGAAGATTTGACTGATGGTAAGAATACAATGTTCAAAGTCAACATGGGTCTCTTTACAGACAAACAGATGCATGTGGATATCAAAACAAAAACTCATACAGAAGATAAGAACCAAGAAATCAATGGTCCTGAACGTGGCAAAGAAACAAAGATGTATGATGATGTTGATTTAAAAGGGGACGTTGAAAAAGGTCAAAAACTTCATGCTTATCTTCACCGTATTGTCACAGATGACAAGGGGAAAGAATCAGATAAGATTATTAAAACCCTTGTGTTCGATGTTGATGATCAAGCCGTTAAAGATAAGATGGCTCATATTGAAACGACTATCGATACAACGAATGACACGGATAAAGTTCGTTATGTGTGGACAGAAGAGCTGCGGACTAAGGACGATACCCTTGTTATTGGTGACCACAAGGACTTAAGTAATAAAGACCAAACGATCACGAATAAAAAACCAACCATCAAAACAAAAGCTCATACTAAAAACAATGACCAAATCATCGATAATGATGAAAAAGGGCCCAAAACTGAAATGTATGATGTCATTGATTTGACAGATGCTTCAAAAGACCAAATGATGCATGCTTACCTTCACCGTGTTCAACCAGATGGAGCTGGTAAGGTCAAAGAAGATAAGATTATCAAAACAATTGACTTCAAGATTGATGATGCGACCGCAAAAGCTCAGATAAAGCAAGTTGAAGCTGAAATCGATACAAGTAAAGATGATGACAAAACTTATTATGTTTGGACAGAAGAATTGAATACTCCAGATGATTCGGCGACTATCGAAGATCACAAGGACATCAATAACAAGGACCAAACGATTTCTTATAAGCCAATCACACCTACTCCTCATGGACCAAACGATACACCTGATTCAGTCATTCATTTACCTGAAACCGGAACTAAAAATTATAAAGTTATTGGACTTGTAGGAGTGTTGCTTACATTTGCACTTGGACTAGTTGGTGTTGTAAACCGTAAATCAATTGCTAAATACTTTAAGAAAAAATAGTAAATAATTACCCCAGTTTTGGGGTTTTTTTATTACTGTTACTATTAATATTAATGGTAATACCAGCAACTAAATATTGGTTAATTCAATTTATTTATTTGAAAAATAGCTAAATAAATCATATAATATTGAATAAATCAATAATGAGGTGTTGAAAAATATGAAAATTGATTACAATAAAGAGCCACGCCGGACTATCTTCTTTGAGGACGTCAAATCAAACTATGCATCCATTGAATGTGTTCAAAGGAAGTTCCCCCCCTAACAACTTCTTTATGTGTCATGAGCAGGTCAGACAATTCATACGGTCTTATCCTGGCATCAAGCTCAAAATTTAAAGAAGTATTTGGTAAATCAAACGTGAGTCGAGCACGTGATTTGCCTTTTTTAATTGAATCAAGAAAGTTCAACTATCAAAAGTGGTATGAAAAGCATACAGATATACATGGACAACGTACAGAACCAACGCTTGAATACGTGGCTTTTATAGAGAGTTGGGCAAAACGTACGCATATTGTTTCCCCGCAAATGGCCTTGTACATTGAAGAAAATATACGTATGCAAAAGATACTGTCAGGATATACTTCATTTAAAGAAATTCACTCCTACTCCATTGATGAATCCTTTATGGATGTCACAGAGTCCTTAAATCTTTTCTACCCAGAGTTAAAAGACAAGTATGTACAAATGGATAGACTGGCACAAAAGCTGCAGAGGGAAGTTCTTGTACGTACGGGCTTATATATAACGGTAGGAATGGATGATAATCCTTTAGCTTTCATCGCATGGTCAGTCAACGACTTTAATACATGAAAACGGTCAGAAATTTGTATAACATCTGGAAAAGCATCAAAAATAGCATTTCTGAATGATTGAGCACCATCGCGAATAATATAAGAGAGTGAAGGAAATTTTTGGAGCCATTCTGAAACTTCTGTTTGACTTCTATAAAGAATTAAATCAATCACTTTTCGAGTCTGAAAATCAATAAGAAGCGAACCATAGTTATGTCGTTTTTTCAATGCGAAGTCGTCTAAACAGGCAATTGTAGGTTGGTTTTCAATCTCAAAAGGGACATTGCTTTAGGAGTTCGGATAAGGCACTTTTACTCATTTTGATTCCTAGTCTATTTAAAATGAAGGTCGCTTGAATTAAACTGGTTGGTATTGAAATTTCAATAATTATATCTTCTAAACGCTGTGTTTTCAACGAAGAAGGCCGAACAAAATCAAGAGGTTGAACGAAATATTTTGTGGTACATTCTTCATTTTGACATTGCAATTTTCGAGTTTTCACTTTTAGCTCAACTCGTTTACCATTGATAGGTAAGTCTTGAATCATTCGTTCATAGTATGAGTGCATTTTGAAAGAAAGGACTTGACAGACTGGGCATGGACTTCCATTTTCAAAGCTTACTTTACCTTCAAACAGATAAAAATCAGACATTTCAGTTATAGAATTAACTTGAAAAGTAGGAATATTGAGTGAAATCATTGATAACCTCCAGAATGAGTGATAGTTTACTCCATTATATCATCTACCAACAAATCAGGGAAAGAACCATTTTAGCATGACCCTTTACAGCTTACCGCATCAAAAAAAGCGTTCACTATAAAAAGTAAACACTAATAGCAAGTAATACTCCGAGACTTATCAAGCGATGGGAATGGCAGTTCCTGTCGCTTTTTCTTATTAAATTATACCATATTAACAAGCTATGTCAAATTTACTATCTGTAATAAAATTATCCAGGTGATGGGATTCAAAATATAAATTATATTTGTAGTTGCAAAGTATAAAGAAAAGGTTTACAATGGAATTGAAAATATTTGTAAGGTAATGCGTTAAGACCAAAGTGCTACCCCTTTCTATTTTTTCATAGAGTTAAAGCAATTTAAAGTTCAATCGTTAAGGCTTTAAATTGCTTTTTTGGTTATAATACGTCTAAGGAACGAAAGTCTCCACCAGAGTATACTCTATAAGACTAGTAGTAAAGCCACGTGTGAGTTTTAAATAGAAATATATTTTGATATTAAAAGCTCCTAACTTAAGGGTTTTGAGTTTCGGTACTTACTTATCAAAATAAAGTAACCCAAAATATACGTATATATATCATTTAGATAAAGAAAAAATCATCAGGTCTTATCCTAATGATTTTTTTATATTAATATAGATATTTATTTTTTAGAAATCAAGTTCGTTACTTCACTCGATTATTTTCTGATGTACTCTCATCCACTTTATCTTTTACTTTATCCACTTGTTTTGAAGTGAATTTTCCTGTACTTTGGGCCGCGTCTACAACGCGATCTTGAACAGTAACTTCGTCTTCTCTTTGTTGCTCTTTGGTTTTGATATCCGTAACTGTAACGTTCACTTCAACGACATCTAAGTCGGTCATATTTGCGACTTCTTTACGGATAACATCTTTGATTTGATCATAAATCTCAGGAACATTTTTACGGTATTCTGTAATGACTTTCAAATCTACAGCCACTTGAGTTTTTCCAACTTCTACATCCACTCCTGAAGTCACATTATCAGTGTTCACAAGTTTGCCTGTTAAGTTAGAGAAGAAGCCACCTTCGATAGAGAGAAGACCATCCACGGTTTCTAGGGCCAAGCCTACAATTTTTTGAACGACTTTATCTTCATAAGTCAACTCACCTTTGATGTCATGCTCATGAGTTTGAGTATCCACTTTATCATTTTCAGCCATTGTTCCAAACGATTTCATGTTTTCTTGTACCATTAAATTCTCCTTTTATTTATAAGTTATTTACGATTTTTAAGTTGTTCAATGATGCCTGTCTTTTGTAAAAATAAACCCGCCATTATGCCTAAGCTTATTAAAATCAAAAGAAGAATCATTTTCCAGAATCCAATTGTGAAGATGGCAATGGCTGCTATACCACCGATAATGCCTCCAATAATTGGATATCGATATCTTTCTAGATAATCCATTGACACCTCCTATATTACACGAGAGCGGTTTGAACTCGCTTCTTTATTTATAGCATTCACTTCGACTTTTATTTTTACGGGTTGATTTACCCCAAAGAAAAGTTTTAAGCTATCAACTATTTCCTGTTCCAATAATTGAGCCTTCTCTGCGATATCTACCCGAGGGATGATCTCCCCTTTCACATCAATGTCTATTTTATTTCGATGTAAAATAACATCAATGTTTGGCGATTTGAGGTAGTCGTTCTCAATAACTTTTTCACGAACAAGTCCCTCAATAGCAGAACGTTTTAAAGTAAGCTTTCCTCCCTGGTTGGAGAGTGTAATGTCTATATAGGTGCGAGGGTAGAATGCAATGATGAACAAAGCTAAAATTAAGATACCCGCTAAGATAGCATTTCCCCAGAATAAATACATAGGCATGTATTCCCCAACATAGAGAAGATGACTTGAAGAACTCATCATGTTATTACCCTCTAAGACATTGTAGTAATCCCAAGCAACAGGTACCACAATGGAGAGTAAAAGGATGTCAAAGACTATCAGTATAAATTTCTTTCCAAATGACACAGGGCCTCCTTTCTAGATGCTCTAATTTTAAAAATTAATAACTCATTTTTGATAGAACAAAGGAAACGACAGCAACGACGATTACTGCCCCAATGATTGAGGGGATAAGTGCCATACCAGCCAATGATGGTCCCCAACTTCCGAGGAGGGCTTGACCCACTGCAGAACCGATAAGTCCTGCCAAGATGTTGGCAATCCAACCCATGGATCCTCCCTTAGTGATGACACCTGCAATTAAACCAATAATGGCTCCAATAATTAATGACCAAATCATAAAATTCTCCTTTTCCAATTTTTTGTAGTTTTTAGTTACATATGCGACTAATAATAATTTAACACATATCTATACCAATTCAAAATGATTTGCTCATATTATATTATAATGTTCTGAATATTGCGTTTTTTGGTTTTATTCTTCTAATCATATAGCCATAGTTTTAACAAATTTTTTAACTTTGAGATTACTTTATATTTATTACAGTTTACATTAAAGAGAATCCTGAAGAAGTTCATTAGCTCATAACTTAATAGTAATGAATTATAAAAAATTCAATAAAAAAAACCGGGGCAGTCACTGTTGCCTTGGTTTTTTTTATTATAGATAAAATTTAATTTAACTAAAAAATTATACTCACTTTTCATAAAGATATCATTTGTCAATAAAAGTTCAGTTATTTGTAAAAATATTTTTAACAAATTCTTTAAAAATGTACAAAATCTTTCCTTGAATTTATTGTACACTAGTCTTTGTTCAAAATCAACACCTAAAATAAAAAAACTCTAAATACATAACGGGGGATACTTCTTCAAATAATTTTTTTATGTAAGATGTCGCAGAAGTGCATATTTAAAGATTTTCTTCAATATCGACTTTCCAGTTAACTGAACTTTTTTAGAGAGATTATTACGAAATATGCAGAATTAGAAGGAGTTTAAATAATGGAAAACTATAATGATTTTACTGAAACAGATGTCCAAAATTTTGAAACAGAACTAAGCAAGATCATACAAGAGGTAGAGGAGAATAAAAAAAAGCAAGACATTCTTATTCAAGAAAATAATCAATTACGGGCAGAAAGTATTCAACTTAAAGCAAATGAAGCAAGGTATGCAATGACTTTGGAAGAAAATTTCAAGCTCAAAAAGGAGCTTGAAACAAGAAGTAGCCTAGGACTCTCTGAAAAAGATTTAGCAGAAGTCATGCTTGATGCCAAGAGAGTCGCAAACGATATTATTCAGAAATCAAAAGATGAAGCTCTGAAAATTGAACAAGAGAACCAAAAGATTTTGAATGAAATAAAGCTCGAAGGTAATATACTTAAGGATAATATTTTAAATTTAAAATTTAAAATTAATCAAGATATTGATCAATGGGTTCAAAATATAGAGCAAGTAATAGATGGACGAGAAGAAAATCTGTCTTGAAGTAAGTGATATTACTTAGATAAAGGAATTTCAAAATGATTAAGCTTTACAAAGGGGCAGTTCAAGCAAAACCTGAAGATGTTTGTCTCTTTATGCTTGATTCATCGGGACCCTCAAAAATATTTACACAACTTGTCTATGAACATGAACCAGTATTAACTAACATTGATTTTTCGTTACTTGAGAAGAAATATCATTTTCATATAAAATATTCTCCATCATTAGATTATCCTATTTTGAAATTTTTAGAAGAACTTGAAAAAGTATTTCCACAAATAATATGGACGAAAATAATAAAGAATGAAATAGGACATTATAAAGTAGAGTTCATTCCGGTTCCTTTTCAAGCAAAAAGAGAAGATGAGAATGGGAGTTTAGCAGATTGTCTGGAAGATATGGGCTACCATGCGAAAAACTTAATCCCCACATTCCGTAATAAATTTGAAGAAGTTTTTAAAAGTTGTGATGAAAACTTTACCTATAATATTGGTTTACCTTGGAGTGTAAGACAAAGTACTCGCAAAGACTTCAATTTGTATGACTCCCAAGAATCAAATGAAGATGATCTCCTTCTTCGACTGAACAATCTTCAGTCTCAACTTCAAAAAAAAAAGGAAGAACAAGAAAAAAAGAAAACTGTCAGGGATAGAACAAAGAATAAAAAAGAAAGTCCCCATAGAAAACAGAAATGGGCATACTCAAAAAAATTTGCAATTATAATGGGGAGTTTCCTCCTAATGTTCTTTGTAGTTTTAGGCTTAAGCTATTTTTATTCCATTGGTCGAGTTGAAGGAAATTCTATGAATCCTACATTAAATAATAGAGAACTTATTGTAACAGAAAAACATCCAGATAAATTAAAGCATAGTGACATTATAGTTTTTGAGGTGCCTCAACTGTCTAATAAAGAGTTTGTAAAACGGATCATTGGATTGCCTGGAGATACAATATATGCTTCCCAAGGGAATATCTATGTCAATGGGGAAAAAGTAAACAATCAATATGAGAGTCAGAGTACTGCAGACTTTACATTGAAGGAAATTAGTGGAAGAGCAACTGTTCCGGAAGATAAACTTTTTGTTCTCGGAGATAATCGTTCCCATTCTACGGATAGTCGTAATTTCGGGTTTGTGGAGAAAACAGAAGTAAAAGGGAAAGTAGTAATGAAATGAAAAATATTT
The DNA here is from genome assembly GCF_002154895.1 of Lactococcus petauri. Lineage (GTDB taxonomy): Bacteria > Bacillota > Bacilli > Lactobacillales > Streptococcaceae > Lactococcus > Lactococcus petauri. Next base: position 11,495 of record NZ_MUIZ01000014.1, on the reverse strand, counting down.
TTCGAAAAAAAATAAAATTTAAAAAATATAGTATTCCTGTAATCGCAGTTTTAGCTGCTTTGAGTATGGTTTTAGTATTGTCAAGTATTGTAATCCCTAAAATTATGGCAGGAGATACAATTGTATCTGATTTACATATTCAAGCTCAAAGTGAAGGCAATATAATATCCCTTCATATTACAGATGAGAATGAAACAGATACAAAAGTTGTTGTTCCACTTCCCGACAGTGTCACGTATAAGTTAAGCCAAACCTCAAATATTGGTGTGACTGAGGATACAGTCAATCATCAGTTAGTTATTGACTGGGTAGACGGGCAAGCTAAAGATATAAATCTTCAATTAGAATCTAAAAATAGTGGTGTCTATGATTTTGTAGTTCAAACAGTACGTGAAGGAGAACCAGTCAATTCTCCGGTAAGTTCAGTAAAAGTAACATTTTCGAATGAGGAAAGTGGGACAAGTGAATCTCCGATTATTGAAAAAACAGAACCAACAATTAGTGAGGAAGAGCAATCAGAGGAACCTACGAACAATGACCAATCAAATACTTTTAGTAGTGGCGAAAAAAAAGAAGTTGAATCAGATAATCTCGTAACGAAAGATGATTTTGAAAATCAAACGTACTTTATATCAGCAATAAACCTTCAGTTATCAAAACTAAATAAACCAGCTATTGAATCGGGAGCAACTTATGAGGATTTAAAAGGAATTAGTGGCCTTTATATTCAAAGCCAAACAGGTACAGCTGGACAACACATACCGGCTAAGCTGGCTGATCTTTTACCAAATTTAACAGAACTTTGGGTGCAAAATTCAGGAATAAAAGGTGAAATACCTAAAAATATAGGAAATTTAACTAAACTGACACAATTATATTTAGACTATAATGCTTTATCTGGTAGTATCCCAAGTGAATTAACTAATCTAAAAAATCTGACTATATTACAACTTTCAGGCAATAATTTATCGGGTCATATCCCCAATTTTGAGTTAGACGGCAATAATGTAACAACTTTTTCTTTATCAAATAATAAATTGACCGGAGAAATTCCAAAAGGAATTTATAATATGAGACTTGCTCCGTATTCAGTTGATACGAAATCAAGGAAAATTGATTTATCTCAAAACTATCTGTCAGGAATAATTCCAGATGATTTTGTACAAAATACTTATCAGGAATATTTACAAGATAACTCAACTGTTAGATATGATTTATCAAGTAATGAATTAGTTTTATCTGATTGGGAGGCAATTCAAGACATTACACTTAGTCAAGGCTTTAATAAAAACTATATTTCTGGTGGTTATACATCTAAATATTTAAAAGACTCCTTTATGTTGAGAACGGTAAAAACTTATAGTGAAGAAAAACTATATTTTTTTAAAAATGAAACTTCTGCTCCTACACAAAACTTTGGTTATTCATCTGAAGTAATGAAAGGAGAGCATACTTTCACAATTACTAATTCTAAAGGAGAAACTATATATCAAGGATCAGCAAATCCAGACTTCAGTATTCCAGCACCCAACACTAGTGAGAAGTATACTGTACGGATGGATGGAGTAGCATTTGAACCAGAAGATACAGTTCATTTCGTATCAGTGGAGTTAAATTATAGTCCTATTGAAAAGCCAGAAATTAACCAGAATATTCAAGTGAACAATAATTTAAATGACAATAATAACTATGTTGGAGATAAATTAACGTTTAAGGTTGATATAGAAAATACTTCTGATAATTCTACTGTTACTAATGCTAAGAATACTATTTTTATTCCTAAAGAGTTAGAAGTAAATGAGGATACTATTATTTTACTTGATAATTCAGGAAATAAGATAGATAATGCAAATATTTATTATACAGAAGGTGTTTCTTATAATTCAATAACTGTTGAAGATGATGCAATAAACTTTTTTGGGAGAAATAAAGTTACCGTTCAATATGATGTACTTGCAAAAATACCGGGATCATTTGAAACTAAATCCCAGGTTGTATACTATGATAGTTTTAATCTTCCTCAAAAAAATAGTCAAGTCACAAATACAATAGAAGTAAAAAATATTGATCCATGGAATAATGATTTTGACCTCAGACCAGAGGATACAACTAAATTCGATACAACCAATTCAGACTACCCAGCATTAACTACTCTAACAAAAAATGAAAAAACTCCAATGATTTACAAAGTTAAAAACACTAGAGCACCTCGAGATGAAACATTAACTCAATTTGATTTATGGCTCACAGATGTGAATTGGAAAGATGATTTTACAGTAGATAAAAGCTCATTTTATATTAAGAAAAGTACAACAAGTGAGTGGGAGAAAGTAGCAGAAAATAAAATAGATGATACAACTTCTATAGGAGATAAGCCTTCGTATACGATAAAAGATCTGAATTTGAAATTGGCCAAAGGAGAAACGATTGAGATTAAGTTCTCTATTACCGCAAAATCTGCAATAGCAATCAAGAAAAATGCAATCGCTGCTCAAGGGACCATTAAAGAAAGTGGAAGCTTATCAAGTTTGAATTCTTTAGTTGTAAAAAATGGAGAACTTCGCTTTGAATATGTGCCCGATGTCATGGGTTTCGAGGACAGTAAAATCTCTAATCGAACAGTAGAGTCTAGTCGTAAGGACAAAGATTGGAAAATTACTGTCGAAGATACAAGATTGGAAAAGAAACCTTGGAGAGTAACCACAAAACTGCTCACTCCATTTAAAGATACTACAGGAGCTGCCTTACAAAATGACATTCTTCTTTTCAGAAAGGCAGGTCAAGAGGATCAGTGGATAAATAATACATCTGAAACAGACGTTTATGATGGAACAAGCACAAAAGAGGATTATTATGATGTGTCTTGGACTTCAAATGAAGGTCCTCTGATTCAAGTTGCTCCAGGAACTGTCAAAGTAGGCCAATATAAAGGTGTAATGCAGTGGTCTCTCGTAGATGCACCTGCATAATCGAGAAAGGAGGTGAAAAATGTTTCGAAAAACGATTCAAATACTTTTGTTCGTTCCTGTTTTAGCACTTTATATTGTTGGGAATAACCAGATTGCTCATGCGGATACAGCAGCTTCGGTGGTGAGCCGTTCTTCAATAGTCTTTGACAAGACTTATATTCCACAACCAGATAGTCCTGTTCGTCCTGTTATACCAGACGGGAATAGGCCAGTGACTAAATATAGTCCAAGTGGACAATTGCCAAGAACAGGTGAAGAAGCAGGTATAGGCTGGCAGTGGTTAGGAATAGGACTACTTATCACAAGTTTAAGTATAAAAATTAATAGAAGAAAATTAGGAGAGTAAAAAAATGAAATTGAATCAATTGTTAATGGGCGGTGTTGTCCTTATGTCAAGTGCAACAATGATGAATTTAACATCTGTAGTACATGCGGCAGATAATTCTGTAAATACAACAGGTGATGTTACATTTAAAGAGGATACAGACCCTGTTAATCCAGTAGACCCAGTAAATCCAGATAACCCAGTAGTTCCAGTAGATCCAGTAAACCCTACTAACGGACCTTTGAGTCTAGATTACGCTTCAAGCTTCCACTTTGGGGAACAAAAAATTTCTGCAAAAGATGAGACTTATTATGCAGCCTTTGATAAAGTTAAAGGCTCAGCAGATGGGGAAACCGTCGATAAACCAAACTGGGTCCAAGTTACGGATAAACGTGGTACAAATGCAGGATGGAAATTGCAAGTCCAACAAGGCTTACAGCTTACGACTGGAAAAGATGCGGATGCAAAAGAGTTGAAGGGAGCAGTAATTTCTCTTTCCAATCCGAGTGTGAAAACGACATCTGATAACAAGGCTGCAGCTCCTACCGCTAAAGGAACGATTACTTTAGTTCCTGGAACAAAATCAGAAGATGGGGTAGTTCCAGGTGCAGCGCAAGATGTAATGACTGCGGCATCAGACCAAGGTATGGGGACATGGGTAGATGCCTTTGGAGATGAAACGACAGGTAATCAAAGCATAGCTTTGTCTGTACCTGGTGCATCTGAGAAAGTTAAAGATGGCAAATATACGACAGAATTAACATGGTTGTTAAGTGATACAGAAGTTTAATAAGGAAATACAAAAGGATAAATAAACATGCATAAAGCAGTAAAATATACTACGTTAGCAGCAACACTACTTTTAACATCAGCTACCCTTGGTAAGGGAACAGTTTTCGCGGATGATGAGCCTGTTCAAGATGGGGCATCAATGAAATCAATTGGTTCAATTTCTTATGTTACTGATACAGATCCCGTTAATCCAATAGATCCGGTTAACCCAGATCCTAATAATCCGATTACTCCAGATGATCCAGATGATCACGAAGATCCGACATCAGGACCTTTGAGTATCGATTACGTCTCAAATCTAAGATTTGGGGAACAAAAAACAACAGGTACGGATACAACTTACTATGCTCAACTTGATCATATTACCGATAGTAAGGGAAATGCTGTAGATCGTCCTAACTTTGTACAAGTTACAGATAAACGAGGAAGTAATGCTGGATGGCATTTGACAGTGACTCAGGATGCTCAATTCAAAAGTGGCCAAGAAGAGTTGAATGGCGCAGTATTAACTTTGGATCATGCGACTCTTTCAACCCCTAATGATGGTACAGCCCCGACAGCGAGTCAGAATATTTCGTTAACTCCAGGAAAAGCTTCGGATGTTTTAGATGCCAAAGCTGACCAAGGTACAGGAACATGGTTGAATAGATTTGGTAATGATGAAGAAGAAGGAAAATCAAGTGTTTCTCTTTCTGTACCAGGGAAAACTAAGAAAGTTCAAGGGGAATACAAAACGAGCCTGACTTGGACACTTACAGATTCACCAGCATAATATGGAGTGTCAAGTGAAAAAACAACATATATTTCTCTGTCTATGTACATTGTTCTTCTTATTTGTAGGAGGTATTAAAGTTTCTGCTTCAGAAATGAGTTTCGCAGTACAAGCCATCATTCCTGAAAATCAAATTGATAAAACTCAAACTTATTTTGATTTACAAATGCAACCTGGACAATCACAAGATTTGATGGTAGAAATGCGTAATGATACCTCTGAGGCTGTGACTGTCAATGTTCTACCTAACACTGCAATAACCAATCAGAATGGTATTGTGGAGTATAGTGATACTACAACAGCACGTGATAACAGCTTAAAGGTGGGATTTAAAGATATTGCGACAACGGACAAAGAAGTGACCATAGCCGCAAAGAGCAAAAAACAAATAGCAGTTCATGTTCAGATGCCAAAGGCTTCTTATGATGGTGTAATTTTAGGTGGAATATATTTTACTGAAAAAAATACTCAATCTGAAGAGAAAGAATCTAAAGGAAGTCAAATCATCAATCGTTATGCTTATGTTATTGGCGTAAAATTAACAGAAACTGATAAAGTAATTAATCCTGAATTACGATTAAATGATGTTAAAGCGACTCAAGTGAATTACAGGAATGTAATTACAGCGAACATCCAAAACTATACACCAAGTATTATCAAGGATTTAAAAATTGATGGAAAAGTTTATAGTAAAGGTGGCAGTAAAGTACTGTACTCTGAGTCAAGAGAGAATCTTAGAATGGCTCCTAATTCAAACTTTGACTATGCCATTAGCTTAAATAACAAACCCTTTAAACCAGGGAAGTATACTTTTAAAGGAGTAGCGAAATCTGGAGATAAAGAGTGGAAATTTGAGAAAGATTTTGAAATCAAAGGTGAAGAGTCTCGTAAATATAATAAAGAAGCTGTCTCGCTTGAGAAAGACTATACTTGGATTTACATACTAGTAGGTATAGTTGTTGTTTCTATTCTGTTAATTATTATTTTGATTTTGTTAAAGAAATTAAAAAATAATAAAGAAACACAAGAAAAAGTAGACTAAGATAAAAGCCTATTTAAATTCAATAAATAGGCTTTTATTGCGGGAGGATTATGAGAATGATTCGTTTATATTATAGGCAGCGATGTACCTCTAGCCCTAAAGCAATCCAGTGGTTTAAGAAATATAAGCTTGATATTCGTATTAGAACAATGGGTCAAATATCTAGGGAAGAAATTATAACTGCACTTTCCTATACGGACAAGGGGATTTCTGAATTAGTTAAGCACTCGAGTCATGGGAGTGAAGAGGATGCTTCTAAAATTCGTTTGATAAAAACAATGACATTAAATGAGGCAATAGACTTTATTAAGGTCAATCCGGATCTCTTAAGATCTCCTATTATTATTGAGAAAGATAAAGTGTTGATTGGTTATAATCCGGAGCAAATTCGCATGTTCTTACCTAAGGAATATCGGAGGAAATCTTTAGGTAAGAACACAGAGTAATTTATTTAAAAAAGTTGTTGTTATTCATTGTGGTAAGTCAGGGAGTTTGATAAAATAAAGACATATCATAAATAGATATACTCATTACGGAAGCAGATACTCGCAAAGTTGTCTACTTTTTATATTAAATAAGATATTTGATCAAAGCTAAATAGTATCAAATCCACTAGTCTAGAAGTAGCTTTTTAGAAAAGCTCTCTGGCTTCCGACTATTTTAAAATAGAAAAGGATAATGAATATGGAAAATATAACAATTTATTATAAGGAGAATTCGGATGCTTGTACAAAAGCAATGGATTGGTTTGAAAAAAATAATATTACAGTAAATATGAAAAAAATTGATACGATAACTCACCGAGAGATTTTTCAACTTATCTACTTGTCAGGGCTGGATGTATCAGATATTTTAAGAAAACTCCACATGTACTCGTTCTTAGAACAAAAAAACAAATGGAAGTTAAATAAATTACGTTTTGGTGAAAGTTTGTCTTTTTTAGAACGACATACAGAATTACTTGAGCTTCCGATTGTTCTTTCAAATGAAAAAGCAGTATCAGGCTATAATGAAGAGCAACTAAAATCGTTTTTGTTGTGATGTCTACTATAATATTTTAAAGATCATGACTTAAATCTTTTTAGTTTTTTGTCATTTTGTATCTACTAGTATAATCGAAGTGTCCATCAGACTATACTCCAAAGGTTCATTGTCAGTTTCTACTATAATGGGAATTATAAAAGGTCACATAAGTTGAGCATTGACTTCAGTCAAAAGAATGTGAGGTAGAGTGGATGCTGAAAGATGAATATTTTGTGTTCACTGGAACATTGACAACGATGACAAGAAAACAAGCACAATCTATTATTACCGGATTAAAAGGCCATAACCAGAGCAGCGTTACTAAGAAGACCACACGACTTGTGATAGGCTATTTTCCTATTGATCTAATAAAAGGCTACTATCCATCAAAGAAACTTTTAGAAGCAGAAGAAGCTGTCCAATCAGGACAACAAATAAAAATAATGTCTGAGAAAGAATTTATTGAATTTATAGCTCAAACTTTTCAACTTCTTTCAAAAGGTTTATAGATTATTTTACAGTAATTATAGAACAGTATTCTCTATATTTTAGAGAATGCTATTTTTTTATGAATTGTAAATTTTAAGTCTACTTATTTTTTACTTGAAGAAATTAAAGCTGAAAGTAAAATCACGTGTAAGTTTTAAATGGAAAATAAAATATATATATCAGCTCATAACTTAACAGTTTTGAGCTGTTTTTGTGTATACTATAAATAAAGAGGTTTTAACGGCTCATAACTAAGGGTTATAAGTAGAGGAGAAATTATGAAATTTGGATATGCTCGAGTGAGTACAACGGATCAAAAATTAGAAAGTCAAATTGAAAATTTAAAAGCTGCAGGAGCAGAAAAAATTTATCAAGAAAAATTTACTGGAACAACAACAGAGAGGCCAGAATTTCAAAAATTACTTAATCACTTAAAAAAAGACGATATGCTTATTGTGACAAAGTTGGACCGATTTGCAAGAAATACTCGAGAAGCGTTAGAAATCATTCAGCATTTATTTCAGAATGATATAAAAGTGCATATCCTAAATATGGGGATTATTGATAACACTCCAACAGGTCAGCTTATATTTACTATTTTTAGTGCCTTTGCTCAATTCGAACGAGATATGATCGTTAACCGTACAAGTGAGGGTAAAAAGTATGCCAGGGACAATGATCCATCATTTAAAGAAGGACGTCCTCAAAAGTTTACTGAAGAACAAATTGCTTTTGCTTTGGAGCTGAAGAAGCAGGGAATGACATATAAAATGATCGAACGAAAAACGGGTATTAGCATTGCAACCCAAAAAAGAAGATTTCGTAGTATGAAAATGAATAATATTATTGGCTGACTCCTTACTAATAAGAAAATAAATAATAAACTGCATGAAGTATAAAACGAACACTAGAATAACACCAGTGTTCGTTTTATTTTTATTTTAGTTTTCTCATATATGTAGTAATAAATGAATCAATTAGTAAGTTATTTTGGTTTAAATACTGTCTTAAAGTAACTAAATTTAGATCATTAAAATTATTGACTACTAGTTCTCGAAAATTATCTAATTTGGTTTTTAAGAGATTTAAATTTTCTTCATCAATAACGTACATATAGTTTGAAACTTGTACATTATGTTCCAATTCTTTTTTTCCATGGAATAATAACAATAAAGGCTGCTTATGGTTCCCGTATTTATTAGTAAACCATTGTGAGGAATGCCCTAATTGCTTAATATCATCTTTGTTGATATTATTCACTTCTTTATTTTTACATTCAATAACGACATATTGTTCAGAAGATAACCAAAGGTTATCTGGTCCTCCATCATCCCATGATTTTTCGGGACGTTGAGATTCTAAACCTATTATATTTCCCAATTGCTTGATAGATTCTTCGAAAGATTCAGAAGAGCTCTTATTGTCATAAACTAAACTATTAATTGTTTGAGAGATAAAATCTGAATACGAGTTCTTGTCAGTAAATTCTTTGATAAATTTGTATGATTCACTAACTAAATCAATATTCTTGACTTCTCGTTGAATTTTATTGTTTAGAGGTTTTAATGCGCCGTCCCATTTTTCAGCAGCCAATTTTTGAAGATTTCCTGATTTTACACGGTCAATATTATAAAGAATCTCGGCCTCTTCTTGATAGATTTGTCCAAGTACCTCAGAATTGTCTTCAGTAATTTGTTTCCATTTCTGGATCACTTTTTGAGCTGCTGAAATATTGTTATAAAAGTCAAGATAAAAATACCCACTTTCGCCAGTCTTCGTGCATAGAAAAATCTTTCAAACGATAAGATTCTCCGACAATCGGAATAACGTGTGCATGATGAAGCAAACGATCCAGAATCGCATTAGCGATTTTAGGTTCTCCAAAGACTTCATCTCCCCAGTGTCTAAAGTCGACATTGGTGGTAAGGATGGTACTCTTTTTCTCATAGCGTTTATCTACGAGTTGGAAGAAGAGCTTGGCATCTTCATCGGAAATAGGCAGATAGCCCAGTTCATCAATAATCAAGAGCTTATACTTGCTATAATACTTCAAGCGGTCTTCTAAACGATTCTCAAGACGTGCTCGCCTCAAGTTTTGAATCAGATCATGACACTTGATAAAGTAAATACTCTCTCGATTTTTCGCACAAGACAGTCCAATCGCTGTAGCCAAGTGCGTTTTACCTACTCCACTTGGTCCAATAAAGATGATGTTTTCATAAGCCTTGAGAAACTCTCGCTGGGCAAAAGCATTCATTTGTGAAAGACTCACTGTAGGCTGAAAGTTAAAATCAAAGTCTTCTAAACCCTTATTATGAGGGAAGTTCCCTACACGAACAAAGGCATTAATGGCATTTTGAGCACGAAGCTTCAACTCATGTTCTGTTAATTCATAAAGTATCTCGACAAAGCTAGCTTCACCAACAACACTTTGATTAATGGCTTCTTGTAAATGAAGGCACATTTGTTTGAGCTTTAAAAGCTCGAGGTTCTCTTCAAGCTTACTGTACAAGGGTTCGTTCATCGTTTAAAAACCTCACTCATTGTTTCTAAATTTTTCTGGGCCAAAGCATTAATGTCGTAATGCTTGCCTGTGGACGTTTTAAGGGCTTCTTTGTAGTGGTCAAGCTGATAATTGAGTTTTTGAGTAGAGAGCGTATGTTGGGCAATGAGTCTGGTCTGATAAGCGATCCATAGTTGTCCGTCAATCACTTGAAGTTCCACCTGCTTGCCTATGTAACCTGAAGGGACAGAATACTGATTGGACTGGTAGGTCACCATGTTTGAAGTATTAACTTTGACAACATGGGCTTTAATTTTATAGAAAGCTCTGATGGCTTGACTTGGAAGAGGCTTCAAGCTTTGACACTCCTTTTGAAATTCAAGTAAAGGTATTTTTCCTGAACCTTGATGAAGCGAGGTATTGACTCGCTCACAGAGCTTTTCAATGAACCGAGCCAATTCCGATAAGGTGAGCTGTCCTTGATAAGCATGAATCTCATCAAGCAACTTCATCTGTGTCTCTACTTTTCCCTTGGTTCGTGGTCTTCCTGCGATGTAAGGATGCACTTTGAAGCCAAAGTCTTTTGAAAATTGAGCGAAACTTTGATTTATTTTCCCTTTATGAAATTCTGTTCTTGCTTCATCCATGACCGTTTTCATATTATCAGTAACCAGTTGTTCAGGAACACCTCCCATTTTCTCAAAACAGTGTGTGAGGAAGGAGAATAAGCTTTCTTGAGTCTTGTTTAAACTGAGATGAAAGAATCTGAAACGCGAGTGGGAAAGGACAAGTACCGCCACGTTAATGTTTACGATTTCTCCAACAGAAGTGAGAAAGTCAATGTTTTCCTTCCAATCCAACAGTGCCTGTTTACCCGCAGCTGTTTCAAAACGTGGTGTACCGTGAGGCGACTTTATTTTGACACTTGATTTGAAGTAGGCTTCAAACTCTTTATGTTGGTTAATGTAAGCCCGGAAAGCGGAAATAGAACACTGGAGCCCATGATTATCACACAGGTATTGCCAGAGGACACGCATATAATAGAACTCTTGAGGACTATCCTCTGAGAGGAGAGAAGCAATGACTTGATAATAGTCATCAATCTTTGAAGGTTTGTCTCGCTTAGCTTTAGGAATGAAGCCATTCAGATATTTCTCAATGGTCTTTCGGTTCTTGCCAAGATCTCGAGCAAGTTTACTCTTATTTATTTTGAGTTTCATTTGTTTAATCACCTGTCCCAATCTTGGAAGGTCAGAGAGACTTTCCACTTTAAATTGGGTATCAATATTTAATGTTACTTCCAAAACTTATCCTCACTTTATTTCTTCAAGTATGACAAGTTTTGGTGAAAGTGTCCATCTTTATTCAGGTGTTTATGGGTATTTTTATTTTAGCGTTTTTATCTAGAGTTTAGCATACAAAAAACTTTAGGATATCGATTGTGGACTATATATAATATTTGATATACTTACTCTGTTGTCTCTCTACTTCTAATATACCTATAGAATTTTCCAAAGTGAGGACGACATATTACCTATTCCCATAAGTAGGTATTCATTAAGTCAGACACAGAAACTCAA
>NZ_MUIZ01000013.1 GCF_002154895.1 Lactococcus petauri | reverse complement strand
TCAGACCATGATTTGGTATTCATTGCATAGGAGATACACCTGTTCCCATGTCGAACACAGAAGTTAAGTCCTATTACGCCGGAAGTAGTTGGGGGTTGCCCCCTGCGAGATAGGGTAAATGCCAAGTTTATATGGTCCGTTGGTCAAGGGGTTAAGACACCGCCTTTTCACGGCGGTAACACGGGTTCGAATCCCGTACGGACTATATTCTCAAATCCCGATTTATGATCGGGTTTTGTTTTATGCGGATTAGCTCAGTTGGTAGAGCGCACGACTGTTAATCGTGTTGTCGTCGGTTCGAGCCCGACATCCGCAGTCAAGTAAATCAGCCTGTGGCTGTTTTTTTGTTGTGTTATAATAGTAGATACTGAAGGAAGTAAAATATTATGCAAAAACGCTATACCACATGGAACGAATATTTAAGAGGGACTTTTGGAGAAAAAATTTTTAAGGTTCCCATTGATGCTGGTTTTGATTGTCCCAATCGGGATGGGACTGTTGCTCATGGCGGCTGTACATTTTGTACCGTATCTGGTTCTGGTGATTTGATATTAGAGCCTGATGCACCAATTGCTGAGCAATTTCGTGTGGAAGTTGAAGCTTTTCATAAAAAATGGCCTGGTGTAAAAAAATATATCGCCTACTTTCAAAACTTTACCAATACTCACGCTCCAGTTGAGGTTTTACGTGAACGTTTCGAAGAGGCTGTGAACCAGTCGGATGTTGTGGGTATATCTATCGGAACACGACCTGATTGTCTTCCGCCAGATGTGGTTGATTATCTGGCGGAACTTAATACGCGTATGGAAGTTTGGATTGACTTAGGTCTTCAAACAACATTTGAAAAGACAAGTGATTTAATTAACAGAGCACATGATTACCAAACTTATACGGATGCCGTAGCTCGTTTACGTGAGCATAATATTAATGTTTGTGTCCATTTGATCAATGGATTACCTGGTGAAAGCCATGAAATGATGTTAGAGAATGTACGCCGCATGATTTTAGATTCGGATATTCAGGGTGTCAAGCTTCATTTACTGCATTTAATGAAAAATACGCGAATGCAACGTGATTACCATGATGGACGTTTACAACTCTTGTCTCAGGATGAATATGTAAAGATTATCTGTGATCAGCTAGAGATGATACCTAAAGAAATTGTTATTCATCGGCTCACTGGGGATGCACCCCGTGAGGCTTTGATTGGTCCAATGTGGTCTTTAAATAAGTGGGAAGTCTTGAATGCGATTGATCGTGAAATGGAGCGACGTGGCTCTGTTCAAGGCTGTAAAAATATTAGAAAAGTGGAGTCAATTACCTATGCTTAGACCAATTGAGATGGCACATCAGATGTTATCTAAAACAATTAAGTCTGGTGATGTGGTCGTTGATGCGACCATGGGGAATGGTTGGGATACAGCTTTTCTTGCAGGTTTGACGGATAAGGTATATGCCTTTGATGTGCAAAAGGAAGCCTTAGTTTCAACCCAAGCTTTATTGCAAGAAAAAAAACTAGAAGCCAAGTTAATCTTAGATGGCCATGAGAGTATTGATAAATATGTCAAGGATTCTGTAAAAGCTGCTATTTTTAACTTAGGTTATTTGCCTCGGGCAGATAAATCGGTTATTACACAGCCCAGTACGACTTTAAGAGCTTTAGACATCCTAAAAGAAAAACTTCTACCTCATGGGCAGATTATGCTAGTTGTTTATTACGGTCACGAAGGTGGTCAAAGTGAAAAAGATGCTGTTCTTGCTTGGGCAAGTGAGCTTCCCCAAGCACAATGGCATGTGATGAAATATGAGCCTCTGAACCAGATCCATACACCACCTTTTTTGATTTGTATTGAAAAGCGATAAAACACGTATTTGCGTGTTTTATTTTTTTTCGATTCTTTATTTTGTTAGAATGAAAGTGTGATAAAAATGAGTCAAAAATAAACTTTTAAAAGAATGGAAGAGTAGTTAGAACTTTCCATCAAGACTTTAAGGCTTAAAAGACTAGCTATTAATACTCATTTAAAATAGTGGGTTAAAAAGTGCATCAAATTAAAAAATAGATAAGAAGAATGCATTGATATTTATGTATAATAATGTTAAAATAAGAAGATTTTTAGTTAATGTTTATTTTGGAGGCTGAAATGGAAGGAATTTTACTCGCTCTCGTCCCAATGTTCGCATGGGGATCCATTGGTTTTGTATCAAATAAAATCGGTGGAACAGCAAAACAACAAACTTTGGGGATGACTTTTGGAGCCTTTGTCTTTGCTCTGATAGTATTTCTTATCCGTCAACCTCAATTAAGTTTTCCTATTTTTCTTATTGGTTTTATTGGTGGCTTTATTTGGGCAATTGGTCAAAGTGGACAGTTTCACTCTATGAAATATCTCGGTGTATCCGTAGCTGGTCCTTTATCTGCGGGGTCCCAACTCGTTTTGGCAGCACTAATCGGTGTCTTCATTTTCCATGAGTGGACCCAAAATATTCAATATACATTAGGGTTTATTGCCATTTTAGCTTTAATCGTTGGTTTCTATTTTTCTGCAAAAAGAGATCCTGAAAATACCATTGCTGTAGAAAAACATCACTATGTTAGAGGTTTGATTTGTTTAGCTTACTCGACTTTAGCTTATGTATCTTATGTGATTTTGTTTAATAATTTATCCGCTCTGTGGTTCAATATTCATTTTGATACATTAACAATTATTTTTCCAATGTCAATCGGAATGGTTGTAGGTGCTTTTGTTCTTTCTGGTAGTGATATAAAAATGGAAGCAGTTGTTTTTAAAAATATTTCTGTTGGACTAATGTGGGGCGTGGGTAATGTTTTTATGTTACTCGCAGCTTCACTGGCAGGGAATGCTATTGCTTTTTCCTTCTCCCAATTAGGAGTAATCATTTCAACAATTGGAGGTATTCTCTTTTTAGGCGAGAAAAAAACAAAAAAGGAGTTAGCCTACATTACTATAGGTACAGTATTGTTTATTATTGGAGCAATCTTACTTGCTATTGTCAAAGCAAAAGGTATCAATAATTGATGTGCTGAAGAAATGTAAAAATATGATGATAGAGGAGTGATATGAACATTTTTCGTAAAAGAGTAGTTCAAGAAAAAAGTGAAATGAAACGTACTCTTAATTCGATGGACTTAACTTTATTAGGTCTAGGATCAATGGTGGGAGCAGGTATTTTTACTTTTACTGGTGTTGGTGTAGCCCTGATTGCTGGGCCTTCGCTTATTATATCCATTATTATTGCAGGGATTGCTGTAGGATTGTCAGCTCTAATCTTTGCTGAGTTTGCTTCACGTGTACCAAGCCGAGGTGGGCCTTATGGCTACATTTATGCTGTTTTTGGAGAATTTCCTGCTTGGATCGTAGGCTGGCTTTTGGCAATTGAATTTTTTACAACAATTGCAATCGTTGCAAAGTCATGGAGTGGTTATTTCAAAGGCTTGCTGCATTTGCAACTTCCTTCCAGATTTGAAGGCTCATTTGGCCATACTTCAGGTTTTTCTATTGATTTAATTCCAATGTTGGTAGTGGCTGCCATAACGGTGATGATTTTCTTAAACACCCGAACAGTGTCACATTTGAATAATACTCTCGTTGTTTTAAAATTTTCAGCATTAATTGTTTTTGCTATTGTTGGTCTTTTTTATCTGGAACCTGCAAATTGGTCTAACTTTGCACCTTTTGGCTTGGGTTCCTTAATCGGTGGTCAATCGGGTATCTTACCAGGTGCTTCGATGCTCTTTATTGCCTTTATTGGTTACGAAACAGTGTCGACAGCGGTAGATGAGGCTGAAAATCCCCGTCGAAATATTCCTTATGGCGTAATTAGTTCACTTTTTGTTGCTGTAGTCTTTTATATTATTGTGACATTGGTGCTTACAGGAACAGTGCCTTATTATAAGCTAAATGTTACAAACTCTATTGCATTTGCTCTTGCTTATCTTGGAGTTGAGTGGGCAGCGACTTATATTTCTATTATAGCGGTGATTACTTTGCTCAGTGTTGCTCTCACCATGTCCTATGCCTTATCACGCTTACTTTACTCTATGAGTCGTGATGGGCTTTTACCTCCAAAGCTCAGTAAAATTTCAGCTAAGCACCAAACACCAATTAATGCTACACTCGTTATTGGAGGTACTTCAATGTTGATAGCTGGCTTTGTTCCTATGTCTTATCTCAGTCAGTTTTTGAGCTTATCTACATTGTTATATCTGATTGTATTAGCTCTTGGTTTGTTAAAGCTTCGTAAGGAACAAGGGATGCCACAACCTCATGAGTTTAAAACTCCACTAGTACCTTTGATCCCTATCTTATCAATTATTGTCAATGGCTTTTTAATCGTCCACTATCATACCCAAATATGGCTTTTTCTTCTAATTTTACTTATGTTTGCAGCTGGTTTCTACTTTGTTTACAGTTATCGTCATTCTAAACTAGAAAATTCTATAAAATAAAAAACTTTCTTGTACAAGAAAGTTTTTTATTAGAGTTTTTCGTTTACAAAACGGACGAATTTATTCCACATCACGACAAAGACATTTGCACGTTCCACATCTGTCTTAGCTGTAAGAGGAAAATGATAACCTGAAAAACCTGGGAGATAGCCGAGCTTATCTTTTTGTGTAGCTGTAGCCTGAACTAACTCTTCTCCTTTTTTGATGGGAGCCTCGATATTTGTTTTAGGATCGCGATCAAAGGTAATTTCAATTGCATTTATGTCGGCTGTACCATTTTTTAAGGGGACTACAGCGGAGAAGTTATCTTTAGCTATAAGATCAATACTGTTTTTCTTTCCGTCTCGTACAGGAAGTCTAGCGAAATCGCTGAGTTGCTCATCCTTACTAATAATATCTGCATTTGTCCAAGAAGCATAAACTTGGTTCATAAGATCATTAGTGAGTGTAAAAGGTGTTGAATTATCTACAGAAGGGTCTTTAGCTTCTAAAATAACCGTAATAATACGGAACCCATTTTGAACTGTTGTAGCAGCAAAGCAGTCGACATAAAATGAAGTTGAACCAGTTTTAAGGCCATCTACACCGGCACGTGTTGTTGTAAACCCAGGCAACATTTGATTAGTATTTGCTAAAGTAGTTTCAGATTGCCCTCCCTTATCAAATGGAAGTTCTGTTTTTTCGGTGATTTTCAATATTTCGGGATAATCTTTGAGGAGATGTGTACACATGATGGCAACATCTTGAGCACTCATTGTATTGGCATCATTTTCAGTAGATCCTGGATAAATATTTTCACCGAGCTCGCTGTTTGGGAGGCCAGAAGAAGTATAAAGCTTAGCATCTGTAATGCCCCATTCTTTCAATTGAGCCATCATCATATCAACAAATTTCGGTTCCGAACCAGCAATTTTTTCTGCCAAGGCTATAGCAGCGGAGTTAGCTGAGGGTAAAAGCAAGGCATTAAGTAAATCTTTAACCGTGACTTCAGTTCCCTCAGCAAGTGGGATATTACTTGCGTTGCTGTTCATTGTTAAATTATAAGCATAGTCAGAAATAGGTACTTTTGTATCCCAAGCAATTTTTTTCTCATCGACACTCTTATAAACCAAGTAGGCCGTTAAAAGTTTAGTGATTGAGGCGATGCGCGTGCTTGAATCCGTTGCATTTTGGCTATAAAGGATTTTACCACTGCTTGCATCTACGGCGATAGAAGATTTTGCTGCCACAGAAAAATCCTCAGCTTGAGCATTTATAGTAGCCAAAGGAGAGAATAAAAGCAGTAAGGAGAGGAAAGTGATTACGATTTTTTTCATGTTTCTATTTTATCATACCAGCGAAATAAGGTCTAATGTATTTCAAGAATAATATCTGTTAAACTCACACTAATAGATGCTTTAACAGCAAATCAATGGTTTCACGTAAAACATTTCTTCTCTTTTAGGAAAATCTATGCAAATATTTATTATTTTACAGAAGTAAATGAAGTTTACAGTATCGGTAAACTTCATTTACAATAGCTCTTTTTACCCTCTTAGATAGGCATGCAAGAAATATTTGCTAGACATTCGATTCTTTTTAATATATCATGATGGGGCATGAAAGGAGTAAAGATGAATTTAGCCACTATTTTAGTAGAGGAACGGAAGAAAAAAGAAGAAACGCAACAAAAAGTTGCTGATACGCTCTATATCTCAAGACAATCCCTTTCCAACTGGGAGAACGGGAAAAACTTTCCAGATGTTCCGATGCTGATAGAACTAAGTAATTATTATGATTTTTCACTTGATATTATTAAAGGAGACCCGCAGTTTATGAAGAAAGTCAAGAAAGATTATGAGTTGATCAATACGAAGAGAGCGAACAAGAAGTACTCAATACTATTGATTATAGTGACCAGCCTTATCCTCCTCTTATCATTATTACTCATTCCTTTATCTCAGAACAACGTAATTTTACTAAATGGTATTACAATAGTTATCTTCCTCCTCTGCATTCTCCTTTTATATGTGACTGTAAGCTTTAATAAACTTGCTTATCAGCATTATAAAGGGATAATGGATTCTCCCCTTTGGGTGCCAAAAGTATTCGGTTATGGCCTCAGTATTAATCCCTATAATAAGATAGGGCGCATACTGACTATTGTTCTCGTAATTTTTTTAGATTTTTTATTTGTTGCCCTAATTATCGCTATTTTATTTTTCGGTTATCCTGCTACATCATTTATTCATTAACCCAGATATGAGGCAATTAAGCGCGCGTGTCAGTATAGAAAATGCAAAAAAATTTGTAAAGAAATACTTTTCTCTAATAATATGCAAAATAAAGTTGACAGAGTGTTGAAATTTTGATATGATATTAAACGGTACTTTTTATATTTGGTCCTAATAAGGAGAACTTGTATAAGTTGCCAAACTTCTTGTCAGAACTTGGATTAAGCGACCATATACTGACATTCCAACTTTATAAAAAAACAGAAAGGATTGTTTATTCGTTTTATTTCGCTTTGCGGTTCTCCGTAAATAAAAGGGATAAGCAGACAGAAAAATGCCTACTATTAACCAATTGGTGCGTAAAGGTCGTCACTCTAAAGTGGAAAAATCTAACTCACCTGCATTGAACATCGGCTATAACAGTCGTAAAAAACTCCAAACTAAAGTAGCAAGCCCACAAAAACGTGGTGTTGCAACTCGTGTTGGAACAATGACTCCGAAAAAACCTAACTCAGCGCTCCGTAAATTCGCTCGTGTACGTTTGTCTAACCTTATCGAGGTTACAGCATACATCCCAGGTATCGGTCACAACTTGCAAGAACACAGCGTTGTACTTCTTCGTGGTGGTCGTGTAAAAGACTTGCCAGGGGTACGTTACCACATCGTTCGTGGTGCACTCGATACAGCTGGTGTAACAGATCGTAAACAAAGCCGTTCTAAATACGGTACTAAAAAACCAAAAGCGTAATTGAAAGGAGATAAGAAGAATGCGTAAAAATCGTGCCCCAAAACGTGAAGTTTTGGCAGATCCAATGTACAACTCAGTAGTAGTAACACGTCTTATCAACCGCGTTATGCTTGATGGTAAACGTGGCGTTTCTACAAATATCGTTTACGGAGCTTTCAAACAAATTGAAGAAGCTACTGGAAACAACCCACTTGAAGTTTTCGAAACAGCTATGGAAAATATCATGCCTGTTCTTGAAGTTCGCGCTCGTCGTGTTGGTGGTTCTAACTATCAAGTCCCAGTTGAAGTTCGTCCAGAACGTCGTACAACTCTCGGACTCCGTTGGTTGGTAACAATCGCTCGTAACCGTGGTGAACACACTATGCAAGACCGTCTTGCAAAAGAAATTCTTGATGCTGCAAACAACACAGGTGCTGCAGTTAAGAAACGTGAAGACACACACAAAATGGCAGAAGCAAACCGTGCGTTCGCTCACTTCCGTTGGTAAGAAGATGACCTTGGTCGTTTTTCTAGAAAAAGCTTGACTTTATGGTCAAGTTTTTTTATTTTCAAAGATAAGAAAATAAAAAAATATACACATTTACATAACAAAAATATGAGAAAAAAGCTACAAAAAACACTTAAACACCTTGCAGATTTGATGAATTTGTAGTAAAATAAGGCGAAAACACTTTCAAACTTAAGGAGTATATTACACAATATGAAAAAATTGTCTAAAACCGCCTATGGCGGTGTCGCAGGGAAAGATTACCTCCCTTATGAAGATGGACGCAAAAAGAGTGCTGGCAACCCAGTTGTAATTGTTATTGGTATTATTTTGGCCATTCTTTTTGCAGCATCTACTGCCTATTCAGGAATGCGTGCTGGTTTAACAGTAGCTGCAGGTATCCCAGGGGCTATTCTTGGTTCAGGACTCTTGTCAATTTTTATCCGTAAAAATAACTTCCTGATGAAGAATATCCTCCAGTCAATGGCAACTGGTGGTGAGTCAATTGCCTCAGGTCTTATCTTTGTCTTACCAGCAGTTATCCTTATCGGACAACAAGTCTCTTTCTTTGAAGGTGTAATTGTTGGTGTTTCTGCGGTTCTTGTATCTCTTGGTATTTTGTCATTTGTTCAAGACTATCTCTTAGTTGAAGAACATGGCACACTTGTTTATCCAGAAGCGATGGCAATTTCGGAAACGCTTGTTGCTTCTTCAACAGGTGGTAACTCACTTAAATACATGGGTATCGGTTTTGGTGTTGGTGGTCTTATTACTGCATTCACTTCAGCAGTTTTTGGTGTTGTGAACAACGTTGTAAGCTATACAAACGAAACTTTCTACAAATGGAAACTTGAAATTGAAGTAAATCCAATGCTTGCTGCTATCGGCTTTATTGTTGGGCTTGAGGTTGCGGTAATGATGTTTGCAGGTTCAATCCTTGCTAACTTTGGTATCGCTCCATTGATTGGTTACTTCTCAGAAATGGCTGGAAACGGTCATCATGTTTGGAATGACCCATCTACTCCAATCCAAGCTATGAATTTTGCCGCAATCTCTGGATCATATGTTAAATACATTGGTGCGGGGATGATGATTTCAGGTGGTATGATTGGGGCAATCCGTCTTATCCCAACAATCATCAACTCTGTTAAAGCAACACTCGATGGACGTAAAAATGCCGAAGCTGGAGAACGTGATTCACTTGGTATCTTTGCTATCCTTATTGGTATTGTTGCAACATTTGTTGTTGGCTTCATTATCTCTGGTGGGAATATCGCCATGACTTTCCTTGCTGGTATTCTTTCAATCGTTCTTTCAATGTTATTCATTATCGTTGCAGGACGCTTGACAGGTACAATCGGTACATCTAACTTGCCAGTATCTGGTATGACAATTGCCTCACTTGTTATCCTGACTCTTGTTTTCTTGACAATGGGTTGGACATCAAGTGCAGACCTTAAATCACTCTTACTCTTCGGTACCTTCATCGTTGTAGCAATTTCAGTAGCTGGTGGTTATACACAAGCTCAAAAAGTTACTTTCATCACTGGTGGTAACAAATATGAAGTACGTCGTTTCTTCCTTGTTGCTGCTGTTCTTGGTGTTGTAGTAGTAACAGGTGTTATCGTATTACTTCGTGATCAATTAGCTTTAACGGGTGATGCAGCTCAGTTCGCCTTACCACAAGCAAACTTGATGGCAACTTTGACTGATGGTATCATCGGTGGAGAACTTCCATGGCATATGATTATTGCTGGTATCGTGTTTGGTATTATCCTTTACATGATTAAAGTTCCAGTTATGACATTTGCGATTGGTTTCTACCTTCCAATTTCAACAACGTCAATTATTCTTATTGGTGCTTTAGTTCGTATTTTGGTAGAAGTTCTTGGTAAAAAAGATACAGAAGCTGTTCAAGAAGAACGTATGTCATCAGGTGTCTCTTTATCGTCAGGTTTAGTTGCCGGTGCATCAATTATTGGTTTGTTGGGTATTATCCTTCAAGTTTCAGGAGTCGTAACTCCAGGAACACCTACGGGATTTGTAGGTTCTAACGCCATGGCTTGGGTACTCATGGTCATCTTAATCATTGCGATTGTAGCACCATTGATGTCAATCAAGAAAGCTCCGGCTGCCGAGAAGTCAGATGAGTAATAAAAAGAAAAAAGATGATATTTCAGATGAAAATCTGAATATGATTTTCCGGAAAAAAGATAAAGTGTTATTTGAATGGCACGAAGGTCGGATTCGGATTTATAAAGATCAAAAACATTGGACACAAAATCTTATGCGTAAGATGGGGGCGAAAATACCTCAACGTACGTACATGTCTTTGGATGAATATGGTACACTTGTTTTTAGCATGATCGATGGTAAAACAACTGTAAAGGAAATAGGAGAAGCACTAAGTGCACAGCACGAGGAAGCCTCTCAACAACTCTATGAGCGTCTTTTCCTGTACCTTAATCATTTAGAATCTGTCGAAAGATGGATTGAGATTGTTGAAAAAGGGGAATAGTCTCCTTTTTCTTTTTTTGATAAAAATTTTTCATGAAGAAGAAGTAAGTCTTTTTGAAAAAAGCTTAAATTTTATTTAAAAATAGTTGAAAGATAAAAATAGAACTATAAAAACCTTTATTATTATGATATAATGGGGTGTAAAACTAAAAATTAATTAGGAGAAAACTATGGCTCGCGAATTTTCACTTGAAAATACTCGTAATATCGGTATCATGGCTCACGTCGATGCCGGTAAAACAACTACCACTGAACGTGTCCTTTACTATACTGGTAAAATTCACAAAATCGGTGAAACTCACGAAGGTGCATCACAAATGGACTGGATGGAGCAAGAACAAGAACGTGGTATCACTATCACTTCTGCTGCGACAACTGCCCAATGGAAAGGCAACCGTGTAAACATTATTGATACACCAGGTCACGTGGACTTCACAATCGAAGTACAACGTTCACTCCGTGTTCTTGACGGTGCAGTAACTGTACTTGATGCTCAATCAGGTGTTGAACCACAAACTGAAACAGTTTGGCGTCAAGCAACTGACTATGGAGTTCCACGTATCGTTTTTGCTAATAAAATGGATAAAATCGGTGCTGACTTCTTCTATTCACTTTCTACATTGCACGATCGTTTGGGCGCTAACGCTCATCCAATTCAAATCCCAATCGGATCTGAAGAAGACTTCGTGGGTATCATTGACTTGGTAACTATGCGCGCAGAAATCTATACTAACGACCTTGGTACAGATATCCGTGACGAAGAAATCCCAGCAGAATACATGGAACAAGCTGAAGAATGGCGTACAAAACTCATCGAGGCTATCGCTGAAACAGACGAAGACTTGATGGAAAAATACTTTGCAGGTGAAGAAATCACTGAAGCAGAGTTGAAAGCCGCTATTCGTAAAGCAACAATCAACGTTGAATTCTACCCAATGCTTGCAGGTTCTGCCTTCAAGAACAAAGGTGTTCAAATGATGCTTGATGCGGTTATTGATTACCTCCCAAGCCCATTGGACATCCCTGCAATCAAAGGTGTTAACCCAGATACAGACGAAGAAGACGAACGCCCAGCATCTGATGATGCTCCATTTGCGGCTCTTGCCTTCAAGATCATGACTGACCCATTCGTTGGACGTCTTTCATTCTTCCGTGTTTACTCAGGTACATTGGATGCTGGTTCATACGTCTTGAATACTTCTAAAGGTAAACGTGAACGTATCGGACGTATCCTCCAAATGCACGCGAATACTCGTCAAGAAATCCAAACAGTTTATGCTGGTGATATCGCCGCTGCTGTTGGTTTGAAAAACACTACAACTGGTGACTCATTGACTGACGAAAAAGCACGTATCATCCTTGAGTCTATCGAAGTTCCAGAACCAGTTATCCAACTTTCTGTTGAACCTAAATCAAAAGCTGACCAAGATAAAATGGGTGTTGCCCTTACTAAATTGGCTGAAGAAGATCCAACATTCCGCGTTGAAACAAACGTTGAAACTGGTGAAACAGTTATCTCTGGTATGGGTGAGCTTCACCTTGATGTCCTTGTTGACCGTATGAAACGTGAATTCAAAGTTGAAGCTAACGTTGGTGCGCCTCAAGTATCATACCGTGAAACATTCCGTGCACCTACTCAAGCACGTGGATTCTTCAAACGTCAATCAGGTGGTAAAGGTCAATACGGTGACGTATGGATCGAATTCACACCGAACGAAGAAGGTGCTGGTTTCGAGTTTGAAAATGCTATCGTCGGTGGTGTGGTTCCACGTGAATTCGTACCAGCCGTTGAAAAAGGTTTGGTAGAAACTATGGCTAACGGTGTCCTTGCTGGTTACCCAATGGTTGATATTAAAGCTAAACTTTATGATGGTTCATATCACGATGTCGATTCATCAGAAACTGCCTTCAAGGTTGCGGCTTCACTCGCTATGAAAGAAGCTGCTAAGACTGCACAACCTGCAATCCTTGAACCAATGATGAAAGTTGTCATCACAGTTCCTGAAGAAAACCTCGGAGATGTTATGGGTCACGTTACAGCTCGTCGTGGACGTGTAAACAGCATGGAAGCACATGGTAAATCACAAATAGTTAATGCATTTGTACCACTTGCTGAAATGTTTGGTTATGCAACTACTCTTCGTTCATCTTCACAAGGTCGTGGTACATTCATGATGACATTTGACCACTACGAAGATGTACCTAAATCAGTACAAGAAGAAATTATCAAGAAAAACGGTCGCGGTGGCGATGCTGAATAATCTTTGATTATTTCAACTAATAAAAAAGCAATATCTTTAAGGTATTGCTTTTTTTATTTTGAATTATTCGAAAATATATCCCAGATACTGTAATTTTTATGATTAAATTTGAATGCTTTGCTTGATTGTTCGGTTTTTCTACGTTATAATTAAACCAACAAAAAGAAAAGGGTGATTAATATGAAAAGAAACGAACGTTTAGTGGACTTTACTAATTTTTTATTGAACAGACCCAATAGAATGTTGAATCTGAACGAAATTAGTAAACGCTATGAAGTAGCCAAATCCTCGATTTCTGAAGACCTTGTTTTTATTAAGCGTGTCTTTGAAGATCAAAATATTGGAATTGTCGAAACTTTTCCTGGAAGTTTAGGAGGCGTACGTTTCACACCCTATATATCTGATGAAGTTTCTCGGGATCGTGCGTTGGAACTTGCGGACCTTTTGCGTGAAGAAAACCGTATTTTACCTGGAGGTTATATATATCTTTCTGATATTTTAGGTCACCCTGCTAATCTAAAAAAAATTGGTCAAATTATTGCTCATGAGTATTGTGATAAACAAATTGATGTCGTGATGACAATTGCGACAAAAGGGATTCCGATTGCACAGTCTGTAGCGGAAATTTTAGATGTTCCTTTTGTTATTGTTCGACGTGATCCTAAAGTTACAGAAGGGGCAACTTTGAACGTGAATTATATGTCAGGTTCAAGCAGCCGTGTTGAAAATATGACACTTTCTAAGCGGAGTTTATCGATTGGCCAAAGTGTATTGATTGTAGACGACTTTATGAAAGGAGCTGGAACGATTAATGGCATGAAGAGTCTTGTTCACGAATTTGATTGTTTCTTATCTGGTGTGGCTGTCTTTCTGGAAGGACCTTTCAAGGGAGAACGTTTGGTAGATGATTATAAATCAATCCTCAAGGTGGACCAGATAGATGTTGCCCAGCGGACGATTGAAGTAGAGCTAGGTAATATATTTGAAGAGAAATAAAGCAAACAAGCAAGGTGTCATTGATCTAAGCTTTGATATCGTATTGTTACTAAAGTCACTATTTGCCTTAGGCGAAGTTCTTGGTGGTATTTTTCTTTTCTTTATTACACCTGAGCGCATGTCTGGTATTGTGGGCTGGTTTACTCGAGGAGAATTAAAAGAAGATCCAAGCGACTTTATAGCTCATCTATTATTAAATTTGGGGCAGCATTTTACTGTTAGTACACAATACCTTGCTGCTGTTTATCTTCTAGTACATGGTTTAATCAAGCTTGTAACTTTGGTGCTTTTATGGAAAAAGATTCTTTGGGCGTATCCATTATCGATTTTGGTTTTTTTAGGCTTTATTGTTTACCAACTGGCGGAGTATTTGCAACATCATTCTAATTTTATGCTTTTTGTCTCAGTTTTTGATGTTTTGCTGATTCTCCTTACCTACCTAGAATATAAAAATATGAAAAAAACTTTGTCTATCTAGACAAAGTTTTTTTATTAGTTAAGGGTAGAAATTTTATTAATTGGCCACACACGGAACATGGTTCGACCAACAATATCAGAACGTTTAAAGGTTCCTACTGCCCGACTGTCTCTCGACACAATACGGTTATCCCCTAAGAGAAGATACTCTCCCTCAGGTACTTTAATCGTAAAGGTTGGATTGCCTGTTGCATCCGTGGTAAAGGCTTGAGCTTGTTGCGCAAGTTGAACAAAGTAAGCGCGGTTGGCTTCAGAGAGTTCAGAAGTCAAAGCGTAATTTTGATAAGTCTTTTCGAGTTCATTATTAGAAAGCTGTTTTTTAAAGTCTGCCAAGTAGGGCTCATCAGTTTTCTTTCCATTGATGTAAAGTTGATCTTTATCAAATTTAATCTCATCACCCGGCATACCAACCACACGCTTTACAACGTCTTTTGTTTCGGTTTGCCCATTTACTGTTTCTGTTTCTTTAGCAACTACGATATCAAAGCGGTTAATGCTTGCAGTTTTAATAAGAACCAGGCGTTGTTTATCAGCTAAGTTTGGATCCATTGAATGACCATCAACAACGACAAGTGACCAGATAAAGATACGTGAGAGGATTGCGATAGTGATAATTGCGAGAAAGATGCCCCATTCTTTGATGAATCGTGTGAAGGCATTGGGTTGTTTGTTTTGTGTGGTATTTTCCATATTTAACTTTCTATATTTGAGCTATGTTTATTGCTTTCTTAGTGTTAGCAAAATGTAATTTTGCATATCTTTTCAAGGACTCAGGACCGTTTTGACGTATTAGCTTTGCAGCTACTTGGTCAGAAGCTGCTCCGGCGCCGCTTGGTAACTTATACCCTGCTTCTAGAGAAAGAGCTTTGAGATTTTCTAGAAAGAGGTAGCGGGCAATAATAGAGCTGCAAGCAACGGCTAAGAATTGGTCTTCAGCCTTAGGTAAAAGGGTAACTTTACCGTTCACTTTATTTTGCTCGGCTAATAAATATTTTTGGTAATTTTTTTCAGTCGTAAAGGCATCAACAATTATATATTCAATACTTTCTGAAACACGTTTTTCGAGGAGATAAATAGCTTGGTTATGCAAGGCTACTTTGATACTTACAGCATTGTAACCTGAATCAATGACTTGGTTATATTTTGTGGGTTCAACAATCAAAGGCACATGTGTGATATTCTCTATTAATTGAGGAGCAATTTGATAGATTTTTTCATCGGTAACTTTTTTAGAATCGGCGACACCGAGCTTCTTTAATAAAAGTACATCTTCAGTATTGACAAAACTTGCCACAACGACTAAGGGACCAAAATAAGAACCATTGCCGACTTCATCGGTACCGATTATGTTCTCTTGTTGCTGTGGACGTGATGAAGCAGTATGCCCAAATTGTTGAGCGATACGTCCAGCATCCTCTCCTTGAAAGACAACTTTTCCTGACGTATATACAGAAATAGTAGCTTTAGGTAGCTTTGCATAAAAAACAATATATTGGTTTTTTGATGCCTTCTTATATTTGTCGAACTTAAGAATAAGTCTATCTAACATTTTGGAGTCTAAAGTAAGAACTACATTCATGGTAATAGTTTAACATAAAAGCAAAAAAATTAAAAATGAATCTTGACAAGACTTGACATATGTGGTATTATGATAAACGGTATTGTTTACCCCATTTTTGTGGCCCCGGAAACCCAAAAATATTTGCAGGACTCTTACACCTGCCGTAAACAAATTCTAAGTAAAGGAAACTTAACCCAAATGATGAAAATAACATTCATGGCTAACGCTTCAAACGTTGACCGTAAATGGTACGTGGTTGACGCAACTGATGTACCTCTTGGTCGTTTGTCAGCTGTAGTTGCTAGCGTGCTTCGCGGTAAAAACAAACCAACTTTCACTCCTCACACAGATACAGGTGATTTCGTTATCGTTATCAATGCTGATAAAGTAAAACTTACTGGTAAAAAAGCAACTGATAAAGTTTACTACCGTCACAGCCTTCACCCAGGTGGATTGAAATCAATCACTGCTGGTGAACTCCGTGAGAAAAACGCTGTACGCTTGATTGAAAAATCAGTTAAAGGTATGCTTCCACACAACACTCTTGGACGTGCTCAAGGCATGAAACTTAAAGTGTTTGTTGGTGGTGAACACACACACGCAGCACAAAAACCTGAAGTTCTTGATATTTCAGGTCTTATCTAAGGAGGGAACGCACTAAATGGCACAAGTACAATATGCTGGCACAGGACGCCGTAAAAATTCAGTTGCTCGTGTACGTCTCGTACCCGGCACAGGTAAAATCGTAATTAACAAACGTGATGTAGAAGACTACATCCCACAAGCAGCACTTCGCCTTGTTATCAACCAACCATTTGCAGCTACACAAACTGAAGGTAGCTACGACACACTCGTAAACGTAAACGGTGGTGGTGTATCAGGTCAATCAGGAGCTATCCGTCACGGTATCGCTCGTGCATTGCTTGAAGTGGATCCAGACTTCCGTGGTGCTTTGAAACGCGCTGGCTTGCTTACACGTGATGCTCGTATGGTTGAACGTAAAAAAGCTGGTCTTAAGAAAGCCCGTAAAGCTTCACAATTCTCAAAACGTTAATCTGTTTCAGATATATCAACGTTTCGAACAATTATTTGGTGGAGATTGGTGTAACATTCAATCTGCCTCATATAAATATCAAAAAGACACCAGAATTTTACTGGTGTCTTTTTGGTATTTATTGTAGCAGCTCCATTTAAGCAATATTTATCATAAAGACCGTCTTAAATACGAATACTAAGAGCGGAGTAAGATTTCGAAAAGTAAAAGTACCCCTAGGAAGGGGCTCTATTTTTAAGATTAGTATTCAATTGATTTAATCTTTTCGTTTGACTCTAAAAGAGTTACCAGTGATGCAAGTTCATAAGTTTTGGGTAAGCTCAGATATAGATCAGTTTTCAAACAATTATTTGATTTTTTTTCAACTTTTATACTCAGGATTTTGATATGTTCATTTTTCATTTGTTTTTGCAACAGGCGAAGACCTTCAGTATCTTCTAATTGAACAATAAGATGATTGCTTGTTGCTGTTTTTATCCACCGATAATTTTGATGTAAAATAATTTGAAAAAGTAAAATGAGTAAAGTAGTTACAATACCTATAAAATATAATCCAGAACCAATAGCCATACCAATACCAGAAGTTGCCCAAATGCCAGCAGCGGTGGTTAAGCCTCGAACGGATTGATTGTGAACAAAGATCAGTCCTGCTCCTAAAAAACCAATTCCGCTTACAATTTGAGCAGCAATTCTGGAAGGATCAAGATTGATCCCATGAGTGCTAATGATGTCCATAAAGCCGTATTTTGAGACGATAATCATCAAGGCAGCACTCAAAGCAACAATTAAATGAGTACGTGTGCCAGCATTTTTATAACGGCTATTTCTTTCATAACCAATAGCATAGCCACAAATTCCTGCTAATATTAAACGAATCAACCAATCAATTTGTGTTAAGAAAGTAATTTGCATAAAAATTCCTCCTTGTCATTTAAAACCTACCTTACATTATATCGCTATTTTAATAAGAAAAACAGTAATTTTTATAAAAAATGAATAACTTATATTGGACTAAATATATATAGTATATTCTCTGTAGAGGTGGAAAGTTCAAGCGTTTTTTTACACAATAGTAAATTAATGTCTAGCACACGTTCAATATTCAATCAATTTTGGTATAATTGGATGAACAATATTATTTTATAGAGGATTATTTTAGGGAGAAATATTTTATGTCACTTGCGACAATTTATAGTTTTATTGGAACACTGATAACGATTAACACGGTGCTTGCCCTTGTGACGATTTTTCGTAAACCGAGGTCTATTGCCAGTATTTTGGCTTGGTTTATGTTCTTAGTTTTTTTACCAGGTATTGGATTTCTTGGCTATCTTTTCCTAGGACGAGGACTTGATCGAACAACAACACGTCGTTTTGAAGAAGAAAACAAATACAACCTGTCCATTCTTGGCCAAAGAGTTCATGAAAACAATGAAAAATTTGGGCCCAAAGATATGACCCCCCACGAAAAATTACTCAAAAGGTATTTTAATAATATGGAGCGAACACCGCTTTGTCGTGGGAATAATGTACAATTTTATCTAAATGGCGAAGATAAATTTTCAGCTTTGTTTGAAGATATAAAAAATGCCAAAGACAATATTCATGTAGAATACTATGCATTTTTTAATGACAAAATTGGAACTGCTTTTCGTGATCATTTGATTACGAAAGCTAAAGAAGGTATTGAAGTAAGGGTGGTTTACGACCCGTGGGGAGGAAAAACGAAAAAAGATTTCTTTAAACCATTAGAGGAAGCCGGCGGGAAAGTTACAGCCTTTATCACTTCGCGTAATGCACTAATGAAAACGCGGCTTAACTATCATTTACACCGTAAAATCGTAGTGATAGATGGTCAAATTGGCTGGACTGGTGGTTTTAATGTTGGTGATCAATATATTTACAATAGTAAAAAGTTTGGTTTCTGGCGTGATACACATGGCAGAATTGTTGGTACAGCAGCTTTCGGTCTTCAAGAAACGTTTATTCGAGATTGGAATGTTTCCGTTAAAGACCCTCGAGAGAAACTTGAACGAAAAGATACATATTTTGTGGTACCAGAAGAAGAGGGGAACATTGATATCCAGATTGTGGCTAACGGTCCAGAAAATGATAATAAAACCTTAAGAACAGGTTTTATTAAAATGATTATGGATGCAGAAGACTATATTTGGCTTCAATCGCCTTATTTGATACCTGACGACTCTATGATAACGGCACTTATTGCAGCGGCGAATTCTGGTGTTGATGTAAGGATAATGATTCCCGATATGCCTGATCATCCGTTTATTTTTCGAGCAACGCAGTATTACGCAAATTATCTGCATAAACAAGGCGTAAAAATATACAATTATACAAATGGCTTTATACATTCTAAAACTCTTGTAATGGATGGAAAATTAGGTGTTTTTGGTACAACTAATCAAGATATACGCAGTTATGAATTAAATTTTGAGATAAGTGCTTTTTGCTATGATGAAGGAGTAGCAGAGAAGATGAGAAAGACTTTTGAGGCAGATTTGAGAGATTCAAGTCTACTTACAGATGAAGAAATTGCTCAACAATCCCTCTGGCTTAAAATCAAACAAAACTTTTCACGATTACTGAGTCCAATATTATAGAATAGAAACCAGCCCCCAAAGTGTCTGGTTTTTTTATAGTCTTTAAACGTGACAACGGCGGGGTTTTCCGAACGAGTGTAAAAAAAAGGGAGAAAAATCACAGTTTATTCTTGACAGAACAAATTGAGTTTGATAGAATATAATAGTTGTCGCGAGAGAGCGTATCTCTTACGAGAGCGATAGACCTTTGAAAACTGAATAAAGTAGAATGACTATATGCGAGAAGTTAACTTCTTGTATACCAACTGTCA
>NZ_MUIZ01000012.1 GCF_002154895.1 Lactococcus petauri | reverse complement strand
ATGAAACGGGCAAAAATACTAACCAAGAAGATTTGGTTGATGCAGCCCTTGTAAAGCAAGATGAAGATACAAAATCAGATGAAACACAAGGCAATGCGCAGCTTCAAGGTGCAGTTTATACGCTCTTTTACGCACATGACATCAAAGATGCTAAGGGCAAAGTCCTTCATAAAAAAGGAGAGCCTGTTGGCACCAAAGATGGCTTTAAAGCTCTTCCAATTGCCGTAGTTAACGGTAAATTAATCGGCGAGAAATACCTTTCTTTACAAATGGCAGATGGAGTAAATAAAGATGCTGTTAAGAATCTTCCTGTCACTGGTGATACTGGAGATAAAGGGTATTACTGGCAAGAAGTGAAAGTCACTGATGATGGCAAACAAACGAACGGTGCACCTTATGGATACTCTCAAGATACGACGAAACATTATGTCGTGTCTGGTCAACACGATACAGATGGTAAATCAAACGTTAATACGATTGTTTCTAACCTCACAGTATCGGATAAAGTCCTCCGTTGGTCAATGGAATTTGATAAGGTTCAAGATGTCAATGGTTCGCTTGTTGGTTTGAATGGTGCGAAATTCAAACTCACCCCTGTTGATAAGAACACGAAAGATAATCATATTAATGATTTTGGCTCAAATGGTGAATCAACTTCTGGAAGTGCAGAAGGATTTGACGGCTATATGGTTAATGGTATGGTTGTCTTCAAAAATATTGCCATTGGTAATTACTACTTAGATGAAGTAGAAGCACCTAATGGCTTGAAGAAAATTAACCGTATTTTGGTACAAGTAAAACCAGACACAAGCGATCAAGGTGCACCTGAATCTTATACTGTAACTATGACTGACACTGTAACTCATCAAGAACTCTTCAAAACAACTGTTAAAGCAGAAGATTTGACTGATGGTAAAAATACAATGTTCAAAGTCAACATGGGTCTCTTTACAGACAAACAGATGCATGTGGATATCAAAACAAAAGCTCATACTGAAGACAAGAATCAAGAAATCAATGGTCCTGAACGTGGAAAAGGAACCAAAATGTATGATAATGTTGACTTAAAAGGGGACGTTGAAAAAGGTCAAAAACTTCATGCTTTTCTTCACCGTATTGTCACAGATGACAAGGGTAAAGAGTCAGATAAGATTATTAAAACACTTTCCTTCGACGTTGATGATCAAGCCGTTAAAGATAAGATGGCTCATATTGAAACGACTATCGATACAACGAATGACACGGATAAAGTTCGTTATGTGTGGACAGAAGAGCTGCGTACCAAGGACGATACCCTTGTTATTGGTGACCACAAGGACTTGAATAATGAAGACCAAATGATCACGAATAAAAAACCAACCATCAAAACAAAAGCTCATACTAAAAACAATGACCAAATTATCGACAAGGATGAAAAAGGCTCAACAACTGAAATGTATGATGTCATTGATTTGACAGATGCTTCAAAAGACCAAATGATGCATGCTTACCTTCACCGTGTTCAACCAGATGGCGCTGGTAAGGTCAAAGAAGATAAGATTATCAAAACAATTGACTTCAAGATTGATGATGCGACTGCAAAAGCTCAGATGAAGCAAGTTGAAGCTGAAATCGATACAAGTAAAGATGATGATAAAACTTATTATGTTTGGACAGAAGAATTGAATACTCCGGATGATTCGTCGACTATTGCAGATCACAAGGACATCAATAACAAAGACCAAACGATTTCTTATAAGCCAATCACACCTACTCCTCATGGACCAAACGATACACCTGATTCAGTTATTCATTTACCTGAAACCGGCACAAAAAATTATAATGTTATTGGACTTGTAGGAGTGTTGCTTACATTTGCACTTGGACTAGTTGGTGTTCTAAACCGTAAATCAATTGCTAAATACTTTAAGAAAAAATAGTAAATAATTCCCCTATTTTTGGGGTTTTTTATTACAATTACTATTAATATTAATGTTAATAGTAACAGCAAAGGATAATATTGAATTAGTCAATATATTTAATTAAAAAACAGCTATAAATATTTTATAATATTGAAAAAACACAATAATTAGAAAGAAGGGGAAGTTGTGATATTTGATTATAATAAGGAGCCACGTCGAGCAATATTCTTTGAAGATGTAAAGTCAAATTATGCTTCAATAGAATGCGTAGAACGTAAATTACCCCCATTAACAACATCTTTATGTGTTATGAGCCGTTCGGATAATTCCTATGGATTAATTTTGGCATCCAGCCCCAAATTTAAAGAAGTATTTGGTAAATCAAATGTAAGTAGAGCTGCAGACTTACCTTTTCTTATTGAATCTCGAAAGTTCAACTATCAAAGTTGGTATGAAAAGCATACAGATATTTATGGCAAACGAACGGAGCCGACAATCCAGTACGTTGCTTTTATTGAAAGTTGGGCAAAAAGAACATACGTAGTCCCGCCCCAAATGGCGCTTTATATTGAAAAAAATATAGAGATGCAAAAAATATTGTCTAATTATACTTCCTTTGAAGAAATACATTCCTACTCCATTGATGAATCCTTCATCGACGTCACAGAATCTTTAAATCATTTTTATCCAGGTATCTCAAATAGATATAAGCAAATGGATAATTTAGCTCAAAAGCTGCAGCGTGAAGTCTTAGAGCGAATGGGACTTTATATTACTGTAGGCATGGGAGATAACCCATTACTCGCCAAAATATCAATGGATAACTACGCTAAACATAAAAGAAATATGCGTGACCTTATTCGCTATGAAGATGTTCCAACTAAATTATGGACAATTGAAAGAATGACTGATTTTTGGGGGATAGGACGTGGTACAGAAAAAGCACTTAAAAAGTTAGGAATCTCTTCTATAAAAGGGCTTGCACACGCAAACCCTGACCTAAGGTATTGTCGGTCTGCAGCAACTCTTTCACGCGAACGGAATTGATGAAACCAATGTCCATGAAGGATACCGAAAAAAGTCTGAAAGCTATAGCAATAGTCAGATTTTACCTCGAGACTATAAAAAATAAGACAAACTATATAAAAAGTCAAGTAAAAACTGATTTTAAAAATTTGTCAATTGTAATGAGCTTTGAAGCATGCAAAAAGTCTTGCCTAAGCAAGTTTTTAAAAATTATTTCAATGATGTTCTTACCTCAATTTACTTTCATCAAAATACTAATTCGTTTTGAGAAGGTAATAGATGATACGTATTAATTTCTTGGTCACATGAGCTGCGCTTAACCATACGACCTGTAACGTCCATTGTTCCAGACTGATAGATAGAGGGTTCAAGTCCTGCAAAAGCTTGAAGCTGACTTGGCGTTTTGAAGTTATGAATGTTCTTAATTTCCGCCAGTATAATGGCTCCTAAGCGTTGCCCGATTCCTGTAATACTTGTAATTGGTGACTCTATCTCTGCCATAAGAGTATTAATTTGTTCTTGAACCTTGTTAATCTGTTTCGTTTGAATGTTACCATCTCAATGAGTTGAGTCATTTCTAACTGTAGAGCAATAGAACTATTTCCTATAGTTAAATAAGCTGCTTCTTGAATTTGTTTCGTTTTATCCGCTGCTAAGCATTTGATTTTAAGTAACGAATTAAAGTGTGCTCGTTTAATTTTTTTGAGGCGCAGGATAATTGAGAGGAGTTCCTATACAAATGATTATGAATATTCTTCACTATCTTGGCCAATTCAGGGAAGACGATATCAAGTGTTTGTACATAGAGTGTCTTAGGGTACACTTTGCTAAACAGACTATAAATAATGCAAAATATACTGATTTTATTGGCGCAAATCAAAAATTAATTTCGGGAACAGTTCAAGCATACTAAGTAAACTATGATAATGAAGGGGATAATTTTGATATTCTTTATACTTATCCATCAAGTGCTACTGGAGAAAGCGGTGTAACTGGTTTTACTACAATACTCGGAAATATCACTGAGGCAGTAATAATAGATTATTCAACATAAGCTACTAATAATGGGGGCTCTAATAAATATGAAAATAGTGGAGAATTAATAGGAAATAATATAATAACTCAAACAGTAGATGTATATAGTCCTGATAATGGAGGAAGTGGGAACGGAGAAATCACAGTTTCTATTTCTGGAATTAAGACCTGAATTGATAATGATAATACGTCAGGAACACGGCCTGAACAAATTATTATTGATCTGTATCAAAATGATATTAAAATTGACTCAAGAGCTGTGACTGAAAATGTTAATTGGAACTGTAGTTTTACAGAGTTTCCTAAATATGATGAAAATAATAAAGAATATGAGTATACTGTAAAAGAAGAAGCAGTTGATAATTATATTTCTACACAAGATGGAAATAATTTTATTAATACTATTTCTGGAGATACAATAATAGAAGGGCAGAAAACATCGGATGATAGTGATAACCAAGATGGTCTTCGTCCAGATTTAATAAATATTAATTTATTAGCTAATGGCAAAGCTGTAGCTAATAAAACAGTGAGAACTGAAGATAATTGGAAATACTTATTTACTAACCTTCCTAAGTATGAAGATGGAAAAGAGATTGTTTATACAGTTACTGAAGATAGCGCCCCCTCTTATACTACGGAAATTTGTGCTTTGACATTACTAACCCTTACACACCAAAACAAACTAGCATAACAGTAACTAAGTATTGGGATGACAGCAACAGCCAAGACGATTTTCGACCAGACTCAATTCAAGTGAAACTTTATACCAATGGTGAGAAAATAAAAGAACCAATTAATTTAAGTAAGGCTTCTAAATGGACTTATACCTGGAAAAATTTTTCAAAAAAGAAGAAGGCAAAGATATCGTTTATACTGTTAAGGAAATTACGAAAGTAAATGGATATGAGATAACTATAGGTAATAATAATAAAGGGAATATTATTATTAATAAACACAATGTTACTTCTAAATCAGATGAAAATAAACCAAGTTATGAAGAAGATACTCCTAAGTTAGAGCCTTCTTCATTAGATCATAATGCATTACCTGAAACTGGTGAAAATGAAAGAGTAACATTCGTAAGTGCTGGAATGGGCCTGATACTCGTAATAGTTGCTCTCATTGCTTCTATTTTCTATTTCAAAAGATTTAAAAACAATAAATAAAAATATGATTTGTACAAAGCAAAAAAGCCCAAAGATTAACAATTATAGCCATAAAGAAAACACCGAGGAGACTTAAATCTCTTCGGTGTTTTATAATAATAAAACATTTGTCAGTAAAATTTAGGTTTTTCAGACATACCCTAGAGTATTTTATATAGAATACCTGATGTTTTTATACATATTCATTTACTATGTACAAAAAAGAACGTTTCTATAATATACTTATTTAATTTTCAAGTCAAGTAATTCGACTTATTTTATTTTATCATAAAAAAATAAAATTTTATTCACATATTTAGGGGGAATTAGTAGATGTTTCTCGTTATAATCTCCGAAAAACCTAAATTTTACTGACATATTATAAATAAATAGAAATGAATAAAATGAGATACACTAAAATATTAAAAAAAGTGAATCAACTATCTCCCGTGATGGCTGGTAAAACAGATAGTCAATTAGAAGAGATTGCTTTATCAATAAAAAAATCTACTGAATTAAAAGAAAAATGGGATAAAGTAATGATTGAAGCATTTGCTTTAGTAAGGGAAGTAGATAAAAGAATTTTGGGTCTTTATCCAACAAACGAACAAGTTTACGCAGCTATTGCAATTTATTTTGGAAATATAGTTGAGATGAAAACGGGTGAAGGGAAAAGCTTAGTAGCAACAATGCCCTTGTATTTGAAAGCTCTTTATGAAGGAACTGTATTTTTAATTACTACAAATGATTATTTAGCCAAACGAGATTTTTTGAAGTTTTGCAAAGTATATGACTACCTTGGTTTAAAGGCGGCGGATGGAACTAATGAGGCTGAAGAAGCAGAATTTAATTTTACGAGAAAAAAGCAAATATACTCAGCAGATATTGTATATCTTTCTAACTCAACTTTTGGATTTGACTTTTTAATTAATGGTCTTGTTGAAAGGCAAGAAGATACCTTCCTTCCTGAGCTAAAATTTGCACTTTTAGATGAAGTAGATGAGATTTTATTAGATAGTGCTCAAATGCCTTTAATTATCTCTGGTGCCCCAAAGGTACAATCAAATTATTTTCAAATTTCTAATGATTTTATAGAGATACTACAAGAAGAAATTGACTATTCTTTAGATGAAGAGTCAACTAATGTATGGCTCACAGAAAAAGGAATCGAAAAAGCGAAACACTATTTTTCAATTCCAAATCTGTTAGAAGTAGAAAACTATCAAATATATCAGCATATTATTTTAGCTTTAAAAGCGCATCGTATTTTAAAAAAAGAGCGAGATTATCTCGTGGAAGATGGAAAAGTAAAGCTCTTAGATAGAAAAGATGGACGGATTTTAGAGGGAACTAACTTACAGAGTGGTTTACATCAAGCGGTTCAAGCTAAAGAGAGGGTAGAGATTACTCCTGAAACCCAAACGATTTCTTCTATTACATACCAAAATTTATTTAGACAATTCAAGCAAATATCAGGTATGTCTGGTACAGCTAAAGTTTCAGAAGGCGAATTTATTGAAACCTATAATTTACCTGTGAAAAAAGTAAATACACACAAAAAAAATATAAGAATTGATTATCCTTCTCAAATATATCCCAATTTTAAATCAAAAACTCAAGCTGTTCTTGTGAAAATACAAGAACTTTACAGTGAAGGACGTCCTGTCTTAGTTATAACGGGTTCTTTGGATGCATCAGAATTGATTTCAACCCATCTATTAAATCTCGGAATTCCCCATAATATACTAAATGCAAAAAGCAGTGTTAAAGAAGCACAAATTATAAAAGAAGCTGGGAAAATTAATGCAGTCACTGTTTCAACAGCCATGGCAGGCCGAGGAACAGATATACAAATGACCTCAGGTGCTATTCAAAGAGGAGGGTTAGCAGTTATAATTAGCGAACGAATGCCTAATAAACGAATAGAAATGCAAGCTAGAGGACGTGCAGGACGTCAGGGAGAACCAGGATCTAGTTACTCTTTTGAATCGCTAGAAGATGAGATTGTAAAGCTTTATGTACAAGAAAGTGTTCAGCGATATTACGATCATCATTGGAAGAGCAATAAGCAAATAAAGAGTAGACGCATTAAACGCTATCTGGAACGAGCACAAAAATTGTCTGAAGACAGAGCTTATACTGAGCGGAAGAAGGCTTTACAATATGATGAAGTATTAAGATTACAAAAAAGGCAGATAGATCAAGCACGAAGAAAAATCATAGAATTAGAGGATATTTCCACTGCCTTAAGCATAGTATCAAGGATACTCGAAATTGTTATTAATAAAAGTATAGTTGAGGAGAAATTAAATACTTATAGAGAAATAAAGCGATTTATCCTAGATAATATTGATTATAATTTCAAAGGTGAGAATGAAAAACATATCAGTTCGGTTGAAGAAATTTCAATAGTTATTAGTGAAGTATTTAAAAATAATATTAAGAAAAAGAAAATAAGAATTAGAGATGATGAAGCTTTTTTGCAATATTTAAAAATTTCAATTTTGAAAGCTATTGATGTTTCATGGAGCCAACAAGTCGATGCGCTCAATCAATTACGCTTTATCGTTCAATCTAGAACAAGCGCACAAAAACATCCCATTTTAGAATATGAGCAGGAAGCGATGAGAAGTTATGATTTGATGCGGAATGAAATAACCAAGCTGATTGTGAAAAACGTAAGTTTGAGCTTATTAGATATTAAAAAAAGTGAATTAGTGGTTACTTTTCCATAGAAAGAGGATTAAGTATGTTGAAAAAGTATATTACGAATTTGTATGGACAGAGTGAGAGTAGCACAGCGATGCTAGCACAAAATACAGTAACAAAAATTGCGGAAAATGATGGATACTCTGAGATTCGTATTCAAGCTTATCCAGTGCAAGAAAGTGATACAGAAGTAGAAAAAGAAAAACGTATTGAAGGAATTTTATCAGGTATCCCAAAAGAAAGTTTACTTATTGTACAACTGCCTACGTGGAACGGTATTGCTTTTGATGAAGTGTTTTTAAAAAAAGCTAGAGAAAAAACAAATCATCTCGTTATTTTTATCCATGATTTTGTCCCACTCATGTTTGTAAATAATGAATATTTATTTGAGCGTTATTTACTTGCTTATAATTTTGCAGATTTAGTGATTGTTCCCTCTAAAAAAATGGAAGAAATTCTACGTGGACGAGGGCTTAACACAGTGACAATAATTCAAAGTATTTGGGATCATATTGTTTCTTTACAACTGGATCACTATCCTCAATTTTATCGTAAGATTAAATTTATTGGGAATAGTTCAAGGTTTCCGTTTGTAGGAAATTGGAAAAGTGATTTAGAACTAGAAGTATTTAGTCAAGGAAATATAAAAGCAGATGGGTTTTTAACATTGAGAGGATGGTTACCTGATGATCAATTGTTGAGAGAGCTTAATAGAGGTGGTTTTGGCTTAGTATGGAGTGAAAATATTGAGAATCAATATGAAAGGGAATATTCTGAAATGAATGTTTCTCATAAATTTAGCACATATCTAGCAGCTGGTTTACCAATCATAGTAAATAAAGGACTTGCAAAGGAAGAATTTGTAAGGAAGTATGGCTTAGGTTTAGTAGTGGAAAACTTAGAAGAGGCAGTAAATCACGTAAAAACTATGACACCAAGAGAATATCAAGCTTATATAACAAATGTGAGGAAGGTTTCATATTTAATCAAAGAGGGGTACTTTACTAAACAATTACTCCTTGATATTCAGAAAGAGTTATTTCTATAGGGGAGCAAGTTATGACAATCTATAACTTTAATTTAGGTATTGGCTGGGCAAGCAGTGGAGTTGAGTATGCCCAAGCATACCGAGCCAATATTTTTCGGAAAAATGGTCAAAAAGCCAAATTTATTTTTATGGATATATTTCATGAAAATATTGAGCCAATGACAAAAAATATGGGATTCAAAGATGACGAAATCATTTGGTTTTATCAGTATTTTACTAATATTACCATTGGTCCTAATACATTTAGCATTGAGAAATTAAAAGAAAGTTTTTCTGGGGCTATTTCTTGCGTAGAAAATAAGCAATGTGAAATCGTGTATTATTTTGAGAAACCGCATATGCGATTAACTGCTTATTTAGATAAATATAATCCCAAAATGGTTTATAAAACGGAGATGGTAGTTAATGGCAACTTGATTCAGAAAGATTATTACACTTCTACTAAGGTTTTTACAGAATATTTCAAACCAGTAAATAATCAAGCTAATCTCTATCAAAGGCGTTTTTTTAATGAAGACGGTTCAATAGCGTATGAGGAGCTTTTGAATGGAAAAGAGAGCTTGTTTATTTTCCCAGATAAGACAATATATTCTAAGGAAAACTTGCTTTTATATTTTATGCAATTACTTGAATTAAGTGAAAATGATACCGTCATTTTAGACCGTTCTACTCATATAGGACCCGAAATCTTAAAAGAAAAAGGAAGGGCTAAAATTGGAGTAGTCATCCACGCGGAACATTTTAATGAGTCCCTCACTAATAAAGAGAAGATTCTTTGGAATAATTATTACGAATATCAGTTTAAAAATGAAACTAGTATTGATTTTTTTGTCGTAGCAACAAATACACAAAAAAATATTTTAGAAGATCAGTTTTTAAAATATAAAAACCGTAAGGTAAATGTTTATGAAATTCCCGTGGGAAGCCTTGATGAGTTGAAAAAGCAAGTAAAGCGTCGAGAGAATTCTTTGATTACTGCCTCACGTTTGGCTGGAGAAAAGCATCTTGATTGGCTACTTCAAGCAGTGGTAAACGCCAAAAAATATATACCTAACCTTACATTAGATATCTATGGCCGTGGAGGAGAAGAGCAAAAACTAAAAGATTTAATTACGGAATTAGGAGCACAAGAATATATTGTACTAAAAGGACAGCAACAACTTAAAGAAGTTTATAAAAACTATACATCGTATGTTTCTGCATCAACTAGTGAAGGATTTGGGCTTACTCTTCTCGAAGCAGTTGGTTCAGGTTTAGGGATGGTAGGATTTGATGTTCGTTATGGTAATCAAACATTCATAAAAGAAGGTAAGAATGGATATTTAGCTGACTTTATAAAAAATGACAGAGAACAAAATATCTTAAATTTAACGCGTGCTATAGTCCAACTTCAGAGAAAAGAAAAGAGGAACTTAGAGACTGTGCAGCACTATTCTTATAA
Source organism: Lactococcus petauri (assembly GCF_002154895.1). GTDB lineage: Bacteria > Bacillota > Bacilli > Lactobacillales > Streptococcaceae > Lactococcus > Lactococcus petauri. The sequence goes on along the minus strand of NZ_MUIZ01000012.1, from coordinate 12,507 downwards.
GATTGCTTCTAAATATTTGACAAAGAATATACAACAAAAATGGTTAGAACTTGAAGGAGACTTGCATCATGATAAATCTATTTGAAAATTACTCTCAACTTGCAATTGATTTGGAATATTCTTTAGTACGCGCGGGTTATAAGCTTGAAACAGTAGTAATCAACGATAATGGTTTTTTACCACCTCATGTTCAAACTCCTTTAAAATTTTTTTTAGCAAATGAGGGAGAAAGATTATCCTCAACATCTCCAAAATTTTTCAATGAGGTTGACATTCCAAATTATTGGGAAATAAGAGGAGATAATCATAGGGCAGAGATATATGAAGGGTATAAAAAAAGAGGCGAAATTCATTATAGCGATAGAAAAGATGACTATAGAATTGTTCAATCTGTAGACTGGTTCAATGATGAAGGCCGATTGAGAATGACTGACCTTTATAATCAGAATGGAAGCTTGTTTGGAAAAAAAACTTTTAGCGATGGAGCGCTTGTACTTACAACATTTTTGAACGATGGAGGACATGAAGTTATTCTTTTCAACCATATTACTAATACCATCCAGCTCTTTTACAACAAGAAATATTTTCTTTTTACGTCATATGTAGAATTTGTTTTATTTTATTTCAAATGCGCCCAAATCGATTCTTCGAAAATTAATTATAACTCTTTAGGACTCCCTTTCTTTATAACACTTGCTTTAGGCAAAGAAAAACCAGAAACACCCTATGCTCATACATTATTTTGGCAAGAAAAATTGGGTGTTATTCCTGGAAATATGAAAGCAATTTTGAATGATTCTAAAACTATGACTAAAAATATTATCATTCAAGATCGAGAAGAATATTTATGTATTAAAAATCAACTCCCACTAAATACAAAAGTAAACCTTAATTATTTAGGATATCTTTACGAATTTAAAAAAGATATGACTCTAAAGAAATCTGTATTAATTGTGACTCATTCCGATCAGATTGAGAAACTTCAAGATATTGTAGAACAACTTTCTAATTTTGAGATAAATATTGCTGCGCGTACAGAAATGTCAGCAAAATTAATGAAGTTTGACCACTATTCCAATGTCCAGTTATTTCCTACTGTTACTACTGAAGAGTTAGAAAGTTTACTTTTAAAAAGTAGTCTTTACTTTGATATTAACCACGGAACAGAGGTGAACCAAATAATCAGGAAGGCATTTGAATATCACTTACTCATATTTGCATTTAAAAATACAGTGCATCAGTCAAAATTTATGAGTAAAGGTAATATTTTTGAATCTGACAAGTATCTTGAGTTCATAAAAAAAGTGAAAGCATCTACAGAAACAAAAAAAGACTATCATAAAGCTTTAGGCCAACAACTTTGGGAAGCAGGAGAATCTACAATTGAAGATTATAAGGAGATTATAAAATGATAGAAGAAAAGGACCCTGTATTACAAAAAATAGAAGAACAAGAGGCTAAAATCATGAATGAAGTTAGGCTTAAGAAAAAGTCAAAAACGGTTAATGTCCTCGTGGTATGTACCTCTACATTACTCCTTTTAGGTATTATAGTTGGTTTAGCTCGAATTATGCTGAGTATGTAACTAAGAGAGAAGGTGAATAGAAATGAAAATCACACCGACGATGAACCACTATCAACGCTCAGCTATAGATAGAGTTTTCTTCAGTCTCTTTATTATTTTAATTTATATTATTGGGAGCAACATAATTTTGCCTGGAATAGACTCCACAAATCTGGTCAACTTGCTCTCAAATGCCCCAGGTCTATCTCTAGCATTAAGTGCAACTGGTTTCTCCATTAATAGACTTTCTTTATTTTCTCTTGGTTTAGGCCCTTGGATGTCAACGATGATATTGTGGCGTGTTCTCAGTGTCTCGAAAATATTTAAACTTCAGACTTTAACACAACGGCAGAGTTACCAAATAAAATTTTTTATTTCTTTACTCTTAGGTATTATTCAAAGTTTGAGTATTATTTCCCAAGTAAAAATATTTGTTTCGTCAGATAATTATTACTTTATCGAAGTCATAGTTATTTTACTTTGTGGGTTGTCTGTTCTTATTTGGTTAGGTAATCAAAACAACGAGAGAGGGATAGGAGGACCAACTATTATTATACTTGTAAGTATGGTACGTACATGGCCGAGCCGAGTGATTAATGCTATTCCAAAGACTACTGATTTTGGAGTTTTAGGGATAGAAATTTTCTTTTTAGTATCTATCTTGCTCATTGTTTCTTACCTTATATTTAGATTTTATCAAGGTGAGCGCCGATTAACAAAATTACATGTAATGTTGGATAACCAATATGCTAAACAATCTTATCTTCCTATCCCGATAAATCCTGCAGGAGGAATGCCCTTTATGTATGCTTTTAGTATTGTTTTATTTCCACAGTATTTTGTTTATCTATTACGAATTAATAGTCCTAACAATAAGTTCATAAGTACAATTTATGAACAGATACAGCTGAGCCATCTTACAGGGATTCTTCTTTTATGTGTATGCGTGGGTGTCCTTAGCTATGGATTTGCTTATGTCAACGTAGACTATAAAGAAATCTCAGAGAATATGAAAAAGAGTGGAGATTATTTTAGTGGGGTTTATCCAGGAAAGAATACAGAAAAATATCTTTTTCATAAAGTAAGTTACATGGCTACAATATCGGCACTATGTAATAGCTTGATAATTGGTATTCCTATGGTGATGTCTTTATATTGGAAAGAGCTAAGTACATGGGCTTATTTTATACCCACGTGGTTTATTTTGATGCTACTTGTTTATGAAATAAAGGTTCAGTTTACGAGTTTATATTATCGAAACAGTTACCAAGATGTCATTCGTTTTTGAGCGTAGTACTCAAAGAATAAGGAGACATTCTATATTAAAAGTCAAGTAAAAAGTAAATTTTAAAGAAAATAAAAAAACACCCTTGCTGCGTTAGACTTGTTTGCCAAGTTATAAAAACGTCTGAAGGATGCACTTGCATTGTATCATTTTTGGCAAACAACTTCAATCTGAAGAACCCAAAAAATCTTGCAATTAAGCAAGCTTTAAAAATAGTTTTTGAATTTAAAATAGATTATCTTAATTTGGCTTCATCAAATGTTTGATTGGTTTTGAGTAAATGATAGATGACTCGAATGAGTTTCTTAGCCGCATGTGATACTGCAACATTATAATGCTTTCCTTGGTCTCGTTTTAGAGCTAAATAAGCCTTAAAACAGGGTGAGTAACGACAAATAGACTGTGCAGCCAAAATTAGTGCATAGCGTAAATAAGGTGAACCACGCTTGACCATACGTCCTGAGTTATCCATCTGCCCAGATTGATAAATAGAGGGTTCTAACCCAGCGAAGGCTTGGAGTTGTGCAGGATTAGAAAAGTTATCAATATTCTTAATTTCGGCAAGGATAATCGCTCCTAAGCGTTGCCCAATGCCTGTGATTGAGAATATAGGCGAGTTCGTTTGTTCCGTGATTGTATTGATTTGAAACTGTATCTCATCAATCTGCTTATCGTAGTGACAAATGGTTAAAATCAACTGTTTCAGTTCAAGTTGAAGTGCAGACGAAGGGTTACCAATTGTAACTTGGGCAGCTTCTTGAATTTCATTGGCTTTACTTGCGGTTAATCGCTTGATTTTAAGTAAAGAATCAAATCTTGCACGCTTGATCTTTTGCGGTGTTGGATAGCTTGTTAGAAGTTCGTAAACATACTGGTTATGAACATTCCCGACTATTCGAGCAAATTCGGGAAACATAATATCAAGCAAGCGAACATAAAGATTTTTATTCTTAGAACGTGCTTGTATGAGGCGCTTTTGATAACGTGTCAATTCTTTGAGTTCTTGCATAGCTTCGTCTACTTCAAAACGTTCAGGATGTGTATCAGCTTTCAGTTTTTGAGCAATAGCTAGAGCGTCTTTTACATCTGTCTTTGTCTTACGTAATGATAAAGACTTGACAAATTCTTTGATGAGCAAGGCGTTGTAAGTGATGGCAGTATACCCTAGTTTTCTCAAGAAAACAATAAGATTATAAGCATAATGTCCTGTATCCTCAAGAGCAATAAGTACTGAGTCTCCAAAAGGTTCAGTTAAACAAGACAGTCGAACTTGAAGTTTTTGAAAACCAGTATATGAATTTTCAAACCGAAAGTTCTTCTCAATGATATTTCCCATTTCGTCAATGACAGCGAGGTCATGTTTGTTCTTTGCGACATCAATTCCAACATAAAGCATAATGATTCTCCTAGAGATTTATTGAGCGACTGTTTGTAATTCCACGCACTCTTTGCCTTGTATTCTTATACGAAATAAAACGTCTAGCGTTATCATTCTCATTACCAATTAAACAAAGAGCTGTGGTTAGATTCTCCTCAAAATCGTCAAAGCGATTGAAAATTTGAACTAATCCACAGCGCTACAAACTTAAGTATAAAACAAATTAAAAAGAAAGGATTTATACTGGCGGGAGCTACCCGCTAATATAAATATAAGAAAATATGATTGTATTTATTCCCAAGTGGGAGAATATTTCGGAAGCCGGTTTATCTTCAGATGATCTTATGGGACAAATAAAAGCATTTATGTTAGCTGATGACTCTTACAGGGTGGTAATTCCAGGATATATGCCTTCTTTGAGATATTTCCTACATCACTATGATTTATTGGAATGTAATTGGCTGAATATTTTTGACAAAATTCAGGGTGTAGAGGGTCGTGAACAAGTAAAAATATTACTTTCTTCATTAAATTTTCCGAAAGAGAGTGAATACTATTACACTCCTTTCCATATCCTTGTTTATTATCACCAGCAACTTATTGGGAAAATCTATTTTGGAGAAGGTGCGCATATTTCAGAAGTGCACCACTTTGAAAATTCTGTACTTGAAAAAGTCGAAATTTATGATGATCGCGGTTTTTTATCTAGTTACAAACTCTATAATAAGGGCGAGATGATTTATACAAACTACTTAGATTGTGCTGGAGAGAGCATTTTCAAACAATATCCTTTCGGCCATTGTGAAGTAAACCCTCATAATCGGAAAAATTTCAAATATTTAAAATATGAAAATATAGAAGTATTAAAAGAAGAGTATCTAGAGTCTACACTGGAAGAAATAGAGGAGATTGATTCCATTATTATATCTGTGAGTCAAGAAAATCTTAAATTTCTTCCTTATAGTTTCTATCGTTCAAAAATGATTCTTTCCTTTTTTCATGAAAGAGTGAGTAATATGGCGCGAGTAAAGACAATGGTAAAAAGTCTCTCTTTACAAGTAAAAAATATAATTGCTGATTCTAAATTTCAGAAATTACGTCTAGAAGAAATTATTGGTGAAAGTAATAGTATTGAGGTCATTACTCCTTATGATACACGTTTTGATTTGAGTATTACCCAAGAATTAGAAGAAGAAGTAATTTATACGGATACAAGAAATCTGAGTGATGAAGAAGTTCAAATACTGATTCAAACTTTTTTGAAATATATTTTTGAAAATCAAGAAAAAGGAGATACTTTAAGAAAATTTAAAGTGTTTCTTCGAGTTACATCTGAACAGTCAATCAATGCCTTTTCCAAGATTATGAACGAAGTAATAAGCCTACTTTTCCCAGAGCTTTTTATAATGATGGAACAATGGGAAAAAATGAACGATTCGGAACTAGATACATCCTTCTTTAGGGAACACTTTGTAGAATTGCAAAGACTACAGAATCTGAAACAAAGTTTAGAATTTCTGACTGTTGTGACTGATGAAAAGCTTTATACTTTAATTCATCAAGCACGGCTGGTTATTGACATGAGTCAACAACCAGATGTATTTACACAAATTTCTAGTATTAGTGCGGGACTTCCTCAAATTAATATAAAAAATACAGAATATGTTGAACATACAAAAAATGGATTAATACTGTCTGATTTAAGTGAGCTTTACTCAGGCATGGAGTACTATCTAGAGAATTTGACATATTGGCAACAAGCGAGAGTCCACGCAGTTGCTCAGATCAAAGAGTATTCTGGAAAAATGTTGCGAGAGAAAATACTTCGTTTGGTAAAGGAGAAGAATGACAAAAAAGAAAATTAGGGTTTTACATATAGGTAAGCAAGACTGGACTTTAGACGTAAATGAAAATTTTGCAAGTCAATTAGATTGGTCTTTTATTGACCCCCAAAAAGTAGACTCAGATGATTTAGAGGAATTTATAAGTAGTCAAAATGGCCGCTCATTTGAAGCTGTACTCTGTACAGATCTTCTTGATAACAACTTGTTGGAAAAAATAGCGCCATTTATAGAGGCTTATGGTTTAATCATTGACAGTTCGCTCTCCTCTAATCTTCTACCTTTGTTAAAGAAAAAGAAATTACCTGTAATAATTAATACTGACAACAAATTCAAAGTTTTACAAAATATCTGTGAAAATTTTTTCAGTGGACAAATGGGTTCTAAGCTACATACCAATACCATAAAAATTAATGATGAGTTTTGTGGTAAAAGAGAAATAATCGGAGAAGTTTCTTTAACCTTGACAGGGGATTTTTCAAAATTGTCAGGACGAAATATATTAAACTGGCAATACAATATTGGAATGTCTCAGCGTTCTAAGAAATTATGGTTAGAGTATATTTGCGATGATGATGTAGATATTACCATGCATATTTTGGGAACTCGCGAGGGGGGTGATGAGATTGTTATGGACTCAATATACTCTAAAAAAGAAATAGATAATGGGTTAGAAATTGAATATAAGAAAAATATAGGCTATCTAAGTATAGCTTTGTCGGCATATGGAAAAGGGAAGCTTCAAGTAGGGCCATTGCATTACAGGGATTCCCGCCATGGTTATGGCGAGTATATTTTAGGCGGAAGAAGAATAGTTGATCAGTACAAACAAGAACTATTTTATTATTTCAATCCGGGCAATCTCAAACCTCCATTAAATGTTTACTTTTCAGGGTATCGCTCAGCAGAAGGGTTTGAAGGCTTTTATATGATGAAGAATTTGGGAGCACCCTTTCTTCTTATTACAGATCCTCGGCTTGAGGGAGGAAGTTTTTATATGGGAAGTGAGGTATTAGAAAATAAACTGAAAAATGTTATTGAAAATTGTTTGAAATATCTTGGATTTACTTCAAAAGAATTGATTCTTTCGGGCTTATCAATGGGCACTTATGGAGCACTTTATTATAGTGGTGCTTTAGCCCCTCATTCTGTAATAATTGGTAAACCTCTAGTTAATGTTGGGAATATCGCAAAAAACGAAAGAATTGTCCGACCTGGAGGCTTTCCCACATCGTTAGATATACTCAGATTCTTGACTGGAAAGCTAGATGAGAGTGGAGTAAAAGAACTCAATCAACGTTTTTGGAAAAAATTTAATGAGTCTAATTTTGAAAATACGCAATTTATCATAGCTTATATGAAAAATGATGACTACGATCAAACAGCTTATAGTGATTTAGTTGAGTATTTATCTCATACTTCTTCAGTAGTTGTTGGTAAAGGTATCTCTGGCCGTCATAATGATAATTCTCAAGCTATTAATCAGTGGTTTCTTCATCAATATAGGCGGGTTTTAAGTGAATATTTTCAGCAGGAGGTCTAAATGAGGTTCGAAATAGATTGGACATCGGCTCTAATAGATATTTATAAATATGGTTCCACTGTAACGATGAGGGATTCGGAAATTTTTTTTAAAAATACAAATTTACCTCCTGGAGCAGTAATAGCGACATGGGGGTCAAATATAACTTATCAGCAAGTTCGAACCCCTCTTCAGTTGCCCCTCCTGAAGAAAGGAGAAAGCTATTGCTTATCTTTTAACGGCCAAATCCTTCCAGAGCATTCGATAATGTTACAAATTATATTTCTAGACAGAGGTGGAAAAGTAATAGAGAAGCAAGTTTTACCCAGTAAAGGGGGTGATTTTACATACATAAAAAATGCCTATGCTTATTCTATTGCCATCATTAGTGTCGGACTCAATGAGATGACATTTAGTAAGTTATCAATCAGTTCAATTGAAAGGGGAGGGCAGGGAAGTAAAAAATATAAAACTAAATGTGAAGAAAACAAAAAATTAATAAAAAAAAAGGAAAATTTTTATGAATAAAAATGGTAGAAAAAAAGGTCTTCTAAAACAAGTTACACGCTTTAGAATGCATAAGTCTGGGAAGTTTTGGGTATTTTCTAGTCTTACTCAAAGCAGCTGGTTGAACTTTTCAAAAAAATCTACACAACAAATTAAAGTGAAGACTGATATTCAAGAGAGCAAATATCAGCAGGTTTATGATAAAGAAAGTGAAAATACAAATCTGTCACAAGGTGTGAAATGGTCCTTAAGGTTAGCTACTGGTGTGGGCCTAAGTTTACTTGGTGGTCACTTGAAAACTACAACCTTTGCTGAAACTTCAACACCGACTGTGGAAAAAAATCTTGATACGCAGACACTTGCTGAAAAAGATAGTACTACTATACCAATAAAGTCAGCAACATCTAATACGCTTCAATCAAATGAAGAATTAAGTGAGAAACCGAGTGCTAAAGCATCCGATTTAGCTACTCTTACAATAACCTACACAGATGAAACAGGGGTTAAGTTAGCTGATGATGATATAGATACATTTAATCCGGGTGATAATATTATTTTGAGACACCCAAAAACGATTGCGGTCGGTGGAGTTAATTATATTGTAGACGCAAATAAATCAATGATGGGAGAACCTGGAAGGAGTTATACATCACTACTCCAATGGTATAACATTTTTAATTCTTTACAGCCAGGAATAGTTACGAGCCCTGAACAGGTAATTGATGCTATTAATACAGATGGAGAGGCTGCGAGGGCTGGTCAAACTATCCGCCAAGAATGGATTTATCGAATTGATCAGTCTAAATTTACTGCAAAAGATAACACAATAAATTTAGGAGAAACATTTGATCCAAGCACTATGGTAGATACGTTGACCAATAGTGATGGAACTCTAGGAGATGGCTCTAAGGTTACAGCAGATACTTCTTTGGTTGATTTTTCTAAAGCAGGCACATATAAGGTTACGCTCTACTATCTTGATGAAACTTCTGTTCATCAATTATCTGCTGAAGCAAATTTGACTATTATTGATAATTCTCCTTCTACATCAGAATCAAGTAGTGAATCCATCTCAATCTCTGATTCAGAATCTATTTCAGCTTCAGAATCAGACGATCCTAATTCAGATTCGAAATCAGAATCAAGTAGTGAATCCATCTCAATCTCTGATTCAGAATCTATCTCAGCCTCAGAATCAGACGATCCTAATTCAGATTCAAAATCAGAATCAAGTAGTGAATCCATCTCAATCTCTGATTCAGAATCTATTTCAGCCTCAGAATCAGACGATCCTAATTCAGATTCAAAATCAGAATCAAGCAGTGAATCCATCTCAATCTCTGATTCAGAATCTATTTCAGCTTCAGAATCAGACGATCCTAATTCAGATTCAAAATCAGAATCAAGTAGTGAATCCATCTCAATCTCTGATTCAGAATCTATCTCAGCCTCAGAATCAGACGACCCTAATTCAGAATCAAAATCAGAATCCATTAGTGAATCCATCTCAATCTCTGATTCAGAATCTATCTCAGCCTCAGAATCAGACGACCCTAATTCAGAATCCATTAGTGAGTCCATCTCAATCTCTGATTCAGAGTCTATTTCAGCCTCAGAATCAGACGATCCTAATTCAGATTCAAAATCAGAATCAAGTAGTGAATCCATCTCAATCTCTGATTCAGAATCTATCTCAGCCTCAGAATCAGACGACCCTAATTCAGAATCAAAATCAGAATCAAGTAGTGAATCCATCTCAATCTCTGATTCAGAATCTATCTCAGCCTCAGAATCAGACGACCCTAATTCAGAATCAAAATCAGAATCCATTAGTGAGTCCATCTCAATCTCTGATTCAGAGTCTATTTCAGCCTCAGAATCAGACGATCCTAATTCAGAATCAAAATCAGAATCCATTAGTGAGTCCATCTCAATCTCTGATTCAGAGTCTATTTCAGCCTCAGAATCAGACGATCCTAATTCAGAATCAAAATCAGAATCCAGCAGTGAATCTCTCTCTATATCAGACTCAGAGTCTATCTCCGCTTCAGAATCAGACGACCCTAATTCAGGTTCGAAATCAGAATCCATTAGTGAATCAATCTCAATCTCTGATTCAACTTCCAACTCTGATTCAGCATCAATAAGTATGTCAGATAGTGACTCCATTTCTGCTTCAGAATCAACAAGCGAATCTACAAGCACATCAGACAGTGAATCCACAAGTACCTCGGATAGCGCATCAAACTCAGCATCTGATTCAAAATCAGAATCAATGAGTGAATCTACAAGTACATCGGACAGTGCATCGACATCAATGTCCGATTCAAAATCAGAATCAATGAGTGAATCTACAAGCACATCAGACAGTGCATCCAGTGAATCCACAAGTACCTCGGATAGCGCATCAAATTCAGCGTCAGATTCTAAATCAGAATCAATGAGCGAATCTACAAGCACATCAGACAGTGCCTCAAATTCAGCGTCAGACTCTAAGTCAGAATCAATGAGTGAATCTACAAGCACATCAGACAGTGCATCAAGCTCAGCTTCAGATTCTAAGTCAGAATCAATGAGTGATTCTACAAGTACATCGGACAGTGCATCAACATCAATGTCCGATTCAAAATCAGAATCAATGAGTGAATCTACAAGCACATCAGACAGTGCATCAAGTGAATCCACAAGTACCTCGGATAGCGCATCAAACTCAGCATCTGATTCAAAATCAGAATCAATGAGTGATTCTACAAGTACATCGGACAGTGCATCAACATCAATGTCCGATTCAAAATCAGAATCAATGAGCACATCAGACAGTGCATCCAGTGAATCCACAAGTACCTCGGATAGCGCATCAAATTCAGCGTCTGATTCAAAATCAGAATCAATGAGCACATCGGACAGTGCATCGACATCAATGTCCGATTCAAAATCAGAATCAATGAGCACATCAGACAGTGCATCAAGTTCAGCTTCAGATTCTAAGTCAGAATCAATGAGTGATTCTACAAGTACATCAGACAGTGCATCTAGTGAATCCACAAGTACCTCGGATAGCGCATCAAACTCAGCGTCTGATTCAAAATCAGAATCAATGAGTGATTCTACAAGTACATCAGACAGTGCATCCAGTGAATCCACAAGTACCTCGGATAGCGCATCAAACTCAGCATCTGATTCAAAATCAGAATCAATGAGTGATTCTACAAGTACATCGGACAGTGCATCAACATCAATGTCCGATTCAAAATCAGAATCAATGAGCACATCAGACAGTGCATCCAGTGAATCCACAAGTACCTCGGATAGCGCATCAAATTCAGCGTCTGATTCAAAATCAGAATCAATGAGCACATCGGACAGTGCATCGACATCAATGTCCGATTCAAAATCAGAATCAATGAGCACATCAGACAGTGCATCAAGTTCAGCTTCAGATTCTAAGTCAGAATCAATGAGTGATTCTACAAGTACATCAGACAGTGCATCTAGTGAATCCACAAGTACCTCGGATAGCGCATCAAACTCAGCGTCTGATTCAAAATCAGAATCAATGAGTGATTCTACAAGTACATCAGACAGTGCATCCAGTGAATCCACAAGTACCTCGGATAGCGCATCAAACTCAGCATCTGATTCAAAATCAGAATCAATGAGTGATTCTACAAGCACATCAGACAGTGCATCAACATCAATGTCCGATTCAAAATCAGAATCAATGAGCACATCAGACAGTGCATCAAGCTCAGCGTCTGATTCAAAATCAGAATCAATGAGTGAATCTACAAGCACATCAGACAGTGCATCAAGTGAATCCACAAGTACCTCGGATAGCGCATCAAACTCAGCATCTGATTCAAAATCAGAATCAATGAGTGATTCTACAAGTACATCGGACAGTGCATCGACATCAATGTCCGATTCAAAATCAGAATCAATGAGCACATCAGACAGTGCATCAAGCTCAGCTTCAGATTCTAAGTCAGAATCAATGAGTGATTCTACAAGTACATCGGACAGTGCATCAACATCAATGTCCGATTCAAAATCAGAATCTACAAGCACATCAGACAGTGCATCAAGTTCAGCTTCAGATTCTAAGTCAGAATCAATGAGTGATTCTACAAGTACATCGGACAGTGCATCAACATCAATGTCCGATTCAAAATCAGAATCAATGAGCACATCAGACAGTGCATCAAGTGAATCCACAAGTACCTCGGATAGCGCATCAAATTCAGCGTCTGATTCAAAATCAGAATCAATGAGCACATCGGACAGTGCATCGACATCAATGTCCGATTCAAAATCAGAATCAATGAGCACATCAGACAGTGCATCAAGTTCAGCTTCAGATTCTAAGTCAGAATCAATGAGTGATTCTACAAGTACATCAGACAGTGCATC
>NZ_MUIZ01000011.1 GCF_002154895.1 Lactococcus petauri | reverse complement strand
GGTTTTGCCGGCTGTTGGTACACTCACATTGCCGGCCGCATCGGTTGCGGTAGCGGTGATATCAGCGTTTGGGCCAACTGAAGCTGGTAAAGTTACGCTGTAGTTGCCAGAACCATCCGCTGTGGCAGAGCCAATGACTGTTCCGGTGGAGTCTTTAATTTCTACTTTCGAACCCGCTTCGGCCGTACCTTTGACAGTGTAACCGTCTGTGGAATTGCCGGTGATGCCGGTAATGACTGGTGCTTCAGGCGCTGTCGTATCCACATCGGCTGGGGTTTTGCCGGCTGTTGGTACACTCACATTGCCGGCCGCATCGGTTGCGGTAGCGGTGATATCAGCGTTTGGGCCAACTGAAGCTGGTAAAGTTACGCTGTAGTTGCCAGAACCATCTGCTGTGGCAGAACCAATGACTGTTCCGGTCGAATCTTTGATCTCTACTTTCGAACCCGCTTCAGCCGTACCTTTGACAGTGTAACCGTCTGTGGAATTGCCGGTGATGCCGGTAATGACTGGTGCTTCAGGCGCTGTCGTATCCGCATCGGCTGGGGTTTTGCCGGCTGTTGGTGCGCTCACATTGCCGGCCGCATCGGTTGCGGTAGCGGTGATATCAGCGTTTGGTCCAACTGATCCCGGTAAAGTTACGCTGTAGTTGCCAGAACCATCCGCTGTGGCAGAACCAATAATTGTTCCGGTAGAGTCTTTGATTTCAACCGTAGATCCCGCTTCAGCCGTACCTGTGACAGTGTAACCATCTGTAGAGTTTCCTGTGATGCCGGTAATGACTGGTGCTTCAGGTGCTGTCGTATCCGCATCGGCTGGGGTTTTGCCGGCTGTTGGTGCGCTCACATTGCCGGCTGCATCGGTTGCGGTGGCATTAATATCTGCATTGGCGCCAACTGATCCGGCTGGCAACGTAATACTATAGTTACCTGAACTATCTGCTAATCCGCTTCCAATTTCTTGACCTGTAGCCGGATTAATAATCTTTACTGTATTTCCTGGGTCAGCTGTTCCTTTTACAACATAACCGGCTTGAGAATTTCCGGTAACAGTTGAAATTACAGGTGGTGTTGGTAATACAGCTAATCCATTCCAGTAAATATTTGAAGAGCTATCTGATCCACTGAAAAGACTCACATCCAAAATATCTGATTGGACAATTGTACCAACAAATTTTGAGGTAACAGTTCCTTGTGTTGTTGATGTCGTAGGTATATTTATCGTTGTTGGTACATTAACCGTCGTACTTCCTAGCAAAGAAACATCCAACAATTGTTGTGTCAAAACACCTGCATCATTTAAAACAGGAGTTAATACACCATCAATAGCCACGGTCAAAGCAGTTTTTATGGGCGCCAGCGTGGTATTAAGAGTCGCAGCTGTTAAATGTAATGTACCCAAAGGATCACTTGCTGTAACAGTAACATTGAGGTCATTAACCGCTAATTTTAAGTCTTGCAAGATATTAATTACATTATTAGCTAAAATTGGACCCAAACCTTTATCCAAATCAACTATAATCATTGAGCCATCTGGGCTTAGAGTTGCTGCTTGTGACCATGCGCCTTGATCAATGGTCATTACATTGGACAATAAATTCAAATCAGCATAGAGTCGCGAGGTATCAAACTTCAGTCCTGCTGTACTCGTCACTGTGTCAACAATACTTGTTAAACCACTCAACGTATTATTTAATGTTCCCACTAGTCCTGTTATTAGTGGAACTTTAGTCAAATCAACTGAGACATTGGTGCTTCCGGTTGCCTGTCCCGGTGTTATCGTTCCCCGTAGTTCTGGTGGAATAACAATGACTGCATATCGCGTACCAGATAAGACATTCGTAGTTACTGCAGAATTCCCTGAAATTGTAAAGTTTACATTTTGTTGTGACCCTTCTGGATAGGGGTTAGCTAGACTTGAAGTCGTGTTGTTTGAAGAGGTGGTATCCCCAAAGATTTCTACTCCTAATACCGCAGCATTGGCAACGATAGGGTTAGGGAATAGCGTATAAGCCCCAGCTACTACGACACCTGCTAGAAGTACATTTCCTGATATACCGGCTGATAATAAATGTTTTTTTATATATTGACTACTTTTTAAATAATTTTTCCATTTTTCATTTTTCACAATATATCCTCCTATTTTAACAATATTTATTCAACAACCATTTTTTTATTCAACTCCTCCTCTATATCTAGTTCCCCTGAAACAAGCGAAAACAAGCTATTTTATTAGTAAAATCACAAACATTAGAATGTTGTGACTTTTTCCAAAATTCCATTATATGAATAATTATAAATTATAAAAATTATTAAATCAAAAAAATGAGCTTGGAAAGTGTACTATTTTTTTATCCTTATGTTACCCCTATTTAAAAAGATGCTCATTTGTAAAAAAAATGATAAAATAAAAGCATATTAAACAATCCTAAGGAGGATTACTATGCCATTTGTACATGTTGAATTAGTTGAAGGACGTAGTGCTGAAGCCAAAAAAGCTTTAGCAAAAGAGATCACAGAGTCTGTGATGAAACATACTGGAGCACCTCGTGAAGCTATTTATGTCATCTATGATGAGATGGCAAAAGATAATTTTTATCCCCATGGTGAGCCTAAACAATAAAGAAAAAAGCTTAGAGAGTTTTCTCTAAGCTTTTTCTTTTTCTAGATTTTATTTCTTATGCATCATAATATCTAATATGACAGGATCAGAATTCTGCATTCCGCTAGAAACATAAAGTCCTAAATCACGGATACAGTCATCTACCTCTCCTGAAACAATCCCATTTGTTGCTGGAATAACCACACCTGACTGAGCCAGCTGTACTGCACGATACATTGAGGATACAGAGCTCACTACTTTTAGTGCACAAGAAAAACCTGCACCATCACAAATCATTCCTACTGCGTCACCAATCATGTTCTTAATTGCCATCCCAGCTTTTTCTTCATCCTCTGATTCGAGATAAATTAAACCGGCTGCTGCTCCCATTGCTGCCGAATCTGTAGCACAATAAGCAGAAAGTAAAGGTAAAAATGAATGAATATAAAGAGCTGTAAGATGTGAAAGAGTTAATGCCCTGATAAGTTTTTCTTCACTCACACTCCTATTTTGCGCAAAGACACAAACAGGAACTGTGGCTGTAATTCCTTGATTTCCTGAGCCAGAATTTGTCATTGCTGCATGCTGGCAGCCTCCCATACGTGCATCTGAAGCTGCAGCTGTACAAATAACAATTTGCTCTTCAAGACTGAGATCTGAAAGGCTTCTGTGGTTAAGTAATGCTTTTCCAACCCCCATCCCATAATCATTGCTTAAGCCTTCTGAAGCCAAAGTCATGTTTAATTCTTGTGCTTTTATTAAAGGTAAAATATCTTCCAGATTTTGACTAGTTACAAAATCCCAGATTTCCGCAAAACTGCACTTTTTTAAAAATTCAACACTACTTGCTTCTTCATTAGATTGAAGTTTTTCTTTTTTGAAAATCACTTCTTTATTTTTTTGTATCCAGTAAATGGAAGTGTGCCCGCCTGCAATTTTAACTGTAACTGTTTCACACCCTGAAGCTATGCTAACTTCAACGTACAATTTATCTGCTACAGAAGCAACCTCAGCTTTTACTTGGTTTGACCGAGCAAGGCTAATAATTTCTGGAACTATATCTGGCGAGAGTTCAGAAATTACCTTCAAGCCAGCTTCAGCATTTCCTGCTAGGGCACCTGCAGCTGCAGCTACTTCTACTCCAGCTTCTCTCGTTCCAGGAACAATTACAGCCAAGGCATTTTTCATTACATTAGCGGACACCCGTATATTTATTCGATCGATATGGGGGCCTTCTAAATATGTGCGGCATACTGCAGCAGCATAGGCCACAGCTACAGGCTCTGTACAACCTGTAGCGGGCTTTACACCTTCTTCTAAAACTTGTAAAAAACTATTTCTAATTTCTTCTGTCAGCATATTGCTCTCTTTTCTTTTTGACTTTTTCATTTTAAATTATAGTTCATATCCCTAATTATTGCAATCGCTTTCTTGGTTTTGTTACCTAGAGGGGTATACTCTTCTTGCATTGCGAAAAGACTTAGGTTAAAATAAAGCCATGAAGATTTTAATTACAGCAGGTGGTACCACTGAGTCCATTGATACCGTCCGCGGTATCACTAATTTCGCGACAGGTAGTTTAGGAAAATTAACTGCTGAAGAATTTTTGACACACGGACATCAGGTTATTTTGTTAGCTGGACGTTTTGCACAGCTGCCCTCAGAACAAGAAAATTTAACTGTTATCCCAATTGGCGATACACAAGATTTACTAAATAATGTAGAAAGATTTCTTCCAGCAGTCGATGTTGTTGTCCACAGTATGGCAGTTTCTGATTATCGTCCTGTTTATATGACTGGGGTAGATGACTTGCCACAGCCACTTACAAAAGAACAGCTCATTCATTTCCGCCCTGAAGTACAGAAAAAAATATCCTCAAATTCTGATTACCAAATGATGCTCTTGGAAAAAACACCGAAAGTTATTTCATTTATTAAAAAATGGAAACCTGAAGTTCTTCTTTTTGGCTTTAAACTCCTTTCTGGCGTCAGTGAGGAGCACTTGCTGGAGGTTGCCCAAAGCAAACTCAAAGAAACTTCTGCTGATTTTATTATTGCAAATGATCTAGCTAATATCCAAGGAGAAAACCATCTGGCCTTCTTAGTTAGTGGTTCTGCGGATATTACTCAGCTTCACACTAAACCACAAATTGCTCAAGTAATTGTTAAAAAATCCGAGGAGGCAAATCATGGCTAATATAACTCTTGCTGTTACTGGCAGCATTGCAGCCTACAAAGCTGCAGATATCGTCTCGATGCTCAACAAAAAGAACCATAATGTTACTGTTTTGATGACAAAAGCAGCTACACAATTCATTACACCTTTAACTTTGCAAGTTTTATCTAAAAATAAAGTACACCTTGATATTATGGATGAAGAACATCCCGATGTTGTTAATCATATCGATATCGCAAAACACACTGATATTTTTGTTGTTGCTCCTGCCACAGCGGATACCATAAGTCGCCTTTCTCATGGTGCCGCTTCTGATATTGTAACTTCTGTAGCCCTTGCGCTACATCCAAGCAAAACCAAATATATTGCTCCTGCTATGAATACTAATATGTATGCCAATCCTTTAACGATGAAAAATATTGATATTTTAAAATCAATAGGATACAATGTTATACAACCCAAACAATCTCTCTTAGCTTGTGGAGACTTTGGTGAAGGCGCACTCGCAAATATTGATACCATTGTTGATACGCTGGATCAAGCTACTAAAATTGAGGAAATTTAAAAACATGAAAAAATCAAAAGCATCCGATATTGCCATCCTTGCAATCTTTATTGCTATCATGGTTGTCGTGCAAGTTTTGAGCCAAATCGTCTATAGTGTGTGGCCATTGCCTATTGTGCCTACACTCTTGCATATTCCTGTAATCATCGGTTCCATTGTCTTAGGTGCGCGGAAAGGTGCTTTCTTAGGGCTTGTAATGGGAATTATCAGCGTTATTAATTCCACAATCCTTACTACACCTTTGAGTTATGTGTTTAGCCCACTTCAACCCATCCCTGGTACAAATCACGGTTCCCTCTGGGCTTTAGTAGTTGCTATTGTCCCTCGGATCCTCATTGGTGTATTTCCTTATTTTATCTATAAAGCCATGAAAACACGTACAGGTGCAGGTATTGCTGCTTTTGTAGGTACAGCTACAAATACAGTACTTGTCTTAAGTTTCATTACTTTATTTTTTGGTCAGTACACAGGGATGACATTCGCAGGACTTATTCAGCTGATTATTACAAGTAATTCCATTGCTGAAGTTGTTATTGCCGTCATTTTAACAGCAGCGATTGTTCCTTCTTTAGAAAAATCAAGATAAATTACAAAGCAGGCATCACATGGTCTGTTTTTTTATTTTTTGGAAAATAGAAATGAAAAATGATATAATACATCTGAAACCGAATTCATTTTTGATTAGGATTTAAAATAAACAATAACTAATTGAAGCCTTGAAAACAAAGGCTTTGGAGGATAACAATGTCATACAATGAAATTTACGAACAATGGCTAAATGCTGACTTAACGCCTGACTTGCATAAAGAATTGCTTGCAATGGACGAAAAAACAAAGGAAGATGCATTCTATACATATCTTGAGTTCGGTACAGCTGGTCAACGTGGTCTTTTAGGTGCTGGAACAAACCGTATGAATATTTACACAGTGCGCTTAACAACTGAAGGACTTGCACGTCTGATGGACAGCAAAGGTGATGCGAAAAAACGAGGTGTAGCTATTGCTTATGATAGTCGTCACTTTTCTAAAGAATTCGCTATGGAAACAGCAACGATCCTAGCAGACCATGGGATTCCAAGCTATGTCTATGACAGTCTTCGTCCCACTCCAGCCTTGAGCTTTACAATTCGTGAATTGAATACTCTCACAGGTGTTATGATTACAGCCAGCCACAATCCTGCTCCTTATAACGGCTACAAAGTTTATGGCGAAAACGGTGGTCAAATGCCGCCTGAAGATGCTGCAGCCTTGACCGAATATATTCGACAAATTGACGACATTTTCTCTATCACTTTAGGTGATACGGAAAAATATATTGCGGATGGTATGATCAAAATTATCGGTGAAGATATTGATGCAAAATATCTTAAAAATATCGAAACTGTTACAATCAATCATGATTTAATTAACGAATACGGTCGTGATCTTAACATCGTTTACACACCTCTCCACGGGACTGGTGAAATGCTGGGACGTCGAGCTCTTGCCACAGCTGGTTTTGAAAAAATTGCTGTTGTAGAAGAGCAAGCTATCCCCGATCCCGACTTTTCAACTGTAAAATCACCTAACCCAGAAAGTCAAGCAGCTTTTGCTATGTCTGAAGAACTTGGCCGTAAAGTTGGAGCTGACATGTTGGTTGCTACTGACCCAGATGCCGACCGTATCGGTGTCGAAGTCCGCTTACCAGATGGAAGCTACCAACCTTTGACAGGTAACCAAATCGGCGCCGTCTTAGCTAAATATATCCTTGAAGCACACAAAACAGCTGGCACATTACCGGCTAATGCGGCTATGGCTAAATCTATCGTCTCTACTGAGTTAGTCAGTCATATTGCTGAAAGCTATAACGTGGAAATGTTTAATGTACTCACAGGGTTCAAATTCATTGGCGAAAAAATTCATGCTTGGGAAACTACAGGTGAACACACTTACATGTTTGGTTTTGAAGAAAGCTTTGGCTATCTCATCAAGCCTTTTGTCCGTGATAAAGATGCCATCCAAGCAATGCTCCTTATCTGTGAAGTTGCGGCTTACTACCGTTCTTTAGGTAAAACACTCTATGATGGTATTCAAGATATCTATGCTGAATATGGTTTCTTTGTTGAAAAGACACTTTCAGTTACGCTTGAAGGTAGTACTGGGAAAGAACAAATCGCTGAAATCATGGGTAAATTCCGTGACAATGCACCAGAAAAATTTGACGGTCTTGAAATTCTTTTGACTGAAGACTTCAAAGAACTTACTGCAACATCACACAGTGGCAAAGTTGAAAAATTAACAACTCCTCCTTCTGATGTTTTAAAATATCATTTAGAAGATGGTAGCTGGATTGCTGTTCGCCCTTCTGGTACAGAGCCTAAGATAAAATTCTATATGGCTGCTGTAGCAGATACAGAAGCACAAGCACAAAGTAAAATTGATCATTTTGAAAAAGAAATCACAACATTTATCGGATAAATTGTCCTAAAAGCTGTCTGTCACAGACAGCTTTTTTATTTATCACCAACATAATAAAAAACTCAATCTTTTTTAATCTTCAAGCAAGAAAAATAAGCTGCTGCAAACCTTTAAAATAGGTTATTTCAGACTATAGACCTATTGAAAAATAAAGCAATTTCCTGTAAAATGGTAACAGACCGTTTATTTATAGAAAGCGAATTTATTTTGAAAAATTTGAACAAAAAATTGTCCCTCTTGGGTGTAGCAAGTGCTGGTTTGCTCTTGCTCTCTGGCTGTGTCCAAACCCATATTGTTGATGGTGTGCGTGTCCCTACCGAAGCTGCAACACATGGTATGACTTACCAAATTCTTGTTAAACCAATGTCAGCCTTTGTCGATGTGTTTGCGAATAACATGAACCTTGGTTATGGTTGGGGTATCGTCTTAGTCACTCTGATTATCCGTTTCCTTATCCTTCCATTGGGACTCAACCAAGCATATAAGTCCACTTATATGCAAGAAAAAACAGCTTACTTGGCTCCAGTGTTTGAACCACTTAATGCAAGATTGAAAGCTGCAACGACACCTGAAGAACGTATGGCTGCCCAACAAGCTTTGATGAAAGCACAAAAAGATAATGGTATCAATATGTTATCTTCATTGGGTTGTCTCCCCCTACTTATCCAATGGCCTTTCTTCATTGCCCTCTATAATGCTGCAGCCTATACTCCTGGTATTTCAACAGCAACTTTCTTTGGAATTGACCTCGGACGTTCAAGTATTGTAATCACTCTAATTGCTGGTGTTTTCTACTTCCTGCAAACTTGGATTTCAACCAAGAGTATGACACCTGAACAAAAGAAAACAGGTATGACTATGCTCATTATGAGTCCCGTGATGATTATTGTTTTCAGTTTCATGTCCCCTGCAGGTGTAGCTCTTTATTGGGCCGTTGGTGGTATCGTGATGGTTATCCAACAAATTATCATTACTTACGTTATGAAACCACGCATGCGTAAGAAAATTGACGAAGAATTTAAAAATAATCCTCCAAAAATGGCTGATCTTCCAAAAGATGTCACTCCTAAATCTGCAACACAACAAGGATTAAAAGATTTGGATGCACCACGTAAGAAGAACAATAACGGACGTAATGCTGGTAAGCAAAAGCGTAAATAATACACTCTAAAGAAGCAAGTTTATGTTGCTTCTTTTATTCTAGCCAAAAAAACCTCCAGAACCTTAAGATTCTGGAGGTTTTGAACTCTGTTCTTCACTCTAACTGATATAGTTTTGTAAGCTGTATTGATCACAAATCATAATCTTATGCTGGACAATATCAATGATTTTTTCTTCCCGGAGTTCACGCAATATCCTGTTGACACTGGTTCGTGTTGAGATTCCACAAAATCCTGCTATGTCTTCATTGGTTACGGGAAAATCAATTAATATCCCTTCCGCTTTTTGTTTACCAAAGCAATCAATGAAATTATATAAACACGCGCATACAGCGCCTTTTTTGCCGTTTACAGTCATTTTTTGCAAGGCTTCTAAGATCATGACTAATCTTTTACGATAGAAATTATCCACAATACGAAACAGCTTGATATCTTTATCAATCCATTCCCAAAAAACTTTACGTGGTACCCGATAAAAAGTTGCCTCATCCGACTCTATTCTCACATTAAAGAGAGCTGAAACTCCATCCAGTTGTTCTTCTTCAAGCAATGAAACAAAATCTGGTTCACAAACATAAGTAATATTAAACTCACGACCATTTCGCAAAATACTGCTCAGTTTTACTACACCTTCTTTAAGAACATAAAGATACTCTGATTCAATGCCTTGATACATGATATAGCTGTGTTTCCTACGACTAACTACACTCACATTTTTTTCTTCTAAAAGCTCTACTACGTATTCTATGTCATTCATACCATTTTTTAAGCAACATTTGTCTGGTGTTGTTTTTTCCCATGCACAAGATAATAGATAATCCATACTATGACAACCGCTGGCGCACTGTAAAGATACAGGTTACGGAATCCAACCATACCTTTTCCAAGCATTGGAATGATAGCTCCGAGGATAATCGGACCGCCGCCAACGCCCAAATCTAAAAAGCCAAAGAAAGTTGAAGTTGCAACACCTATACGATCTTTACGTGCTTCACGAATCGCAATAGCTTGACCAAAAGGTGCAACTCCTCCATAACCGAGACCAAATGTCCCTCCAGCAATAAGCAACATGATAAAGCCAGCACCTGGACTCATGAAACCTGCTAAACCAACGAAGAGCATTGAAATTGCAAAGAAGATAAAGACAGGATGGAATACCCAATTGTCTCCTTTAGTATCAAACATGCGTCCTGTTAATGGGCGTGATAAGAAAATCAAGACAGCATATAAGGTAAAGAATAATGAACCAGCAGTCGAAATATGTAAGAAGGATGTAAATGGCCCCATTCCTGTTAAAATAGCGGAGTCAATAAATCCTGCCAAAAAGGCCACAAAAGAAATAGGTAAGGCTGATTTTTCGATGTATTTATCTAAGCCTTTTGGACTGTGAAGTAATGCTTCCTGCACTTCTTCTTCGGAGAGTTCTTTTACATGGACAAAGAATATCAAAACAAAAGTTAAAATAAGTAAGATAAGTGCCAAAGCAAGAAGCCCATTAAAACCTAACGAAGAAGAATAAATGGAAATACTTAAAGCAGGTCCCACAGCTGCAGCCAGCGTAACGGACAAAGCATAATAGCCAATCCCTTCACCTCGTCTTGAAGCTGGAACAATATGTCCAGCAATCGTCCCTGAAGCTGTTGCTCCAATCCCAAATCCCATACCTTGAATTACACGTATAATAAAGAGCAAAGGTATATTAGTCGTTGCATAATACCCCAAGGTTAAAACTAAAAAGATAATTCCACCTACATAAAGGAGCTTTTTCATCCCAATCCGTGTTACAACGATACCGGTCCATACACGCCCTATAAGCGCCCCGATAACAAAGATACTTGATAATGATAAGCTCACTACTGTAGATTGATGGAGTTCTTCCATCGCATACGTCCCTATAGATGACGTTAAAACGTAAAAAACAATATAAAATAAAAAGCTAATAAGTGTATTAATAATGAAAGTAGCTGTAAAAAGACTTTCTTTTTTCATGATTTTTTCTATTCCTCGACTGATGTGTATCTTATGAAGATACTTTTTTATTTGTTATTTGATAAGGGAGATATTTCTTACTTCAAAAGCAAATTTTCCATTATCTGTAATCAAATAACCGTGATGATCAGTCACATATTTTACAGCTTCGGCCATGGAGTCAAATTCTTCGATTAGACTGTGGTAGTTTACTCCGCCCATAAAGTTAGGGGTCGCATCTTCTTCATATGTAGATAAACTTTTAAATTCAAATTTCATTATTAAATTTTCCTTTTCTTTATTCTCGTCAAAAATTTAGTGGCCACTTTCATTTCGACATTTTATGTACAAGAAATATAATATAAGAAAAAGCGTAACATCGCTACAACAATTTATACTGCAAAATATGAACAACATATGTTAACAACTCTTATTTGTAAAAATAAAAAAAATACTTGATAAGGCCAAAAGCCTATCAAGTATTTCTCTGTTTTTGCTTATGTCAAGTGAACACCTTTATCCACATAAACCACATCTCCAATGACGCCTGTAGCTAAAGGACTAACGAGGAAGGCTGCGGTTTGTCCAACTTCTTCGATCGTTACTCCCTTACCGTCAGCTGTACGGCTGTTTGATTCTTTAATCAAATCTTTGTAGCCTGCAACACCAGATACCGCAAGTGTTTTGATTGCACCCGCTGAAATAGCATTAACATGAACACCAACGTGTGCCATTTCTGCTGCCAAGT
This sequence comes from Lactococcus petauri, assembly GCF_002154895.1. Lineage (GTDB taxonomy): Bacteria > Bacillota > Bacilli > Lactobacillales > Streptococcaceae > Lactococcus > Lactococcus petauri. The sequence continues at coordinate 13,215 of NZ_MUIZ01000011.1, read as the reverse complement.
AACGTACACTTGCTTCTAGAGCTGCTTTAGCAATACCCATTACATTGTAGTTAGGAATCGCACGAACAGAGCCCATATAGCTCAAAGTAACAATACCAGAGCCTTCATTGAATAAAGGTTTTGCAGCTTTTGCTACAGCAAGCAATGAGTAAGCTGAGATATCTTGTGCAAGGGCATAGCCGTCACGTGAGATATCAGATACATTACCATCAAGTTCTTCTTTTTTTGAATAAGCAATGGCATGTACCAAACCATCTATTTTGCCCACGCGGCTTTCAATAGTTGAAAATGCGCGACGGATAGATTCGTCAGATACAACATCACATTCAATAAGTAGATCTTCTGGTCCAGCAAGCTTTGCAAGCTGTTTTTCCATACGTTCATTTTGATAAGTGTAAATCAAGGTCGCCCCTTGATCTTTCATAGCTTTAGCGCAACCCCAAGCGATAGACTTGTTGTTAGCCACACCCATAATGACGATTTTTTTTCCTTCTAAAAACATATAAATAAGTCCCCTTAAAATAAAAAAATATATTTCAGAAAATATAAGTTAAAAAATATAAGTAAATAGTTTAGTATATCAAAATACTTACTACATAAAACATTGTAATGTAAAAGCCTGTAATTGTCAAGTTTCCCTCTTCGATCTAAAAGAAAACGTTTTAAAAATCCTAAATTTGATGATACAATAAAATCAAGAATGAAAGAGAGGTTTTATGAATAAGCAAGAATTTATTGAAAAAGTCCGCGGTGGACTGATTGTTTCCTGTCAAGCGTTGCCAGGCGAACCACTTTATACTATTGATGGTGGAATTATGCCTCTTATCGCTTTAGGTGTCCAAAATGCGGGCGCTGTAGGTATTCGAGCAAATTCTGTACGAGACATTGAAGAAATTAAAGAGGTTGTTGATGTGCCCATTATCGGCCTTATCAAACGTGATTATCCTCCACAAGAACCCTATATTACTGCAACTATGCAGGAAGTTGATGAGTTAGCTAGCCTTAATATCGCCGTAATTGCCTTAGATTGTACACTGCGTGAACGTCATGATGGTTTAAGTATGGCAGATTTTGTTTATCAGGTGAAGGAAAAATATCCTCATCAATTGCTAATGGCAGATATTGATACTTTTGCTGCTGGAAAAGCGGCCTATGAAGCTGGTTGTGACTTTGTCGGAACCACACTTTCTGGTTATACTGAGGCAACAAAAGAACGACCTCAACCTGATATTGAGCTTATTCAGTCACTCTTGGACAGCAATATTCCAGTGATTGCTGAAGGTGGTATCCATATTCCCGAACAGGCTAAAAAAATTCAGGAACTTGGTGTGCTCGCTCAAGTTGTTGGTGGAGCAATTACACGTCCTCATGAGATTACTGCCCGCTTTATCAAAGCTATAAAGCAAGCTGAATAAAAAAATCTCTCAAACCAAGGGTGGCTGAGAGATAGAGCTTATGTTAAAGTAATCTTTACTCAAATAGTATAGCACTAGTGTCTTCAATTTTTCTAGTAATAAACATCTAAGTTTAATATTCTAAAAATTTGCCATGCTTGGCTCTAGTTATACCTCTATCGAATTTCTCCATGGTCTATAGTAGCAATCCAAGGAGCATTTTAATGTTTTTATACATAAAACAATAAAAATAGTGATATAATGAGATAGTACAAATAAAATATGAGGTACTATTAATATGACAAATTCAAAGTATGCCATGACAGCGACAGAAGTTATGGAAGTTATTCCTAACCGTTATCCTATTATGTTTATCGATTATGTTGACGAAATCTCAGAAAATAAGATTCTTGCAACAAAAAACGTTACAATTAACGAAGAAGTTTTTAATGGGCATTTCCCTGGCAACCCAACTTTCCCAGGCGTTTTGATTTTGGAAAGTTTAGCTCAAGCCGGTTCAATCTTGATTCTTAAAAAAGAAGAATTCCAAGGAAAAATGGCCTATATTGGTGGCATCGACAAAGCTAAATTCCGTCAAAAAGTTGTTCCTGGTGATGTAATGAAACTCGAATTTGAAATCACTAAATTCCGTGGCAAAGTAGGTAAGGCTGATGCTGCCGCATATGTTGATGGCAAGAAAGTAACAACTTGTGAGTTTACCTTCATCGTGGATGAAGCCGCTGAACAAGAAAAATAAAAAAAGAGCAGGTGCTCTTTTTTTATTTAATCTAAAGCCTTAATTTCCAAAATCATGTCTCGTAACTGCGCAGCTGATTCAAAGTCAAGCGCTCCTGCAGCTTCGGCCATTTCTTTCTCCAGCTTTTTAAGTAATGCTTTACGTTCTTTTTTCGTCATTGCTTCAGCCGAAACTTCTTCAACTTCTCCACTTTCGGTACGTTTCGTAATGGAAATCAGATCACGAATTTCTTTCTTAATGGTTTGTGGCACAATCCCATGTTTTTCATTATATGCCATTTGAATTTCACGACGACGACTCGTTTCATCCATTGCACGTTGCATAGACTGTGTAATATTATCACCATACATGATGACACGTCCATTAGAATTACGTGCAGCACGTCCGATGGTTTGAATCAAGCCACGCTCATTACGTAAGAAGCCTTCCTTATCCGCATCCAAAATAGCAACCAGAGAAACTTCTGGCACATCAATCCCCTCACGTAAAAGATTAATACCGACTAATACATCAAAAACACCCAATCTCAAGTCACGAATAATTTCTGTTCGCTCCAAAGTTTTGATATCACTGTGCATGTACTTAACTTTTACACCCATTTCTTTGAAATAGGAAGTTAAATCTTCAGCCATCTTTTTCGTCAAGGTTGTTACAAAAACACGTTCATCTTTTTCAACACGCGCATTGATTTCTCCTAAGAGATCGTCAATTTGCCCCATCATTGGCCGAACTTCCACGATAGGATCAAGAAGACCTGTAGGACGTATAATTTGCTCCACGATTGTCTCTGTTTGCTCCATTTCATAGTCACCAGGTGTGGCAGAAACATAGACAATTTGATGTACATGACTTTCAAACTCTTCCCGACGAAGCGGACGGTTATCCAAGGCTGAAGGCAGACGGAAACCATAATTGACCAGCATATCTTTACGCGCCCGGTCACCATTATACATTCCCTTTACTTGTCCCATCGTCATGTGGCTTTCGTCAATCATAATCATGAAATCATCAGGGAAGAAATCAAGTAAAGTGAAAGGTGGTTCCCCTTCGGTACGGCCGTCCATATGACGCGAGTAGTTTTCGACACCATTACAATAGCCCATCTCACGTAGCATTTCAATATCGTAGTTGGTTCTTTGTTCCAAACGTTGCGCTTCAAGGAGCTTCCCTTCACTACGGAAGACCTTTAATTGCTGTTGAAGTTCTGCTTCAATCTTGGCAATGGACTCTTCCATACGGTCGTCATTAGTCATAAAGTGAGTAGCCGGGAATATAGCAAGATGGTCTACTTCGCCTAAAACTTGTCCTGTCAGGGCTTCTATTTCACGGATCCGGTCAATTTCATCACCAAAAAATTCAACACGAAAAGCATGCTCATCTCGTGATGCTGGGAATACTTCCACAACATCACCACGTACACGAAAACGACCACGTTGAAAATCGATATCATTACGTTCAAACTGGATGCCCACTAAATCGTTGAGTAATTTATCACGAGAAATTTCCAGTCCAGGACGTAAGCTGACGACGCTATCTTGATATTCCTTAGGAGAACCCAAACCATAAATACATGAAACAGAAGCAACGACAATGACATCATTGCGCTCTAAAAGGGAACTTGTTGCACTATGACGCAGTTTATCAATCTCATCATTGACAGAACTGTCTTTTTCAATATAAGTATCTGAAGAAGGCACATAAGCTTCAGGTTGGTAATAATCATAGTAGCTGACAAAATATTCGACAGCATTATTAGGGAAAAACTCTTTGAATTCACTGTAAAGCTGACCCGCGAGTGTCTTATTATGTGCCATAACTAAGGTAGGTTTATTTGTCCGCGCAATAACTTGGCTCATGGTATATGTTTTACCTGTACCAGTAGCTCCCCGTAAAATTTGCGCTTTTTCACCATTTTCAATATTTTCTACAAGCGTCTCAATAGCTTGTCCTTGATCTCCAGCTGGTTCATACTTGCTGACCAGATCAAATTTATTATCTGTTATACGTTCTATCATTTTATTTCCTTAAATTCTTTTTTAAAATAAGTGAGGGCCTTTCGGTATACATCGGCTTTGAAACTAAATGTATTAAAATCAATATCTGCAAAAGGAACAGCCTTATAACTGATAAACTCAGGATGACCAGTTTTTACATTTATAGAAGCCTCGGGATAAAGTCGGATAAGAAAATACTGTTGCTCTTGTCCATCATAGCTCCAATCAGGAAAAGTCATACCTTCTGGAAAATCATACCGTAATAGTTCTGGATATTTCCCTATAATTTCAAAATCTTGCGTACCAATCTCTTCTTCAAGTTCTCTTACCACGGCTTGTTCAGGGGTTTCACTTGTCTCAATTCCTCCTTGTGGGAAACCCCAAATTTGTGGCAAATCTGCACGTTGAAAGAGTAAAATTTCATTTTCTGCATTCAAAATGATTGCTGCTGTATTTTTTCTATAAGTTTTCATTTCTGCCCCCTTATAAACCTTCTCTTTAATCAATTTTAACATTTTTGACTGAAAATTTATGATATAATTAACTAATAGTAATAATATATCAAGGAAGTAAAAAAATGTCTGTACAAGAAAAATTAATCAAAGCAAGTCATATGATTAGCATGGACGATATTGTCCGTGAAGGAAACGAAACGCTACGTACTGTTGCTGATGAAGTAAGCTTACCCTTGTCTGATGAAGATATCATTCTAGGCGAAAAAATGATGGAATTTCTCCGTAATTCACAAAATCCAGCAATGGCGGAAAAAATGCAGCTCCGTCCAGGTGTTGGTTTAGCGGCCAATCAACTCGATATTGCCAAAAAAATTATCGCTGTCCTTATCCCTAACGATCCAGAAGTAGATGAAAATGGTAATGAAGTTGCACCTAAAGAAGCTTATAAGTTGGCAGAAATCATGTATAATGCTAAAATTGTAAGTCACTCTGTTCAAGATGCAGCTATTGAGTCTGGTGAAGGTTGTCTTTCTGTCGATCGTGAAGTCCCTGGTCTGGTTATCCGTCACGCGCGTGTAACTGTAGAATACTATGACAAAAATGGTGAGAAACACAAGATTCGTCTGAAAGATTTCCCTTCAATGTGTGTCCAACATGAGATCGACCATACAAATGGTATAATGTTCTACGACCACATCAATGAAAAAGAACCTTGGGCTGTCAAAGATGGACTTCTGATTGTCCAATAATTTCCCCCAATAAAAAAGAATAAGTCTAAAAAGCTTATTCTTTTTTATTTTAATAATTTTTCAAGTTTCCTTTTTCTTATCCTATAGTCTTGAACATTAAGGATAATGTTATTATGAGGTAAACAGGGTAAAAAAGGAAAATATATGAGGGGAGAGCGATTATTATCACAAATCCACTAATTGCTCCAATAAAATAATTATTGACTTGATTAAAGGCTGTGTATTTTGAAGACGTTTCTTGATCATATTTCCGAGACATATCTTCTTCGTTTAAAATTCTCCAGAGCATAAGTACTCCCCCTAAAAGTATTTTTAGTTATTTAGTAGCACGAAAAATATAAGGAATATGCACCAAAGATAAAGTTTTTTCATTAACCAATTCTTCTCAGATTTAAAAATTCATAAGCTTCTAAAAGCCAAGGATGAATAACTTTTATATCGTGTTTCAAAATATAATCAATATAAGCAAAGGCTGCTGCTTCAAAAGAATAATTTAGCGCCTGAGTGATTTCCTTTAGATAAGGAGGTTGTCCTTCTTGATCCCATCTTATTTTGTCAGCCACAAATAAAACTAAATCAACCTTTGAAAATTTTTTCTTCAAGGTAGTATGGCAAGAAATTGCTGAAAGAATTTTTTCGTCTTGGATACCAAATTCTCTTTGAGCCATTATCCTTGATATTTTTTGATGAATAATCATAGGAAATTGTCTTTCTTCCTTAAATAGCTCTATCTTCATATCTTCTGCTACAAAAATTCTTTCATTATTGGGATAAATAGCAGAAATATCATGTAAGTATCCTGCTATTTTTACTTGCTCTCTTTCTGCTTCATTTAGAAATTCATGTCCTATTTCTTCAGCATAGTCACCAACAGTTATGCAATGGTTATATGTTGCATAACATTCCTTTTCTAATAAAAAAGTTTTTATCTCTTGTTTAAGTTGATTGGTATTTTTCATATTTACCTTACTTTAACAAAAAAAGATAAGACCATCAACCGGTCTTATCTTTTTTTATTTCTCCTCATCTTCAGTATCAGATGTATCCGCTGTGCCTTTTACTTCTTCAGGCTTATTCACAATAACAATCTTATCATCAACCAAATCTGCAAGTAATTCTTTATACTCAGGATGCTCGATATAAAAATCAGCAATAGCATCCTCGATATTATCCTGGATGGTACGACGTAATGGGCGTGCTCCCATTTTCGGATCGTAGCCCAGATCAACGAGTTTTTCTTTAACCGCCTGTGTGACGTCAAGATGAATATCATTTTGAGCGATTTGAGCATTTACTTCATCCAACATTAAATCTACAATCTTAAGCAAGTTTTCTTTGCTCAATGCTGAGAATTCAATGATAGCATCAAAACGGTTCATGAATTCTGGACTGAAGAAATTACCCAACTCTCCAAGCACTGAATTCGTACGTCCTTCACGTGCAGCGCCAAAACCAACACTTGCTTCAACCTTACCTGTACCAGCATTCGATGTCATAATGATGATGGCATCTTTGAAGGAAACTGTACGACCTTGCGCATCTGTCAAACGCCCGTCATCAAGAATTTGCAAGAACATATGCATTACATCCGGGTGAGCTTTCTCAATCTCATCCAATAAAATTAAGCTGTATGGGTTACGGCGCACACGTTCTGTCAACTGACCTGCTTCTTCATACCCCACATATCCTGGAGGAGCACCAATCAACTTAGCCACACTATGTTTTTCCATGTATTCCGACATGTCAAAGCGAATCATGCTATCTCTTGAGCCAAAAAGCTCATAAGCCAATTGTTTTGCAAGTTCGGTCTTCCCTACACCAGTAGGTCCAACAAAGAGGAATGAACCGATAGGACGATTAGGCTTTCCAAGTCCGACACGCGAACGACGCACAGCTTTAGAAATTTTATCAATCGCTTCATCTTGCCCGATAACATGTTCTTTCAAGTCTTCAGCTAGATTAATGAGCTGTGTTTGTTCTTTTTCTTTCAAATCACCTACAGGTATATGTGTCTTTTCTTCAACAATTGCTTCAATATCTTTTTCTGTGATATTTGGCATGTCAGTATCTGAGATTTCATGGCTTTGAAGCTCACGAAGCTTAGCGATTTGATCACGGAAATGAGCTGCTTTCTCAAAATCTTCACGTTGCATGGCTTCGTTTTTTTGCGCCTCTGCTTGCTCAATACGTTTCTTTATGTCCTCAGGATCAACAAATTTGAGGGTCAGATTCTTTTTCGAACCCGCTTCGTCCAGCAAGTCAATTGCTTTATCGGGAAGGAAACGGTCTTGAATATAACGGTTAGACAGATTTGCAGCAGCTAAGATTGCTTCATCTGAGTATTTTACATGATGATAATCTTCATAACGTTTTTGAATACCACGTAAGATTGTGATAGTCTCATCTACAGAAGGTTCATCAACTTTAACAGGTTGCATCCGACGCTCAAGCGCTGCATCTTTTTCAATAATTCGATATTCATTGAGGGTTGTTGCTCCAACAAGTTGGAGTTCTCCACGTGCTAAAGCCGGTTTAAGGATATTTCCAGCATCCATATTTCCTTCCCCAGCAGAGCCTGCGCCCACAATCTCATGAATTTCATCAATGAAGAGGATAACGTCATCACGTTTACGAATCTCTTCCATCAGTTTTTGCATGCGCTCTTCAAATTGCCCACGCACACCAGTACCTTGGACGAGACTGACAACATCAAGACGAATAACTTCTTTATTTTGTAGTTTTTGTGGTACATCACCATCAACTATTTTTTGGGCTAAACCTTCAACAACTGCTGTTTTACCAACACCAGGTTCACCGATAAGAACAGGATTATTTTTTGTTCGACGATTCAAAATTTCGATAACACGGGTAATTTCAGAATCCCGTCCAATAACAGGATCTATTTCTCCACGACGTGCAGCATCTGTAATGTTGACTCCGAATTCTTCAAGAAGTCCTTTAGGTGCTTGACTTCCTCGGGGATTTTGTGGACCTCCTGGGCCTCGACCACCCGCTTGTGTTGGAGGTGTCATTGTCCGACCTTGATCATTACCATGTAAGGCTTGGAAAATATCTGGAAATGGATTAAAGGGATCATCATTATTCGAAATATTTGTAGCTCCAGCAAACAAGCTTTCTTGACCACCTGATTTCATAATTTGATAACAGTTTTGGCATAGATCCACTTGCTTACGCTGGCCATTCACATTTGTATAAAGGTGAATTGTCGCTTCGTTTATTTTACAATTTTGGCAGAGCATCTCTTCCTCCTTTGTGGTTATATCTTTTCTTTATTTTAACTTATTTTTTTAGAATTAAAGAATCATGTCTGGTTTCTGCTATTTAAAGTTTGACCTTTTTTGACCTTTAATAATTTTTATTATATCACTTCTCTCAAATTTATCAAATCTTTTGTACTATATTCTTTTTCAATTATAAGAAAAAACTCTTCGACATCTGTCGAGAGAGTTTTTTATATTACATAAAGTCACGCAATGGTTTGCTACGACGAGGATGACGTAACTTTTTAATCGCTTTCGCTTCAATTTGACGAATACGTTCACGTGTCACTTTAAATTGTTTACCAACATCTTCAAGTGTGTGCATACGTCCATCATCAAGTCCAAAACGCATACGCAATACGTTTTCTTCGCGGTCCGTTAAGGTATCCATAACTTCATCAAGCTGTTCACGAAGCAAGATACGGTTGGTATAGTCTACCGGACTTTCAATCACATCATCTTCAATGAAATCTCCAAGGTGTGAATCGTCTTCCTCACCAATAGGTGTTTCCAATGATACAGGTTCCTGCGCAATTTTTAAGACTTCACGAACTTTATCAGGTGTCATGTGCAATTCTTTACCAATTTCTTCTGGTAAAGGATCACGACCTAATTCTTGTAAAAGATTACGTTGTACACGTATTAACTTATTGATTGTTTCGACCATGTGGACAGGAATACGAATTGTACGTGCTTGGTCAGCAATCGCACGTGTGATTGCTTGACGAATCCACCAGGTCGCATAAGTTGAGAATTTGAAACCTTTCGTATGGTCAAATTTGTCCACAGCTTTCATAAGTCCCATGTTTCCTTCTTGGATCAAATCCAGGAATTGCATCCCTCGTCCAGAATAACGCTTTGCAATTGAAACAACCAAACGTAAATTGGCTTCCGCAAGCATTTGTTTGGCAAATTCTGCTTCATCACCACCTGCCACGATAGCTTCCGCAAGTTTTGTTTCTTCTTCAAGCGAAATCAATGGATAACGTCCGATTTCCTTAAGATACATACGGACAGGATCATCAATACGGACATTTGTCACGATTTCATCCATGGCATTATCATCAAGCTTTTCTTCTTCTTCAGCTTGCAAAGCTAATGGACTAGGATTTCCTTCTTTATCAACAATAGAAATACCTGCATCTTGGATTTGTTGAAGCAAATCTTCGATAGCTTCGGCTTCCAAACCAAACTTCACCACAAGCTCATCTGTAATTTCATCATCTAAAGCTTCTTCGAGAGGTTTACGTTTTGTAATATAAGCTGCTACTGCTTTATCAAAAGCCTTATTGTCAAAAGTATCCGAATCTTTAATATCGATTTTCTTGGCCGCTTTTTCTTTAACAGAAGTTACATGTTTAGAACCTTTTTCTTTTAACTCTTCCACATCAACTTTTTCAACAATAATTGGTTTAAAATCCATTGCCGCAAGGAGTTTTGCTTCTTCAGCTTCAAAAATAGAACTTGAATGCGATTTAACCGCCATACCAAGCTCTTGTGCTTTTGCGATTAAAGCTTTGTTAGTGATTCCAGTTTCTTTTGCAATTTGACTGATTCTTTTTTTATTATTACTTGCCAATTTAATCCTCCCCAATGAACAATATAAGCAATAGCTTATATTTTTTTCTTCTGATTAATGATTTGGATTGTGAGTTCCAGCTCACGTTCCTTGTTGCCTACTTTTTGGGCATTCTCTAGTTGTTTTTGCAATTCACTAAACTTTATTTGCTCCATTTCCTTTGCAAAAACGGCCACCAAATCTTCGAGCTCCTGACTACTTGTCTCATCTGGCAAATCAAGACTTAGGATTTGATAAAATAAATTTTTCTCATCGGCATCTAATGAGGTGCCAAAGTGAGAAGGATCAATTTCTTCAAAACTCATAACCTCAAGTATGATTTTGTCAAAAAGGTTCTGGTAACGCTGATGGACAAAGCGAAAAGTTTCATCCTCCGCAAATTTTTGAAGAATACTTTGATGATAAATCATGCGATTCAACAGTTGTTCCTCTGCCCGTTCACTTCGTGATAAACTTGGAAGTTGCGGCTGTTGTACAGTTTTAGCAGCCTCTTGACCAGAAGGAAAATCACCATAATAATCTTGCTCCGTTGCAATAAAACCAGGATCAGGATAATTCGAAAAATCTTCTTCCGAAAAGCTCCCAAAACTCTCTTCAAAATTTCCCGCTTCTGCCCTTGATTTAAGGACGTTTTCACGCTTTAAATTGACAGATTGCTCTACTTGATTATACTCGAAATCAGGTAAAATCTCAACTAATTTTCTTATAAAAGCATCCTGTGCTGTAATTGACGAAACCCTTGCAATAACAGGCGCCATTTGCTCAATAAAATCCAATTGATTTTGCAGATTTGAAAGGTTTTCAGGTTTCAAATAATCAATCAGAAATTCTGTCGGTTGTATCCTGCTGTTTTCCATCAGACCAGCTAATGATTCTAAAGAATATTTTTTACTGTAATCATCTGGATCCAAGCCTTCTGGAACACGAACAATCTGTGTCTTCTCTTCACCAATCAAATCAATTGCTTTATATATTGCATTTTGACCTGCCTGATCGCCATCATAGATAAGAACATAATTTTTAGCTATTTTTTTTAAACGCTTTACGTGTTTATCAGTTAAGGCAGTTCCCATGGTCGCCACAACATTATATACACCCGCTTTATAAGCTGCAATAACATCCATGAAACCTTCCATCAAGTAAACTTCACGTGTTTTGGAAATAACTGGTTTTGCTCTATCCAAATTATAAAGCTCGTAAGATTTATCAAAGATTTTTGTTGCACTTGTATTAATATACTTTGCCTTACTTGTATCATTTTCTTGCCATTTTCGGCCTGAAAATCCCACAACATGCCCGTACTCATTTTTGAGTGGAAACATAATTCTGTTTTGAAAAGCATCAAAAACCTTGTTACTTGAAAAGTTGAAAAGCCCGGAATTCGCTTGAACACTTTCATCAAATTTTCCAGAGAGATTTTTAAAAATGAAATCATTTTCGTCTGGTGCTAAGCCGATATTAAACTGCTTGATAATCTCAGAAGTAATCCCACGTTTTTCTAAATAAAGCCGAGCTTTTTCACCGATTTCTGTCGAAGTCAAAACAATGTTATAAAGCCGTGCAGCTTGATTGTTTATATCATAAAGTATTGCATGAGGATTATCTTTTTCTGCAGTAGAATCATTCTCAATATTTAAGCTGATTCCAGCAAAACTCGCAACATCTTTTACTGCATCCACAAAACCAACTTGTTTATAATCTTTTATAAAATCAATAACATCGCCAGATTTTCCGCAACCAAAACAGTGATAAAACCCTTTATCAGCATTGACATTAAAGCTTGGTGTTTTTTCCCCATGAAAAGGACATAGCCCTAAATAATTCTTTCCAGACTTAGTGAGAGGCACATATTGTGAAATTAAATCAGCAATATTTACCTGATTTTTTAACTCGGTTACTTCTTCGTTCGTAAGAAAAGCCATATAACCCCCTCTCATCTTAAACATTCTACATAAAGCATAAAAAACGACTATTCAACAATAGTCGTTGTACGGAAGGGGAGTAAGGGATTCGAACCCTCGCGCCGGTTTCCCGACCTAACGATTTAGCAAACCGTCCTCTTCAGCCTCTTGAGTAACTCCCCACCAGTTATTCACAATATATAGATATTATAAACATCTATGGGAACACGAGGATTTGAACCTCGGACCCCTGCGTTATCAACACAGTGCTCTAACCAACTGAGCTATGCTCCCAAATTATTAAAAAATCTTCTATATCCCAGAAAATTTTTAAGCGGGTGATGAGAATCGAACTCACAACATCAGCTTGGAAGGCTGAGGTTTTACCACTAAACTACACCCGCAAATGGCGCGAGACGGAATCGAACCGCCGACACATGGAGCTTCAATCCATTGCTCTACCAACTGAGCTACCGAGCCAAAGGAAAGGAGGATGTGGGATTCGAACCCACGCACGGTTTTACCCGCCTGACGGTTTTCAAGACCGTTCCCTTCAGCCGGACTTGGGTAATCCTCCAAAAAGTGGATCTTGTTGGATTCGAACCAACGACCGCTCGGTTATGAGCCGAGAGCTCTAACCAACTGAGCTAAAGATCCAGCTGTAAAATATAATAGCGGCGAAGGGGATCGAACCCCCGACCTCTCGGGTATGAACCGAACGCTCTAGCCAGCTGAGCTACACCGCCAAAAATTTCTGATAGAATAATCTATCAATCGGGAAGACAGGATTCGAACCTGCGACACCTTGGTCCCAAACCAAGTACTCTACCAAGCTGAGCTACTTCCCGAGATAAAGTCCATTATCATCATGATTTCATTCAGAAATCAATGCACCCGGCAGGATTCGAACCTGCAACCGCCTGATTCGTAGTCAGGTACTCTATCCAGTTGAGCCACGGGTGCATAATATTTAATTTTAAAGCGAACGACGAGATTCGAACTCGCGACCCCAACCATGGCAAGGTTGTGTTCTACCCCTGAACTACGTTCGCAACGCTTAAAGAAAGAAAAACTTTCTAAATACCTCTAGCTGCACTACACTAGG
>NZ_MUIZ01000010.1 GCF_002154895.1 Lactococcus petauri | reverse complement strand
AGACCATGATTTGGTATTCATTGCATAGGAGATACACCTGTTCCCATGTCGAACACAGAAGTTAAGTCCTATTACGCCGGAAGTAGTTGGGGGTTGCCCCCTGCGAGATAGGGTAAATGCCAAGTGAAGTAAAGAAGCTAAGGCTTCTTTTTTTTTATAAATTTAAGGTATAATAGGAGTTATGGAAAACAAGAAAAATAAATTACTGCTTATTGATGGTTCTTCATTAGCATTCAGGGCTTTTTTCGCCCTCTATAATCAAGTAGATCGTTTTGTGGCTCCGAGTGGCTTACATACCAATGCGATATATGGCTTTCATCTTATGCTTAATAATTTGGTCGAAAGATTAGAACCTAATCATGTTCTGATTGCATTTGATGCAGGAAAAACAACCTTTAGAACGGAAATGTTTTCTGCTTACAAAGATGGGCGAGCACGTACACCAGATGAATTCCGCGAACAATTGCCTTTTATTAAGGAGCTGATTGAAAAGTTAGGCTATAATCATTATGAGCTTAAAAACTATGAAGCAGATGACATTATTGGTACTTTAGATAAAATGGCTGAACTCCCTGAAGCTGGCGATTATGATGTTACAATCGTAACTGGGGATAAGGATTTGATTCAGTTAGTGGACTCAAATACGACAGTCGAAATTTCGAAAAAAGGTGTGGCTGAGTTTGAAAGCTTTACACCGGCTTATTTATTGGAAAAAACGGGCTTAACGCCACAACAGTTTATTGATCTTAAAGGTTTGATGGGTGATAGCTCGGATAATTATCCAGGTGTAACAAAAGTCGGCGAAAAGACGGCTATGAAGTTGCTTCAAGAGTGGGGATCTATTGATAATCTCTATGAGAATATTGATTCACTTAAGAAAAGTAAGATGAAGGAAAATCTTATTGCTGACCGTGAAATGGCCTTTTTATCTCGTACTCTTGCAACGATTGATACAAAATCTCCGATTGAAATTGATCTTGCTGATACTTTGATTAAGCCTGTGGATGCAGCAGAATTGATCAAGTTTTATGATGAGATGGGATTTGCGCAATTCAAAGCCAAACTTGAAACGGCAGAAGCAGATGAAGTTACGCTTAGTTTTGAAGTTGTGGAAGATGCAACAGATATTTTAGTGGACAAAGATGATTTCTTTTATATTGAAATTTTAAATGAGAATTACCACAAAGAAGAAATTATTGGTTTTGCTTGGGGAAATGAAGAAAAAGTTTTTGTATCAAAGAATACAGAACTCCTAAAGAATTTCCCTTTTCCTGAAAATACATATGATTTTAAGAAAAATAAAGTTTTGCTTCATCGCTTAGGTATTGAACTACCGATAGCCAAGTATGACAGTATGTTAGCTAAATATCTTATTTCTACAACAGAAGATAATAAGGTTGAAACTATTGGTCGATTATTTGCTAACAAGTATATATCTACTGATGAAGAAGTTTACGGCAAAGGAGCAAAACGTCGTATTCCTGAAGATGAAATTCTTTTCAAACATTTGGCAGGTAAAATTCATGTCTTGGCTACAACGAAAGCGGTAATGATTCAAAATCTCGAGGAAAATGAACAATATCATCTTTTGACAGAAATGGAACTTCCCTTGGCCAACGTGTTAGCTAAAATGGAAATAGCAGGAATAGCTGCTGAAGTGAGCACCTTAGAAGAAATTGGTGCGGCAAATCAGAAGATGATTGCTGATTTAACTGAAAAAATTTATGAACTTGCAGGTGAAGAATTTAATATTAATTCGCCTAAGCAACTTGGAGTCATTCTTTTTGAAAAATTACAGTTGCCGCATGGGAAAAAAACAAAGACAGGCTATTCAACAGCAGCAGATATTTTAGAAAACTTGGCTCAAGACTATGAACTAGTAGCCAAAATACTCGAATATCGTCAAATATCAAAAATTCAATCCACTTACGTGCAAGGGTTGATTCCGCAAATAGCTGAAGATGGTCGTATCCATACACGATATGTTCAAGATTTAACGCAAACAGGTCGTCTCTCCTCGATTGATCCAAATCTGCAGAATATTCCAGTACGCCTAGAAGCTGGACGCTTGATTCGTAAAGCTTTTGTCGCAGCTGAAGATAATATTCTTTTGAGTTCCGACTATTCGCAAATTGAACTTCGGGTTTTGGCACATATGTCTAAAGATGAACATCTTATTGATGCTTTTAATCATGGTGCTGACATTCATAGCAGTACAGCAATGCGTGTTTTCAACATAGACAAGCCTGAAAATGTTACGCCTAACGATCGTCGCAATGCGAAAGCTGTCAATTTTGGTATCTCCTATGGAGAAACAGAATACGGACTCGCTAAACGCTTGAGTATTTCCAATAAGGAAGCAGCAGAGATGATCCAAGCTTACTTTGAGCGTTATCCTGGAGTTGCCAATTATATAGCGGAAACAAAACGTGAAGCCAAGGATAAAGGCTATGTAAGCACGATGTTTAATCGCCGGCGTAAACTGCCAGAAATCAATAATCGCAACTTTATGGTGCGACAAGGTGCAGAACGTCAAGCAATTAATGCCCCGATTCAAGGGTCAGCCGGAGATATCTTGAAAATTGCCATGATTAATCTTGATGCAGCATTGTCAGAAGGCAAGTTTAAAGCCAAATTATTGCTACAAGTTCACGATGAGATTATTCTTGAAGTACCTAAGGAAGAACTTACGGCGGTTCAAAACTTGGTGAAACAAACTATGGAATCTGCAGTAGAGTTAAATGTTCCCTTACTTGCAGATGAAAATACGGGCGACAGCTGGTATGAAGCAAAATAAATTTTTAAAAATAGAAAAAAACACTCTCTAACAATAGAGAGTATTTTTTAGTAGTTTTGACTGCTTACCGTACGAATTAACCAGATGAAGAAGGCAATAATCGCTAGTGTGAAAAGGAAATGAGTATTGAAGAAGAGAAAGAGCCCGCCCAGAAAAAGTTTTGCAAGGAAGATAAAAAGAAGCAATGGCAAGATGAATTTAACAAAGCCCTTGAGAAATAGATAAGTGCATAGAATAAAGAATAATAAGAATAGCATAGTCGTTAACCCTCTCGATTAATTTATATCTTTATTATAACATTCTAAAATCTAGGGACAATCAGTCTTTCGAATGAATTCTAAAGCTCTTCATTGCTGTTCGTAAAACTTATGTAGACGAACAGGTGAGGCAAATGTGAAGCTTCAGGAAATTAAAATAGGCAGAAAAATGATATAATAATATGTAACTAAAATTAAGCTATAATCAAAAAATGCTAGGATAAGCTCTCGGAAACGGGAGTTTTCCTGCTTTTTATTTGATTGATAGCGGATACAAGTGAAGGAGAAAAATGAAAAAAGAAAAGTTATGGACGCCAAGTTTTATTATTAATATGCTACTCAATTTTATATATTATTTAGTATTTTATATTCCAACGATTGTTATTGGTACACATGCGATGGCAAAGTATAATGCTTCTGCGGGTACAGCCGGAATTTTGACAGGTCTTTTCATTGTAGGTAGCTTATTTGCACGTCTTTGGGCGGGGAACAACATTGCAAAATGGGGTGTTAAGAAAATGCTCTTTATGGGAACAAGCATTTATTTGCTCTTTGGTTTGGTATACTATCTTGTACCAAGTGTTGAGAGCTTGCTCGTTCTTCGTTTCCTACATGGTATTGGTTTTGGTATAGCAACAACAGCTTCAGGGACTTTAGCAGGAGCAACGGTTCCTTCTTCTCGGCGAGGGGAAGGTATCGGTTATTATGCTTTATCGGTAACGATGTCTTCAGCTATCGGTCCTTTCCTCTCCATGTTTCTTTATGGTAAATATGGTTTTACACTCTTAATTCATCTTTCAAATGTGCTCTTGCTACTTGCACTTATTGGTATCTTCTTTATTAAAGCGCCTCATACAACTGTAGCTAGTTCAGAAAGTATTAAGAAGAAATTTTCTTGGTCAAATTATTTTGAAAAGAAAGCTGTTTCTATTTCTGTAATAGGGATGCTGATAGGTATTGCTTATTCAAGTATTTTGGCATTTATGAATACTTATTCCTCAGAAATTGGGCTTGCAACAGCTGGATCCCTGTTCTTCCTTATTTATGCCTTAGCAATATTGGTTTCACGCCCTGTAACTGGTCGTATCTTTGATATCAAGGGTGATAATTATGTGATGTACCCTGTCTTTATCTTTTTTGCAATTGGCTTGGTACTGATCGGTTGGGCACAGTCTTCAATCATTCTACTGGTGGCAGCTATTTTTATTGGACTGGGTTATGGTTCATTTTCACCTTTTGGTCAAGCTATTGCAATACGTAGCTCAGGCGTTGATCGTTTAGGTGTAGCCACATCGACATTTTTTGGCTTTTTAGATATGGGTGTAGGTTTTGGTCCTTTCATCATGGGGCTTCTCGTTCCATTTTTAGGTTATCGTAATTTGTATTATGCATCAGCAATATTTATCGTTTTAATCATTGTTATCTATTATTTCACCCATGGGAAAAAAGTAAAAAAAGAAGCTCAGTAAGAGCTTCTTTTTAATATGCAGTTTGATTCATGTTTCTCTTCGTATCGATTAAGTTTTGATAATAAGCGATAGTAGACATTTCGATATATGGGGTTGTCCAGAATTTAGCAAGACCTAAAGTAATACCTGAGAGGATATACCATAAGATGAAGCTCAACAAGAAGAGGAAATAATCCCCACGTGAGCCACGCATTACTTGAGCAGAGGCATTGAGCACGCCCCAAATACCAGTATAAGTCCCAGATTCTAATTGGTCAAAAAGAATGTAATCTTTTTGTGACCAACCTAGGCCAAGATAGATAGCAAAAGGGATACCAATAATCGTCACTGTTAAAAGACCAATGAGGAGTGCAGTCACTAAGTGAAGAACAAATATTTTTGTCCAACTGCCGTCTTTAAAAGGAGTAAAGACATTTTTAAAGCGTGGATTTTCTCTTTCGCCACGGTATATTTTAATGTAGTTGAAACGCGCACCCACAGTGATAACATCTATAATGACCGAAATCATGAGGCCAATCAGCCCGCCGATAAGTATTCCTATGAGTATAGAAAGTAATAGTCCTGTTGTAATAGTATTGGCATCAAAATTATTGACTGTATCCATATTGGAATTATAATTTGATTGGTAAGTCATGTTTGTTGAGATAATTCCCCAGAAAATTGGAATTAAGAACAAACGTAATTTGGCACCAAAGTTTTCTCTCAGAGCATCCTTAGCTCTTTCTTTTAAATCTTTAAACTTCATAGTATCCTCCATTTCTTAGAATACCATAAAAGACGGGGCTTCACAACCAAAAACTTTTAGAGAAAGGAGGTTATAGACTGGCTGGGCAAAATCAAAGAAATTTGGTATACTTGTAGAAGTTTAAAGGAGTTTACATGACTGAACATGCAATAAAATACAGACTGATTAAAAAAGAAAAACATACAGGCGCGCGTCTCGGTGAAATTATAACGCCACATGGGACTTTTCCAACACCGATGTTCATGCCTGTAGGAACACAAGCCACGGTTAAGACACAATCCCCAGAAGAACTTAAAGAGATGGGTTCTGGGATTATTCTTGCCAACACCTATCATTTGTGGCTTCGACCAGGCGATGAGCTTGTTGCTCAAGCAGGCGGCTTGCACAAATTTATGAACTGGGATCAGCCTATTTTAACAGATAGTGGTGGCTTTCAAGTCTATTCTTTAGTACAAAACAAGAAAAATATCAGTGAAGAGGGTGTTAAGTTTAAAAGCCATCTCGACGGTCGCGAACTTTTCCTCAATCCAGAAAAAGCGATTTCTATCCAAAATAATTTAGGTTCTGATATCATGATGAGCTTTGATGAATGTCCACCTTTCTATCAACCTTATGATTACGTCAAAGCTTCTGTGGAACGTACATCCCGCTGGGCAGAGCGTGGCCTAAAAGCGCATCAACGCCCACATGATCAAGGACTTTTTGGTATCGTGCAAGGTGCGGGCTTTGAAGATTTACGCCGCCAATCTGCGCGTGATCTCGTCAGCATGGATTTCCCTGGTTATTCTATTGGCGGACTTGCTGTAGGTGAGTCTCACGCTGAGATGAATGCCGTACTTGACTTTACAACACCGCTTTTACCAGAAGATAAACCACGTTATTTGATGGGTGTTGGTGCACCTGATAGTTTGATTGACGGCGTCATTCGTGGTGTAGACATGTTTGACTGTGTGCTCCCCACACGTATTGCTCGTAATGGTACCGCAATGACAAGTTTCGGCCGTGTGAATATTAAAAATGCCAAATATGAGCTTGACTTCACACCTCTTGATCCAGAATGTGATTGCTATTGCTGCTCAAACTACACCCGTGCTTACTTGCGTCATTTATTCAAGGCTGACGAAACTTTTGGTCTGCGCCTTTTAAGCTACCATAATTTACATTTCTTGATTAACTTGATGACAAATGTTCGTCAAGCTATCATGGATGATAATCTTCTAGAATTCAGAGAAGATTTTTGTGAAAAATACGGCTATAATAAGCCAAATGCTAAGAACTTTTAAAAATAAAAAACAGAGAAAATTTACGTTTTCTCTGTTTTTGTTTAAATCCCTCATAAAAATATAATCCAACATCTAAAAATGGTAAAATAAGGGAAAGATTGTCACCATGATTAAGAGGAGGTTTCTCAGAATGTTAAATATTTTGCAGTATGATCCATACCTAGAACCATATAAGGAGGACTTATCCTACCGCTTATTTGAATTTTCAAGAACGAAGAAGAGATTGCTAGGAATGGAGGGGAAACTTACAGATTTTGCCAATGGTCATAAATATTTTGGCTTTCAACAAGAAAAAGAGTATTGGACTTTCCGTGAATGGGCGCCTTATGCTGAAAAAGCTTTTTTAGTAGGGGACTTTAACGATTGGACAGACAAACATGAACTAAAGGCAGCTTATGGTGGTGTATGGGAAATAGCTGTACCAGGAGATTTACCACTTGGTTCCAAGGTAAAGGTTAAACTTGTTATCAACGGAGTTGAAGTTTATAGAGTGCCTTCTTATGCGCTCTATGCTGTTCAAAATGAACATTTCGAACTGGACGGTGTGATTGTTGCCCCACAATATCAATTTCAGCATTCTTCGCCTCTCTTAGAAGAGGAAGCACCACTTATTTATGAAGCTCATATTGGAATTTCTAGTGAAGAGCATAAAATAAATACTTATCAAGAGTTTACACGGGATGTTTTACCTCGTATTAAGGCAGCGGGCTATAATACGATTCAGCTTATGGCTATTATGGAGCATCCTTTATATGCAAGCTTTGGTTATCAAGTTTCTAACTTTTTTGCAATATCAAGCCGTTTCGGAAAACCTGAAGATTTGATGGCTTTGATTGATACAGCACATGGGATGGGACTTCGTGTTTTATTGGATGTGGTCCATTCACATGCTGTAAAAAATGTTGGAGACGGTCTGAATCTTTTTGATGGAAGTAGTGATCAGTACTTTCATCAAGGCGCGCGTGGCGAACATGCAGCTTGGAACACAAAGTTGTTTAACTATGGTAAAGATGAAGTTATTCACTTTCTTTTATCTAACCTCAAGTTTTGGTTAGAGACTTATCATTTTGATGGTTTCCGCTTTGATGGGGTCACGAGTATGTTGTATCATCATCATGGACTAGGGACAAGCTTTGATAGTTATAAGAAGTATTTTTCAACAGAGACAGACATTGAAGCAGTTGTTTATCTTATGCTGGCTACTGAACTTGTCCATCAAGTGAATCCACAGGCAACACTGATTGCAGAAGATATGTCAGCCATGCCAGGAATGGCACTTCCTATCTCTGAGGGAGGGATTGGTTTTGACTATCGCCTTTCGATGGGGGTGCCGGATTATTGGATTAAGCAATTTAAAGAAAAATCTGATGAGGACCTTGATTTAATGCAACTTTGGTGGGAATTAACCACACGACGTCCCGGAGAAAAGAACATTGGCTATGTGGAAAGTCATGATCAGGCTTTGGTTGGAGATAAGACGCTCATGATGTGGCTGGCCAATGAAGCAATCTATGATGCGATGGATATCCACAGTGAATCAATGGTGGTTGATCGCGCCGTTGCCTTGCATAAAATAGTACGCGTGATTACCTTTAGTTTAGCCGGAGAAGGCTACCTCAACTTTATGGGAAATGAATTTGGTCATCCAGAGTGGTTGGATTTTCCAAGAGAAGGCAATCATGATAGTTTTCAACATGCTCGTCGTCAATGGTCTCTCGCAGCAAAGGAGCATTTGCGTTACCAATACCTGCTCAAGTTCGATCATGACATGATTGCTTTAGAAAAAAACTATCACTTTTTGAAACAAAGTGATAGCTTGCAACAATACTGGATAAAAAATGAGAATAAGCTTTTAGCTTATCGTAAAGGAAATTTGCTGTTCGTTCTTAATTTCCATCCGACCATGGAACAACGACTCCAGCTCGATGTGCCTAATCCTCCGACATTTCTTCTCGATACAGATGATCGAAAATATGGAGGATTTGGTCCTCGATCAAGCTTTTCTTATCAAAAAGAAACGGGAAAACTTAAACTTTCATTAGCTGCACGCACAGCGATGGTCTTTCAATTGTAAAAGCTAGAGCGAGCATTGTCTCGCTTTTTTTGTCTATCTGCTTTTCATCAAGAATTTTAGAAATGAAAATTGTATAATAGAAGAATGACTAAAATCGAATTAAAAGCTGGTGAACGTATAGATCAAATCGCGGCATCGAATGTCCAGATTATTCAAAGTCGAGAGGTTTTTTCCTTTTCGATTGATGCTATTCTCCTTGCAAGATTTCCACGCCTTCCAAAAAAAGGAAAAATTGTGGATATGTGTGCGGGAAATGGAGCAGTGGGCCTTTTTGCCAGCTCAATGACTAATGCACATATTACAGAAATTGAACTGCAAGAACGTCTAGCAGAAATGGCACAGCGCTCCATTAAACTAAATGGCTTACAAGAACAAATGACTGTTATCAATGATAACTTGAACAAGTCTTTAGACTATATCAATACCTCAACAGTTGATTTAATTTTTTGTAACCCACCATATTTTAAGCTGGATGAAGCGAGCCATATTAATAATAATCACCATTACACACTTGCACGCCATGAGTTAGCGACAAATCTTGATGAAATTTTTGAAACCAGCAAGCGTCTTTTAAAAACAAATGGTCATTTGGCTCTGGTCCATCGTCCCGATCGTTTTTTTGAGATTATAGATAAAATGAGGGCTCATAATCTGATTCCCAAACGCATTCAGTTTGTTTATCCGAAAGCCAATCAAGCAGCAAATATACTACTGATTGATGCGATTAAAGACGGGAAAGCTGGGGGAGAAGTTTTTCTTCCACCTTTGATTGTACACGGAGAGGATGGCGCTTATACAGAAGAAATTCGCAAAATCTATTATGGTAAAGCATAAACGTTTTAAGATTGATTATGCCAGAGATTATCTGGTATTTTTTTATAAGAAAAAATGTAAAATTTTACAAAAAGACGATTTTTACGAGAAAATATTTTCAAAAAATCTATTCTTATGTTATAGTAGGTATCTATTAAATTTTGGGAGAATTTTATTTAATGAATAAACGAATTTTAACACTTGGTGCACTTGCACTTGCCTCCGTAACTATTCTAGCTGGCTGTCGTGGACGTAATAGTGAATCAGCGGGTGCTGCAACAGACTTAAAGGTAGCACTTGTTCCAAGTACAGGTGGGGTAGATGACCGTTCATTTAATCAATCCGCTTGGGAAGGCCTACAAGAGTGGGGCAAGGAAAACGGTTTGTCACAATCAAAAGGTATCAACTACTTTAACGCAAGTGCTGTTTCTGAATATACAACCAACTTTAACTCCGCTGTTTCGGCAGGTTATGGTTTAGTATTCGGTGTTGGATTCGACCTCCAAGAAGCAACATCGCAGGCAGCAAAAAATAATCCTGATACAAAATTTACAATTATTGATTCAGTGATAAAAGATCAAGACAATGTTGCCTCAGCAACTTTCGCAGATCAAGAAGCAGCTTATCTTGCAGGTGTAGCTGCAGCAAAAACCACCAAAACAGATAAAGTTGGTTTTGTAGGCGGGATGCAATCGGATATTATCACTGCATTTGAAAAAGGTTTCACCGCTGGGGTAAAATCAATTAACCCTGATATAAAAATTGAAGTACAGTACGCGGGTACTTTTACTGATGCAGCCAAAGGCAAAACAATAGCTGCAGCAATGTATGGTTCAGGTAATGATGTTATTTATCAAGCAGCAGGTGGTTCTGGTGCCGGTGTCTTTTCTGAAGCTAAAGCTCTTAATGCTACAAAAAATGAAGCAGATAAAGTGTGGGTTATTGGAGTAGACCAAGATCAAGAGTATCTTGGAAATTATAAATCTAAAGACGGAAAAGATTCGAACTTTGTCTTGGCTTCATCTGTTAAAGAAGTTGGTGTTGCTGTAAAAGATATTGCGAACAAAACCAAGGATGGTAAATTTCCTGGCGGACAAGTTCTTAACTACAACCTAAAAAATGGAGGGGTTAGCCTTGCCAAAGACAACTTGTCAGATAAAACTTGGAAAGAAGTTGAAGTAGCAAAACAAAATATTATTGATGGTAAAGTTACAGTACCGGAAAAATAAAAAAAGCCATCAAAGATGGTTTTTTTGTTTAATAAATCATATCGTAAAGTTCAATCGCTACAAGGTCGATATCATCAAAGATAGCAACATCTTTTTGTTTTGGATATTTGATAGAAAAGGCAGTTTCTTCTGGCACGAAGCTTACAGTTGCAATAACTTCACCTTCGCGCTCAAAGTTGTAAGTTTCTTTTGGATCAGCCGTTTCAATCAAACGATTCAAACGATCCATGATTGCCATCAAATGTGATTTCATTATTTCCTCCAATGCTTATTTTAAGGGACCTTTTAATTGTCCCACAAGCCTTATTTCATATTTTCTTTATCTATTTTAACATAATTCTGTAGATTTTTAGCGAGTTTAGTTGCTTTTTTTGTTAAATATTGCGCCCTAATTTTTTCTCTACGAATAGAACGTTTCATTTGTCTTGACCATCTTTGAGTAACCACATCAAATTCTTCTAAAAAATGCTCAGAATTTTTACGTGCTTGATATTCAACAATGGTGTCTTGATAGAAGTTATAGACTTGTTGTGCGAAGTTTTCTGCAGAAATTTCGTACAATTTTTTAGCAAATTTTTCTTGATCAAGTGTTTGACTTTCTTGTACCGCTGCGACGACCGTATCAACGATTTCTTCATCAGAAGCAAAGAGTCGGCCAAACTCCTTATCATCAATAAGCTCTGTGAGATATGGGTTTACGGTTGCTAAAACACGTGTGCCGGCAGCTAGTGCTTCAAGATAAGTTAAACCTTGCGTTTCAGAAGTTGAGGCTGAAATGAAGAAGTCTGCGGCTTTATAGTAGTAAGCCGTTTTGGTATTTTCTACAGCCCCTGTAAAGACAACGTATTCTTCCATCCCTAGCTCAGCCACTTGATCTTGGAGATTCTTCATATACGGACCATCTCCGACAATGACCAATTTTACAGCAATTTGTTCAACCAACTGTGGCATGGCTGCCACAACTGCTTGAATGTTTTTCTCCGCCGCAATTCGTGAGAGGCTAAGAAGCATTGTTTCATCATCTTTAAGTCCTAAGCTATGACGTAGATCTTGAATCTCCTCGTGAGTAATTTCATCTCGTTTGAAACGAGACAAATCAATCCCTGTAGGAATAATTCGTTTAGGTAAGTCGATACCGTAGCCATTGACAGTATCTAAGACCATTTGGCTGGGGCAAATTATAGCCTCACTACCTCGAAGGAAGTTTTTGATGATATACTTCACCATACTAGGGCGTATCAAATGGCCCTTAGCAATATAATGGACGTAATCCTCATATTTTGTATGTAAAGTATGGATGACAGGAATTTGAAGCTGTTGTGCGACCATTTTTCCTAAGAGTCCCATACCAAACTCTGTTTGTGTGTGGATAATATCAAGCTGGTAAGTTTGTGCAATCTGATAAGCAGCAAAAACTCCCTTGATTACAATCTTACGTTCAGCAAGTGATACAAATGGCACACTTTGGAAACGTATGATATTTTCAGGTTCATGATCGACATCAGCGTGTGGATCTGTTGTAGTAAAGATAAAAACCTGATGTCCGAGTTTTTCTAACTCAATAGTTAAGCTTTGAATACTTGTAGCCACACCACTAATTTGTGGGAAGTAGCTGTCTGTAAAAATTCCGATTCTCATAGTCTTTCTCTTTTATAACTCCAAAGTTTGGCGATAAGCAGCAGCGAGTTCAGCAGCGACATGTTCAATGGCGCGTGTTTGTGCAACTTGATAGCCTTTTTCTGTTTTATCAATTGTGCCGTTCAGTACTTTTTCGAGCTCAGCTACAAAACCATCAACATCTGTGGCTAAACTAGCTGATGTGGTATCGAGCCATCCTTTATAAACTGGTATATCACGTACCACAACATCTTGATGACTGGCCAGTGCTTCTAAAACTACAATACCTTCGGTTTCCTCACGTGAAGGAAAGAAGAAGGCATCAGCAGCAGTCATTGCTCCTTCATAGATATCCCCTTTGATATAGCCGGGGAAGCGTACATTATCAGGATGGTTCTTTTTAACGATTCGACGTACCCATCCAGGGATGGTCCAAAGGTTTTGATAGCCGAACCAGATGAACTGAACATTTGGCATTTTTTCGGCAACTTTAACGAAATCGTCAATGCCCTTCCGTTTGAAATAAAGTCCGGCACAAATGACCACTTTTTGTTCGTCTTTAATCTTAAAATATTGACGGAAAGCTTCCTCTTTCTCAGGTTTAGCTTGATATTTGTTCAAATCAATCCCATTGGAGATGGGCAAGATAGGACAAGTCAAGCCGTACCCACGTAAAAGTCCAGCTGAATAGTCTGTAGGCGTGATCACCAAATCAGCTTTACGATAAAAACGCATCAAATAGCGTTTAAACAGAGGTGCAATTAAGTTAGAACCGAGAAATGAATCTCGGAAGTCTTCCTCTGTAGAGTGTCCATGGAAGATAACTTTTTTTCCAGCTTTTTTGGCTTTTTTGAGCATCCGCCAACTTTGAGGTCCATAAGTATTGAGATGGAGAATGTCATAGTCCTCATTGGGATTTTGGGTCCACTCTACTTGCATTAAATCTAATGCTCTTTGTTGATGTTTCATTGCACGACCAATTCCTGAGCGGCTCAAAATTTGTTCGGCTTCTAAATAAAGTAATATTTTCATGCTTATCACTATTTTACCATAATTCTATTAACAAAAAATAAATATTTATTATAATTCCTTATCAAAAAATCCCCTGTTTCAAGGGGATGTAATTTTTTAATTTTGTTTGTCAAAGTTGATATCACTACTTGTTTTATCCAATTTGATATTCGCAGTAGCCTGTTTTCCGTCACGATAATAAGTTACCTTAATCGTATCACCAATTGAAGACTTATAAAGTGTACTTTGAAGGTTCACGCTTGAAGTGATTTCGTCATCATTGATTTTGACAATAACGTCGCCTTGCTTGAGCCCAGCTTTGGCAGCAGGCATTCCTGATTGAACTTCAGCGATAGCAACACCGTTAGTCACGTTTTCAGGAAGGTTAAGTGAAGCTAACATGTTTTGGGAAAGACTTGACAAGTTGACCATTTGTACACCAAGAGCAGGTCGAATAACTTTGCCATCTTTTTCCAACTTATTGATAATGTTAACGACATCATTGGCTGGAATCGCAAATCCCATACCTTCTACAGAGACACCACTACTGCTTGTTCCGCTTGGTGTTGAGGTAATTTTACTTGAGGTAATCCCGATGACTTGTCCTTGAATATTTATGAGTGCACCACCAGAGTTACCGGGGTTAATAGCTGCATCGGTTTGAATAGCGTTAACATTAATTGTTTGGCCTTGGCTGTTTTGCAGTGGAACATTGCGATTTAGACTTGAAACAATTCCTTCTGTTGCTGAGTTTGCATACTCACTTCCAAGGGGAGAACCCACCGCGATAGCGGGCTCACCAACAGTAAGTTTGTCAGAGTTGCCGAATGTTGCTGTTTCTTTGACATACTTAGCATCAATTTTGAGGACAGCTAAATCAGAATAAGCATCAGAACCAACAACTTCAGCAGTAACTTTTTGACCGCCGGCCATGAGAACTTCTAAGGAAGAAGCACCTTCAATAACGTGATAGTTGGTGACGATATATGCTGTATTGCCATCCTTTTTGTAAATAACACCAGAACCCTCTCCAGCCAGCTGTGGCGTATTACTCTCATTGCTACTTGTATCGCCTCCGCCGAAAATCTTCTCAAAATCGTTGCTTGAGGACGATTTTTGGTAATTAAGAACGGAAACAACAGTGTTCGAAATTTTCTTGATTGCTTTTGTAGTATCTGTATTTACTTGGACGTTAACTGTACTTACAGAATTGTCCGAAGTGTTGTTAGATGACGGCGTGTTGGTCATATTTTGGTAGATAGCACTACCTCCAAGAGCGATAGCACCCCCGGCTACGCCTGTAATAAGTAATGAGGCGATATTTTTTTTTGCCATAGTACAAGAATCTCCTTTTCCAGTAAGAAATATTTATACACAAGTATAATGTACATTCCTTAAATAATCTTTAATATAATACTTATAATTGCGGGATACTCACATTTATATAATACCTTAAAAGCCACTAAAATGGAAATAGAAAAAGAAGTTTTCCACACTTCTGTGTAAAACTCAATAATAATTGTGAACAAGTGAATAAAATTCACAGCTTTTCCACAAGAATGTGGATAAGTTGTGAAAAATGTTGATAAATCTAGCTTTCATTTTGCTTTCAACTGGGGAAAAAGATAAAATAGAAGAATGAAGATAAAATTAATTGTTGTAGGAAAGCTTAAAGAAAAGTATCTCAAGGATGGTATAGCCGAATACCAAAAGCGTATGCGCACGATGAATCCTGTGGAAATTATTGAGTTGCCGGATGAAAAAATTCCCGACAATGCTTCAGACAAGGAAAAAGAAGCAGTAAAAAATCGAGAAGGTGAAAAAATATTGGCTCGAATTGATGATGGGGATAAGTTGGCAGTTCTTGCCATTCAAGGCAAGCTAATGTCCAGTGAGAATCTGGCCGAATTTGTGAAGAACTGTGAAATTTATGGTACGCGTCACTTAGTTTTAGTTATTGGAGGATCTCTGGGGCTATCTGATGCTGTTTATAAACGAAGTGATTTACAACTATCTTTTGGGCGTTTTACTTTACCCCATCAATTAATGCGGCTTGTGCTTATTGAGCAAATTTATCGCGCACAAATGATAAATAGAGGGAGTGCCTATCATAAATGAAAATCATAGAAGACTTTCAGGCCCATGCTGATACAGAAAAGGCAAAGAAGCAAGAAGCTTATTTGCGCAACCAGTTTAAATTTTTAGGGCTTTCAACACCGGTTCGTCGCGAGTTATCAAAAAGTTTCTTAAAGGAAAAAGCTGAAGAAAAGATAATCGATTGGCAACTTGTTGATCGTTTGTGGTCAGAAGAAGAAAGAGAATTTCAATATTTGGCATGTGACTATCTTCGAAAAATGAAGAAGTATCTAAAGACTACAGATTTACCCCAAATTTATCAGCTAGCAACGACAAAATCTTGGTGGGAAACAGTGGATAGTTTGGATGAGTTGGTGGGCATTCTCTTGCTTAGTGGAAAGATAAAATCACAAGATATTTTGAATTGGTCAATAGATGAAAATTTTTGGATTCGTCGTATCGCAATTGATTGTCAGCTTGGTTTTAAAGAAGCCACAGATACAGAACTCCTGTCCTCCGTAATTCGAAATAATCTGGGGTCAAAGGAATTTTTTATTAATAAGGCTATCGGCTGGGCTTTAAGAGATTATTCGAAGACGCATCCAAAATGGGTCGCCCACTTTCTTTCAGAAAATGAAGAAAAACTTGCAAATTTGTCTTTGCGTGAAGCGTCCAAGTATTTATAGACAGCCCTTACAAAATGTGCTATAATAGTCCTATTGTCTGTGGATAATCAATGTTTTAAAGGAGAATTTAATAAATGAATGTTATGTCTTTGATCTTTATGGTTGTTGTTGTAGGTGGGATGATGTTCTTCATGAACCGTAGCCAAAAGAAAGCTCAACAACAACGTCAAGAACAATTGAACTCAATGGTTATTGGCGCAGAAATCGTAACTATTGGTGGTTTACACGGTGTCTTGAGTGGTATGAATGAAGCTGATGCAACGATCGAATTAGATTGTGAAGGCGTTATTTTAACTTTTGATCGTGCAGCTGTTAAAACAGTAAAAAACAATACTGCTGCAGCACCAACAGTTTCTGAAACAACAGTTGTTGAAGAAACTAAAAAAGAAGATAACCCAATCGAAGAATAAGCAGTAAAAGATAAGTTTAAAAGCCTATCACTCGTGATAGGTTTTTTATTTTTCGAAAACACCGTGATTGTATTGTAAAAAACAGGTCTTTTTCTCTTTAGAGAGCCATTGCTGCAGTGACTTCAGAGCAAAATGTATCGAATTTACCTGTGTTTTTATCCAAAATATGATAAAATGGGAGTACTAACTGTGAGGTGCTATGTTTAATAACTTAAAAAATAACTCGCAAGAGCAAATTCCAGTGCCACGGCATATTGGAATAATTATGGATGGAAATGGCCGTTGGGCTAAAAGTCAAGGGAAACCAAGAATTTTTGGGCATAAGGCCGGAATGGATGCCCTAAAGACGGCAGCTATTCACGGACAAAGACGTGGTGTAAAGGTAATGACTGTTTATGCTTTTTCGACAGAAAACTGGTCTCGTCCTATGGATGAGGTCAAGTTTATCATGAGTTTGCCCATTGATTTTTACAGTAAATATCTTCCAATTCTTAATGAAGAAAATATCCAAATTCGGATGATTGGCGAGCGCGAAGGTTTACCGAAAGCAACTTTAAATTCAATTGACCGTGCATCTGCTGAAACAGCCAATAATACAGGAATGATTCTTAACTTTGCCATGAATTATGGCGGACGTCGGGATATCCTTTTGGCTGTTCAAGAGTTGGCAAAAAGTGGCAAAGATTTGGCGGAAATTACAGAAGAAGAACTTTCTGCTCATTTACAGACAGCAATTTTACCTGAAGATTTACGGGATCCTGATTTGATTGTCCGAACATCAGGGGAATTACGTTTGTCTAACTTTTTACCTTGGCAGGCTGCCTACAGTGAGCTTTATTTTACAGACGTAGCTTGGCCAGATTTTGATGAAGCAGCTTTAGATGCTGCTATTTTAGAGTTTCAAAAACGTGATCGCAGATATGGAGGAGTAAAATGATAAAGCGTATAATCACTGCTATTATCGGAGGAGCCGTTTTTATTGGCCTAATGTTGGCAGGCGGTGCCTATTTTCAAATTTTAATAGCATTGTTGGTTATTATAGCGATGAATGAACTGTTCAAGATGCACAAACTACAATTGATGTCTTTTGAAGGAATATTATCAACTATGGCGGCCTTATGCTTGGCTTTGCCGATTGGAAAATATTTCTTTGGCATGGATGTTGAAGGAAGTACTCTTCTCTTCATGCTTTGTTTATTTGGTATGTTGACCGCTATGGTTTTTTCCAAAGGTTCATATAGTTTCGAAGATATTGGCTTTCCTTTTCTCTCAGCCTTTTATGTAGGTATTGGCTTTCAAAGCTTACTCTTGGCACGTGAAAGTGGATTAGCTGTCGTCTTCTTGGCCTTATTTATTGTTTGGTCTACAGATATTGGGGCATACTTTGTCGGGAAATCAATTGGGAAACGAAAATTAATCCCCGATGTTTCACCAAATAAGACGGTAGAAGGTTCTATTGGAGGTATATTATCTGCAGTAGTCGTTGCAATTTTGATGTTTATTTTTTATAAAAATGACTTGCCTCAAATCGGCTTCGTAAAACTTGTTCTCTTTACCATTGTCTTTTCTATCGTAGGACAAATTGGTGACTTGGTAGAGTCAAGCATCAAACGTCATTATGGGGTAAAAGATTCAGGGAAACTTTTACCGGGACATGGAGGCGTGCTTGATCGCTTTGATAATTTAATCTTTGTCTTCCCAATTATGCATTTATTAGGCTTGTTCTAAGCCTTGAGGTAAAATAATACGAAATAAAAATACTCTCACTTCACATTTTATTACGCTTTAGGTAAAATAGAGTGTTAAGGAGGGTTTTATTTCAAAGAAAATAAGAAATAAATAAACCTTTAAAGTTATTCGCTCACAAGCTGATGAAAAGCTAGAAGATTAAGGGAGGATCTTTATTGATTCAAACATTGGTAACATTTATCATTGTCTTTGGTATTATTGTTGTTGTACATGAGTATGGTCATCTATTCTTTGCCAAGCGCGCGGGGATTTTAGTCCGCGAGTTTTCCATTGGAATGGGCCCCAAAATTTTTGCACATCAAGCCAAAGATGGCACGTTTTATAGCATTCGTATACTTCCTCTTGGAGGTTATGTCCGTATGGCGGGCTGGGGCGATGATACAACGGAAATAAAAAAAGGAACCCCGGCATCTTTGATGATTGTTGAAAATCAGGTGGTTAAAATTAATCTTTCTGAGCGGGTGACTTTGGAAAATAGTGTCCCCATGCTGGTCACTGAATACGATTTTGAAGAAGCACTTTTCATCGAAGGAGAAGTTTTTGGTGAAACAAAACGTTATTCAGTTGACCATGATGCAACAATTATCGAAGCGGATGGCACGGAACTTCGTATCGCTCCACGAGACGTACAATATCAAAGTGCCAGCGTTCTCGGCAAGATTTTAACAAATTTTGCTGGTCCTTTAAATAACTTTATTTTAGGGATTATAGCTTTTATTATCATCACTTTTATGCAAGGTGGTGTACCTTCTAATACAAATCAAATCGGACAAGTCCAATCTGGCACCCCTGCTTATTCGGCAGGTTTACAGTCAAAGGATAAAATCCAAGCAGTCAATGGTGAAAAAACCAATAACTGGGAAGAAGTTGTCCAAAGGATCGGTGCAAATGATGGCAGTGAAATCAAGCTGGATATCGAACGTGCAGGTGCGACGAAGACACTGGAGCTCAAGCCAGAAAAAATTGACGGAAGATACCGCATTGGTATCACTCAAACAATCAAAACTGGCTTTTTAGATAAGCTAACGGGTGGCTTTACTCAGGCTGCTAACGCAACAACGTTGATATTTAAAGCATTAGGTAACCTCATTGCACAGCCAAGTCTTGATAAACTTGGTGGACCCGTTGCCATTTATGATTTAAGTGGGCAAGCAGCCCGAGAAGGCCTATTATCTGTTATCGCTTTACTTGCCATGCTCTCAATTAATCTGGGAATCGTAAATTTAATCCCAATCCCCGTCCTTGACGGAGGGAAAATTGTCCTCAATATTGTTGAGGCCCTACGAGGCAAACCACTTTCACAAGAAAAAGAAGGAATCTTAACACTTGTTGGTCTTGTCTTCATGGTGGTCTTGATGATTGCTGTGACTTGGAATGATATCCTCCGAGCCTTTATTAGATAAGAAACGAAAAATTTAAGGAATAAAATATGAAACAATCAAAAATGCTTATACCAACGCTTCGCGAAATGCCAAGCGATGCACAAGTTATCTCACATGCTCTTTTAGTTCGTGCGGGATATGTCCGTCAAATCTCTGCAGGTATTTACGCTTACTTGCCATTGGCAAATCGTGTGCTTGAAAAACTTAAAACAATCATGCGCGAAGAATTTGAAGAAATCGGTGCAGTAGAACTCTTGGCTCCTGCACTTTTGACAGCAGATCTCTGGCGTGAATCAGGACGTTACGATACTTATGGGGAAGATCTCTACAAGTTGAAAAACCGCGATCATTCCGACTTTATCCTAGGTCCTACACATGAAGAAACAATGACGGCGCTGGTACGTGATGAAGTTACTTCATATAAAAAACTTCCTTTAAACGTTTACCAAATCCAATCGAAATATCGTGATGAAAAACGTCCACGTTATGGGTTGCTCCGCGGTCGTGAATTCATCATGAAAGACGGTTATAGTTTCCATGCGGACTATGAAAGTCTTGATGAAACTTACAACGACTACAAGCGTGCTTATGAAAAAATCTTTAGTCGTGCGGGTCTTGATTTCAAAGCAATCATTGGTGACGGTGGTGCAATGGGCGGTAAAGATAGTCAAGAGTTTATGGCTATCACAGCTGATCGCACGGATCTGGAAAAATGGTTGGTTCTTGGAAATTCTATTGAATCAATTGACGAAATTCCAAACACAGTCATTGAGCAAATCCAAGAAGAACTTGCCAAATGGCTTGTTGCAGGTGAAGACACAGTCGTTTATGCTGATGGTGGTGACTATTCTGCTAACTTGGAAATGGCAACAAACAAGTTTGAAAATATCGCTAGCTATACGGAAACTTTAGAGCTTGAAAAAGTTGCAACACCTGACGCGAAGACAATCGATGAAGTTGCTGCCTTTTTAGAAGCTGACGTTGCTGAAACGATTAAAACACTTGTTTTCCGTGCTGATGAAGAGTTAGTTGTAGTACTGATGCACGGTAATGATGAGTTGAATGAAGTCAAACTCCAAAACTACTTAGGTGCAAGTTCTGTCGAACCTGCCACAGAAGCAGATGTTGAAAACTTAGCTGGTGCTCACTTTGGTTCACTTGGTCCTATCGGTTTGAAAGACGTTAAGATTATTGCTGACCGTGAAGTTCAAGCGGTTAAGAATGCTATCATCGGAGCAAATGAAGATGGTTTCCACTATCGTAATGCTAATTTTGGTCGTGACTTTGAAGTAGACGAATTTGTTGATTTACGTACGGTTAACGAAGGCGAAATGTCTCCTGACGGACGTGGCACACTTAAGTTTGCGCGTGGTATTGAGATTGGACACATCTTTAAATTAGGCACACGCTACTCAGATTCAATGGGCGCTAACGTTCTTGACAAAAATGGTAAGGCAGTGCCGATCGTTATGGGTTGTTATGGTATCGGCGTGAGCCGTTTACTTTCAGCAATTCTTGAACAATTTGCCCGCATTTACGTAGAGAAAACACCACGTGAAGAGTACAAATTCAGCTGGTCAATCAACTTCCCTAAGGAACTTGCACCATTTGATATCCACTTGGTACCAGTCAATACAAAAGATGAAGAAGCAATGGCTGTAACAGCTGAACTAGAAACTGCCCTTCGTGGTAAAGGCTATCAAGTTCTTGTGGATGACCGCAATGAACGTGCAGGAGTTAAATTCGCAGACAGTGATTTGATTGGCTTACCTGTTCGCGTAACGATCGGTAAAAAAGCAAGTGAAGGCATCGTTGAAGTTAAAATTCGTGCAACAGGCGAAGTTGTTGAAATCAATAAAGAAGAACTTGTCAATACGATTGAGATTTTGACGAAATAAGATATCACAGATTAAGCCTCTAAAACTTATCTGGTAAGTTTTTAAAGTATAAATAAAAAGATTGAGATTGGAATTGTCTCAATCTTTTTTATATCTTTTCTTGAAAGAAAAAGATTATGTTACAATTTCTTTAAGTAATTTAACAAAATATTAAGAGTGAAAGTATATTTAGACGAAGTTCTTCTTATTCTATTAAGAAATTAAGCAAGGATTATCATGAGAAAAAGTAAAGTTAATACTGAAAGGCTTGCAAAGCGGCGCAAAATACGTAAAACAATTCTTGCCTTTATCTGGGAAATATTTTGTTTATTTCCACCTTTTGGTAGGTAAAACTTAAAAATAAATCTCTTTTGGGAAAGTGCGGAGGTTAATCACAATTGAATATAGCTAGCATTATTTTTATTATTTTCCTGGCTCTTGTAATTGGGCTAGTAATTTTTATTGCAGGACTCATTTCTAAAATAATGAAAAAGCGGTAACGTCTATTTTTGTACTAAAGAATGGATTTACTATTAGGTGTATTAAGGTGATGAAATTAAATAAAATAATAACTTTATGGCTTAATAGTAACGATCGGCTTTATTATTTTGCTGTTAATTGTCCTTTATAAGGGCAAAATAAAATCATTCCTTCATAAGCTCTTTAAAAAGAACTTATAATATCTAAAAGGTGAGGCGTAACATTATGAAATTATTTTTCTCAGGTTTAGCATTTATGCTAGGCACCAATTTTTTGAGGAGATTTGTGCAATGGGGGCTTGTGGCTTTCCTCGAATTTCCCCTCAATCTGACGACAGAATTATTAAGTCTAGCCATTTCTGGTCTTTTCTTATTAGCAGTTTTTATGCTTGGACCTCGGAAAATTGACATCCTAAAGTTAATTTTTTTATCATTTTTATTGCTCACCCATTTTTTCAGTCAGCTTTTCAACCACATGCTTGTGTCTGGTTTTGATTTTCCTGACACTCTAGCTATTGACTTTTTGAGTTTTGCTCTCCCCGCTCTTATCTTTGGAATACTTTTTGTTGTCCTAGAGCGAAAGCTTAATGCTTTCAAGTAATCTAGTATTTTTTAAATTTATACATGGAGAATTTTATGATGCAACATAAGAGATGGAAGATATGGTTTTTCTTAGCTGGTTCAATTCTTGTCTTTTCAGTCTTCATTTTGCTGTTGATGAATTTTGGTCAGAAGATTGAATTTAGCATAGGAAAATTTACTCCTAATTACACAGCTCAAAAATACTATTACCATTAAAGTAAGGATAAAACCGAATTGTCTGTTTCTGATTTTAAAGGAACTACCAACATCAAGAAGCAATTTAATTCTCCAGGTATTTTACAAGCAGATATTTCTGAAGGTGAAGCAGTTGTTCGTATAGGAGAAACAGAAAAAGTGTTAGAAAACAAGCAGCCTTTGAGGTTGAGCGATAAAGATGACTTAAAGATTCAAGGCGAATTTTCAGGAAAGATTGTTTATTTGCAAGAAGGGAATTGAAATGTTCTTAAAAAAAGTAAAACCATTTTGGGGAAGTTTAGGTTTTTTAGGACTAATTAAAAATTTTGATGCTTTTTTTCATATTTTTTAGTTTCTTCGCTTTCTTTAGTTTTTACTGGATGGGTAAAATGAATCTTGAAAGCAAGAGCTGGAATATAAGCTTGCCACTGAAGCTGCGAATCCCACTTTTGGTAGCTGTTTGTTTGTATTTAGCAGTGATTATTTCTTTTAATCTACCAGTAATAATACGTGATGGCGGATTAATTTTTCTTTCTTTTGGGTTTTCCCTAAGTTGGATATTATATGCCAAGAAGAGTTATGAAGATTGATTGATTTGATTTAATTGCCTTTCTTTTTATAAGGATAATAAAAAATGATTAGTAATCTTTTAAATAAGAAAAGATACGCTTGGGGAATACTTGGAATAATATTTTTCTACCTCGCGATTACCCTAATACTCTGGGAAAGACTGCCAGATGAAATATTTCTTCCTTTACGTTTTGATATTTTCCGGAGTGTTGGTTTTTACCCCAAAACAATAGAAAATGTAGCTTTTGTTTTCATTACGACAGTTATTGGGAGTTTTGCTATGCAAATAGCTATTGCTGTACTCTCTATAGGAAAGATTGACTTATTCTCTTTAATGATTATTTCAAAATTAGTTGATTTATTTGGTTGGCTAGTTGCAATACTTGCACCTTTAGCTTTCTTTGTTTGCTCATTTGCTAATAATGGATTTTATCTTGTTATTTTTTACCTTGCGGGGGCAATGATATTAAGTCGAGAATTTTTAAAGTTAAAATTTGGATACAAAAGCCAAGAGAAGAATACATACAAAAAAAATCGAGATTGAAATTATCTCGATTTTTTTGTATGTATTGATGATATCAATAACCTAGTCCTTGCCAAATATATTTTGGGATTTTAACATTACTTTTTTCTTATAATTCCAATATAATGGCAGTGAGGTAACCTTAACTAAATGGTCATATTGAAGAGTAATAAATGGAAGCAAGGGGTTGAATTAGAAAGAAAAAATATGTCTTATGACATTTAAACCAGCCTTTATTGCTTATTCCCTTTGTTATAATAGTTATTTTTATCTTATTAATAAAAAAAGATAAAACCACTTTCAGCCTTTTTAATTTCATAATAATTTCCGATAAAAAGCACAGATGTTGCTTTTTTGTTATAATGGAGGATACAGAAAAAATAGAGATATGCGGAGAAAAAATGGAAAATCTTTTTGAAAAACTGATGGATCAAATAAAAATGCCAAACCAAATTCGCGAATCGGCTCTTTTTTCCAGTGGAGAAATTGAAAATGTCGAAGTACATACGGAACGGAAGCTTTGGAAATTCCAATTAAAATTTGAGAAAATATTGCCAGTTGAACAGTGGAAGGTTTTGTCTGGATTGATTGAGTCTGCTTTTTCAACTATCGCTGAGACGGAACTTTCGATAACAGTGGACCAACCTGAATTTGATGAGGCGATGCTTAACGATTATTATCAGCTTGCATTGACTTTACCAGAATTAGCAGATACAGCTTTTGCGAATATCTTTAAAAAAAATCAGATAGAGCAACGAGGCGTTCAGATCAATCTTTTGGTCGAAGATAATCCTCAGTTGGATCATTTTGTAAAAAAAGACTTCCCTATCTTAGAAGAAAAGTTAAAGGATTTTGGCTTTGGAGCACTTACTATTCGCCCTGTTGTTGACGAAAAGTTAACCTTGGAAAAACGAGAGGCACATGAGCGTAAAGTGCTTAACATGCTGGCTGCAGAGTCAGCCTCGCAACAGCAGATAAGTGAACTCAAAAAGCAACGCACAGATGAAGCTAGTGCCAAAACCGAAAAAGCTCCTGAAAAAATTGATACAGCCTTGTCAGAAGGAATTTCATTTGGACGTAAAATTAACGGCACAAGTCCCGTGACTTCGATGAGCTTTATCGCTGGCGAGGGAAGTGGCGTTGTTTTTGAAGGTTATGTCTTTGATGCGCATCATCGTGAGTTTGCCAGCAATGGTACAGGAAAAGTCAATCATGTTTTGGAGATGAAGATTGCGGATGAAACTTCCATCTTCCAAGTTGTTAAATGGGGGCGCAAAGACAATGAGATAGCTCAATTTGACGCGATTGTTGAGAAAGTCAAAGCGGCCAATACAAGTGAAGATGGTGCGATTCAATTTGAACAAGGCATTTGGCTGCGTGTGCGTGGAAATATTGCACATGATGTTTATAAAGACGATCTAGTCATGACCGCAAATGATGTCGTTGAGATTGCTAAAAAAGAAGATTGTAGTCGAGTTGCGGCACAAATTAGTGCTGTAAAATCAGATAAAATTCAGATAGGGCGTGAAATTAAGAATTCTGAGCCAATCACACCGATGCGTTCGGTCAGTGAATTTTCTACTCATGGTGCTTTGGTGTTTGAAGGTTATATCTTCAAGAGTGAGCTGCGCGAGATTAAATCACGCAAGACAGGAAATATTAGCCATCTGTTAGAGATTGAAATGACGGATTATACATCCAGCTTTTATATCTCAAAATGGGTTCGTGGTGATGAAGAAATTGCTGTGGCTAAGCAGCTTACAGGCATTTGGGCGCGGGTACGCGGCACAGTGCAGCATGATGACTATAAAAAAGATCTTGTTCTCCAGATGAGTGACTTACAAGAAATACCGACACAAAGAGTGCGGGAAGATAAGGCGGCTGAAGGAGATAAACGTGTGGAATTTCATAGCCATACGAATATGTCAACCATGGATGCGATGCCTCCTGCAAGTAAGCTTGTTGCTCAAGCTGCGAAATTTGGTCATAAAGCAATTGCCATTACAGACCATGCGGGTCTTCAAGCTTATCCTGAAGCTCACCAAGCCGGTAAGAAACATGGTGTAAAGATTATCTATGGTGTAGAGGCAAATCTGGTAGAAGACAAGATTCCTATTGTATTTAATGAAGAAGATGTCAACATGTATGAGTCAACTTATGTTGTCTTTGACGTGGAAACGACAGGACTATCTGCTGTACATAATGACTTGATTCAAATTGCCGGAACGAAGATGCATAAGGGAAATCCTATCGGCGAGTTTGATGAGTTTATTAACCCTGGTTATGCCATTAGTGATTTTACAACAGAATTAACAGGTATTACACAGGATCATTTAAAAAATGCGAAGCCTCTATATGATGTTTTAAAAGCCTTTCAAGAATTTTGTCAAGGCAGTATCTTGGTAGCCCATAATGCTACTTTTGACGTAGGCTTTATGAATATGAATTATCAGCGAAATGGCTTGCCTATCATTAAGCAACCTGTAGTGGATACTTTAGAATTCGCTCGTAATCTGTACCCAGAGATGAAGCGTTTTGGTTTGGGACAATTGACGAAAAAGTTTCAGATTGGTTTAGAGCATCACCACATGGCCAATTATGATGCGGAAGCGACGGGACGTTTATTGTTTGTCTTCCTTAATGAAGTTCGCGATCGTTTTGGCTGGACATCACTGCTTGACTTGAACGACAAACTCGTAGCGGAAGATTCTTATAAGAAAGTCCGTCCAAAACACGTTACACTTTATGCTCAAACACAAGCAGGTTTGAAGAATTTATTTAAACTTGTAAGTTATTCTAATGTTAAGTATCTTGCTGGTGTACCACGTATTCCGCGTTCCGTTTTGCAAGAACATAGAGAAGGCATCATTGTTGGCTCAGCCTGCAAATCAGGCGAAGTTTTCGATGCAATAACCAATAAAACCTTTGAAGAAGCTTTAGAAATTGCCAAGTTTTATGACTTTATTGAAGTTATGCCGCCAGCGCTGTATCAATCTCTTGTTGTCGGGGGTAATTTTAAGAGTGAGAAAGAGCTGCAACAAACGCTGAAAGACTTGATTAAGCTCGGCAAGAAGTTAGGCAAACCGGTCTTAGCTACTGGTGATGCTCATTACCTTAACCCAGAAGATGCGATAAATCGTGAGATTATTATACGTTCGCTGGGTCAAGGGGCAGAAATCAACTGGAATCAAGGAAGAGGGGAGCATGCAAAACCTCTACCTTTACCCGAAGCGCATTTCCGTACGACAGATGAAATGTTGGACGAATTTAGCTTCTTAGACGAAGCCACAGCGCGTGAAATTGTTATCACCAATACGCAAGAAATGGCAGAGCGGTTTGAAGAATTAACACCTGTAAGAGATGATCTTTATACCCCGAAAATGACCTTTGAAGGTGGAGAAAGTTCTGAGGAGCGCATCACGCGTTTGACTTATGAGAAAGCGCACGAGTGGTATGGCAATCCTTTGCCAGATATTGTAGATGCGCGTTTGGAAAAAGAGTTACGTTCTATTATTGGGAATGGCTTCTCCGTGGTTTATATTATTTCGCAAGAGCTTGTACGGCGTTCAAATGAACGTGGTTATATAGTAGGTTCTCGTGGATCAGTGGGTTCATCACTTGTAGCTACAATGATTGGTATTACCGAGGTTAATCCTCTCGCACCGCATTATCGCTGCCCGGAATGTCAATATTTTGAATGTTATGATGATGGGAGCTACGGCTCAGGTTATGATATGCCTGATAAAAACTGCCCAAAATGCGGACATAAGTTGGTAAAAGATGGTCATGATATTCCCTTTGAAACTTTCCTTGGGTTCAAAGGTGACAAAGTACCCGATATTGACTTGAACTTCTCGGGAGATGATCAGCCTTTGGCCCATTTGGATGTCCGTGATATTTTTGGAGAAGACTATGCTTTTCGTGCGGGAACAATTGGTACGGTAGCCGAAAAAACAGCCTTTGGTTTTGTCAAAGGTTATGAACGAGATTACAATCAGTTTTATAGCAATGCTGAAATTGATCGTTTAGCCATGACTTCAACAGGTGTTAAACGTACAACTGGACAACACCCGGGCGGGATTATCGTTATTCCAAACTATATGGATGTCTATGATTTTACACCTGTACAATATCCAGCTGATGATGTGCGTGCGGAATGGCAAACTACCCACTTTGATTTCCATGCGATTCATGATAACATCTTAAAACTTGATATTCTTGGACATGATGATCCGACGATGATTCGAAAACTCCAAAGTTTATCGGGGATTGTCCCACAAGATATTCCCATGGACGATGAGGAAGTAATGAAACTCTTTACAGGCACAGAATCGTTGGGGATTACGGAGGA
Source organism: Lactococcus petauri (assembly GCF_002154895.1). Lineage (GTDB taxonomy): Bacteria > Bacillota > Bacilli > Lactobacillales > Streptococcaceae > Lactococcus > Lactococcus petauri. The sequence goes on along the minus strand of NZ_MUIZ01000010.1, from coordinate 1,192 downwards.
GCAACTAGGCGCAAAACTTGGTACGCTAGGTATTCCTGAGATGGGGACCTTCACTTCAATGAACATGATTGCTGAAGCTAAACCTAAAACTTTTGCGGATTTACTGCAAATTTCAGGACTTTCACATGGGACGGACGTATGGGCAGGTAATGCCCAAGAATTGATTCGCTCAGGAATTGCTGACTTGTCCAGCGTTATCGGTTGTCGGGATGATATTATGGTTTACTTGATACATGCTGGTTTAGACGAATCCATGGCCTTTAATATTATGGAACGAGTGCGTAAAGGGATGTGGAGCAAGATTGGGGCAGAAGAAAGAGAAACCTATGTTAATGCGATGCGTGAGCATGGTGTCCCAGATTGGTATATTGAATCTTGTTCGAAAATCAAATATATGTTCCCGAAAGCCCATGCTGCTGCCTATATTATGATGGCTCTTCGTGTTGCTTATTTCAAGGTACATAAGCCAATTCTTTACTATTGTGCATGGTTTTCTATTCGTGCAACAACATTTGATGTTGCAACGATGGGAGCAGGTTTAGATGCAGTCAAGGCGAAGATGAAGGAGATTCGTGATAAAGGTTTCGATGCAACAAACACTGAGGTATCTTTAATGACAACGCTTGAGCTTTGTAACGAAATGCTTGAACGTGGCTATAAATTTGGTAAAATTGACCTTTACCGCAGTGAAGCTACAGAATTTGTTATCGATGGCGATACATTGATTCCGCCATTTATCACAATGGATAGCTTGGGAGAAAACGTTGCAAAACAACTTGTTGAAGCCCGTAAAGAAGGAGAGTTCTTGAGTATTATGGAACTTCGTAAACGAGGGGGCGTATCACAAACAGTTGTTGACAATATGAAATCTATGGGAATCCTCCAAGGAATGCCAGAAGATAATCAATTAAGTCTCTTTGAAGACCTCTTTTAATAAAAAAACAAGAAACCAGACCCCAAAGTGTCTGGTTTTTTTATAGTCTGTGAACGTGACAACGGCGGGGTTTTCCGAACGAGTGTAAAAAAAAGGGAGAAAAATCACAGTTTATTCTTGACAGAACAAATTGAGTTTGATAGAATATAATAGTTGTCGCGAGAGAGCGTATCTCTTACGAGAGCGATAGACCTTTGAAAACTGAATAAAGTAGAATGACTATATGCGAGAAGTTAACTTCTTGTATACCAACTGTCA